>CAKOMG010000001.1 GCA_934096585.1 uncultured Bacilli bacterium
ATTGTTTCTTTATAATCATAGTTTCCTTCTGAATCATACATCTTTTCTGGTATTATTTCTTTTTCAAAATCCCATATATTTATACATTCTTTCTCTTTATACCATCCATCAAATGTATATCCTTTTCTTTTTGGATTTGGTGGTATATTTATTATTGTTTCGTTAAATACATTATCTATAAAATATGTTTGATATCCTTCTTTTTCATAGTTATAGTAATAACTAATGTTTGCAATCTTATTTATGTTTGTTTGTTTTCCATCAGCTTTACGATTTAAATAATATTCGTATGAATAAAAAGTATTGTGATAGGCTGCATATATATGGCTTATTGATCCTTGATAGCTTGGATAATAATATATTACTTCATTAGAACATATTTCTATTAAACGTCCTGCCCCTGAAATATCTATAATATTTGTATTAAAATACATTTTTTTTAAATTTTCTGATTCTAAATAACAAGTTCTGGGACTCATAATGCCAGCCCAGTCGCCTATAGAGACCTCATAATCTCCAAAATCAGTTGGCCACATAATTACTTCTTTTTGTTTTCCTTCTTCACTTAATCCACGTACAAACACTGTATTTACATTATTATTGACAAAACATTCAAAATCACCTATTGGTTCTAATTTATGACATCCATTACATGTTGATAATGTCACAAAACATAGTAATAAAATTAATAACTTCTTCATCTTTTACTCCCTTATTTCCATTTTGCATATATTATTGTTTCTTTATAATTATAGTTTCCTTCTGAATCATACATCTTTTCTGGTATTATTTCTTTTTCAAAATCCCATATATTTATACATTCTTTCTCTTTATACCATCCATCAAATGTATATCCTTTTCTTTTTGGATTTGGTGGTATATTTATTATTGTTTCGTTAAATACATTATCTATAAAATATGTTTGATATCCTTCTTTTTCATAGTTATAGTAATAACTAATGTTTGCAACCTCATTTATGTTATCACAATAACCATTTGAAGAACTCAAAAAATATTCATACGAATAAAAAGTATTGTAACTATCTCCAAATAAATCAGGTATTCCATCTTGATAGCTTGGAATATAATATGTTACTTCATTAGAACATAATTCTATTAAATCCCCCCCACCTGAAACATCTATAATATTTGTATTAAAATACATTTTTTTTAAATGTTCTGATTCTAAATAACAAGTTTTGTTTCTCATAATACCATCCCAGTCGCCTATATAAACCTCATAATCTCCAAAGTCAGTTGGCCACATAATTACTTCTTTTTGTTTTCCTTCTTCACTTAATCCACGCACAAACACTGTATTCATATTATTATTGACAAAACATTCAAAATCACCTATTGGTTCTAATTTATGACATCCATTATATGTTGATAGTGTCACAAAACATAGTAATAAAATTAATAACTTCTTCATATTTTACTCCTTTATCAAATATCATATTTTGTTAAAATAGAACTAGGTGTCTTTTTTAACAATTTTATAACCGGCATACATCCAACAAATATTCCAATTGAGTACATTAAAAGTAATAAAATAATTGCAATAAATGGAGGATAATAAATTATAGTTTCAATGATTGAATTATTGCTATATAAATTTGAAACAACAATACTTGCAAATAAATACCCAACAAAAAATGTCATAGTCATCAAAACAAATGATTCAATCATAGACCTAAATATCAAATTTCTTTTTGAAACTCCAATTGCACGCCATATTCCTATTTCTTTAATTTTGCTCATTAGTTCAGAACGCATTAGAAAATAAATAACAAAACTAATAACTATTATAATTGTTGAAATAATAATTAAACTAGTAATAATGCTATTCGCATATTCATTAATTTTAAAATTATAAAAATCAATTGGTTTTATCACATCATCATATTCTAAATCATTCAAATTATTTTCAAACTTTTGTTTATCAGTCACATGAACTAAAAAGTATTCTTCATTTTTAACTCTAAAATTTAATGAAAAATCATTAGTACCATATGAATTAAAAACAGTAACAAAATCTTTAATATTTAATACAACTATAAAACTTTCGTTATTATATATAAATAATTCATCTCTTAAATCATAATAATTCTTATATACATCGCTACTATATAAATCTGATAAAACATATCTCTTATTGAACACATAACTCTTATTAGGGTAATATCCATTATTTTGTTTAAATAAATATGCATTATAAAAAATATCATTAATTTTAGTTATATAAAACTTTGCGGATAAAAGATTCTTTTCAGTAGCTAGCCATGAAATATAACGAGTATTGTTATCAGAAATAGTATAAAAGCAATCATTACAATATTCATTTATATATTGATAATAATAATCTAGATAATACTCATAATATAAATTCTCTTTATATTCATCGACTCTAACATTATATTCAGTTTCATCAATATCTGGATAATCTTTTTTTAATGCTTTATCAATATATTCATCAAAAGTCATTAAATTAATTCCTGAGTTTGTTAAAAAATCATCATAAGTTACTTGTTCTCTAACTACCCTTTTAATAATCATTTTTTCCCCACGGAAAAAGAAATTATCGCCACTATTTAAATTAATTGTACTCGAATTTTTAACACGATCAATTATAACACATTCTCCTTCTTCTACTTTATATCCCATTGTTAAATCCGTTTTAGCACTAAACCCATTAATATAATCATTACTCATATTATCTGCAGCCATATAAGCAATAGTATTATTATTAACATACATAATATTTTCACTGTTTTTTACTACCCCAACAACCTTAAGTTTAGGATGATTATAAGTAGCTATACTATAAAGACCAATTAAATCTTCATAAGATTTTATATAACCAAATCTACAATCATCAATAAGCATATCACATGCTTTTGTTGATAAGATAGTTTC
Organism: uncultured Bacilli bacterium; assembly: GCA_934096585.1. Lineage (GTDB taxonomy): Bacteria > Bacillota_I > Bacilli_A > ML615J-28 > CAG-698 > CAKOMG01. The sequence continues at coordinate 2,917 of CAKOMG010000001.1, forward strand.
ATAATCATTTAATTCATCATATTTTCCAACAACTAATTGATTTTCATTAATTAGATCACAACTCATAAAGATTGTTTCAATTGTTAATGAAGTATTGTTTTGATTATTGAATGATTCATATTTTCCACAATCGAAAGTTACTTGATCATAAGAATAAAGTTTATCACTCTTATTTACACATTTATAAAAATCTACACCTACATTCTTTTCTTTTAAAAGATTATTAACTAAATAATTAGCTTTGACATAATACACATTTTCATTATACCAATCTTTTGCATCAAAAACATTTTTTAATGATGTACTTGCATACGCTACAAAAAATACTAAAATCATTGAAATCAAAAACATGCATAAAGGCAATAATCTTTTTTTTCTCTTTTTATTAAAAACTATATCTCTAAATGAAGTTAATAATGTATCTTTAAAACCAAATAATTTTCCAAATTTTCCATATTTAACTTGTGGAAGAATTTTAAAATTCATAGTTGGTTCTTCAAAATGAGGACTCTTTTCTTCAAGTAATTGCAATTCACTTGAACTATCAACAATTTTTACATTATTGTTATCAATTTTTAAATAAATTTTTCCTCCAATATTAACTAATGTCATTTTAAAATTATTCTGAAATGTATCACCATAAACTGCTAATGTTACATCATCACTAGTTATAATTTGTTTTTTTAAATCACCCAAATATATTTTTCTTTTATCTTTATTAAAAACATATTCTTTCTTTTGATTGTCATAATAATTAACTATTGATCCGTCTTTTATCTCAATTGTTTTATCACAGTATGCATCAAGCAAACTATCTTCATGGGTAACAAGTAATACTAAACACTTTTCCGAAAGTTTTTTTAATAAATTCATAATAATTATAGTGTTATGTTCATCTAAATTACCTGTTGGTTCATCTGCTAAAATAATTTTAGGTTGTTTAACAATAGCACGAGCAATAGCTATTCTTTGTTTTTCTCCACCAGATAAATTGTTAGGATAGCGATACATATAATTGCTCATCCCAACATTTTCAAAAGCATTCACTACGCGTTCATTTATTTCTTTCTCATCATTTACACCACAAATTTTTAACGATGCACTAACATTCTCAAAATTTGTATAATTATTATTTAGATTATAATTTTGAAAAATGTAACCTATATATTTATTTCTTACAATATCAGTATTATATTTTATATTTTGACCATCAATAAAAATATTTCCTTTATTGACATTATCTAAACCGCCAATAACATTTAACAATGTTGTTTTGCCACAACCAGATGGACCAAAGATTGCAATTATGCCCTTATCTGGCAACTCAATATTAATGTCTTTAAGCGATTGAATTTGATTAGATTTATTTTTATTATAAAATTTATCAACACTATTTATTTTAATCATTATAATCACCTCTCAATGCTTTTTTTACACTCTTATTAAACATTTTATTTAAATGATTAAATATTATAAGACAACATATGCTAATTAATCCCAATATTATCAATAAATAATTATGCAAATATAAAAATGGAAATAAAGGGTTTAAAATAGGTGAAGTATAAATGATTATAGCCATTATTATAAGCACTAAGATTGCGGGAACAAGTGTTAAAAAAATTCTTGTACAAATAGCAATCTTTATTTCCGTTGTTTTTATTCCCATTGATCTAAATATTGCCAAATCACCATTAAAAGCATTTAGTGACTTGCTTAAACATAAATACAAAAATAAACTTACAATTAAAACTGTTATTATCCATAATAATATTAATAGCATGTTAAGTATATATCCCATTGCTACATTCTCACTTGGTTTATAATAAGTCACATTACTAAGCGTAGCAATATATCCGTTATTTTTAAGATCTTTAATTGCTTTTTTAGCTTCTCGATCATTTTTAAAAAATAGCGAAGATTGTTTATATTGATATTCTATTATTTCATCCGCAATGTTTTGAATTAATTGTGTTCCTAGTATTACCGATTTATGAGTACTTTGTTCAAAATCACAAAAATCAGTTTTATCATAATTATTAAAATAGTATAAATCTTTTTTTAACTTAATTGTGTTATTTTTTTCTTCATTAATTTGATAAGAAATTTTTAAAGTAAAATTAATATTTTTAATATTATTTATATTAAAATTATCATCCACAATCATATATTTATTACTATCTAAAGTAAAAGAAGTATAAAAATTATTAATATAAAGAATATCTGCACTACTAGTTTCAAAATAACAAGCAATATTATGCGTTCTTAAAAAACATACAGAAGAAACTATTTTATAGCCTTCTTCATTTAAAATGCAATAAGGGGTTTTATTATTATCATAAAAGTATTTAATTCCACTAACATCAAAAAATATATTATAAAGAGATATTCGATGTAAATAAGTTTCTATTCTTTTAAAACAAATAGGCAAGTATAACATCACTTCATTAGTTTGTTGTGGATAAGTACCATAATCACAATTTCCCAAATTAATGTCATAATTAATTCTTGTAGAAAGGGTCTTTTTTGATCCATAGTTAGAGTAATACATTAAACTATATTGATCCATAAGATAATCATAACGTAAACTGCTTTTTGCACTATATTTTTTTTCTAATTCATTCAGTTCACTACTTGTAATTGGCGATTCATCTTTTTTCATCAATAAGACTCTACCATCTACGTAATCAAACATATCAACATTCTCAGTAGAGTCAAATTGGTTATTGCAAAAAACTGTAATAGAAAACATCAAAATCATCCCTAAAATCATTAGAGAACATAAATAAATAGCTAACTTTGGTTTGGAAAACAATAGTTTTTTGCCTAAGGTAAAGCCATTATATAATGAATCATTTTTTAAAAAAGTTTTATCATTATTAAGGTTTCTGTCAATGTTCAGTTTTTTATTTAAAACATTATCAAATTCAACCTTTCCATCAAATATTCTTATTTCCCTGCTGGCAACACCTTGTAACATAGAAAAAGAATGGGTTACCATTATAACTAGTTTATTTTTAGATACTTCCTTCAATAATTCAATTATTTCTTTTGCAGTTTTTGAATCAAGGTTACCTGTTGGTTCATCTGCCAAAATGATTGGACTTTCTTTAGCGAGTGCCCTTGCAATAACTGTTCTTTGTTTTTGTCCTCCACTTAATTTGCTGCCTTTATTATTTATAAAAGGTGTCATACCAACTTTTTTAATTAAGTCCTTGGCTTTAGCTTTTCTTTCTTTACAATCTTTTATATGCATCAATGCAAGTTCCACATTTTCTAGTACTGTAAAACTATCAATAATGTTATAATCTTGAAAAATAAATGAGATGTATCTTTGGCGATATTCTTCCCAATCTGATTGCGTAAAATGGGATGTTTGTTCGCCATTTATTAATAATTCCCCTTTTTCATAAGTATCAATGCCACCAATAATATTTAGTAACGTCGTTTTACCACTACCAGATTTTCCAGTAATAGCCACAAATTCCCCAATTTCAAAAGTTAAATTAATGTCTTTTACACCTACATAGACATTGTCTTTATCTACATAAAATTTACTAATATTGTTTAATTCTAAAAAAACCATATATACCCCATTTCTTTTACTACTTTCTTCACATTTATTATATCATATAAAATCCAAAAAAAAAATAGAAACTGAAGAAATTAATCTTCTGTTTCTACTTTATTATTTTTTATTAAAACTTTCAATGCCTTAATAATTGGCGTTCCAACTACACCAGCAAGCAACATTTCTAATAATCCATTAGAAATTAATACAGCATAAATATATTTAAATAAATTGGTACCTTCTAATGTTCCACAATTAGCAACAAATTCATCTACACCAAAATAGAAATTTGTTTTCCAAACAATATAAATACATGTTAAAACCATAACAGTGTGTAAGAATGTTGAAACTAACATTGCAACTAGCGTAGACACAATATCATTTTTAAATACCTTCATAAATAAATTATATAGAGGAACAACCATAAAGCCAAAAATTATTCTTGGAAGTATTGATACTAAAGGATTTGTGAATGGTGCATTTGTTGAAATATTATAGAATGATAAAATAAATGAACAAAGACCAAATACAAAGCCAAGCAACGCCCCATATTTCTTTCCCAATATCATTGAACCTATTAGAACTGGAATATGAACCAAAGTTATACTCACAGATGAAGGTAAAATAATAAACCCTAGATTTGTAAATGTCATTACAATTATTAATGCCATAATTATTCCCGCAAAAGCAATCTTTTTAATTTTTTCGTTGCGCATAATCTAACTCCTAATTAAAAAATTCAAATTCATATCCTAAAACTAATACTGTTTCCCCTGCTTTCACTCCTAATTCTTGTAATTTTTTATCCACTCCTAAATTTCTAATGCGTTTAGCAAACATTTTAACACTCTCATCTCTATTGAAATCAGTTGAATCAAATATTCTTTTGATTGCTGGGCCAACAACATTATATAAGCCTTCATCGGTTTTTTCGATTCTAAAAGGCTCTTCTTTAGGGATAAATTTATATTCTACTACTTCATCTTTAACAGTTTCATTAAAATCATCAAGTGAAACTTTATCCAACTCATTAGCAATTTCATATAACAAAGCATCTAAATTATCTTTAGTATATGCACTTATAGCTATTACATTCAAATCGGGATATTTTTCTTTAAACTTAATAAGATTTTCTTTAGAACTTGGTAAATCCATTTTGTTTGCCACAACAATTTGTGGTCTAAGCATTAACTTTGGATTATATGTTACTAATTCATTATTGATTTTTTGATAATCTACAATCGGATCTCTACCTTCAAGACCAGACATATCAATTACATGCACAATGACTCTTGTTCTTTCAATGTGTTTTAAAAATTGGAATCCTAGACCAGCTCCATTTGAAGCACCTTCAATTAGTCCTGGCAAGTCAGCCATTACAAAGCTTCTTCCATCTTTAACTTGTACAACACCTAAATTGGGAACTAATGTTGTAAAATGATAATCTGCAATCTTTGGTTTGCAAGCTGAACAAATAGAGATTAATGTTGATTTACCAACACTTGGAAAACCAACTAAACCGACATCAGCTAATACTTTTAATTCAATTCTGATTTCTTTTTCTTCACCAGGTTCTCCATTTTCCGCAAATTCAGGAGCAGGAATTCTTGCAGTAGCAAAAGATGAATTACCTCTTCCGCCTCTACCTCCTTTAGCGATAATAGCTTGTTGATTATGTTTAGTTATATCAGCAATAACAATATTATTTGTTAAATCATACACAACACTACCAACGGGAACTTTAATGTACACATCAGTTGCATCTTTACCAAAGCAATTTTTTGTCATTCCGTTTTCACCATTTTTAGCGGTAATTTTTCTTTTATACTTAAAATCTAATAAAGTTGTTAATCCTTCATCACCAACAAATATTATGCTACCACCTTTTCCGCCATCGCCGCCATAAGGACCACCTTTGGCTATATATTTTTCATGACGAAAGCTTACAGCACCATTGCCACCATTGCCAGCTTTAACAACCAATTTAACGTCATCAACAAACATAATACGTACTCCTTTCTATTAAAAAAATGCACTTATTAAGTGCATTTACATTTTATTTTACTTCATATACTGACACTTGTTTTTTGTCTTTTCCTAAACGTTCATATTTAACATAACCTGTAATAGTAGCAAATAGTGTGTCATCTCCACCTTTTTTAACGTTTGCTCCAGGAAATATAACAGTACCTCTTTGACGATAGATGATTGAACCTGCAGTACAAAATTCACCATCTGACAATTTAGCACCTAATCTTTTTGCTCTTGAATCACGGCCGTTCTTAGTAGAACCTGCAGCTTTTTTACTGGCAAAAAATTGTATGTTCATAAATAGCATCGGATTTTCCTCCTATTATAAATATTTTATTATTAAAAACTTATTGTATTGTTTAGAAACATCTTCTAAACAACTCACTAAATTATCTAATATGATCACAATATTATTATACTTGTCATCACATTTAGTTACTTTCAAATTCATCATTGGAATTTTATTATTACTTGAAAAATCAAATTTGAAATTGAATCTTTCTAATAGATTAATAGTAATAATCATAGCTGTAGAAACTGAACTACAAACTATATCCTTTCCAATAGTATCATAGCCAGAATGACCTCTAACATCAATTTCATAAGAATTATCATTCTTTTTCACACAACAACAAATCATTAATTATCCTTCAATTTTAGTAATTTGAACTTTTGTGAAAGGTTGTCTGTGACCTTGTTTTTTATGATAGTTTTTCTTTGATTTGTATTTGTAAACAATAACTTTTGGAGCTTTACCTTGTTTTTCAACTTTTGCTGAAACTTTTGCACCTTCAACATATGGAGCACCAATTTTACCATTAACCATCAATACTTTATCAAAAACAACATTCTCGCCTTCAGCAGTTTCTAATTTTTCAACAAATAAGAAATCATTTTCTTGTACAAGATATTGTTTTCCACCAGTTTCAATAATTGCGTACATCTGCATATCCTCCTTCTTGAAATATTTAAGACACGCCATAAAGGTGAATCTAATCCTTAAAAACCTTTTTTGTGCGGTTGCATAACACAACATTATAATTATACACCTTTTTTGACCAAATGTCAATAACGATTATAAAAATGTTTATTTATAACTCTATAATTATTTTTAGCACTAAAATATTTGCTAAAACAGATGGCTTTTCACCATTGTTATCATATACTTCTTCTTGATTAGTATCATCTATTAAATCACTAATTGATCTTATAGCAATAAACGGAATATTAACCATGTGACAAGCTTGTGCAAAAGCACATGACTCCATATCGAAACACATTATATTGTCTACATCACCTAATTTATTTTTTATTTCTTTAACAATATTATATGACGAAATAAAGGCATCATTTGTACAAATTGTACCTCTAATTGCATTATTCTTAGTGGCTATTTCCATCATTTCTGTATCCGCATTAAATAGTTTGGGACATCCTGCCATTTGACCATATTGATATTTTTCAAAAAACGTAACATCAACATCACCATACACGTATTTATCGCAAGCAATAACATCATTCAAAGTTGCAGGTTTTATTCCCCCCGCAATTCCTATGTTAATCACTTTATCAATTTTAAAGTTCGTTGAAGCAACACCAATCAAAAGTCCAGCCATTGCTTTTCCTACGCCACTTTCGACTAAATATATATTTTTTTGATGATATTTGCATATATAAAATTTAAAGTTATTAATTTCTTCTATTTTTTGTAATTCAAAGTTATTTAAAAAATACTCAATTTCACTTTGCATTGCACCAACTAATAAAATATTCATAGATTTTCACCATACTTTTCTTCTACATATTTACAATTATTTTGTAGTTCTTCTTTAAATTCTTCTTTATCTTTAAAGGTTTTTTCTTCTCTAATGTATTCTAATAATTCAACTTTAACATTATCATTATATATATTGCTATTAAAATTAAATATAAATACTTCTAGACGCGGTGCATCAACTTTGTTAAAAGATGGATTAGTGCCGAAATTAGCAATCCCTAAATATTGAATGCTTTCAATTGTTATGATAATTGCATATACTCCCTCTTTAAACAATTGAAATTCCTTATCAATACTAATGTTGGCGGTTGGATAACCTATCTTTCTTCCTATTCGCGAACCACCAGAAACTATTCCTCTAACATAATAATTTCTTCCAAGTAAATAATTTACTTCCTTTATATTTCCTTTATTTAGTAGTTGTCTAATTAATTCAGATCCTATTTTTTTATTATTATATTCTAAACAATTAACTACACAAACATTCTTATGTAACTGCATTAATTCTTTAACTTTACCAGTACCTCTAGATCCAAAACTAAAATCAAAGCCAACTACAATCTTTTCAAAACGCTTTAAAAACAATTCAAAAAAAGTTTGATAATTTAATGAAGCTAACTCTAAATCAAAATTAATAACAATTAAATAATCAAAGCCAAATGAAGAAATTATTTGTTCCTTTTCGAAAAGTGGTGTTAAATATGTATCATCATTTCTTAACTTTAACACGTAATCAGGATGAGGATAAAATGTAATTACACATGATTTTAATTTTTTCTCCTGAGCACTTATTAAGGTCTTATTAAATAATTCTTGATGAGCAATATGTATGCCATCGAATTCACCAATGCATGTAATCATCTGTTCAAATGGTAATGTATTGAATTGTTCTATTGTTTTTAAAGATACTTTAATTAATTCCATACTCTTTTCGCCTTATATAAATTATTTTCTACTTTGTCGTAGACTGCTATTAATTCTTTTTTATAAGTTATAAACAATTGTTCTTTATCAGATTTTAAAGTTATTACTTTTCCATTCATAATATCTTTGTAAGTTTTTTCATCAACATCAAACAAATCTTTATCTTTTATCGCTTCATAATTGGATAATACTTTATATTTATCATTCAAAATATCATCTAATTTATAAGCGTCTTCTATTTTAAATGTTCCTGATTTAATTCTCCTCAAATTGCTCATTAAAGCCGGATATTCAATTCTAGTCCCGATTTCAACGCACAATGTTCGAATATATGTCCCCTTACTAACACACGCTTGAAACGTGAATTTTGCCTTTTCATTTTCATAAATAACATCAGAAGTTCTTTTAATATCTTTAACTTCAATTACTCTAGGTTCTCTTTCTACTTCTATTCCCTTTCGAGCAAGTTCATATAGCTTTATACCATTATGATGAACGCTAGAATACATTGGTGGAATTTGTGATAAAGTTCCTTTTAGACTAACTAATACCATATCTATATTATTTAATTGTTTAACTTCTTTTTCAGTTATAATATTTCCTTCAATATCTTCCGTATCACTTGATGATCCAATCAATATTTCACATTCATATTCTTTTTCGTTGGACATTAAATAATCTGAAAGTTTTGTTGAAGAGCCAAGTAATACCACCATTAATCCTGTAGCCAGAGGATCAAGTGTTCCCGCATGACCTATTTTTTTAATATTCAAATGTCTCTTAATTTTAGTTATAAGTGTTTGTGAAGTAATACCCTTAGGTTTGTCAACTAATAAAACACCATTTATATTATCCATACTTATAATTCCTTTATAATCTTATATAATTCATTAGGTTCAGCAATAATAGCATCTGCTTCTTTTAAATATTGTTCGTTTCTAAATCCCCACAGCACTCCTATAGTTTTCATATGAGCATTTTTACCAGTTTCTATATCGACATCAGAATCTCCAATAAAAATTCCATTTGTTTGTATATCTAATTTTTTCTTTATTTCTAAAACTCCATCGGGATAAGGTTTAATGCGATTACAATCTTTTTTTCCTAAAACAACATCAAAAGTATTTGGAAAATACTTTGCAATCATTTTGTTGGTATCGTTATCCGGTTTATTAGAAAATACAGCAATTTTTATATTATCTTTTTTTAATTTTATTAATTCTTCAATTATACCATCATATGGTCTAGTGTTAACTTCACAGTTTTCATGATAGTATTTTAAATAATCACATTTAACATCATTAAATTTTTCCAAATTATCTTTTATTGCTCGTTTAATTAATAAATCAACGCCATTTCCTATCATGTATTTAATTTCATCTTTTGTAACTGTATTTAAATTGTTTTTATTTAATGCATAGTTAACACTAATAGAAATATCATCTAATGTGTTAAGTAATGTTCCATCTAAATCAAATATAACTAACTTTACCATTTCTTATCACCTTTAAATATTATATCAAAAATTTAACAATTTTTAAAGTAGAAAATTAATATTTTAAATTACTATTATTTTATTTATACTATAATTAAAAAAAGAGCCTAAAAGAGACTCTTAATTTAATTCAAAATCTTTATCAATTATATTATAGCTAATTAAATACATTCCAATAATCAATAATATGTCAAAAATCAATTTAGTAAAATTTATTACATAACTTGATAACCCTAATGGGCTTAAATCATCAAATAAACCAGCGTTAAATGCATAACCATTTTCTGTGATTATAATACCAAAAGGTATAACTAATGCAACTGTATTTAAAACAGATATACAAGTATAAACTCCCAAGGCAATACCAATAGCAATAATCGCTTTATTCTTTTTAGCTCTTAAATAATTTGTTAATGAACCGGCCATCAAAAGTATAAGAATTAACTTCAATAATGATGATAAAGTTGTATAAATTATTTTTACTGATGTTAATCCGGAAAAAAAGATATTAGAAATTATTGATTTGAAAGTTTGTAAAAAATCTAATGATGTATTTACTATCGCTACAAATACTAATGAAGCTCCTAAAAAATTCACAATTATAAATCCTATACCCCAAAGCATTGAAACCAATAGTTTAGATAGTAATAATTGTTTTGTTGAAACAGGAATAGACATCGTTAAGTATCCTTCATCACCAAATATTTTATCTAAAAAAGTCCTTTTAATACTAATAAAGAAAAACACTACTGGAGCTAATAAAGCAGAAACTAAAGCAAATGATATACCTGTCGTAATTATTGACATAAATGGAGACCATGGATTTTGATAACGTGATACAAAAAACATATAAATAGCATAAATTAAATATCCAACAAAGCTAATACCATATCCAATAACATTATTTTTCCAATAATCCGCAAACTCATGTTTAATTAATTGGCGCACAACGATACACCTCCTTAAATATTTCATTTAAACTTTTACCGCTATTGTTTCTAATTGTTTGCACATCATTACGAAGTGATACTTGACCATTCTTTAAAAAGATTGCATAATCTAAAATATTTTCAACTTCTGAAATTAAATGTGTGCAAATAATTATAGTTGAATCATCATTTTTTCCATTTAGTATTAATTGGAAAATTACATCTCTAGCAGCAGGGTCCACTCCCGCAATTGGTTCATCAAATATAAATACTTTCGCATTTCTTGATAAAACTAATATTATTTGTAATTTTTCTTTTGTTCCTTTAGATAATTCATTAAAGCTTTGATTAATATCTATTCCAAGTTCCTTTATTAATCGTAATGCCTTTTCTTTATCAAAGTCCACAAAATAATCCGAAAAATAATCTAATATTTTTGTAATCGATAACCTTGATGGTAAACAAGGGCGATCAGGAAGATATGAAATGATCTTTTTAGTTTCTGGGCTTGGTTTTAATCCATAGATAAGTACTTCTCCTGTATACTTTTTTAATAAACCAGTTATAACCTTTATCATAGTCGTTTTTCCACTGCCATTAGGTCCCAGTAATCCTATAATTTTTCCTTTGGGAAAATTAAGATCAACGTTATTTAAAGCAACAACATTTCCATATTTTTTTGTTAGAGCTTTAAATTCAATAATTGAATCATTCATTTTTTGTTCCTCTCTTTCTAAAAAATTTTATAAACATAAACTTTAAAAAAACAAATGGTCTAAATAAACTAACTAAACGTGAATACAATTTATACCAAAAATTGTCAATAGAAACATATCTTTCTTTACGATAAAAGCCAGCCATAATGGCTATCATATTGTGGTCTTTAATTGTATATTCTTTTTTGTATTGATTGTCCCCACAAATAATATAAGCGCCGTTATTTGCTTTTAGAACACGATGTAATACATATTTTCCATTATCACGTTGAAACAATACAACATCATATTTTTTTATTGTCCTATCAATTGGTTTTAATAGAACTGTGTCTTTGCCTTGTCTTAGCATTGGGAACATACTTGTTCCAACAATATTGGTAACAAAATATCCTTTTGTGGCTAAAATTGTTTTGTAATCATTCATTTTATTCATCTAAAACATTTATCTTTTCAAGTTCAGAAATAAATGACTTTACATCTTTTATAGCTATTTCTCTAGAAACATCATATGTTTTCATTAATTCATCAACTAGTTTTTCTTCTGTTGTTCCTTTCATTAGAAAGTTCCATAAAAAAGCGCTAGTTTCATTTAAAGTAATCATTCCATTAAATTGTTTAGATGCTTCGCCAACAGGAACTACAATATAATTATCAGCTACCATTCTAAGCATAAAGCCTGATTTAATTTTCATATTTATATTTTTCCTTTCACATTTAAATCTTCGTGGAGATTCTTTAGTTTTTCAACATTTTCTTTTGATATATTATTTACATCTTTTACTTCTTCTTTAGTTTTCTTAATATGAAATATTCCTTTTAAAAGCCTAGTAAAATAAAACCATGGTAATAGAATAGGCATTTTTTTAGTAATAGGGTTTCTTATATTCATTGTTTCTTTACTTGGAAATAATCTTTTTAATATGTATTTTGATTTTGATTTTTCCAAGTTGTTAATTGCATCTTCATTCATAAAGATTGCAATAGATGCGCTATTTTTTAAGGTTCCATATGTTCCACTATTAAACACGCATTCTTCAAAATTGTTTATTAAGATAGTTTCTTCGTTATTACCAAACCAATAATTTGATAAATCGATAGAAGCTTTCGCATATTTTGATAATCCCATTAAATCAAGTTCTTGATAAATATATTCATAATTTAAGGATTCATAATTATGAATAAATAAATATACGTCTATAAAAGTTCTAATGCCTGTGCCACCATATGCAAAATGTTTAGCACTGTGTGCAATCATATAAATAAAGAAATCTTCTTTAGTCATTTGATACTCATAATGACTTCCTTCTTTTAATATCAATTTTTTATTAATATTTTTATAATATTTACTTATTTTATAGCATTCATTCATCAATTCACGATGCATTTCAACGTTCATATAAGGTTTTTTGTAATACACATCATGATTACCTTTATTAAACATTTCAACTGTATATCCTAAATTAATCATTATTTTTTTAATAAGTTTTGCTTGTGTTTTATCAAAGTAGCAATCAAAGTCAGCCATACTGCGCAAATCTATATGTGGATATAAGTTTTTAATTACAGCACCTTTTAATGGCATAAACTTGATATGTTCACTTTCAAAAGTCTTCATTAAATCTTCTATTTCTGCTCCTTGCGTAGCAACCTTAAATAGAGATTCTTTAAATGCCATAGTTACTCTTGTTGAAAACTCTTCATATTTACTATTATCAAAAGATGGATTTTTAATTAGTCCATAATATAAAAAGTTTTCAACATTATGAACTTTTGCAATTGTAAATAATTTTGAATATGAAACATCTAAAAAATGTGTTAAGGGAGTATTAGTCAAAACACTTTTGATAATTGATATTAAATAAATATATTCATTATTCATATTGTCATTTCCTATTCACTGTTCTATAAACTAATTCAACAGCTTCATCACTAATATTGCATTTCAAACCATAAATTGGAATTGTTTTTACAACCGTATTAATTATAAATAACAAATTTTCCATTGTTTTATCATCACTTGGTCTTATTGTCTGTGATAAAATATTATATATTGCTTCTTTTCCACTAAGTAAGCGAATTTCATTAGTTATACCGCGTTCTAAAAAAATAATTGCTTTAATAGGATAACATGCATTTATATTTAAATCTGTTTTTCCAGAAAACGGAGTACCATAAGCATAAATTTTAGAATTTTCAATCAGAATAGCTGGTTTATCATCATTTAAAATTTTTGCACCCTTAAAATATTTAACCCATAAATTAGTATGTGTTGATTTTCCAACTCCAGAAAAAGCAGAAAACAAATAAGCATAGTCTTCATAAACGACACAAGAAGAATGTAATAGGAAGCCTCCATTATCTATTAAGAATTCATAAAAGCGAGCTCCATATAACATGTATTCACATTCACCTATTGTTAGAGCTGGAAAATGTTTTGAATAATCATCTAATTCTTTTTTTGAAATAGACAAATCTGCCATAGCTTCTTCTTTTTTTGTTTTGTAATTTTCACTTTGTGTAAGTAAAGGTTGATATTTAGGATTCATAAATACAACTTTTTTAGCTATTTCATAGTTCATATATATCACCAATTTATATTATATCAAAAATGTAACTTAAAAGCAAATAAATGCCTTGTAAAAAATTATTTATTTTTAAATCAAAATATGATATAATTAGTCGTATTCATAAGGAGGTAGTATTTATGGATAGATTAGTTGGTACTGTATCTAGAGGAATTAGAGGACCAATCATTCGTGAAAATGATGATATTTGTGAGATAGTTGTTGACTGTATGTTAAAGGCAAGTGAAAGCGAACATTTCACTTTTCACGATAAAGATGTTATTGCTCTTACTGAAGCAGTAGTTGCAAGAGCACAAGGAAACTATGCAACTATCGATCAAATCGCCGAGGATATCAAGCAAAAATTTCCTAATGGAATTATAGGTCTTACATTCCCTATTTTAAGCAGAAACAGATTTTCTGTATGTTTAAAAGGAATTGCAAAAGGGGCGAAAAAAATTATATTAATGTTAAGTTATCCATCTGATGAAGTTGGAAATCATCTGGTAACATTAGATCAATTAGATGAAAAGCATATCAATCCATGGACAGATGTTTTAACAGAACAACAATTTAGAGATGCATTTGGTTATCAACCACATCATTTCACAGGAGTAGATTACGTAAAATATTATCATGATTTAATCACTAGTATGGGTGCAGAAGTTGAAATTATTTTCGCTAACGACGTAAGAACTATATTAAACTATACTGATTCTGTTCTATGTTGCGACATTCACACACGTGAAAGAAGCAAAAGACTATTAAAAGAAAAAGGTGCAAAAACCGTTTATGGATTGGATGATGTTTTAAGTTCTTCAGTTAATGGCAGTGGCTATAATGAAAAATATGGACTATTAGGAAGTAATAAAGCAACTGATGAAAAAATCAAATTATTCCCAAGAGATGGCCAAAAAGTTGTAGATCGTGTTCAACAAATGATGCTTGAAAAAACAGGAAAACATGTTGAAGTAATGATTTATGGAGATGGTGCTTTTAAGGATCCAGTTGGAAAAATTTGGGAACTTGCTGACCCTGTATGCTCTCCATTCTATACAAAAGGATTAGTAGGACAACCTAATGAAGTTAAATTAAAGTATCTTGCTGACAATGATTTTGCTAATTTAAATGGTCAAGAACTAACTGAAGCAATATCAGAATATATTAAAAAGAAAGATTCTAATCTAAAAGGACAAATGGTATCACAAGGTACTACCCCTCGTCAACTTACTGATTTAATTGGTTCACTATGTGATTTAACATCTGGAAGCGGAGATAAAGGAACACCATTCATTTTAATCCAAGGATATTTTGATAATTATACAAATTAATAATAAAAGTTCATGATTTATTCATGAGCTTTTTTCTATCTCTACTCTACTTTAAATTTACTCACTTCCATTATTATTTTATTGCAAATTTTGACTTTTTTTGATATAATTAATGTAACAAAAAGGTAAACAATTATGCAAAACGATAAGAATTTTGAAACAAAACAAAAACTTTCTTCAACATTAATTGCTATGATGAATGTAAAACCAATTTCTAAAATTACTATTACTTCTTTAGTAACAAAATGTAAATTAAATCGTAAAACTTTTTATTATCATTTTATTGATATTTATGATTTATTAGAATACACATTAAAACAAGAAATCTTAAACAAACTTGAAGAAATGGATTTAGTAAAAGATATTGATGAAGCAATTGAATTAATTATGGATTATGTTGTTACAAATAAAAGAATGATTATCAATGTGATTAATGATGTAAAAATCGACACTATAAAATTATTCTTTAAAAATAATTTTAATCAAATATTGAGAAAATATGTGGAAGAAATTATTGATATTAATAATTATAATATTTCTGATGAATTCATTAAATATTCAACAACAACTTTAAGTAGTGTTATAGCTAGTGCTGTTTATACTTGGCTATTAAATAATGAAGAATATGACAAGTACCAAGTTTTAACTAATACAACATTTATATTTAAAAATGCTTTGAACGCAGTTCTTGCTAAAGCAAATAACTTAAAATAAAGAGCCCAAATTTGAGCTCTTTTTTATTTCATTTTAACCATGAATGTTGAACCAATATTCACAAATGACTCAACTTTTATTTCATAATCACTAATCTCACAAATATGTTTAACAATCGCAAGACCTAAACCTGTTCCATTATTTGCTTTATTTCTGCCTTTATTTTCACAATAAAATCTCTCAAAAATACGATTTAGATTTTCCTTTGCAATACCTATACCTGTATCCTTAACTTTCAATGTTTTATTTTTAAATTCTACAGTTAACTCTCCATTATCTTTATTATATTTAATTGCATTATCAATTAAATTTCTAACCATTTCATCAATTAAACGACTATCACCCATAACTATTTCATCATCGACATCTAAATTAACATTTATGTTTTTTGCATTAATCATATTATCTAATGAGCAAAGAATATTGGTAATAATTATTTTCATATTCACTTCTTCTTGTTTTACTAAATAGTTTTGTTCAAGAGAAGCAAGGTCAAGCATGTCAATAATTATATTGTTCATTCTGCGAGCTTCACTCAAAACTTTTTTTGAATATTCAATTGCTTCATCATCAGTAGCTATCCCTTCCACAATCAATTGTTCATAACCTATAATGGAAGTTAATGGAGATTTTAATTCATGAGAAGCATTTTGAAAGAAATCTTTTTTCGTTTTATCAAGATTATAATCTTCAGTAATATCTTCAATTGTTATAATAATTCCGTCTTCTAACCATGAATTATTGACATGATTAAAAGCAAAGTATAATGCTTTATTATCCATAATTTTAGTTTTTTCAATGTGTTTTTTTTCTCTTATAGCTGTTAATAAAATTTCTTGTAATTCAATATCTAAAAATAAAAATATAAATTTATTATTAATGATTGAATCGTTAGTATGTAACAATTCTTTTCCTTTATTATTGATTAGTTTAATAAGTCCATCATTAGAAATAACTATTACTGCTTGATTTAATAAATCTAAAACTGTTTTTAACTTTTCCATTTGTACTTCTATTTCATTTATTCTAGTATTTAAAAGATTTGTTAATGAGTCTAATATAGTTGTTAATTCTTCGATTGTTAAGTCTGTTGAAGAAACATCCGTTTTGGCTAACTTACTTAGCTCATTTACTTTAACCATTATTTTTTTCATACTTTTATTACTCAAAAGGATAAATATAGATAATGAAACAACAAAAATAATAATTAATGCCAAAATTCCAATATACACAAATGTAATTATTGTTTGATTAATGTCGCCCATAGGAATAGATAATCTTATAAAATATCCATCATCTAGCCCAGCTATATATAGCATTTCTTTTTTTTCTGTATTGGAATATCTTTTGTACACTTTTCCTAAATTATCAATTTGTAGTTCCGGGCGATCTTTGTGATTGTCTAAATAATCTTTCTCACTATCTATAACAACCGCACCTACATTATCTATAATAGTTATACGAATATCATTAATATTCATTTTATCAATAGTTTCATTGAAATTTTCACCATCAAATATTTTAGCAGTTAAATTTAAATAATCTTTAATTTGTTTGCAATAAGTATCATAATTCTTTTTATAAATTATTAAAGAAGATATTAATAGCATACTAATTAAAGATAAAAGAATTATAAAAGAATTTAATATTATTATTTTTTTTCTCATAATTGTAATTGATATCCTATTCCGTATATAGATTTAATGACATTATTGTTAAGTTTAGCTCTTAAACTTTTAATATGCATATCTAGTGTTCTACTTTCAAGAATTTCATCAGTATCCCACAATTTTTTAAATAATTCTTCACGCGTTACAACATTTGGATACTTTTCCATTAACAATTGTAAAATATTGAATTCTTTTGTTGTTAAGATTATCTTTTGATTATTATAAAGACATTCATATTTATTTATATCAAGTAAAAGTGGGCCAATTTCATAAATATTCTTTTTAGTCAATCGGCGAGCATGTGCACCAACTCTTGACATTAATTCCAAAATATCAAAAGGTTTCTCAATATAATCATCTGCACCATAATCTAAACCTTCAACTTTATCCATTGTCATATGTTTTGCGGAAATAATAATGATATGAATATCATCGTTTTTCTCATCACTTCTTATTTTTTTTAAAATATCTATTCCACTCATATCAGGAAGCATTAAATCAAGCAAAATTATGTCAGGTTTCTTTCCGTTAAAAGCTTTTATAAATGAAGTACCATCATAAAAACTATTAACTACAAAACCTTGTTTTGATAGTGCTTTATTAATAATCATTGCTATATCTTTATCATCTTCAATAGAATAAATAAGCATAATACTACTCCTAAAAAATCATTTTATCTTTATAAAATCCTGATGATATATAAACAACCCATTCTGCAATGTTTACACTATGATCAGCAATTCGCTCTAAATATTTTACCACAAGTGTAGTATAAATTGCAAATGGTAAATAATCTTTATCGTATTTTTCTTCATTTCCTAAAGATTCAATTATTTCTTCATATTTTTTGTCAACAAAATCGTCATCCTTTATTACTTCTTTTGCCATATCATAATCATTATTAACATATGATTTTATAGATTTATTGATCATTTCAATAACAAAGTCAGATAGTCCTGATATTTCATCTATTCTTTGCTCTTGATACTTTTTTATTCTTTTAGAAAATTCATAAATATCCTCAGCATGATCTCCTATTCTTTCTAAATCAGAAACTAGTTTTAATGCTCCTGTTACTTCTTTTAAATCTTTGGCGAATAGTCTTTCTTTTAATAGGATATTTATACACATTTCTTCGATTAAACGTTCGTATTGATCAACAAGGTCATCATTAATTTGCACATCTTGTTGCTTTCCTAAGTAATAATTAATCGAATCATTTATATTCTTAACCACAAATGAACACATTTTTAAAACTTGTTCTTTTAACTCAGTCATTTCATTTTTGATACTCATTATTATCCAAACCTTCCTGTAATGTAATCTTCTGTTTCTTTTGCTTTCGGATTAGCAAATAAATCTATTGTTTTATTATATTCTATTAATTCACCTAATAAAAAGAATGCTGTGAAATCCGAAATTCTGGTTGCTTGTTGCATATTATGAGTGACAATAATAATTGTATACTCTTTTTTTAGTTTTCTTATTAATTCTTCGATTTTTAATGTTGCAATTGGATCTAGAGCGCTAGTAGGTTCATCCATTAATATAACATCTGGATTCATTGCAATGCATCTAGCTATACATAAACGTTGCTTCTGTCCTCCAGAAAGTCCCATTGCACTATCTTTTAATCGATCCTTTACTTCATCATATAATGATGCTTTTTTTAAAGATTCAACAACTATAGAATTTAAAGTTTTCATATTTTTTATACCGCTACATCTAGGTCCATAAGCAACATTATCAAAAATAGACATTGGGAATGGATTGGGATTTTGAAAAACCATTCCCACTCTAGTACGAAGTTCAATAACATCAATGGCATTCAAATTACTTCCTTCATACTTAATTTCTCCTTCAATTTTACAGTTTGGAATTAAATCATTCATTCTATTTAAGCATTTTAAAATAGTTGATTTTCCGCAACCAGAAGGACCGATAAATGCTGTGACATTATTTTTATAAATATCAAAGGAAACATTTTTAATTACTTCTTTATCGCCATAGTTAACATTTAAGTTATTTATATTAAATATTGTATCCACTATATACCTCTTTTCTTAATGATGTGCTTATTTATTATTTTCACAATTAAGTTCATTGAAAAAACTACTAATAATATAATTAACGAAATAGCACACGCCACATTATAATTAGGTACTTCTGCTTTTGTCAATGAATAAATGTGTAAAGACAATGATGTAGCACCATTTAATAAACTTACATTATCTTTAATAAACGTTCCCATAACAAAAATCAATGCTGCTGACTCACCAATAACTCGTCCAATTGATAGAATTGCAGCAGTTAAAATGCCAGGTATAGCATTTGGTAAAATTACTTTGAATATTGTTTGTGTTTTTGAAGCCCCAAGTGCAAGTGAATTTTCCATATATTCTTTTGGAACTACATGTAATGCTTCACTTGTTGTTTTAACTATTGTTGGTAATAATATTATAGCCATTGTCAATGAGCCTGCTAGTATTGAATAATCATTCTTATGTGAAATTAAAGAAACAATAGGAATAAACACAATCATTCCCACAAACCCAAATATAATTGAAGGAATACCACTAGTAGAATCTATCATACTTGAAATGACTGTTTTAAGTTTTCCTTCTTTAGCATAAAGCACTAAATAAATTGCTCCACCTATACCAAGAGGCATAGCAAAAAGTATTGAAAAAACAATCAATAAAAGTGTAGCTATAAGAGATCCTCCAATTCCTCCACCCATTTTTTTAAATTGTAGATAACTAATAGTTTTAGCTTGATCCAAAACATTCACAAATTCTTGCGCTCCCTGTTTACTATCACAATACAAATCATTGTTATACCAATCTACCCCAATCATAACATCAATCATATCATTAATTTGAACAGTATATAGATTTTTATCTAACTCTCTTACATTGATAAAAACAGAATCTAGCGCAATATAAGTCACTATTACACACTTAGCTCCTTCTATTGTTGTAGAATCTTTTAAAGCAATTCCATATTTAGTCGAAAAATAGGAATCATTTAAATTTGGATTTGTATATTTTTTATTATTTTGATCAGCCCTAACAAGGTGGACTTCTTCATAATAATCAGATGTCAATAATTTAACCGACAAATACTTAAAACCATTACTAAAAATATAAACAAGTATACCAACAAGTAAAAAAAATACTAATAATGATGATAATACCGTTGGTATAAGTCTAACAATATCCTTTTTATTTTTCATGTCTACATATCCATTTCTTTGCTTTATTAAGCAATAAATTTGATATAAAAATTATTACTATTAATACAATACCAACACTAAATCTGATATCATAATCTAATCCACTAGATTCATAGATTCCTTGCATCATCGAGGAAGTTAATGTTCCAGTTGGTTCAAATAAACCTATAGATATTCCGTTTGCACCACCGCAAACCATTGAAACTGCCGTTGCTTCGCCTATTGCTCTACCAATGCCTAAAATTAAAGCTGCTAATATTCCACTTTTTGCTCCCCCAATAACAATTTTAAAATTAGTTTGTTGGAAAGTAGCACCTAAAGCAAGAGATGCATAAACTAAATCTTCATTTACTGCTTTCATTGATGTTATTGACAAAATAGTAATCGTTGGAAGAACCATCATTGTTAAAATGATTATAACAGATAAAGTAGAAACACCACCTGCTGTTTGTAATCCCATGCTTGATGCTAAATTTCTGATTAAAGGATTAATAAATCCCATTCCAAATAAACCGTATATTATTGAGGGAATTGATGATAACATTTCAACAATACCTTGCATTATTTCGCCAATCCTTTTTGGTGCAATTCTAACAATAAACAATGCTGTTAAAACACTAATTGGTAAGGCTATTAAGGCAACCATAGAAACTATAAATATTGTATTTATAATTAAACCTAGAACACCATATTCTTTTTTTATAAAATTTGTTCCAAACAAAAATTTAAAAAAATTTAAATGAAACCCTTCATAATTAGTAAAAAAAGGCTTTAAGCCTTTTATTAATATAAAAACAATTACAATAATAATTGTTTGTGCACAAAGTATTCCAATAATTTGAAATATTATTTGAACAATTTTATCAATTAATTTCTTTTTTTTGACATTGTCCATAAGAAAAACTATAACTCATTCCATTTAATTTTTTCAGTTGAATAAATTTTTTTTAATTGTTCTTTTGTTACGTTATTTAATAAAGTATTTTTGCTATTAACTACAACAACAATTCCATCTTTACATAATAAACCTGATGTATTTTCTAAAGCTGGTTCTGAACTACTCAACTCACGTGATAAGAATCCAATATGCATTCCGTTAATTCCGTCTTTTTCAGAGCCTTGAGTGCCCTTGTATGCAGCTCCTGATCCAGTATGATTATGAACTGGTACGAAAGGTTTGCATACTTTCTTAAATGATTCTGATAAAGAAAGAGCAATTTTTTCAACAGATGTTGATCCACCAATTTTAATTTCGACAGTCAAATCTTCACGTGCACAAATTGCTTTTAATTCCGCATTTTCTTCTAGGATTTGATCAAAAGATTTTGCGGAAGCAATTGATTGCGTTAATATTCCATCTTTTGACTTTACAATAGCCAAACCTTCTTTACTATTCATAAAAGCAATAAAGCCTTTTATTAATAACCATTCTTCTTTAGTACAATTACTTTCTCCTTTAGTTATATAATTAAAGTTTCTTGATAATTTATAACTTCCATCAACAACAGCTGCCTCACTTGCTTCTACTCCTTCATATTGTAAAGCTTTTAATGAAGAACCCTCTAATGAAGCTAGGGAAATATAACCAATACCATACATATCGTTTTTAACTAAAGAAATCATATTAGCATTATCATTTGCCTTGATAAACCCAGGAATTTTTGTATCATCGCTTTTTGCTTCTTTATAACCAATTGCTGTAAAGAATCCATCTCTAGTTCCTGATTCACTATCACGTGAATATTTTGTTATATTCATACTATCATCAAATGTTTCTTTTTTTTGACATCCACTAAAAACCAATAAACTACATAAACACATAAACATAATTAAAAATAATTTTTTCATTCTTTATATTCCTTTCTATTTACAACACCATTATATAATAATAAACAAATCAAATAAATCATACTCCTGTAAAGAATTGTAAAGAAAATGTAAAAAAGAGAATTAGCAACACTAATTCTCTTTGAATTGTTCATCAAATTATTTAACTTTTTCATCAGTTGGCAAATAATGAATCTGCATTAAATGGCATAAACATTAACATTTGAATATTATCATTAATGGTTCCAATAAAATATGAAATATAAGCTATTATTTTATTGTCAACTTCTAAAACAAAATCTAATTCTTTGACAAAACCTATTATCAGATCCTCAGCTTATACATAATATAATGGTCTAAGAATCCTTCTTTATATACATTACAAACTGTTTTTATAATAATTTTTTTACAAATTGATAATCTTTTTTTTCTTCTTTTCTATTAATATAATTATTCATTATTACATTTTTTCAAAATATTCTACGTTTGTAACTATTACCATAGCTCCCGCAACTAACACTTCTGCAGTTTGATATGTTTCAATAGTATCTTGCGTAATCACACTTTTAGGAACAATTTCAATCCTCTTTGAACAATTATTTCTAATTGTCTCAATAGCCTTTTTTACTTTATTATCATCAGTAACAATTAATAATTCAAAATTTCCCATTTTAAGAAACCCTCCTGATGTATTCATTTTGGTAAAAGTAAAGCCTGCTTTGGTTAAAGCATTACACACGCTATTAATGTCTTTTCTATTAATGATTGCTGTTATAAGTTTCATACTTCTTCCTCCTTCATATGTATTTATTATAATATTTGACAAATTATATGTAAAATATTATAATATTATATATATCATAAGCTTTTACTTATAGGAGGAATTATGACTTTAAGACATTTATCAGTTTTCGCAACAGTTGTAGAAAATGGAGGCATAACAAAAGCTGCTGAATCACTACATATTGCACAACCAGCAGTTAGCCAAACAATATCAGACATAGAAAAATATTATAATATAATTTTATTTGATAGAATAAATAATAAGATCATCTTAACTGAAGATGGAAAAGAACTCTATTTAAAAGCAAAAGAAGTATTAAATAGTTTTGATGATTTTGAAAGTGTCGCTTTATCCAAGCTAAAAAATCCAAGTTTAAATTTAGGAGTGTCCATTTCAATTGGAAAAAGTATTTTACCAACAATGACAAAGTTAATTGAAAAAAATTATCCTGATATCAAATTATCATTATTAATCGCTAAAACATCTATCATTGAAAGTAAAATACTAAGTGGTGAACTAGATTTTGGAATTGTTGAAGGAAAAATTAAAGATAAAAATATTGATTTAATTCCTTTTAAAAAAGATAATTTAGTAATAGTGGCAAACAAGGATTATAATATACATACTGAGATTACATTAAAAGATTTATCAAAAGAAAAGCTTTGTATTAGAGAATATGGTTGTTCATCTAGAGATTATTTAGATAGTGTGATGAGTATGCATGAATTATCATATAAACCTTTTTTAGAATCAATGAGTCATGATGCAATTATAAGTTTCTTAGAAAATAATCTAGGAGTTGCAATACTCCCAAAAACAATTGTTAAAAAAAATTTAAATAATGGAATATTAAAAGAAATTAAAATTAAAGATATTAACTTCGAACGTACTTCTTCTATTATTATTCATAGAAATAAAAAACTTAATAGATTACAAAACGAAGTCTTTAACCACTTATGTTCAAACATATGAAATAAAAGAACTAACAAAGCAGATGCTTTATGTTAGTTCTTTTTTCAAATTTGTGTATTATATTTTATAGTCATAGTGACAATCTCAATGTGGGTCACATCTAACTAATGTATATTTACGTGTAAAATTAGTATTATTCAGTTCAGTTATATCATAATCTACAATACTTATTGCTAGCAGATATTTTTACAATACTAAATAAGTCATCATATAATAAATACCATAAGTGTAAAAATATGTAGTATATTAATTTATTTTTTCGCAATTTTCTAAGTTATTTTTTATTCTTTTAAACACAAAGTCAATAATTAAACTAACAATAACCATAATAACCATTACACTTAACCAGCCAAACCCCAAACTATAAAAAGGCAAATACTCACATAATGTTGTTAAAAATCCTAATTTAACTTTTGCACAATCGAATGCATAAATTATACTGACGATTATAATTGGTATTATAGTAAGTTTATACACGTATTTATTATTTTCCCATAATTTGTTTGACAATCCTAAAATTATTAGAACAATAGCAACTGGATAAATGGCATTTAATATTGGAACAGAAATTTTTAAAATTAGTGATAATCCTAAATTACAAATAAAGAAAGCAAGAATCGTTATTATTATAACCCACTTTGTATATGATACTTTTTTAAATAAAATTGAAAAAAATTGGGAAATAGAATTAACTAAACCAACACACGTCGTTAAGCATGCTAAAGTAAATATGGCAGCAAGCAATATTGCACCAGGTTTTCCAAACACCTGCTCTACAATCGCCCTTAATGTCCAAGCCCCATTTTCATGTATACCATAAACTCCTGAACTGCACATCCCCATATATGCTAGCATTACATAAATAACAGTCAAAATAATTCCCGCCCATATTCCAGCAACAATTGTTTGTTTAACTTTATCATTTTTAGAAGCAATTCCAAAGCTACTTAGCGTTAATGATATGACCAATCCAAAATTTAATGCTGCTATTGTATCCATTGTTTGATATCCTTCGGTAAATCCTTTTAAAAAAGGATTTTGATTATAATCGGGTTGAGGATCTGAAATATTTATTTCACCTTTAAAAATAAATCCAACAAACAAAACTAAAATCAAAAATAATAAACAAGGGGTAAGGATATGTCCAATTCTTTTTACCAGCTTTTGTGGTGTGAGACACAACCATAATACTAGAGCAAAGAAAATAAATGAATATAATATCATAAATAGGGTAGTATTACTTCCGCTAGGTAAATAAGGAAGTACCGCCATTTCAAATGGAACTGAAGCAGCTCTTGGTATTCCTAAACCTGGTCCAATAGATAAATAAATTAATATAGTAAAAATCAAAGCAAAATGTTTTCCGACTTTCATTCCTAATTTATCTAATCCATCAAATTTTGCAACAACAATAACACCAAGCACAGGCAACAATACTGCAGTAATCAAAAATCCAATTATAGCAATTACAGCATTACTTCCAGCATTTTGTCCAAGAAATGGTGGAAATATTAAATTTCCAGCTCCAAAAAACATTGAAAATAGCATAAAGCTCACAACAACTAAATTCTTTTTTGTTAATTTCATTTTTTTTCCTTTCTGACAATAATAAAAAAGACTCATCTCATTTTTGAGACGAGTCTATAATCCCGCGGTACCACTCAAATTGTATAGATTAACTATACCACTTTTAGGCTCTAACAAGCCCTATGCATTAACGTAGCCTACACGTAAATCCTTAATAACAAGTGCTTTAGGGATTTCAACTCAGAAGTGATAAGAGTATGAAGTAATTTACTAAGTTTCACCTAATCTTAGCTCTCTAAAAAATTGACTTTCATTTCCGTCTTCGTCATAGTTTTTATCAATTGTTACCTCATTATATCATAATATAAAAATTAAAGCAAGGTTTTTTTAATTTGCATGTTCTAAATTATTCAATAAAAAAGATCTGAAAAATTCAGACCATGTTTACTATAATATGGAGGCTCCTGTCGGATTTGAACCAACGATCAGGGTGTTGCAGACCCACGCCTTACCACTTGGCTAAGGAGCCATATTTAAATGCATTAATATTATATCAAATTATATGATAAAAAGCAAGAAAAAATGTAAATTATTTATTGTTAAAAAAACAATAGTCTAAGGAAATTTCCTTAAACTATTGTTTTCATTTAAACTATTGTTTCATATTCTTTACTAATAATGCGATAATCATTAACAAAATTATCATGTGCTTGTACTTTTGTTATAGGATTATTATAACGGCTTTGATCAAATTTAGTTAAAGAATCATAAGGATGTGTAGTATAAATTAATGGATTGTTATTTACAAGTGATGTATAGTATACAAGGAATAAAGCATTATATATATCAGCAATTGATGCTTTAAATACTCTTGAAATTACCATACCAGCACCCAAATCATTTAATTCATTAATTTTTTCATCTGTACCTAATTCTTTTAGATTACTAACATTATTATTTAGATTCTTATAATCTATATATTTATTCATAATATAGAATGATTCTAAGAAAGTCATCAAATCATATTCATCATTATAAACTTTTACTTTCTCTGAATCCTTATAATAATTAAAGTTAGCCATCAAAGTTGAATCAAAGAATGTTGATAAAGAACTTGATGTTAATAAAGATTTTGCAACATCCGCAAATACTTCCTCCATGATATATGATTGAAGTAATGTCTTTACATCACTTGTTATAACATCATAATGATCATCATAATTAATTATCAATGAAGCAGTCAGTAAAGTATCAATTGTGAATTCATCTATTTCAGAGAATTTAGTTCCCGATTTACCTAGTAAGATAGATACACTTGTTAAAATATTCCATAATTCTTTTTCTTTAACAACACCATCAACACTAACTTCATACCAATCATTTCTATTATTTTTATCAGTTAAAACAATAGAATTATTTAATAGCTTTTGATTATCTTCTGTTTCTTGAATGAAATCTTTGTCATTTGATTTTAGTGATTTGAATGCTACAATTTGTGAAACAATTGTTTCAGAAATTACAATTGAACCAAGTAAATTAGTTCTATATTCTTTCGAATCATCTAAAACAATACTTGATATCATTGTATCAATAGAATTTGTTATATTAAAACTTGCAATTGAAGTTTTTGTTGAAGCGGATAATCCTAAAGCACTATATACAGAAACTAATAATCGATCTAGTTCTCCTCGTGTAGTTAATATTTCACTAGAATATACATTCATCCATTTATTATAATCATCTGTAGAAACAACATTATAATAATCAGGAATAACTAAGCCAGCACCATTCAAACTAATTACCTTATCAATTAGTGTTGCTGAAATGATGTACGATTTTAATATATTTTCTCTATTCATAACAATATCTTCAATATAAATATTATCTAATTTTGAATTTAAACTATCAATTGTTACAATAGTGCTGTTATTTGAAACATCTAAAATTTGATCAATTGAATTTAAAAGATGAGCAAGCTCTCCATAACTAATAACATTATTATAACTTGTGTCATACTCATTCTTCCAGAATCCATAATCATTAATCCATGATTTTCTATTTGCAACTTTCTTATCATTTGGAATAGTTAAAGTTGGTGAAAGTGTTTCAATCTTATCAATGATAGTAGCAGAAATGACTGCTGACTTCAAAATTTCATCTTGATTTACCATAACTTTTCTTAAATCAATGCTATCGGTAGTAATATTAAATCCAGATTCAGGAATTAAATCAATGACATTCAAAGCATCTAAGATTCTAAATAATTCATTATGATCATTAATCCATTCATTATAGTTGCCTTGATACTCTAGTGGAACTACAATACTAACTCCATTTAATTCTTGAATTTTTTTAACTATTGTAGCTGTAAAAATTTCAGATGTAAATACTTCTTCTTTATTATTAACGACTTTCATTAATGAAACATTATTAACATTAATGTTTTCAACTGAAACATTCTTTTGAACAAATGCGTAATCCATTCCACTAATAAAGTTGCTTAATTCATTTGTTGAAATCCATTCATTGTAATCAGTTGACCAAATGTGGTTACTATTTACATTGAATTTATCTGGAATATTTAATACTGTATTCAATGACAATACTTTATCTATCATTGTCGCTGATAATACAACAGATTTTAAAATTTCTTCTTTATTGATTATAATCTTTTCAATTGTTAAATCATCAATATTAATTTCAAATCCTGTATCTGGTATTAAATCAACTGAATCAATTGCATCTAAAACTAAATTTAATTCTTTATCAGTTCCTATCCATAATTCATATGAATCAATATACTCTTTTGGAACAATTATTCCGTTATTATTTAAATCTCTTATTTTGTCAATAATTGTATATGATAAAACATTTGATTTGAATACTTCATTTTTATTAACAATAACATTCTTTAAAGAAATATTATTAATACCAATACTATTTACACTAATATTTTTATTAATAAGCGCATAATTTAAGCCATTAAATATTTTGCTTAATTCACCATCATTGCCCTTCCATAATAGATAATCAGTTTCCCAAACATGTTCTTGATTAACCTTATATTCATCAGTTATTGTTAAAGTATTATCTAAATTCACAACTTTATCAACAAGTGTAGCAGTTAAAACAGCAGATTTTAATATTGAGACTTTATTATCAATAACATTGCTAATCGTAATGTCATCAATATTTATATCAAATCCATTGTTTGGAATCAACCCAATATTATCTAAAGCTTCAAGAATGGCAAATAATTCATTATCTGTACCAACCCATAAGTCATATCCATTTTGATACTCTAACGGGATAATTATTGAACTATTTTCAATCTCTTTAATTTTTTCAACTACTGTTGCTGTTAAAATAACCGATTCAAAAACTTGTTCTTTATTATCTACTATTTTTCTTAAAGAAATATTATCAATTGTTATATTATTTAAATCAATTTCATTACCACTTTCCGTAATAGACAAAGCTATATCTAAACTAGTAATTAGTTTACTCAATTCACCACGCGTTAAAACATTATTATAATTATCATCATATGTATTTTTCCATAATGTATAATCAGTTTTCCATATATGTGTATCACTAACCAAGTATTCATTTGGAATTGTTAGAATATTACCATTTAAAGCAATAATTTTATCAACAAGTGTAGCAGTCAATAAAGCAGATTTTAATATTTCATCTTTATTGTTGATTATATTCATTAATGAAATACTTTGAAGATCAACATTAAATCCTTTATCTGGTAAAGTAATAGTTTTATCTAATGCATCCAATACTAAAGATAATTCTCCTGATTTTGTTCCCTTATCTTTCCATAAACTATAATCGTTTCCTAAATATTCGGATGGTACAATAATAGTTCCATCATTATTTAAATCTTGAATTGTTTTAATAATTGTTGCTGAAATAATATCTGATGCAAATATAACATCTTTATTTTGAATAATATTGTTCAAGCTGATATTATCAACATTTATTGATTCAATTAATACAGGTTCAGTTGATGTTGAAATACCTAAGGCAACATCCAGTGCAGTAAATATTCGATTTAACTCTCCAACTTTTCCATCTTCATCTCGCCATAATCCACTGCCATTTTCTTTATATTCATCAGGAATATTTAAAACTGAATCTTGTTTTCTAATTTGATCAACTAATGTTTCAACAAGTATATACGATTTAAATAATATTTCTTTGTTATTTATGACATTTCTTAAATCAATAGAAACATTCTTAATATCTTGAATTTCTAAGCAAGAAATTGCATTGAAAACATTTCTAAGTTCACCACTTACTTTAATTGCTTCTACTTTAAATGTATCAGCACTACTATAAACATAACCATCAATTGTTGACAAATCAAATAAATTATTTGTTGTGGAAGCAAAATAAATGCCATTTTTATAAATAATATATTTTGAAGATGTTGCTTCATTCATAATTAATTTGTTATTATTAATTGAATATGCCACTTCTTGTCTAATGTCATTCCATGCATAATGGCTATCATCTTCATATATTCCTTTTAAAATTTCTAAGTCTTGACCTTCTTTACTTTTATCAACAAGAATGTTTTTCAAAGTTTCTCTAAATAATTTAGATTCTAAAATAATATCTAAATCACTTTCTGATAAGTTTAATATTGTTTCAACATTAAATGTGCCTTCATCCATTGTTGATGCAAGTGTTTTAAATGATTTAAATACAGCATAAATTTCATTATTTGTCCATTCTTCTTTATTCAATGTAGAAATTTTAAATTCTAAATCTTTAGAAAAATAATCAAGAATTGGACTTAAGTTCTTTGTCATGAATTTTGAACTAGAAATATAATTAGATAAATTAACTATTGTTTCATCATTTATATTTTTAATTTCTTCAAATGGTTTTTCACTTCCAATTAAATTTGTTGAAGCAAAAATACTCAAACTATGTAATAGTCCTTTTAATTCACTCTCATTCCACTCTTCACCTTTCTCTTTATCTAATCCTTCAAATGTAATATCACCAAGTTCTACTTGTTTCATTAAATAATTTATTACATTATTTAAATTTTTTGTAAAGAATCTTGAACTTGATAAATTAATTGCTAATGAATCTATTTGTTCGTCTGTTAAATCTTTTACAGCATCAATTGGATTTTTAGAATCAATTATGCCAGAATCAATTATAGTTTTAAAAGCATGTAACAAACTCTTTAATTCTGTTTCATCCCAATTCTCACCTTTTTCTTTATCCAAAGTCTCAAGAGTCAAACCTTCCACATTAATTTGTTCAATTGCAAAATTAACAATTGGATTTAAATTTTTTGCGAAAAATTTAGAATTAGAAAGTGAAGTAGCTAAATTATCAATTTTTTCATCATCTAATGATTTAATAGCAAACATTGGATCTTCTGCTCCAATAATTCCTGTATTAATAATTATTTTTGCAGCTCTAAATAATGAAACAATTTCATTTTCATCCCAGTGTTCATTTTTATTTGAATCTAATCCTTCTAATTTTAAATTTTCAATGTTTCCATTATCAACTAATATATTAATTAAATCATTCATATGATTGCATAGTAACTTACTTTTTGATAAATATCTACCTATTTCTACAAACTCTTCATCATCCATTTCACATATAGTTGTCAATGGATCCTTTGAATTTATAATATTTGTTTTTAATAATGTTGCTGCTGCAGTAAGTACAGGCGAAAGTTCTTCTCTCCAATTAGTACTTTTTAGCTCTTCTGCGCTTATTAAATCCTTATAATTATCAGGAATAAAATTAACATATAACGTTGAAGCAACAACAGGAATCGACTTATCAACAATATAAAATTTAAATAGTGTTTGTACAAATGCATCCACCTTATCTTGATTTATTTCACTAAAATCAATATTGTTTGTATCAATTTTTAAACCTAAATTTACTATTGATTTATATAATTCAGGGATTAATAATAATTCGTGTGTAAAGAAATTTTCCTTATTTATAACTTTATCAATATTAAGATCTTCAATAGTAAATCCAGCAGTTGCAAGAGCATTTTTAATATAACCAGTTGAAAGAATATATGAAACTGCAACAGGCGCAACCAAATCAAGCAACTCCATTTCACCTAACTTTTGAAAAATAGTTTCAACTTTATTAACATCTAAATTTAAATAATCAATACTTACAACATCAGATAATCCATCACCTAATAATTCAACAACATCAACTAAAGCATATCCTAAACTTTGAATATCTTTATTATAATCAATATCATTAAACTTATTAATGTTGTCCAGCAACACTTGATGAATTTGTGCATATTGATCACCTAAAACATCAGCTAAAATATCAGTATATGTTACTATTTCTAAACCAATTGGCACTAACACTTTGATAGTATCTAATGATGAAACGACATCAACAAGTTCTTTCAAGGAATCAGTGTTTAGATTTGCTAAATCGCTAATTGTAAATCCTTCTGTAAGAATTTGTTTAGCTGCGTCATTTTGTAATAACTTTGCAAGAATATTGATTTCCTTACGAATCTTAATGGTTCCATTTTTTCCATTAATTTTAAATAGAGAATCAAATAAAGCTTCATCTATAGTTACTTTATCTTTTCCAAATTTTAGAACTCCAAAAATTCTACCAGGAATTGTTGTACGATATCCTTCAAGAACATCAATAACATCTCCATATTCTTCTAAATAACTGTCTAAAGTATTATTTTTTGTACCACTTGATAAATCCATAAAAACTAAATCATCATCTGTACATATTACTCCAACATTGACATTTTCACTATCAATTTCTTTTATTGAACTGGCAATTGATGATAATCCCGCAAATATGAAGCCTAATAGTAAAGTACAAAGTAGTCCTCGAAATGCGCCTATTCCTAATCCTCCTAAGCGTGACCCCATTGACTTCTTTGGTGCTCTCTTTTTCCCATTAACCATAACTTTTTTAGGTTTTAAAAATGACCAAACGATTGCATCAATGATTTGTGATAAAATTAATGAAACAATTAACCATACAATCCAAAATGCCATTTTAAAAATAGTCATAACAACACCATAAATAAAGGCATTAGCATTTGTTCCTTCTACTAACATTTCTTTTGTAAAATATTCTGGAAATTGTGTAACTAACCATTCTTGGACAAAACTATTTAAAGTGGTTAGTTGTTTATCATTAATAATAAAATTATATTTTGAAAAATCAAAATTTAAAATAGCTTTAACTTGTAAATTAATAGTTAATAAGGCTATTAGAAATAATATAACCCAAACTATCAAATGTACTAATGATTTCCTAGTTCCCCTAATAAACCCTATTAAAGCTCCTAAAAAAATCATAACCCCAAATAAAAGATTTAGATACAGCAAGATATCCGTTGCTGGTATTGGTAAAATATTTAACATTAGGTTCCCTCCCTATAATTAAAATTTTTAGTAAATTTATCAATTTAACTATAATTATTATACCATACTATTCCATAAATTAAAACAAGAATTATATTTTTTTTAACTGTCTTATTTATTTCATCAAATTTCGACATTTTATTACATTATATTTGCTTTATTGCTAAAATGATTTCTTTTTTTAAAAAATTATCATTCTTTTTTAAAAGTTTTTTAAAAAACTTTACAAAATTACTTGCTTTTATTAAAATTTTATTGTAAATTATTTGTATGTGAGTGTGTGATTTAATAATAAATATGGACCAAGTCAAGTTACTTTTAGCAGATGGTAGTAAGGAGCATACTCAAAGCCTAAACAATTTCTTTCAAAATCAATCGGGCTTTGAAGTCTTATCAACTTGTTTTGATGGATTGCAACTTCTAACTACTTTAAGAGATACTCAAGTAGATGTTTTAATCTTGGATATCTTTATGCCTAAATGTGATGGATTAAAGGTCTTGGAAGAACTAAGACAAAATAGTTCTTTATATAAAGTTCCTAATAGGATAATTGTTTTAACCGCTTTTTCAAACATTAGAATAATGCAAAAGTGTTCTGAATATAATGTAGATTACTTTATGATTAAGCCTATTGATTTTAATAATCTTTTAGAAGTTATTTACGAATTACGTTCTCATAAACCAAAAATTCAAACTGAAAATATTCAATTTAAAAAAGAGCAAATCGATCTAGACACAGAAATAACAAATATTTTGCATGATATTGGTGTTCCAGCTCATATTAGAGGTTATCAATACATTAGAGAAGCAATTAAAATGGTTTATGATGATATGGAAGTTTTAAATGCTATAACAAGAGGACTATACCCAAATTTAGCTTTAAAATTCAAAACAACTCCTTCAAGAGTTGAAAGAGCTATTAGACATGCTATTGAAGTTTCTTGGGTAAGAGGCAATATTGAAACAATTACAAAAATATTCAGTTATACAATCAGTTACAATAAATCCAAACCAACTAATTCAGAATTTATAGCAATGATTGCTGATAGACTTAGATTGGCACATAAAAAGAATTATAATGGTCATAAAGAAGCATTACATGCTTAATAAATTTTTCCTATTATAATTAAAAGATATCACTTTAATTTAGTGATATCTTTTTATTTTTTATAATAAATCCGCTAATATCCAAAGGAATTTACCAGTCGTATGTCCCCATATTTCTTTGAAAACAGCATTGTTATAAGTAGGCCAATAGGGGATATCCATATCTTCTTTTGTCATTATTCCAACCGGTAAAGCTCCTACAATTTGTCTTGAGAACGCTACATATAAAGGATGATAATTATATCCTTCACCATACATTGTACTAGAAGCAAATGGGTTTTTACCAAAAATCCATTCTAATTGATTAATTACAATTTGTTTCAATTTTTCATTATTAGTTAATTTTGCAATGCAAGAAATAGCTTTTGTTTTGCTTAATAACGTTGCATGAAATCCCCTTCTTTGCACAGCAATTGGAAAAATACGTAAATAAATACCATCAGTAATCTTAAGTCCATTATGCATTTGTCTATATAAATCATTAATTCCTTCTTCTTCTGTGCACATGTATGCTGGTATTGTAAATCTCTCTTTATTTAATTTTCCATCTATATAAATATGGGCTGGAATTAAATTATATGGTTTAGTTTCTTGAATAGTCAACAAAACATATTCTGAATATAAATCAATAGCTTTTTTAATATCTTCATTTGGTTCTATTTCATACAACTTGCATAACCCTTGGATTGGCGATTGCTCATGGCCTCGATGTTCATAAGTTAAAACATATTTATGAGCTGGATCTTCATAGAAAAATCCCCTAACAGCATTATTAGATAGATATGTTTGTTCTTGACATGCCATTACAATTTTGGAATAATCTCTTGCCACATTTAAAAAATCTTCATTATTTGTGGATAGATAAATTTCACATGCCGCTAAGATTCCATGTCCACATACTTGAGAATCAATATTAGTTCCCCATCTTTTAGTATGTACTCCTTCTTTATACCATTTTTTTGCATTATTAAAATCATCAATTGCAACTCGCAAACACCATTCTGAAAATATTTGATCATCACTATAACATCTACTTGCACAAGCTAATGCAGCGGAACTACAAAAAAATTCAAACGGTCCTTTTTCAGATTTATTAATGTAAAACTCTTTATTTTGATTTTTAAGTTCATTATCACGCCAAATTTTATAACTAACAGCTAAAGCCCTACTTCCATCTTTAAATTTAGTTTGAAGTAACCATTTAATTCCTACTTTAGCTTCTTCTAAAAAGCGACGTTTAAGCTTAATATCATCTGTTTTTAAAGCAAGATCTAAAATACTATGTGCCATTTCTGCAGTACATATTTCGAATTGCGATAAATCTCCAGCATCATGCCATCCGCCAAAATTCGGAACTTCATTATTATTTTCATCCATAGTCATGGAATGCAAATGACAGGCACTATGAACTCCACTAATTTCTTCACCACATCTTAAAAAACGCAAGAAATTCATACTTTTAATCTCACTCATCAAGTATGGGTTTTCATTTATTACAAATGTTTCAGTAATTCTATTATCTATTTTAATTTTGTAACTACCGATAGAGTTAAAATTTGTAAAGTCTAGTATGTAATAACCTCCTAATTTGCAAGCCTCATATTTGACATCATTAAAATATACAATATTATTTTCCTCATTTAGTATATAAAATTTTGTATTATTAGCAACCTGCGTAACTGCTATTTTTTCAGTATTGATGAAATACCCAACATGAGAATATGCTATTCTTTCACCTAAATCCCATCCTAATATATAATCAGGATTAACTTTTTCCATAACTATTTTACCTATATATATTTCTATATCTGGCAAAGCTTCAGGTGGACATCCCATTAAAAATGGTGTAATTGTAATATGTTTTACTCTTGATAATACTTCATCTATTTCCCAAATAATATGGTTCCATTGATTGGGAATAATACTTGCAGTATGAACAATTTTGCCAATTGAAAAATGAAAATAAAAATTTTGGTAACCCGTTGCTTTTATATAAATAAAAATACTACATCTATTAAATTCTGATAAATCTTGTTCATCTATATCAATTGTAATACCACAATTTGGCCTAACTGCCATTCCTTCAACATTTGTATTTTCTTTTAATAATAAACTGTAATCAGTATCATAAGTAAATTTTTTTGATAATTCTAATGTACCTGCTAAAGGTTTAGTCACACGATTAAAGTTATCAAACATAGGTTCATAAATTACTTCACTTTTAAGAACATTTTTGTTTAACCATCTACTATAGCTACAATTTTCTTGATCATTAATGATTTCTTCATGTACATAATCTGTATTTTCTAATAACTGTTTAATTTTATCGTTCATTTTCTTC
The DNA here is from genome assembly GCA_934096585.1 of uncultured Bacilli bacterium. Lineage (GTDB taxonomy): Bacteria > Bacillota_I > Bacilli_A > ML615J-28 > CAG-698 > CAKOMG01. The sequence goes on from CAKOMG010000001.1 coordinate 39,856, forward strand.
TCCATATAACCATATTATACAATAATTATTAAAAAAAATAAATAAAAAGTGTCAATAGTTTTTACATTATTTGACACTTTCTTCATATAAATTTGTATTTTCGCGATAACTATCTGTATCTATAAAATATTTTTTTTCATTTTTAAAATATACATCAACAATTCCATTAGGTTTACTTTCAATAAATTCATAAATATTTTGGCTCTTTAAATCCAATTCCTTATTATTGTATCTTGCGTGACAAAACAATCTAAATGGATGAACACCATTAACTGAAATATTGTTATTCAACTTAACTTCAGTAACAATGGCAATAACCTTATCCATTGTATCTTTATTCTTTCTAAAATATAAGACCTTAAGAGATGGGATAAGAAGAATAACTCCAATCGAAGCAAATATAACTCCTAGGCTTCCAAATATAGATGGAAATAGAATCATTATCATTCTAGGCATAATTTTATTTGTTTTTGTATGACAATATAATGTAATATTATCACCTATATCTAAAGAACTAGAATAAAAATTTAATTTTGTCTTTTTATATTCTCCATTTAGTTCAAATTCAATAATAGTATAACTATAATCTTCACTACTATAAGAATCAATAACAGTTCCAACAATTTTATTACTATTTTTTTTAAAACTATAAAAGTAACCTAAAGCGATAATTGTTCCAATAACAAATGTAATTCCAAAAATTAAAATAAAAATTGTTGAAAACCTATAAGTTTTATTCATACTTTGGAAGTTCCTCTAATTTGTTTTTAATCATTTGATATACTTCATCACTAATTTCTTGCGTATTTTTATCTTTGTAATCTTCATATTTCAATACATCTACTACATCATAATAAATATATGTTGATCTAAATGGTGTTCTTTTATGAATTTGACATGAATTTTGAATAGCACACACAACAATTGGCGAATGAGATTTAACAGCTATTTTGAAAGATCCATGGTGAAATTCCTTCATTTCATAACCTTTACTTCTTGTTCCTTCGGGGCAAATAGCAACACTAAATTTGTATTCTTCTATTTCTCTTATAGCTTCTTGTATTGTCTTAATACCATTCCTAGCATTATTTCGATCAAGTCCTAAGAATCCAGCAGCAGTTGCATGTACACCTAATACTGGAACTTTCATTAAAGAATCTTTCATAATAAAAATTAGTGGAAAATATCTCATTGTCCAAAGAGTTTCAACAGAATCATAATTTGATTGATGATTACTAATTAAAACAAATGGCTTATCAGTTGGTATTTTTTCAAGTCCGCGAACCAATACTTTTACTCTAGACACTTGTAAAAAAAGTTCACAAACTGCTTTAATTAATCTTTGAGCATATTTACTTGGTTTAGTGCGATGTTTATTTTTAATTGATAATATCCAAGAACTTAAAAATAAATAAATAGCTAACAAAATAAAACCAACTATCGTTGAAACAATAAACGTTACTATAACAATCCATAAATCTCCCCAACCATTTACCCAACCTGTAAAGCAAGATAAGCAAACAGTAATTAACGAAGCAAATAATAATATTGTTACTAAAAGCATTATTCATTACTTCCTTTCATAAACACAAAATGACAATTCACCACTATCACGTTGTGAAATTTTTTTATATTTATTCCAATCAATTGGAGGAAAATATACATTACCTTCATATGCTTTATTTACATGTGTAATATATAGTCTATCAACATAAGGTAGACTTAATTTATATATTTGGCTTCCACCAATTACGAATATATCTTCTTTAATGTTTTTTAAAAAGTCTATTAAATCATTAACAACTTCTACACCTTCGTAAGAAAAGGATTTATCCAATGTTGCAACAATCATCTTACGATTTGGCAATAATTTCCCAGTACGAGAAACAATTGAATAAAAAGTTTTTTTACCCATCAAAACAGTTTGATTCATCGTTGTTTCTTTAAAATACTTCAGATCTTCTTTATAATGCCAAGGTAAATCATTGTCTTTACCTATTAAATTATTTTGATCTAGTGCTACTATCAAATTTATCATTATACTGCCACCGGTGCTTTGATTCCTTTATAAGGATTGTAATCAGTTAATTCAAAGTCATCATATTTGAAATCAAAAATATTTTTAACTTCCTTATTTATATTCATTTTTGGTAAACTTCTAGGTTCACGTGACAACTGTAAATTAACTTGTTCTAAATGATTACTATAAATATGAGCATCACCTATTGTATGCACAAATTCACCTAATTCCAAATTGCATACTTGTGCAACCATCATTGTAAGCAATGCATATGATGCGATGTTAAATGGAACACCTAAAAAAGCATCTGCACTTCTTTGATATAGTTGACAACTTAACTTGTTATCTTTAACATAAAATTGAAATAATGTATGACAAGGAGGAAGCGCCATTTCATCAATAAGTGTAGGATTCCAACTAGACACAATTAGTCTACGAGAATTTGGATTAGTTTTTATTTCGTTTATAACCCAAGCTAATTGATCTTTATATTTACCATCTGGTCCATCAAAATGTCTCCATTCATGTCCATAAACTGGTCCTAATTCTCCATAAACTTTCGCAAACTCATTATCTTCTTTGACCTTTTGCACAAATTCTTCTAATGTTTCGCCATTATAATCTTTGCTTTTTTTGAATTTTTCATATGGCCATTCGTTCCAAATTTTTACATCATTATCAACAAGATATTTAATATTAGTGTCACCACTTATAAACCATAATAGTTCATGTATTATTGATTTTAAATGTACTTTTTTTGTTGTTAATAAAGGAAATCCTTCATTTAAATCAAAGCGCATTTGATAACCAAATGTTGAAATAGTTCCAGTTTTGGTTCTGTCATCTTTATTTGAACCATCATTTAAAATATGTCTCAAAAAATCTAAGTATTGTTTCATTCTATCCTCCTATTATATTATATGTAACACTACGCATTTCAAATAAAATGATTCATCACTACCTACTAAGGTTGGATGATCCATTGCTTGTATACGAAAATCTATCATTTGAACATTTCTTTTTGAGTCAACACTTGCTTCTTTTATCATTTCTAAAAATAAAGCAGGAGTCATATGTTGAGAGCAAGAAAAAGTAAATAAAATTCCACCGCTTTTAATAATTTTTAATGCTTGTAAGTTGATATCTTTATAACCTCTATAAGCTTTTTCAACTGTATCTTTTGATTTAGTGAATGCAGGTGGATCAAGGATAATTACATCATATTTATTTTTACAATCTTCAAGTCTTAAATAATCAAACACATCATAACATATTGCCTTAATGTTATTAAAACTATTTAGCAAAGCATTTGCTTGAATATCTTCTACTGCCTTTTCACTTATATCGACAGCATCTATATTCTTAGCACCATATTTGCTGGCATGCAAACTAAAACCACCAGTATGTGCAAAACAATCTAAAACACACTTATCTTTCACATAATCTTGTAATGCTCTTCGATTATATTTTTGATCTAGAAAGTATCCTGTTTTTTGCCCATTTTCTATGTCTACATACATCTTAATTCCATTTTCTTCAATTTGAACAAGAGGATTAAAGTCACCATATACAATGCCTTTATATTCATCTAATCCCTCTTTTAGACGTACGCTAACATCACTTCTTTCATAAATACCCAGTGGATGTAAAATCTCAACTAATAATTTAATAAACATTTGTTTTCTTTTTTCAATACCTAATGATAAAACTTGAATAGATAAATAGTCTCCATACTTATCCACAATTAAACCCGGAATAAAATCAGCTTCTGAAAATATTAATCTACAATTGTTATCAAGTCCTAAATCTTTTCGATATTTCCAGGCATCAATAATTCTCTTTCGAAAAAAATCTTCATTGATTTCTTCATTTTTTCTTGTTAAAAGTCTTACCATAATTTTACTTGAGCTATTAAAAAATCCTTTGCCTACATATCTATTATCAAAACTATAGACTTCGCATATTTCTCCAGAAATAATCTTTCCTTCAAAAGATTTAACTTCATTATTAAACACCCAAGGATGACCTTCTAACAGTCTTTTTTCTTCGCCTTTATTTAAAAATACTTTAAAAATATTATTTTCCATTTTAACCACTTTTTCTACAATTTAATACTAATGTATTATATCACAAAATGTTAATAATTGCAATAAAACAACTGATGGAAAATGTATAAAAAAGTAGCCCATCATGAGCTACTTCCATTTAAACTATTGAATTAATGTGAATTCGCAATTACCACTTGTAATATCACCCGTTAATGATAATACATCATTTACATTTACATCATCAAAGAATTTATGAGATGGATATGATGAACTTATCATAATATAATAATCGCAAGTTGCAAAATCTTCAGCAACATTTAAATCCTTCTTACCTGTTACTTTATAATTATCGCCATCTTTAGTTATTTTTACAATATAGAAATAAATATAACTACTTCCGTGATCTAAAGCATCGTAAGAATAAAGTATTACTTTTGTTGCATAATCAGTCCACAAACCTGAATTATAGCATCCAATTGTAACATGTCCTGTTGGTTCAGGTTTTGGATGTTCAACATCAACTGTTCCTTCGAATTTAATGTTGTTGTATTCACAAATTGCTTTTTCACAAATTTGAGATACCAATGTTGTTCCTTTATATTTGTAGTGTAAGAAATCATTTAAATATAATTTATAGTTATCTTCAACGATATATTCATCAAGAGGAATAACACCTAAATTATGATCTTCAGCAAATTGTCTAATAGCAGCATTATAAGCAAGTCTACCTTCTTCAGTATATTTCATACCTGTATATGCTGAATAACCTAAAGTACATACAAACACTTGTGTACCACATAAGTTATAGATTTTTGATAAAATTGTTTCATATGCAGCAATAAAATCAGCAGCTGAATAGCCAGCACATACATCATTAGTACCCAAATATAAAATAACAATATCAGGATTTCCGTTTTCAACTAATGTATTTAATCTTGCATCACTGCATCCAGCACTATCATTAGATCCAATTGCTGTAGACCCACTCCATGAGTTATTAATACCTAATACCATATTAGTATGATTTAATAATTGAGCCCACCAAGTTTTATCAACAGTTTTTACATCAGGACAATAAATTGGATAATAATATCTTCCTTCTTGTCCATAATAACTATTCATTTCTGAACCTTGTGCATAGAATGTTGAAATACTATCACCTAAAATTGATACCTTTTTGCCTGTTAAATCTGTATATTTAAAATTTTTAATTGATACTTTATAAACAGCTGTATAAGAAACATTTTCAGTAATAGCTTCTACTGGTTTGTCCCAGCCAATAAATACAAATGAACGTCTTTCATCTTCTTCTTTAGTTGGATCAGCAGGAGCAACTGGCATTTCACCATATTCAACTTCTTCACTCTTTAAAACTGTTCCATCACTATTAAGAAATGTATAAGTATATTTGTTTTTAATTTCTTCATATTTAGCTGTGTAAGTAACATCACCAGTAACAGCTTCAATTGCTTTATCCCAACCTATGAATTTAAATGTAAATTCTTCGTTTGCTTGTCTTGTGGGTTCTTCTTCTGGAGCAACTGGCATTTCACCATATTCAACTTCTTCACTCTTTAAAACTGTTCCATTATAATTTACGAATTTATATTTATAAACATTTTTTTCTGTTGTATAAACAGCTGTATATACAACATCAGCTTCAACTTTAGTAATTTCTTTATCCCATTTAGAAAATACATAAGTAAATTCAGCTGTTGCGTCTCTTTCTGGTTCATCTGGAGCCACAGGTAAAGTTCCGTATTCAACTCTTTCTTCTTTTAATACTGTTCCGTCGTAATTTACAAATTTGTAAGTGTATAATCTTTTCACCTCTTTATATTGAGCAGTAAAAACTACATCACCTTCAAGTTTTCCAACTTCTTTATCCCATCCAATGAACTCATATGAGAATTCATTTGTACTTTCTTTTGTTGGGTCAGCTGGAGGCGTAATTTGACTTCCTTTTTCTCCCTTACCTTCAAGTAAAACTGTTCCATCTTCATTAACAAACGTATAAGTATATTGCTTAGAGCAACCTACTAAAACAAAAGCCAATAATAAAACCAAAACTAATGCAAAATGTTTTTTCATTCTTTTTCCTTTCTATTTAACAAAAATTAAAATTAATGCTAAAACAAATGAAACTACTGCACTAATGCCAAGTATGATTCTTTTCCATAATGCCAAATCATTTTTCTTTGCACAGCCTACACGGAATAAGCTAATAAAGTACAAATAAATAACAATTAGATAAAAACCACCTAGTAAAGTACATGCACCACAAATAATTGAGAATAATATTGACAATAAATAATTAGCAATCTTAATTGTTCCATTAAAATAAAATACACTTGCAAGAACAATTAAAATAAGTGGATAAATAATAGATGTTGCTATCACTAATCCTTTTGTCAATTTTGAATCATCTTTAACATTCCCATTATTTGTAACATTTGCTTGATCAACTGGTTTTGCATCAACAACCATTGATTCTTCGCATTCTTTACATACTTCTCCTTGTTCAATCTCTTTTCCGCAGTATTTGCAAAATGGCATAATCTGTACCTCCCCTTTCACTATCAATATTTTATCATATTTGTTCATTTAAATCAATAAATATTGTGAAAAGAAATTTCACAATTTTTGACAAAATGATTATATATATACAAAATAATTTATATAATAAGAAAAGCAAAATGTTGGGGGCATTTTGCTTTTTTAGAGGGAATAATTTTTGTTCTCAATCTTTACACTATACATAACACAAAATATTTAAAAAATATTCCATAAATTTTTATTTTTTATTCAATTCCCTTTAATGATTCAACCATATTAATTTTTTTATTCTTTTTAGCGATTAATACACTAACAACAAATGATAATGCAATAATTAAAACAATAGTCACAATATATGTTAGTAAATAAACATGAGTTACCATTTCATATTCACTAGCCATTTTAAAAATCATAAACTTTAAGAAATATACTCCAATTGGAACACCTAATATTAAACCTACAAAAGTAATCCATAAGTTTTGACTTATTAATAAATTACCTATTTTTTGATCTTTAAACCCTACTACTTTAAGTGTCGACATTTCACGATATCTCTCCATATAACTCATAACACCTAAATTATATAATACAACAGCACCAAGAACTAATGCTGCTATTATAAATAATATTACCATAGCATTCATTATATCCATATAAGTATCAAATGATTTAATAATATTATTTTTAGTTTGAACATTATTTATCAAATCACTATTTTCAATATTTTCATTAACACTATAGATTGTATTAATTTTAAAATCATAATTTATATCTTTAGCAGTATTTGTTGTTAAAACAATTGATTTACTTAAACTTCTAATAATTCCAATTATTTTAACTTTATAAGATTCATTAGTATCAAACAAAGAAAATTCAATATTATCTCCAACTTTATACCCAAATTCTTTCGCAATTCGATTGCATATATAAACACCACCATCTTCTAATTTAATTGTTTTTTCTTTATCATCTAAGAATTTTACCAAATCATATTTTATATTATAAATTTCTAATGCTACTGTTTTTTCTTCAATTTTAACGCTTGTAATTGAAGCATAATCACCTTGATATTGTTCTGATAATGTTATTGCATTTTCATTTGTACATTTGTCTGAAGTAGAAATTCTAACCTTATAGTTTATTGCTTCATCATAAAATATATTTACAAAATCACTCATTGTATCTCGCATACCTAAAGAAGCAATGATTAAAATTGTACAACCAAACACTCCAAATAAAGACATTAAGCTTCTTGCTTTATGTCTCATTATATCTCTTAAATTCCATTTAGCACCAAAACTTAGTTTTTTCCATAATTTTCCTTTTTCAATCAATAATGGTTTCATTTTTTTAGGAGCATATGGTCTAAGAGCATCAGATGCAGTTCCTTTTAACATTCCTTTAATTGATAAATAACCTATAGATGTTAGCAATCCTAAAATTAATACTACAATAATCCATCCAAACCAAGGCATATACAAATGCCAATAAGGCATGTCCATATATGTTCCCATACTACCATCAGGATTCATAATATAATAGGCAATTAAAAACCCAATTCCTATCCCTATTACTATGCCAATCGCCCCAACAAAAGTTGATAACGATGTATAATGACCAACTATTTTTTTATCTTTAAATCCTAATGCTTTTAAAATACCAATTTGCGTTTTTTCATTTATAGCTAATCGATGCATTGTTGTAATCATTGTTAAAATAGCAATAATCAAAAATAAAACTGGCAAAATGGAAGTCATTATTTGTCCTTCTTCAACTTCTCCTTGAGTTTGCGCATAAGAAACAACTTCATTTTTGGATAAAACAATAACAGTTTTATTTAACACTTCTTCAATTTTATTTGTTATATCCTTTGTACCTAACTTAGACTTAATATTTATTTGTGTATAAGTTTCAAAACCTAAATGGTGCTTTAAAGTTGCTGGAGAAATATAAGCAAAGCCAAACGTATTATAATCAGGCATTAATTGTGATTCATCAGGCACACAAATTAAATACTCACTTGCCTTAATTAATCCAACAATTTTTTCTTTTACAGTAAACAATTGATAAGTTAATTCAATCGTATCTCCTACTTTTAAATTATTATGTTTAGCATAACTATCAGATAGCCATATTCCTTCGGTTGCATTTTCATCATATTCCTTACCTTCTCCAATAAGTTTAAAACTAGAAACATTAAAATTACTTGTTACAGTCAAGGCTATTACTTTGTCTGTACCTTTTACAGTAGCATTTATTGACAAATACTTTGCGACATCATCAACGCCTTCAATATTTTTTATTTTTTCAAATTCATCATTTTGAATTACATCTTTTGTAATAATTCTATAATCTGCAAAATTAGTTTCATCATAAAATTTATTGGTATTTTTTTCAATACTATACCATTCAATATTAAAACCTATAAATACTCCAACCCCCATTGCAATCATAATAATCATGGAAATAAATTGAGCTTTATATAGTTTTATTGTCCTTAACATTTTTTTAAATAGCATATTACCACTCTACTTCCTCAACACTTGAAGGGTTGGCTTGATTTTCAAGTGACTTAATTTTACCATTTTTTACTCTTATAATAGTATCCGCAATCTTTGCAATATTTTGATTGTGAGTAACAATAACAATAGTCTTATTATGATTTTTACACATTGATAATAAAAGTTTTAAAACAACTACTCCTGTTTGTGAATCTAATGCTCCTGTTGGTTCATCGCAAAGAACAATTTCTGGGTTTTTTGCTAACGCTCTTGCAATTGAAACTCTTTGTTGTTCACCACCAGAAAGTTCAGATGGAAAATTATTGATATGATCAATTAATCCTACTTCTTCTAACATATCTTTTGCACTAATGTGTTTTTTTGATATTTCATTAACTAAAGAAACATTTTCTAAAACAGTAAGTGTAGGAATAAGATTATAGAATTGAAAAATAAATCCTACTTTTTCTGCTCTGTATTCTGCTAATTCATCATTATTTAATTTTGATATATCTTTACCATCAACTTTTATTTTACCACTAGTAGGACTATCAAGTCCCCCTAATAAATTTAATAAAGTTGACTTACCAGCTCCACTTGGTCCCAAAATGACAATTAATTTTCCTTTTTCTAAAGTTAAGTTAACTTCGTCTAATGCTTTTAAAATATGATCACCAGCAGAATATACCTTACTTACTTCTTGAAACTCTACAATATTCATATTACTCCTCCTAGTTAGCATTTGCTAACTTAATATTAAAAAATAAAAAGTTGCAATGCAACAGTTAGCTTGTGCTAACTATATTATTTTATACTTTTTTTTAGTTTTTGTCAAATAAAATAATAAAAAAGCACTGTATAAGTGCTTTTTAACCTAATGCTACATCAAGAATCATCATAAGTATAAACCCTATAGTAAAGCCTATAGTAGAAACATTTGAATGTGTGCCTGCTTGTGCTTCTGGAATAAGTTCTTCTACTACAACATACATCATTGCTCCTGCTGCAAAAGATAATAAATAAGGTAATATTGGTGTAATTATATTAATTAACAATACTGTGATTATTGCAGCAATTGGTTCAACAATTCCAGATAATGTTCCATATAGAAATGATTTTCCTTTTTTCATTCCTTCACTTTGTAAAGGCATGGAAATAATTGCACCTTCAGGAAAGTTTTGAATAGCAATTCCAATTGATAAGGCAATAGCTCCAGATAATGTTACTAAAGCATTATTTTGCATAGCCCCCGCAAAAACAACTCCAACCGCCATTCCTTCTGGAATATTATGAATTGTAACCGCAAAAACCATCATCGTTGTTTTCTTAAGTTTGCAACTTACACCTTCAGGTTCGTCCGCATTTAAATGAAAATGGGGAACTAAACTATCAATTAATAGTAAGAAGGCAACTCCTAACAAAAAGCCTATCGCTGCAGGAATAAATGATAATTTTCCATAAGAGCTAGACATATCAATTGATGGTATAATTAAAGACCAAATTGATGCAGCTATCATCACTCCACCGGCAAAGCCTAATAAGGCTTTTTCAACTTTTGCATTTAATTCTTTTTTCATTAAGAATACCATAGAAGCACCTAATGTAGTGCCTAAAAATGGTATTAATATTCCTATAATTGTTTCTTTCATATTGACACTTCCATTATTATTTTACCATTTTTAAAATAAAAATCAAGAAATATGACCTTTTTATCCTTTTAAATTGTTCTTTTTTCGCAAACAATAAATTAAAATATAAATTGTTGCTAGTAAAATAATTGATCCTATTACAATTAAATACATTGTAAGAATTGAAACTTTATTATCAAAAAAATAAATATTACAATCTATACTATCTTTAATTCCTTCTACTACTTCTTTTGGAAAATGTGCATTTTCTAACATTTCCTTATAAACACCTTGTAGTGAATGATTGCGAATTAAAGATGTACCATAAGTACTAGGTAAAAACATTAATGTATTTCTCAATCCACTTCCAAATTGCGATATAGGCATATATGCACCACAAAAGAACCCATAACCAGCGGAAACAATAGTACCAATTGCGGATACTTGTCCTTGTGAAGTTAAAAATGAATTAATGATAGAAGAAACAAGTGTTCCAAAAATGGATAAAAGAAATACATCAAGTAAAATTAAAATTACATCACTAACTGACAAAAACCATCCAATAATTGCAATATATATAAAAGATGCAAATGTAGCAATATAAGTAATTATTAGCGTTGAAAATAACGTTGCTAAAAAATATGATAGTGCAACAGCCGATTTATTAACTGGTGAAACTGTTATATCCATAATTGTTTTATTTACTTTATCTTGCGCCATTAATGTGTTTGAACAAAACGCTACTGTAACACAGCATACAGCAAGTAATGATGAAAATAATTCTCCCCCTACAATTCCATTGATAATACTTTCACTAACAGTGAAACCTTCTGGCAAACTACTAATAAAAGAATCTTTATAAATTTTTGCTAAAAAGGTACTATAAAGAATTAATAGAATTATTGGAGTAATTAATGAAGAAAAAAACATACCTTTATCTTTAAAATAAATTTTAATATTTCTTTTTGTTAAAATCCATAATGTTTTCATATTAATTATCTCCATTCAATTTCTTTCCTGTTACAGAAAGAAATACATCATCCATTTTTCCTTTAGTAATTTCAAAATCAGTAAAAAAATCAGGATACTGAATTATTAAATTTTTTGCTTCTTCTGTATTTTTAACTTCTATTCTTATACCATCTTTAATTAATTCATATTTTAAATTTAGTTTGTCAATTTGGTTAATAGATTTATTGTATATAGTAATAAAATCGCCTGTATATTTGTTTTTTAATTCTAATGGTGTTCCTTCGGCTGCAATTTTTCCTGAATCAAGAATTATTACATAATCTGCATCAACAGTTTCTTCCATATAGTGAGTTGTTAAAAACACAGTCATTTTCTTTTCTTTTCTATATGTTTGAATAACATTCCATAATGTTTTTCTTGTTTGGGGATCAAGTCCAGTAGTTGGTTCATCTAAAATTAGTATTTCAGGGTCATGTAATAATGCTCTTGCAACATCGATTCTTCTTCGTTGACCACCTGATAGTTTCCCAACAGTTCTGTTTAATAAATCTTCAAAATTTAAAAGTTTAGATAGTTCAAATATTTTATTATTTGCTTCTTTCCCATAAAGTCCATATAAACTAGCTCTTGAGATTAAATTATCTTTTACTGACAAAACATTATCTAAAACAGAATTTTGAAAAACAACACCAATTTTATTTGATATTTCTTTCATGTCGGTTTCAATGTTTTTTCCATTGATTAAAACTTCACCATTATCTTTTTCAAGCATTCCGCAAATTATAGAAATTGTTGTACTTTTACCAGCTCCATTAACTCCTAAAAAAGCAAAAAGTTCTCCTTTTTTCACACAAAATGATAAATCATTAACAGCATGTACTTCTTTAAATGTTTTATTTAAATGCTTTATTTCAATTATATTTTCCATATTATCTCCCTAACTATTGTTATATTATATAACATTTTTTAAAATACTTCAATATTTCCATAAAAAAAAGGAGTATGGTTTTAACCATACTCTCAATTTTTAATTATTCAGTTACAGTGTTATGAACTAAATATGCTTTTACATTATATTCGCCTTCAGCAGCACCAATAATGTTCATTGCTATATAAATAGTATCACCAACTTGCATATTTAATGCTTTTAAAGCATCTCCTGCTTTATAAGTTCCATTATAACCGCATAGTAAATAATCCCATTCTGCAGTAATTCCTGAATTAGGTTTTCCAGAAGGAACGATTTCAACAACTGTGAATTTACCATTTTCATATTTTAATGCAACACGTTCAGTGTATGTAGAAGTTTTAAATTTATAACCATTCTTTAAAATATTTAATCCTTCGTAAACAGGCATACTAGCAGTTGCAGCTTGAGTGTTTTTATGGATAACGAATTCAGTTGCGCTTGCATCAACGAATAATGGTTTTAAAGTTTTGCCAGCTAATGTTGCATCAACTACTTTAACGATTTCATTCTTTTCATTAACCCAACCTAAGAATACTTTTCCTTCTTTAACAGCAACTAATGTAATTTCAGTTTCTTTTAACATTGTTACGTTAACAACTTCAGTAATTGCAACAACTAATTGTTCCATTCCTGTAGGAACTGCATTTAATTGATCAGCAGTTACATAAGGATTTTCCTTATTAAATCCTTGCATATATCTACCTAATTCATGTGCATAATAAGCAGTAATTGCAACCCAAGAACGATCGGCTCTAAATGTTTTTGAAATATAAGCCATAAATGGAGACCATTTAGCAAACATTGCTGGATCGCCTAAGAAATATACATTGTCAGCTGCATCAGAAGCAGTAGGTGTTTGGTCTTTAAATGTAGTATAATCTACCATAAAGTTAACTTTTGAGTCTCTTTCTTGATCATAATTTGGATATAAACTTGATGGATTTGCAGCTGCACCAACATAGCAGAACCATTTACCATTGAAGTTTTCGCCAATGAAATCAGCTAAACTTAAATCTTCAGCTTTGAATGCGCCTTTAGCAACACACCAGTTATAGAAATCAGTTAAGAATACAGTTTTAACTTGTGTAGAGTTAGATACATAACCTTGTGCACCATCGAAATCAAATGTAAAGCTTACAGGTTCTCCCCATTTAGCATATACTTTCATATCGCCTTCTACTAATGTTTTAGCAGTAACAGCATTAGTGCATTCAGCTTCTAAGAACCAACCTTCAAATGTATAACCTTCTCTTGTAGGAGCAGGTAATTCACCAACAGCTTTTCCATAAACTAATGTTTCAATAGCTTCAGGAGCACCTGTAGCATCTACATAGTTTAGATCAAATTCAATCTTATGACTATTTCCTTGCCATTTTGCTCTTAAAGTCTTAATTTCAGTTTTGTTATCAATAGTTTCAACTTTAGTATCACCATCGAACCAACCTAAGAATTGATAGTTATCTCTTGAAATTACTGGAAGAGTAACAGCTTCGCCATCTTCAGCAACAATTACAGGATTTGTAACTTCTTCTTTAACAGGATTCTTAGTATCATCATTTAATACTAATTGAACTTCAGCACCAAATACAGCTTTAACAGTTGTAGCTTGAGTTGGAGTGAATACCATACCAACATTAGTTTCACCATCAAACCATGTTCTAAATGCTAAATCACCTTTACCAACTTTTGGTAATGATAATTGTTCACCAACAGTAACGATATAAGTAGTTTCTTTACTAGCGATATAGTAATCTAAAACTCTCTTTTGAACTTCTTCAGTTGAGAAGTCAGCTGTATAGTGATATAAAGTTTCAACTAATTTAGAACTAATAAATGCATTTAATGCAAATGCTACAGAGTAAGGAGCAATATCTTTACTTAAAGCTACTAAATCTTCACCATTTAATGCGTTCTCTAACCATGTGTATAAGTCATGTTCAGCCTTTGGATATGCACCAGGATTTGCAACATCTGCTTGTTCAAATTCAACATCTTTTAAATATTGTAATAATGGACGCCATTTAATTTTATAAGCTTCATCATTAAACATCTTCCAAACTTCAGCATCCCAAACACTTACATTAGTAGCAGGATTTGAAAGTTTTTTCCAATTTGTATAATCAGCTAAGAATTCTTTCTTTAAAGCTTCAACGTTTTTATAAGTACCAACGATTTCTCCACCATTTAAGTCTAATTTTACTTCATATCCCCAAACTGCAGTTAAAGTAACATCACCTTTAACAACATATGTATCGTTATATACTTGTTCTCCATCGCTCCATCCTTTGAATATTACACCTTCTTTAGTAGGTTTAGCTAATGTTAATTCTGTTTTATAAACAACATTTTCTAAATCTTTAACATCAGCAGTTCCACCATCTAAATTAAATTTAACAGTGTATTGTCTAGAATATCCATCTAAATCTTCAAATGAAAGTAACATTTTCCATTCATCGTCACCATCACCTTCATAACGCCATTTAATTCCAGTAGCATCTACTTTAAATTCAACTTGTTTACCAGGTTCTCCTTGAGGACCTCTTTCTCCTTGAGGACCTTGTGGACCAGTTTCACCAGTTTCTCCTCTAGTTCCTTTATCTCCCTTAGGTCCACGTTCACCAGGTTCACCATCTATTCCGTCTTTACCTGCAGCACCAGCGTCTCCCTTAGGACCTTGGATACCTTGTTCTCCTTGAGGACCAGTACATCCTACTAAGCAGAAAACAGAACAGATTAACATTAATACTACTAAAATAAAACTTCTTCTTTTCATGTTATCTAAAACCTCCTTGTTTTTTTTAGTAAAAATAGACATCTCTATTCGTAAATATTATACCATTTTTTACACTAAATTGTCAAGCGTTTACATCAATTTACATTTAAAAAATTTTGTTTTTTTACTTTTGTTTGTTTTTTTGTATTTCTTTTATTTAAATATATAGTAAAAGCTCTATAAATATGCTATAATAATATATGAATAAATTATACATTTTAGAAAGGATATTAATTTAACATGGGAAGAATAAATATAGTTTTATATCAACCAGAAATTCCTCAAAATACTGGAAATATTATGAGAACTTGTGTAGCTACAAATACCATCTTACATTTTATTGAACCTCTTGGTTTTAGCTTAGATGAAAAAGAAATAAAACGCAGTGGAGCAAACTACGTTAAGGATGTTGAATATTATTGTTATCCTAATTGGGAAACATTTTTAACCAAAAATAATCCTGAAAACATTTATTATTTAACAAGATATGGTCAAAAACATTTATATGATGTTGATGTTAAAGATCAATCAAAAGATTATTATTTCGTTTTAGGAAAAGAATCTACAGGAATTCCTTATGATATATTAAAAGAAAATTTTGATAAATGCATTCGCCTACCTATGACTGATAAAGTGAGAGCATTGAATGTAAGTAATGTTGCTGCAATAATGATGTATGAAGCAATGCGTCAACAAGATTTTCCAGGTTTAGAACAATATGAACCAGAATCTATGAAAGGTAAAGATTTCCTTTTAAAACAATAATAATTTTTAATTATTTGTTCATAATATTATTAGGAGGAATATTATGAACAACAAAAAATCAAAAACTGTTTTTTCCAATTTTTGTGATGGAAAAAGACTTTCAACAAAACATTCAAGTCACATTCAAGGACCATTCATGAATGAATTTGGCGAAGATATTATATCTGAAGTTGTTGAAAACGAAATTAAAGTTAAACCAAAAAAGAAAAGAGTAACAAAAAACGATAAATAATTCTAGTTTTAACTAGAATTTTTTTTATTTTTAGTGTATAATAATATTAAGTGTCGCCGTAGCTCAGTTGGATAGAGCATTTGCCTCCTAAGCAAAGGGTCGGCAGTTCGAGTCTGCTTGGCGACGCCATTTGTTTATAATTATTGTACGGAGTTTTAATATAACAAATGAAAAATATCACCAATAAATTATAAAAATGAATGCACAAATTTTGAAAAAATATAGACCTATATTATGTTATTCCAATAGTTATCTTAGTGTTTGCTACTACTTCTTTAACAATCGGATATGCCAATATAGAACCTACAAAACGAACTCAACGTCAACCTGATTATATTGTATAATATTGAGTCACTGTCAATTGATAGTGGCTTTATTTTTACTAATATTTTAACCTATTGATAAAATAAAAAAAGAATGTTATAATAATTTTTGAAGGAAAATATTTTAAATAGGAGGTACTTTAACAATGAAAACTATTACTATAAAAGGAATTGGACAAATCGCTTTAAAACCTGATTTAATTGTAATTTCAATGAAAATGGAAACTATAGACAAAGAGTATGATAAAACAATGGAAATATCAGCAAAACGTATTGATGAGCTTAATAAAGCACTTGAAGAAATAGGATTTAAAAAAGAATCTATCTTAACAACAAATTTCCATGTTTCAACAAGATATGAAAGCATAAGAGATAAAGACGGAATTTATAAAAATGTTTTTAAAGGTTATGGTTGTATACACAACTTAAAACTTGAATTTGATTTTGACACAAAAATCTTGGCAAAAGTTTTATCTAAAATTTCACTTTGCCTTGCAAAACCTGAACTTTCAATAACATTCACAATCAAAGACCAAACTAAAGCTAATGAAGAACTATTAAAATCAGCAACAAAAAATGCAAAAGAAAAAGCCTTGATTCTTTCTTCTAGTTCTGGTGTAACTCTTAAAGATTTAATATCTATTAATTATGACTTTAAAGACATATCTCTTTATTCCAATACTGAATACACAGTAGAAAATAGATGTATGATGCAGGCTGAATCATATCTTGCAAATGTAAATATAGAGCCTGATGATATCAAAATCAATGATACTATAACCTTTGTTTGGGAAATCATTTAATTTTTTTTGACTTCTTCTATTGAAAAAATATAAGTTTAAAAGAAACTATTGTATGTTAGAAATATAAAAAAAGTATACCCAAAGACAACAACTACGATAACCTTGATTTCATTCCATTAAATAAAAACTAATTATAACTTTAAAATTTTCATGATAATTATTGAATTATTTATATAAATATGCTATTATAATGCAAAGGAAGATAATTATGGAAAATAACCTTACTAGTAAAGAATTATTGGAAATATTTCGAAATGATAAAACATATGAAAATGCAATGAATTATATTATTAAGTTTATTGAAGGATATAAGGGTAAACAAGGATATTATGATTATTTTGCATTAACTTCAAATAAAAGTTCTGTCTTTAAAATGCATTATCATGGCATTTTACGGAGATTTATTTATATTGAAACAACAAACGATCATACTTTAGTTTTCCATGCACTAGGTCGAGCTGTTATCGATCTTCCTCTATCATCAATGTATAAGGAAGACGACGTAAAAGAAGATTTATATAAAGAAATCAAAGAACGGGCTCCAAAGGACATAATAGATGAGTTAACATCAAAAATATACAAAAATTTAGATAACTATATTAAAGATCTAAAAATTGTAGTTTATCCAAAATGGAGACTGTGTACTAAACGTGTAGATGTATTTTAATAGGAGGTATAAAAAATGAATAATCATCAAAAAACAAAAAAGAATCTTAAGATCATAGGAATCATTTTAGTAATAGTTGGAGGAATTTGTGCTATAACTGGATTTGTTGATTTCTTTATAGCCGCAAATAGTCAGAGAATGCCTCAATTATTCTTTTTATGTTTTATTGGTCTACCAACACTTGGTATAGGCGCTTCTATTCTAACATTTGCTTTTAGAGGCGAAATAATGCGTTATAACAAAAATGAAAGTGTTCCAATTATCAATGAAGCAAGTGAAGAAATAAAACCAGCCGTTCACAATGTTGTTTCAGCAGTTAAAAATAGTTTAAATGATGATACAATCACTTGTAGTTGTGGAACAGTAAATGATAAAAATAATAAGTTCTGCAAAAAATGCGGAAAAGAACTCCTAAAAACTTGTCCGTCATGTGGAAAAAATATTGAAAATGATTCTACTTTTTGTCCACATTGTGGAGCTAAAATAATGTAAAAAAAATCCTAGATATTCTCTAGGATTTTTTTATTTCCAATATTCACTAAAGCATTTGATAATGCTTTCCCGTCCTCTTATAATAATAAACGCACATTTCAACCTCCACTATTAAAATTATAAAACTTCAACTTAAAACGAACTTTAAAATAATATTTTATTTAATTTCACATTTTAAATATTTATCTGCTTCCATAAATACTTTTCCAATTTTATCATTTATAACGAGGTTAGCATAAGTATCTAAAGATGTACTATCCTTATTGATTAATACTAAATATTTGCCATTAAAATAACGAACTAATCCAGCTGCTGGATAAACTTGTAAACTTGTTCCCCCAACAATTAAACAATCCGCATTTTCAATTGCATTAATTGAATTCATCATCACTTTTTCATCTAATGGTTCTTCATATAAAACTACATCTGGCTTGATAATGCCACCACATGAGCAGTGAGGAATATCAACTGAATTTATTATGTAATCTTCATCATAAAACCTATGACACTTCATGCAATGATTTCTTTTAATAGATCCATGAAGTTCATAAACTATCTTATTTCCCGCTTCACTATGTAAGCCATCAATATTTTGCGTTACTATTGCTTTTAACTTTCCCATATCTTCTAGTTTTTTTAAAAATATGTGAGCAAAGTTACACTTAACTCCTTTTACAATCATTTTATCTTTGTAAAATCGATAAAATTCTTTGGGATTATTCAGAAAAAATGTATGACTTAATATTTCTTCTGGAGGATATTTATATTTTTGATTATATAAACCATCTACACTTCGAAAATCAGGAATCCCACTTTCCGTGGAAACACCAGCCCCACCAAAAAAGACGATTGATTGGCATTCTTTTATTATTTTAACAAGTTCCATTATTTTATTCATATTGCACCTCAAAATTTGCGTTATAATCTTGTTTTGTATTTTACTTTATAATTTAATGCTTAATCATTTTTAATTAATTATGGTTTGAATTTTATGTTGTTTTTTTTATTTAATTGTATATATATACTTTCTTCCTTCTTTTTTTACAACTTCTACTACTTCTAGTGACACTAGTACATTTAACATTAAATTTGCATAACGAATTGATGAAAAAGTAAGTGATGCTAGCATTGAACTCGTGAATTCTTTTGGAAGTTCTTTAGGAAATAAAGATTTATAATCCTCTTTTGTTTTTAATTCAATAATTTTAACTAATTTTTTAGGTATTCTTTCATTACAACTTGATCCTCTTTTTTTAGTTTTGTTATAACCATTTAAATTGCGATATTCATCAATATCTAAAAGTAATAAAGTAATATTAACTTTATTTAACAATGATTTAATTTTATATAATTCATAAAACACTTCTGGAACTTTAAATTTCTTTGGTGATTTATTTCCTCCATTTATTTCTCCCGTTTCACTATTAACCCAATAAATTACTTTAGAATTAAAAACTGGATAAATAATATTTATATCATATTCATTTAATGATATTAAATATTTTAACTTTTCTCGTAATCTATTAAATTGTTTAGTTTGAATTTCTATAATTTTTTTATCATTTAATATGTCAACATAATAAGTTCCTATTTTAATTTCTTGATTAATTTTTTCACCGTATAAATCTTTTAATGACTTATGTAGTGTTTTTTCAGAAAGATTACCAATTTTATGATTTTGATTATAAGAATAATCTTTTAGATTATTAATAATTGTATTATTGTATTTATCTATTAAATCCATAATTAATTACCTTTTTACTTTAACTATTAATTATAATATCATAACTTTTTTAAAATATAAAGTTTAAAATAAAAAAAGTTAATTCATTTAACTGAATTAACTATTTAAACAATTTGCTTTTAGGATTTAAAATATTAACAACACGATAATCACATTGTAAATATTTATCAAATTCTTTTTTATCTTTGTCAATAGTCTCAATAATTGTGACATTGGTTTTGCCTTTAATAGGTGGCAAATTGTTATAAAGCATTGTATTTACTTTTTCCGCAATTACTTCATCGATTGGTAACAAATCAACTTCTTTTAAGAATTCAAATATTTCTGTTTTTAACATTAAATAATTAATTGAAGATGGTATAATAATATCTAGTCCCTTTTTGGAAACAGGTCCAACAACCATTTTTGTTTCTTGGAAGCTTTCGGATGTTTTAACTTTATAATTTTTTAATGTTTCCGTCAAAGAATCACTAGTCATATTATATAAATGGTTATATCTAAAATTCTTTTGATACATATTAGCTTCAATAACTGATGTACATGCTAAAAAGCCTAAGTTTTTATATTCATACTTTTCATTTATGTAATTGATTGTTTCTTCAGTAATTAAAATATAAGGAATTTTTATTTCTTCAATTACTGGCATACAATATTCAATAATGGTATCACTAGCAACTACTAAAATATCTACTTTATTATTAATTAAAAAATCAATAGAATTTTTAACATCACTAACGAAAGTTTCTTCATCTAATCCTTCATATTTTTCAACTGTATTAGTATTATAATATAAAATTTCACAATTTTTAAAAGTGTTATATAATGTATTTAAAACATAAATATTATTATTATCGGCATCAATTACGCCTATTACCTTTTTTTCTTTTTCCATATTCTACCTACTTTATATCTATAAAATCTATTCCCTTGTAAGGATGATTAAACCAATCAATGTTTATTTTATCTTTTTTAGTGAAAATAATGTGTGGTTCTACATCTTTAGTTAATTGATTTTTTCCTATTAAATCTTTTAAAATATCTGTAAAAGATGCACAACTATCAACAATTTTCACTGGTCCTAAGTATTCAATTATTTGTTTTTTTAATAACCTAAAATGAGTACACCCCAAAATTATAGTATCACATTTTCCTTTAATATCTTTTAGAGTATCTGCGATTACTTTCTTAGCATAGTCTGTATCCATAAGATTTTGTTCACACAATGGCACGAATGCACTCGCTTTAACTCCGATTATATTATTTAAATATTCATCATATGCATGCGATGATACTGTAAAATTTGTAGCTAAAAGTGCAATTGGTTTAGAACTACTTTTATTAATTTCACGAGCTTTTACGCATGTTGGCTCTATAATTCTATATATTGGAACGTTAGTTTTTAAGTTTTTCGATGCACATGAAGCGGTATTACAGGCTATAAAAATAGCATCAACACTTTGTTTTTCAAAAAAATTTAGTATTCTTGTAATAATTTTTTCTAATTCTTCTTGTGTTTTTGTTCCATAAGGAACATAAAAATTATCTCCAACATAAATATATTCTGCTTTTGTTCCCGCTTTTAAAAAGCCATCTAGGACATTTAGTCCGCCTATTCCGGAATCAAAAATACCTATTTTCATATTTTCTCCTAAAAATCTAATTTTTTAAATATTAATGGATATACAAATATAGCTATAAAAATAATAAGGAAATATCTTATAAAATCTAAAAATGCATAACTACCTATTAATCCAAATAATGGTTTTAATCCTGTTTTTAATCCGAATAAAACTATTAAACCAACTACTACTCTTAAGATTTTTTTCCAAACAGGGCCATTTTTTGGATCAAATTTTACCAATTTTGATTCAAGAAATGAACCAGATGCAAATCCCATTAGGCAACCAATATTTCTAAATGCATTACCATCTCTATAAATAATTAGTGATAAGAATGATAATACAGCTACTCCTAAATAAATATAATCATAAATGTTAGGATTAACTTTTTTATGTACTAAGTACATAATCGTAGCTATAGTAAATCCAAGTAATGCACCAACAATTACATCAAGTGGCCAATGTACACCTAAATACATTCGTGAAGCCATAACAAGTAATACTAAAATAATTGATAAAATCCATAGTTTCTTTTTATTATAATTTAAGGCTAGTGTAAAACAAGTAACACTTATGTTTTGTGAATGTCCACTAGGGAATGAATAACTATTCTTTAAATTCACTGTATTTACAAAAATATTATCTACTTCCACAAACCTGATATTCGGATTAGAAATTGGCCTTTCAACCTTTGCAATTTCTTTAATTGTTTCATTTAATACTACTGAAGTAAAAGTTGAAAAAGCTAATACTTTTCCAAGATCTTTATTTATTGTCCAATATATTATGGGCAGTAAAATAAAAAGAATTGTTCCTTCTCCAAAAAAAGTGAAAAAGGAAAATAAAAAATCAAAGAAACCTGTAAAATTTTCAAATAGTCCTTGGAACCATTTCATTATTTCAACTTGCATAAAAAAACCTCTTATATTTAGTATTATACCATAGATTAATTAAATTTTCAATTTAATTTATTAATTTCGAAAAATATGGTATAATATATAATATAAGAAAGGATTTATATTATGAATTTAAATGATTATCTTGTTATTAGTGAAAAGGTGAAAGAAGCATTAAAAAATAATAAACCAATAGTAGCATTGGAATCAACTATTATTAGTCATGGTATGCCTTATCCAAAAAACGTTGAAACGGCGTTGCAATGTGAACAAATAATTTTAGATAATGGTTGTATCCCAGCAACAATTGCCATTATAAATGGCAAATTAAAAGTAGGATTATCACATGACGAAATTGATTACTTAGGACGCGAAGGAAGAAATGTAACTAAAGTTTCACGTCGTGATATTCCATATATTCTTGCTTTAAATAAAAATGGAGCAACTACAGTTTCAGCAACAATGTATATTGCTAGTCTTGCTAATATAAAAATATTTGCAACTGGAGGAATTGGAGGCGTTCATCGCGGTGCTGAACTTACAATGGATATCTCTTGTGACTTAGAAGAATTAGGCAAAACAAATGTCAATGTTGTATGTGCCGGAGCAAAAGCAATACTTGATTTGCCAAAGACTTTAGAATATTTAGAGACTAAAGGAGTATTAGTAATAGGCTATAAAACTGAAAAGTTACCTGCATTCTACTCTTCTTCTTCTGAATATAACGTTGATATAAAAGTTGACGACCCATTAACAATTGCGAAAATTATTAATGTTAAAAGAGCAGTAGGACTAAATGGAGGTATATTAATTACCAACCCAATTCCAAAAGAATTTGAAGTTCCACATGAAGTCATAGACAAAGTTATTGATGAAGCAATCAAAGAAATGAATGATTTAGGAATTCATGGTAAAGAATCAACTCCATTCTTACTTGCCAAAATATGTGAATTAACTCATGGGACAAGTCTTGAATCCAATATTAAATTAGTATTTAATAATTGTAGATTGGCATGTGAAATCAGTAAGGGAATAGAATAATGAAAAAAATTTTAGGCCTTGTTTTAGAACTTAATCCATTTCATTTAGGTCATGAGTATTTTATTAATGAAGCAAAAAAAATAGTTAATCCCGATGTAACAATCACAGTAATTTCAAGTAATTTCACAATGCGTGGTGAACCAATGTTAATTGATAAGTTTAGCAAGACTAAAATGTTAATTGATAATGGATGTTCAGATTTAGTTCTTGAACTCCCTTTTATTAGTGGTGTAAATAGTAGTGATTTTTTCACTAAAAATAGTATCAGTATTTTGCATGACTTTCAGATAACTGATCTATGCTTTGGAGCAGAAACTGATGACATAAATATTCTTTATCAAATTATTGATATTTTAGATTCTAATAGTTATAAAATTAAATTGAAAGAATATTTAGATAAAGGTTTTTCTTTTTCAACAAGTTCATTTAAAGCTATTCAAAGCGACACAACAGATATAGAAATTTTAAAACAATATCCCCTTCCTAATAATACTTTAGCAATAGGATATTTACGTGCTATTAAAGGAACAAATATAAAACCACATATTATCAAACGCATTGATAACGATTATTATGATGAAAATATCAATGATAATGGCTTTTGTAGCGCTAGTTCATTAAGAAAACTAATTGATGAAAACAAGAGCATAGATAAATATGTACCAAGTTTCATAAATAATTATAATATTTATACTCCTTCTATTTTAAACAACAATCTATTCTACTTATTACGCTATCGTTTACTAAGTAATAATCTAAATAATATTTCATTAGTTTATGAAGGAATAGAAAATAGATTAATAAGTTTTATTCATCTAAATACTTATGAAGAATTTATAAAAAATGTACAAACAAAAAGGTATCCAGAAAATAAAATTAGAAGATTAATTCTTCATATTTTATTAGATATACCAAAAAATTATGATTATGAATACACTTATTACTTAAGAGTTTTAGGAATGAATAGCCGTGGAAAAAAACACATTTCCAATTTGCCAAAAGAAATTAAAGAAAAAATAATAACATCTTTTAAAAACAAAAATGAAGAAATTATCAAAATAGAATTAACATCTACTAAATTATATGGTATAATATGTAACAATTATGAAATATATAAAGAGGAATTTAATATTCCTTATCGAAAGGACTGATAATATTGAATACTTTAGATATTAGAAAAAAAATAGAAAACTTAACTGACGAATCAAGACATGACACATTAAAAAATTTAAATGCTATTAAACACATTGGAATAGATAGTGAAAGAAATGTTGTCGTTTTAATAATTGAAATTGGTATGATGGGTGGAGATGCTGAACACCATTTAAAAAGAGAACTTGCAAAAGCAATTAAATTGGATTTAGGATTCAGTGGTATTAAAATACAATTTCAAGAAGCAAGAAACTTTCAAAACACTTTTAACAAAAGCACTAAATTTATTATTGTTGCTTCAGGAAAAGGCGGCGTAGGAAAAACATTTGTTTCTGTAAACTTAGCTTATGCCTTAACTCGCCTAGGAAAAAAAGTTGGAGTAATTGATGCCGATATTTATGAATCAAGTGTTCCAAAGTATTTAGAGATTCCTTGTACTTCACCACAAGTAAATAGTAGAAACAAAATAATTCCTTATCAATCATTTGGTATTGAAGCTATTTCAACTGAATTTTTTGCGGATGAAGGCAGGCCAATTGTATGGCGTGGTTCAGTATTAACAAATATGATTAATAATTTCTTCTATCAAGTTGCTTGGAATAAAGAATTAGATTATATAATTGTTGACGCGGCAACAGGAACTGGTGATGTTTTATTAGATTTAAATAAAATTATTCCTGATGCTGAAGTTTTACTTGTTACAACTCCCGATAAAACTGCATCTTTCATAGCTACAAAGGCTGGGCTTGCAACTATAGATATGAAACATAAAATTATTGGTGTAGTTGAAAATATGTCTTATTACTATAATTCTTCAACAAATCAAAAACTAATGTTATTTGGTGAGGGTGGTGGTTTTGAAATGGCTAAAAAACTAGACAGTGAAATGTTAATGCAAATACCTTTTGCAAAGCCTAAATATCATGATTATTTATATGAAGAAAATGAAGGCAATGGACAATTATTTAATGACTTAGCTAATATCATATCAATTAGAGACTAAAATAATAAGGACAATGAATTATATCATTGTCCTTATTTTTTTATTTATGATCTTTATGTTGATGACAGCAACATGATTCTTCATGTTCTTCTTCACATTCATCATCACATTCGCAGCAGTCACAATCATCATGATCTTCCGCAAATGATTCTAACATTTCTTCGATTAAATCCCATTCTTCATCAGTTTCAACTGTTGATAATTCGCCTACATCACCATCAGGACCTTCAACGTATGCAGCTGCCATTACATTAATGCTTCCATCTTCATCTTCTGATCCAACTGGATAAAATAATACATAATTCTTTCCAAACTCTTCAGAATTAAATGTGAATAATACTTCACATAAAACTTCATTTCCATTTTCATCAACATAAGTTAATTTGTTTTCTTTTTCCATTTTCTTTTCTCCTTAAATTATTTTGGCATTGAATCTAAATAAGATTGTAAGATAATAGTAGCTGCCAATTTATCAACGTTTTGCTTACGTTTATTTCTACTCATATCTGCTTTTAACATTATATTGTTAGCCATTGTGGAAGTCATACGTTCATCAATCATAATGACTGGTAATTTTATTTCATTTTCAAGCATTTCTTTAAACTTTAAACAATATTCAGCTTGAAAACCAATTGAACCATTCATGTTTTTTGGTAAACCTAATACAATTTTTTCCGCTCCTTGTTTTTTTACTTCTTCTTTTACAAGTTCAAGAGCTTGTTCAAGATTATTCTCTTCAATTCTCAAAGTGCCAATGGGATTAGCAATTATACCCAAATAATCACTAACAGCCATACCTACTGTTTTACTTCCTAAATCTAAACCTAAAATTCTCATAATAATTTACCAATTTCATCCTTAACTAATTCTAGTGCTTCATCTACTTTAGTAATATCTTTTCCTCCAGCTTGAGCAAAATCAGGTCTTCCACCACCATTACCATTTGTATGAATTGCTGCCATTTTGGCAATTTGACCAGCATTAACTTCTTTAACTTTACTTTTAACAATAAAAATTACTTTATCACTTACAAGTGCTAGTACAACAATTGCTTTTCCTAGTTTGTCACAAAGTCTATCAGCTAAATCTTTACCTTGATTGCTATCTAAAGATTCACACTTACTTATTATAACATTAATTCCTTTTATTTCCAAGACTTTTTCTAAAAATTCATCCATATCTACTGAATTAAATTCTTTTTCTTTCTTGCTTACTTCTTTATCAAGGTTTTTTACTTGTTCCTTTAAGGCTTCTATTTTTTCACGATAAGCAATAATTGTTTGATATGTTGGTAAAAGTTCAGGAAAAACGACTGGATTAATATGAGTGTTTAAATTCATTTTTTGTGCTGATAGCATTAAAGTATTAAGTTTTTCTTCTAATAATTGTTTTTCATTTATTACAGAACTTAAAGTATTTTTCAAAGCTTCATCAATATTATTTCCAGTTGAAGCTGTAATTCTAAAGATTCCTGATCCTTTACTTTCAATATTTAAAATAGCAAACCGACTTATTTCTGTGGTATTCTTAACATGTGTTCCTCCACATAGTTCTTTACTGAAATCCATATCGACAACACGAACAATTTTACCATACTTTTCGCCAAATACAGCTTGTACTCCTAATTTTTTTGCTTCATTTAATTCCATTTCTTTTGTGATAACATCTTGTGCTTTAGAAATTTGTTCGTTAACGATACTTTCAACTTTCAAAATTTCTTCGTTTGTTAATGAAGAAAAATTATTAAAATCAAATCTTAAAATGTCACATCCAACATATGAACCTTGTTGAATAACATGAGTTCCCAATACTTTTCTTAATGCTTCGTTTAAAAGGTGAGTTGCTGAATGATTTTTTTCTACATCTTTTCTAAATACTTCATCAACAACACATTTTACTTCATCATTTACTTTTAATGTTTCTTCTTCCATTTCAACAACACTAGCATGTTGGCCATTAGGCATTTTAATTGTGTCATCAACATCAAAACTTTCACCATTCAAAAGAATTTGTCCTTGATCGCCAACTTGACCACCCATCATAGCATAAAATGGAGTTTTATCAAAAACAACAAGTAATTTACCGGTTCCTGAATCAACTTTTTTACCATCTTTGAAAATAGCTATAACTTTACTATTTGTAATTAATTTTTCATATCCTAAAAATTCACTATCTAAAGTAAATTTCATCATTTCTTCATTTTGAACATTCATTGATTGATCTGTACTACGAGCTTTTCTAGCACGTTCTTTTTGTTTTTCAAGTTCTTCTTTAAAGCCTAAAGTATCAACTGTATAACCATATTCAGAAGCAACTTCTAATGTAAGCTCAAGTGGAAAGCCAAATGTATCATATAATAAGAAAGCTGTTTCTTTATTAATTGTTTTATCACTTGATTTATTATTTTTAATAACATCTAATAATCTTTTTTCACCACTTTCAAGAGTGCTTAAAAATTTTTCTTCTTCTTGTTTAATTTGTTTTGTAACAATTTCTTCTTTTTCTAATAAGTAAGGATAAAAAACTTTCATAGTATCAATACATGCGGGAACAAGTTGATATAATAAAGGTTGATTCATTCCTAATTTTTTAGCATAACGAACAGCACGTCTTAATATTCTACGAAGAACATATCCTCTTCCTTCGTTAGAAAATGTTGCTCCATCAGATAATGCAAATACTGTACTTCTTACATGGTCAGCGATTACTTTAAAAGCCATTTCACCATGATATTCTTTTCCGGTTAATTCTTCTGTTTTATGAATTATTCCCATAAATAAATCAGTATCATAATTCGTTTCTACTTCTTGCATTACACATGCTACTCTTTCAAGTCCACAACCTGTATCAATATTTTTACTTGGTAATTCTTTATATTCGCTTCTTGGTACACCAATTTTTGAATTAAATTGACTAAATACGATGTTCCAAATTTCTATATAACGATCATTTTCAATATCATCCTTAATCATTTTTGGTCCTAAATGTTCAGGATCATATTTTTCTCCACGATCAAAGAATATTTCAGTATCAGGGCCACATGGTCCTTCACCAATTTCCCAAAAGTTATCCGCAACTGGAATTAAATGATCTTGTGGTACTCCACATTTTTGCCATAATTCGTATGTATCTAAATCATCTGGATAATATGTTATATATAATTTATTAATATCTAAATCAAACCATTCTTTACTTGTCAATAGCTCGTATGCCCATGGTAATACTTCATTTCTAAAATAATCTCCAATTGAAAAGTTTCCAAGCATTTCAAAGAAAGTATGATGTCTTGCTGTTTTACCAACATTTTCGATATCATTTGTCCTTATTGATTTTTGTGCATTTGTTAGACGACGATTTTGAGGAATTTCACGACCATCAAAATATTTTTTAAGTGGTGCTACTCCCGCATTAATCCATAATAAAGTAGGATCGTTATGGGGAATTAATGATGCACTTGGTACTACATCATGTCCTTTTGATTTCCAAAAATCTAACCATAATTGTCTTATTTCATATCCTTTTAAATTTTTCATTATTGTTCTCCCTTGTATATAATTAATAAAAAAACCTATATAACACAAAAAAAGTATTATATAGGAACGATTTTTTAATTCGCGGTACCATCCTAATTGCTAATTAGCCACCTCAATTTATTGTTAACGCCAATGTACGAGGATTATTAATCCTAACTAGAAAGGAGCATTATACAAAATCTTATTAAAGTATTCCACCAAACTACTTCTCTCTTTGAATAAGATTATTGTTAACATCTTTCATTATTGTTTTATATTAATATCGTTAATTGTAACCATGACAATTGGATTTTTATTCATTTGCTTTTTAATAAAGTTTATTATCTTTTCACGTAAATTATCTTGAGCTTTATCCCAGTTAATATATTTTTTATACATAAAAGAATAAACATTTTCCGCAATCATATCTTTCAATTCTTCCATCAATTCTGTATCAGAATCATGAATAGAAAAGCCTTTAAAAACTATCTCTGGTCCAGAAATAATAGTTCTAGTATTTGATTCAATGACAATTGCCACAATGACAACACCCTCTTGTGCAAGAAGTTCTCTATCTTTCATGACAACTTCATTAATATCACCAACTATACTACCATCAACTAATACATCACCTACAGATACTTTTTCAATTTTTCCTTTATAAGAACCATTTTCGAAGTAAGCAACATCGCCATTGTCTAACATAATAGTTCTTTCTTCACTATAGCCAGCATCTAAAATAATTTGTTTTTGTTGATACTGGTGTCGGAATTCACCTACTATTGGTATAATATATTTCGGATTAAGCATACTATAAAGCATCTTCAAATCTTCACTATCTGCATGTGAACTTTTTAAGATATTCTTTTTTAAATTGACAACAGTTGCACCAGATCTAGCAAGTAAATCTAGAGTGCTATTTGCAATTTTTTCTGTTCCATTCATTGGTGGAGTAACTAAATATACTAAATCTTTATTAGTAATTTGAATTAGTCTATCTAAATGTTTGCACATTCTAAGTAACATAAAGAAAGGTTCATGGCGATTACCCGCAACTATGACAACTAAATCTTTATCATCGTTATGATGAGTATCATCAATAAATTTTAAATTTACTAATTTATTTTCTGGAACTTTTAAATATCCACAATTGATGGCAATATTTACAATTTTTTGAGTTTTAATTCCTAGAATAGCTACTCTTCTATTATGTTCAACACTTAAATTAATGATCCTTTGAATTCTATCTAAATCCGTTGAATAAACTGAAACGATTAATCTTTGATTTTTTTGTAGTGCATCAATCATCTCATGATCAAACGCAATGTTATTAGGAGCTCTATTAATATTGGATGTACCCAAGCTTTCTGGGGCTAATGCTAAAACACCATTTTTCGCAATTTCATTAATTTTCGCATAACTTGTTTGATATCTTTTATCTGTGTTAGTATCTAAACAAAAGTCAGGAGCAAAAACAATTGCACCATCTTTTGTACAAATTGCAATATTAATTGATTCCGGTATGCTATGACTTACATTATAAAACTGAACAGTCACATCTCCAAATGATAATTTTTTATCTTGATTTATTCGATATAAATGATAATTTTTAATATTAAGTCCCGCTTCTTGTAATGCATCTTCAACGATAGAAATAGTGAAATGCGTTCCAAAGACATTTACATTAAATTCCTTTAAAAATTCTGGTATAGCTCCAATATGATCCTCATGTCCATGACTTAAGAAAACTCCTTGAATTCTGTTTTTATTTTCTCTTAAATATTGAAAGTCAGGTAAAATGGTATCAATTCCGTATAAATCAACACTAGGATATTTAAGTCCTGCATCTAATACAAAAATACGTTCATCCACTTCACAAACAAACATATTTTTTCCATTTTCTCCTAAACCACCTAATCCAAAAAATTTTATTTTGCTCATAAATACACCTAAATCTTTATTTATTATATCACAATTGAGTAAAAATAACAACACTTTTTTAGTGTTGTTCATACTTTTTTAGAATACTTTAAATTGTGAAAGTTTGACATTTAGTTTCGTTAGTTTCAGTAGATCTAGGTCCACTAATCTTCACATTTTCACTTGCACACATACCATTACAATTGTATTCACAATTTCTAGCATCACACTCAATACTTATGTATTGATTTAAGCCATCAAAACTAGCAAACTCTGTATTAAAGTTATTTTCATAATCATGTTTTTTCTTGTGAAAAGTTACACATTTTTTTGCACTAATATCATCATTTACATGAATAACACTTTTTGTACATAAGTTTTCACAGTTATATACGCACTTACAAGCACTACAATTTAGTTTTGGCATTCGTTTCACCTCCTTATCCTTTTGGTTTAAATATAAGAGCAATAATAAAACTACACACTATTGCTACAACAATACCTGCAGAAGTCAAGTCAAACAAACCACTAATTATGCCTATGTAACCAACTTCTTTAGCCTTAATAATTGCGGAATCTGTTAATGAAGCCCCAAATGATGAAATTGGCAAATATGCACCTGCTCCAAATATTCTCACGAACACTTGATATATCCCAAGTCCACCAAGAATAGAGCCGATTAAAACAAATAAACAGGTAACGTATATAGGTAATAATTTAAATTTATCCATTAATAACTGACCTAATGCGCAAATTAAGCCTCCAAACAAAAAAGCATATAAATAAATCATTAAACAACCTCCAATGCAATTGCATGTGTTATTCCAGGAATACTTTCCTTTTGACATAATATTGATGGATTATGAAGTGCCCCCGTTGCTAATAATAGGACTTTTTTATATACTTTGTTTCTCATTTGATTTAATATAAAACTAAAAGCAACAGCTGGTAAACATCCACAACCCGACCCACCACTATATACATTTTGACTTTTCAAATCATAAATCATTGTCCCCGCATCCTCATAATTATCATGAAAATATATTTCTTGTGAATAGCAGATATTCAAAAATAATTCTTTACCGAATGTAGATAAATCACCACTTAAAATGAGATCATACTCCGTTATATCAATTTCAAAATCTTCTAAATGTTGCTTTAAAGTATAATAGCATGATGGAGCCATAGCACGTCCTAGATCTTGGGGATCTTTTAAATCATAATCAACTACTGTTCCAATTGTTCCTCTTGTGATTTTTATATCACTAAAATCACTTGATAAAATGACGGATGTTGATGATGTAACTGTTGAAGTTATATACTTTGGTTTTTGACACCCATATTCATTAGGATATCTAAATTGTTTCTCAGCCATTGCATTATGACTACTAACATTGACCATAATGTTATGATATCCACATCTATCAATTAATAATGATGCCATTATCAATCCTTCTACACTAGAAGCACATGCACTAAAAATACCAAGATACGGAGTATCATAGTAGCGCATTGCATAACTTCCTATAATTATTTGATTATTTAAATCTCCACTGACAACTAATTCAATATCTTTTTCATTGATTCTACTTTTCTTTAATGCAATTGATGCAGCTGTGTTATACATTTTTATCTCTGCTTTTTCCCAACTTTTTTCATTGCAATTTAACTTATCAAAGCAATAATCAAAATATTTTTCTAAAGGCCCTTTCTTTTCTTTTGGTCCCACTACAACTGCGCTACTTTTTAAATAAACATTTTCAAATATAATGCTTGATTTTCCTATTTTCATATTACATACCCAAAACAAAATAAATGCTAGCTACAATAAAAGCTGAAATGACCCCAATAATTATTACGCTACCCGCAAGTTTAAACATGTTATTAATAATCCCTAAAACTATTCCCTCACTTTTAGACTCCATAGCACTGCTAGTCATTGAATTGGCAAATCCAGTTATGGGAATAATTGTACCTGCCCCTGCAAATTGACCAATTTTATCATACCAACCAATACCAGTAAGAAATGAACCTAAAATGATCATTGAGATTGTTGAAAGACATTGAGCAGTTTTTTCATCAAATTTTAATATTAATAATCCTTTTATAAATTGCGCAACTAAACATATAAATCCCCCAACAAAAAACGCTCTAATCATATTTCTTGTAACGTTACGTTTGGGTGTAGATTCTTTAATTAAATTATTAATTATTTCATTTTTATTTTTCATATTAATCACCACTTACTTTATTATTTGAACTCTTTTAATAAATATACAAAAAAAGGAATAAACTTTTTGAAAAGTTTATTCCTTTAATAATTTAATTAACTAATCATTTTTTTAATTGTTTTTAAAGCTATACTTTCAAGCCTTGATACTTTAGCTTGTGAACATTTTAATATTTTAGCAATATGTTTTTGTGAGTAAGCTTTATAATATTTTAATATAATAATTTCTTGCAAATTACTTTCTAATTTTTTAACAGCGTATTTCAATAAATCATTATGGCTAGACGTATCAGGAATTAAATCTACTAATTCTTTTCCTTCATCTTCTTTATTTAATGATTCAATGCTTTTATTATAATTTAAAGCTAAAAGAACATTATCTTCTCTAACTTCTAGTTTTTCCGCAATTTCCTTTATTGTTTTGTTTTCATACTTTTTTATTTCTTTTTTTATTTTTATTATTTCTTTTGATAATACTATTAAATTATTTTCTCTCATTTCTTTTTTTATTGCGCTAATTATGAAGATTGAAGCAAAACTAGCAAAATTATTATTGATTTTATTATCATATTTTAATGATGCTTCATATAAACCACTAAGTCCTGCTTGTATTAAATCATCTTTATCTATATATCCGTAATTCATTTTATTTGCAATATTATAAACCAACCCAATATTATTATCAAATAACTCATTATATGAATTGTTCATTTTCATTTTGATCTTCTATTATTCTTTTTTTACAAACTACTTTTGTTCCTTCACCTAGTTTTGATTCAACAATCATTTCATCTGAAAATACTTCCATTATAGTAAAACCTAAACCTGCTCTTTCTTCTTGTAGTTTTGTGGAAAAGAGAGGCTCTTTAGCTTTTTCAACATCTTCTATTCCAACTCCAAAGTCTTCAACTACTATTGTCAATAACTCTTCATCCAAATCAAATTCTAAATTTACAATTTTATTTTCATCATTTAAATATCCATGAACAATAGCATTTGTGACTGCCTCACTTACAATAGTTTTTATTTCATTCAAATAATTTATTGTTAAATCACAATTGACAAGAAAACTTGCAATTGCACCTCTTGCAAAAGTTATATTGTTTTTATTTGCACTCATTTTTATTTTAACATTATTCTTCATTAAGCTACCCCCAAGTAATAATTTGCATCTTCTTCATCTTTTTTCATTTCACAAATTCTAGCAAGACCTGATAACATCACTAATCTTTTTATTTGTTCATTTAAATTGCATAATACAATAGTACCATTAATTTTTTTAATTGTATTATATCTTCCAATAATAAAACCAATACCACTACTGTCCATAAATGTTAGTTTTTTAAAATTAAATACTAAATGTTTAATATTATATTTATCTATTAATTCAATCATTTTGTATCTTAAATTTTCAACGTTTTTTTGATCTAATTCACCATCAAATCTAATATACAAAATATTTCTTTTAATAAATATTTCTGTATTTAACATTTCTATACCTCCTAAATATGCATTAAATATATCATAATGAAATTGCTAATATTGTCATAAAATGAATTTAAAAATAAATTTAAAAAAATAGATACACTCTATAGAGTATATCTATTTATTCACTAGTTTTGTTATTATGCTTTCCATAAGCCATGCAAATTACAATATGCATAAACACTTAAAACTTCATCACCATCTGATAAAGCAAACTTAGCTTCTGGTTTATCATTTGGTTTCAAGCACTTTCTTTGATTGCCTTGCTTTGTATGAATAGAAATCCATTCAATATAATGTTCTTCTTGCATTGGGTGAGTAACACTACCTACTTCAACACTCACAACATTTCCTTCTACGTGATATACAGGAATATGTTTTTCCTTAGATGCTTCAACAACACCTGGAATTAATTCTTGCATAGGTTCACCACAACAAGTAATAACGCCTTTATTATCTTTCACAACAGCCACTATGTTTCCACAATGTTTACATTTTAAAAATCTTTGTTCCATAGAATCCTCCTTTAAGTTATCTTTATTTTATCATATTTTAAAAAAACACGCAAATGATTTGCTTCTTTTAAAAATAAATAAATCCAATTTTTTTATAAATAATTATGCCAATAATAATTTGCATAATTAAAGATCCAAAATTAACAAAAACAAAATACCAATGTTTCGTTTTATGTCTAAATAAATACATTCCACATATACCACCAATTGCCCCGCAAAGAAATGATGATAAAAGTAAAGTTGCCTCTTTAATTCTCCATTTATTCTTTTTGGCTCTATTCTTATCAATCATATATAATAAGAAAGTAATAACACTCATAATAATAACTATTAATAAATATATATCCATATTATTCATCCTCTATTTTTGAAAATTTTTTTAATAATTTTAGTTTTTTATTAGTGTATGGTGGATACTTAATATTAATTTCCATCTTATGCTTACACAAAATGCTTTTTTGATGACTAAATATTTGAAATGATGCTTTGCCATGATAATTTCCCATTCCACTTTGACCAACTCCACCAAATGGTAAATTATCGTTTGTCAAGTGCATAATAGTTTCATTTATACATCCTCCACCAAAACTAATATTTTTTAATACCTTTTTAACTTCCTTTTTATCATTTGAAAACAAATATAACGCTAAAGATTTTTCTTTTTGTTTTAAATCATTTATAACATCATCAATATTATCAAATTCTATAATTGGCAAAATTGGTCCAAATATTTCTTCTTGCATTATCAAATCATTGTAAGCGACATTATCCATAATAGTTGGTTCAAGTAATCTACCATTAAAATTTCCTCCAAATATTACATTTTTATGATCTATTAAACCTTTAAGTCTTTCAACATGCTTTTCATTAATTATATAACAAAAATCACTTCTTAATTCTTCATTTATATAATTTTGTTTTTTAACTTCATCTATTAAACAATCAATTAACTCTTTCTTTATACTCTTATCAACTAATAAATAATCAGGTGCTACACATGTTTGACCGGCATTTAAATATTTACCCCACACAATTCGCTTTGCGGATAAAGGTATATCGCAACTCTTTGTAACTATACATGGTGACTTACCACCTAGCTCCAAACAAACGGGAGTTAAATATTTACTAGCTTTCTCCATAACGATTTTACCAACTTTAAATCCCCCAGTAAAAAATATAAAATCAAATCTTTGGTCTAACAAATTAGCATTAACAGTTCTATCACCTAAACATACATAAATATATTGTTTATCAAATACTTTCAATAAGTTGTAAATTGCATTTGATACATTTTCACTATAATTAGAAGGTTTTAAAATAACAGTATTACCACTAGCAATAGCTCCAACTAATGGAACTAACGATAATTGTAACGGATAATTCCAAGGTGATATAATTAAACAAACGCCATATGGTTCATTATAAATATAACCTTTAGATGGAAAATTAAAAATATGTGTTTTTTTTCGCACTGGTTTCATTAGTTTTTTTAAATGCTTTAACATATAATCAATTTCCATTAAAACCATAGCAAATTCTGTACCTATAACATCAAATTCTTGTTTATTAAAATCTTTAATAAATGCTTCTATTATAAAATCTTTATTTTTAATTAATTCACTTTTTAATTGTTTTAATGCATTAATTCGAACATTATAATCTAATGTTACACCACTATTAAAATATGCCCTTTGTTTATTAATTATATTTTCAATCATACTTTACTCTATTTCTGTAACATTATCTTCTTGATAAACATTAACATCTTCATGATTACTAGATGCAATCTTTGATAAAGGGAGTTTCATATAACAAGCTTCTGCACTCGCAAGTAAATTACCATCCATATCATATATTTCTCCAGTTCCTTCAAAATGACGAGGTTTACTATTAATTATTCTTCCTACTCCCTTTAATTTAGTGTTGTATGGAACAGGTTTTCTAAACTTAACATTAAGTGTCATTGTTACACCCCAAACGTGTGGTTCTTCTATCCATATAGCTCTACCAACTAGTTCATCCAATAAACATGAAATCATTCCACCATGAACTCTCCCTGGATAACTTTGATGAATTTCTTTGTACTCAAAAATTGTTACAACTGTTTTATCTTCCATTTCATAAAATGGTGCTTTTACACCAGATTCATTTTCAAGTCCACATATTAAACACATTTTACTATTTGATTGTTTTTTAATTACTTTCATATTTTTTCTCCTACTTATATAATATCATAAATTTACTAAAAACTCAATTAATAAAGAGTGCAATCATCAATTTAGATAGTTACACTCCTGCAAATTTGTGTTAATTATTTATTATTTTACTAAAATATTTAGGATCATTATATTCAGTAATAGCCATTATGAATATACAATTATCTTTTACCCTACATGTATGATAAATTTCTTCTTTAATGTCTTGTACGTTTTCTATCACTTTATCATTAATTAATATTTGTTTATTAATAAATGGGCCTTTTTTTCCTTTGGTCTCGTAAGTAACTGAAATAATTGTTGTCTTCTTTCCGTTAAAACTTTTTACATAAATTGTATCTGGGACTACCGAATTTTTTAT
This sequence comes from uncultured Bacilli bacterium, assembly GCA_934096585.1. Lineage (GTDB taxonomy): Bacteria > Bacillota_I > Bacilli_A > ML615J-28 > CAG-698 > CAKOMG01. Next base: position 78,300 of record CAKOMG010000001.1, read on the forward strand.
CCACTTCTCAATTTCAGAAATATTATATAATACCGGTTGAAACTTAAACTTCTTTTCCCCATTAATAACTTTAATTTTTTCATTATAGTCAGATATGTCAATCATTCTGAAAAGACACGGAAAAAAGAATAATAACCATTGCATTAAAATAATAATACTAAGAATTCTATCTACTACTTTATTTAAATTTATTGTATTAGAAATAATACTTGCTATTAATGATGTTAGTAGCAAATAGGCAATTAATAACAATTCATATTTATATTTTTTGCTTTTTGATTTTGTTGAAAATAACCATTTTAATAAACGCTTCATATTTTCCTTCTTCTAATAAGAAAAGTATAACATAGAGATAGTTTTGCAAGCGTTTTTAAGAAAAAATTGTTAATAATACTTTGTTCATAAAAAAAGAGCTAGTATTAAACTAACTCTTAATAAACTAATCAAGTTCAAATGCACCTGTATATAATTGATAATATTTGCCTTTTTGTGCAATTAGTGACTTATGATCACCACGTTCAATTATTACACCATGCTCAAGAACCATAATAGCTTGTGAATTACGAACAGTTGATAAACGATGGGCAATTACAAATGTTGTTCTTCCTTTCATTAATTGATCCATTCCTTCTTCTATCAATTTTTCAGTACGTGTGTCAATTGAAGATGTAGCTTCATCTAATATTAAGACTGCAGGATCAGCTACTGCTGCTCTAGCAATTGCAAGCAATTGTCTTTGACCTTGACTTAAATTACTACCATCACTAACTAGTTCTGTTTGGTAACCATTTGGCAAGTGTGAAATAAAGTAATCCGCATTTGCAAGTTTTGCAGCTGCTATACATTCTTCATCAGTTGCATCCAATCTACCATATCTAATATTTTCCATTACGGTATCACTGAATAAATGAGTATCTTGTAAAACAATAGATTGTGATTTTCTTAAATCTGATTTTTTAATTTTATTAATATTAATGCCATCAATTCTAATTTTTCCATCTTGAATATCATAGAAACGATTAATCAAGTTTGTGATTGTGGTTTTTCCAGCTCCTGTTGATCCAACAAAAGCAATCTTTTGACCAGGTTTTGCGTATAAGGAAACATTATGTAAAACCATTTTATCTGGTGTATATCCAAAATCAACATCATCAAATACAACATTACCTTCAAGTTTCTGTAAAGTTGTTGTACCATCACCATGAGGGTGTTTCCATAAGAATAAATCAGTTTTATGATCTACTTCAACAATATTTCCATTTTTATCATATTCTCCATAAGTTAATGTAACATATCCATTATCTGCTTCTGGTTCAGTATCCATTACTTCAAATACTCTTTCAGCACCAGCTAGTGCAACTATTACACTATTGATTTGTTGGGAAACCATAGAAATTGGTCTACCAAATGATTTTGTTAAAGTCAGGAAAACAATAATAATTGGTGCTGTCATTACACCTTGTACAGGGAAAATTCTAAATCCTGTAATCATTAGTAATCCACCAACTAAAGCTGTTAAAGCATATTGTATGTGATTTAAATTATTAGAAATAGGTCCAAAAGCAAATGCATATTTATTTGCATTAATATAAGCAGAACAAACATTTTCGTTTATTTCATTAAACTCTTCAACTGCTTTCTTTTCATGATTAAATACTTTTATTACTTTTTGTCCCTCAATCATCTCTTCAATAAATCCATTCATTGTTCCAATTTCTTTTTGTTGCTTCATAAAGAATTTTCCAGATTTTTTAATCACAGATTTTGTAACTAATAAAACAACTACTAAACTCAAAATTGTTACAATTGTTAACTCAATTGATTTTAAACACATAATAATGAATGTAGCCACAACTGTTATAACGCTTGATACAGTTTGTGGGATAGCTTGAGAAATCATTTGTCTTGTTGCATCAATATCATTAGTATATCTGGACATTAATTCACCATGTGTATGTGTATCAAAGTAACGAATTGGAAGTTTCTCCATTGATTCAAATAATGAATTTCTAAAATCTTCAAGAATACTTCTTGTAACTTTTACCATTAATCTCTCATACATAAAGTTAAATAATGCACTAAGTAAAAAACAACTAAGCATTAATATACAAGCAATCGTAAAAGCCTTAGCACCTTCAGGACTATTCCATTTAGCCATAACTAAATCTTTACCAACTAAACCTTCAAATCCCTTATTAATACTTGGATTAGTTACATAATCCAAAGCATCTAACACTTGTTGCATAAATCTTGATGTTGCAACTAAAGATAACACTGTAGTTAATAATAATCCAACAAAAGATAGAATAACTCTAGGCAAGTGATTTTTATAATATCCAAGAACTCTTTTAAAAGATTGTTTAAAATTCTTTGGTTTATTGTTTCCTTTTAATCCACGTGGTGGCATAGTTATTCATCTCCTTCCCCTGTTTTTGTTTGTGATTCAAAAACTTCACGATATATTTCATTATTTTTTAATAATTCATCATGACTTCCAATACCATCAATCTTACCATCATTTAAAACAATTATTACATCAGAATCTTGAATTGAATTTATTCTTTGAGCGATAATAAATTTAGTAACATTAGGTATTTTATTTCTAAATGATTCTCTAATTAAAGCATCTGTTTTGGTATCAACTGCACTAGTTGAATCATCTAATATTAACACTTTAGGACTTTTAAGTAGTGCTCTTGCAATACATAGTCTTTGCTTTTGTCCACCAGATACATTTACGCCACCTTGACCTAAGTCATAATCTAATTCACCAGGTAATCCTTTAACAAATTCATATGCTTGAGCATTTTTTAATGCTTCAATTATTTCTTCATCAGTTGCATCTTCTTTTCCCCATTTCATGTTTTCACGAATTGATCCTGAGAACAAAACATTTTTTTGAAGCACGACTGCAACTTTATCTCTTAATGTTTCCATATCGTAATCTTTTACATCTACATTGCCAACTTTAACAGTTCCTGATGTGGTATCATACAATCTTGGTATTAAAGAAACAAGTGTAGTTTTACTAGATCCTGTACCTCCAATAATACCAACTACATCACCTGATTTAATTTTAAATGAACAATTCTCTAAATTTAAATTATTTTCATTATGCGAATATGAGAAATTGACATGATCAAATTCAACATCACCATTTTTAACTTCATAAATTGGATTTTCTCTATTAGTAAGTTTTGATTTTTCATCCAAAATTTCATTGATACGTTCCAAGCTAGCTCTTGACATAACAACAATTACAAACATCATTCCAACCATCATCAAACTAGATAAAATTTGAATGATGTAAGTTATATACGCTTGTAAATTACCTAATGTCATTGATGCATCGCCAACAACAAAATACTTGCCTCCAATAAAACATACAACAAATACTGTTAAATACATAATTCCTGACATTATTGGAGTATTCCATGATAATACATTTTCTGCTTTAACACCTAATGTTTTCATTTTTTTATTTGTTTCTTTGAACTTTTTGATTTCAAAATCTTCTCTTACAAATGATTTTACAACTCTAATTCCTATTAAATTTTCTTGAACCCTTTCATTCATTTTATCGTAAGTTGTAAATAATTTTTCAAAATAAGGGTGAGCTCGCGTTGCTACAAACAAAATCAACACAATAATTAATGGAACAACAATAATAAATATTGGAGTTAGTTCCAACTTAATTTGCGCACACATTATAAATGAAATTATAAACATAATTGGTGATCTAACAAACATTCTAATAATGGAAACAAATGCTTCTTGAACATTTGTTACATCTGTAGTCAAACGAGTAATTAATGAGGATGTTTGATATTTATCTAAATTTTCAAAAGACAATGTTTGAATATTTCCATAAATATCTCTTCTCAAATTTCGTGCAAACAATCCGCCAGCAATAGATGCCAATCTTGCCCCCATTACTCCAAAGATTAAGGAAATAAAAGCAGATATTACAATTAGCCCCCCAACAATTGATATTAATGCAAATACACTTAACCCCTTATCCATACAGTTTACAAATAATTCAATACGTTTTTCACTAATATTTGGAATCATTGCAATAAGTTCATGAGCTGTTTGACCTTTTTGATAGATTGTGGAAATATTCAAAAAATCTACTAAATAAGCCATAATTAAAGGAATTAAACATTCCATAACAACTTCTCCAATCATCATAACAGGAGTTAATAAAGTATACTTTTGGGTTCCTTTAATGGCTTTTAAGACATGATTGGGTTTCTTATTTTTCTTCATAGTCTTGTCCTTTCTTTATATTTATTTCTAATTTATTTAGTAGCTTAAACAATTCTGTTATCTCACAATCAGTAAACTTTTGATAAAGACTTTTTTCATAATCCTGGATTATTTTATCAATTTTATCTTGATGTTCCATTCCTTTAGCAGTTAATACAACTTTTTTAAGTCGCTTATCATTATTTACTTCTTCCCTTCTAATATATGCTTTTTTTTCTAAATTATTTAAAACAGATGTAATAGATGAACGTCTTAAATTAAATTGCTTCTCTAAGTCTCGTTGAAAAATATCCCTATTCCTATTTGAATAGAGATATCCGATTACAAAACCTTGGACTCCTGTTATCTCTGATAGTCCCGAAGAATTAATTTTATCATCTATACCTCGACGAATCATATGAGATAAGGTCCTTATTTTTAAACCTATTTTTTCTTTCATAATTGCCTCTATTATTGTTAGAATTCTAACATATTATATCACATAAATCTTAAAAAGCAATTAAAAAACATTTTCATTTTTAATATAATGATCTAATTCTATTTTTAAATTTATCATATAGTAATTTATTGTGCTCATCACCTCCATTGGTGTTTGCACTTTGATAAATTGGTGGAACTAAACCATCATTTTCATATAATTTAATAACATTTAAAACAATTGATTGAGCAATATATGTATTCAAGATTGTTGAAAGAGCGCCAATTTTTCCATATTTTGAATCTAAAGCACCATCACCATCAGGTGTATGATTATCAATAACAATATCACAAACTTCATATAAATGTTTATTGTCTAATGTTCTCGATTTTAATTTTTTTGAAGACTCAACACTAGTTATACCAATAACTACACGCTTATCTTTTTTTGCAAGTTGCGCCATCTCAATAGGAACACTATTAATTCCTGAATTTGATACAACAATAAATGGTTCAAATTCTTTCTTATTAATGCTATTATAAATACTAAGTGCTAATCCACTTAATCTTTCCATTTTAGTACTTCTAACTGCGCCTTCATGTTGCATTAAAAAAGGTTCTAAAATAGGATTAACTTGTACAAGCCCTCCTGCTCTATAAAATAGTTCTTCCGCAAACATATGAGAATGCCCTGTTGCAAAAACATGAACAACATCTTCTTTTTTCATGGCTTCATAAATTACTTGACTAGCTTTAACTATATTTATTTGTTCTTCTATTTCAATTTTATTTAATAATTCGTTAACCTTATCTAAATACTCTTTCATATACATTCCTCATTAATATTTTTATTTAATATAACAAATATTTTTCTCTGATCTTTAAAAATTCAGTTTTATCATTATCTAATATTTCAAATAATTCATTTAAAGAATAATTTTGACTATAAACATAGTCAACTCCAGATAATGTTTTTAAATACGTTGTAAAACTAACATCATTTGGAAAAAGTTCTTTTACTGTGTAAAGCATTGCATATCCAACTTTAACGCTATCAAATAAATTTCTATTAGTCACATGAACTTGAACACCTCCACACACTTTATTTTGATAAGTATTTGCGGTTGGAGTAAAATAAATAGGTCTAAAATGCACTCCTGGTAAATTTAGTTCATTTAGTTTATCACTCCACTTAAATGGATCAATAAATGGAGCGCCAATATACTCAAAAGGTTTTGTTGTTCCCCTACCTTGGCTTAAATTTGTGCCTTCAAAATGACATGTTCCTGAATACACGATTTCTGTATCTATAGTTGGCATATTGGGAGATGGAGCAACAAATGGAATATTTAGTTCATCATAATACTTTGTGCGATCATAGCCTTGCATTTTAATTATTTTTAAGTCACAGCCAATTCCAAACTCATCATTAAACATTTTAGCAAGTTCACCAATTGTCATTCCATGTCTTGTAATAATTGGATACATCCCAACAAACGAACTATAGGCTTTATCTAATAAATTTCCAGAAATGACATTTCCTGAGACAGGGTTTGGCCTATCAAATACCACAAATGTTTTATTATATTTTTTACATGACTCCATAGCATAGGCCATTGTATAAATATATGTATAAAACCTTGCTCCAACATCTTGAATATCTATTGTTAAAACATCAATGTTTTCTAACATTTCAGCAGTTGGAGCTTTAGTTTGTCCATAAAGACTATAAACTTTTAATCCCGTTTTTACATCAATTTCTTCGCCAATAGTTCCACCAGCTTGGCTATTACCTCTAATTCCATGTTCTGGTGCAAATAATGCAACTAATTTCACTTTACTATATAAAACATCAATTGATGATTCATAGTTTTCATTTATTCCTGTTGGATTAGTAATTAGTCCAACCTTTTTATCTTGAAAAAGTTCCATATGTTCATCAATCATATCTATTCCTAGTTTAAATGTTAAGACTTCTTCTTTATTTAAACACCCAGTTAAAAAAACAAAAAATAATAAAAGTAAAAAACAAATTTTTTTCATAATCTTCCTCACTAAATCAATTATAGCATAATATTAAAAATATATCTAGAGCCATTATAAAAAAAGGCATCATAATGATGCACTTTTTTCAGTTTGTTCATCTTCACTAACAAACGATAAATATTTAGTATGTTTAAGAGCACATAAAATACCAATAAATAAACATGCCAATGCAATAACAATCTGATCTAAAAATAATGATATAACAAAACTAGATATACCAAATAATAAAAATGTAATAATACTTCTTTTTCTTATTGGATATATTTTAATTATTAATGAAAATAGCAAATAATAAAACGCAAGTACAAAAACCATAAAATAATTTGGTAATAATCCAAGTAATACTCCAAATGATGTTGCTATTCCTTTTCCACCCTTAAAACCATTCAAAACAGGGAATACATGCCCTACTACTGGCGCAATAATTATAAAGCCGAATAATGGATTAGTATTATCAAACAATAACATTCCAACCAAAACAGGAATGTAACCTTTTAATAAATCTAAACACAAACATAATAGTCCCATTTGTACACCACAGTTCTTAAATACGCTACTAGACCCTGGATTATGATCATTACTATTTACTGTAACATCTATTTTATATAGCCATTTGGGAATTAAAATGCTAAACATAACAGAGCCAAGTAAATAGCTAAGAATTATAAATATAATTAATTTAATTATTTCGTTCATTTTTTTTAATAATATGCACAATATCCCTAGCCGCAAATTTATTAATAACTAAAGATTGATTAGCACACATCCTTTCGCGTTTTCCTGGTGAATTTAGTAATTCATCTAAATAATTTAGTACTTCATCTTCATTCTTCGCATTATAACTCATACCTAGTTCTTCGAAAAAACTAGCATTTTTAGTTTCACATCCAGGAATAGCCATAGCATGAATAATTGGAATATTAGCAACTGCTGCTTCTGTTGAAGAAATGCCTCCTGGTTTAGTAATTAAAACATCCGATGCATTCATATAGTAGTTCACCATTTTAGTAAATGGTATTACTCTAACAATTGAATCTTTAAATCTTTTTTCTAATTCTTCTTGCAATTCTTTATTTCGTCCAACCATTGCTAAAATCTGATAATGATCATCATATTTTTTTACTAATTCATTACAAATTGCTTCAATATTGCCACATCCAATACCACCAGTCATAATTAAAATTATTTTTTTATTTAAATCAAGTTTTAATTTTTTTCTTGCTTCTTCTTTAGATAACCTATCATTAAATTTTTCATCTACTGGTATTCCTGTTGGGTATAATTTTTCTTTTTCAATACCATGGTCTACCATTTCATTAATTAAAAACTTATGAGGAATAAAATAACCATCTTGCCTTGTTTCTTCAAGAAATGGGATACATGTATAATCTGTCAATACAGCATAACATTTAATATTTATTTCTTCTCTTTTTTTTAAGTGAGAAATACATTCCATTGCATATAAATGAGTTGAAACTATACAATCAATATTATTTTCCAAAATAAATCTTTTTAAATCCTTTTTATAAAAGCCATTCATTACATAAATTGGTGAAGTAATTTTAGTAGAACTATAAAATGCACCTGCTTTATATAAAACGCCAAATACTTTAGGAGTTTTTTTAGTAATAATATTTAAACAACTTGAAAAGAAATCTTGTTTTTTTCTTTTTTTATATAATGATAAAAAATCTTTTTTTATTACTTCATCATGCTCTGCTTTAAATTCTTTATATATAGCTTGTGCAGCACTGTTGTGACCTTCACCTGTACTACAACTTAATATTAATACTTTCATCTATTTTACCTTTCAGCTGTTTATACATTATATATTTAATTATTAAAGAAAGCAATACACAATTTAAAAAAAATGTATAAATTTAATCCGTTATTAAAAATATTTCTTTTATTACTTCAAGTAATAATTCTAATACATTGGCTCTTTTAATTTCTTCTTCACTTATTAGCTTTATTTCATCGATTTTTTCATCACCATAAAAAACAGTTAATAAACTTTTGTCATTTTTTAAATCGATATTTTCTTCTATTTTTATTTCTTTATTTTTTTCATTCTTCATTTTTAAAATAACTACATCTTTTTCTGCTTTTAAAATTATTCTATTTGGTGAATATCCTTTATCTTCAATTTCTTTAATTACATCGCCTTTTTTTACTAATACTTTCGTTTCGTAATTGTTTACTCCATAATTTAACATATTCATTATTTCATTATTTCTAGTTTTAGGAGATGTATTTCCCATGGATACTGCTATAAATCGCTCATTATTTTTTTTCATTGTTGCCGTAAGACAATATCCACTTTTATCAGTATGCCCTGTTTTTAACCCATCAACTTCATTAACAAAGCGAACTAATTTATTAGTATTTACAAGCCAAAACTTTTTCACTGTATCTTCTCTCACATAATCTTCATATATGGAAGTATATTTTAATATATCGGGATAATTAGTAATTAAATACTTAGCCATTGTTGCCATATCATATGCACTAGAATAATGATCATCATGATCAAATCCATAAGGATTAACAAAATTAGTATTTTGTAATCCCATTTCGTTGGCTTTATCATTCATCATTTTCACAAACATTTTTTCACTACCACCAATATGCATAGCAAGGGACATAGTTGCATCATTTGCGGAGGCAATAGCCATTGATTTAATTAAATCATTAACACTCATTTGTTCGCCTTCACTTAAATATATTTGACTTCCTCCTAAACTAGAAGCTTCTTTAGGAGTTATGACCATATCTTCTAATTTTATTGTTCCCTGTTCTATTTTTTCCATTACTAAAATCATTGTCATAATTTTAGTCATACTAGCAGGTGCTAATTTTTCATTTTCATTTTTTGAATAAATAATTTTCCCAGTTTTAATTTCAATTAAACAAGCACTCTTCGCATCATTTGTTAACTCTAGATTTTCATTTATTGTTAATAAATCTGTAGCCTTTATAGTAAAAGAAGCGCTTATTATAGCAAAGATGAGCAAAAAGCTTAGCACAACAATTATTCTTTTTTTCATTTTTTTATCTCCTCATATAATATTATTCAATATATTCTATTCAAAGATCAAAAAAATATAATTTATAAAAAAGAAAATCCACTAGTTTTACTAGTGGATAAAGTAAAATTCAAACCATGATGGGAACATCTTACGATATTCTTCACATACATCTTGATCTAGTTGACCATTATTACATTGTTCAACTAATTGTCTTTTAAATTCTTCCATAAATGTTGGTGTTGAAATCATAATAATAATTGATAAAACTACACCAATAATACCTAAAATTAAACCAGCAATAGCTTTGCCTTCATTTCCATTTTTCTTCAAATAAATTGCGGAAAAAATAATAGCAAGAACACCTGGAATAACTGAAATAAATCCTAATCCACCACAACAACATACAATTAATGTTGAAACACTGACAATACCTAAAATCATACTTACTAAATTTAAAGTACTTTGTTTAGCTGGTTTATTATTCGGAGTAATGTATTCAACATTTGGATTGTAATTTGCATTATTTTCTTGATTTACTGCTTGTGTAGTTTCTTGTTTTGGTTCAACTACACCGATAGTAGCTCCACAACTAACACAAAATTTGCTGTCATCAGCATTTTCTTTTCCACAAAATGGACAATATTTCATAATAACCTCTCGATTAACCCTCTTAGGGAAATGTTTTATTTTTGTTAAAATAGTTAACAATCAATAATACTACTATCTATATTATACCATTTTTATTTAAAAAATAAAACTATTTTTTAAATAAAATGATAAATAATTGCTAAAGAACCAAATATTTGTTATAATTATAAGTGGAGAATAAATAATGAATAAAAAAGTATTTAACATATTTGCAATTTTAAGAATAATATTTTACATATTTCTATTTGGAGCATTTATAATTATTCCAAAAGAATACTTTATAAGCCATCCTGCCTCTTGTTTCATTAGAGACCACTATGGATTTTTATGTCCTTGCTGTGGAGTCACGAGATGCTTTTCTTGCTTAATGCATTTTGATTTTACTATGGCGATAAAATACAATATAGTATTTGCAATTGGCATTTTTCCAATTTGTTTAATAATATTTTGTAATGACATACTTAATGTATTAATCAGATTATTTTCAAAAAAGCAAAAATATTCAATTATTGAAAGGTTCATTTTTAATGTATAATTTTTTAACAATGCTTTCAATCATATCTTTTTATTTGTTATTTGTATTCTTTTATCTTTATATAACCAAAAAGAAAACCTCATATTTAATATTATTTAGTATATTTTTATTTGTTTCTATAATTTCTTTCTCCTTTTGGGGAGCATTAAGAAACTTAAATTTAGACTTTCCTCATTAATCCTATGTTTCATAGGATTTTTTATTTGAACATCATGGTTGCTTTTACAGCTTTTTTCCAACCATTATATAATTTTTTTCTTTCTTCATGCGACATTTGACACATAAAAATTTGTTCTACACGATGTAATCTTTTTAGTTCATCTTGATTTTGCCATAATCCAGTCGCAAGACCAGCTAAATATGCAGCTCCTAAAGCTGTAGTTTCAAGGCATTCAGATCTAACAATTTTGCAATTCAAAATATTAGTTTGAAATTGCATTAAATAATTATTAGAGCTAGCTCCTCCATCAACAGCTAATGTTTTTATTGGTAAAGATGCCACTTTTACCATTGCTTCCATAACATCTTTTGATTGATATGCAATTGATTCAACAGTTGCATTAATAAAATTATCTTTTGTTGTGGCACGAGTAATACCAAATACAGAACCTCTAGCATCGTTATCCCAGTAGGGCGTACCCAGTCCAACAAAAGCAGGAACAACATAAACACCATTACTTCCTTGATTTCTACTGCTTTCTTCCACATCTTTACTTCTTCTAATCAAACGCATTCCATCTCTTAGCCATTGCACAGCACTCCCACCAACAAACACCGAGCCTTCTAAAGCATATTCCACTTTGCCATTAATTGCCCAAGCAATTGTTGTTAAAAGCCCTTGACTTGAAGAAACAATTTTATCTTTAGTATTCATTAACATAAAGCATCCAGTTCCATAAGTATTTTTAACATCACCACCATTGAAACAACATTGTCCAAATAATGATGCTTGTTGATCACCAATTACTGAAGCAATTGGAATATTTAGTCTCTCATCTATTTCTTTTAAACTTGTTGCAACACCATATATTTCACTAGATTCTTTTACATCAGGTAAAATAGAATTGGGAATTTCAAATAAATCTAGTAACTCTTGATCCCATTTTAAAGTATGAATATTAAATAGCATTGTTCTAGAAGCATTAGTGACATCAGTTATATGGACTTTGCCATTAGTAAGTTTCCATACTAAATAACTATCTACTGTTCCAAATAATGCTTCTTTTTTTTCTATTTTATCTTTAACATGTGGGTATGCTTTCATCATCCATTTAATTTTACTTGCTGAGAAGTATGGATTGATTAATAACCCTGTTTTATCTTTTATAATGTTTTGATAACCCTCATCAATCCACTCAGAACAAATGTTTTGTGATTGACGACTTTGCCAAACAATAGCATTGCATAAGGGTAGACCAGTATTTTTATCCCATATTATTGTTGTTTCACGTTGATTAGTTATACCAATTGCACTAATTAAAGACGAATCTATTTTATTTGAAGTGAGAACCATTTTTAAACACTCGTATACTGTTTCCCATATTTCTAAAGCATTTTGCTCTACCCAACCATTTTCACGACAAATAATGCCTACTTCTAACTGACATGAGTCTATAATTTTACTTTCATTATCAAATAAAATAACTCGACTTGATGTAGTACCTTGATCTATAGCTATTATATATTTTTTCATACTTACCTCATTAATTATATTTTCTTATCATGTTTTAAATCTTTAACAAGATTCTCTGCTTCTTTTACTTCATATCTCATTTGATGAACACTTACGTTAAATTCATTCGCCATATCTTCATAACTATAATTTAAGCCATACCTTAAAAGTAATAATAAATAATTTCTACTACCTATCAATTCTTCTAAATTCGAATTAAATGTATAATCAATCGTTGATGTTGTACTTGGTAAATCTTCACTCGCATATGATTGTATTTGGTCTTCATATTCATTTTTCTTTCTTTGAATATCTATAATACAATTCTTAGTTATAGCATATATCCAAGTTTTAAAAGATGATATATCTCCATCAAATTGATCTATGGTAGAATAAATTTTAAAGAAAATCTCTTGCATACAATCATCAGAATCATCATTGTTCTTTAAATAACTTGAAACAATAGCAAATATTAAATTCTTATATTCATTATAAACATATTCAAATCCCTCTTCATCTCCACTTTTTATCTTTTTAATTGCTTTTTTAATTTTGTCCATAATTATCCCCAGTAATACTTAAAAAATTTTAAAATCAATATTATTTTAATGAATAGTGATGAAAATTCATCGATAATAATATTTTATCAATTTTTTATCATTTTTTCAATTATTTATAAGTATTTTTATAAAAAAATTCTTTTATAAATAGTTTAAATATGTTATAATTGTTTTAATAGGAGGTATTAGATGATTAAAAAAATATTATTACAATTAAAGGAATCTTTCTTTTCTGTCATTCCCATTTACATTTTAGTAATTATTTTAAATTTTACACCACTTGTCAATTTAAAGACATTTGAAATTGTAATTTTTACTATTAGTACTATTATACTAATTATAGGAATAACTTTTTTTAACCTCGGTGCCTCAATAGCGATGACACCTATGGGAAAAAAAGCAGGTGAAGGATTAACAAAGCAAGGTAAAATTGGAATATTATTACTTGTTGGATTTGTTTTGGGTTTTTTAGTTACTATTGCAGAACCGGACTTACAAGTTTTATCAAAACAAACAGAAGCAGTATTTAATTCCACAACCTTGATATTTGGAATTGGACTTGACGTTGGTTTATTTTTATTACTTTCAATTATTAAAACAATTAAACGTGTAAATTTAAGTCAATTATTAATGTTCTTTTATATGATTTTATTTGCTTGTGCTCTTCTTACTGTGTTAACAGGAAATGAAAAAATAATAGCACTTGCTTTTGATTCAGGCGGAGTTACAACAGGTCCTATCACTGTTCCTTTTTTAATGGCATTAGGTTTAGGTATCTCTAAAGTTGTTTCAAAGAAAAGTGATAAAGATGCCAGTTTCGGACTAATTGCATTATGTTCTGTTGGTCCAATTCTTGTTGTTCTTCTTCTATCCATCTTTTCTAGTGGCGCAATATCATATGATACACCAACATATACTTTGACGAATAATTTTGCTTTAGTTTTAGCAAAAAGTATTCTTGAAAAAATGAAGGAAGTAGGCATTGCTTTAATATTAATAGTTGTTTGCTTTTTGATTTTAAATGCATTTATTTTAAAATTACCAAAGAAAAAAATATATAAAATGGGCATAGGTGTACTTTATACTTATATTGGCCTTGTTTTATTCCTAGCAGCTGTTGATTCTGCTTACATAGCAATTGGCTATAAAGTAGGTTGTGATTTAGCTACAAAATGTCCAAAATATTTACTTGTTATAATTGCCTTCATTATTGGAGGTTTAACTGTTCTTGCTGAGCCAGCAATTGCTGTATTAAAAGAGCAAGTTGAAGAAATAACAAACGGGTTAGTTAAACAAAAATCATTAATGATTGCTTTAATTGTCGGTGTTGGTTTGGCCATAGCCTTATCAGTTATAAGAATCATTTTTGGTTTCAATATTTTATATTATTTGATTCCGGGATATATAATATGTTTAGGATTATCATTCTTTATTCCAAAGATTTATACTGCAATTGCCTTTGATTCTGGTGGTGTAGCTAGTGGTCCCTTAACTTCTAGTTTTATCCTTCCAATGGCTATTGGTATTTGTTTTACTATGACAAATGATCCGAACAAAATTCTAACAGATGCTTTTGGTGTTGTTTCATTAGTTGCAATGTCTCCATTAATTACTATTGAAGCACTTGGCTTAATCGCTATAATTAAAGATAAAATTAAGAGCAAAAAAGCAATTAAACAAGCACTTAAAAATAATGATCGCGTAATAATCGAATTTAATTAGGAGGTAACTATGAATAACAAAATTGAAGATTTAAAAAAATTAAAACTATTAATTTCCATAGTACCTCACGGAAAAAAAGAAATTATAACTGACCTATTAGAAAATTACGATGTCAACTTTTCTTATTCTGTAAGAGGTAAAGGAACTGCATCAGAAGATTTAATTGAAATGCTAGGATTAAATGATGATTATCGAGATATAATTTTTTCATTTATCCGTGCTGAAAAAGCTGGTGATGCTATTTTAGCTCTTGAAGATAAATTTACAAAATTCAAAAATCATAAATCTATTGCTTTCACTATCCCACTTTCAAGTGTGATTGGTATGCAAACATATTTATTCTTATCAAATCTTGGAGGTGAATACGTTGGAAAATAAAATGGTATTATTAACAGTAATAATTAATGGCGGTTTTTTTGAACAAGTTATGGATGTAGCAAAACAAAATGGTGCTCGAGGTGGAACAATTTTTAATGCGGTAGGAACTGCTGGAATAAATGCGGAAAAGTTATATGGTATAACTATTAATCCAGAAAAAGAGGTTTTATTTATTCTTGTAACAACGGAAGTAACTACACAACTTCTTGAAGCAATTTACGATAATTTTGGTCCAGAAACAGATGCTCAGGGAATTGCCTTCACAATGCCAATTGAAGAAACTACAAGTAATTTAACAAAACAATATCGTAAACCAAAAAATCATTAATGATTATTCATTAATGATCTAAGTATTAATGATTCTAGTAATAGAATCATTTTTTATTTTGTCACATTTTTAGCAAATTTCGTTTCCACAATCTTTTCATATGGTGTCCTTTGATCTAATTCATTAGCTTCTTCCATTATGTCAAGAAATAGTTCATATGCTTCTTTATTTAAGATTGGACTCTTAGCCCACGCTTCAATACTTAAATATCGTTCCATTACTACTTCTAATTCCTCAATTGTTGAAGAAGTAAACTGCGGATGAATTGCTATAGCAATTTCTTTTGGTGTATGACTATAAACATAATTTACACCTTTATAAATTGCATTAGTAAATTTTTGAATAACATCTTCATTTTTTTCCATATAACTTTTATTACAAAAATAATTTGTATATGGAATTAATCCCGTTTGTTCACCAAGAGAAGCAACAATATATCCCTCTTTTGCTTTTTCAGTTAAGGTGGCTGTAGGTTCAAATAACGTTACATAGTCTCCTTCCCCACTTGTAAATGCCCCTGCTAAAGCTGCAAATTGAACATCTGTTCTAACATTTATGCCACCTTTTTCTAATACTGTTTGGTCATCCTGACCAACTAATAATCCTTTTTGTTTTAATGCATATTCTAAAACCATAACAGGCATACCACCTTGTCTTCCTCCAAGAATAGTTTTACCCTTTAAATTGTTCCATGCAAATTCTTTAGTTCTACCAACTAAGAAGTTACCATCTCTTTGGGTTAATTGGCAAAAATTAATTGCATAATCTTTTTGTCCCTGATTGTAAACATAAATTGTAGCTTCTGCCCCAGCAAGACCGATATCAGCGTCTTTACTCAATAGAGATGCCATAACATTATTAGCTCCATTTCCTAAAACTACATCAACACTCAAACCAACTTCATCAAAATAGCCATTATTTAAAGCTACATAAAATGGTGCATAAAATACAGAGTGCGCTACCTCACTAACTGTCACATGATATTTATCATCTTTTTTACATCCTGTAACAAAACATATCATAACAAATAAGCAACATACAAGAATTTTTTTGAAAAAATGCTTCATTATTCTCTCCCTTTTAATAATATTTTTTCAATTTGTTCAACCAATACATGCATTATAAATGCACATATTGATAAAATAAGTACACCCATCATTACCAAGTCAAGTTTAAATACCTGACCTCCATACATTATCAAGTATCCTAATCCTTCTTTTGAAACCAAAAATTCACCAACAATTACACCCACCCATGCCATTCCAATATTGATTTTTACTACCGAACAAATATTACCAATATTAGAAGGAAATATCAATTTTGTAAATATTTGGATTCTTTTCGCATTAAAACTCTTTAACATTTTTATTTTTTCTTCATCTACATTAATAAAAAAATTATAAGTTGATAAAATAGTTATAATTAATAAGATAGAAATTGCCACTACAACAATACCGCTCATACCAGTTCCTGCCCATATAATCATAATGGGTGCAAGTGCCGTTTTAGGCAGTGCATTTAAAACATTTAAAAAAGGCTTTAATATTTTTTGTAATGTTTCAAAATACCATAGTATTATAGCAATCACAATACCAACAAAACTACCTATAACAATACCTAAAATAGTTTCAATTACACTTACTTTAATGTGTTTAAAAATTTCATTTGTTTTAATGTATTTAATTAATAACTTGAATATGTCACTTGGTTTACTAAAAATAAATGTATTTATCACATTATAATATGCAAGTAATTCCCATATTGTTAAAAAAAGAATTAAAAGTAATAATTGACATATAATTAGTTTTATTTTTTTAAATCGGTAAGCTTTTTTAATTTTTTTACATTCTCTATTCATAATTAATCACATCCCATATTTTTTCAAAATATTCTTGAAATTTACCATTTTGTCTTTTTTTAATTGGATTATCTTCTTCAATATTAATGTCAATGATTTCTTTTACTTTTGCTGGGCGATTTGATAAAATGATAATTTTGTCCGCTAAACTTATGGCTTCACTAATATCATGGGTTACCATAATTGTTGTTTTCTTTTCTTTTTTTATAATTTTATAAATATCATTTGAAACTTTTAATTTTGTTTGATAATCAAGTGCTGCAAAAGGTTCATCAAGTAATAAAATACTTGGATTTACTGCTAAAGTTCTAATTAAAGCTACTCTTTGTCTCATTCCACCACTTAACTCATAAGGATGTGATGACTTAAAGTTTTCTAATCCATATTCTTTTAACATTCTTTCTACTCTTGCAATATTTTCTTTGGTTTTAATATGTTTAATTTCTAAACCTAATAAAACATTATTATAAATTGTTTTCCAATCAAATAAACAATCTCTTTGAAACATATACCCAATTCCACCATTTACTTCTACAACTCCAGATGTTGGTTTTAATAATTGTGAAATCAGATTAAGAATTGTTGACTTACCAGCCCCACTCGGTCCAACAATACACACTACTTGGCCTTCGTCTACCGTAAATGATACATCATCAAGCACATCAACTATTTCTTCATTATGACAAAAGCTTTTAGAAACATTTTTAAATTCTAAAGATTTTATTATTACCACCTCAATATATTATATTAATATGAATAAAAAGAAAAAAAGCATAGGTATAAACCTATACTATTTTTTCTTCTTCTAATCTTTTTTCTATAAAAGAAATGTCAATTTTTGAAAATAGTTCTACCCCTTTTAAAAACAAAAGAATATTTTCATCATAAAGAAATAAATCAAAACCTTCATAATGTTCATCTCTTTTTACAATTGGAATTTTGTAAGAAATGTATAAAACATTATGATCTACCCTTTTGTCAAGTATTAAATACTTAACATCTTTAGTTTTAATATAAGCATTAATATCTGCAATTTTTATTTTTACATAATAATTTGGTAATTTTTCAGGCATAATTTTAATTGATTTTACACCATTTGCAAATAAATACTTATCTTTTACAATATTTTTGTTTTTATTTGATAATTTTTGTTCTAAATATATTATTGAATCCGGAATTTTCATCACTGTTTCCCACTTTTATAATTCTAATATTGTAAACAGTAGTTTACATTATAATATTATCAAAAATCGTAAAATAAATCAAGTGTATTTTCAAAAAAGTATAAACTTTTGTTTTCATACTAATTTTCATTTATTAAATAATGGTTTATAATTTTATTTAAAATGACACATATAAAATCCTATTTACATAATAAAATAATACCTAATAAAGTTATTAACTCTAATAGGCATTTTATACTTCATGATTTATTAAAAAATTCAACAATTTCTTTATATTGTTTTTTTGTTATGTAAACTTAATTATCTAAATGGTTAAATCCTTCTGTTACAATGTTCAATAATTCTATATCATAGTTTTTATACATCCATGCTTTATATATATTAGGTGAAACAATTTTTCTATTATTTGGTCTCATATCATTTACAATTAAACAAGAATCTATTTTATATTCGCAAGTTTATTTAAAAAATAGAGATTCTTTCGAATCTCTATAATTATTAATCAATATGACCTGCTTTACTTTCTTTTATATTCTTAAATAATTCTTTTTCTGCTTCCACAAAATCAACATTCTTTTGTTTATTTGCCTTATTAATTTCTTCATTACGTTTTCTAATTATTTCTTTTGCCTCTTCATAACTATTTGAAATAGCTGCATCTTGTGAAATAACCATAGCAACATTATCTTGAAAATCAATAACACCATTTACGATAGATGCAAATCTAACACTTGAACTATTTATTTTTATATAACCATTACTAATTTTAGTAATAACAGGTAAACGATTAGTTAATATACCTAGTTGACCATTATCGCCATCAACAACAATAGAATCAACATCTTCATTAATTAATTCACCTTTTGGTGTTGCAATAATAATTTTAATCATTATTATTCACCAATTTCTGCTAACATCTTCTTACCTTTTTCAACTGCTTCATCAATTGTTCCAACGAATCTAAATGCTTCTTCTGGTAAATCATCATGCATTCCATCAAGAATTTCTTTAAATCCTCTTACTGTTTCTTTTACAGGAACATATGTACCTTTGTTTCCTGTAAATTGTTCAGCAACATGGAAACTTTGAGATAAGAATAATTTTATCTTTCTTGCTCTAGCAACTACCAATTTATCTTCTTCATTTAATTCATCCATACCTAAAATGGCAATAATGTCTAATAATTCATTATATCTTTGGATTGTTGCTTGTACACGTCTTGCAACTTCATAATGCTCTTGACCAACTATATCTGGTGATAAAGCACGAGATGTTGAAGCAAGTGGATCAACGGCAGGATAAATACCTTCTTCCGCAATCTTTCTTGACAAGTTTGTTGTGGCATCAAGATGTGAGAAAGTTGTTGCTGGTGCAGGGTCAGTGTAGTCATCTGCGGGAACATAAATTGCTTGAATTGATGTAATAGAACCAGTCTTTGTTGATGTAATACGTTCTTGTAATGCTCCCATTTCAGTAGCAAGTGTTGGTTGATATCCAACTGCAGAAGGCATACGACCAAGTAAGGCACTCACTTCACTACCGGCTTGTGTAAATCTAAAAATATTATCTATAAATAATAATACATCTTGCTTTTCATAATCTCTAAAATATTCAGCCATTGTTAAACCAGTTAACCCAACACGCATACGTGCACCAGGTGGTTCATTCATTTGTCCGAAAACCATCGCTGTTTTATTAATAACACCAGTTTCACTCATTTCATGATATAAGTCATTACCTTCACGTGTTCTTTCACCTACACCCGCAAATACACTTATACCACCATGTTGTTTAGCAATATTATTAATTAATTCTTGAATTAAAACTGTTTTACCAACACCGGCTCCACCAAATAGTCCAATTTTACCACCCTTTATATAAGGAGCAAGTAAATCAACTACTTTAATTCCAGTTTCAAGAATTTCCACATTTGAAGAAAGTTCCTTTAAAGTTGGAGCTTCACGATGAATTGGGAGCATCATAGCACTTTCACTGATACTTCCTTTACCATCAATAGGTTCACCAAGCACATTAAATATTCTACCTAATGTTTCTTTTCCAACTTTTACTGTTATTGGAGCCCCAGTATCATATACTGTAGTTCCTCTAACTAATCCTTCAGTAGCATCCATGGCGATAGTACGAACAATATTGTTGCCTAAATGCATAGCAACTTCTAATACTAATTTTTGTCCAAGAACTTCTGTCTCTAATGCATTGTTAATGGCAGGAATAGCTGTTGGAAATTCAACGTCTACAACTGGCCCCATAACTTGGACAATATGACCTTTGTTCATTTTAATTACCTCCATTTGCGGCATTTGCACCACCAATAATATCAGTTAATTCCAATGTAATTGCAGACTGACGAGCTCGATTATATTTAAGTTCAAGTTGTGAAATAACATCTTTTGCATTATCAGTTGCATTTTTCATTGCAGTCATACGTGATGCATGTTCGCTTGCTTTCGAATCTAATATAACCCCATATACTAGATTTTCAATATATAGTGGTAATACAGTATCTAAAATACTATTAATACCACCTTCATAATCATAAATTTGATTAGTTTCTTTTTTATCATTTTTAGTTTTAAAATCATTTTGAATTGGTAAAATTGTTTTTAAAGTAGGTTCTATTGACAAAGTATTTCGAAAATGATTATAAACCATCACTACTTGATCCACCTCACCATTTAAATACATTTCTACAACTTTTCTAATCATTGGAAAAACATAATCAAATGTAACATCATCTGGAAGTCTAACTATATCATCAAACATATTGTATTTTTTATGTTTGCAATAAAAATATCCTTTAATACCCATTGCTCCAATGATATATTCTTTATTAGCCACTTCATTTGTAATTATTTTACAAAGATTAGAATTAAAAGGACCAGCAAGACCACGATCAGAAGTTACTAAAATATAGCATACTTTTTTTACTTCTCTTGCTTTTAGTAATGGATGATCAATTTCATCGCCACTTGAAGCCAAATTAACAATAATATCTTCAATTCGGTCCATATAAGGTCTAAAATTTTCAGTAGCCCTTTGTGCTCCTTTTAACTTAGAAGCAGAAACCATATTCATGGCATTTGTAATTTGAGATGTTTTCTTTGTAGCGACAACTTTTTGTTTTATGTCTCTAATTGAAGTTGCCATTATTATCTCTCTTTCTTAAATGCCACTAATAAATCATCCATTTCCGTTGATTGTGGTAAATCATGAGTTTCATGAATAATTTCTTTTACCATTTTACCTAATTCATTTGTATCCATATATCTTATTAAATCTTGTTCAAATGATTTAATATCATTTACATTCACATCATCTAAATATCCTTTTGTTAAGGCATAAAGTATTACAACTTGATCTTCAACACTAATTGATTTATGTAAATCTTGTTTTAATACTTCTATAGTTCTCTTTCCACGTTCAAGTTTTCTTTTAGTAATTGGATCTAGATCACTACCAAATTGAGTAAAGGCTTCAAGTTCACGATAAGATGCCAAGTCTAATCTTAAAGTTCCTGAAACTTTTTTAATTGCCTTGATTTGAGCGTTACCACCAACACGTGATACAGATAAACCAGCATTAATAGCAGGTCTTACACCTGAATAAAATAGATCAGATTGTAAGAAAATTTGACCATCAGTAATTGAAATAACGTTTGTTGGGATATAACTCGAAATATCTCCAGCCTGTGTTTCAATAATTGGAAGAGCTGTAATACTTCCTCCACCTAGTTCATCATTTAATTTTGCTGCACGTTCAAGTAAACGAGAATGTAAATAGAATACATCACCTGGATAAGCTTCTCTTCCTGGTGGTCTCTTTAATAATAAAGAAAGCTCACGATAACTTACTGCATGCTTAGATAAATCATCATAAATAATTAAAACATCTTTGCCTTGAAACATAAATTCTTCCGCAATTGTGACACCTGCATAAGGAGCAAGATATAAAAGTGGAGCCATATTAGATGCCGATGCACTAACAATAATTGAATAGCTCATACAATCAAATTTTTTTAATGTTTCTAAAACATTATTTACAGTTGATTCTTTTTGTCCAATAGCAACATAGATACAAATTACATCTTTTCCTTTTTGATTAATAATTGTGTCTATAGCAATACTGGTTTTACCTGTTTGTCTATCACCAATAATTAACTCTCTTTGTCCTCTACCAATTGGAACCAAAGCATCAATAACTTTTATACCTGTTTGTAATGGCGTATTAACTGATTTACGCGCCATAACACCAGTTGCTTTCTTTTCAATTGGTCTATATGTATTAGTCTTGATTTCACCAAGACCATCAAGAGGTTTTCCAATTGGATTAATTACACGTCCAAGTAACGCATCACCAACTGGCACCTCTAAAATTCTTTTTGTGCACTTAACAGTGTCGCCTTCTTTTACAAGATTGGCATTTCCGAAAATAATAGCACCAACTTGATTTTGTTCTAAGTTTAAAGCCATTCCGTATACATCATTACCAAAGTCTAAAAGTTCTCCGTTCATCGCATCATCTAAGCCATAAACTAAAGCAATTCCATCACCAACTCTAATAACTGTACCAACTGTAGTTGTAGAAATGTCATCAGTATATTTTCGAATCTGTTCTTTTATTAAAGCACTAATTTCATCAATTTTAATTGCCATAAAAGTCCTCTATTTTTTTAAATATTCTTTTAACGTTTGTTTTTTAGTAATTAATGACCCATCAATTACTTTACCTTCGTATTTTATAATAATTCCACCAATTAAATTAGTTTTAATTTGTTCTTCTAAAATAATTCGTTTGTTAAGTTTTTTTGACAAATTATTAATAATTAAATTTTTATCGTTATCAGGTAGTGGTTGTGTTGTTTCTACAACTACTTTAAGCATTCCCTGATTTGTCATTATAAGATTCTCCATCTCAACAATGATATTTGGCAAATCTAAAATATCATTATTATCTATTAAAACATAAATAAAACTCATTGACAATTTACTAATATTAAAAGATTTTGTGAAAACATCTTTTTTTTCTAATTTACTTATTTTTGGAAAACTTAAAAAGTGAATTAAATCTTGATCAAAATGACTACTAACTAATTGTAATTCTTTAACAGCAGTATCGATGCTGTTTTGATCAGTACATAAATCCAAAAATGCTACAGCATAAGCTTTAGTGCTTTTCATCATTTGCTTTAACCTTATTTAAATAGTCCTTAACATCAAGTTGATAACTTCCTTTTTCAATTTCTTTACCAACAATGTTACTTGCCATTTCATAGGCTACATCAACTATTTCTTTCTTGATTTCATTTTGACTTTCAGCAACTTTCATTTCTATTTCTGATTCCGCATTTTGAACTTTTAATTTTGCAGTTTCTTCTGCTTGTCTTACGATTTCTTCAGCTTGTTCATATCCTTTTGATTTAGCTTTTTCTATTATTTTTTGAGCTTCAATCTTAGCCTCATTAACTTGTTTTTCTGTTTCAGCGTTTATTCTATTACTTTCTAAGATGGCCTCATCTTTTTGTTTAATAGCGTCACTGATTGATTGTTTTCTTTTATCTAGAATAGCGGTTAACTTATTCCAAACAAAAAATCTAACAATTAAAAACAATATTAAGGTTGCACATAATTGGATAAGCATTTCAACTAAAGTTATTCCTAAAGCATTATTTAATCCTTCATCGATTAATCTAATACCATTATGAATTAAATCTTCGACTTTTTGTGCGAACTCATCCCAACCTAAAAATACCATCGTTTATTTCCTTTTTATGCTTTTGCAACGAATATTAATAAAATAGCTACTAATAAGGCATAAATACCTGTTGTTTCTGCCATAGCTTGTCCAAGTAACATAACGCTACGAATTTCTTTTACTGCTTCAGGTTGTCTACCTGTTGCTTCAGCACCTTTACCAGCTGCATAACCTTGTCCAATAGCAGGTCCTACACCAGCGATTCCAACAGCAATACCAGCACCTAAGAATGCGAATGCCTTTGCGAATTGAGCATTGTATTCAGCTGCTTCTACTAATAAATTTAATAATAATTGTTTCATATAATTCTCCTTTTTATTTAATTATTTCTTCATGAGTGTCAAAATAACTGACATCATCATCTGGCATCTTTCCAGAAATAAATACCGTAGTTAGCGTACAAAATACTAACGTTTGAATAAAGCCACTAAAAATATCAAAATACAAGTGGAATGGTGGAGCTACAAACATAGCAAGCCATCCTAATAAACTATAAAATATAGACATGATTACACATCCACTCAAGATATTTCCGAAAATACGAAGTCCCAAACTAATTGGGGTTGAAATTTCACCAATTAAATTTATTGGTAAAAACAATGGATTAGGATCCACAAATCCTTTTAAATAGCCACCAATACCATTACATCTAATACCTGTAAACTGAACAAGAGTAAAAGTAATTAAACCTAATGTTATTGTGCATGAAACACTAGCTGTTGGGGGATTAATTCCAAATAATCCCGATATATTACTAACAAACAAGAAAATTGCTAAAGTAGTAATATAAGGTGCAACTTTACGATAATGTTTACCTATCGTATTTTTACACAATTCATTTACGCCTCCAACCAACCATTCCAAAATAAGAATTATTCCTTTAGGAGTATCTGTATATTCATACTTATCTAGTTTCTTACTGATAATAAGTAAAACTATAACCAAAACAATAGTTATAAAAATTGTAGACCTAATGTTTGGGGATAGTTGTGTATACAAATCTTTAAAGCTGAGTATCATCATCTTCTTGTATCGCCTCCAATTCTCCTTTTATAAATAGTTCATATTCTTTTAAAGATCTTATTACTTCATTAGTTTCTTCGACTGTTAAAAATTCTTGTAATCTTTCACGGTTAACTTCCGTAATTTGTAATACTTTAGTAAAGCCATTTTGTTTTAATTTCTTTTTAATTACATCTTTTATGGGTAATGTATCTATAGTTCTCTTTTTATCTTTAATTTTATCTACTACTAAATAAAGAATGTAGATAACTATCTTGTTAAGCATAATACCTAAAAAACATGTAAACACCGCAAAAGGTTCAATAAATTTTGCAACAACAATAAAACTCAAAGCATATATAAGTAATTTAAGAAGATTTATAGATGGAAAATATGCTTTAGGATTTTTAACCATATTATATTGAACTTTTTCAATAGCATGATCAGTAATAAAGAGATTAATTAATCCTGTTACTACACCAATCAATAAGCCTACTGTAAATTTATAGCTAAACTCTTTACTAACTAATGATTCAATAAGTAAAATAAATAAACCAATAATTAGTGCTACAATAACTGTAACTTTACTTATTCTTTTTAACATTTACATCCTCTTTATCACTCATTTTAATAAGTTTTAAAATCATTCGAATGAAATTTATAATCGCAACTATTGTAAAAAGTATTGAGCAAATAACAATCCAGTAATTTGTATCTAAAAAATAATCTAAAAGCCAACCAAATCCAACTCCCATTAATATTGTTACAAATATATTAAAAGCTAAATTACTGATAAAGCCAAACTTTCGAATATCTTTCACAAATTTATTATCCATCTTAACTCCTTAAAAATCCATTATTATTATAACATAAAAGAAAAAAAAAGACTACAATTATTTTTCTATTTTTTTAGACACTTATTTGTTTTTGTCTATTAAAAAAAGATTAATCTATAAATGCAGATTAATCTTTGAAATACTAGTTTATAATCGTTTTTAACATCTATCCTATTAGTTTAATGATTAAATATTATAAAGCGAAATTTAGCCAATTTTAGCCCCTAAAATTAAAATATTTTTACCTCTTCCATTCATAAAGTCTCTAACAGTCATTAAACCTTTACCCATTGGTTTTATTTCATAAAAAGAAATAATACCTTCTTTGCAAGCAATGCTAAAATGATCTTTTGCAACATCACAAATAGTATTCATAGGATATTTTGATGTATCATTGCTATAGCTACTACTATACACTTTAATCATAAAATCATTTATAGTAAAGTAAGCTCCTGGATTAGAACTAAGTCCTCTAATTATATTAAATATTTCTTTACTTGAGTGAATTGTAAAATCCAATTCTTCTTCTGAATGATCTATATTGTATGCATATGTTACTAAAGATTCATTTTGAGGAATTGGTTTTAATAATCCCTTTTCTAAATCTTTGATAGTCTTGTTTATCATTGAAGCACCAAGTATTTTCAATTTTTCAAACATTGTATCACTATTATCACTATCTAAAATAGGGATTTCTTTTTGAACTAAAATATCTCCGCTATCCATTCCTTTTGCCATATACATGATGGTAATACCTGTTGTTTTATCTCCATTCATTATTGCCCTTTGAATTGGAGCTCCTCCACGATATTTGGGAAGAAGCGATCCATGCACATTGATAGCTTTAAATTTTGGATAATCTAATAACTTTGTCCCAACAATTTGTCCATATGCAGCAGTAACAATTAAATCAAAATCAAAATTATTAATTATATATTCATATTCTTTACGAATATTAATAGGCTGAAAAACAGGTATGTTTAAAGCAAGCGCTTCTTTTTTAACCGCACTATATTCTATAAGTTTCTTTCTTCCAACTTCTTTATCAGGTTGCGTAACAACTAACACAACTTCAAATTCTTTTACTATCTCATTTAGTATTCCAGCACCAAATTCTGGAGTACCCATAAATACTATTTTCATTATAACACCTTTGGCTTTCTTTCAAAATTACATATAACATTTTTATTTTTAAATGTTATTTTAGTATCTTCATATATTTTTATTACTTTATCGAAATCATTATTTTTAATTATCAATTTTACTCCTTTTATTTTATAATCATAGGAAGGTCCAAGAATATTTTCACTTATTATCTTTGTATAAACTTTTTTAAAATAATTGGCAAAGTGATACATTTCTTTAAAATCACCTGTTATTGTGATTTTACTTACTTCCATAAAAGGCACATAATTAAATTTCTTTCTTCTATCTATCTCTTCTTCGTAATACTTTTCATAATCACCTTTTGAAGCATAATTAATAATAGTATTATTAGGATAGTATGTTTGAATTATTACTTTATCATTATTAATTATTTTTGCAATATTGTTATAGGTATATTCATTCGCACGATAATCATTTAAATTTAATAATCTATCTCCTGAAAGTAATGCAACTAATTCAATGTTTGAATTATTTATATATTTTGTTAAGACATTTGTACCTATAATTATATTTACACTACCATCTTCTATTCTTGTAATTGCATCTATATAGTAATCAAGATTTTTTAAAGAATCACTATCGACTTGTAAAATGTTTGCATATGGGAATAATTTTTCTAAAGTTTCTTTAACTTGTTCTAGTCCATATCCGTATGTTGCGACATTTTTAGAGCCGCACTTTGAACAAGTATCATAATTCATAACTTTATAATCACAATATGTGCATTTAGCAAAATTCTTTTCTTTAAATAATGTTAGAGGTATTCCACAAGTTGGGCACTTTAGTATTTCCCCACAATTTCTACATTTTATCACTGTTGAATAAGCTTTATTATTAGTAAGTAACATAACTTGCTTATTATTATTAAGTGTATCAATAATAGATTGTTTTAAGGTATTAGATATTATTTTATCACTACCCTGTAACATCTCATGTTTCATATCAACTATTTTTACATTTCCTCTTTTTAAAGTACCACTAGTTATTAAATCAAATTCTCCCATTTCTGAACTATAATAATTACTAATTGATGGTGATGATGATGTTAGAACTAATTTTGAGTTATGATACTTACTACGATATTTTATTATATCTATACTATCATAATATGGATAGTTTTCATTTAAATAAAATGAATTCTCTTCATCAATCATTATGAAAGTGCCAATTGATTTAAATGGTAAAAATAATCCACTAACTGTAGAAACAAGGACATCAAAGTTTCCATACTTAACATTCATAAACGTATCATAGTTATCACTTTGGGAATTCTTGCTATTCATAGTTACAATATTATAACCACTTAACTTCTTTTTAAAAAACATATACAATTCTTCAGCGATAAATAAAGTCGGAGCGATAAATATTGTAGGTAATTTTTGTTTAGCATTTTCTTCTATTATATGCAAATAAAAGTTAATTTTAAACTCTTCATCATTAGAAAAAAGTAAAAAATTCTTTACGTAACTTTTATCAAATCTTTCAATTGTTTGCAATTGATCGAAAGTAAACTGATAGTCTTTGTTTACATATTTGATAGGATTATTACTCATTAATCTTACTTCTTCTTTATATGTGATATACCCTTCATCTACCATTTTTTTAATTAGATATTCGCTACAATTGACACTATTTTCAATTGATTCGCTCGATGATTCAGGATACTTTTCTAAAAAATTTATGATCTTATTACGTTTTTCATTTTTAAAAATAGCATTATTCTTAACTGAATATAGTCGTTGTTTTTTAGTTTTTCCATAAGTAAACAAATCATACTCAAGGGTTATATTTTCTTTAGCAATTTCTTTTTTAATTAAAGAATACTGTTCTAAAATCTTATTATCGATATTAATTCTAGTTTTACCATTAAATAATTGATGTAAAACTGGGTGTAATTTATCGTAATCTTTTACTACAATCCAACGTCTTTTTTGCCCCTTTAAAAAAGATGGAATCATTAAGCCTAACACACTAGCCATAGATGTATAATAATATTTAGACATATATTTAGCAAGCTCTATTTGTTCTGAGGTAAGTTCTTGTTCAAAATCTAATACTGCTTTGATTTGTTTAGTATTATTTCCGTAATCGCTATTTTCATTTAATTCTATCACGTAGCCTAAAATATCTTGGAATCCAAATGGTACTAATACTCTCGTTCCAACATTAATAAAGTCTTCTAGATTATTAGGAATTTCATAATCATAGCATTGTGATATTGCTTCATTTTTTAAATCTACAACAACTTTTGCGAACATATCCTATCACCTCTTTATTATATTTTATCATAAAAATACAATTGTGTAAACAAATTATATATTTTCATAATACTTTTTAAAAAAAAATTAATATGACAATTAACGCTTTTATGTATTTTTTTTATTTTATAAAACTAATATTTGATTTTTAAATAGCCATTAAAAAAAATCCTTTTTCAAGGATTAATTGTTTTGATCTCCCATTTCTGGTAAAATGATTATTTTATCTTCATAAATTTCTTCAAGAGCAATACCTATTGCTTTTTTACTATGAGGATTAGTTACTAAGGGTTTTTCGCCTTCTTTATATTCTAATTGTTTAGCACGTAAAGCAGCTGCCATTACTAAACGATATTTAGAAGTAGTTTTTGTTACCAATTGATCAATTGATGGATAACGCATTCCATCTCTTTCATGACTCATATGTTGTTTTAAATCCATATTATTTATCCTCCACCATTTTTTTATATTCGCTTATTGTACGTTCTGTTTTGGCATGTTCAGCACGTATTATTGCCATTATTTTATCAGCCGCATTTTCAACGGAATCATTAACTACAATATAATCATATAAATAAGCAAGTTCAACTTCCCGGCATGCTTTTTCATAACGAGATTGAATTACTTCTTTAGGTTCTGTGCCTCTTCTATTTAATCTATTTTTTAAATCTTGCATTGTTGGGGGAGCAATAAAAATAAATATTGCGTCTCTTTTCTTTTTTCTAACTTGCATTGCACCTTGCACTTCAATTTCTAATACTACTTCATTTCCTTCGTTTAGGTTGTCTTCAACCTTATCTAAGGGAGTTCCATAATAGTTTCCAACAAATTCCGCATATTCTAAAAATTGATTATTTTTTATTCTTTCTTCAAACTCTTCGCGGCTTACAAAATAATACTCTTTTCCGTTTGTTTCACCATTCCTTGGAGCTCTTGTTGTCATAGAAATAGAATAAACTAAATTATGACCTTCTCTTTGAAATAAAGCATTTCTTACTGTACCTTTTCCGACTCCAGATGGGCCTGATATAACTATTAATAATCCGCGTTCATCAAGTTTCATATAATCTGCCTCTTATTGTATATTATACTCCAAGTAAAGCAAAAAGTAAATATTTTTTTGTTTTTTTCTAATAATATATACGTTTTACTTTTATTTTTGTATAAAAATTGGTATAATATATATATTAAGGATGTGATACATATGGCATATGATGGTTTATTTATTCATCACCTTTTAAATGAAATAAAGGATGACATAATTGATAAAAGAATTAACCATTTTTTAACAATCAATGAAACAGACTTTCTTTTACAACTTTCCAATAAAAAAAACCTATTAATAACAATAAATCCAAATAATGCTTATTTAGCTTTCACTGAAGATAATTTTTTAGCTTCACAATGTGCATTATCTAATTACATAAAAAAACATTTAGATGGGGGTATCATCACAAATATTTATCAACATAGTAATGATAGAATTGTAATTATTGAACTTAACTCAAGTGATGAATTAGGCTATTTACAAAATTATAAATTAATTGTTGAATTAACAGGCAAAAATAGTAATATTATTATAACTGATGATAATTTTATAATCCTTGAAGCACTTAAAAAAAGTTATTTAACAGATGAAAGAATAATTCAAGTTAAAGCTAAATATTCTTTTTTAAAATCAAATAAAAAAAATCCTTTTGAATGTATTGATGAACCCCTTCAAGATGGTTATGAAGGCATTTCTAAACAAACATATAATGAAATTCTTGAGAAAGGTTTAAGGACTGTACTTAATACCAAAACTAATCCTACTCTTATCAAAAGTGACAAGTATATTTTTTATTGTTTTGATTTAGAATCAATTCCTGGAGAAAGGAAGCATTTTAATTCCTTATCTAATTTACTTTACTTTTATTATCATACAATTAATAATGAAGTCACGCAAAGTAATGATCAAAAAATAGCTATTAATCATATTAAAAAAATGATAGTAAAATGCGAAAATAAATTAGAAAAGCAGGAAAAAGAATTAAACGAAGCTATTAACAATCTTTCACTTGAACAAACCGCATCTTTATTAGCCGCAAACATCCATCTTGTAAAACCATATCAAGAAAGCATCACAGTTAAAGATTTTTATAATAATAACATAGAAGTAACTATTCCTTTAAACACAAAGATAAGTGTTAATGAAAATATTAATTATTATTATGACAAATATAAAAAAAATAAACGTGCTATTTCTTTAATTCAAAATACTATTCACGATACAAAACAAGATATTTTATATTATGAAGATTTATTGTCACAACTATCTTTTACAACTGCTAGTGATTTAAAGGAATTAATGGTAGAAGTTGGAATTAAAAAGCCAACTAAGTTTAAACAAAAACCACATATTCTAAAATATAAACTAAAAGATGGCTCAATAATAATGGTTGGAAAAAATAATGTACAAAACAATTATTTAACTCATACTTTAGCTCTAAAAACCGACTACTTCTTCCATGTAAAAAACATGCCTGGAAGCCATGTCATTTTAAGAGGACCATTAACCAAAGAAAACATTGAAATTGCGGGGGCAATTGCTAGCTTTTATTCTAAAGGAAATGGTGGAAAAAATGTATGTGTCGACTATACACAAGTTAAATGGATTAAAAAGGTTAAAGGAACAAAAGGCTCATTTGTAACATATACAAATGAAAAGAATGTCTTTAGTAATCCTAGTCTTGAATTTATTCAAGCTAATACAACTATTTATTCATAAATTAATAAAGCACTATAACAATATATTTGTTCATTAGTTTTGGCATCATTCATTATTGCTAGTGAATATTTAATATCTATTAGTTTATTAATTGCTTTTAGAAAGTCATTAATTGCATATTCTAAATCAAGTTCATGACTTTCATCAAATACTTTAACAAGCATAAATAAAACCTCCTATTTGAATTATCTCAAATTCATAGGAGGTTTTTTGTCATTTTTTATACATAGATTCTGAAAGGGACATCTATTACATTCTGGATTTTTAGCTTTACATAAATATCTTCCAAAAAACAATAAACAATGATGAACATAATACCAATTATCTTGTGTAAATTGTTTTTCTAATTCCTTTTCAACTACTCTCACATCTTCACTATTTACTAATCCTAAACGATTAGATACTCGTAAAACATGAGTATCAACTGGTATTGTTGGGATAGAAAATCCTTCCATCAATATTACATTAGCGGTTTTTCTTCCAACTCCAGGAAGTTTAACTAATTCATTGATTGTTGAAGGGACATTACCATTAAATTCATCTATAAGTTTTTTAGATAATAAAATGATATTTTTAGTTTTTTGCTTAGCAAGGCCTAGCGGTAAAATAATAGTATAGACATCATTATAATTAGCCTTATAAAGATCATATGGTGTTGGAAACTTTTGAAATAATTCCTTTGTGACTTCATTTACGCGTTTATCCGTTGTTTGTGCAGATAACGATACCGCAATTAATAGTTCAAATAAATTATTATAAATTAATTCACACCCCGCATTTGGAAACATTTCTTTTAATGTGGTTAATATTTTATTTGATTTTTCCATATACTTGATTAAATAAGTTTTGAAGCCCATCATCATTATGTTCTTTTTTTATTTCTTCTTTTTTTGATAATATTGCATCTACATAATGGACACTTGTTTTCTTTATTTTTAATGTTTCTATAATAGCATTATTAATAGTATCAAATGAAAATTTATCTTGATATATCCAATTGTGAACCATTTCTAAATCAAGAGGAGTCAATATTTTATTAAACGACTTTTGAAGAGCATTAACAACTTTTTCCACTTCTGTTTCTTGTTTTTCAGTCTTTGCATCAATATCATTTTGAACAATTGCATCAGCTAGTCTTTTATAAGTATCATCAATACTATATAATTCATTTTTTCCATCTAACATCAATGTAATAAATTGATTATTGATTAATGAAACTAATCTATTTCGAAGGTCATTTTCAGAAATACTCATACTTGAAGTTAGCAAATCAATAGAAAACTTTTTACCACTCTTCAAGATTTTATTTAATTTTATTAATATTATTGTTTCTACTTCATCTAAACCTAAAACATTATATTTATCTAATAATAATTGATCAAAATTAATAATATCATTTTTTAAAAGTGTATAATATTGTGACATAATTAAACTCCCTTTTTTATTTTGCTAAAATTTTTAATGCATTTTTTGCTGCTTGTTGTTCAGCATCTTTTTTAGTTTTGCCAATTCCTTTGCCTAATCTTGTCCCTTCATGCATTACTACTACTTCAAATGTTTTGGCATGAGCAGGACCTTTTTCATTAATAACAACATATTCAACGCCTTTTCTACTTTCTGCTTGAATATATTCTTGTAATTTACTTTTATAATCGGTAAAAAATTCCATACTATTAGTAATAATTTTAGGGAATACAATTATTTCTAATATTCTTCTTGCTTCTTCCATTCCTAAATCTAAATATAAAGCACCTAAAAAAGATTCAAATAAATTTCCGAGAACAGATATCTTTGTATCTTCACCTTGCATTTTGGCGCCTTTTCCAACCATTAAACAACTATGTAGATTTAGTTCTTCTGTGTAGTCGCCATTTGCTTGTTCACAAACAAATTTAGCACGAAGTTTAGTCATATCTCCCTCTTGAATATGCTTTGTTTTATAAATAAACTCACCAACTAAAAAATCAAGAATTGCATCTCCTAAAAACTCTAACCTTTCATAATCAAATTTTAATTTATGTTCATTTGCAAATGAAGGATGAGTAAAAGCCTCATAATACAAATCAATATTTTTATAATTGATATTATACTTTGATGCAATTTTTTGAAATTTTATTTCAAATTCTTTTCTATTCATCTTCGGCTACCGCCAATTTTTCTTTCATTAATTCAACAACATTTCCTTCTACTGCACGTTTACAAAGTTCTATTGCTTTAAAGAACGCATAATCACTACTATTTCCATGAGCTTTAACAATAATGCCATCAACTCCAAACACTACTGCTCCACCTACTTCTTCAGAGCTCATTCTCTTTTTAAAGTCTTTAAACGTTTTTTTCATAAATAAAGCATAACCAATTTTTGCGAAAAAAGATTTTTTAATTTCTTCTTTTAATACATCCCCTACAGCTTTGGCAGTTCCTTCAATTGACTTCATAACTAAATTGCCTGAAAACCCATCTGTAACTAAAATGTCACATGGACTCTTTAACATTTCTTTTGGTTCAATATTGCCATAAAAATTAATATTTTGATCTTCACTTAATAGTTTATATACTTCTTTTTCTAGTTCTCTACCTTTGCCAGGTTCACTTCCAATATTTACTAAGCCGACTACTGGGTTTTCTACATGCCTTGTTTCACGGAAAAAAATGGAAGCAAATTCTGCATATTGCACAACGTGTTCAGGACGAATCTCAGTATTAGCACCAACATCTAATAATAATCTACTTTTACCACCAATATTAGGAAGTTGAGGACATAATGCTACACGCTTCATACCTTTAATTCTTCTAACAATTAGATGAGCAGCAACAACAGCTCCTTGAGTTGGTCCAGCTGTAACTGCGCCTTGGCATTCCTTATCATGTACTGCTTGAAAGGCTTTTACCATTGATAATTCTTTATCTCTTCTAATTACAGATACAGGATCTTTTTCACCCATATCTAATTTAGTCATAGCATTTATAACATTTACACGGTCAGATGCAACAAGATATTTTTCAATTTCTTCTTTTTTTCCATATAAATTTATATATAAATCTTTATGTTCTTTGATTGCAAGATTTACTCCTTGAACAATCTCACGAGGAGCGTAATCTCCTCCCATTGCGTCTACTGCAATTTTAATCATATTTTCACCTATTCTAACATTTCTTTCTTTTCTTCATAGTTTTCTTGTGCCATATCAAATAAGTTTTTATACTCATGATCTTCGAATATTTTCTTATTCATAAACATTTTATCAGCACATTTATTAGCAAGTTCTAATAAATCATTGTCAACAACAATATCCGCCATTTTAAAACTAACACCACCTGATTGTTTTTCTCCAAACAAGTCTCCTGCTCCACGAATGAGTAAATCCTCTTCAGCTAAAGCAAAGCCATCGTTTGTTTCTTCAACAAGTTTTAAACGTTTAATTGAACTATCAACAGTTGTTTTGCTAATCATAAAGCAATAAGCTTGATAATCACTTCTTCTAACACGCCCACGCATTTGGTGTAATTGAGCAATGCCAAAACGATCTGCATCAAGAATGATAATTGTTGTTGCATTTTCAACGTTTACCCCTACTTCAATTACACTAGTAGCAACAAGTATTTGAATTTCATTTTGATAGAATTTTCTCATTACTTCTTCTTTTTCTTCTTGTTTAAGTTTTCCATGAATTAAACCAACATTACAAAAGCCTTCATAATATTTTTTAGTTCTTTCATAAACATTAAGAGCATTTTGTAAATCCATAGCATCACTTTCTTCGATTGTTGGGGTGATGATATAAACTTGTCGTCCTTCTTTAATTTGTTCTTTAACATGGTCAAATACTTCTTGTCTATCATCATAATTAATATATCTTGTTATGACTTCTTTTCTATTTCCAGGTAAAGTTTTAATAATTGATATGTCACTTTCACCTAATAAACTAATTGCTAAGGTTCTTGGAATCGGTGTTGCACTCATTTTCAAGTGATCAATTAAATATCCTTTTCCTACCATTGAAACTCTTTGTTTAACACCAAAGCGATGTTCTTCATCAGTAACAACAAGTCCTAACTTTTTGAATGTTACATCTTTTTGAATCAAGCTATGAGTACCAATGACAATATCAATTGTTCCATCATTTAACCCATCCAGTATTTCTTTACGTTCTTTTGATGAAACACTAGATGTTAACAATGCAATTTTTAAATTTGTATTTTCAAATAGCTTTTTAAATGTAATATAATGTTGCGAAGCAAGTACTTCAGTTGGTACCATAATGGCACCTTGATATGAAGCAGTTGTTGCCGCATATAGACTAATAGCACTAACAACAGTTTTTCCACTACCAACCTCACCTTGAAGTAACCTGTTCATTTTATAATTTGATGACATATCCGTAAGAATTTCTTGTAAACTCTTAACTTGATCTACTGTTAAAGTATAAGGCAAACTTTCAATAAAAGCATTAACTTTATTTCTATCAAAATTTATAGCTACTCCTTCCGGGTGATGTTTACGCATATAAAATAAATATTTAATTTTAATTTGATATTTTAATAATTCTTCAAATTTTATTCTTCTAATAGCTTTCATTGCTTCACTCATTTCATCAGGAATATTTATATATTTTATAGCATCATCAATTGATACTAAATCAAATTCCTTGCGAATATCTTGAGGCAAATCTTCAATTAATTCATGGCGGTATTCATAAAATAGTCTTTCTTTGTATTGTAAAACTTTTTTATCATCTACCCCTTTGATATTAAATACAGGTTGAATGGCACTTTCAAATTCATTAAAGGCCACTTCCGAAGCTGTAAATTTTGTTTTTGTTTCATCAAATTTACCGGTTAAACGAACATAAGTTCCATAACTAATTTTACTCTTTAAAAATTGTCGATTAAAAATAGTTGCCTTGACATCTACGCCATCAACATCTACTATAAAACGCATAATATTTAAATTGTTTTTAACATTTAAAGATGATGCTTTTCCTTGAACAATTCCCGCAATACTTACAACTTTATCCACATCGGTAATTTCATCAATTGACACTATTGTATAATCTTCAAATCTTGAAGGAAAACTATATAACAAATCAACTACTGTATTGATATTATTTCTTTTGAATGATTGCACTGTTTTAGCACTTAAAAACTCTACTTCTGATAATTGTGTCATCCTTTTCCTCCTTTGATTGAATAAAAAGGGCTTATATAGCCCTTTAATTTATTCTATTGCTAGAATATAACTATAGACTTCTTGATTTCCTTCAATAACTTCAACTTCAAGATTACTATAATTCTTTTCGATAAATCTTTGAATTTCATTGACTTCTTTTTGATTTACGCCAGCTCCATAAATAATTGTAATAATGTCTTTATCACTTAAGTCTTTAGCTTTCAATAAGTTCTTAAATGTATCAATACGACGTTTATTTGAAGCAACAAGCTTACCATCTAAAATACCAATAAAATCATCTTTATGAACAGCTACTCCTTCTATTTTTGTATCACGAATAGAATAAGTAATTGATCCACTAATTACATTAGAAATAATTTCTTTCATTTCATTTATTATATCTTCAGGTTCGCCATTTAAATCTAGCATTGTTAAAGCTGAAAAACCTTGTGCGATTGTTTTTGATTCAACAACCCAAACTTTGCTATCCTTATAAATTTTTGCGGCTTGTTTAGCAGCTAAAATAATATTCTTATTATTTGGGAAAACTATAATATTGTCCGCATTTAATGTATCAAATCCATTAATGAAATCTTCAGTTGAAGGGTTCATACTTTGTCCGCCACTAACGACATAATCAACACCCATTTCTTTAAAAGTATTTACTAATCCTTCACCATTAGCAACACTTACAACTGCATATTTTGATCTTTTTTCTGGTTTTGTTGGCTTTTTATAGTGAACTTCTCCACACGCACATAATCCTTCTTCAACATGTTGAAGTTGATTTTCATTATGTTGAATAGACATATTATCAACTTTTATTTTTAAAAACTCTCCATATTTTTGAGCAATGTTCAATACATCACCAGGGGTTTGTGTATGAATATGTACTTTTAAGGAATCATCATCTTTTACAACTACAATAGAATTTCCTAAAGATTCAATATCTTTGTATAAAATATTTTCATCAAATTGTTTTGGTTTTTCAACTTTAGAAAGATTTAATATAAATTCAGTGCAATAACACAATGTATCAGCTTTACTTTCAGTTGAAAGATTAGAATGTGTAACACCTGCACTAGCATTAAAATCTTTATTAATTTCTTCACCATTAAGTAATTTAATCATTCCTTCAATAATACAAATATATCCAGCCCCACCACTATCAACAACACCTGCTTCCTTTAATACAGGAAGTAAATCAGGAGTTCTTTCAAGCGATGCTTTTGCTTCCATAATGTATTCATCAAAAAATTCATTTATAGACATTTTTGAATTTGCAATTAAATTCATCTTTTCACTTGCTTCGCGGGCAACTGTTAAAATTGTTCCTTCAACTGGAGTCATAACCGCTTTATAAGCTTGTTTAACTCCAGAATCAAAAGCCTTGGCAAGAGATAATGATGTAACTGAAGCCATTCCTTCTAGTCCTTTGCTCATTCCTCTAAATAATTGAGAAAGGATTACACCAGAATTACCTCTGGCTCCCATTAACATTCCTCTTGATAATTTTTTTGAGATTTCAAAAATATTTTTTTCGTCTGATAAGGCTATTTCATTAACTCCATTTTCAATGGTCATTCTCATATTAGTACCAGTGTCTCCATCTGGAACAGGAAATACATTTAATGAATCAATATATTCATAATTCAGTTTTAAATTTTCAGTTCCTTTAATAACTAAGGCCTTAAATAATTGGCCATCAATTTTCATTATATTCATTTTAATAAGTCTCCAATTCAAATAATTATTATACATTAGTACGCACAATAATATATATTATTATACCATAAACACTAGTAAAAAGCAAGTTATTCATATGGACAGATAACCTTATATTGTCCATTGCTAGCGTTTTCATATACTTTTAATGTGTAATATTTTTACATTGCTTTATTAATTTAATCTTAAAACATTTTCACACATTCTATTAATTTCTTAAATAGAAATTTTTAAAAAATTACTACTTGCTTTTTTTATTAAACTATGATATAATTATGTAGTTAGATCAATAGGAGGTAGTATTATGGCTCGTAAATGTTATGTAACAGGTTTAGGAACAGTAACAGGTAACAACCGCCCTCACTCATTGAAAGCTTCTCGTAGAACTTGGAAAGCTAACTTGCAAAAAGTAAGAATTGTCGATGAAGATGGTAAAGTTAAACGCGTATATGTTTCTACACGCGCATTAAGATCTGGCTTAGTTAAACGTGCTTAATTGCATAATTATATAAAAATATCGGTAGGGAATACCGATATTTTTATTTCAAAATATTATTTTTTTACATTTTTAAAGAAGGTGGTTAAATAATGAACAACAAATATGAAATTGATATGTGTAATGGAAATCTCTTTTGGAAAATTTTAAAATTTAGCATTCCATTAGCTCTAATGGGAATATTACAACTTTTATATAATGCAGCAGATTTGATAGTTGTCGGTAACTTTAGTGGTGATAAAGATGCTTTAGGTGCGGTAGGCTCTACTTCTGCTCTAATTAACTTAATTGTCAATTTATTTATGGGGCTTTCAGTAGGAACAAATGTTGTTGTAGCAAAGTTATATGGTTCAAAAGATTATTCAAAACTAAGTAGCATTGTGCACACATCACTATTATCAAGCTTTATTATTGGTATTTTATTAGGTGTTTTTGGATATTTATTTTCTGGTAATTTATTGCATTTAATGCATAATGATCTAAAACTTTCTAAAATATATTTAGAAATATACTTTATTGGAATGCCTGTAAACTTGCTTTATAATTTTGCAGCCGCCATATTAAGAGCAGTCGGTGATACAAAAAGACCTCTTTACTATCTTACTATTTCTGGTATAATAAACATTCTACTTAACTTATTATTTGTTGTGGCATTTAATATGAGTGTTGCTGGAGTAGCAATTGCAACAGTTATATCTCAAGTTGTTTCATGCGTTTTAGTAATGATCACATTATTTAAAACAAAACAACCTTATCGATTCCGTTTTCATGAATTAAGAATAGATGGAAAAGCATTATGGGAAATAACTAAAATTGGTTTACCCGCAGGAATTCAATCATCAATATTTTCTATTTCAAATGTTATAATTCAATCATCAGTCAACCAATTTGGAACTATTGCAATGAATGGAAATTCTGCTGCCCAAAGTGTTGAAGGTTTTGTCTATACTTCTATGAACTCTGTTTATCATGCTGCTTTGGCTTTCACTAGTCAAAATTATGGTGCTAAATGCGAAAAAAATATCAAAAAAATAACCATTTACTCTTTAATAATTGTTACTATGATAGGTCTTATGATGGGAGTTCCACTGTTTATCTTTGGCAAACAAGTTTTAACAATTTATACAAAAATTCCAGAAGAAATTAAAGTAGGTTATATAAGACTTCATTATTTATGTTTGCCTTACTTCTTATGTGGTATTATGGATGTTATGGTCGGAATTTTAAGAGGTTTAGGTTACTCAACAGTTCCAATGATAGTCTCTATACTTGGCGTATGTGGATTTAGAATTTTATGGATATATGCGATATTTTATCAAATCACAGATTTTAGTTCATACACTCATTTGAATTATTTATATATTTCATATCCAATATCTTGGATTATAACCTTTGTCGCTCATTTAATTAGTTATTATATTTGTTCAAGAAAAGTTTTTAAAACTTTCAAAACATGGAACAATTTAACTAGTTCATTTAACTAAAAAAGATAGTTTTTGAAAACTATCTTTTTTTTATACTTCTTCTTTCCTACCAAAAGGCAATTGAGAAAACAATATAGCTATAAACATAATGGCACAGCCTATCATTTCATAAGAACTCAAATGTTCCTTTAAAATTAAAACACCAGCAAGAACTGAGAAAACTGATTCAAGACTTAAAATAATAGCAGAAATAACAGGATTTTTTGCATACTTTTGGCCAATAGTTTGAAGTGTAAAAGCAATTCCACTAGAAATGACTCCCAAATATACTACCGCATACCAACATGATAATATATTATCCATTTTAGGCTTTTCAAATACAAACATGCAAATAGCTGATAATATTGAGCTAGTTATAAATTGAATAAAGCTTAATTTAATTGCATCTACTTTATTTGCATAATAATCGATTGTTAAAATTTGGCAAGCAAACCCTAAAGCACAACATAGAATAATTAAATCACCTAAATATACATTATCAATACCGCCAGTAAAGCACAAGAAATAAAGCCCAACCATAGCAATAATAACACTTATCCAATTATTTATCTTAACTTTATTTTTTAAAACTAACCCACAAATAGGAACAAGTATAACATATAGTGCAGATATAAATCCACCTCGCCCTGACGATGCCGCACCATCAGGATATAATCCAATACCATACTGTTGAAAATTTGAGCCTATAAACAAAAATACTCCACATAATACTCCTGCTTTAATTAAAGTTAATTTGCTTTCTTTTGTTTCTTCAAATATTGGCTTTTTATTTATTTTTGCTCTAACTATAATAACAGGTATTAGACATATTGCTCCTATAGATGTTCGCAAGAAATTCAATGTAAAACCATCCATATTTTTAGAAGCAATTGTTTGGAATGTAAATCCAAATCCCCAAATTATCGCTACAAGCAATAATAAAATATTACCTATAAAAGAATAAGTTCCTTCTTTTTTGTTCATCTTTCAACCTCGTTTAATGCTTTAAATATTTATTAATATCTTTAATTTGCTTTGTTTTTTTGCCTTGAAAAAATGTGGAATTTTCATAAGCTTTCATTTTAATAAAATTTTCAATTTCATTATTGATATTATTTCTATTAATAAGTAAAATTTGTCCAAATATAGTTAAAATGAAGATGTTTTTAAATTCATAAAATTCATCTAAAAATTTATATTCAAAATTGACAGTACCATATCGTATTGTGGAAGTTTCTTTAATAAACATATGATCATCATATAAAGTCATTTCTTGAATAAAATTTTCACCAAGTCCTAATACTAGTTTTTGTTGAGTCGCTTTTTGACTTTTATTAACAATCAAAATAATTAGTATTATAAATAATTCTAATGTAATGCCAATAGTTAATAAAATGTAAGTATAAAAAATGCCTATAATTATAATAATTGTGTTAAACACGCTAAAAAAAGCAAAAAGATTTAAATTGTCTTTTGTTATCTTTTTCATATGAGCATCGAAAACTTGTGAATTTAATTCGTTTATAAATTTAAAACAACGATCTTCCATAAATTTACTCCATACAATATATTATATCATAAACATTTATAAAAAGCAAAAAAAAGGATAGTAAATACTAACCTTTCTTATCATTTCTAGAAGTTTCTTTTTTCTTAAATAAACTAGAAATTTTCAAAACTATGGCCGATAAAATTTTAGGTAATTTAATACAGATAATTTTCATAACTATTTACTCCTAATAAATAATATGCAAATTAATTAGCTTTTATTACTAATACTTTTTTATTTGTTTTTAAAATTCCTTCATTTATTATTTCATTGCTTAAGCATAAATTATCATATAGTTTTAAATTATAATTATCTATATTATATTTAAATCCCTTTAACGAGAGTATTGTATCTTCTTCTATGCTAAAAAAAGAAATATATTTATAATTATCTTGCTTAAACATGGATATTA
This sequence comes from uncultured Bacilli bacterium, assembly GCA_934096585.1. Classification (GTDB taxonomy): domain Bacteria; phylum Bacillota_I; class Bacilli_A; order ML615J-28; family CAG-698; genus CAKOMG01. Next base: position 121,563 of record CAKOMG010000001.1, read on the forward strand.
GATCACTTATTAAAATCATATTTCTATCATCTACTAAGGTAATATTATAATCCTTATTGCGAATAATCGTATTAATAATTGCTCTATAATGATCAAGCCTACCACCTGTTCCATTATAAATAATAATTTTATCATCTTTTGAAATTCTTATATCATTAATAAGATAATCAATAGCTAAATCAAAATCGCTATCGTCTTTAATCGATGAATAAATGTGCTCGTTTTTTAATGATAATTCTTGTTTTTTCAAGCTATCAAAATCACCAAAAAAGGCATCAATTTTTATATTATATTGTTGTAACACTTGATATCCACCATCAATTGCAATAATAAATTCTTCTTTATCTTGTTTATAATTCTCAATAAAAGAATCAATTCCTGCACAAATCAATTTATAAATCATAATTTTTTCAATTCCTGTATTAATTCTTTTCTATTAGAATTTTTAAAAATAAATGTTCCCGCCACAAATACTTCACATCCTGCGTTTTTGCACATAATCAATGTGTCTTTATTTATGCCACCATCTACTTCTATTTCGTAGTGATAGCCCTTTTTAATTTTCATTTCCTTTAAGTATTTAATTTTATCAATTGCATTAGTCATAAATGTTTGTCCACCAAATCCTGGTTCTACAGACATCACTAAAATGATATCAATTTTTTTAAGAAATGGTTCTAAGACTTTAACATCAGTTCCTGGTTTAATCGAAATGCCAGCAAGAACATTTCTTTCATGAATATAATCTATAAGTTCATTTATTTTTTCATGCGATTTTACTGCTTCGTAATGAAATGTTAAAATATCACTGCCGGCATCAATAAAGTTTGGAGCATATTTCATAGGATCAGTAATCATCAAATGAACATCAAATATCAAATTAACTTTTCCCTTTAGGTTTTTATAAATACAAGGACCCATTGTAATATTAGGCACAAAATGTCCATCCATTACATCGACATGCATATAATCTGCAGATTCAATAGATTTTACTTCTTCATATAAATGTGTAAAATCACATGCTAATATTGATGGTGCAATTTTATTCATAAAAGCCTCCTAATACTTTATTTTTTTATTTTTAATTTCATTTACAAAAGCTTTGTAACTTTCATACCTTGACTTTCTAATTATATTTTTGTCAACTTTTTCTTTAACCATACATGAAGGTTCATTCAAATGTGTACAAGGATTATATTTACATTTACATTCAAAAAACTCTTTAAACATTTGCGATAATGTAACAACATCCATTTCAAGTTCTAATGTTCCAAAGCCAGGAGTATCGGCTATATAGCCATTTCCAACTTTCAATAACTCCGAACATCTTGTGGTATGTTTTCCTCTACCTAAAGCTTTCGATATTTGATCTGTTTTAACGTTAAAATTATCAAACAAGTTGATTAACGTTGATTTACCAACACCACTTTGCCCAGCAACAACACATAAAGAATTATTTATTTCTTCTTTTATATTTTTATACTCATTAGGAGATAAATAAACTTTATAGCCTATTTTTTTATAATAATTAATTACATCACTATAATCATCTATATTAACTAAATCCGCTTTTGTGAAAATTAAAACTATTTCAATATTTGCATATTCAACTTGGCAAATAATTCTATCTAACAGATTTAAATTTAAATCAGGTTCTACTAAGGAAGTCACAATAAACACCTTATCAACATTAGCCACATATGGTCTTGTAAGTTCGTTTTTCCTCGGTTTAATATCTGTAATCATTTCATTTTCTATTTTTACTATATCGCCAACTTTAGGAGTAATTTTTTTATGTCTAAATATTCCGAGTGGCTTACATACATAGACTTTATCATCAACTTTAACACTATATTCACCACTAATTGATTTAATAATTAATCCTAACATATTTTTCCTTGCATTTTTTTAATTCTTAACTGTCCACATGCAGCATCAATATCATGCCCTTGTTCTTTTCTCAGTGTTACATTTATATGATTACTATTCAGTACTTCAAAAAACTTTTTACTTTTTTCTTCTGTAGAACGAAAGAATTCATTAACTGTTGAATTCATTGGAATTAGATTGACATAACAATTCATTCCTTTTATTAATTTTACTAGTTTTTTGGCGTCATCAATACTATCATTGACATCATTAATTAAAATGTATTCAAATGTAATACGTCTATTAGTTTTACTAAAGTAATATTTTAAACTATCCATTAAAGCACTTAAGTCATAAACTTGATTAATTTTCATATATTTACTTCTTTTTTCATTATTTGCAAAATGTAAACTAACAGCCAAATTTACTTGTAAATCAAAGTCACTATACTCAATGATTCTAGGAACAATTCCACACGTTGAAACAGTAATATGTCTTGACCCTATTTCTATGCCTTTTGGATCATTAATAATTCGTAAAAACTTAATAACATTATTATAATTATCAAAAGGTTCTCCAATTCCCATAACAACGACATGGCTAACTCTCTTGTCCATTTTCTTCATAATTTCATCAATCATTGAGACTTGCAAAACAATTTCATCTGTTTCTAGATTTCTAACCTTTTTATTCAAGCCGCTTGCGCAAAATGCACACCCCATATTACACCCTACTTGTGTAGAGACACAGACACTTAGCCCATATTCATGATTCATTAGGACGGTTTCAATAAAATTTCCATCATTTAATCTAAATAAATATTTCCTAGTTCCATCGCTTGAAACTTGTTCATTTTCTATCTCTAAATCACTTATTTTAAAATTTTCTTTAAGTTTTTCAATGGACTCTTTCTTGATATTTGTCATCTCATCAAATGATTTTACATTTTTTTTGTAAAGCCATTCAAATATTTGTGTTGCTCTAAATGGTTTTTCTCCCATTAAAAGTAAATATTGTTCCAACTCTTGTCTAGTTAAACTATAAATATTAATCATTTTTTTCCTCTTTTTTTAATTTACAAATAAAAAATCCATCAGTACCATATTCATATGGTAGTATTGTTTTTTCATATTCAACTTTCAAATTTGGATATTTTTTTATTAACCAAGCTATTTGTTCTTCATTTTCACTCTTATTTATTGTACAAGTTGAAACAATCAAATAACCATTTTTCTTAATTAATGGATAACTTGCGTCAAGTATTTCTTTTTGTAATGCAATAATTTCTTTAATGGAATCATAAGTAATATTGTATTTTAAATCGCATTTATGACTCATTACGCCTAAACCACTACAAGGCATATCTGCTAAAACGTAATCAAATGACTCTTGTTTTACAACATTCTTAACCTTTCTTGCATCTATTAATTCTACTTGTGTATTAGTCACACCTAGTCTTTTGAAGTTTTTTTCCATTAATTTAATCTTATGTAAATATATGTCACAAGCATAGATTGTTCCTGTATTGTTCATCCATGCCGCTAAATGTGCAGCTTTCCCACCTGGAGCACTGCATAAATCAATGATTGTACTATCCATTTCAGGATTAGCAATCTCTGTTACCATTTGACTAGCAATATCTTGAATAGTAATTTTTCCTTCTTTAAATAGTTCATGATTGACCATACTTTCTTCAACAATTAAACCATCATTTACTAAATCGCTTTGTTGATAAGGTATTTTTTCATCATTCAAAACTTCTGTCACTTCTTCTGTTGTTGCTTTCAATGTATTAACGCGAATAGCATCATGCTTAACATCATCATTAAACTCAAGTATTTTAACAACTGTTTCATAGTTATAATCTTTAAGTAAATAAGCAATTAACCAAGTTGGATAACTATACTTAACACTTAATAATTTAACATCTTCTAATCCTTCAAAGCTTCTAAGTTCATTTCTTAAAAAATTCCTTAATACAGCATTTACAAATGAGCCCACCATTTTATCTAATGTATTTGCAATATTTACAGCTTCATTTACAACAGTATAATCTGGAATATTTAAATATACTAATTGATAAACACTCATAAGTAACAAACTATAGATTGATGTTTTTTGCTTTTTCTTTAAAAATGGTTCTAAATAATATGCAAGTGTAAGTTTCTTTTCAACAGTACCAATAACAAGTTTTGTGAATAATCTTCTTTCATCATCTGTTAATTCATATTTATTTAAATACTCATTAATTATAATATTGGCATAACCATTTTTATATAATATTTTTTCAATTGCTTGTAATGCTAATTTTCTAATGTTCATTTAGTGCTCCTAAAAATTTATTTAAATCTTGACCATCGATTGTTGAAGTGCCGATGTCACCATGGCCAAAATCATTTAAACGATGAAAATCTGATCCCGCAGTAAATAATAAATTAAAGTTTTTGACAAAACGACGATACATTGTCTCATCATTTAATTTAGATGGATATCTACCTTCAATACCATCAACACCTAGTGTAATAATATCATATACATTATTATGTTTATATAAACAAGGATGAGCAACAACTGCAATTCCATTATTTTCTTTAATAAGTTTGATTCCTTGAGCAGTTGTAAGTTTTGATGATGGAATATAACATGGACATCCATCTCCTAATATTTTTTCAAATATTTCTTTTTTTGAATATGAATATCCTTGGCGCACTACTTCATCCGCAATTGTTCCTCTTGTTAAACTTCTAGTGTCGTTCACAAAACTTTCATCAATTATAATATTAAAGTGTTCTTTCATTAATTCTAATATTCTTAATGCTCTTTCTTTCCTTTTTTTCTTTTGCTCATTAAAGAAACGAATTAAGCTTCCTTCGGTTAGCGGTTCTTTGAAATATCCTAATATATGTACACTTTCATTATTTCTTATTGTTGATAATTCAACGCCATATATAATTTTTATTTCATCATCAGACATATTAAAGCCTTTTAAAGCTCCATCTACAGTATCATGATCAGTGATTGCAAGAATATCTACTTTATTTTCTTTAGCCCTTTTTATAACTTCTTCTACACTAAATTCACCATCTGAATAAAGGGTATGACAATGTAAATCAGCTCTCATTTTATTTACCATTCTTTCCGTCATAATGCATCATTAAAATTGCATACTTACTTTCAAATTGTGAAACTATTTCATGCAATTTTTGATATTTTTTTTCATCATATCTAATTATTTTTTTCATTGCAAATTTTATTTTATTATAAAGTTCAATCCATTCATTATAATCTAATGAAATAACAACATCACTAGGCAAAAAATAATTCCATGTAAATGTTTCGATTTGATTGTTAACTTTACTCATTTTAACATATTGAATTATCAAGTTAATAAGCGAATCAATAAATGTACCACTATTATAATATATATATTCACTTGCTTCTTCAAATGACTTAAATCCTTCTAATTCTTTAGAAATATTATTATATAGTTCCTCCAATTCTTCATTTGTTTTGTTTAAACATACAGTAACAGTCGATATTCGTAAATACCCGTATGAATTATTATTAATTTCATTTAATTGGTTCAATAAACCAATTTGAAAATCTTCTGCCTCTTTAACTTGATTATAATATTTTTTAACTTCATCAATATTTGGATTATATCCTACTTTTAAATTATCTATGAAATGAGATAAATAAAAGCAATCTCTTTTAAGCTTATTTATGTGTTTATCCAATGATATCACTTGAATATTAAAATCTAAATCTTTAATTCCCACTCTAGACAATATTTTACAAATATAATAATCGTGAACAACTCGATTATTTTTTTTAATAATATTATCGTATTTTGATTTAATATCATGAATCATTTCCTCTTTAGAAATTTCTTTAGTTTCAATCTTTGGTTCATGATAATCATCATTAATATTAATATCACTGAAAGTCATGTTTATTTGTTCATGTTTTTTTATTTTTTTCTTAAATAAACCCATAGTAATCCCCATATATATATATATACTATTATACCATACTTTAACTATTTTGTAAAAGTAAATTTAGTTTAAATACTGTTTTAAATTTTTATGTTTACTTTTAATAAAAGAGACTCCAAAGAGAGTCTCTATTTTAGATTATAAAATGTATCAATACCTTTAAATACTGCAGTTTCTGCTAATTCATCTTCAATTCTAATTAATTGATTATACTTAGCAATTCTATCAGTTCTACTTAATGAACCTGTTTTAATTTGACCTGCATTTGTACCTACTGCAATATCTGCTATTGTTGTGTCTTCTGTTTCACCACTTCTATGAGAAACAACAGCTGCATAGCCAGCTTTTTTAGCCATTTCAATTGCATCAAAAGTTTCAGTTAATGTACCTATTTGATTTACTTTGATTAAAATTGCATTAGCAACTCCTTCTTTAATACCTCTTGCTAATCTTTCGGTATTAGTAACAAATAAATCATCACCAACTAATTGTACTTTTTTGCCTAATTTCTTAGTAAGCACTTTCCAACCAGCCCAATCATTTTCATCAAGACCATCTTCAATAGAAATAATTGGATATTTCTTTATAAGTTGTTCATAATATGATACCATTTCTTCAGCACTTAATGATTTGTTTTCACTCTTTAAATCATATAGTTTAGTTTCTTCATTATAGAATTCAGATGAAGCAACATCAGTAGCTAACATGATATCTTTTCCAGGAACATATCCTGCCTCTTTTATAGCTTTTACAACTGTTTCAAAAGCATAATCATTTGATGGAAGTTTTGGAGCATATCCTCCTTCATCACCTACTGCTATATTATATCCATTTTCTTTTAATATTCTCTTCAATGTATGAAATACTTCAGCACCCATTCTAACTGCTTCACTTATTGATTTTGCCCCTACTGGCATAATCATAATTTCTTGGAAATCAATACACCAATCTGCATGTGCACCACCATTTAAAATATTCATCATTGGAACAGGTAATTCTTTAGCATTAAATCCACCAAGATAATTATATAAAGATAAGCCACACAAATCACTTGCTGCTTTAGCAACAGCTAATGATACCCCAAGAATAGCATTTGCACCTAATTTAGATTTATTTGGTGTTCCATCAAGTTCAATTAAAGTTTTATCAATTCCAACCTGATCAAAAACATTCATTCCTATAATTTCTGGAGCAATGATTTCATTGACATTATCAACAGCTTTTAAAACACCTTTACCACCATATCTTGAATTATCTTTATCTCTTAATTCGACAGCTTCATATTCACCAGTTGATGCACCACTTGGTACGATTGCTCTACCAAAGCCATCACTTTCCGTATATATCTCCACTTCTACAGTAGGATTACCACGAGAATCTAAAACTTCTCTAGCATACACTTCTTTAATAAATGGCATATTAATCCTCCTTTTTAATTAAACTTACACCAGTCATTTCCTTTGGTTGAGGAATTCCTAACAATTGTAACATTGTTGGAGCGATATCTCCTAAAGATCCACCATCACGTAATTCATAGCCTTTTTTAACTAATATAAATGGAACTGGGTTTGTTGAATGGGCTGAGAATGGTTTGCCATTTTCATCTAACATTTTATCCGCATTTCCATGGTCAGCAGTAACTAATAAAATACCATTAACCTTTTGCACTGCAGCAACAATTTTACCTAAACATTCATCAACTGTTTCAACAGCTTTAACTGTTGCATCAAACACTGTTGTATGGCCAACCATATCACAGTTAGCAAAGTTTAAAATAATTGTATCATATTTTTCGCTTTTAATTGCTTCTAATACTTTATCACACACTTCATAAGCACTCATTTCTGGCTTTAAATCGTAAGTTGCAACTTTTGGGGAATGAACTAAAATACGATCAGCACCTGCATATTCTCTATCAACTCCGCCATCAAAGAAATAAGTCACATGAGCATACTTTTCTGTTTCCGCAATTCTTAATTGCTTTAATCCCGCATTACTAATTACTTCTCCGTAAATATTATCTAATTTTTGAACGTCAAAAGCAATTTTGCCTTTAACATCTGCACTATATAACATCATACAAACATAATCTAAATCTTTAAACACTTTATAATTTTTAATGTTTGTTAATGTTGGATTTGTTAAGGCAAGTGAAATTTCAATTGCTCTATCTGGTCTAAAGTTTGCAAATATAACACTATCCTTATCTTCAATTGCACTATCAACATTCACAATATATGGAACAACAAATTCATCTGTGATTCCTTGATCATATGATTCATTTATTCCTTCGTATAGCCCTTTTATAGGAGCTTCATTATAAACTAATGCATCATAAGCAAGTTGTACACGATCATAATTTTTGTCACGATCCATTGCATAATATCTACCAGCAACAACACCAATCTTTGAATGACCAATTTCATCCATTTTATCTTGTATTTGTTTTAAATAAATAACTGCGGATTTTGGTGGAACATCTCTTCCATCAAGAAAGCAATGAACTACAACTTCTTTAACACCACGCTTAACACATGCTTCAAGTAAATATAAAATATGATTAATGTGTGAATGAACTCCACCATCACTACATAATCCCATAATATGAACTTTACTATTATTTGCAATTGCTTTATTAATCGCTTCATCAATTGCGGGAACTTTATCTAATTCTTTATTTCTAACTGCAATATTAACTCTTGTCAATGATTGATAAACAATTCTTCCAGCACCAATGTTCATATGGCCAACTTCACTATTACCCATTTGGCCATCAGGTAACCCTACAGCTTCTCCACTTGCGCCTAAAATTGTGTGAGGATAATTTGCTGTTAAATAATCCATAGTTGGCGTATTAGCAGCCTTAATAGCATTACCATCAACTCTATCTGTAATACCATATCCATCTAATATTGCTAGCATTACTAAATTTTTCTTTGCCATATATAAGCCTCCATATATGAATATTATACACTTTTTGTATTATTTTTACAACTAAATTGATATACTATTTAACTAAGAAAATGCTTTAAAAAGCATCATCTTTTTTAAGCCATGATAAATGTTTTAATCTATTGCATAATAAAAATAATACAAACGTATAAACAAATGCCATTCCTAGTGCTATGCCACATTTAATAATGATATTAATAAACGCTTGTGTTGATGTATATTGAAATATTATACTATCTAAATATATTACAACACTATTAACAATAGTTACAAAAAGTGACGTTATAAAAACTGAAATTGCTATTGCCTTTAATTCATAAGCATGGTCTTTAAATAGACAACATAAAAAGCCACTCATACCGCCCCAAATTATAGGAGCAAGCATCCATAATGGAGTTGTTGGTGATAGTCCATATTTAGAAGTAAGTTGACTGACAAACCCCACTACTAATCCCGTTAATAACCCTACTTTATACCCAAACATAACACCTGTAAACATTAAAGGTAAACCATAAAAAGTTATTTTATAAATCTCGCCAATTTCAATACTAAACTTTTCTAACACTATTGATAGTGCAGCCATCACTCCACAAATTACAATTTTTAAAACTAAATTTTTTTTCATTATAAAAGACCTCCTTAACAGAGATCCGCGTAGTTATTATCTAACAGCGGAAGCATAAGAAAACCGCCACATAAGTGTTCGTCCAAGCTTCATCCTTTAGCTTAGCACTTAACGCTTTCTTACTATTTCTGTTAGATATATTATACTACATTTTAATGTTTAATTCAATTATAATCGCTAAAAATTGTTTTCAATGCACTTTTTTCAAGTCTAGAAACTTGTGCTTGTGAAATTCCAATTTCTTCTGCTATTTCCATTTGTGTTCGATCTAAAAAATACCTTTTATTTATAATATCTTTTTCTCTTTCTGATAACTTTTTTAATCCTTTTTCAATTGTCATTTGAAAAACTCTTTTTTCCTCGGAATCACCATCATCACCGATTTGATCCATTAAATAAATTTCATCACTTCCATTATTATAAATAGGAGTATATATTGATACTGGTTCTTGCATTGCTTCAATTGCAACTACTACATCTATTTCTTCTACTTCTAGGGATTTTGCAATTTCTTCAATAGTTGGTTCCTTTTGATATTCATTTATATATTGTTCTTTGAATTGCATCGCTTTATATGCAATATCTTTTAATGACCTTGAAATTCTAATTGGAGAATTATCACGTAAATACCTTCTTATCTCTCCAATTATCATCGGTACTGCATATGTTGAAAAACGAACGCCATGACTAAAATCAAAATTATCAATGGCTTTTAATAATCCCAAACATCCAACCTGAAATATATCATCCAAGTTTTCTCTTCTATTATTAAACTTTTTTACAACACTTAAAACTAGTTTTAAATTGCCATAAACTAATTGATCTCTTGCTTCATCATTTCCTTCATGAGCAAGAACTAATAATTCCATCGTTTCTTCATTACTAATAGGAACTAATTCAGCAGTATTAATTCCAGTTATTTCAACACGATTACGTGCCATTGTTATTCCTCCACTATTAATATAATGGGAAGAATCATTCATTTTTATTCAATAAATTATAATAATTATTTTATGGTTACTATTTCTTCGTTCACAAAATGTCGTATTTTATCAATAATCTTTTTTTCAAGTCGAGAGATGTAAGATTGTGATATACCTAAATAATCAGCAACTTCTTTTTGCGTCATTTCATCTTTTCCAAATAATCCATAACGCATTGAAATGATTTCTCGTTCCTTTTTAGTCAATGAATCAATTGCTAAAAAGAGTTTCTTTTCTTCTTCTTCTTTTGTCATTTCATCTAATGCTTGATCTTCATTTGAACACAATATATCAGCAAGCACCATTTCATTCCCTTCGCTATCGATATTCAATACTTCATCTAAACTAACATCTTGTCTACTTTTTTGTGTTTTTCTTAAATGCATTAAAATTTCATTTTCGATACAACGTGATGCATAGGTTGCTAATTTAATATTTTTTTCCATTTTAAATGTTTGCACACCTTTTATTAATCCCATTGAACCAATACTAATTAAATCTTCAATATTAATTTTGGTTGACTCAAATTTTTTTGCAATGTACACAACTAATCTTAAGTTATGTGTTATTAATTTATTTCTAGCTTCCAAATCACCATTGTTTGATGCAATTAAGCACTTTCGTTCTTCGACTTCATCAAGCGGTGGGGGCAAAATATTAGTACTATTAATATAAAAGCATTGTGTCTTTTTCTTAAATAATAAAACTATTAACTTACTTAACCCTTTTAACATTTTAATACCTCCTAACAAAACATTAAATTATTTAACAAGCATTCTGTATTTTCTAAGTTACAAAAAGCAATCAAACATTCTTTTTCGATTTTCTTATTACTTTCATAAATAAATACTTTATTCGGCTTATAGCAGTTAATATACTTCATAGAATTAACTGTTGATACTAAAACTTGATTATATACTTTAAATGAATCTTTAAAATATTTGTTATCTATAAAAATAATAGGTACATTTTTATATGTTGCTGTATTTCCTGTGTCTAAAAACCCTTCTACTTCAACTCTTAACTTTTCCATTTCTATTATTATTTTATATGTTTTAGTTCTAAAAATATTCTTACGTTTGGAATAAATTAACATAAGTATGCAAATAATAAATAAAAATAATAAACCGACTATTCCTTTAATATTAAAAGATTGTAGTATTCCAATAAAAGCAAATTCTAATATATAATATAAAGATACCATTACGATATACTTGAATTTGTTTACGAACTTTATTCCAATTAAAATAATTATGAAGCCACCACCAATTTTGACGATATTATAAACATAATAATTTGTAAAAAAAGCAAAAAGCAATGTTAATGATAAGAGTGATGAAATAATAATTCTCATCATTTTGATTTTTTCATTAAACAAAATGTAAATAAGTTCTATAAAACAATAATTTATAGCAAAATTCATAAATAAAATAACATCAACATATAAAACCATACTTCTATCCTTTGCATATATTTTATTATATGGTAATATAATAATTTGTCAAAAAAAAGAAAGAAAAAAATAAAATAATTTAAAAAAAAGTTAGACCATTTTGATCTAACTTTTTTTATAAATTATATTTTCAACATCAATTAGATGGTATTTTATCATCAATAATAAAGTTATTTTACTAAATCCTTTGAAATCACGAATTTTATATTACATGTGATTGTGTTCTTAAGAGAAAAACTAAATAATTATTATTCATTATAATACAAAATTATTGTTTATATTTGTATTTTTGACTTAAAAATTATATTAATAACTTTTAAAATTAAAGAAAGACTCTTAAAAGAGCCTTTCTATTTAAATCTATTCTTTAGCCATTCCGGAATAGATTCGCCTTTTTCACGTTTTTTCTTTGTTGATGAATCTAGTTCAATACTATTTCCACCAACATTAATAAACGAATCATTTCCTTGTGAAGCTTTTTGTTCTGCTTCTTGTTTTAATTGCTCTTCATCTTTCATTAAATTTTCTTGTTCTTCATTGCTATCAAAACCAGTAGCAATTACAGTAACAATTAATTCTCCCTGTAAGTCATTATTAAATCCTGTTCCAATAACAACGTTGATTTCTGATGAAGATGCATTTCTAATCTCATTAATTACATCATATACTTCTTGCATTGTAATATCAATATCACTTGTAATAAATACAATGGCATCAGTTGCTCCATTAATATCAATTTCAAGTAATGGACTTCTAATAGCTTTTCTTGCTGCTTCAATTGCTCTATTTGGTCCTGTTGCTACACCAATACCCATTAAAGCAGTACCTTTATTTTTCATAACAGTTTTTACATCCGCAAAGTCAACATTAATTAATCCAGGGTTAGTAACAATTTCAGCGATTCCTTGTACACCACGTCTTAATACATTATCAACTTCTCTAAATGATTCTACCATTGTTAAATTACGATCTGCAATAGTAATTAACTTATCATTTGGTACCACAACTAATGTATCTACTAATGGTTTTAATCTTTTTAAACCTTCAATAGCTTGTTGTTGTCTTTTTCTTCCTTCGAAAGTAAATGGTTTAGTAACAATACCAACAGTTAAGCAACCTAATTCTTTGGCAATTTTTGCAACTACAGGAGCAGCACCAGTTCCAGTTCCACCGCCCATACCAGCTGTAATAAATACCATATCACTACCTCTTAAGATTTCACGAATATCATCTTCTGATTCTTCAGCTGCTTGACGTCCGATTTCAGGATCTGCACCAGCACCTAATCCTCTTGTTAATAACTTTCCGATTTGCAATCTTGTTTCAGCTTTAGAAAGGCGCAATACTTGTGCATCTGTATTTATAGCAACAAAATCAACACCACGTACATCATTTTGTATCATACGATTAACGGCATTACCACCGCCACCTCCTACGCCTACTACTTTTAAAACTGGTTGTTCATTAAAAGAATCTTGATTGTTAAACATTGTATTTGCCTCCATCATAAGGTATTTTAATATCTTATATTATACCATAGAAAAGAGTAAAAATAAATAGTTTTTTTAAAAAATAAATTAATTTTTTTAATTTAAAATAATCCATTCACATTCTAATGCTATTTTATACTTTTCATATACTTGTTCTTTTATTAATTCAATCAATCTTAACATGTCATCACTTTTACAATTATTCTTATTAACCAAGAAATTTGTATGCATTGTTGAAACGGCTGCATCATTTATTGTATATCCTCTTAAACCTAATTCATCTATTAGCTTCCATACCTTTATATCATCAAAATTTTTAAATGTGGATCCCGCATTTTTCATCATAATTGGTTGCTTATCTAGTCTACTTTTTTTAATTTTATTGATAGTTAACTCAATATCTTGTTCAGCCATTCTTTTTAAACATATTTCAACTTCCAGAATAATACTATTAATATTAGATGTCCTATAATTAAAACTAATCTTTTCTATTTTTTTGATTTTTCCTTCTTCTAACACAGTGACGCTTTTTATGTAGTTACCTATTTCATCATTAAACGCTCCTGCATTCATCTTAACTATCCCGCCAATTGTCCCCGGAATATAAGATAGTTTTTCTAGTCCTCCTATATTTATTTTTTTGAAATAATTGATTACATCCATCAACAACACACCACTATTGACATTTACAATCACTTTTTCACCTTGAATTATGTAACTATATTTATACTTCATTTTCTTAAAACAAATAACTATTCCATTATATCCATTAGAACTTGCCAAAACGTTACTGCCATTTCCTAAAATAAATATAGGACAATCTCTAAATTGATTATAATAATTATAAAAATTTACAAATTGTTCCAAAGAATGCGGATAATATAACACACTAACCTTTCCACCAATTTTCAAAGTTGTGAGTTCAGAAAAAAAATGATCTGTATACACTAATCCTAATTTATTACTTTTTATATAATCTACATACTTATTCATATTATTTCTCTTATTGCCTTAATAAAATCTTCTTTCGGATTATTCGTAATTATTTTTTTAATATTATTTTCCATTTCTTTTTTATAATTATAATTATTATATAATAAGAAAATGTTTTTTAACAAAACATCTATATTTAAATCCTTTTCTTCAATCATTAAACAAGCATTATGATCTTTTAAATATAAAGCATTTTTCAATTGATGATTTTCAGTTACATTTGGTGAAGGAATTAAAATAGAGCATTTTCTTAATGCCATAATTTCATTAATTGTTGTGGCACCACTTCTTGATATTATAATACTAGCCTGGCTCATCATTGACACCAATTCATTCACAAATGGATAAATCATTAGATTTTGATAAATGGTCATTAAGTTTTGAATTTTTATAATATTTTCATTATAATATTTGTTTCCTGTAATTAATGTTATCTTAATATCTTTCAATTTTTCAATGTTATTAAGTATTATTTCGTTAATTTTTTTACTTCCTAAACTACCACCAATAATTAATAAATTATTATAATTATCTTTAGACATATAATTTAAAAGAACTTCAGTATAACGCGGATTCCCTATTATTTTAATATTATTTCCTTTCAAAGAGTCAATAGGGAATGAAAGCAATAATTTATTTGCTTTTTTATAAACAAGCTTATTTGCCAAACCTAAAACACTATTTTGCTCATGAATTATTGTTTTAATTTTTTTCATTTGCGCAATATGAATAGCAACTCCACTAATATATCCACCCATACCAATTACTAGTACAGGTTTATATTCTTTATATATTTGTTTTATTCTTTTTCTTAAACCTAAATACTTTAAAAAGACAATTATATTTTTTAATAGATGTTTTCTATTTACTCCATCCATATCTAAAAAATAAAGATCTTGAAATAAATCATTTAACTCATTATCTAATAAATATTGCTTTTCTATACCTTTTTTGGTTCCAATATAAATAAAAATATATTCTTTTTGTAATTCTTTAATAATAGGAATAATTGGCAAAACATGTCCTAGAGTTCCTCCTCCAGTTATTATTATTACTTCTTTCATTTATCTCACCTACATATAATTTTATGCATTATGCTTACCTATTAAAACTTTTTCATAAAAAAATTTTATTATTTTTATAATAGTTTTTATAAATATATGATATAATAATAGCTATGAAAGGAGTGATATTTATGTACGCAAAAAATGCGTGGAAAAAATACACAGAAGGCAATATTAATGATGTAATGGCCTTCAATGAAGAATACAAAAAATTTATTACAAATGGAAAAACTGAAAGACTATGCGTAAAACAAGCTATTGTCGCTGCAGAAGCAAACGGATTTAAAGAGATTAATTCCTTCAAATCTTTAAAAACAGGAGACAAAGTTTATGTAACTAACAAAGATAAAAACTTTGCTGCATTCGTAATTGGAAAACAACCCATTGAAAATGGATTAAGAGTTTTAGGTGCACATATTGACTCACCTAGAATTGATGTAAAACAAAATCCTTTATATGAATCACGTGACTTCGCTTTACTAGATACACACTATTATGGTGGAATCAA
Source organism: uncultured Bacilli bacterium (assembly GCA_934096585.1). Lineage (GTDB taxonomy): Bacteria > Bacillota_I > Bacilli_A > ML615J-28 > CAG-698 > CAKOMG01. Next base: position 137,495 of record CAKOMG010000001.1, read on the forward strand.
AAAATATCAATGGGTAACAATACCTCTAGCAATTTATGGAGTTGTTTGTAAAAAAGATGGTAGTGTTATTAATGTTGCTATTGGCGACAACGAAAATGATCCAATTGTTGGAATAAGTGATTTATTAATTCATTTATCCCAAGATCAAATGCAAAAAAATGGAGCAAAAGTAATTGAAGGTGAAGATTTGGATGTCACTTTAGGCAGTATGCCTCTTGCTTCTGAAGAAAAAGATGCAGTGAAAGCTAATGTTTTAAAACTTTTAAAAGAAAAATATGATTTTGATGAAGAAGATTTCTTAAGTGCAGAGCTTGAAATTGTTCCTGCTGGTGCAGCTAGAGATTATGGTCTAGATCGCAGTATGGTTGCCGGATATGGACATGATGATAGAGTTTGTGCTTACACTTCTTTACGTGCTGTTCTTGATACTCCAGTATCTGAATATACAACTTGTGCAATATTAGTTGATAAAGAAGAAATTGGCTCTGTTGGTGCAACAGGGGCACAATCTAAATTCTTTGAAAATGTAATTGCGGAATTAATCAATTTAACAACTGATTATTCTGATTTAAAAGTTCGTCATGCTATGGAAAAAACAAAAATGTTATCTAGTGATGTTTCAGCAGGATTTGATCCTCTATATGCAAGTGTAAATGATGCTAAAAATGCAGCATACTTGGGAAATGGTATTTGTTTCAATAAATATACTGGTTCAAGAGGAAAAGGTGGATGTAATGATGCTATGCCAGAATTTTTCGCTGAAATTAGAAAAGTTATGGACGAAAGTAATATCAATTTTCAAACTGCAGAGCTTGGAAAAGTTGATCAAGGTGGCGGAGGCACAATTGCTTATATTTTAGGAAACTATAATATGAATGTAATTGATGCAGGCGTTCCCGTTTTAAATATGCATGCACCAATGGAAATTGTTTCTAAAGTAGATGTGTATGAAGCATATTTGGCTTATAAGGCATTTATTAATAAAATTTAAAAAGCTGTATAATTATACAGCTTTTTTATTTATCAATATATTTTACTTTTTATCTCTTCTTTGATTAATTTGAAAAAGTCAACAGTTAATATAATCACTTACTTTAATTTTTAGGAATATTAATATATAATTTTTTTCCTAACAAATTAATAATTAAAATATTTATATCAATCCTACATACTTTCTTTTCATATGATAGGATTCTATATTTACTAATAAATATTCCTTTATTCTAATGATTTTTTTACCCATCTCTCAATTACTGATCGTAATTCAGACGATTTAGATCCTTGTATAGATAATCCTTTTTTAAACTCAACATTCTTAAACTCATTTTGTAAGTCTTTTTCACTATCTCCCATACCACTTCCTTCATTTGTACAGAAAGGAATTAGTATTTTTCCACTTAAATCATAATGTTCTAAAAATGCAAAGACAGCCATTGGTGCTGTTCCCCACCAATTAGGATATCCCACAAAAATCTTATCATATTGATCAATGGAATCAATATATTTTTTTAAAGCTGGTCTTTCCTTATTGTTTAACTCATTTTTTGCTTCAACTATGCACTCATGATAATTATCACTATAAGGTTTTATAGTTTCTATTTCGAATATATCACTATTTGTTATTTTTTGAATTGTTTCTGCAACTATTTCTGTATTACCTTTTTTTAAGAACTTAATTCCTCCATTATAATAATTTTCACCTTTTCTCGAAAAATAAACAATTAAACTCTTCATAATTAACTCCTTTATTTATGTATTTCTTTAATTGATAATTTATACGACTTTTCTATAGAAGAAAAATATTTTTTCTTTTCTTCTTCGTTAAAGACTTTAGTTATAATATTTATCCATTCCTCTTCGCATTCAATAATTTTAAAATAAATATCCTCAAGTGCTTTTGTTGGATATAATTCACATATTCTTCGATCTTTTTCATCTTTTTTCTTAATTATCAATTTCTTATCTTCGAGATAATCAAGAACTCTTGTTGTATTGCTAGGATGAACATGAACAATATTTTTTAAATAATCTCTCGTTATTCCTGGATTCTCATATATCTTTTTAATAAAAGTATAATGATAACAACTGATTCCATAGTCTTCTAATTTTTTATCTAAAAACTCATTGCCATGCTTTGTTAAAACATGAAGCATTATAAATACATTATCCATCTACTTCACCATCACTAAGTTCTTGATTTAAATACTCAATTTCACTTGTTCGAAACTGCAAATTATATAAGTGAGCATAAATACCATTTATTGATAATAATTCTTCATGTGTTCCTTGCTCTTTAATTCTACCATTATTTATTACTACAATTTCATCTGCTGTTTTAATAGTTGAAAGACGATGGGCCACAACTAATGTCGTCCTACCTTTACATAATTCATCTAAAGCATTTTGTATCAATATCTCTGTAGTGTTGTCTAAAGCACTTGTAGCTTCATCTAATATTAATATTGATGGATTTTTTAAAAACACTCTTGCAATTGATAATCTTTGCTTTTGACCGCCACTTAATTTAACACCACGTTCACCAATTTGAGTGTCATAGCCCTTAGGAAGAGATGTAATATAATCATGAATATTTGCTCTTTTAGCTGCTTCTACTACTTCTTCATTGGAAGCATTTAAATTTCCATATAAAATATTATCTTTAATTGAGCCATTAAATAAAAAGACATCTTGTTGAACAATTCCTATATTTTTTCTTAATGACTCTAATGTAACATTATTAATGTTTTGATTATCAATATAAATACTTCCTTCTTCATTTAAATAAAATCTTGGAAGTAAATGACATATTGTTGTTTTTCCTCCTCCTGAAGGACCAACAAGTGCCAATTTCTTTCCACCTGCAATATGTAAATTAATATCATTTAGAACTTCTTTAGAATCATTATATTTAAAACTGACATGTTCAAATAAAATTTCACCATTAGTTACTTTTAAAGGTTTAGAATTTTCATTTTCTACTTCCTCTTTTTCATCTAATATTTCCATAAAGCGTTTAAAGCCTGTGCTTCCTTCTTCTAATTGTTCAACAAATGTAATTAAAGTCGTAATAGGTGAAATGAACAAATTGACACTAACAATAAACGTTGAATAATCGCCAAATGTAATATCACCTTTAGCAAGAAATATACCCCCCGCAATTAAAACAATAACGTTAAAAATATCAGTTACAAATGATGTTGAAGAATTAAATTGTCCCATTGCTTTATACGACTTTCTTCGTGCTTCTACATACATATTATTGCCTTCATTAAATTTTTCTAACTCTTTTTTACTATTTGTGAAAGCCTTAGTAACTCTTATACCAGAAATACTACTCTCAATCGCACCATTAATGATAGCAACACTTTTTCGACTTTCCATAAATGCATGGCGCATACGTTTCTTTAAAATAATCGAAATGATCACTAAAATCGGTATACATGCAAATATAATTAAAGTCAAATGATATTCAATTGTACATAAATATATGAATGAACCGATTATCATTATTCCACAAATGAATATATTTTCTGGACCATGATGAGCAAGTTCACTTACATCTTGCAAATCATTAGTCATCCTTGTCATTATTTTACCTGTTTCATGATTGTCATAATAAGAGTAAGGTAATTTTTGAAGTTTAGTAAATAAATCAATTCTCATTTGTGCTTGCATTTTTATACCAATCATATGACCATAATATTGTACAAAGTATTTAAGCAACATTCTAATTACATACAGTAACAATAATATTATTCCAAACATAATAATAAATTGGATATTCACATTTGGAATCCAATCATTTAACATTTTTCTAGTTATAATTGGGTATCCAAGTCCAATAACTGCAATCATTAAAGAAGCAAGCATATCCAATGAAAACATAAACTTATGCGGCTTATAGTAACTAATAAACTTTTTTAACATCTTCTTCTCTCCACTTTCATAATTATATCAAAAACAAATTGCATTTGCAATCTTTTTTTTATTTTTTTTGAAACTTTTTTGCCACTTTTTTTGTCTTATTTAGTGAATTATTTTTTTGAGGGCTTATTATGCGAAAATTTCTAAAATAAATTATTATATTATTATTTATATTCACATTGGTTGGTTGTGATTATAAAAATAACAATGTTGATTCATCTTTTCCTAACGCACTAAATATCGGAAAACCAGATGTATCATTAGACACTGATAGGCAAAAAGGGGAAGTAAATGAAGTTGAGGGAAAAATAACCAACCTTCATCCTGACAATCATAAGCAAACATATTATTTGAATATTGTTATTATAATTATGGAAATTAATTATTTCAAATCGATGCACAATTTAAACTATTGTTTACATGCTTACGCTTGAAATGCTAGTTTAATACAATGGAGTAAATGTGAACCATAAATGAAAGAAATAACATTAACATTATTATAGCTGCTTCTTTAGATATAAATAAAAATAAGAAATATTATTTCTTAAGTTAATCATCAGTTATATATGGTGGTTATATTCATTTAACTGACGATTAGATATTGGAAATTTACATCTTCCACTAACTATAGAAAAGCCACTAGAAATCTTTAAATAGTGATCTTAAAAGAGTTATACGTGATATGCATTTATGATATTATTCATATCCTATATATTTTAAACCCGAAACATAACATTTTAAATGCTCCAATAAAGAAAGCAAGGAAATAGATTTGTTCTATTCCTTGCTTTTTACTTATAATTTCATTGCGATGTCCCAAGCTCTCCAAATGACAGTTCTTAAGTTGCCTACTGTGTTGCAATCACCAACTAAATATATATGTTTTCCACTTTTAACAATTGGTGATGGATTGTAGCCAATTGATGTAATTACATTATCTGCATAAATTGGAAACTCATTTCCTGATGCATCTTTAACAATAACACCTTTTTCATTTATTTCAATAGTGCTTGTTTCTAAATGAACTTCAACTTGTTTTAAATTGAAGAAATCTCTTAAATATGAACTATTTGCAAGGCAAACTCCTTTTGCGGCAATTAGATCGTTTTTCATTTCCACAATAATCGGTTTTTTACCTTTTAAATATAAATCATAAGCTATTTCACAACCCGTTAAACCGCCACCGATGATAACCACTCTATTATCTACATGCTTTCTTCCATACAAATAATCACAAGCTTCAATTGCATTTTCAATACCCTTAATTCTTAATGATTTAGCTTTTGATCCCGTAGCAATAATGTATTCATCTGCTTTTATAGTTGTTAAATCATTAACCTCATGATTAAATATCACTCTAATACCCAAATCTTTAATTTCTTTGTTATACCATTTCAACAGTTCACGATCTTTTTCTTTAAATGATAAATTACTTGCGGCAATAAATACACCGCCTAAACGATCACTTTTTTCATATATAACAACATTATGTCCTCGCATTTTTAATACACGAGCTGCTTCCATTCCTCCGATACCACCACCAATGATAGCAATATTCTTTTTATTTTTAGCTTGTTTAATAAAATATTTTTTACTTTGCATTGTTTCAGGATTTAATGCACATCTTGCCATTCCAGCAGTATCACTTAAACTTTGATCATTGGGGACTCCTTTATAATGGCATAAATTGAAACAAGCGTTGTGGCAACAAATACATGGTCTTATATCATATAATCGATTTGACATCAATTTTGTTACCCAAGCCTCATCCGTTAAAAATTGTCTAGCAACTCCCATTGCATCAATCTCACCATTTTTTATTGCATACGCTGCTGTAATTGGATCCATTCTTCCAGCACATACTACTGGTATTTTAACAGCTTTTTTAATATGACTTACATCATCTAAATTACAGTTCTCTGGCATATATACTGGTGGATGTGCCCAGTACCAGGCATCATATGTTCCGTTATCCGCATTTAACATATCATATCCTGCATCTTCAAGATATTTTGCAGCTTTTAAGCTTTCTTCCATATCACGTCCCACTTCAATGTATGATTCACCAGGTAATGCACCCTCACGGAATCCTTTCGTTTTCGAAACTGCTGAATAACGTAATGATACCGGGTAATCAGAGCCGCATTCTTTTTTAATTGCTTTCACTATTTCAACTGGGAAACGATACCTATTCTCAAAACTACCGCCATATTCATCAGTTCTTTGATTAGTATATTTCATAGTAAATTGATCTAATAAATATCCTTCATGAACTGCATGAACTTCAACCCCATCTACCCCTGCTTCTTTACAAAGTTTAGCTGTTAATGCAAAAGCTTCAATCATTTTTTCGATTTGTTTTACAGTTAATTCTTTTGATATAACCTTATCACTCCATCTATTTGGCGTTGGGCTACAGCTAGCACTTAAATAATCAACATCTATAATTGGTTTTACTAAAAAATTTAGTAATCTGTTTGTGGATAACTTTTCCATCATTGTTGTAATAGCGAAACTTCTACCAAAACCCGCTGTTAATTGTATAAATAATTTTGCTCCTGTTTTGTGAACTTCATCCATGAATTTTTTAAGATCTTTAAACATTTTTTTGTTTTGATAAAGCCATCTGTTCATTACCATATCTCTAATAGGAGCAATACCTGGAAGTAACAAACCTACATTATTTTTAGCACGATCTAAAATAAATTTAGCGGCTTCTTTGTCAAAATGATTAGGTTCCATCCAACCAAATAATGATGTTCCTCCCATTGATGTCATAACTATTCTATTCTTTATTTCAACGTTACCTATTTTCCAAGGTGTAAATAATGGTTCATAAACTTTATTCATAAAATACCTTCCATATATATTATTATAACAAAAAATTTCATTATTAACAAGAAAAAAATAGTAACAATTAATTAATTGTTACTAATATGAACGATATTTACTTGCACAAAGTATTACACCAAATGATATGAAATTAATAATTAACGAACTTCCTCCATAACTAAATAAAGGTAATGTTATTCCCGTTACAGGAAGCAAACCAATTACAACGCCAATATTTATGAATAGTTGTACTGATAAAGTTAATGAAAGACCAATTAATAAAAACATACAAAATTGATTTTCCATTCTATTGGCAAGTTCAAAAGAACGATAAATTATAATAAAGAATAGTCCAATAACTATTAATGCTCCAATTAGTCCAAACTCTTCAATAACAATTGCAAAAATGAAATCATTTTGTGGTTCTGGCAAAAAGAAATGCTTTTGAATTGACTTATTGAAACCATGTCCAAATAATCCCCCTGGTGTTATGGCAAATAATGATTGTATTCCTTGAAATCCACTGCCAAGTGGATCACTCCATGGATCTAAATATGCTAGAATTCTTGCCATTCTATATGGTGCACTAATAATTAAAACACTTATTCCAATTATTCCAACTACTATTAACACAATAAAAAATTTCATATTTGCCCCACTAACGAATAAAAGAGCAAAACATGACAATACAATTACTAAACCTGTTCCAAAATCTGGTTGTATCATAATAAGTCCAAATATTAAACAAATTAAAATAGATAAATAAATAAATTGTTTGGTTTTTCTAAGATCTAAATAGTTACTACTTAGATACTTTGATAAAAAAATAATTAAAGCTACTTTCATAAATTCTGATGGTTGTATGGAAAAGGTTCCGATTCCAATCCAACTTCTAGCTCCTCCTCTAATCACCCCTATTCCAGGAATAATTACTAAAATAAGTAAAAAGAAAGAAAATAAAAAAAAGAAAATCGAAACCTTTTTTAAAACATCAATATTTAATCTATAAATAATAATCATCAATATATATCCAACACACATGAATAATAATTGGCGTTTAAAATAATAAAATGAATCATCATAACTTGCCTTTGCCACTACATTACTAGCACTATATACCATTAATAATCCTATGAGTGATAGGATTATAATAGGTATTAATAAACATTTATCAATTTTTTTGACCATAATAATTTCCTTATTAATTATTATGATTTAATATATTAAAATAGAATTAAAAATAGAAGGACTTAATCCTTCTACTATTTATCCTTTATAATGCATCTTAAAATTCTTTTCTAATAATTCAACTTCAAAACTATTACCAAGATATGTATAAGTAATAGTATTCTTTGCTTTATCAAATATTCCATTCATTTCATTAACATAATAATCTATGATATACTGTTGTTTATCTTCTAAAGTTAATTTATCTTTTCCTTCTTCATCCAATTCTTGTAAATAATTAAATGTATAACGAGTACAATCATTAGAATCAGTATACGTTGATCCATTAAGTAAATTACTTAAAACTAATTGTGGTCCCACTTGAAATGAAATACGATTTGGTAAAGAAATAATAACAAGTTTATTTTCATTGTTATCCTTTATTTTCATTAATGGATAATATAAATACATAGTAATTGATGCTGTATATTTCCAAGTATAATAGTTTTTACCATTATATACAAATCTTCGATAATCCACTGTTAGTTTTAACCCATTTTCCAAACTAATGTATGCTGTCTCTTCATAGACTTTGTGATCATCTGGTTCATACTTTTCGTTTATTACTTTTCCAAATTCATCTAATTTAGAAAATAATGTTGTTTTAACCTTATCTTCTCCTGTAACATCAACATACATTCTATCTTGATATTTATTAAATAATTTTTGCAAAGCATCACTTAAAATTTGATCTTCATTATTTGTGAAAACCGTATAATACTTTTTATCCACATTTTTATTAGTGTTTAATGTACCATCAAATTCAAATGTAAATGAGGGAATAGATGTAGCTTTAGTGACATAAGCAAAATCATCATCCAAAGTAAGAGTGATACTATTTTCATTTGGTATCACCACAGATTGAAAACAGCCTGATAAAGAAATAACAACTAGTGAAAGTAAAATTAATAATAATTTTTTCATTTTAAAAATCCTTATCATTATCATTTAATCCATATTTTTCATATACTTCTTTTTTATACTCTAAAAAGCGATCTTCTTTAATTGCTTCACGAGCTTTTTCTGTTAAATTCACTAAAAAACGAATATTATGAATACTCATCAAACGATGACCTAACATTTCGTTTGCTTTAAACAAATGTCTAAGATATGCTTTAGTATAGTTTTTGCAACAATAACAATCACAATTGTCATCAAGTGGTGTAAAATCGTGTTCATATTCTTTATTTTTAATTATAACTCTACCATGGCTTGTCATTGCCGTTCCATGGCGAGCAATACGTGTTGGAAGAACACAATCAAACATATCAACACCTCGTTCAATGGCATCAAGAATAGCACCTGGAGAACCAACACCCATTAGATATCTTGGTTTATCTTCAGGTAAAATTGGACATACAACATCAAGCACTTTGTTTTGAATTTCTTTAGGTTCACCAACACTTGTACCACCAATTGAATATCCATCAAAAGGCATTTTAACAAGTTCTTCAGCACAATACTTTCTTAAATCATCAAATTCTCCACCTTGAACAATTCCGAACAATCCTTGAGTATCTTTATGCTTATTTGCATCTAACGATCTTTGGGCCCATCTAAGTGTTCTATCCACCGATTTCTTCATATAATCATAAGTACATGGATATGGAGGACATTCATCAAAACTCATCATAATGTCACTACCTAAACTATTTTGAATTTCAAGAGCAATTTCTGGTGATAAAAACAATTGTTTACCACTTTTATGATGTTTAAAATAAACACCTTCTTCATGAATATCTCGTAATTTAGCAAGTGAAAATACTTGAAAACCTCCAGAATCTGTAAGAATCGAGCGATCCCAATTCATAAATTTATGAAGTCCTCCCGCTTCTTCCACAATTTTGTGCCCTGGTTGATTCCATAAATGATAAGTATTTCCAAGAATGATTTGCGAACCTATTTCATGCAATTCTTCTTTTACTAAAGTTTTAACAGTTCCTTGAGTTCCAACAGCCATAAATACTGGAGTATCAAAAGAACCATGTGGAGTTGTAATGCGACCAAGTCTAGCATTACACTCGTTGCTTTTCTTTTTTAATTCATATTTAATAACCATATATAATTCCTATTTTTCTTTGGCTTTTTTTAGCCAATATAACGCGAGTTCTTTATCTTTTTCTACACCCGAGCCTGATGCATAACACATTCCCAAATTTTCTTGAGCAAGTTTATTATTTAATTTTGCGGCTTCTTGGTAATATTCAACTGCTTTATTAATATCTTTATCTACACCATCGCCTTTATAATAACAGTTTCCTAAATTATTAATGGCGGGGGCATAGCCTTTTTCTTTTGCTTTTTCATAAAATAATGCAGCTTTAGATAAGTCTTTCTTTATACCTTCTCCTTTGTATAAACAATTTCCTAAATTATTTAAAGCTTTTGCATTGCCTTTTCCAGCAGAAAGTGTATACCAATATACAGCTTCGTTTAAATCTTTATCTACACCAGTACCATAGTAATAGTAATTTCCTAAAGTATTTTGAGCATTAGAACTGCCATTAATTGCAGCTTTTTTCAAATCATGAAATGAAAAGAATTGATTTTGATCCATAATCTTCTCCTAATGAATAAACATTGCATCACCGAATGAAAAAAATCGGTATTTTTTTTCGATTGCTTCTTTATAAGCATTCATAATGATTTGTTTTGTTGAAAAGGCACTAACTAACATTACTAGTGTACTTTTTGGTAAATGGAAATTAGTAATTAAAGCATCAATTGCTTTAAACTTATATCCCGGATAAATGAAGATATTTGTCTCTTCTGCTGTAGCAACAAACTTACCATATTTAGTCATAATTGCTTCTAATGTTCTTGTACTAGTTGTTCCAACTGCTATAATTCGTTTACCTTCATTTTTTGCTTCATTTAATCTTTCAGCACAACCTTTTTCCATTTTAAACCATTCGCTATGCATATGGTGTTCCTCAATATGTTCTGAAGTCATAGGTCTAAAGGTACCTAAACCTACATGTAAAGTGACATATTCGATTTCAACACCTTTTTCTTTAATTTTCTTTAATAATTCATCAGTAAAATGTAGACCAGCTGTAGGTGCAGCTGCACTTCCAAGCTTATCCGCATATACAGTTTGATATCTTGAACCATCTTTTAACTTTTCATGAATATATGGTGGTAATGGAGTTTCACCAATTTGTTCTAGTTTTTCAATAAAAATACCTTCATATAAAAACTTAGCAACTACCATTCCTTCTTCTTGTTTTTCGATTATTTCGGCTTTCATTACATCGTTAAAATCAATGATTGTACCAACATGTACTCTTCTAGCTGGTTTAACTAAGCATTCATAACAATCCTTCTTAATTTCTTTCAAAAGTAAAAATTCTATTTTAGCATTAGTATCGACTTTTGTCCCATAAATTCTTGATGGCATAACCTTGGTGTTATTTAAAACTAAAACATCATTAGGAGTCAAATAATCAATAATATCATAAAAATGTTTATGTTCAATTTCTCCTGTTTTTCTATCAAGTACTAATAATTTAGAATCACTTCGTTTTTCTAAAGGTGTTTGTGCTATGAGTTCTAAAGGTAATTCATAATCAAAGTCTTTAACATCCATTTTTATCACATCCTAAATGTTTATATGCTTTTTCTGTTGCTACTCTTCCTCTTGGGGTTCTTGTAATGAAACCTTCTTGTAAAAGATATGGTTCATATACATCTTCAAGAGTTGTCAAATCTTCACTTATTGTTGCGGCAATTGTTCCAAGTCCAACTGGACCACCTTTAAATTTATGAATGATTGCATTAAGATATTTATGATCGGTTTCATTTAATCCATAATTATCAATATTAAGTTTTGATAATGCTGCCATTGTAACATCTAATTCTATTCTATTTTTGTCACTTGAAAAGAATTGTGAAAAATCTCTTACACGTCTAAATAATCTATTAGCAATACGAGGAGTGCCTCGAGATCTACGAGCAATTTCATACGCAGCATCATCCGCAATATCAAAACTAAATACTTTTGATGTACGCTTAACAATATCTTTTAGTTCCTCATTTGTATAGTAATTAATTTGATTAACAATACCAAAACGATCACGTAATGGACTAGATATATCTCCACATCGCGTTGTTGCGCCAATTAAAGTAAAAGGTGGAATATCCACGCGAATTGTGGAAGCGGTAGAATCTTTACCAATTATAATATCCATATAATAATCTTCCATAGCAGAATATAATACTTCTTCAACAACTTTAGGAAGTCGATGAATTTCATCAATAAATACAACGTCCCCTTCTTCAACATTCGATAAAAACGAAGCTAAATCAGCAACCCTAGTAATTGATGGAGCAGATAAACTTCTAAACTTTGCACCCATTTCATTAGCGATAATGTTAGCAAGAGTTGTTTTTCCAAGTCCAGGGGGACCATATAATAAAACATGATCAAGACATTCATTTCTCTTTTTAGCCGTTTGAATAAATATATTTAATACTTCTTTTAAATTACTTTGACCAACATAGTCATTCAAATACTGCGGTCTTAAAGAGGCATCATTTTCTTCAAATATATAATCATCTTTAATCATGCTAAATTTTCCTTTCTAAAATAATTTTTTTAAACTCAATTTTACTAGTTGTTCAATTGATAAATCTTTGTTTTCTTCCAAAAACTTGTCTATCTTTTTAAGCTCCATATTACTATAGCCAAGTGACTTTAAAGCTTCTTTAACACTATCAACCTTTGGATCAACAATATGTCCTATCTCTAATTTACCTTTTAAATCCAAAATTATTTGACCACTTGCTTTCGGTCCAATACCAGGATATTTTTGTAAATACTTTGCATCACTTGTCTCTATTGCATTCTTTAACCCATCAAGATCCCCATTAGCAAGAATTGCTAGTGCACCTTTAGGGCCAATACCTTTTACAGAAATTAATTTAATAAATAAATTTCTTTCTTCAATTGTTTTAAAGCCATATAAATCAAATATATCTTCACGAATATAAGTATAAATATAAATCGTTAAATCTTCATTTTCTTTAAAGCTAAAAGGCGAAGCTGTATGAATAATATAACCAATATTATTGTTTTCAACAACTATATAATTACTATTTACAATAGTAATAGTTCCCTTAATATAATCAAACATTTTATAATAATCCTATCTTAGTCTTATATGTTTTTTCAATTTTGTTACGTTCTATAATAAACTTTTCTTTAATTGCATTTTCTTTTTCTTGTTTTTCTTCAGTAAAGCGTCGATAATCAATATCATATGTTTCATTAATTGCCAATTGCTCATCTTGAATTTGCTTATTAATGTTTTCACATATTTCTTGATATTTTTTATTTTCTACTTCTTTTAGATCATTTACATCTTTAACACGAACATCATAATCTTTTTTGATTTCAACAAGTTCTTCTTCTAATGTTTCTTTTCTTAAAACCAAAAGTGAATTATTATTATTTTCACGAACAATAGTATCTTCATTCTTTTTACTAATCATTGTTTCGATAAAACTTAAAGCTTTTGTTTTAGCATCATTAAATGATCCTATCATTTTTTCATGATATTCATTAACTTCATTAACAATATCACTATTAATTTTTAAAATGTTATTCACAAATTCTTCAACTTGATTAATCAAAATATTCATTACTTCCTTAATGCGTTCTTCAAATTTTAATGCACTTTGTTCTTCTAATACCTTAAATTCTTCAAAGCAATTTGTAAGGAGTTTAGTATACTCACTATAACTAAAGCCATTTAAAAAATCTTTATCAGCATCATTAACAAGTAAATTATTTAAGAAATTACTTTCTTTAGTATAAAGTTCCTTAAAATAACTTTGATATGAATTGATTATATTTTGCAAATAAAAGTTCATGGTGAACACTAAATTCTTTTGGAATAATTTTATTTCATTTTCTAAAGACTTAATATCCGCATTATTGGCATCAATAAACTTTTTAACTTGAGCATTATCTAATTTATCAATTGTTAAAATAATATTATTAATATTATCTTGCTCAGCTTTATTAATCTTTCTTTCTTTATCAAGTTCACTTAAAGTAGCCCTAGAAATTTTATCATAATAAACGCCTTTAATTCCATTTTGTTTTTCAAGCATTTCTTTATTGTTAACTGCTAAAGTATTGTTTACTTCTATTTCATATAACGAAAACTCATTTTCATAACGTTGCTCATTTAACAATTTGTCTAATTTAACTGTAGTATATCTTGTTTTATAATCTTTAGTTAAAGTAATATTTTCAATATTATAATTATATATTTCATTAACGTGATTTAATTCTACTTGTTCAATTTCATCTGAATATTTTAGTAGACATTCTTTTTCACTAAGTAATCCTTGATAACGAATTTCTTTAATATTCTTTTTTAGTTTATTAATCTCTGAACGTTTGTTTTCAACGATTAATCTCTTTTGAAATTCATCACATTCTTTAACAATATTATTTTGAATTCTTTGAAGTTCAATTCTTCTACGTTTATCATACTCTAGCACTTTGGCTTTAAATGCTTTTTCATTCTCTTCAAATTCATTATTGCGGTCATCTAATGTATCTACAAGTTCTTTATCAATACGTTCCATTTTAGTATTGATATCGTGTCCTTCTCTTTTAGCTTTTTGTTTTAAAGGAAGTAATACTTTATCTTTTTCTTCAATTAGTTTTTGTTTTTCATCTTCAATTTTATAGTTTTCTTTAAATGTATTAATTCCATTTTCAAGTTCTGTATTTAATGAACTTATTTTATCAATAAATACTTGCAATTCAGTTATATCATTTTGGCAAAGAGTAAGATAATCTTTATTAAGTGTGTTTAAGGTTTTAACGTTTGCCTTTTTTTGTTTACTTATTTCACTAATAATTTTTGTTACAACAGTATGTCGTTTTGTTCTTTCATTGTCTAATGATTTAAATAAATCTTCTTGCGCTTTCGTTACTTTGTTTTTAAAATCTTCTTTTGCCATATTTATTTACTCCTAATATCTAAAATTTCCTCGGCCTTTTCCTTTGCCTTTTTTTACTTTTTGTTGAGGAAGTCCTTGACCTGTACGCATTTGATTGGCAACTTGTTCTTCACTCATTCCAGACATAGCTTTCATTTGTTTTTTCATATCTTCAAAACGTTGTGTCAAAGCATTAACTTCTTGGTAGCTTCTTCCTGAACCTTTGGTGATTCTTTCACGTCTTGATGGACTTTTAGCAACCAATTCTGGTTTTTTTCTTTCTTCTGGAGTCATAGAGCCAATTATTGCTTCGATGTAAGCAAATTGCTTATCATCAATATCAAGATTTCTAATTTTACTTCCTATTCCTGGAATCATTCCTAAAATACCTTTTAATGAACCAATTCTCTTAATCCATTTCAATTGTTTTAAAAAGTCATTATAGTTAAACAATCCCTTTTGTATTTTATCAACCATTTTCATGGCTTCATCTTCATCAATGGAATCTGTTGCTTTTTCAATTAACGATACAACATCACCCATGCCAAGAATTCTTCCAGCCATACGATCAGGATGGAATAATTCAATTTGATCTAACTTCTCACCAACACCAATATACTTAATTGGAACATTTGTCAAGTAGCGAATTGAAAGGGCAGCACCACCTCGAGTATCTCCATCTAACTTTGTTAAAATGCAACCGGTTAATGGTAATTTCTCATTAAATGTTGTAATTACATTAATAGCATCTTGTCCCATCATAGCATCAATTGTAAGTAAGATCTCATCTGGTTTGGCAACTTTAACAACATCATCTAATTCTTTCATTAATGCATCATCAATATGCAAACGACCAGCTGTATCAATAATAACTAAATCATAATTCATTTTTTTAGCATATTGAATACCTTCAGTCACAATTTGTGTTACTGGCATTTTATTACCACGTTCAAACACTTCAATTCCTAATTGTTTTCCAATTGTCACTAATTGGTTAATTGCGGCTGGGCGATAAATGTCCCCAGCAATAAGTAATGGTTTCTTTTTATCTTGTTTGCGAAGTAATGCGGCAAGTTTTCCAACGTGAGTTGTTTTACCAGCACCTTGTAAACCGACAAGCATAAATACTGAAGGCCCACCAGTAGTTCTATATTTTACGGGAACGGCTTCTTCACCCATTAATTTTTTTAACTCATCGTGAACAATTTTAACAACTTGATCACCAGGTGTTAAAGATTTTAAAATCTTTTCTCCTAATGCTTTTTCTTTTACGTCTGCTATAAAGCTTTTAACTACTTTATAGTTAACATCAGCTTCTAGTAATGAAAGACGAACTTCCTTCATCATTTCATCAATATCATTTTCGTTTAGTTTTCCACGTCCTGTAATACGTCTTAAACTCATTTGTATTTTTTCAGATAAACTTTCAAATGGCATATTACTACTCCATATCTTTTAATTCATTAATTATATTTTTTACTTCTATATTATTAGAGTTTTCATAGCAACTAATAATATCATTTATTTTTTCAGTTTTTGCCCTTAAATTTAGTTTAGATTCGTAGTAATCTAATAGTTCATATATTTTATTAAGTTGATCAAAAACTGCATTACGGCTTATATTATGGATTGATGCAATCTCACTAAGTGATAAATCATCAAAATAATAACTAGTATAATACTCTTGTTGCTTAGGTGTAAGTAATACACCATATAAATCATATAAACTATTATACTTGTTCTTTTTGTCTAATATATCCATTTTATTCCTCATCAATTAGATCAGCAAATAATCCATATACATATTTTTCAATATCAAAATATTCTAGATCATCAAGTTTTTCACCTAATCCAACAAACTTAATAGGGATGTTATACTTGTCTCTTATTGCAAGAACAATACCACCTTTTGCGGTACCATCTAGCTTTGTTAAAACGACACCACTAACATCTGTTGCTTCAATAAAGGCTTTTGCTTGAACTAAACCATTTTGACCAGTTGTTGCATCAATTACAAGTAATGTATCTTGAGGAGCACCTTCTACTTCTCTTGAAATTACTTTTTTCATCTTTTCAAGTTCTTTCATTAAGTTTACTTTTGTTTGTAATCTTCCAGCCGTATCACAAAGTAATACATCATAATGCTCTTGTTTAGCAACTTGAATAGCCTTATAAATGACACTTGATGGATCACTTCCATCTACTCCTGTAACTACTTTACAGCCTACTCTTTCACCCCACACTTCTAATTGTTCAGTTGCACCAGCCCTAAAAGTATCAGCAGCAGCAATAAGCACTTTCTTTCCTTCTTTTTTTAATTTGTATGCAACTTTAGCAATTGTTGTGGTTTTACCAACACCATTTACACCAACAAACAAAAATACTGATAATCCATTTTTATTAAAGCGTAAATTGGAATTAACAACTTCACCTTTTAAATAAATATCAAACATTTTATCAACAATAATTGGTTGTAGTTCCTCTGCTGAGGTGATGTTCTTTGTTCTTACGTCTTCTTTTAACTCATCCACAAAATTAACAACTGTTTCAACACCCATATCAGCCATTACAAAGATTTCTTCTAATTCATCGAATAATTCTTCATTAATTTCATTATGGCTTTTGAATAATGATGCTAAACGAGAAAAACTACTTTTACGTGTTTTTTCCATGCCTATACGATATTTTCTGGCATCTTCTTTTTTTTCTTTATTTCTTTTAAATATACTAAATATTCCCATTATAGAGTCTCCTACGCTTACCAATAATTATATCACATTTCAAGCAAAATTTAAATACTTTTTTATTTTTAAATCACTTATTTTTTAAGGTATATATAATTATTTAGATTTTAATCCTTTTTTTTATTTATTTATCAAAAACATTAAATTAATTTAAAAGAGATGATACTATTAAAAGTATCATCTCAGACTATTGGCAAACTAAAGTCTGTCAACATTATTTTTATTATTTGTCTACTTTAGAGATATCATAACAAAACTATCAGACTAAATTGTATATTGATTCTTACCTTTTTCTTTTGACTCGTATAATTTTTTATCAGCACTTTCTAATAAATCGATATAACGATCAGATTCTTCATCTTCACAATAAGCAATACCAATACTTAATGTTATACGTAAATCTTTTTGGCGATCAATTCTTAAATCATTTACTTGTTTAATAATATTTTCTACTTTCGCAATTAACTCTTCTTTTTCAATGTTTTTAAAGAAAATAACAAATTCATCACCACCATATCTAGCAACAAAATCATTATCAGTTAATGATTCTCTAAAGATTGTTGAAACAACTTCAATAATTTCATCACCAATATAATGTCCATATAAATCATTGATATTTTTAAAATAATCAATATCTATATAAACTAGGGAGTATTGTTGATGGGGAATTTTAAAATCTCCTGTTTTGATATTAACTATTTGCGATATAACGTAATTTCTTGTATAGCATCGTGATAAAGGATCGATATTAGCAAGATCATATAAATTCTTGTTTGCTGAACGAAGACTAACACTTATAGCTAAAAGTATTGTTGCTAATAATGATATTAAAAAGAATCCAATTATTATTAACACTACTTTTACTGGATCAATCCAACCTTCAATCGGTGCTATTGATAATGTCCACTTTAAATTTTTATAAGACATTTTTATATCAACATAATCATGATCTTTTGTAGAATTGGTTGCTATTACTTTATTGTTATTATCCGATAATCTATAATAGATACCCATATCACCTAAATTATCTAAACCTAATTGTTTATCAAAGTCTTTTTCATCAATGGCAATAGATATTAATCCCCATACTTCATTATGAAGAATAATTGGTTTTCTAATAGCAATTCCCTTTACACCTTGTTTTAAATTAAAGAAATCTGTAACTATTAATTTTCTACTATTATAAGCACTAATTGCTTCTTCGTTGCCTGGTAGTGTTTCATCTAAAAAATTAAAACCTTTTAGACTATCCTTTTGGTTATCTGGATATACTTTATCAATTACACCATTTGGGGCAATAGATATACTAATTATATTTAGTCCAGTTTCAGTTTTAGCATCTTCATATATTTCTTTGGCAGTCGTATCAAAAAAATCAGTATTTTCATTTATATTAATAATACTTTCAATAATATCAAGTTTAGATACAGCTAAATTAAATTTATCTTGAATTACAAATGTTTGGTTTTCGCCAATATAATGATATCTTTCTTTTCTATTTGTTATAAATTCATTTATATAAAATGTTAATAAAATAATCATGACAAAAAAGATAATAATAAAAGCTAATAGTATTTTAATTTTTTGAATTGTTTTTACTTGTTGTTTCATTTATACTTATCCTATTACTTATGTTGTGTTTTATTATTATACACCTATTTATAATTTATTTCAAATAAATTGCTTTTTATCTTTATTGGTTTTTAAGATTTTGAATAATATTTATTAATTAGAATCATATATTCTAAATGCCTATACTCTCTAATTGGATATTTTGTGCCATCACTAAATGTAAGTAATAAGACATTTTCAATTTTATTATATTTATGTAAAAACTCGTATTTAATTAATTCTTTATTTTTTATTTTTCTTTTTATTATCCCATGATAATTATAATAACCTTTATTCATATAATTAGTATGTTCATATTAAAGTTATATATACAAAAAACTCAAAAGCATACGCTCTTGAGTTATTTTCTTGGTATTTCATCCAAACTTGTATATGTTGTTTTGCAAGTTGGATATTGATCACAAGCATAGAACTTTTGTCCTTTGCTTCTTCCTTTTTTGCTTATTCTTTCAACAATCATTCCTTTTTCACAATTTGGACATTTAATGTCTGTATATACAGGTGGTTCTGGAATTTCTTTTTTTGCGGTATAATGGCATTTAGGGAAATTACTGCAAGCAATGAATTCACCAAATCTTCCATTTCTGATCAATAATGGATGTCCACATTCAGGACAGATTTCATCAGTCATGATTGGATACATTCTTTCCATATGACTATCCGCATAATCAAGTAAAGGTTTAAAATCTTTATAGAATGATTCTAATTCTTCATACCATACTAGTTTTCCTTCGCTGATTTCATCTAGTGCTTCTTCCATATCTGCTGTATATTTGATATTAATAATTTTAGAAAAATATTCTTCTAATTTATCACTTGTTAAAATTCCTTGGTCTGTTGGGATGAATGCCTTCTTTTCCATTTTACAGTAACCTCTTTGTTTTAAAGTGTCAACTGTGACAGCGTAAGTTGAAGGACGCCCTATTCCTAATTCTTCCATTTTCTTAATTAATCTTGCTTCTGTATAGCGAAGTGGTGGATTTGTAAATTTTTGTTCTTTACTTATTGTACCATTTTTAATTACTTCACCAACTTTAAATTCTGGTAATGCTTTTGTATCATCACTTTCGTATTTATTGAATACTTTTAAATAACCATCAAATAATGTTTTTTCACCAGACAATGTGAATAAATAATTATTGTTATCTATGATGATTTGTTCTTGCATTACTTTTGCATTACTCATTAATGAACTTACAGCGCGATCATAAATCATTTGATATAATTTAAATTCATCATTTGATAAATATTGTTTTACACTTTCGGGTGTAAATGTTAATTTTGAAGGTCTTATTGCTTCATGAGCATCTTGGACATTTTTCTTTTTATTTTGTTTTGTTACGTATCCACAATAATATTTTTCACCATATTGTTTAATTATATGATTTTTACATGAAGAGATGAATTCATCACTTAATCTAATGCTATCTGTTCTCATGTATGTAATTAAACCGACACGTTCTTTTCCAAGTTCTATACCTTCATATAGCTTTTGTGCTATTTGCATTGTTTTACGGGCTTGGAAATTAAATTTATTAGATGCTTCTTGTTGAAGGGTTGAAGTAATAAATGGTGGTTTTGGACTTTTATCTTTTTCTTTAAAGATAATATCTTTAATGATAAAATCTTTATTTAAGTCTTGTTCTATTTTTATTGCTTCATTCTCATTATGGATTTCAACTACATCATTGCCATATTTTTCTAACTTAGCTTTTAGTTTTTTTGCCTTTTTAGAAAATTGTAAAAACATTTCCCAATACTCTGTTTTGTCAAATGCTTTTATTTCTTTTTCTCTATCAACAATCAGTTTTAAAGCTACTGATTGTACTCTACCAGCTGATTTTGATCCTATCTTTTTTTGAAGAAGTTTTGATAAACTAAATCCTATTATTCTATCTACTATTCTTCTTGATTCTTGTGACTTAACCAGATTCATGTCAATATCACGTCCATTTTGTAGGGCTTCAAGAACTGCAGATTTAGTTACTTCATGAAACACTATTCTTTCATAAGGTTTTTTATTTAAGTTTAATGTTTCATATAAATGCCAACTTATTGCTTCTCCTTCTCTATCAGGGTCGGTAGCAAGGTATACTTTATCAGCTTTTTTAACTAGTGCTTTTAATTCTCTAACTGTTTCATGTTTATCTTTCATGATTTTATATTGAGGTTGAAAATGATTTTCGATATCTACTCCATATCCACCTAAACCTCTTGTTGTTAAATCTCTAATATGTCCTTTACTAGATGTAACAACATAATCTTCACCAAGATAATTTTCAATTGTTTTTGACTTTGCGGGTGATTCCACTATTACTAAGTACTTTGGCATAATGTTCTCCTTTAATACTTATTTTATACTTGACTCACATTATTATAACTTTTAAAAATGTATTTGTCAAATGGTATTTTGAATTATTTTATAAATATTATATTTCAATATATTATTAATATACATTATTTAATTTTGATTTAAGGTTAAAAATATGCAAAAAAATAAAAAAATTGTGTGGGTACACAATTTTTTAAAATTTAACATATTTATATTTTATTATTTAGAAATGATAAAAGCTTGAATAGCTTCAACTACTTTTTTTACAAAATCAATAAACTCTTCAACATCATGTTTAAAAATTGTATTTTGCTTTGCATCATAATGACTTCTATCTGATTGATGAGCTATTTCATTTCTTCTATCAGTTAAATCTTTAAATACTTTTTTATAATTACTATAATTCGTTTTATCAAAAGTTTTTTGCATGATACTATCAAGGTCTATTCCTAATAATTCAAATTGTTCTCTAATTGGTTTATAAGACATAAAAGTTATTCTTTTAAATCTTTCATTTATATAATTTAAAAACCAATCATACGATTCTGGTTTATTTATTGCTTGTTCTAGTAATTACATATCAACTTGAAATTCATTATATTTGTTAGTTGATTCCCACTCATGACAAAACATTTTAATGAAACCATATTTAGTTAATTCATGAACATAAAAGTCAAATGCACTTACTAAAAATACAATTTGTGATCGCATTATATTTTTACTTTTTTCTTCTTCATTCAATTCTATTAATTTATCAACAATTCCAAATGTTTGTTCTATATTATTAATATTGTCATCAAAATGTTTTTTAATGTCTTCTAAATCAAATTCAACAACTTTTTGTTTAACGATTACTTTGTTACGGCTATTTTCATTTCTTTGGTTTAATGTTAAATTTCGTTGCATATTAATCTTCCTCAATTATTCTTTTATTAATGAAGCAATAACGTCATTTAACATTGGAATTGCTCCGTATTTACCTGCCATATATCCTTTTGCAATGTTTTCATCTTTTCTTACATTTTTTATTTCAACTAGAGAATATAAATCGGTTGATCTTTCACTTAAGTCTAGTTCAGTAAACCAAATTTGATCTCTTCTAAATAAATCAAGATTTAAAATGCTAGTATCGTGAGTAGTAGAAATCATTTGAGAAAAAGCGCCATTCACAATTCCACTTTGTTTAAAATAACTAAACATTTTATAAACGACTGATTCATGCAAACTTGTTTCTATCTCATCACAAAGTAATACTTTTCCTTTTAAAATTATATCTATAAAAGGACCCATAAATTCTATAAGTTTTTTTATACCTTGTGATTCTTCTCTCATTAAATCAGTTTCAAATTTATCATACTTCACTTTAGCATTAATAATTTGAGTGTATTTATTAATTAAAGTTTGTTTGGCTTGGTCTGAAAAAAATTCAGGAAAATCTTCTTCTTTAAATTGCCTCTTTTCTATTTGTATAATTATATCTTGAATGCCTGTACCAAAATATGATAATAAATTAATTACATTTTGTTTCATTATTGTATCATTGTACATTATATTTAAAGAATAATTCATCCAAGTATTTAGTGAACTACCCATATAAATTATTAACTCGTCATTAAAAAAGTTAAATACATTCATTACATCTTCTATTTGGCTAAAATTTGCTGCACAAGACAATAATAGTCTATTAGGTTTAAGTGCATTTTTACATAGTTCAAATTTACCTTTATATTTATCTCCAGGGATTATATTTTCATTTTCTCTTTCAAATATTTTTTGTTGTCTTCCATTAGGAAAAACATATAAATATTCTTCAGTTATTAAGCTTTTGTTTATTGTAAAGCCAAAAGCATATCTTATTCCTTTAGTTATAAATTGAATATAATAAGTGCTATCATCATTTATAGATAAAAGCTTATGAGGGTATTGTTTGACAGGGATTCCTGGCATGTTATTAATACTTGTAATAACCATATTTTTCATAAATGCAATAGCATGAATAAAATTACTTTTTCCAGAACCATTAGCACCATAAATTACAGCACTATTTAGTACTTTGACATTTCCTAAGTTAAATAATAATTCTTCATTTGTATCATCTTTCCCAGCAATCATAGAGAAATTAATCTTATCTTTTATTGATTTATGATTTGAGCATGAAAATTCTAGTAACATATTTATTTCTCCTGTTTCATTTATCATTATTATACCACCTTTCTATTGTTTTGTCAATCGATTTTGTGATTTTTAAGCAATTTTAAAGTTTAAAACACGTTGTTATAGTGTTTTATCATAAATATTATACTCATTTATATTTAAAAATATGTATAAAAAAATATTTTTTAAATTCGGTATTATAAATAAGATAAATTGCCTAACAGATTAATGTTAATTAATTAAAATTATATTAAATCTTTAAATCACTTGTTTTATTAATTTTAATACTATGATTATTTAAAAATAAAATTATTTAATAAGATAAATGAATTTTTCCTAGTTATTAATTGTTAATATATGAAGAAAAAATGCATACTGAATTATCAGTATGCATTTAGTGTTATTTTTAGAAGTCTCCCCAACCGATGTTTTTATCGCCTGGTTGATTACCACCAATAATACTAGAAGTAGTAATTATATCTTCTTCTTTAAATAAAACAACTTCAATTATAGGGCTTGTGTATTCTTTTTTCATATATACCTCCTATTTTGCTAATGCCTTTAAAGCATTGATGTGTTGTTCAAGTTCTGAATATTTTTCTGGTGAAGCTTCATATAAGCTTACATAATGAGCTGCTAATGTTTTAATAGAGAATGTTTTTGACTCTTTTACTGTATGATATTCATCACCAATTTTTACATAAGCAACTGCACTAACAACACTTGCAAAGTCTTCATTAGTAATATCATTAATTACAACAGCAAATTGATAATTCTCACCATTTGCATCTTCAACACCATTAGCATTTACTCTAACTGGTGTACAATCAAATTTTGTAGCTGTAGCAATATCAATTGTTTCTCCTTTAGTTAATGCAATACCGAAAGTAGCTCCTTCAGCAACCATATTTTCATAATCACTTACAGGTAATTCAACTAATCCAAATCTTAATGATGCATTACCAAATATGAAATCTTCTTTTTCAACTGTCATTGGAGTTTCAGATAGTTTATATAATGCTATAGGTTGTTGATTAGCTTTAGAATAATATCTAAATCTATTTTGATTACTAACTGCATTAAATTGCAATGTAGCACCGCTGCTTTTAATAATAATGGTAGAATCAAATGAAATAGTGTTGGCAAATTTATTTGTATCAATTTTTAATCCATTACTATTGCTTGATACACCTATATACTTATTTGCATTTGTACCATTAATAAGTTTTATTGCATATCCTTCCCCAGAAGTTTCAATTAATACTTTGCAATTCAATAATTCATCATTTTCCAATAATTTGCCATTTTCTAAACTTGCTGAAACATATCCATTTACTTGATCAAAGCCATTAAATACTTTCAAGTCATTTGTATCTTCATAAACTATTAGATATTCTCCTGAATAATCTTCTAAGGCTTCTGTTACTTTTGTATAATAATTAACACTTGTAGAAACAGTAGTTTTATCATATGAAATGTTTAAACTAGCACTTGTTGGTAAAGTTAAGAAACTATACCAGCTAATTGGTTTCCATCTTGCAACTAATGTAATATCCGTTGTTATAGGAGTATTAAAATCAAATTCAGTATCTTGTCCTTCTTCAAACCATCCTAAGAATAAATTTCCTTCCAATTCTGGATCAGTTGGTTTAGCAACAGTCGAGCCTTTTTCTATAGTTTCATTTGAGATTTCAACATTATTATTAACAAAAGATACTTTTACAGGGTCACTAAATGATACTTCATATTTATATAATTGCACAACTTCTTGTCCACTAGAATAACAAGAAAAAAGGTTTGAACTTGTATTATACCTAAGTAAATTGTTAGTATTATTACCTTGAGCCTTGATAGTTGCATCCCCAGTAGAAGCAATTGTAATAGACCAAGAACTATTATCAGTCTTTGATGACTCAGTTTTTAAATAATTTCTACCTTTACCACTGCCAGCCGCATATAAATAACCACTACCAGTACTAAAAGCAAAAGTATTATCTTTTGTACCTTTTTCTATTGTCAATTGTTGAACATTATCATTGATAGTAGCAACATTATTATTAATAATAATAGATACTTGTCCACGATTATTAGTCTTTTGATTTGTAGACATAGCAACTTCACTGGATGTATTAACAACAATAACTTTATCACCAACAGAAATATTAGAAACATCTGTAACTAGTTTCCATTCACCTTTATCCGCTGCACTAACCTTTGTTACTACACCAACACACAAAAACAATAAACAGAATAACATTATAGAACATAATGTTTTCTTAAAAATTGATTTCATTTTTTTATATATTCCCTTTCTATAAAATATATAACTATTAGTACTTATACATCTAGCTATCATATAAAAATACAAATAATTATACATCACTTATTATAGCACTTTAATAAAAAGAAAGCAATAGTTCTTCATATAAAAACACTTGCATTATACAAGTGTTTTTTTATCTCTTTCTATAATCTTTTGTACAGGTGCAAACGACTTACGATGATGAATACATACACCATATTTATCAATAGCATTCAAATGATATTTAGTAACATATCCCTTATGTTTCTTAAACCCATACATTGGAAAATCTTTATCAAGTTCATCCATATATTCATCTCTTGCAACTTTTGCGACAATACTTGCTGCCGCAATACTTGCACTCTTACTATCTCCTTTAATAATATTTAAACAAGGAAATTCAAAATCAAGTTTAACAGCATCGCTTAATACATAATCAACTTTAACTTTAAGCTTTCTTATGCATTCCATCATACCTTTTCTACTAGCTTCCAGAACATTAATTCTATCTACTTCTTCTACAGGAATAAAAGTAATAGAATAATCAAGAGCTTTAGCCTTGATTATTTCTGATAACTCTTTTCTTTTTTTTGGAGTTAACTTTTTAGAATCATTTAAACCTTCAATAAAATTATTATCATCAAGAACTACACTAGCAACAACAACAGGCCCTGCCATTGGTCCTCTACCTACTTCATCAGTACCCGCAATAATTTTATATCCTTTGTCCTTTAATTCATTTTCATACTTATATAAATCTAACATTTATCTATCCAACGTAATACGACCTAACTTTAAATTTCTAAAATCATTAATTATTAAATCATATACTCTTTCATATTCTATTTCTTTATTACGAATAAAATTCTTATTCTTTCCTATTATATTTAGTATTTCAATATTATCAGTATCACTAGTTACATTATATAGTTTTAATGAATCTTTATAATTTTCTTTCAAGAATGAAAGAAAATATAAAATCATATCATCCTTATATACAACAGTATCTTTTATAGCTCCCGTTAAAGCTAAATTAAAACCAATTTCTTGAGTTTCAAATTTAGGCCACAAAACTCCAGGAGTATCAAGTAAATCAAGATCTTTATTTATTCTAATCCATTGTTGAGAAATAGTCACACCAGGTCTATTACCAACAAGTGCTGTTTTCTTACCAACAAGCTTATTAATTAATGTTGATTTCCCAACATTTGGAATACCAATAACCATAGCTTTTAAAGGACGTTCTTTCATTCCTTTTAACTTTTCTTTTTCTAATTTCTCTTTTAACAATTCCTTAGACATTGAAACTATTTTATTAGTATTTAATCCCGATATAGAATCAATTAATAAAACTCTTTCTAAAGTTTCATTATGAATAAGATTTTTTTCAAATTTAGAATTATAAACAGGATCAGCCATTGTAGCTTTAGTCATTAAAATTAAATGAGGTTTATTCTTTAATATTTCACTTATCATTGGATTACGAGAAGATAAAGGAATTCTAGCATCGACTAGTTCAAATACTACGTCCACAAATTTTAATTTTTCTTCAATTTCTCTTTTAGCTTTAGCCATATGGCCAGGAAACCAATTTATATTTGTTTTATTCATACTACTATTCCTCTAAGTACTTAATTATTTTACCTGTCTTTTTCGCATACTCAATTTCAGATAAAGTGCTACTTCCAATATAGCCGTTCTTATTAATAACAAATACTTCATCAGCCATATCAATCTTTCTTTTATGCATGTCATCTAACATTTCTTTTGTTTTTGTTAATGTGCCTTCATCCATATTTTCCCACACTTCACTATCACCTGCATGTCCAAATAAACCAACCGATATAACAATATATCCTTTTAGTGTTAATTCTTTTTGAACTTTCATGAATTCATCTTTAAAGCGGGTAGAACCACACAAAGTAACAACTTTATAATTTTGTACCATTTTATTCTTCTTTCTTATTATATAGTATATTAATTAACTTTTTGCCAATTAAATAATGAAACCTTTTTATATAATACTTTTCCATATATTTGG
Source organism: uncultured Bacilli bacterium (assembly GCA_934096585.1). Lineage (GTDB taxonomy): Bacteria > Bacillota_I > Bacilli_A > ML615J-28 > CAG-698 > CAKOMG01. Next base: position 165,643 of record CAKOMG010000001.1, read on the forward strand.
TCTTCATGAACAAGTCCAAACATTCTAGAATCAACACTCACTTCACGATGGTCTCCAAATACTACATACCATCCCTTTGGAATTACATACGTGCCATCACTTTGTTTGCATAAATCTTCAATACCGTTTTGTTTAGCAAGTGAATAAACTGTTATCCCAATCATTGATGGAATAAAAAAGTTATCATCAGTTTTAACATCATTAATATATAAACCATCACTTTTATATTCTAGCGTTTGTCCTGGTTTACCAATAACTCTTTTAATTAATAACTCTTTATTTTCAATATTAACATTATCTTTTTGAATAGTATTATCATATTCAAAAACAATAATATCATTATTTGTTATTTTAGTTGTTGAAGCAACAATTAAAGTATCCTCAGGTTGTAATGTTGGGGTCATTGATGTTTGTTTGACAGTTGCGGGGAAAAAGATAAATCCAAATACTACTTCTATAACAACCAGTACAAGTAATACAACTTGATAGTATTCATTAACAAGTGAAAAGTATTTTTTTAATTTTGAATCTTTATCTTTTTGAACTATTATAATTATTAAACTAGCAATTATTAGTGCTAATCCAATTGATATAGCACTAATAATCATTATTTTGTTTAAAACATTAGCAAGAATTGATCTAATTAAAAATAATATAAGAATTATAATAATACATACAAAATTAATAATTAAATTCTTATGTTCTTTAATAAATTTAGTCCCCATATACATTCCTTAAAATATCTTCAAGTTGTGACATATTGACTAATACTTCACGCGCTCTACTTCCTAAATTTTCTGAAACTACTCCTAGTTCACCAAGTTTAATAATAATTGCTTGAATTCTTGAAAATCCACAACTAAACTTTCTTTGAAGGGTATTGATAGATGCATTATTTGTTTCAACAACGTATCTTGCAATTTCTTGGAACAATTCATCATCTAATGCATCATTAGAGTGATCTACCATTGTTTTCTTTCTTAAATCTTCTTCAGTAAATAAATATTCAGTTGCTTGATAACTACTTAATGAATCAACCACTTCCTTAATTTCATGTCCAGAAATAAAGGCACCTTGAATTCTATTTTCTACACCATTTTCATCAGTATATAGCATATCTCCAAGTCCTAGTAACTTTTCAGCACCTGTATGATCAATAATAATATTTGAATCAATAGCTTTTTGAACTTTAAATGCAATACGCGTTGGAATATTTGTCTTAATATTACCACTAACAATATTTGCGGCTGGACGTTGTGTCGCAACAATCAAATGGATACCAGCTGCACGAGCTTTTTGAGTGATACGCATAATGCTTGTTTCAACTTCGTTTCCAGCAGTCATCATTAAGTCAGCCAACTCATCAATGATAATAACTAAATATGGAAGGTGTTTAAGTCTCACATCATGTACTTCTTCTTCAACGTATTCTTTATATTGGGCTACACCAATTGATTCAAATAATGAATATCTATTTTCCATTTCATCTACTACCCATTGTAATGCTAAATTAGCCATTTTAGGTTCTGTAATAATAGGAGTAGCAAGATGTGGAATACCAGAGTATCTCTTGAATTCAACACGCTTTGGATCAACTAATATTAACTTAACATCATCTGGATGAGCTTTATAAAGAATTGAACAAATAATACCATTAATGCAAACACTCTTACCACTACCAGTAGATCCCGCAATAAGTCCATGCGGCATTTTCGCAATGTCCATATATACAGGTTCACCAGATATATTCACACCTAATACAACATTCATTGGATTGCCATCATTTAAGAACTTTTTGTCTTGAATCATATCACCAAAATATACAGTATCACGAGATACATTAGGTACTTCAATACCTATTGTTCCTCTTCCTGGAATTGGTATTTGCAATCTAATACTTGTAGCATGTAAGTTTCCTTGCAAATTTGATTGAATTGGTATAATTTTTTGATTTAATACACCATCATCTAATTTTACTTCAAATTGTGTTACGGTAGGACCTTTTGTAAAGTTTACAACATGTCCTTTAATATCAAATTGTTTTAAAGTTAAATCAATGATATCTCTTTGTTTATTCGTATTAACTAAATCATCAATTTCTGACTCTGGTTTAATACGTAATATATTTAGAGGTGGAGCTACATATTTAGCCTTTTTCTTTCTACCTTCAAATTTAACTTCTTTTTCAACTTTTACTTTTATTTTTTCTTCATTGTAATTTGCGGGTTTACTAACTTGCTCTTCTCTTACTTCTACCCTTGGTTGCTCTTTAACGTATGAATCACTACTTGTTTGTTTAGATACTGGTCTATCTTGATAACTTGGTTTTTGTGGTTCTTCATTATAATAACTATTGTTGCCATAGTTACTATTGTCGCTATAGCTACTATTGTTGCGTTGTTCATAAGAAACATTAGACTCTGGAGCGATATATGGAGTTTCTTTCACATTTACAAACTCTTCTTTTTTAAGTTGCTCGCGTTTATAAATGTCATCATATGTTATTTCTTTTTCTTCAACGCTAGGTATTTTAATATTTACTGCTTCTGTTTGTCTTTGTTCATTACGACGATTTGAATAAATATAATCTTCAAAATCATTTAAAACATTTCGCTTATCGCTACCTCTAAAGGAATCATATTGTTTAGCATTATTTCCATAAGCAACACCTGGAATATAATCAGTATCTTTTACATTCTTACCATATAATGAAGAAACAAAGCCATCTGATTGATATTTAGGTTTTTGTGTTTTGAGACTTTCTTCTTCAATAACATCTTCTTCTTTTTCATCTTGAATTTGGGGAATAAAAAATTCTTTTTTTGCCATACTATCACTCCTTTTCTATACTATTTAATATTTTTAATTCTTCTTCAATACTATTATCATTGAATAAGTTTTTGCTATAAACTTTTGCAGTTTCGCTGCCAACAATATCAATAATAATATTTGCAATTTTGTTTGTGCCGATATTTATAGAACCACTGATCATTGTCTTTTTAATCCAATGTACTGGGTTAACAGCATTTAACACATTACTTGCCATTTTCGCAATACTACCGATGTGTGTTTTTTCTGCTGCTTTAACTATTTTACTATCTTCAATTTGTTTCTTTTTGTCTAAAAAATTAAAGATTGTGGAAATCTTAATTTTTTCTACTTTTTTTAATATTCTTCCTTGAAATACATTTTCTATTCTATCTGTTATATAGCTAGATAATACTATTAACTCTTCTATTGATATTTCATAAATTGGATATTTAGAATTTGGATAATATATTTTTGCAATGTCTTTAATTAATTGAAAAGATATATTTTTAATACATTCTATTTTTTGATTAAATGTTAAAGTTTGGCTTTCTTCTTTATATTCATCTTTAGCACCACGAATAAAATTATTGACTTCTTCTTTATGTGTATATGAACATACTATTTGTCCATTTTTTTTATCAACTTTTTTAATTGATGTTAAAACAATAATTAAATAACTTATCCCACAAATTATAAATCCAATAACAATTCCTGTCAAAAGTAATAAAATGCTAGTCCATGACACTTTAGAAAATAAATTTGAAAAAAAGTTTCTGATGCTTTTCCAAATACTTAAAATCATGGTTTTGCTCCTTTCATACAATTTATAAACTATCTTTATTGTAATAATTATTATAGCACAAAATTACTTATTTCTCAATAGCATTTTTTTAAAATTATGCTTGTTGATTTTTTCGATGATTTATGTTATTATAGATAAAGAAAATGGTAAAAAATATGAAATATAAAGACTTAGAAAATTATTTAATTGCGATTGACTTAGATGGAACTTTAATCACAGGTTTTGATGATTATGACAAAAAGAGTTTCGAAATTTTAAAGGACGTTGCAAAACGAAACTATTGTGTTATTGCAACTGGTAGACCATTTAGATCAAGTAAGTTCTATTATGATCTTCTTGACTTACATACTCCTATTATTAATTATAATGGAGCATGGGTACATCATCCAACAGACAAGAATTTTGAAACTAAAATGATTAACATTGACAAAAACATTTTAATTGATTTTATCGATAAAGAAAGGGATATTTTAAATAATGTTTTTTGTGAAATTGAGGATAATATCTTTTTACTAAAGGAAACGGAAGAAATAAAACCATACCTTCACTTAGATGGTGGAGTGTTACATGTTGGTGAATTTAAGGATATCCTTTATGGAAATCCTAATGGTGCCATTATATTCGCAAAACCTGGAAGTGAAGAAAGGTTAGAGAACTACATTAAAAATGTAATTAACGATCAATTCAAGATAAGATATTGGTTTGTGAATACTTCGTTAGTTTGTGAGTTTTATAATCCTAAAACTTCAAAAGCAAATGCATTAAAAAAGATTTGTGATTATTATCATATTGATCATGATAAAACGATTTGTATAGGTGATGGTCATAATGATATTGAAATGATTGATTTTGCGAAAATTGGTGTAGCTATGAATAATGGTCATCCTGAATTACTTGAACATGCGGATATTATAACTGATGATGTTACTCATAATGGTGTTTATAATTTCTTTATGATGGATATAAAAAAATAGTCACAATTGTGGCTATTTTTTTATAATCATTATTTTTTAGTTTTAATATTAATAATTTTTCTTGGATCTTTTGCATCTTTAGGAATATGCCAAGGTGAACCTTTTTTGTCTTGTGTAGCACCTGGAATCTTTCCATCTCTACACCATTGTGATACTGTGTTAATGGTGACACCGCATCTTTCAGCCATTTCTTTTGTTCCTATATCCATATTTTTCTTCCTTCTTTAATTATAATAATTATTTTAGATTTAATAACTCTTTCTTTTTGCTATCAAATTCTTCTTGAGTTATAGCACCACAGTCTAATAATTCTTTTAGCTTTTTTATTTCATCCAAACTTGAATTAGTATTACTTTCTTTTGCGCTATTTTTTAACATTCTTTCTTGATAACGTTCATAAGATTTTAAATTGAATAATTTTTCTTCATCTCGAAGTAAAATTAAAGACTTTCCAGTTGAAACATGATATAGTATTGGTAAATTTGTTTTTTCACTAAACACAAATTTTCCACCACAATAATTTGTTGTAGATACATAATCGTTTTGATTATTCAATTTTTTCATTGCAGCTGCAGTTCCATAAAAAGATTCTGTAACTGCTAATGATAATTTAGATGGAGTTTTATTTATATTAGATAATCTAAATTCATCAGTTTCATTATACTTTTCTATATATAATAAGTCGTCAAGTGAATATAAATAATCTTTAAAATCAGATACTTTGGCTTTTTGATATACATTCAAAGCATAATCAGTTTTTTTTGATTCAAGAAATATTTCTTTAAATTCATATTTATTTAAACTCAATTGTTTATTAATCACCTTGTCATAATCGTATAATCCATTTATATAAAAATACTTATCATTATATATAAAAGTAATTGATGTATTATAACTAATTTCCTTAGAGCCTTTACTTAATTCTATTTTTCTAAAACTATTCTTAAAATCTTGAAAACTCATATTAAATTCTTTTTCGAATTCAACACAAAAAGGAAGTTTTGATATATCGACATCTTTATTTTTTTCACATTCATCCCTTTGTTTTGCTTTAATTTTTTCAGTATATTCTCTTTCTTGTTTCTCTTTTTCTGCAGCAATTCTTTCTTCTTCTTTTTTTGCTTTAGCTTCTTGTATTTTTTCTTTTCCAGCTACAACAAGGCAACACACAAAAAATAACCAAAGTATAACTAATATTATTCCTAATATCATTAATTCTCCTTCATATTTATTTTCAATTAATTATATCACTTATATATGAAATAATATTTCATTTTAAAAAAGAATTGACAAAAAACGTCAATTCTCTTTTTATTTATTAAATAATTAATATTTATTACCATATTGTAGTTGTACCATTTACATCATGCCAATAATTAGAACTTCCATTTATACAAATCAAAGTTACATTATTTGGAACATCTCCATTATATATTTTTTTCCATTGATTTATGTTTCCTAAATATATTATATTGATTAATTGTGAAGCATTGTTAAAGGTACCTTCTTCAATATTATCAATATTAGTTCCAATAATTATTGTTTTTAAATTTGTTCCTGAAAAAGCACTATTACTAATTTTAGTAATTTTAATTTCATTACAAGAGCTTGGAATCATAATTGTATCCTTTGCACCATAATATCCTGCTAATGTATATTGTGTTTCATCATTATCATTATTTTCTAATAATTGATAATCATTGAAATCATCTGCTTTATTTGGTGCTTCTTTCGAATAAAAATACACTGTTCTAGCAGGAATGTTTTTTAATGATTCAACTGCATACCAATCATCATTTGTACCATAATAATATAATTTTTCAATTGAACCATTTGAAAAAGCACTTGAAGAAATATTTATACAAGTTGTTGGTAAATAAAATTCTTTAATATCACAATATTCAAAACAGAATGTATCTAATTCATTTAATTTACTGTTAGCACTTATTTCAACTCTTGTAATATTAGCATATGTTTCATTCAAAAGGTCATGTGGTCTAAATAACCCATCCATTAAATACTCAACATTGTTGCCAATTTTTAATGTTATTCCACTAGATTCGTGACCTGTAAAACAAAATGGGGCAAAATTACCATTAACAGAACATCTTACCGCACGTTTACAATTATAATAAATGTACTCAAGTTTTTGACATCCATAAAAAACAAAATTTCCAAAACCACTTACATTTTCACCTATAGCTATTCTTTCTAAATTCTTACAATTTGCAAAACACATCATATCTAGTTTAGTTACACCATCTCCTATAATTAACATAGTTAATTTATTAAAATCAGTAAAGCATCTGTCAGGAATTATTCCAATATAATTATTTGGAATTATAAGTTGTTCAGTCATTTCCTTAAATTGCTTTAAAACAATCAAAGAAATAAAGTATGAATAATCTGTTTTATAAACTATTTTATCAAACAATACTCTATCAGGCATATCAATTTTAACACCATCACCAATATATGTCATTACATATGCAGTATCATCTTTTATTTTAACAATAAAATCTTGATATTCAATAGTTTGTGCTTCAGTTAAAAATTCATTAAAGCCGCAATCAATACAAGTATCTTTAGAAAAATTATGACTAGGTTCTCCAAAGCAATAATCTTTATATTCATAATCACATCTTGTACATTGATATAACATATAGCTTACACAAGGCCCATCAACTTTAGATTCACTATAATCATGTCCTAGTTTTTGTATTACATAATCATTAATTTCATTATAATTTTCATCAAATATTTTTTTACATTTAGTACATTCATAATGAGCTTTCATTCCATCTTCTTCACAAGTTGGTTTAACTTCTTCAATCCAACTAGAAAATGAATGTGTTGCTTCACCTTCTTTTGTACAAACAATTGTTTCATATTCACAATTTTTACATACTTTTTTAATATATATAGAATCTGAGCATGGATCATCTAATGTTGTTTCTATAAAATCATGTTCGTTTTCATACACAACTTGATATTGTAATGATTGATTACTTGAAACATTGATTACATTATCATAAGAAATAATTTTACCATTTAACTTTATGCATACAAATTTCTTATTATTAAAATCATTTGGCAAAGTAACTGTAATAGTTTCCCCATATTTCTTTTTTGTTTCATTTACTATAGTTTCATCAATATCAATAAAAGTAATATCATATTCTTCATTCATATCTACTAAATGAATACTATAATCACAACTTAAAGATCCATAATTAATAGTAATTATATGATTGCCAACACTTGATAATTTTTCTAAATCACTAGTTGATATCATTTTTTCATCAAGAGAAATTTGAACAATCAAACCTTTAATATCAACTAAATCCAAATAAAGATTATTGATATTAAAACTATTAATATCATAAATTTTATTTTTAAGTTTTTTATTTTGTTTAATTACTGATAAATTTGATGTATTAATTTCTGTAGAATCATCAATAAAGTTTTCATCCCATTCAACAATTACATCATCAATATAATGCCAGTATTTGCCAGCTTGTGTTGGTTTAGTTTCTGAATATAAATATACTGTTGCTGAATCAAATTCTTTACTCCAACCAGTTAATAATGAATCAAATTCTTCTTTAGTTTTTCCTTGAAAATAAATTTTGCTTAAAGATGGACATTCACTAAATTGACTTTTATTAATTTTTTCTAACGTATTAGGCAAAGTCACTATTGTTAATAAATAAAAAGAAGAAAAGTAAGCTAATGATTTAATATTGTAATTAGCAAAATCTTTTTTAAAATTAAAAGTTTCAATTCCTCTATCATAACAATTTAAATAATATATTTCGTTTTCGCTTGTTAAAATATATGAGTACTTTTTTGTTTGAACATATTCAAGAGTTACATTACTATTATAATGAATGTTTGCATTTGTTAATGAACTATTGTTTGTACCAATTGTTATCTTATTAATAAAATCTGATTTACTCCCTCCATAAAACATATCTGATAAAGATGAACAATTATAAAATGCATCACCACCTATATTTGTTATAGTGTTAGGTAAAGTAATGATTCTTAATGATGAGCATGAAGAAAACGCACCATTGCCTATACTTTTTATAGTATTTGGTAAATTAATTAATTTTAATGATGAACAATTATAAAATACATAATTATCTATACTTGTTATATTATCTAACAAATTGATTGATTGTAATGAAGTGCATTGATAAAATGAAGAATAACCTATACTTGTTAAACTATTAGGTAAAATAATTATTTGTAATGATGAACATTTTTCAAATACATAGCGTTCTATGTTTTTTATTCCTTCTTCTATATTAACTTCTTTTATTAAAGTATTATTTTGAAAATAACTACTAGGAACTACTTCCCAACTTCCAGGTATATTAATTCTAAATAAATGACTACTCATATTATTAAACATTTTTCTTGTATTACTTGCTTTATCTTTTGATAAGAAATTAATATTTGTAAATGTTCCTGGTATATTACTTTCTTCATAATCAAAGAAACCTACTAATGCTTGATTTAATACATCAATTGTTATACTTTCTAAACTTAAACAGTTTAATAATATATTATCTTTATATGTTGATATTCCTGTATTAAATATTACTTCTTTTAAGCTTGTACATCCATTAAATACATTATCATCTATTTCTTTTATATCTTTTGATAATATTACTCTTTCTATTTCTTGATTATCTTTAAAACTTGATTCTCCTAATATTGTAACAGTTTTTTCATTTATTTTATTTGGTATTGTTACTTCTTTATCTATTCCTTTATATTTTAAGATCTTTATTTCACCATTTTCTAATTCTTCTACTTCATAATCTCCTACTACTGATCTATAATGTGCTTTTAATGTGATGTCTATTAGATTTGTATTAGTAAATGGTACATTAAATAATTCATTATTTAAATACCATCCTATAAATACACATCCATCTTTTTTTGCTTCTGGTAAACTTGTAATATTTGATTCATGATATTCTACTTTCTCTATTTCTTCTCCACCATCTGTATCAAATGTTAATGTAAATAGAGGTCCATATACACTTGTTACATTTATATCTTTATCAAATGTATAGATTGTATCTTTAAACTCTTTTCCTTCATATTCAAAGTATTTAAATCTATATCCTTCTTTTTCTATTACTGGCAATGTAAAACTACTATCATATGTTACTTCTATTATAGTTTCATTATCTAATGTTATTTTATATTTATTTGGTGTATATTTTGCATATAGTGTTACATCACTTGTTACATTATATCCTCCAAATACCCATTTTTCATTATATTCATTAAACCATCCTATAAATGTATAACCTTTCTTTACTGGGTCATTTGGTTTAATGATTTTTTGATTATCTTCTACTTTTTGATCTTCTATTATGTCTATAGTATTAGTAATAAACTTAACTGTATGTACTTCTTTAGTAGCTAATCTTCCATTTACTAAATCATCTAACCATTCTTCTTCTGTTTTTGTATATTCTGGATGTTTCTCTTTATAGATTTCATAAGCTGATTTACCTTTTTCACCTATAAGATTTTTTACTTCTATTAGATTATACCATTCATTACTATTATTATAATGCCATTTAATATATCCATCTATTACACTTATTTCTATTTCTTCCCCTTTATCTCCCTTTTCTCCTATAAGTGTTTTTACTTCTATTAGATTATACCATTCATTACTATTTTTATAATGCCATTTAATATATCCATCTATTACACTTAATTCTACTTCTTCTCCTTTTTCTCCTTTTACATTACCTACATTTATTACTTCTCCATTGGATAATGTAATAATAAGATTACTATCTTTATCAAGTTCAGTCTTAACAATAGATACTCCATCATTACCTTTTTCACCTTGTAATCCTATAAGTGTTTTTACTTCTATTAAATTATACCATTCATTACTATTTTTATAATGCCACTTAATATATCCATCTATTACACTTATTTCTACTTCTTCCCCTTTATCTCCCTTTTCTCCTATAAGTGTTTTAACTTCTATTAGATTATACCATTCATTACTATTTTTATAATGCCACTTAATATATCCATCTATTACACTTATTTCTACTTCTTCACCTTTATCTCCTTTTACATTACCTACATTTATTACTTCTCCATTGGATAATGTAATAATAAGATTACTATCTTTATCAAGTTCAGTCTTAACAATAGATACTCCATCATTACCTTTTTCACCTTGTAATCCTATAAGTGTTTTTACTTCTATTAAATTATACCATTCATTACTATTTTTATAATGCCACTTAATATATCCATCTATTACACTTATTTCTACTTCTTCCCCTTTATCTCCCTTTTCTCCTATAAGTGTTTTAACTTCTATTAGATTATACCATTCATTACTATTTTTATAATGCCACTTAATATATCCATCTATTACACTTATTTCTACTTCTTCACCTTTATCTCCTTTTACATTACCTACATTTATTACTTCTCCATTGGATAATGTAATAATAAGATTACTATCTTTATCTAATTCCACTTTTACAATAGATGTACCATCTATACCTTTAATGGTATTTAACCATTCTTCATATGTACCCTCATAACCTACTTCTTTTGCCATTTCATAGATTTTATATTGAGGTTCATTTTTGTGTGGATTAAACAATTCACAACCAACTAAAAAACATGATAACACTAAAACTACAATTATAATTAATTTCTTTTTCATGATCTTATACCTTTCCTTTATTATATTTATAATTTATTATACTACTTGCTTATGAAAATATATTTCAATAAAAAAAGAATTGGTCAAAAAACCAACTCGTTTTATATACTTTCTATACATTTGTCTATTGTTTTAAGTGATGTTTTTAACTAATTTCCCTTATAATCTGTTAAAAGGACATTATTTATTTACTATTTTAAAGATGTATTCTTTGTAAAAGAAAGTATTTCTAACCCCTCCCCGCATTTAATTATTATTAAACAAAAGTCAATTGATCTTTTTATTTTATCTAGTAATTAATAAAACAACTAGAAACTTAGAAAGCCCCTTGTAAACAACTTACAAGGGACTTAAAGAAAGTAAGTAAATAAACATAAATACTAATATTCATTAGTATTTTTATACAACTGAGCAATAATTCGGAATGCATGTAAACCACGCAATCATAAAAAGGTTTAATGCAAGAAAAAATAATATAAAAACTTTGATTATTTTAAACAATTTTTTTAGTTTTGCCGTTATCCAGTTTGCATATGTGAATACGGTGTGATTTTTTCCTTTCGTTTATCAATAGATTTACAAATCAAGATAACCATCTACTCATTGTTTCAAATAATCACCATTTTGTTAAACTTTTATCTTCTAAGTTTAAACAAACGTTATATATAATAACAATTGTTCTAATTCTTTAACTGAAAGTGAAGCGCGAAAATGTTAAATATAAAATATTAATTATTAGAACAACTGTTATTACCAAATTCATTAATTTCCCCATATTTTATTTTAAATTTATCATCATTAGATTCTTATCCATGAAGATGAAATTTTGAAGCATTAAATACACGATAAGCATAACAAATTTGGTCAGATGCATTTACGCGCTCTGATGCTTGGTATAAGTAAATATAATATTTACCCGCAACTGTTGGTGTATACTCTAACATTTCAACGTTACTAATACCACATGCTTTAATAGCTACTAAATTACCACTACTATCTAGAACTTTAATATCATAATCTGTGTAATTTACACTTCCTACTGCTCCAGTACAGTTAATTAAAGAAGCCATTGTTACTTTTAACGTGTCTCCAACCTCTAGATTAGCAACACCACCATAGAAAGTATCTCCTCTTTTACCCGATGTATTAGAATACCTTCTAATTTTAAATGATGAATCTAGGGAATTCAAGTAATTATACATTCCCGCTCCCTCTTTTTCCGAGAATCCATTATCCTCATAACTAATATCGTTCATATCACTACAACAAGTAATATAAGCAATTACTTTGTCTGCATCAGTTTTATATGAAGGTATTTTTTCATATAATAATGCAACACTACCAGTCATAAATGCCGTTGCAACACTTGTACCAGATATTGGCGAAGAATATCCAGGAACAAGTATAGTATCTCCAGGCGCTACTACGACTGGTTTAGGGGGACATAAGTCGGCAACTTTATAATTAGATGTAGTCATAGCATCTCCAGTACTCATCGCTGAACCTACTGATAATACGTTATAACCCATAGCTGGATTAGAAACCATAGCATTTCCCTCTCCATTGTTTCCAACCGAAGCACAAATCATAACATCGTATGTTTTTACGATATAATCAGCGAATGCCGATTCAGATCCATATGTTCCATCCGCAAAAGTATTACCAAATGACATATTAATGACGTCTACGTTGCGATCAATCATCCATTCAACTTCATTTGTCATAGTAACATGTAACTGTGCACTAAGTATTTTGGCATCACATGCAATACCAAATATACCAGCGAATGTACATGCCATTTGTGATGCATGTTCTCCTGGAAGATCCGTAAAACCAAGTTGATTTAATGTAGTTACATCAATACCTCCAAAGTTAGCTCTACTCGTGTCGACTAGACCTAAGTCAAGAATACCAATAACAACACCCTCGCCTGTATATACTCTGTTTTTATATATATCTTGTTCTCCCATAAAATACAAGTGTGCTTGTAAGCATTCGACTCTTTCGACATGAGCGCTAGAAACATAAACTTGACTTACATCATTATCTTTTGCTAGTTTTGTTAATATTTCATGTTTATGAGTATTGTATGCATTAATTGTATATGAATATTCAATTTGAGGTGAATATTTACTAACATATACTCTTTCATAATCAGTCATTTTTTGATTCATAAGATATTCATTATTTTTGGCAGTATAGTACTCTTTAGCTCTAGCACGATACTTCGTTTTATATTCTTCGACTTCTTCGTAGGTTGCATCCTCGTCAATTTCTTCTTTATAGTTATAAAAAGGTTCATAATCATATAGGGTCTTAATTACCACTTGATTTGCTTCTTGCGACATATCAATTATGTCACCTTTTTCATCTATATCGGTTGCAGTATCATTTACTAATACACCATCTTCGAATACAATTTTACCATAGTCAATAGAAGTAATTTCAGATGTCCAAAAACATAGAGTGGCAAGTACTGCCAAAAATAACTTTTTAATAATTTGCGTCATATTTTTCCCCTTCGACAATATATACGTAAAAAAAGCCAAAAAGTGGGAAAAAAAAGAAACTTTTTCGAAAAAAAGTTTCATTTTTGTAAACTATAGTTAGTAATCTGTTCTCCGATTTGCAATGAGAACTCAATAGTATGAATAGCATTATCATCTTTAAATTTAGCTAATGTTCCATAGCACTGATTGCTTATTTCTCTAGTAGAAGATGGTAAAATAATAGTAATGTTCGCTTTTCTATTTGTTAGTAATGAATAAAAGTAAATGACATAACCAGTTCCATCGTTTTCTTTAGTATGCCCTTCAAAGATATAAAGCTTAGTATTAGCATCATATGCTATTACATCATACTTATTAAAATCAACAACACTAAATTCTGATACGAAATAATTTTCTAATCCCGGATAGATCACAGCACTATTATTATGCATACTAAAACATTTTCCAATAACCACACATAATATTACAACACAACATGCTAAACTTACAGATAACCATTTAGTCGCAATTTTAAATGGATTTTTATTTTGTTTATAATCAGAAAGATTTTGCTTTTCTTGGATTAATGTACCATTCTTTTCTAAATAATTGTCATATATTTGTTTAAAATCAACATCAAACTTATAATTCTTATCTAAATCATCTAATAGTATTTTTTTTATCTCTTTTTTTCTCATTTTCTCTTTATCCTCTTAATTATGTTCATCGCTTTTTTATAGTTCTTCTCGTAAATATCTTTTACCTTTTCTATGGAAATATTCATAATTCGTGCAATATTTTCAAAAGGCAAATTATAAACAAATTTGAAAACTAAAATATAATAACATTCGAACCCAATTATCCCCTCAAGCAAAGAGACATCTCTCATCTTATACGATACATATAAAGTATTAAATTTCACAACATTTGGACTCTTACGTTGATATAAATTCCTTAAGTATTTTTTGGTCATCGCAAATACCCAAACACTTAGTTCTTTAGCATCACCACTAAAATCCCAAATATGCTCAATTATATAGCTCAAAATATCTTGTGTACACTCTTTAGCCCACGGTCTAGATAGACTATAGCGCACCGCAATACTATGAACCATTCCACAATACCGCTCAACAATCTTGTTTATAGCGTCCTGTGACCCATATTTTGCCGCAAGTAAAATTTTGTTTGTAATGTCTTTCATTAACTTTACCGACCTCATTATATCAAAATTAAAAAATAAATGCAATATCTAAAATAAAAATTATTTGTTATTTTTAAACTTATTTTTATAAAAAATTGTTAAAAAAAGTCGAAAAAAGAACTAGTTATATTATGTTATGATATCTCTAAAGTAGACACTAAATAATGGATCTTTCTTTTTAAATTAATATTTTATCACAAATTATTTAAATTCCAATAGTCAACTAAAAAAGAGGCTTATTTTAAGCCTCTAAATATTTACTAGCCATTGTTTTTGGAGTATTTATTTTAGTATTCCAATATTCTTTGACTCTCATTAATCCCGAATATTGAACACTTGATGAATCATTTGTGAATGTCTTAAGTGAAGTATAGTTATAGAAAGAAACACCTTTACAATTCTTTAATTTAGTTGTATATAGTATTTGATTAGATACTTCATAACTTTCCTTGCCCCAAGAGTAATTTGAGTTAGGTGTAGCCATATATAATCCAATACCACTATATAAATTTACATTAGTTCCTTCTACTACTTTATCCCACCAGTCCATAACATCAGCGTATCCCGCAATACTATGTGTAAATGCCCAATAAGATTGTGGAAGGATATAATCAATCCATTCTTGAGTAACCCAATACTTACTATCGCAGAATAAATATGAACTATAATGTTCTTGTCCTCTTGTATTTGATCCACTATCTTTTGACCCATTACCATTGCGATAAATACCTGTAGGTGAAATACCTAATTGTACAGCTCTTTTATATTGTGAGTTAAATGAACTAATTTCTTCATGAAGTTTTCTAATTAACTCATTGACATTATGTCTACGCCAATTCTTTTTATCACTAGCACTTGTTTTACTATATCCTCCATATTTATCAATGTATTGTTCATATTCTTTTTGGTCAGGTTCTGAAAGTACAGAAATATTTGAAGACATTTGTGCGTAGAAATAGTCATCAAAGTGAATAGCATCTACATCATAATTTTTCATTACTTCTAAACATACTTTGACAACATAATCTTGAACTTCTGTTTTTGCAGGGTCTAGAATTGCACCATGTGACTTTCCTTGATAATAAGTAAGCAAGATATTGTCAGGATTGCTTGCTGGATTTTCTGGATAATTTACATACTTAGCCGCAATTTCACTTGTTTTGATATTTAAATCATAACCATATGTTGCGATACGATATGGGTTAAGCCAAGCATGGAATTCAATATTACGCTTATGGCATTCTTCAATAAACCATGTCAAATAATCCCAACTACCAAATGACTCATATGTTCCATATTCACTGCTAATTGGAGCAAGTTTAGTACGATAGAAGGCATTATTATGAGTTCTAATATGGAAAATAATACAATTCATATTGTATGACTCTAAGAAGTCAAGTACATTATTTAGAGTGTTCTTCATAGTTGTTTGGTCAGTGCTAGGATTAAAGTTCCCCGCAAACGAAGAAACCCATGCAGCACGCAACTGTTCATCTGGTTGAACATATTGATTTGGAATTGTTACCGCAACATTTGAATCCATATATGTTACTGTTTTTCCGCTATATACTAAATTTTCAAGTTTATAATTTGTTGCTTGCCATCTAGCTTCTAAAACAATTGATGTTTTATAAGTAAAGACAAATGTATTATTTACTAATGCATTGTTATAATACCAACCTAAGAACTTATATCCAACTCTTGTTAAAGTAGGTAATGTAACTTTCTCATTATATGTAACTGTAACATTTTGATATTTTATTTCCTCACAATTAGTATTAAATGCTATTTCATAAGTTACATTTTCATTCCATTTGGCATAAAGTGTAACATCACCTTGACTATGAGATTTAATTATTGTAACTTCTTCTCCACTAAAATCTTCATTTAAGTACCATCCACCAAATGTCTTACTAAGAGGTTTAGGTAATGTAATATCATTATCTTGATATGTGTATGATGATACACCAGGTAAGTTTAGAGTAGGATATTTATAGAAACCATCACCATAATAATCTAAATATCCCGCAGGATCATTTATAATATAACGATAGAAATCTAAAATACCATATGTATATCCCCCTTCGCCACCAAAGCGATTGTTATTCGCACATATTTTTGTTTTAACCCAATAACTCAAATTATACCACTTATCTTTATAAGTTTTAGAGTTAAAGAAATAATCATTGTTATTTGCATCAATATCATTATTGTATAATAATTTATTTTCACCTTCAAATTGTCCACCAACATAATTTGTCCATGTACCTTTGAATCCATTTATTTTTCCAGTTCCATACATAAATGTGCTTAAGCCTTCCGTTGGGTTAACAAAACTATAAAAATCTGTTAAGAAGGCTGTTACATATTCATCTTTATCTAAATAACCCCAAGAACCACCATTTAATTCATAGTTAATGTGATATTCTGTAGTGTCAGCTTCATATATCGGTCTAACTTCCAAATCAGAAATGACATTAGAAAAATCATTATCCCATCCCGTAAATAAGAATCCTTCTACTTTTGGTGGGATTGGTGCTGTTGCACTATGTCCTTCTTTTACTGTTTCCATCTTAAGTAGATTATCGTCACGGTCAAAAAACTTTACAGTATACGTTGTTAAAACGGCATTTTCTTCCCATTTAGCTTTTAATGTAATGTTATTTTCAATTTTTGTTGAAGGAAAATCAAAAAGCACATCATCTAAATACCATCCTTTAAATTCATAGTTTTCTTTTACAGGATCTATAGGTGCCGTTGCATACTCTCCTGTTTTTATTTTTTGGCTTTCTATTGTTGTACCACCATCACTATCAAATGTAACAGTTTTGTATGAAACAATACATCCACTAAATAAAAATACAAAAATTAATAAAAAACTTAATAATATTTTTTTCATATCCTTATCCTTTCTCTATACTATAATTATATCAAAATATACTTAATTTTTCAATAATAATAAGAATCCATTTAATGGAAATTTAATGTAAATAATTTTTATTATTATTTTTAATTATTCATGTATTTAGATACTTAAATTACTCAAAAATAAGCCTAAAATTTTAGTTTAAATCCCTTTTTATAACTTAAACTATTAACTTTATCGTTTACTGAAAAATCATAAATAAAGCAAAAAAAGAAAGGCACATTTCGTATTTTTTGCAAAATATAAAAGACTTAAGCAATTTTTTGCTTAAGTCTTTATTTCTATTTACTAGCCATTGTATCAGGAGTTTTAACTTGTTTAGTCCAATATTCTTTACGTATTCTATCTAATCCTTTATAAGCTAAAGCAGTTTGATCTCCAATAATTGTCACTAATGCTCTAAAACTAAAAATACAAGTTCCTTTCACGTTTTTTAAACTATTGCAATACAATACTTCATCACTTGCTTCATATGGATTTGTTTTCCAAGAGTGAGTATTTAGACTTGATTGTGACATATATATTCCCATACCACTATATAAATTAACTTTTTTGTTTTCAACAACTTTATTCCACCATCCCATTACATCGGCGTATCCAGCAACAGGGTGAGTGAAACCCCAATATGATTGCGGAATAATGTAATCAATCCATTCATTATCCACCCACTTCTTACTATCGCAAAATAAATATGAATTTAAATGATCTTGTCCAACAGTATTTGATCCATTTGTTATTGCAGTTCCTTTTTTATCATAAGTAACTTTACCATCACCATTACTATAAATACCTGTTGGAGAAATGCCTAATTGTACATGCTTATTTAAAGCTTTATTAAAACTTCTAATAGACGTTGATAGATTGTAAATAAATCTATTCACATTATCTCTACGCCAATTCTTTTTGTCTTTTGCATTATCAGCTTTATAAGATGTTTTAAAATTATTAATGTAAGCTTCATAATCTTTTTGATCTGCTTCTTGTAATACATCAATATTAGGAGACATTTGAGCATAAAAATAATCATCAAAATGAATAGCATCAATATCATAATTTTTCATCAACTCTAAACATACATCAATGATGTAATCCTGTACTTCATCTAAAGCAGGATTTAAAATAGCTCCTTTAGAATTTGTAATTAAGATATTTTCTGGTTTACTTGCGGGGTTAAGTGGATAATCTTTATAAGTTGCTGCGATTTCTTCTACAGTAACATCATCACTATAACCACTTGACTTAATGCGATAAGGATTAAGCCATGCATGAAATTCAATATTTCTTTTATGGCATTCTTCAATAAACCATTCTAAATAATCAAATGTATCAAATGATTCATATGTTCCAAAATGTTCATCAATTGGAGCATATTGTGTTTTATAATAAGCATTGTTATTAGTTCTTACGTGGAATACGATGGCATTCATATTAAACATTTCTAAATAGCCAAGTACTTTAAGTAAATTTTTTTGCATTTGTTCTTTTTCAGGTGTTGCTTCAAAGTCATTAACGATATAAGAAACCCATGCTGCTCTAAAATATGGATTTGTTTCTTGATAGTTTTCTTCTATCATTACATTTTCATCACTGTTTCTAAATGTCACTTCAACATTATCAATAATTAATTTTTCCATTGTTCCTCCACATTAATTATATCATCAATCTTATCATTTATAATTGTTAATAAAATATCATTAAATTCATTTACTTTAATACGATTATAATCAACTTTTAATACTTCTGAATAAACATTTCCATATTCATTATAAGCTTCAACTTTAAAGTAATTAGGCTTCATTTTGTCATTAAAGTTAAAATAATATTCAAGGCCTCGAAATTCATTAATCTTTTTAAAAGTGCGAACTTGTGTAAACTCTTTATTATCTAAAGAAACATATAATATGTAATTTACATCATTACCAATAATGATATTAGCACATTTAATAGTTAAAGCTATACGTGCATTTTTACTAACGGTACCACTATAACTAAGAGATGGCATAATACCTATTGAATCTTTTGGTGAAGTAAGAGCTTCACTTGTTTTAATTTCTTTTGCTACCCCTTTAACATTTGCTTTTGAAATAGGAAATATTCTATAAGTAATGTTATCGCTATTTTCAACTTCATCCACAAAACTTGCTTTTTTAAAGTCATTATTATAGCCTATTATTTTAATAAGTTTCTCTTCATTTTCTGTTATTCTATAGATGGCATAGTTTTTATTTGCTTCGCTTTCATCAATTAAAATTGTATAACTTGAATTACCTTTGTAAAGATTAACACCAAAATCTGCAGCTTCAGAGTTATATCGTCTTGATACTGGATTTATAGCTTTTTCTTTCCACATATTTTCATTCACGTATTTAATATCGTCATTTTTATTACCAATTATATTCAAAGTACTATAACTATAAATGCATGCACCCTTAATTTCTTCATACTTTGAGTTATATAAAAGCTCATAAGTGAATGTTTTTTGGCCATTTGTATACCATCCTTTATCACTATTTCCTTCTAATTGATATAGGCCAATTCCCGTATATAAGTTCACTTTTTTATATTTTACTACATGTATCCACCAATCAACTAAATCCGCATATGGTGCAGCACTATTTTCTAGTGAACCATAAAGCTGAGGAATGATGTAATCAATCCATTCATTATCTATCCATTTTTTTGTGTCCGAATATAATGGTCCATCATAATGTGAATATCCTGTACTATTAGATGCAAGTGGTGAAATTAATGTACCATTGTCATCATAAACATAATTGTTATTGTATGTCCCATTTCTGTACACGTCACTCGGAGATATGCCTAATTGTACAGCTCTATTGTTTTTAATATTGAAGTCATACATAGCATTGCTTAAATCTTCAATAAACTTATCAACCTGTAATCTTCTAAAATCTTCAATATCATTAGTATTGAACTCTTGTTTATATTTATTAAATGTTGCTTCATCATCGACATCATCAATATAAAAATAGTCATCAAAATGAATGGCATCTACATCATATTTTTCCATAACTTCAAGACATACATCAATCAAATAGTTTCTAACAAAAGGACTTCCTGGATCTAAAATTGCACCATCACTACCAATTAGCACATTATTTTCACTAGATGCTGGATTTAATGGATATCCTAAAAATCTTTTTTTAATGCTTGCCATTGTTGTTTCCACACTGGAAATTCGATATGGATTCATCCAAGCATGAAATTCAATACCTCTTTTATGACATTCATTTATGAACCATTCTAAATAATCCCATTTTGTGAAATCAGCAGATTTTATAAATTCTGATTTGGGCGCTAATCTTGTATCATAAAGGGCATCATTATGTGTCCTAATATGAAATAATATGGTATTAAGATTATATTTTTCCATCGTATTTAATACGCTAATTAACTCTTCTTGAAATGATTCTTTAGATGTTGTATATCCACTTATGTCACCCGCAAAAGCAGATACCCATACACCTCTAAACTCAGTTTCTTTTGTTTCATAACTTTCTAAACGTGGAAACTTAACTTCAATATTAGTATTTTTATAAGTTAATGTTTTGCCATTTGTTTTAGTGATAGTTATGTAATCACTTGTTCCCTTTACAGGAATTAAACTAACACATAATAAAACTATTAATACTATTAAAATTTTACTTAATTGCTTCATGTTTCTTTCCTTTTATTATAAAAACTATGAATAAAGTAATGGCACTAGCAATAAGAATAATTCCTATTCCATTAAATATTACTTCTTTATTGCCAATCCATGTAGGTATGCAGTACATACAACCAGGAGTATTACTGCATTCTTCCATTGCTTTTGCTTCTTCTAACTTTTTAAAAATAGAAAATGTTAAAAAGAAGATTCCGGATAATAAACTAACAACACTCATCCCAAATAAAAATTTTCTCATATAAAACCTCTTCAAATAATTATACCATATTATTTCAAAATAATCTATCATTTTTAAACAATAAAGAAGAGACTTTTTAAAACCTCTTCTTCATAAACTTTATTTTTTCTTTTTAATTTCTTTTTCAATTTCTTTTTTTAATGATCTTTCTAATTCTTTAGAATTAACTAATCTGTCTTTATCCATTGTCTTCACCCAATAAATTATATTACCTTAAAAATCAATTATTCTATATTTTTTAAATATTCATTTATTGTTTGATAATCATAGCCTTTATTTAACAAAGAATTAATTATATATTGTTTTCTTTCGTAATTTGTGAATTCTTTTTTTTCCATTTTTCTAATGATTTTATCATAATCTTTTACAATTAAATCTTCACTTTTATCTTCAAATGTCCATGAACTTAAGACTCTTTCAATTACATTTCTACTAAAGCCATTTTGAATTAATTTACTTGTTAACATCAATTTATATTTTTTTAATGGATATTTTTCATTTTTTTCTTTTGTCAATACTCTTGTTATTGCTTCTTCTTGCATTTCTTCAGTATATGACAAAAGAGCTAAATCAATAGTTTGTTCATCAACTTTTTTTTCACTTAACTTTGCTTTAATAAACAATGGTCCTTTATTTGATCTAAAATAATAATCACAAATATTTTTTGCTAACATTTCATCATTTAAATAGCCTAATGATCTAACCCTATGAATAATATCTTCTATTTGTTTTTCATTAAGTTTAATATTATTCTTTTTTGACTTATCATGTAAATACTTTCTTATTTCATAAATGGATTTATAACTAGATCCTAAATAGTTTAATACCTTATTAAAGTACTCATCAGTTATGGCATCTTCTAATATTTTATTCCATTCTTTTTGTTCAAATACTTTATCTTTAAAAATCATATATTTTATGATTGTATCTTCACTAAAAGTGAAACTATCAGTTAATGTGACTACTTTGTATTTTTTACTTCTTGGTTTTTTTTCTAAACTTAAAATTTTTATTTCTTCCATTTTATTCCTTACATCATATTATATTTTGATTTTAAATAAGCATTAATAAAACCATTCAAATCTCCATCCATTACGCTTTCAACATTATAAACTTCATAATTAGTACGATGGTCTTTAATCATAGAATAGGGATGAAAAACATAAGATCTAATTTGGCTTCCAAAACTATTATCAGTTATTTCACCACTAATATCTTTTAGTTTTTTTGCTTGTTCTTCCATTTCTAATTGATATAGCTTTGATTTTAATACTTGAAATGCTTTTTCACGATTTTGAATTTGACTTCTTTCATTTTGACATGTAACAACAATACCAGTTTTTAAATGAGTAATACGTATAGCAGAATCAGTCGTATTAACATGTTGACCTCCAGCCCCACTAGATCTATACGTATCTACACGTACATCTTCTGGATTGATTTGAATGTTAACATCTGTTTCTACTTGAGGGACTATTGTAACAGCACAAAATGAAGTGTGACGTCTAGCATTGCTATCAAATGGAGAAATGCGCACTAATCTATGTACACCTTGTTCACCTTTTAAATAGCCATAAGCATTTATTCCATGAACGATGAAACTTACACTTTTAATGCCTACTTCTTCACCTGCTTGATAATCTAATACTTCATATGTAAAATTATTTCTTTCACAATATCTTTTGTACATTCTAAAAAGCATATT
Organism: uncultured Bacilli bacterium; assembly: GCA_934096585.1. Taxonomy (GTDB): domain Bacteria; phylum Bacillota_I; class Bacilli_A; order ML615J-28; family CAG-698; genus CAKOMG01. The sequence continues at coordinate 189,207 of CAKOMG010000001.1, forward strand.
GCACCAATCATTAGATTCTGTACCACCTGCTCCTGGATGCATATCAATAATAGCATCCATACTATCATATTCTTTTGATAGTAACATTTCATCTTCAAATTGACTTAATTTATCCGTTATTACTTTAATTAATTCTTCTATTTCTTTTTCTAAATCTTGTTCCTTGGACTTGTGCATTTCAAATGATAAATCAAGTTCATCAATTAAATCATTTATTTCATTGTATTTATCTATTTTACTTTTAGCAATTTTTATTTTTTTTAATACTACTTTTGATTTATCTTGATTATTCCAAAAGTCAGGAGAATCCATTAATTGTTCATTAGTTTTTAATTCTTCTTTAACTTCTTTAATATTGATTGCGGAAGCAAGCTCTTCAATTCTTTTTTTAAAGTCATTTAAAGCTTTACTAATTTCAAAATTTTCCATAATTATCTCCTTTTTGTATATAACATATTATACCACAACTTACTACTTAATTCAATAAATAAAAGAGCTAGATAATCTAACTCTTTTTTATAACAAAAGACTAACAAAAATGATAATTTATTTATCTTTTAATTATAGTATGAATTTCTACTATGTGTATCAGTATTAATAAAACTATAAAAAACTGTCAACTATAATTACTAATTTACTTATTATCTTTTTCATTTGGTTTTCTCTCTATTCCTTTAATTATTCCCAGTTTTACTTTTAAGCTAATTCAGCAGAGTAATATTCGCTTAAGCCTTCAATCATTCTTTCAAGAATAATTCCTTCAGGAGTATCTAAAATTAGTTCTGTTGCGAAATGACTTTAATTCCATTATTTCTTAACGTTATTTTATGAATAGCACTATCATATCTGTTTCTTGAAAATCTATCCAATTTATAAACAATAACATATTGAAATTGCTTATTATCTAAATCTTTAATCATTTTTAAAAAGTCTGGTCTATCATCACTTCTACCAGTCATTGCCCTATTAATATAAGTATTAATTATATTGAATTCCTCTTTTTGAGCATATTCGTTTATAACTCTTAATTAACCTTCGATAGATTGTTCACTTTTTACACTTGAAGAATATCTTGCATAAATAACAGTATTTTTAATATTTTATAGCCCCATAATTAATTCTCTATATTCCTATAATACAAAATAATAAACATTACTTTTGCATATTTAACTTTTTCTTCAATAGACCACAATTTACTCTCATTTGATACATCATATTTATTAAGAATATAATCTCTTTCTTTTTTGTCAATTTTCACGATAGTAATTGAATTTAAAATTTCATGACTATCTTCTTCATTAAGATAGTTTAAAACTTTCATTAAATTATCATAATCAGTTAAATCATCTATAATTTCTTTATTTATTCTTAATTACAATATAAACATTATTAGCAGTAAGATTTTCTAAATTACCACCAAAATTAACATAAGTAATAATATCAACAACATTGTTCTATAACATTGTTTGTTTCATCTAAAGTTTCGACATTAGTCTTTTTCTAATCAATTACCTATTTATTCAACAAGTAAGCTGAATATCCCAGTTAAAAAAATCTAGTGAAATCGCTTTGTGATGCAAAGTGATGCATGCCTTAACCTGTTTACAAAAAGTCTTATTTTTATTCAATCACTTTCCAATAACCTGTCTTATTAGAACCAACACGTTCAATATATCCTAGTTTTTTTAATGTGGATATAATATTATCTATTGATGTTTTACTAAGTTCACATACTAATATTAATTGTTGTTTCGTAATATTAGGATTATTTCTAATTTCAGCCAACACTTTAATTTGTGAGTTATTTAAATATTTATTACCCACTTTATTACCCATTTTATTACCCACTCTATTAATATTTTCTTGAGCTCTTTTTAATGGGATTGTAACTATTAAATTGTTATCAGTTACTTCAATAGCTTCTTTTCCATATACACTAACAATTTTTGGTATTCCTCGTCCAGTCTTTTCACTTATATGCAACTGTAAAAATAATTCTGATAGTTTATCGTTTATAGGTATAGAATGCCCTTTATAAAAACCATCTAAAGTTTGAAGAGGAGAAAGTGTTCCTCTTGAAAGAATTTCAATTCTATCAGAATAAAAAGTAATCATTGGTTCATTTAAATTAGTCCATTCATTATGAAGAAAAGCATTAATAACTGCTTCTCTATAAACATCGAAATCAAACAATGGAATCTCCTTTCTTTCCATTATTCTTTCTTTTTCATCAGCTTGTGGAATGTTTAATATTTCACCATAATTTAAGACTTCATATAAAGAATATAATAAACACTTATATCCAAATTCTTTTACAGAATAAAGTTTACTTGCTTTTGTCTTTCCTTCAAATATTGCAACTCTAATTGGCACATATGAATTATCAGAAAGAAGTTGAGCCATAATATTGTACTTTCCTTCATTAGTTAACAAGTGTAAATTTGTTTTAAAATTACTGTGATTTAGTTCTATTCCTTTAGTACTATAATAAGTAATAAGTTGATTAAATGTTAAGTCTTGATATTCAGATACTGTATTATTTATTGTAGGCAATCCAAATGTTAATATTGAAAATAAACGTGCTTCTCTTTCAGGATATTTTCTTAAAGATTCTTTACTTGAGCCAATTCTAATATAGCGAACATCATTAAAAGCAGTCGGTACAATTTTTGCAGAAGGAATAATTAAAACTACAATTTTTTTATTTTCAATATATGTTTCTACAAACTCAAAAGAAATGCTTGGATTTAATTTTCTTGCTAAATAATGCTTAAAAGGTTCATTATTAATTGCTTTGTCATAATCAATATTAGTTCCTACTATTTTATGAGTTTTATCATTTACTCCCCATATTAAGTAAGCATTTTTTCGCCCTAAAACAGCCGCACTATTAGATAACGCGGAAATATATTCACCAATTTGATCAATTATGAAAAAATTTTCTTTAAACTCAAACCACTCACGTTCGTCACCATATGAAAGGCATTCATTTATTACATTATTAATATTTATCATTTTAATACCCACCTTTTGCTAATTTAATTATACCATAATATGGGTAATAAATCAATTGATTTGCTTATAATATTTTTTTCAATAGTGCCCTATATATGTATTATCATACACGAATTTTGGGTCTTATTCCATAACTCACTACTTAATTCAATAAATAAAAGAGCTAGATAATCTAACTCTTTTTTATTGCTCTAATTACACAGAATGTTGGGATATTCAATTCATGTAATCTTCCATAACCATTTGTATCTTCATAAAAATCAGTTATAGTAAATCCACATTTTAATATACCACCTATAATCTCTTCATAACTATGAGAAAACTGGATTCCATCATCTTCCTCTTCTAATTTTTTATATAATACTTTATCTTTTAAAGGATTAAATGGAAGTTTATTTTCTATACTGTTTTCATCAAAGGTGATAAAGTTTATACCATTATCATAACCGCCCAATAAGATACCATCATTTTTTAATACTCGATAACACTCTTTAAACAATGGTAACATTTCTTCAATGTAACAATTAGAAACAGGTGCAAAAATCAAATCGAATGATGCATCAGTAAATGGAAGTGGTTTTGTCATATCATGTTTAACTATTTCAATATTATAGCCTTCCCTTTTACTTACCATTTCTTCACTTTCGAGTTGCAAAGATGAATAATCTAAAACCGTACATTTAGCACCTAAAGCACTAAAAATTGGCATCTGTTGGGCCCCACCACACGCAAGGCCCAAAATACGAAGACCTTCAAGTGAGGTTGGAAAATAAGATTTAGGAACAGGCTTTGTTGGGGTAAGGAGTACTTTCCAATTACCTTTTTTTGCCTCCATATATTCTTCATGAGAAATTGGTTGTCCCCATTCCCATCCTTCCTTAACCCATCTATCAATTGTTTTAGAATTAATATCTGTATAGTTCATTTTATTTTCTACCGCAACATTTTTTATACTTCAATCCACTTCCACATGGACATGGATCATTTGGTCCTGGTTTTTCTTCTTTTTTAACAGGTTTACGTTTAGTATTTTCTTCTTTGCCTGAACTTGCGACTGTATTTTTAGCAACTTGTTCTCTTTGTAAGTTGTCTTGAATTTGAGCACGGTTAATAAATTTTGTAGCATCATCTTCAATATTACATACTAACGTTTCAAACTTCTCAAATCCTATTTCTTGATATTCACGTAATGGATTCTTTTGAGCATAAGATTGTAATCTAACTGCTTGACGAAGTTCACTCATTGAATCTATATGATCCATCCAATATGTATCAACAACTCTAAGTAATATAACTTTTAAGAATTCTTTATAAACTGGTTCTGGAAATCTTTCTTTTTTATCTTCAAGTAAATCTTGACATCTTGATAATAAATAAGCTGAAATTTCTGAACCTTTTTTATTTACTATTTCTTCAGGATCAAGATAATTTAGTGGGAAGTATTTTCCATTTAAATTATCAAGCAATTTTGTAGCCTCGTCTAATGTTATCACTTTATTTAAATCAACGACATTATGAACTAATCTATCGCACGTATTTTTCATCATCTTTAAAATGATTGGTGTAATATCATCATAGAATAAAATATCGTTTCTTTGTCCATAAATAATTTCACGTTGCTTACGTAACACTTCATCATATTTTAAAACTTGTTCACGACTATCGTAGTTATTACCTTCAATTTTCTTTTGTGCACTTTCTACAAATCTTGAGAACATTTTATACTCAAGAGGCACTTCAGAACCATCCTTTTGATTTACTACTAAACCTAATAATGTTTTAAATCTTTCACTACCAAATCGTTTCATTAAATCATCTTCTGTAGATAAGAAGAATTTTGTATAACCTGGATCTCCTTGACGTCCTGATCTACCACGCAATTGGTTATCAATACGACGTGATTCATGACGCTCAGTTCCAAGTACACATAGACCACCTAGTTCAACAACGCCTTCACCTAGTTTAATATCGGTACCACGTCCTGCCATGTTTGTGGCTATTGTTACAGCACCTTTTTCACCAGCATGACTAATTATTTCAGCTTCACGTTCATGTTGTTTAGCATTTAACACATTATGTGGAATATGTTTTTTAGTAAGTAAATGTGAAAGCAATTCACTTGTTTCAATGGAAATTGTACCAACTAATATTGGTTGACCTTTTTTATGACGTTCTTCAATTTCATTAGCGATAGCTTCAAATTTTGCTTTCATTGTCATAAAGATAACATCTGTAGCATCAACTCTTATAACTGGTTTATTTGTTGGGATTTCAACAACATACATATTATAGATATTTCTAAATTCGTCTTCTTCTGTTTTTGCTGTTCCAGTCATACCTGCAAGTTTATGATACATTCTAAAGAAATTTTGGAATGTGATTGTCGCTACAGTTTTTGTTTCTTTCTTTATCTCAACATGTTCTTTTGCTTCTAAAGCTTGATGTAACCCTTCAGAATATTGACGTCCAAACATTAAACGACCAGTAAATGGGTCAACTATAATAATAGCACCTTCATGAATTACATAGTCAACATCTTTATGCATAATGTAGTTGGCACGTAAAGCATTTTGAATATAGTGAAGTAAAGTAACATTTTTAACATCATATAAGTTATCTAAGTTAAAAAATCTTTCAGCTTTTCCCATACCAGATTCAGTTAAAACGATATGTTTTGCTTTTTCATCTATATCATAATCTTCAGGTTTTAAACTTTTAACGAACATATCCGCATTTTGATAAGTTCCTGCAGTATTTTTTGCGGCACCACTAATAATAAGTGGAGTTCTAGCTTCATCAATTAAAATTGAGTCAACCTCATCGACAACTGCAAAATTTAATTCTCTTTGAACGATTTGCTCTTTATAAATTACCATATGATCACGTAAGTAATCAAATCCTAATTCATTGTTTGTTGAATAAGTAATATCGCAATTATATGCTTCTCTCTTTTCTTCAGGTGTTAAATCTCTTAAGTTTAATCCTACTGTCAAACCTAACCAATTATATAAAACTCCCATTTCTGTAGCATCACGTGTTGCTAAATATTCGTTTACTGTAACAACATGTACACCTTTCCCAGTTAAAGCATTTAAATATACAACAAGTGTAGATGTTAATGTTTTACCTTCACCTGTTTTCATTTCTGCAATATTTCCGCCATGTAATGCGGCAGCACCCATAATTTGAACTTTAAATGGCGTCATACCTAAAGCTCTTGTTGCTGCTTCACGACAAGTCGCAAATGCTTCTACTTCAATATCCTCTAATGTAGCACCTTTTTGTAACTTTTCTTTTAAATAAGGAGTTTTTGCTTTTAATTCCTCATCCGTTAATTTTTTATAATCTTCTGCTAAAGCATCAACTTTATCAGCAATTTTTTCTACACGCTTTAATTCTTTGTATCCAGCGTCAAATAACCCTTTAAACACGGCTGGTCACATCCTTTCATTACTATAATATATAATACACTATTTTTAAACTTTTTGCAAGAAAAAATGAATTTAGGATTTATGAATAATTTAATCTATGCATTGACTTATACTTTTTGAAGTGCTATAATATCGCTTGGTGATTATATGACTGCAATAATAATATCAAGTATAACTTGTTTAATAATGATTCTATCTATTTTATTTTTTTCCAAGATAAAAATAAAAAATATATCCTTAGATACTTATTGGCTAGTATCATTAGTTGGTGCTACTATCCTAATTTTGTTTAAACAAGTTAACATCAAAACAATAATTGATACTTTTACTAGTTCCTCCACTGTTAATCCCTTGAAAATTTTGATACTGTTCATCTCTATGACAATACTATCTATTTTCTTAGATGAAGTTGGATTATTTCAATTTCTTGCAAATTTAGCTACCAAAAAAGCAGGTAATAAACAAATTAAATTATTCATTTATTTATATGTACTTGTTTCTATCTTAACAGTATTTACATCAAACGATATAATTATACTAACCTTTACTCCTTTTATATGTTATTTTGCGAAAAACACAAAAATAAATCCCATCCCATATTTAGTGGCAGAATTCATAGGTGCAAACACATGGAGTATGATGTTTTTAATTGGTAATCCAACAAACATTTATATTGGAACTTTTTTTAACATTAATTTTATAGAGTATTTAAAAGTAATGTTTCTTCCAACAATACTTGGGTCTTTAACATCTTTTTCCATATTATATTTATTATTTAAAAAATATCTAGAACAAGATTTAAACATTACATCTTTAGAAAACATTACTCTTGATAAACCATTACTAATAATAGGTTTAATCCATCTATGTTCTTGCACAATTATTTTAGTTATTTCATCTTATATTAATTTAGAAATGTGGATGATAACATTAGGATTCGCAATTTCTTTACTAATATGCATATTGATATACAAGTTTTTTAATAAAACCAAAAAAGTATATTTAACTAACACATTAAAAAGAATTCCTTATCAATTAATACCATTTGTTATATCAATGTTTATTATTGTTTTAGCTTTAAAAGAAAATAACATTACAACTTCAATTAATAATTTATTAAATAACAATTATATATTATATGGCTCATCATCATTTTTCAGTGCAAATATTTTAAATAATATTCCAATGAGTGTTTTATTCTCTGAAATTCTTGATGGAACAAGCATAAAAAATATTTATGCTTGTATTGTTAGTTCTAATTTAGGAGCAATTCTTTCACCAATTGGAGCACTTGCCGGTATAATGTGGATGTCATTACTTAAAAAATATAACGTTGACTATTCTTTTAAAACTTTCACAAAATATGGAATCATTATTTCTCTTCCAACATTATTTATTACATTATTGATTTTATATTTAATTTAAAATACTCAAACGTTTAGTTTGAGTATTTTTTAATATCCAGTCAATAAAAATCCCATATATAAAGGAAGTATTAAAATTTGTCTACTTCTATCAATATTATAATTACCAAGTTTAATTGCTTTTGATACATGATATTTATCAGGACTTGCTAAAACAGTTTTAACACTTTTTGCATTACCAGTATTAGCTTTTACTTCAATTAGTGTTGAAAAACCTTTATATCTAATTACAAAATCAATTTCTAATTCAGAAGCTTTGCGGAAATAATAAAGTTTACGTCCCATTTTTGCGAATATATCTGCTACTAAATTTTCAAATATGGCTCCTTTATATCTATATAAGTCCCCTTGAAGGATATCATATTGTATTCCATCCTCAAGCATACTAACAAACAGTCCTGTATCTTTCATATATACTTTAAATACATCATTAAGAGAATTGCCATCTAATGGTAATTCAGGTATAGACAAATTATAGCAACGTGATGTTATTCCCGCATCTTCAATCCATTGTAAACTACCTTTAAACTTAGAAGATGTTCCGCCCTTTGTTATTATAGAATATTGAAACTTCTTATTTTCTTTATTCAATTGTTTAGGAATGGATTCAAAACATTCCTTTATGAGTGGCTTATCTAAGTTATCTGCATATTTAACCATATCATCTTCATATGAATGAACAATATCTCTTTGTAGTGCTATAACATTATTCATTTGTTCCGTAATTCCATTTGCCCATAAAAATTCCTCAAAATCTAAAGGGTGCATTTCAATAAGTGTTTCTGATCCAACAGGAATTGATTTGGGTTATTTTTCCAATCTAATAAATTTTGTTCGATTTTTCTTTTTAACATAATTTATCTTCACTATATTTATTATACAATAAAACTGTTTTTTTTCAAGGGACTTTTTACATAAATCTATATTTTTTTAAGGGACTTTTTATACAAATTTATATTTTTTTCAAAGGACTTTTAATTTAAATTTCTAACTTTTTCGGGTGACTTTAAAAAAGACTCCCCAGTATTGGAGAGTCCCGTTATTCACTTATTAAAATCCAATGATTGGATAAGTTTAGAAATAGTTAAATTAATTATTGTATTTTTCCAACTTTATATTTCTAATAATTTTCTTTTCTTACTTCAAAATAACTTTGTGCATGTCCGCATACAGGGCAAACAGCTGGTGCTTTTTTACCAATTACTAAATGACCACAGTTTCTGCATTCCCACATTGTTTCTTCAGATTTTTCAAATACTTGTTGCATTTCAACATTATGTAATAACGCAAGATATCTTTCTTCATGAGCTTTTTCAATTTTACCAACCATTCTAAATTTTGCAGCTAAAGCTTTAAAGCCTTCTTCTTCAGCTTCTTTCGCAAATTGTTCATACATATCAGTCCATTCATAGTTTTCACCTTCAGCTGCATGTTTCAAATTTTCAGCTGTTGTGCCAATACCATTTAATTCTTTAAACCACATTTTTGCATGTTCTTTTTCATTTTCAGCTGTTTGTGTAAAGATTGCGGCGATTTGTTCATATCCTTCTTTTTTTGCTACGCTGGCAAAATAAGTATACTTATTTCTTGCTTGACTTTCTCCCGCAAAAGCTGCTTGTAAATTTTTTTCTGTTTTTGTTCCTTTTAAATCCATAATATTTTTTCTCCTTTTTACAGTATATATTATACCATATTATTTTTTTATTGCAATTAAAGTGCTTTTTTATCTTTGAAGTAACATACTATCTTGAACAGGTTCAGTTGTTACATCTATTCCGATTTTTTTAAGTGTTGAAATTTCGTCTTTATGAAGCATTTCTGAAGAATGCATTTGTGATCCTTTTAATTTATGTAATTGTTCAAGAGCTTTTTTAGCCATTGAATTTGTGGATGCAGTAATAGCAAGAGAAATCAATACCTCATCTAAACAAAGTCTTGATAATTTGTGAAGATGCTTTGATTTTAGCTCACAAATTGGTTCGATAATTGTTGGTGAAAGTAATGTGATATCATCAGGGATTTTTGCATAATATTTTAACGCATTAATGATTGCTGCTGCAGTCGCCTCAAACAATTCTGATTTTTTACCAGTTATAATAATATCATTATTTAACTCTAATGCTACACATGGTACATTCTTTTCTTTTGCTTTTTCAATAGCTGCATTAACACATTTTCTATCATTTACAGTAATTCCAAGTTCTTTCATGATAAATTCAATTTTATCAACACTTTGAATTTTAAAAATTCCTAATTTACAATTACATTTAGCATCTAAATATCTTCTAATTATTTCTTGTTTGCTTGATTCATGAGCAGCATCTAAATCATCAATACAGAACCCAGCCATATTAACACCCATATCTGTAGGCGATTTATAAGGGCTAGTTCCATAAATCTTTTCAAACATTCTATTTAAAACAGGAAATACTTCTAAGTCTCTATTATAATTTACACTTGAAATATGATATGCTTCTAAATGGAAATAATCTATCATATTAACATCTTTCAAATCAGCTGTTGCTGCTTCATAAGCTAAGTTAACAGGATCAGATAAGGATAAATTCCAAATTGGAAATGTTTCATATTTCGCATACCCTGCTTTAATCCCACGAACATTTTCTTGATATAATTGCGATAAACATGTTGCCATTTTACCACTTCCAGGACCTGGAGCCGTAACAACAATTATAGGTCTTGTTGTTTCAACGTATTCATTTTTACCAAATCCTTCTTCACTTAATATATAATCTATATTATGAGGATACCCTTCTATTGGATAATGAACATATGATTTAATACCTAAGTTATTAAGTTTTAATCTGAATGCATCAACTAATGGTTGATTATTATATTGAGTTATTACAATTGAATTGACTTTTAATCCGATACTTTGAAATTGATCAAATAAGCGTAATGTATCATTTTCATATGTAAGACCAATATCACCACGTGTCTTAACATTTTGAATATCATTAGCATTAATAGATATTAATACTTCTATTTTACTTTTTAATGTCAATAATACACGAACTTTTGAATCTATTTCAAACCCTTTTAAAACTCTTGATGCATGATAGTCATCAAAAATTTTACCACCAAACTCAATATAAAGTTTACCATCAAACTTACTAACTCTTTCTAAAATTTTTTCGCCCTGTAATTTTAGATATTTATCATTATTAAAAGATTTTTTTATCATTATCCTCACCTATGCATCCTGCATTTTTTACTTCGATTCAATTACTCCATAATTTCCATCATTTCTCAAATATACCACTGCTGTTTTATGTGTGTGTTTATCTAGATACATATAGAAATCATGTCCTGACATTTCCATTTCTAAGATTGCATCTTCTTTATCCATTGGTTCAAGTTCTATTTGTTTTTCTTTTACTAAAGTTTTTAGGTTTTCAATAGGATCAATAGCTTCATAATTTAATTCAGCTTGTTGCTTTGATAAATGTCCTTTCACACCTTCTCTTCTTTTGATACTTGATTCAATTTTTGATTTATGTCTTCTGATTTGTGTTTCTAATTTGTCAACTACTAAATCTATTCCCGCAAGCACACTTTCAGCTTTAACCTCAGCTCTTAGGATTATATTTTTTGTTGGAACAGTTACCTCTACTACTTCATAAGAATCATAGGCTTTGCATACAACATCTGCTGTAATGTTATCAGAATTTTTAAAATACTGATTCAATTTTTGAATTTTCTCTGTAGCTACTCTCTTTTCTTTTTCACTTGGAACGTATTTGTTTTTTCCACGAACATTAACTTTCATAAATATCCTCCTAACATTTTTTATTATACAAGTTCCTTGTACAATTGTATTTTACCACATTTTTCCAACTAAAGCAATACAATAAATAAATCATTTTTATCTTTAATTAATAATGGCAAAAAATCGAAAATTATTCTAAATTCTAATTTGCTTAAAATTATAAAATCATAATCATTTTGGTTTATTATTACATCTTTTAATATCAAACGATAATACTTATTTATCATACTTTTACAAATACATTTATCATTATATTCATAAATGTATATTTTATTTAACCCAATATAAATAAAAGTATTAATGAAATATGCATTACAATTATCACAACTAAATATTTGAAAAATATTAGAAAAGGTTCTAATAGTATTTTTTAAACAGTTCATAAATCCTCCTATTTATATATTTACCATTAAAACCATAATTTACTTTAATTTGTTTGTACTTCTTTACTATAACTACGACTATTTGTATAATAATATTTAATATTTGTTTTTAACTTATCATTAACATCATCAATATATCTTATAATAATATTTGAAGGAATGGCATATCCTAAATTTTCGCTTGTTGAAGTGACAATTTTAAAAGAATTAACCCCAATAACAGCACCAAACATATTGCATAATGGACCTCCACTATTTCCCGGATTTATAGCAGCATCAGTTTGAATTGCTTCAATTACAACACTACTTTCTTCAAAGTATCTATTTGGTGCACTAATAACACCTTTTGTTACTGAGATCCCATAACCATTGGCATTACCAATTGCTATACATGTTTCTCCATAATAAAGTTTTTTAGCATCTTCATTTTGATATTCATCAGATTTTGGATCTGTTAAGTTATAAAAAACAGCATGTTTAATATTTTCTATATTGCTTATATCCATTTTTAAAATTGCTAAATCTAAACTAGTATCGCTTGTAACTACTTCAGCTTTAAAATTAACATCACTATCCGCATAATTTAAATATATTTCATAACTCTCGTATTTCAAATTATTGTATTTTGAATCATCACTAACATTGACAACATGGGCATTCGTTAAAACATAACCTTCTTCATTAATAATAATTCCTGTAGCTTGTCCGCTTTCAGAACTATGAACTGTTTTTTTCTCTGATCCACCCCAAAATCCATAAGATGTTTGTTCATAAGAGAAATTTATTTTGCAAGTTATTTCAACAGTTGCTGGCATAACAATATTAGCTACTGTTGTAGCTATTTCATTTTCGGAAATTTCCGTGTATTCATCAACTTCATTAACTTTTAATCCATATTTTGCATTTATCGTTTTATCCCTTTGAAAAATATTACATCCTGTTAATGAAAGTAAAGAAACAACTAATAAAAACACTGTTATAATTTTTTTAATTCTTTTTTGAAAAAAAGTATCATTCATTTCGTTCACCTCTTTATAATATTATTATAGGTCACGAAACTTAAATGATACTTAATTTATTTTTTATTTAAGGTTTTAAATAACAATACTTACAAGTTTATTTGGAACAACAATAATTTTCTTAACACCACCTGCTGTATATTGTTTTATTTTTTCACTAGCTAAAGCAAGTTTTTCAAGTTCTTCTTTTGGTGTGTCTTTTTTTACTTCTAATTTGTCGCGCATTTTTCCATTTACTTGAATTACTACTGTTATAACATTTTCAACTGTTTTAGTTTCATCACATGTAGGCCAAGTTTCATAAGCAAGTGAGTTATTGTGCTTTAAAACTTCTTTCCAAATTTCTTCAGTAATATGTGGAGCAAGAGGATTTAATAGTTTAATAAATCCTTCAGCGTATTCTCTTGGGAATACTTCTTCTTTATATACTGCATTAATGAAAATCATCATTTGGGCTATTGCTGTATTGAACTTTAATCCTTCATAATCTTCAGTTACTTTTTTAACAGTTTGATGATATAATTTTTCTAAATTCTTATTATCTGAATCCTTAATTTTAGATTCATCATTGTATAATCTCCAAATTCTTTCTAAGAATTTTCTTGAACCTTCTATACCTTTGGCATCCCATGGTTTATCTGCTTCAAGTGGTCCCATAAACATTTCATATAAACGCAATGTATCAGCACCATACTCTTTTACAACAACATTTGGATCTACAACGTATTCTGGGAATCTCTTACCCATTTTAATTCCGTTGGAACCAAGAATCATTCCTTGATGCACAAGTTTCTTAAATGGTTCTTCTACTGGAACTATATTTTTATCATATAGATAGTTATTCCACATTCTTGAGTACAATAAGTGACCAACTGCATGTTCTGGTCCACCAATATATAAATCAACAGGCATCCAATGCTTTAATAATTGTTTATTTGCAAGTTCTTTATCATTATTAGGATCAATATATCTTAAAAAATACCAACTAGATCCGGCACTACCAGGCATCGTTGAAGTTTCACGTACAGCCTTTTTGCCATCAACTGTAATATTAATCCAATCTGTTGCTTTTGCAAGAGGTGACATACCACCTTGTGGTTTATAATCATCTAATTCTGGAAGAACAATTGGCAGTTCATCATCATTTAATGCTCTTGTTGTGCCATCTTCAAATGTGACAATAGGAATTGGTTCACCCCAATATCTTTGACGTGCAAAAATCCATTCACGAATTCTATAATTGATCTTCTTTGTTCCTATTTTATTTTCTTCAAGATATTCAATCATTTTATTAATAGCATCTTCTTTATCAAGACCATTTAAAAAGCCTGAATTAATATGAATTCCATCTTCTGTGTAAGCACATTTTGAAATATCTCCACCTTCAAGCACTTGAATAATATCAATACCAAACTTTTTCGCAAAGGCATAATCACGATCATCATGCGCCGGAACAGCCATAATAGCTCCTGTTCCATAAGTTACAAGTACATAATCAGATATCCAAATGGGAATGTTTTTGCCATTAACAGGGTTAATAGCATAAGCCCCTGTAAATACTCCTGTTTTTTCTTTATTTAGTTCAGTTCTTTCTAAATCACTCTTTTTTGAGCAAATATCAATATAATGTAAAACTTCTTGTTCTTGTTCTTTTGTCACAATTTTTTTAACAAGAGAATGTTCAGGAGATAATACACAATAGGTAGCTCCAAATAATGTATCACATCTTGTCGTAAAAACAGTAAATGATTCATCAGTTCCAAATACTTTAAAGTTAACGTGTGCACCAACTGATTTTCCAATCCAATTTCTTTGAATTTCCTTTGTAGATTCAGGCCAATCTAAATTGTCAAGATTTTGTAATAGTCTTTCCGCATATTTAGGAATATCAATTACCCATTGTTTCATGTTTTTTCTAACAACAGGATATCCTCCTCTTTCACTCTTTCCATCTATTACTTCATCATTTGCAAGTACTGTACCTAATTCTTCACACCAATTCACAGGCATATCGACTTTTTTTGCTAATCCATCTAAATATAGTTGTTTAAAAATCCATTGTGTCCATTTATAAAATGATGGATCGCACGTAGATATTTCTTTACTCCAATCATATGAAAATCCTAACATACATAGTTGCTTCTTAAAAGTCTCAATATTTTTTCTAGTAAAGCCATCAGGATGATTTCCCGTATTTATAGCATATTGTTCTGCTGGCAAACCAAATGAATCAAAGCCCATTGGGTGAAGCACATTATACCCTTGCATTCTTTTCATTCTTGATACAACATCAGTTGCTGTATATCCTTCTGGATGTCCTGCGTGTAAACCTACACCAGATGGATATGGAAACATATCCAGAGCATAATATTTTGGTTTCGAAAAATCCCATACATCAGTTTTAAAGGTTTCATGCTCTTTCCAATATTCTTGCCATTTTTTTTCTATTTCTAAATGATTATAATTCATTTTATCTTTCCTCTTTTCTTGTGTTATACATATTTTCTAATATCTTGCTTGTTGAAATAAGACTATAAACTGCTGATACAACATATCCAACATAAACTAATAGTTGCATTCCAAATAAACTACCAAATATTGTACAAAATACAAATGGTGTTAAATTATATATACTTACCTTGAATAATCCAGAAAATTTAAGTACGTTACCATATCTCATCTTGCTAAACAACGATAAAACACAAGCAAATATTGCAAGCCAAGCTGCCCAGTAAAAGAAATAAATGATTGTTGAAAAGACAATAATCGTTGGACGAGCTTTATTATATTCATTATCCATAATATTAAATATATTATCCCAAAAAGTTAATGAATTAATTGTTCTTGAATCGCTTAGATTTAAATTAGTCAAGTACTCATATTCTTTATATTCTATAACTGGATATGCAATAGATGAAACCATTAAGTATACTTTATCAGTTCCAAGCACAATATTTAAATTATTAAGTGATGTAGAAATATTTTTAATGTCTTCTGTGATATAAAAATTAATACCTGTTAAATTTTGATTTTTATATACAAAACTTTTATCGCCATTAATGTTTTCTAAAGTTCCATTAACAATAGTAAAAGGAATAGTTTCATTTGTAAATGACTTTCTTATTTCTTTTCTTCCACTTTCACTGACTAATGAAGAAGTTGACGTAGAAATAACTACCGGAATTAGCATAAATAAAACTAGTATTAATAAGTAAAGAATAGTTTTTCCAAACTTTTCTTTATAATAAACACTTGTTTCTTTTGGGGATAATAATCCATTTGATAATCTTTTAAACATCTTAAACTCCTTACTTGATAATAATTATATCATTTTTTTTTACTTTTTTCAATTATTATATCATATGATTCTTAATAAAAATTAAAAGTGCTGACAAATGATTATTGCCAACACTAATTATTCTTATTTATAATCTTCAAAACTTGGAAATTCAATTGCGATTTCTGAAGTTTGAGTTCCTAAAAATTTAACTTCTATAGTTGATGTAACATCACCAACAAGTTCTATTTTTACATTTGCTACTTTTTTATCTTTATAATTAACATATGCTTTAACTGAAGATTTTTCTTTTAAACTATCAAAAATTGATTGTAAATCTTCATCATCGTAATCATCAGATTCTAAATTATATTGTCCAACATTTAATTCAATTGTTGCTACATCATCTTTATAAGTAGTAAGTTTTGCATGTTTAAAGAAACTAGTTCCTAACATTAATTTAACTTTATGTGTATAAGCACTGAATCCATAATTATTTACGATTGCTTCACTTTCAGTTTCAGTAACTTTTACTACTGTTTTTGATTCATTATAACGATTGATGTATGCTTTACCATCCTCAATATAACAACTTAACTCACCATTGCTATCTTTTAAAACTGATGCTAAAGTTTCAACGCTATATTTACCTTCTTCATAATTAAATACTAAATCTAATGTTGAAGTTTCAGAACCTTTTGTCATTACAACTTGAACCTTTCCATGTTCAGCATCTTCATATTCTTTAAAAGCGTTCAATAATGCTGATTGTACTTCTTCAATTTTAATAGTAGGTTCTTCAGGATTTGGACCATCAGGGTTATCTGGTTTACAACCAACTAACACTAATCCACCAATAACAAATGTTAAAACAAGTAATAATTTCTTAATCAATTTCATTTTTATCCTCCGATATATTATTATTATACTATTTATTTAAATAAATTACAAGTTATTTTTATTTTTATCTTCAAATATATTATTAAAATATTTCATATCCAAGTCATATGAACAAGGAACACCTGTTATATATGACAAATCTTTGAAATAAGCATCGACATCAAATGATTCATTTAAAAATATGGTTCTATATAAATCATTAATACAATTTACAGCTTGGTCTTTGGCTAAGTCAAACAAATCAAAGAAACTATATGTTGAAGTCATTTCTTTGTCTATGGGATTACACCAACTTCTTCTTTTATAATTAAAGATGTCTACTTGTGAAGAAGGAATCTTTTTATCATAATACGAAAGTTTTGATAAATCAAGTGATGATTTTCCATCATCTTTTTTAGTTAATATCTTTAATATGATTCCAAATGGATCATAAATAAAGCGGTAAAATCTTCTTTGCCATTTTATTGAATTATTTACCATCTTATATCCATTTGCTTTATTGAAAACTGATTCATATAAACGATCAAATGATTCTTTACTTGATTTATTAATTTTTCTCAATTTCAAGATTTTACTTGCTATATTAAATGTATTAGGATTAGCATCATAATAATTCTCAATAACAAAGCAATCCATTGCTCTTTCTAGTTTTGTGTGTAAACCTCGATAACATAATGTATCTAATTCATCAGGATTATATACACCAGTACAATAAAAAATGTAAGGATGTGTATAACTATCTAAATAATAATGGGTAACAAAACCACATAGATAATTAAACATATTATAATCAACTTTTGATAATTCAATTAATTTCAAAAAGAATTCTTTTGATTTATGGCGGTGCATATATTCACCAAATGCAAAACTTTCTTTTTGCAATTTACTATTTATAAAATTACAAAAGAAGAAAGGATCAGGACCTGCAGTTGCAAAATCATATAGATTTGTATTTGTGATTGCATTCTTTACATTTTCTTCTAGTGCACTATATACCACTTTCCCAAAGTGATGATGCATAACGACATCAGGCATATTTATTCCTCCTACCAACTTGGATAATCTACTATCTCTATATTTTCATTTTTCCAAGGATGTTTAAATGTTAAACTAAAACAATGTAGTTTTAAACATTCATCTTTAGTTCCATATAATTCATCACCAACTAATGGATGATGCAAATAGGAAAAATGAACTCTAATTTGGTGCGTCCTTCCTGTTTCTAATAGAACTTCAACTAAATCCTTATTTTCTAACTTTTTAATTACTTTATATTTTGTGATTGATCTTTTTCCTTCTTCTGAAACATATCTCTTAATTGAAGGTGCTTTTTCACGAGCAATGGGTAAATCAATAATACCACTAACTGGTTCTATGTGCCCAACAATCTCACATAAATATAATTTTTTAATATCAATTTTTGAAAAAGCAAAATGTGTAATTCCATCTTTTGCTATTATCATCAACCCACTAGTTTGAAAATCCAAACGATTAACTAAATGAACATTGCTATTAATATTATTAACTTCAAAATAATGTTTAACCATACTAATAATATTATCTGTTACATGCTTTCTTGATGGTTGTGATGATATTCCTTTTGGTTTATTTATAACCATTAAATATTCATCTTCATATTTAATATCTAAATCACTAGCAACAGAAGTTATATTATCATTCGCTTTTTCTGTAAACTTTAATTCTAAGATATCACCTTTATGAAGCAAAACATAATTTTTGCTCTTATCTCCATTAATATAAATGATATCTTGAACTCTAGCTTTTTTTCTTATGTTTCTTGATAAACCTATTTTTTCTAAATACTCTTTAACCAAAAGGCCATCTTCTTCTATAACATATTTTAATATCATCTTATTCTAAAATACTATTAAGCTTATTGTTTATAATTTTATTTTGAGCATCAATAACAATCAATGCATTATCTGGAACTATTACAATTTTTTCAATAACATCCGTTTTTGTTCCCTCATTATTAGAAACTTTATAAACAAATTTAATTTGCCATCCTGAAGTATAAATAATATTTATGGAAGATGCTGGAAGTGTAAATGCTCCATCTCTTAGCCAATAACTTTTACCATCATAAACAAAGGAAGCATTAATAACAGCCCCATCTTTATCTTGAATATCACATATTATTTTATATTTCCATTCATTATCTACTTGCACTAAAGATACATGGAGTTTTAATATACTTGGTTTTTCTTTATCTGTTAATACTTTGCCTTGATAAACAAGAGATTTATATTCTTCACCAATTTTCTGATATAATTCATAAGTATATTCTGTATTGCTATTTAAATTATTAATTGTAACTTTATTATTTTCTACTAAAGATTTTTGACCATTAATATCAACATAAATGTTTTCTACATTTTCAACATTGTTAGTAATATTGAATGTCACTGAATTAGATGTTGATTCAGTTTTATAAGTGATTTCTGGAACCTTAGTAACAACTAAAATGCAATCACTATCACTTCTTGCTGTTAAACCACCTGAATCACTTGGTGAGTTACAAATAGTTAATTCACCATCTTTTAGAACAACCATAGTAGTTGATCCTCCACCATCCATTTGATAACCATTATAGATTCCATAATACTTTGCTATAGCAGCATACTCTTCTTGATTAGCTCCATAGAAACCTTTTGAAGATTGACGTCCATCAATAGTTAACATAACAACACTACCATCCTCTTTTGTTCCTAGAATTGTTCTTGGTAATCTATCATTTCCGTAACCTTCATTTTCATAACAAGGTTCTCCATTGATAACAACTTTATCATGCAATCCAATCATTGCATCACAATTTTCAAATTCAGTATTCAAATTTTTTGATTGAACTTTAATTTTAACATTTTCTTTTAATAACGCTGTTACTTCACTATTGCTTGTTACTATTGCAAATTGATTTTTAATTAATGTTGCTGAAGCATTAACCTTTGAAATCACACCTTTACCAAAGAATTGACCTTTCGTATATGCAACAGTATTTTCTGCTTTTTCAACTACATAAGCATTATTTACTTCAACAGGAGTAACCCTATGCGAAAAATTAAATAAACCATAATATAAAGCTATTTCATCTCCTGTTGGTACTGTTTCTCCTTCTTCTCCATAGTTAATTTTATTTATTTCTTTTTCGTAAATAATTTCATCTTTATCATTATAAATATAAAGGTAGGGATTATTACTAAAATAAATACTTTCACCTTTACTCAATCCTACTAATCTTGGTCCATTTAAACTATTATTAAAACCTAAAACACCCCATGAAGTATTTTGTTTATATAAGTTTCCATCAACATACATAGTTCCAAGTGGTGTATAAGGATAATTATTAGTACCATTAATATCAAAAAAATCTCCATTAATTGCGGCTAATACTTTCCATCCTGGATGCATTGCTTCATAATCTTCAGCCATTGTTTTAACAGTAGCAAGTGACCATGTACCATTTTTAATAACTCCCCATGGTACAATTTTTGATTCACTTGCATAAGGCATTTCTAATACATTAATTTGTTGGGAATAATATTTATTACGAACTAGTGGAACTGAACTACCAAGCCCTGCTTCTGTTGCACCCTTTGAAATTAAACTTTCATTTGTGACTTGACTATAACCTTTAATTATTTTGTGTGTTATTCCAGTTGGTAAATTGTTTACTTCTTTTACTTCTTCTTCATAGTAAATCGGATTATCTTCTGTTGCATTAACTTTAACAAAAGAAAAAGCACTCATGCAAATTAAAGATAAAACAAACAATATATAAATATTAAATCTTTTGAACATATAACCTCCTATATTTTTCTTATATATATTTTAACATTTTTTAAATTCTTTTTCAATTAAATATTAATAATTAAAATAAAAACACCTCTAAAGATAGAGATGTTTTTTAAAGATTTATTCTAAAAACTATTTTTTATACTCTTCAATAATCTTTTTAATCTTATCTTCTGGAGCTATATCGTATCTTAAGAATTGTCTTGAGAATCTACCACTAGCTTGAGTCATAGCCTTAAGTTCTGTAGCATACTTAATAATTTCACTTTCTGGAACTTCAGCCGTAATAACTGTTTTGCCACCTTCAATATCTTCTTGACCTAAAATTCTTCCTCTACGCTTACTCATATCTCCCATAATTGCTCCAACATATTCAGATTTAATTGTAACCTTAATTTCCATTATAGGCTCTAATATTGTTGGTTTAACAACTTTACATGCTTCTTGCCATGCAAGACCTGCAGCTAAAACGAATGAAACTTCATTTGAATCAACTGGGTGATATGAACCATCTGTAAGGGTAGCTTTTACTCCAATAACTGGGAACCCTGCTAAAGGACCTTTTTCAAGGGCTTTTTGTAATCCTTTTTCTACAGCTGGGAAATAGTTTTTAGGAACGGCTCCACCAAATACTTCTTCATGGAATTCGAAATCTTGATCAGTTGGCTCGAATCTGATCCATACATCTCCGAATTGTCCAGCGCCACCAGATTGCTTCTTGTGACGTCCTTGAACACCATGTTCATCAGTTTTGCCTCTTATTGTTTCACGATAAACTACTTTAGGGTCTTCAGTATCAACTTCAACCTTATATGTGTTTTTAAGCTTATCAATGATGTAACCTATATGAGTAATACCTTGACCACCAATTAATAATTGTGCAGTTTCTGGATTTCTCCTTGTTTCAAATGTTTTGTCTTCTTGTGCTATTTTTTGAAGAGCAGTTGAAATCTTTTCTTCATCTTGTTTATTTTTTGGCTTAATTGCTACATAAATTGTTGGGGTAGGGAATTCTGGGCCATCAAAAATAACAGGATCTTTTTTATCACAGAATGTATAACCACTAGTTAACTCGGACAATTTAGCAACTGCAATTATGTCACCAGCATATGCTGCTTCAAGTTGTAATTGTGTTTTACCCATTAATGATAATAATTGAGGCATTTTAACAGTTGTATCCGTATTAGAAATATATACTTCTTGTCCTGTTTTCAACGTTCCTGAATATATTTTAAATAAATTTATAGTTCCAACAAATGGGTCAACGATTGTTTTAAATACATATGCTGATAAAGGAGCAGAGTCCTTTGTTTCCCTAGTAACTATATTGCCTTTCAAATCTTTTCCTTGCTTTGGTTTCAAATCATCTGGAGCAGGCATAAAATCTATTACTAAGTTAAGTAAAGATTGAACACCAATATTTTTAAGGGCTGAACCACAGAATATAGGATATACATCACCAGCAAGTACACCAGTTCTAAGTCCTGTTTTTACCTCTTCAGTAGTTAGTGGTTCACCACTAAAATATTTATCCATTAATTCTTCACTAGTTTCCGCAACTGCTTCACAAATTGCTTCATATAACTCATCAACTTTTGCCATTTTATCTGGATAAATTTCACCATCATTACATACGCCATCTTTGTAAAGCTTTGCTTTCTTTTCTACTGCTAAAGCAACACCATCAAATGAATCTTGTTTTCCAAGTGGATAACAGAAAGGAGCAACACGCTTTCCAAACTTTTCTTTTAATTCTTCAATTAAATGATCAAATTTTATGTTTTCTTTATCCATTTTATTGATGAAGATAATTGTTGGAATATTACGTTTTTTTAACTCTTCCCAACATCTCTCAGTGCCGACTTCAATTCCTTTAGATGCATCAATAACTAATACAGCACCTTTTACAACTGATAATACACTATCAATTTCTCCAATGAATTCTTCATTACCTGGAGTATCTAGAAAATTAATTTTATGTCCATTCCATTCAACTGGTATTAAACTTGTTGAAAGAGTTAATTGTCTTGCTTGTTCTTCTAAAGTATAATCACTAACTGTATTTTTCTTTTCAACTTCACCTTTTTTATCAATAGCACCACTTAAAAATAAAAGTGATTCTGTTAATGAAGTCTTTCCACTTCCTAAATGTCCTAAGATTGCAACGTTTCTAATTGCTTTAGAATGATATTCTCTCATCTATAGCTACCTCCTTTTTAAATTTTATGCAAACGATTTCTATAGTATATTATACAATATTATGAAGAAATTTGCAAGGGTTTCCATTAATGTTTTAATATTTTTTTTATGAATTAATTAAATTAAAGAATCCCTTCATTAAAATGCCCATATGTCACATCATTGATTTTTAATGAAGTATTTTTTCCATTAATCTTATCAATATATGCTTTTAATACTTTTTCAATTTCTTCTTTTGTTTCAATTGTAAATGATATTAAAATTCCATTGATCCCATCTTTATTTATTTCATCTACATTATTAATGAGATTAACTATTTTGGAATTTAAAAGTTTTAAATTACAATTGTTTGTTTTAATTAAAGGAAATTTAAATCCTAAACGATCTTTCAAGTAATATTGTTTTTCTAAACATTTTTTACAATTTAAATGTGTACATTGTTCATATTTATTTATTAAACAATGTTTCATAATCATAAGTTCGTATCTTCCATATACCATTAAATAAGTATTTGGTATAACATTATATCTGTTCTTAAACGCATCTATTGTTTCTTTCAATTCATCACTACTAAGTTCAAATGATAACCCAATTAATTTTATGCCATGATTATATAAAAATGCCATCGAATAACTATTAAATACATTCATATATACACTAGTAAATAAATGATTACTTCCTAGTGAATTAAAACTTTGAATGCCACCATCTTGAATTTTTATACTTGTTCTTGGATTTAAATACCATAATTTATTATCATCATTTTTTATATTTTCATTTTCTGTCCAAATAATTCCATTATAAATCTTTCTAACTTCTTCATATTGCTCTTTAGTTTCTACTTGAACATATACTTTATCTGATATTTTTTCCAATGTTAAATCATTACTTTTAAATTCTTTTACTGGTTTATAAGGTACTGTAAGTCGAGTTTCAGTCAACTTTTCTAAAACATTTCTACGAAGTTCATTGATAATTGACACTGGCAAAAATGCATTTTTTGCATTAATTTCTAATGTTTTAAACTTATAGATTGAAGAATTAGTCTTAGCTATTTGTTCTAAAATTCTTCTTTCACTTTCTATACTCGTTGCTTTTTCAACTTCTTTACTTGACAATTCTTCAATTTGAATGTCTTTATATTTAACTTTTAAGCATAATTTATTGTCTTTTATAGATATAAATCCATCTATTAAAAGTTTCTTTTCTTCATAGTTACTAAGCCTATTCATTAAGGAAATTGTTGTGGTTTTTAAAACATTTGCTCCTATTGTTAATTCCTTATGACATCTAATTTTAACTGTATCCCCTTTATGAGCTTTTTTAACGATTGTATTATTTACATACATTTCTGATATTGTAACAGCATCTACTACTTTTCCAGCAATTCGAATGCTATCATGATTTTCAAGATCATCTGTCAGTTTAACATATATATAATTTCGATCTACTTTAATCACTTTTCCAACACTTACTCCTATATGATTACTATATGCAGTATTAGTAAAATCTTTATTATTTTCATGAAACATATATCCTTTAGTAAATTCGCGATTAAACATTTCCTTCATTTCTTTGATTTTAGTTTCATCATTAAATTGTGTTTTATTGTAATATGAATTTATCTTTTCTTTATATATTTCTGTTATTAAAGCTACATATTCTGGTCTTTTCATTCTTCCTTCTATTTTTAAGGAATCAATATTTATATCTAGCAGTTGATCTAAATAATCAAGTGTCATCAAATCTTTTGTACTTAGTAAATAAGATTCCTTTTTATCATCATTTAAACTATAAAGTAATCGACATGGTTGTGCACATTTGCCTCTATTACCACTTCTTTTCCCTATAATGCTTGACATGTAACAATTACCTGAATATGACATACATAAAGCTCCATGTACAAAAACTTCCACTTCTATATCTACTTCTTTTTTTATTTTTCTAATGGTTTCAATCGGACATTCTCTTCCTAGTATAATTCTTTTAAAACCTAGTTTTTTTAAAAACATAGCCTCTTCAACTGTTTGCACATTCATTTGCGTTGATGCATGTACATTTAACAATGGGTATTTTTCTATTATAACGGATGCTAGTCCCATATCTTGAACAATCACACCATCAACATTATTTAAATATAACATTTCTATAAAAGCTAATGCTTTATCAAATTCTTTTTCCTTAATTAAAGTATTAACTGTTACATAAACTTTTACATCATATAGATGAGCATAGTTAATGGCATCTATTATTTGTTCATTATCAAAATTATTGGCTTGGCTTCTAGCACTAAATAAAGTACCCCCTAAATATACAGCATCAGCTCCATGATGTATAGCACTTTTTAATGATTCTATGTTACCTGCGGGAGATAGTAATTCTGTTTTCATAATTTTATTCTCTTTTCTATTTTAATATATTAATTATACTATAATTTTGCCATAAAGTCACTATAAATAATTAAAAAGGCATAGCCTTATAGGCTACACCTGTAATTTCTAATCTGAGTTTTTATTAGGTTTAAAACCAATAATAAAGTTAATAACGGTCATTATAATAGTTACAATAATTAAAATAGCTAAAGTAATTCGAGTAAACCACTCAAACCATTCAGGGTATCCAAATATTGTTCTAATAAATAAAACTATTGCTCCCATTATTATAGAGACAAAAAGAATCAAATCAAAGATTTTTTTCATATTGTCTTTTAAGTTGTCTTTATTAAACTCAACTGTAAAATTAATTAGTATTTCAACAAAAGCAAGAACTAATCCTACTGCTAAGTAATATCCTAAACTTGATAATAAACCACCAATAATTAAAGCACAATATACTGCAATTCTAATTGCTTTATTCATTATTTTCCCTCCTTTCTTTCTACCACCAATTAACATATAAATATCCTGTAATGGATCCTTGATTAACAATCTTAATTTCTTGTTTTTTAGTTTCTGAATTATATACTTTAGTTTTTTTCCCAACATTCATGAGAAAATCATAATGTAAACCAAATTGTCCTTCTCCAACCATTTCATGTCCTGAATTATTCATTTCAAACATATATCCTGTACTTAAATGTGATGTTTCACATCCATTATTTGGATCATTATAAATTAGCGTCCATTGATATTTATTATAATCATTTGAATCATGTTGTGTTGTTAATCTTGGTTCATCAGTTGTATAAGTTTTTAAATATGAATACTCTATATTTTTTCCTTTACTATCATCATGTTCTAAAGAAAAATTATCTAGACTAAAACCATTTTTAAAAGAACATCCATAACTAACTCCATAATTATATGAAGAACTAATCGAAATTTTACCTGGCACATTTACTGGCCATGCATCTTTAAAGCATGGTATTCCTCCATAATATTTTGTTGATTGGTCAATTTCATCAACTGCTTGAGTTGCATTTAAATGCATATATCCATACATTGTATGAATGTTGTATCCATAAGATGAATCACCATTTAAATAAGCAACAATTCCTGGCACGAAATCCGAATTTGTTTCAACTATATATAATGACGATATGTCACTAGCTCTATATTTTTTAACAGTATATGAATGATCCATATAGCCATATGGTTTTTTTACTATTCTCTCATGACCACTAGTAACATATTGAAATAATTCACTTGTTTCATTTTCATTTAATTCATTTGCGTAATTGATTCTTTCTTCGTAAAAATCAATTATTTCTGTTTCAATAGCTTCTTTATCTTTCGAATAAGTTGTTAAACTATCATTATGAAAAACATTGTTTTTATAATAATACATTTTTGCAACTTCAACTGCTTCACTTGTATCATTTAAAATAGAATTAACTTCTTTATATTTTAACAGCATTTTAGAATTTAAATTGAATGCTATTTGTTTGATATTATCAACATCGCTATTATACTTTTCAATTTTAACATTTTCATAAGTTAAATTAATCTTTTCTATTTTGGTTGAAAATGAAATTTTTTGAGCTGCATTTACTTCTACTTTTAATACAACCAAAAAAGCTAAAAACAATAACATAACAAAAGATAAAATTTTTTTCATCTTCTTTATTTTAAATCACACCACACACTTATATTATATCATTTAAATAATAAAATAGTCAAATATTAATTTTTAATTTTTTTCATTTAAAAAACACACTAACTTACAAATTAGTGTGTCTTTCTATTTACCACTTTCTTAATACTTTACCATCACCATCAGTAAAGTTTCCGCAAAGTATAATAATAAAATCAATTAACGCAATAATAGATGGAATAAATGTCCAAAAGAATACAGCCATTAGAATTGCTGATTGTGTTTTACCAACATAAAATCTATGACCACCAAATCCTCCTAAAAACCAAGCAAGTACAGCTGCAATAGCTCTTGACTTTGGTGAACTATCACTGCCATCCGTTGAAACTACTCCTTTTAAATCATCAGATAATCCTTCGTCATTATCCTTAAACTGTTTATATCCACACTTTGGACAAAACTTAGCATCATCAACTAATTCTGTTCCACATTTTACACAATATTTCATATAACCCTCCTATTTACTCATTTACAATATATAAAATACCTATACATCTTGGGCCACAATGTGTTGAAATTACACATCCTGCCTCTGTCACCATAATATTTTTAACTTTACAATCTGGCTTAATTTTGCTCATTAAATAATCAGCATCATCAGAAGCCATACAATGTGTAAAAGTCATCATATCAGTATCAATATTATCTTTATCTTGATTATAATAATCAATTAATGCATTTAATCCTCTTGTGTAACCTATTGGCTTTTTACCAATAACCATTTTGTTATCAACTACTCTAATTATAGGTTTAATTTGTAAAGCTGTTCCTAATAATCGAATTGTTCCGCTACATCTTCCTCCCATATGTAAATACTTTAATGTATTAATAACAAATTGTACACGAACACGAGGAACAATATTTTTAATTTTTTCTGCTATTTCTTTAGCACTATATCCTTCATTTCTAAATATACATGCTTTGTTTAATAATAATCCTACCCCAGCACTTAAGTTACATGAATCAATAACATAAACATTATCAAATTCCTTTGCTGCAACCATCGCAGAACTAGATGCACTTGAAAATCCAGTTCCTAATCCAATATAAACAATATCGTAGTCATTTACGTATTCATTAAATTTATCCATAAATATTGAAGGTGCAATTGCGGCTGTTTTTGGAAGTTCTTTTAATCTATCGACTTTTTCAAATAATTCAATTGTTGTAATGTCTCTTCTATCTAAATAAGTATGTCCATCAATAATAATATTAAAAGGTACTATTTCAATATTGTTTTGGTCAATAAACTCTTGAGGCATATCACAGCTACTATCAGTCATTATCATAACTTTTTTGTTTGTCATATTTTTACTCCACCACATTATCTAAATCTTTTGCATACTTTCTTAAATCATTACTACTAGTATATATTATTTCTAAACAATAAAGTTCGTGATAGAAAGGCAATAATTTAAAAATATTTTTATAATCAATGTTTCCAGTTCCAATTGGTTTATGTTGATCACGAGTTGAATCATTGTCACTAATATGTAAATGCATTAAATAATTTTTTAATTTATCAATATATTCAGTGATTTCATATTCACTAACATTAGCATGACCAAAATCAAAAATAAATTTTACATTGTTTCTTTGTGATTGTTCAATAATGTATTTTATTTCATCAGGACTATATCCAAGTTCATTATCACCAGGCATATTTTCAATCATTAAAAATGCGGGAAAACAATAATCTGCAAGAATTTTTACATTCTCAATACTATTATTAATCAATTCTTTTCTTGAGACATTTTGATTTCCATCAAAACCTCCTAGGTGCAAAGTTAATTTTTTTACACCAAATAATTTACTAAAATCAATTGCTTTTTTAAATCTATCAAGCACCACATCATAAGTACTAGGATTCAATAAATTACTCATATAGCCATGAGGCAAGTGTAAAACCACTTCTAAATTATATTTCATTAAAGAAAACACATTTTGTTTATAAGTTTCTAATTCTAAAATAGTCTTATCATATGGATAAAATATTTCTATTCCCTGAAACATTCCTTCTTTTATTAATTCTTCATAACTTTTAAATTCTTCTGTTGTACGATTTTGATTAATGGTAAAACATTTTTTAATCATATTATGCCATCCATTTACTACCATCTTTACATGTATTTGTTATAGAATTAATTAAATAGTCTCTAAATAAATCGCCTGTAACTCTAATGTCATCTGAACTTAAAAATGGATATTCTTCTTTATCAAAAATATAATCGACAGCACCAACCAAGAATTTATCATCATCATTAGCTTTAACGCCATCAACATATAAAACATTATTTTTAACATTGATATTGCTACTATGGATAATACCGCTTGAATCATATAATCTAATAATATCTTTAACACTCATCATACATGTTTTAACTTCATTATCAAATGGCATTATTTCCCAAACTTTTCCAATTGTAATTTCTTGATTTACTTCTATTGGAAAGGCATTTGATCTAATACCGCCACTATTAATAAATCCAATTTGAACATGTCCTTCAGTTTTCAAAACATTTGCAGCCCATTTAGCACATGTAAATTGTTCAATATATGTGCCAGCCACTCCTATTACTTGTCCTGAAATTTTAACAACTTCATCATTGTATTTATTTATTATTGCATTTAACTCCTGATTAGGACTAGCAAGTGATAATGATACAGGAATATTTTCAGCACTACCTTCAATTAATGTTTTATTCTTTTTATTATACTTTAAAACTATTTTTCCAATGTTTTTGCCAACACTTCCTGATTGAACATAAGGTAATAAATAATTATCACTACCCATTGTTTCTCCAGCGTATGTTGTATGCGTATGTCCATTAAAAATAGCATCAACTTGATATTCACCGCTCAAGTCAGCAATACTTTGATTTATTCCTAAAGTATTGTCATGAGCAGAAACAACAACAATATCACAATTTTGTTCTGTCCTTAAGTACTTTGTATATTTTTTTATTACTGGGATTGTATCAACGAATTCATATGGAGCAACAATTGTTGGTGAAATTGAACTTTCTAGGGAACTACCAATTACACCAATAATTCCTATTTTTATTCCATTTCTTTCAACAATTGTATATGGATCTGTCCAATCAACATCGTCACCTGTTTCCTTAACTGTAATATTGGCACCTAAGATTGGGAACGTTGGTTTAACTTCGCTTGTTTTATCATGATAGCCTTTAATAACATCAGTACCCCAATCAAACTCATGATTTCCGACTGTCATAGCATCAAATCCTATTTTATTCATACACTCAACAATTACTTTACCTTGTGTCATATTTGATAAAGCACTACCTTGAAACATATCACCTGAAGACAAAATAATTGTTGAATCTGGTTTTTCTTCTTTTTGTTTCATTAAATACGAACCAATTACACTAAGTCCCCCATAATCATTAATTACTGATCCATGAAAATCGTTTAACGCGTAGAATGTTAATTCAACAGTTTCTTCCTCTACCTTTTCAATTTTTTTCACCTTAACTATATATTCCTTTTCAATACTTCCTAAATTATTAACTTCTAACTTTAAAGTTAATTTAATTTCTTTATCAACATTGCTTCTAGTTACATAAGCATGATAATAAAATAATCCTTCTTGCTCAAAATAATTGCCAACTTTAATGGAACTAGAATCAGAACTTGTCCAATACATATCATGATTACCTTTAGTATTAATAGTTCCTGGTAAATTAAAGTCTTCAGTCACTTCACTTGGAAGGCTAACTTTATCTAAATAATTATCAAAAGAATCGCCAGCACATCCAACTATAAATACACTTAAAATAAATATTAAAATAGTTATAATTTTCTTCATAAATCCTCTTTACTTATCTAAAAATTCTTCAACATTCACATAATAATTATTTTTATTATTTTTATCTATATAAACATAAACATATTTATCTATATAATTATCTATAGTATTTTTTAAAAAGATAGAATCGCTTGTAAACACCAACTCTTCTTTTGTATCTTCATCAATGTATATACAAGTCAAAATATAAGGGTGACGATTAAATTTTTCAATTTTTTCATTTGCATCACAATACAAAACTTTAGCTTTTACTTTATATCCTTCATTTAGTAATAAACGATTAGCTCTTTCGTTATGACTTAGCATAATAATTGAAATTAAAGCTATTAAACTAAGTGTCCCCCCAATGATTAGTGATGCATAAATTGAAAACTTATTCTTTCCACCATACATAAAATCATTAGGATTACTATCCTTAATATAAATTGTAACAAGTTGGCCAATATGTAAATCATTAGAAAAATAACCTAATTCTTTTTCATAGCTTTGATTATTGTAATCAAACATAATAATTATAGCAACATTGGTATTTTCTTTTATAATTCCTTTAGCCTTATACTCTTGTAGTAGTGCTTTGTAGTGTTCTAATTCTTTTTCAAATAAATCATCATTACTGTTAGGATAAGTTAAAACATTGACAATTCTTGCTTCAACTTTATCACCTTTTTTATAATAACTTTCATAACTGATTAAATTATACAAACCCACACTCAAGAAAATAATGCCTAAAACTAACATAATGATAAATATTTTTTTATTTTTTTTGCTATTAGATTCATTCATAAGCCACCTATTGTTTATTTTTGGCATCAAATTTTTTTCTATTAACAGTATCAAGTATCTTTTTTCTAAGTCTTATATTTCTTGGAGTTATTTCTACAAGTTCATCATCATTTATATATTCAAGACAAACTTCTAAACTCATTTTTCTTGGTCGTTTCAAAACAACAGTAGTGTCCTTATTAGCACTTCTTTGGTTCGTCATTTGTTTAGCCTTAGCAACATTAACACTTAAGTCATCTTCTTTATTACATTCCCCAACAATCTGTCCTTCATATACTTCTTCATTGGGTTCAATAAACATAATACCACGATCTTCAATTTGACCAATGCCATAAGCTGTTGACATACCTGTTTGTGAAGCGACTAAAACTCCTAATTTACGATTACCCATATTAATTGCTTCAATTTTACGATATTCTAAAAAGTAATGGCTTAATGTTCCATAGCCTTTTGATGCAGTCATAAAATCTGTTGATAACCCAATTAAGCCACGTGATGGGATGGTGTAAATTAATCTTGACTGTGTGTATCCACTTTCCATATTTTCTAAAACACCACCACGAGATCCCAATAATTCAATTACACTTCCAATTGTTTCATTTGGTGTATCTACTTGAGCATATTCATATGGTTCACATTTTTCACCATTAATTTCTTTAATAATTGCTTTTGGTCTTGCAACTTGAAATTCATATCCTTCACGGCGCATATTTTCAATTAAAATTCCTAAATGTAGTTCTCCACGTCCTGAAACAATCCATTCTTCACCAGCTCCAATACGTTCCACTTTTAAACTAACATCTTTTTGAATCTCTCTAAACAAACGATCATTAATTTTTGTTGAAGTGACAAATTTACCTTCTTTTCCAGAAAATGGAGAGTCATTTGTAGAAAAGGTCATTTGTACTGTTGGTTCACTTACATGTATTGGTGGTAATGCTTCTTCCTTACCAACATTACATATTGTTTCACCAACATAAATATCAGGAAGTCCAGCAACAGCCACAATATCACCTGCGTAAGCGACATCTACTTCTGTTTTATTTAGACCTAAAAAGCTATATAATTTTTGTACTCTGAATTGTTTAATTGATCCATCGATTCGCATACAACTAACTATTTCATTATTAAAGATTTTTCCTCTTCTAATTCTACCAATTGCCATTCTACCAACATAATCATTGTAATCAAGTAATGATCCTTGGAATTGCAATGTTCCATTAACATCTCCAGATGGTGCTGGAATTTCAGAAATTATTAGATCAAGTAATGGATTCATTGTTTCTTTTTGTGTTGATACATCACTTGATAAACTACAAGTACCTTTTAATGCACTAACATATGCAACTTTGAAATCTGCTTGTTCATCAGTTGCACCAAGTTCTATAAATAAATCTAATATTTCATCAATAACTTGTTCGCATCTTGCACTTTCTTTATCAACTTTATTTATAACAACTATTGGTTTCAAATTACATTCTAATGATTTTTTTAAAACAAATCTAGTTTGGGGCATTGCTCCTTCATACGCATCAACAACTAATAATACACCATCAACCATTGTCATAATTCTTTCAACTTCACCAGAGAAATCAGCATGACCAGGTGTATCAAGAATATTAATTTTATATCCTTTATAACTAATCGCTGTGTTTTTTGCAAGAATAGTTATTCCTCTTTCTCTTTCAAGATCATTAGAATCCATAGCTCTTTCTTCTATATTCTCACGAGAAGCAAGTGTTTCTGATTTTTTAAGTAGTTGATCAACTAAAGTAGTTTTTCCATGGTCAACGTGAGCAATAATTGCAATATTTCTTATTTTTTGACTATCATACATAATATTCACCTATTCAAATTTAATTTCTTTCATATTTAATTTTTTATAAAACTCTTTCTCATGAGATACAAGGATTACAGTTCCTGGATAAACGTCAATTGCTTTAAATAATGACTCTTTACTAGCACGATCTAAATGATTAGTAGGTTCATCAAGAATTAATAAATTGGAACTTGTTAATGATTGTAAGGCAAATCTAACTTTTGCAATTTCGCCACCACTAAGCTCTGTCATTGGTTTAACTGTTAAATCCCCAGTAACAGCATATTTAGCTAGTAATGTTCTAACATCTTTATCTTCCATTTTTGGATAATATTCTCTGATGTACTCTACAGCAGTTAACTTAGGTATCTCATCTTCTTGAGCAAAATATAATATATTATTATATGGTGCAAGTCTAATAGTTCCGCTAAGTGCAGGAATTAGTCCCAATATTGTTTTTAAAAATGTTGTCTTTCCGACTCCGTTTTTTCCAACTATAACATATTTTCCACCAAATGTAAATTCTAAATTAATATTTTTAAGTATTGGATAATTGTACCCAATTGTCAAAGAGGATACTTTTAATGAGGGAACATTAAACGATTTAGTAAATTTGAAATCAAAATGAACTTTCTTTTCTTTTTCTGGTTTCTCCATTACTTCCATTTTTTCTAAAGCTTTTCTTCTACTTTGTGCTTGTTTAGTAGTTGATGCACGAACTATATTTTTTGCGATAAATTCTTCTGTCTTTTTAATTACTTTTTGTTGCTTTTCGTATTCTTTTTGATATGTTTCTAAATTCATTTCGCGCATTTTCAAGTATTGATCATAATTGCCCTTATATTTTGTTAATATTTTATTTTCTAATGCTACAATAATATTGCAACATGAATTTAAAAATTCAAAATTATGGCTAATTACTAAAAAGGCATTTTTATAGGTTTGTAAAAACTTGCTTAACCATTCTACATGTTGTTGATCTAAAAAATTTGTAGGCTCATCAAGAAGTAAAATATCTTTTTCTTCAAGTAACATTTTACCTAAAAATACTTTAGCACGCTGACCACCACTTAATTCTTTTAATTTTCGATCTTCTTCAATATGAATGCCAAGTCCATTAATTACATTTCCAATTTTTGATTTGATTGAATAAAAATCATTTTGTTCTAAATATTCTTGGATATTATATGCTTTATTCAAAATCTTATCATAATCTTTTTCTAAAGCTTCCCCTAAAGATTCATAATATTTGTTCATTTCTTCTTCTTTTTTGAATAACGGCTGATAAACACTATATAAGTATTCTTGAATACTTGTATCAGAATGGACTTCAAGATGTTGATCAAGATATGAGAATGTTTTATTATCACCCCAAATAATCTTGCCGCTATCTGGTATTAATTTACCCGCAAGTAAATTTATAAATGTTGTTTTGCCAACACCGTTAGCGCCAACAATACCCACATGTTCACCATCAAATATTCTGACATTTAAGTTGTTAAATAGTTCTTTGTCTTTATATGAAAATCTCAAATTCTCAACTTCTAAAACACTCATCGCCTAATACTCCATTCTAACACTATATTATAACATAATTTTATGTAAATTTCTATATTTTTTTATTTCTTTGAAATCTTCAAAAACAATTTCATTTTGCTTTTTTTTAACTTTTATGTTAAAATACGTGTTGGATGTTCCTTGCATAACCATCCAAATAAAAAACAAGGAGGATAAAATGAATTCTAAGATTAAACAAATTGCAAGATTATCAATTGTTTGTGCAATGTATGTTGTATTAACAATTGTAAACCCATTCTCATATGATACAGTGCAATTTAGAATTTCTGAAATTCTAATGTTTTTAGTATTTTTCAAGAAAGATTATGCTATAAGTTTAATACTAGGTTGCTTAATAGCTAATTTATTTAGTCCAATGTTACTTTATGATATAACATTTGGAACTGTAGCAACTGCATTAGCTTGTCTATTTATGATTCTTTCAAAAAATATTTTTGTGAGTGCCATATTCCCCGTCTTAACAAATGGAATTATAGTCCCACTTGAACTTACATTAGCTTTTGGAACTTCTTACTTATTAAATGTATTTTGGGCTGTTTTAGGAGAAGCTGTTGTTATAGCTGTTGGATTAATAATCTTTAACACTTTAAAAAACAAGCCTTTCTTTTTAGAATTAATCGGCGTAGAAGAAAAGAGTTAAACAAAAAGACGTTATTCATAATGAGTAACGTCTTTTTTACAACACTTTAAAATCAATGACATCAAAATTAAATGTTGTTGTGATATTTTGTTTACAATCCATTTCTCCTAAGAAGCCAATGGTTATTGTATATTCTGTTTCATTTATTAAAGAAATAGGTTTCCATTTATTATCAAGTAATAAAGTAAATTTTAAAGATTTAAACTTGGGGTAATCACTCAATGAACCAAATTGTTTCATTTGAATTTTCATATTATTTGTTGCTTTTTCATTATCTAAATAAAAAACTACTTTAATATTATCTTCATCTTGTTCTTTAGTTGCTTCTAATATAGTACTTTCATCAATTAAATAGCCTCCAATAGAAACATCCATAGGGGTAATTCCATAAGTCTTACGATATTCTTCTAATGTTATTTCTTTTATTTCTTCGCTATTATGTGAATATCTAACCATATTATCTTTAAAATATGCCAAATGCTTTAAGTTGACTAAAGTTGATGATGAGTACGAATCATAATAATATTCATCATTATTCTTAATTATCGAAGAACTAATCTCTTGATTATAACTAATAAACCCTTTTTTAGCTTTTGTATAACCTGTTGTTGTTGATTCGTAACATTTATTATCATTTAGCTTTTTAATGTAAGCATATATTATATCCTTTGCTTCAAGTTCACTTGGCTTTTTATCAGTATTAATAGTATTAGAATTTTTATCATTATTGTCAACATCATCAGTTGTGCATCCAAATAAACATAGTACTGTTAATGCAATAATCATTAAATATATTTTTTTCATTTTCTATTAACAATATGAAAGGAAATAACTATTTCCTTCCTTGTCTTCCACCTTTTCTGTTGTTATATTTTTTACTTCTTCAAACAAAGAACTAATTTTTATTCCTGTCCCTATTTTTTTTAAATATGCTTCTTTCCTTGTCCATTGTTTAAAAAATTCTGTATCCGACACAATATTAAAACGTCTTTTTAGTTTTTCAATATTTTTATTATTATTTAAACACTCAATATCAATTCCACATTCTTCATCTGAAATTATAATTGCAACCATATGATATGAATGGCTAATATTGAAATACAAACCATTAATATATGGTTTATTATTTTCTTTATAATGTACTTTAAAATCTTCTATGTTATATTCTTCTTTTAAAATATAATATAGCATTGTCCATGCTACTTGATTTTGTTTATTAAGTATTTCATCTTGATATTCTTTAATTTGATCTTGAAAAATATTGTCAGGTTTTATTCTTTTGTAAGTAGTAATATCTTCTAAATAAACTTTCATTATTTAATCCTTAAGCATCATCTATTATATCAAAAAATGTCATAAAAAGCAAATCACAATATTATTATATCATTTACAATTAAACATCTTACTAAAACAAATCTTTATTACTTTAATATTAATTATTTGAAAGATGATAATCCATATCTTTATTTAATTTTTTATAACTAATAATAAAACATATAATTTCCGCAATTGCAGTAATACCCCATGAAAAAATATATAGTAAATATAAAGATGGGATAGTCTTAAAATGAGCAAATATAGTATAAATCCAAACAACACGGAACACACAAGAACCCATAATTACTATAATTGTTGGGGCAAGACTTTTACCAATACCACGACAAGCCGCAATAGTACAGTCCATAAAAGCACTAAAAGCATAAGAAAAGCTCATAATCTTAGTTCGCTGTAATCCCGCTTCAATTACTGCTTCTTCATTCGCAAATAGTGATAGAAAAGCTCTTCCAAAAATGAATAATGCTGCACCTAAGATTGCACCTATAATAAATGAATAAGTAATACCTATAAAATAACTTTTAACTACACGCTTACGTTTTCCTGCTCCAAGATTTTGTCCCATAAATGTGGAACAAGCAGTATAGAATGCAGCCATAACATTGTAAATTATTGCATCCGCATTTGCGGCTGCAGAATTTCCTTCGACCATAATAGAATCAAATGAATTAACTGCACTTTGTATAAATAAATTAGCAATCGCAAATATAGCATGTTGAAGACCAGCAGGAATTCCAAGTTCTATGATACGTTTTGCTTCATTTTTATCTAATCCTTCTTTTAAATCTCGTAAACTAAAAGTACATTCTTCTGCCTTTTTTCTCATATGTATAAGAATTAAAATAGCAGAAACATATTGAGTAATAATACTAGCAAGAGCAACTCCATCTTCTGCCATCTTAAAGGCAATAACGAAAATTAAATTAAAAATTACATTCAAAATACCCGCAATCATAAGGTATGCAAGTGGACGTTTTGTATCTCCAGCAGCACTTAGTACACCATTACCAAAATTAAAAATTCCAAGAGCAGGCATTCCAAGAGCATAAATACGAAAATATAATACTGCGCCTTCCATCAGATCATCCTTTGTGCCAAGTAATTCTAACATAAATCTTGCTGACAAAAGGCATAAAACCATAATAACAAGTCCTAATGCAAGACAAATTACAAATGAAGTACGAATGGATGCAGAAGTTAGTTTCCTATCTTTTGCACCTAGATGATTGGCAACGCGAACATTTACAGCACTTCCCATTCCTATAAGAAACCCAGTAAAAAGAGATACCAGAATTGTAGTTGAGCCAACTGCTCCTAATGCTTTTTCACTTGAAAACTTTCCTACAACGGCAACATCTGCCATATTAAAAAGCACTTGTAAAAGTTGTGATAACATAAGTGGAATACTAAAAATTAACATATTTTTCCATAATGATCCTTCTGTTATTTGAATATCATTATGTTTATTATTTATAATTTCACTTTCCATATTAATCTCCAAAAAATTTTATATTTTTTATAAATATACTTCATTAGAAATATAGATTCAAAATATATTCTAGCATAATCATTTATTTTTTTCAATAGTTTTAAATCGTTTAAATGATATAAATATTTTTTCTGATTAATGAAAAAAGAACTTAGTTGTCTAAGTTCTTTTTCTTTATAATAACACTAATATAAAGTAAAATATTTGAAATAATTGTAACTGAACTAATAATAGTATACTCTCTAAAATCAGCTTTACATAAGCCTAATAAATATAATAAACTAAACAATTGATACCCGCATAAAACAACACTAGCAACAATTAACAAAGCTTTATTTAATTTTGCTTCTTTTATTAAACAAATATTTAAAACCACATTAATAATAGCAGTGATTATAATAAAACATAAGCTTATAATAGAAAATACTGTAGATAATTGTTCGAGTTCTATAGTTCTAAATAAAATCAATTTTACTATTTCTATAAATATCTCAAATATAATAAATAGAATATTTATTGTGAAAATCGTTTTGAATTTTTTATTATTCAAAAATTCCATTAAATAAGACAATGATATTCCTAATAATAAGTAAGATATATATTGAGAGTAATTATAATGTGTTGAAGCTCTTGCTAGTACTTGACCTGGGTTAGAAGCAAACATTAAATTTTTTGTTTCATATAAAAATAGTACATTAGCACCTAATAAAAGTGCAATATATATTCCATAAAAAACAATAAACGGAATTTTAGATAATCCATTATTATCATAATCTACTTTTTCTATAAATGACATCAATAAATATTGTAAACCTACACTTAAAGCCGATATTATTCCTGCTACTAGTAATATTATTATATGTGATACATTTGTAAAAATAATAATTTCAATAACACATGATATCATATAAAAGCCGATAATTAATAAACTGAGTTTACCAATGTTTTTAAGAACAGTTATATAATAATCCTTTTTTAAAGAATCAATAAACTTATAATTTAAATTAATATTTTTAGTTTTAATATTAAAATAATACACAATCCCAATAACTATTTCCATAAATAAACTTATATAATTAGGTGGTAAATCAGAAGATCCTACATTATTTAAATAGTAAATCATATTTAAAGAAAAACCAAAGAAATAAGCACCAATAACATACTTTATACTGTTATAATAAAAGTTCCATTTATTTTGAGCTATTCTTTCATCTCTTCTATATCCTAAATAATATAATTCGCCAAACAAAAGTATACATAATGCGGAAATCAAAAATGCAGATTCTAATAAATGATTTTGAATTTTAAAAACATACCCATTAGATGCTAGTACATAGATAAAAAGTAAAATCATTAAAATAGTGCTTGTAATGATAACATTGCGGCTAATTTTTCCACTTTCTTTTATGACTCTTTCATCATTCATTTTTTGCCTCCCAAAATAACTCATCTAATGTTTTATTTAATGCTTTACATATTTTTATACACAAAGCAATCGTTGGATTATAATCATTATTTTCAATCATATTGATTGTTTGCCTCGATACATTCACAATTCTTGCAAGTTCTAATTGAGAAAGTCCTTTATTAATCCTTGCATCTTTTAACTTTTGGTTAATCATAAAACCTCCAATGTCAAATATATACGACATTATTATATTACATTCATTTAAGAATATCAAGTATATTTGACATAGTTTCTTAAAAAATAGTTATGACTAAAAGTCATAACTATTCATTCTTTAATAATTCTTTTGTTTTTTTAGCGTTATCTCGCATTTTTCCAATATAAGAACTATATTTATCAGTAAACAAAGTAATGATGGATTCATTTACTTTTTCAACGGAATCAAATACATTATCATAATTTACTTCTTTAATGGAACTAGGTAATTGATTTTTTATATCTTTTAGTTCCACCAAAATACCATCTAAAATATCTACTACTTTTTGGTATGTGCTTTTTGCTAGTTCTTCTTGCGTTTCTAATGCTTCTTTTAAAAATTTATATTCATTTTTAATTACCAATAATTTTCCAAGTTCATATTGATATGTGAATAATGAATCATTTTTAGCTTGATCAACTATCTTTTTTTGTTTTAAATAATCAATTTTTTTATTATTTACGGCACTTAGTGCTTGTTGATAAAGTGATTCATCATCTAAAAAATATTGAATAAATGCATCTTCAACGTTTTTATATGCTTCTAAAAACGAATTGTATAATTCATTATATTTATCAACTAACAAAATATATGTTTGATCTAACTCGTTAACTAGGTTATCAATGTATTGTTCAATTTGTGCTTCAAAATAGTCATTCTTAAACTCAATATACAATTCCTCAAGTCTTGTACTTGTAAGGTTTGATACTTCTTTATTATATAAACTTATTTTATTAACTAATTCATTGTAAGATAATTCATCTATATTGATGTATGGATAAACACTCTTTACAAATAACTTAATACTCTCTATCGATGCACCAACATTAAAATTTATAGACATGTCTAAATTTTTGTTGGTTTTAATTTCAGTTAAACTATTATTAATAATGTTTGTTAATTCTTGATTAATTTCTTCCGTTTCAGAACTCACTGCAACATTCATTTTATTTTCACTACTATTAACATCTAAATAACCTGTTTTAAGTTCTAAATCAATAAGCATATTTAAAACTTCGTCTATTTTTTTATTTTCTAATTCTTCATCTAAAACAAGCATTTTTCCTTCATCATTTAGCCCCCTAATTGAGGTCACATTATTGTTTTCATCAACAGTCATTTCAATGCTAGGGTTAACATCAATTTGAACTATAGCTTGATATTTAGGTTTTTCGGTAGGCTTTGGACTCAATATTAAAATGGCGCCAATTATTGCAATTAGCAATAAGCAAGCAAATGAAGAAATTAATGATATTTTTTTAAATGACCAAGATCCAAATGACTTATGTTTTTTTTCATAATTTTGTTCAAAATTATTATTAAATCCTAAATTATTGAATACTCTTTTGCGTAAATTTTCACTTGGTTTTGAGTCAGAAAATTCATTAATTAAACTTTTTTTTATATCCTTTTCTATTTTACTCATTTTCAATACCTCTTCTCAATTTGTCAATTCCATCATAATATAATCCTTGAATTTGACCAATTGTTTTATTTGTCATTTTTGCAATTTCTTTAAAGCTATAATTATAAATAAATTTAAGTATCATGATTTGCTTTGTTTCTTCATCTAAAAAGCTATTAAATAAATAAATCATTTCGTTGTGATTGGAATTATCTGATTTAGTTGTTGAAACAATTTCATCGTCTGAAATAACATTTTTATTCTTATCACGAGTAACATAGTTATTTGCGGTATTCCTAGCTATCATGCTAATCCATTCTTTTAGTTTGCCCGTTTCCTCATAACTGTCAATACTGTGATAAATTTTATTGAAGACATCTATAGTAATGTCTTCTGCATCTTCCCTTCTTCTTGTATATGAATATGCAATGTGGAAAACTAACTTTACATAATCATCATATAATTTTTGGAAAGCTTCTTCATCTTTATTTTTTAATCTCATTAAAAAACTATCCATTGCTCTAAAGAAATCCTTTCATTAAACATAACACATTTTTTTACGTTTTTATTCTCAAAATGAGTAAAATAATCAATTAATTATAACACTTTATATTTATTATAGCAAGAAACAATTATACCCCATCTTGTTAAAGATGGGGTATAGATTTTTATTTAGCTTCTTCTTTATTTAAGATTGATTGTTTTAAAGCTTCTTTTTTAGCTTTTAAATCTGCTTCTGCTTTTTCAATATCTTCTTTATGAGCAGCTTCAAACTTAGCAAAGAATTCATCCTTAGTTTTATTCATTGCTTGTTCTAATTCTTTTGCTTTCTTTGTCAATTCTTCTTCAAAGTTTAAGTTCTTTAACATTTCATCAACGCTAGCAAAGCCTTCTTCAGCTGATTTCATTTTTTCAATTACATAATCAAAACTCTTTATAGCAGCATCACCAGCAGCGATATATGCAGCTTCTAATTTATTATAAGCTTCTTCTAGATCTTTTAATTTAAGTTCAGCTTGAATTTTAACATTTCCAACTTCAAGACTTGCAACATAACTTCTTTGTTCAAGATATTTTACTTTTGCTTCTCTTAAGGCAACTAATGCTTGTTGATATGCAGAATTTGGAGAAATTAAAGTTTCATATTTAGTATTTTCTAATTCAGTAATTGCTTTACGATATAATGCTAAAGCTGATGAATATCCAGTATAAGCAAGTTGATATAAAGCACCTAAATCTTTAATAACAGCAGCTGTTGCTTCTTTTTCAGCAAAGCTAATTTCATATTCTTTTGCTTCAAAATATAATTTCTTCATATCTTCAGAAATTAATAATGCTGTTTCCATTCTACTTACTTTTAAAGCTTGTAATAATTCTTCTTCAGTCATCGCATTAACTTCTTCTTCAGTGAATGATGAGTTATTTAAAACTAATAATTTAAGTTCAGCAATTGCTAATGCTTTACCTTTACTAACCAATGCTTTAATACCACTATCATCTAAAGCTTTTTGAGCTGTATTAACTAAATCAGTTGCTAACTTTTTAGCGTATTCTGAATCACCTGAAACTGAAATACTGATTTGATTTGACGAAATTGTTGTATCGCTTTTAACTATATATCCTGTTTCAGTGCATAAACTCATAATAATTTTTGTTGCCTCATTAACATCTTTTCCAACAATTGCTTCACCAGCAATTATGATACTACCATCATCATTTAGTGCTGAGCAAGAAACTACTTTTTTATCAGCATCAACCATTAATTCAATACTTGGGTTAACATCTACAGTAACTCTTGATAATTCGCCTTTTTCTTGCTTATTACATCCAACAAGAACTAAAGTGCACATTAATAACATTACAACAACTAAAATACTTTTAAATAATCTTTTCATGTATAACTCCTTTTTATTTTTTTAATAAATAGCCATTTTAGTTTTGGCTATTTACTTTCTTTACATTATACATAACCCTAAATTATGAATTTTTATTCTTAATTTTTTTATTTTTTTTATTTTTTTATTTAAACTATTTATTTTATTTAAACAATTTTTTCCTACACAATAATTAAAAGCAATTATTCATAACTTTATTTTTTAAAAAAATATTAAAACTTTGATAGTTTGTAAGGGTCAGTTTTTTTGGATAACTCATTACAATTAAATTATGCCCTACTGTAATATTAGCATGATATGGGAGATGAATATGGTTAAACTCATTAAAATGAAAGCCACAGTTTCTATAAAATAGCGATCTTTTCTTTCTATATCATCTAGAAAAAAGTTTATTTCTAAGATGATAATTTTGTTCATTTCTTTCATTAATTCTAGATTTTTAGTGCCATAGCCTTTCCACCTATATTCTTTACAAATAGCAAAATGTTCAACATAAATATATTTCTTAAACTCCCAATATAATATAATTCCTACGAAT
The DNA here is from genome assembly GCA_934096585.1 of uncultured Bacilli bacterium. Taxonomy (GTDB): domain Bacteria; phylum Bacillota_I; class Bacilli_A; order ML615J-28; family CAG-698; genus CAKOMG01. The sequence continues at coordinate 233,525 of CAKOMG010000001.1, forward strand.
TTTTCTTCATCGTATATCATACCATAATGATATTTTTCATTGTTATTAATTGTATTTTGAGATGATTATTCTCTTTGTTCATGAAATGGAAATGCTTGTTTATATAGATTTGTAGCTTCTAAATGATCATTTTTTTAAAGTTTTTTAATTCTTGAATTTGCATTATTGTAGCCCTTTTAAAAAAAAGGATATTAATAATCCTTCTTATTGTCTTTATTTTATTAATTGGAATACTTCTTTTAAACTACAATTATTCTTTTTCTTTTCGAATATAACTAAAAAGACAAAATGAGCAACCATAATCATAATATCAGTTATATACCAAGAAGATAAAATTGGGAAAGCTTTAATGAACGGTTCTTTAATTTGCATTGCTTTTTTAAATCCTAAAGCGTCATATTCTAATACACCAATTGTCATCATAAAGCACATTCCAAGGGGAACATAATACCATTTTTTAATTGACGGATTCATGTACCCTAACACAATTGCAAGTACAATCATATAAAACATTAATGTATGATGTAATAATCCAGTAATTGATCTAATATCAAAAAATGATTGCGAATCTAAAAAATCAGGATAAAACATTGTAACTAAACCGCCAACCAATCCAATATATCCAATCGAATGTAAAACATAATTATCTCTTTTACCACATATTAGTGTTACAGATAAAATTAAAGAACTCATTCCACAAAAAGAATTAGGGATTACATTTATCCATGAATATCCTTCTCTATGATTAATAACTACATCTGTATAAGTTACTGAAATTCTATTGGCAAGTATAAAAACAAGCCAAATAATACCTCCTATTTTCATAATTAAATCAATGTGTTTTTCATCTAATTGTTTCTTTTTTAATAATATAGAACTACTAATTATTAATGATAAAGCAATAACTAAAAATATAATATGGCCAACACCAAATACACCACTTAATATTAACATTTTCTTTTCCTTTCTTATTATATAGAATTATTTATATCTTCTTCTTTTTTTATAAATTTCAGTTTAAGCATTTCTATATCGCTTTTCATATGATCTTTTTCAAATGGTAAATACATTACTAACCCTAATAAATTTATAAAGATAAAAGCGGGAATAACCATCCAAATAATTGGCCAATACATTTCTTGGCCTTTGAGTTCTCCAAATGGAACTGTTCTAAATGCCTTAGGAACAAAAAAATCAATAAATGGTTTAAACGCATCAAATGCGGGAGTAGGCCCAAAAATAAAGGAAGTATTACGATATGAGCGATCAAACAATAAATTAATATCTGCTTTAACAAGCCCTGTTGCCATCAAAATAATTTCATTGAATAAAATAATAATTAATACTTCAAAGAAAGTAAATGGAACTCTCCAAAGCCTATGATAATCTAAAGTATGGAATCCACACTTAACCATAAGAATAGCTCCTAACACAAGTACAAAATGACAATAGTAACATCTAATGGTTTCAAAAGAAAAGACACCATGATTAATTGCAGGTCCTGGATATATTAATGCTCCTATACCGCCAAATATGCCAAAGCAATACATATAATCTTTCCATTTATTGCTTTTAACAAAAAATAGCCAAGGAAATATGAGTGTTGAAACAGCACAAATGTTTTCAAAAGAAACCTTTCTTAAAGAATAAGGTAAATCATCATAATATTCTTTATCTATTAGTTTTAAAAAATGCAAGATAAATCCCGATAATAAAAGTCCAAAAATAAAATATTTTTGGAACTTTTTTTCTTTTTTACTTATAAAAATTGTTAGCACAACTATCAAGGTTAATGCAACAATAATATACATAAAATAATAAACATTTCCAATTTTAATCATATTCTACCTAATTTACATCAAATATTTTATCATAATTTGGGTTAAAAGTCAATTAAGCTTAACTAGACAGAATCTGAAAAATGTCTATTAATTAATGAATTAATATTTTTATTTACTGTTTCTTCAACATCTAATGTATAGTATGAAAATAATAAACCAATATTAATTGCTTCTTCAAGATTTAATTTTTGAGAAAGTCCATAGATTACACCAGATAGCAATGCATCTCCTGCTCCTGTTGTACTAACAATCTTTTCTTTTTTTACTGGGTTATACTCTTTAACACTATCATTGTGGTAATACAATATACTTTTATTTCCTGATGTTTTAATTAGATGAAGTGGTTTTTTACTTTCTAGATATTTTCTTAAATGATTATATTCTGCTTCGTTAGTTTTTAATAAATATATTTTATCAAGATAGTCTATAATCTTTTCCGATTTAATTAAGCTTACTGTATCAACTATAATTTTCACTTTTAAATTTTCAAACAAAAACCTAAGTGTATTTTTATTCAAATTCGTATCTAAAATTATAAAATCAAAAGTATTTAGAAATTCTATTTTTTTACTTAAATAATTTATTTCTATTAAATTAATTATATCCGTATTAACAATTGCATATTCCATATTACCATTTTTATTGTTAATAGCAAAATATGTGGAAGTTGGATAATCACTCGAGTTTAATGGCATCATTATTTTAACATTTAATTCTTCTAACTCTTTCTTATATAATATACCATAGTAATCATTACCAATAGCCGTTATAAAAGTAACATCCAAATTCATTCTTCCTAAGTTTTCAACAATGTTTCTAGCAACACCTCCTGGGTTCACTTTAATAGTTCCTGGATGTGATTCCCCTCTAATTAAATCATATTTACTTTTTCCTATATAATCAATATTTAAAGATCCTATAACACAAATTTTCATTTTAATACCTCTTTTTTATTATGTACTTTTAAAACTAAATTTATTCTTTAAATATTTTTCTCTTTCTTATTATATATAGGTTTTAGAATTAACTTAATTAAAGATGAAAGTAATACACTTATCAATAAAGCAACAATAATAGATACTAATTGATACACTGTATTGTTAAAGTCTATGTTTATAAGTTTTAGAATTTTAGACAAGTTTTCTTTAACTTTCTCATGAGTTAAATATATTTCTAAAGTATATCTACCTAAATAGCTTATTACTTTATTTAAGAAAATTAAATGACAAGAATTAAATTTATATAGAAATGTTAAAACAAAAATAATTGTAAAAGTTAAAGGAACATAAAATAAATTCTTAACCCCTAAAGTATTCTTAAATATTATGTATATTACAAGTGTAATAATATTAACAGCTATTATACTTATTAAATGTTTTGTTTTGATTTCTTTATTGTCATACACTAGTTTTCCCATAAAACACCCAATAAAGAAAATTGGAATTCTTAATGCAAAAATTCGTAAATGAGGACAAAAAATAATTAAAGCAAGCATCAATAATAATATAGTACTTAAGAAAACTATTTTTAAAGATATTTTATTTTTCTTTCCAAAATAAATTTTATAAAATAACGGATAAATTAGATAAAAAACTAAAATAGCAGCTAAAAACCATGGCGAGTTTCCTAATCCATTAATCCAAAAATCTAACATTGTATAATTGAGAAAGAACTGAGATAAATTATATTCTTTTATTATGTTAAAATATGTAAAAACTATTCCATAAAAGATTAAATAATATGGTAATACTCTTATTAATCTATGGCCATAAAATGTTAAAGTATTATCATTTTTAGTATAAGCAAAGTAGAGACTTACTCCTGACAAAAAGAAAAATATTTCTACACCAATATCCATATGTGCTTTTACTATATTAATAGTATTATTTTTAATCACAAAATCACTATGATAAAACACTATCATTAGTATGGCTATTCCATAGATAAATTGTCTTGCTTTACTAACATCCCTTGCTTCTAGAATTTTTTTATTCATCGTCCAAATCCTTAATTTGTTTAATAGCTTTATAAATATGATTAACTGTATCACTTGCTATCATTGAAATATCACCATATTCTTCTTGTGCTAGTTCTCCAGCTAAGCCATTTACATAGGCTCCAGCTGCAACAGCAAGCAATATATTTTGATGATTATAACCCAGTATTCCTGATATAATTCCTGATAATACATCACCACTTCCAGCCGTCGCCATGCCTGGACATCCCCTATCAACAATATAAACATTATTTCCATCAGTGATGATTGTGGATGGACCTTTTAACAATAATGTTACTTTATATTTACTTGCATATTCTTTTGCATATTTAATTGGGTTAACATTTATTTCTTCAATTGATAGTTTTGTGAGTCTTGAGAATTCCATCATATGTGGTGTTAAAACAACATTACACTTTTTGTTTTTTAAATAATAATCATCAAGAATTGATAGTGCATTTAATCCATCCGCATCAATTAATAAAGTATGTTCATAGTTTTCTAGAATATATTTAATAATTTCTTTAGTATCGGACGCATTAGTTATTCCCATTCCAAAAGCTATTACTTTATATTTTTTTATTATGTCATCAATTAGTTCTTTATTAAATTTTATATGTCCATCTACTTCTTCCATTGGCATAATAGTCGATTCCAGTGATGCAGGTATTACAAACTGAACTAATGATTTAGGTACAGCAACACTCACAATACCAGCTCCCGACCTCATACAAGCATTAGCCATTGATGCAAGTCTGATCGCACCACTATAATTAATAGAACCACCAATTAAAGCAACGTATGAATATGTGGATTTATTAGAATAATTTTTACGTTTTGAAAAAATTTCTTTTAAATCTTTTGCTTCTACTAAATAATAAGGTTCATTAACTAATTTTATTCCAATTTCTCTATTTATTTTTTCTTTCATTACGTCTTTTGCTTGATTTAAAAAATGTCCTGACTTATAGTATCCTATAGAAATTGTTAAAGCAGAATGAACACAGTTTATGGCTAAACCACTATCACCATTTAAACCGCTATTTATATCAACAGATATAACTGTTTTATTACTATTATTAATTAACTTAACAACTGAATTTAATTCCTCATTTAATTGTCCTTTAAATCCTGTTCCTAGTATGCAATCAACAATCATATTAAAATTAGAAAATGTTGTTTCTTTATTTATTTTTTGAACTTTTATGTTTTCTTTTTTACATTTATTAAAATAATATAGTCCATCTTCTGAAAACTTGTCACTTGTTAAAAAGATTGTACATTCATAATTGGCTTCGTGAAGCAATTTAGCAAGAACATATCCATCTCCCGCGTTGTTTCCACTTCCACAAACAATAGCAATTGGTGAAATCCATTCTACATTTTTAAAAATTTCATACCCTGCTTTGTACATTAATTCTTTGCTTGAAGTTGTTGTTTTGATTGTATATGCATCACTCATTCGCATATTTTCATTTGATACTACTTTAATCATATATATTCCTTTTCTATTTATATTTTAACATTTTTATTTAAATTTGTCACTACAAAAAATAATATTAATAAAGTCATTAAATTTGACAACAATATAATAAAGGAATATACTATATGTATAAAGGAGTGATTGATATGAACAAAAAACAATTAGAACAAATGAAAAATGGTCAAGGGTTTATCGCTGCTTTAGATCAAAGTGGAGGTAGTACACCTAAAGCTTTAGCACTTTATGGTATTGAAAAATCAGAATATCATACTGATGAAGAAATGTTTAAACTTATGCATGAAATGCGTACAAGAATGATTAAGAGCGAACCTTTTAATAATCATTATATTCTTGGTGCAATATTATTTAAAAACACTATGGATAGAACAATTGATGGTCTTTTAACAGCAGATTATTTATGGGAAAAGAAAGGCATTATTCCATTCTTAAAAGTTGATCTTGGACTTGATGAATTAAGAAATGGTGTTCAATTAATGAAACCCATTACTGATTTAGATGAAACTCTAAACCACGCTAATGAAAGACATATCTTTGGTACTAAAATGCGTTCTGTAATTAAAGAAGCTAATAAAGAGGGTATTAAAGCAATTGTTTCCCAACAATTTGAAATTGGTAAAAAAATTATGTCTTATGGTTTAGTCCCAATTCTTGAACCAGAAGTTGACATTAATATTAAGGATAAAAAAGAAGCTGAAGAAATATTATTGGAATGCATTAAATGCGAATTAGAAAAGTTAAAGTCTAATGATTTATTAATGTTTAAATTCTCAATTCCAACTGTTGATAATTTCTATAGTGAATTAATGAAAGATCCACATGTTGTAAGAATTGTTGCTTTATCAGGTGGATATTCTCAACTTGAAGCAAACGAAAAATTAAGTCATAATCATGGATTAATTGCTAGTTTCTCAAGGGCTTTAGCCGAAGGATTAAATGTTAATTTAACAGATGCTGAATTTAATCAAAAAATTGGAACTTCAATTAAAGCAATTTATGCAGCTTCAATTAAATAAACGTATGGGTTTTCCCATACGTTTTTTTATGTTATTCATAAACAGCAGTACCTTTAGGCATTAGTTTATATTCACGAGTATTATAAATATATGAATTTAAAATTTGTTCATATACCATTCCTAAATCTCGATGTTCTTTCCATTCATTATATGTTATAATTCCTGTTATAATAATGTTATAGGTTACACCTTCACAGTTTACTGTCAAATGCAAATTATATGAAGGCTCAGTTCCATATGAGTTTCCGCAAACTAATATAGGTGGTATTTGATCAACCTTTACTGATCTAAGTAAATTATAAATTTCTTTTAATTTTTCAGTTGATAATTCCAAAGTAGCTTTACATCTCATATCTAATTCATAATTATAGCCATCATCAAGCTCTTTTAATTTTGAATCATAATAAAAATCAAACTCATCTGTAATTTTAAAAGAAAAATCTTCAGGCATTTTTTCAGGCAAATTTGTTTTCAATTCCTCGCAGTGATCTAATTTTAATATTCTATCTGGAGTAATCTTCTCATTTTTAACAGATGACGACAAGTACAAAAGTCCCTTATTTGTTTTTAGAAAATAGAAAGCATTAAACTTATTTTCATACTTATAAATATTTAATATTTTATAATCTTTAAGGAATTCCTTGGATTCATTATCAAATACACAATCTTTATAACTTGTTTCTTTGTAATATCCTTCTTCACCATAACTTTTCAAATTAAAATGAACACAATCCAAATTATCTTTAGAGTCTTTTTTTGAAGTATAAATTACTGTACCTCGATAACAGCCATCTAAACCATACTTGTCTGGTGATATAATGTTTATAATTTTTTGGTCTTCTATTTTATATTCCACACCTTGATATAAGAAATTAGCAATTACCACAAGTTTATATTCACCCGTAGTTCTAACTTCAAATTCTCTATCCAATTTTGCTATTTCTAATTTGCCATCATTCAATATTCCTTTAAATGTTTGTTTATAATCATAGTATCTATTAGGATATTGATACTCCACTTCATAACCTTTAGTTACTGAAATAGATAAAATAGATGTATTCATACTTCGAATAAGCACTTCTTTTGTTTTTTGTTCTTGTATGTATAATTTTGAATTAACATTCACTTTATAACTATCTGTTTCAACAACTGTTTCAATATAAAATAAACTCTTTTCCTCATTACAACTAATTAAAAATGGTATAAATAGTGCCAACACAAAAACCATAATTTTTTTCATAGTTTTCTCCTCTTACCTAATAATACGAATAACATTAAAGTTTTTACACAATTATTATAAAATAACTATTAAATAAAAAAGAATAGGATTAACCTATTCTTTCTAAACTACTAATCACAAATGAATATGCACCCTTATAAACATTATAAGCAATCAATGTCAATTTAACTTCTGTTCCATCTATTCCTTCTAATTTTTGATAATTATATGCATAATAATTAGCATTAGTATAATAGTACATATCTACTTCTTTATCACCCACAGAAATATATACGCGGTTAGTAGAAACATGAATTGTTGCTGCAACATCTGTCCAAACAACAGCTCCAAATTTACCATTTTCACCAGCTTCATTTGCACTAATTAAATCATCAATTGTGGCATTTTGATTAAATGAATTTGTTGGAATAGTATTATCATGAGAAATAATAGTAACTGTAGCTCCTGTTGCAATTTGAGGTAATCCGTAGTATAAATCTAGTTTACCACTAACTAATACTTTATCTCCTACTACAGCAGTTGATGTTTGTTTACAGAACATTGTTCCTGTTTCATCCGCAATAAATACACCCCATGCTTTAGCACCAGCACTTCTTACTTCTGCAATTACAATTCCTTCAACATCAACTGTATCTCCGTTTTTCTTAGCTTTGTTTCTTGCTTCCGCAATTGTTATTTTTTCAACCTTTGAGACTTTAAACGTAACTGTAATTTCAGTTGTCTTATCATTATTTGTATAATTGAAGACTAAAGTAACATTAGTTGAAGCAGTTGCAGCAGGAATAGAAACTGTATATTTTGTTCCTTCATTAGCTAATGTAACATTATCCATTGTTGAAGAAACTAATGTTAAAGTTCCTTTAGCAATTTCAAAACTAGCTGATGCTTCTTTTGTATACTCACTAAGAAAGGCTTTTTTGATAACTCCACTTACTTGGTAACCAAGAATTGTTTCTGGTGTTTCAACAACTTTTAACACATCTAATACACCAGCTTTCCAAACAAACTTCTTATTTGAAACAGCTCCTATTCTAAGAGTTACATATGCTTCCACACATTTGTCCACATATTGTTCTAACCATTCATATTCTGGCACACCATTACTTCCAGAATTTTGAGAATAAATAATCATTGACAATGATGGATCATTAATGTCATGAATATAATAATTTTTATAATTTCCTGCTGATTTTTCTAAATATAACGTTGTTTTATAAACTACATTTGTAATGTTGTTATCAGAAGGATTATTGATTAATGCGCTCAACTCTTTTGTTTCAATATAATCATCAGGTATTTGGTGATTTTGATAATCATGATATAATACTTCCGCATTATTTAATCTAATTGATCCGGCATGATTATTATCTTCACGTGGTTGATATAAATCTTTTGTTCCAGTAACATATACTTCTTCACCTTTAGAAATCTTTGTAATGTCTGTTTTTGTATCAACAGCTGTAGAAACAAATACAGCAATAGATCCAGTTGAGTCAATTAATTCAAATCCTGCAGGTTTTGAAGTTCCTTTTAAATAAACAAACCCAACAACTATACCCTTAATTGTTACTTCTGTTCCTTTTTCTTTTTTTCTTGCTTCACTAATATTTATCGTTTCAATTTCTGGTTTAATTTCTAAGCAAGTAAATGTTATTTCTTCAGAAGAACTTTCGCCATTATATTCAACAGTTACTTTAATTGTTACTTCTTTCTTTTCACTTGTACAAGTTATTGAAAGTAAATAGTTTTGTTCACCATTTGTAACAGAAGCTGGTCCACTAATTACTTCATAGCTTACCTTTGATCCTTCTAATTTTGGATCTGTATTAGCAAGTTCAATATTACATGTTACTTCATATGATGTTGAAAATTGTTTTAACATTCTAGCAATTGAATAGTCAATATATTGTTTTGTTGAAACATCTACTTTTTCATTAATTACAAGTGGTACAATTCTCCAGAATGATCCACTAGCACTCATCTTACAATTTTGAACAGCAATTACACATTTATGAACTTCTCCATCATATTGTTCTAACCAACCTAAATCTTTTCCATTTGCAGTTGTATAAGCATAAAATGAATTAATACCATTTAAATCATCAAAATAATAATTTACAAAGCCATTACCTTGAGCCTTTCTTACTTTAGCAACTACTTCATAAACATTTGAAGTAATATTTTCAGATACAGGTATTTTTGCTAAACTAGCAATTGAGCTTTCTTTGATTCCTGTTGTTGGTAAGTTATTATTACTTGATATAATTTTAACATCAGTTGGAACAATTTGACGAGCTCCTGTATATCCCTGAAGCTTTGCTTGTTCTAATGATAATTCATCAATATACTTAGTATAATTACCAACTAATTCTACTTCATCTCCTGCTTTTACAGTTTCCGCAAATTTAGGAGAATATACATAAATAGCATCCGTTTTATCAAAAACATAAAAACCATTTGGAACATTTTTTTCTGTTCCATTAATTACTCTTGAAACAATACCTTTCACTTTTACTTCTTGATCTGATTGTAATTCTTTTACTTTTGAAATATCCATAAAACTTGTATCAATACTTTTTCCAGATACAGTAACTTTATAGATTTTTGAATCCTTATAACCTTCGTATTCAAATTCAACAGTTATATCAACATCTATTTCCGTTTCTTGTTGAGTAACTTCACCAGTATTTGATATTACATCACCATTAGATGATGAATATGTTAAATTAACATCTTGAATTTTAGAAACAAAATTTAAATTGCTTGAAACATTTGTTAAGTCAACATCTTTAAATACTTGTTCCATTGCTTCTTCTACTTTAGCTTTTTTAGCTTCTTCATTTTCTTTGTTACAAGCAGTCAAAAAAGCAAATGCAAATACTACAGCAATAAATGATAAAATTTTTTTCATTCTTTTCCTCCTGAAAATTTGATCAACATAACAATTTAATATAAACTGCTATATAGTATTATTATATACTAGTTATTACTTTTATTCAATTGTAAAACGCTTAAACAAAATAAGGCTATTTTAAGGTTTCTTAAAAAGATTTATACAAATTAAAAAGCGTAACTACCTTTAGATAGTTACACCAATAAAAGTTTACCCTTATTATCAGGTAAACTTAAAAGCAAAATATACTTTCTTTTTTTCTTATAAATAATAATGGTACAAAATTCATAACCATTTCTAAATCTCTAAAATCATATAATTTAACATCAACATAATCTGTTGGATTATAATCATATTTAGAAGAAATTGTGCCTCCACCTGTTATATTACCAAACATTTCACCCCAACCACCTTGATAATTCAAATACTCTTGAAAATCATTATAATGGTTATAAGTATAGAATAAATATTTACTATTTATATCAGTAATTTCTTCTTCATATTTATCATATCTAGCATAAACAATTCTAGCTGCACCTCTTGTGATTTCATAACCATCATTATAAACATATGCTTCATACTTTGGATCACAATCAGTACCAGTAGTACCAATATCAAGTTCATAATAATTAAGTTCTCCACCACAACCATTAATATTTGGTAATATTGGTTCGTATGGATATCTACTAGTATCACCACTAAAATAGGAATGATTTACTCTTAAATATTCTCCCCATATAGAATTAGATGGATTACCAGACTTTTTAGTTGTATAATTTGCGGGAACATCACCAAAAGCAAATATGTATGCTGCTACTTCTTCTAATGTAACATATGCTCCATTTTTATATACTTTGTCTACTACACTACCATTACTATCTAAAATATAATAAGTATTGCCATCATCACTATATCGCATGTAACTATTTTTTAAATATTGATTATTTTCTTTTGGTCTATTTGAAGCAATCGTTGGAGCTTGATCTTGATCATCAATTGATCCAGACATAAATCCATGTTCTGATCTATAGTATGCATCCTTATAATCAATTGCTTCTTTATAATTGGCATAGAATTCTTGTTTAGAAACACCTTCATATGGATCATATTCAGTAATAGTTTGGTTAATAACTATTTCGTTACTTTTTACTCCTTCAATTTGTATATAAAAACAAATTGCTCCTTCACTAGTTATATACAATTTATTTTCAATAACATTGCATTTATCTTCACCATATTTAAAAACAAATTCAATTTTCTTTGAAGCGTTTGTTGGAAAAACTTTATAATTAACAACTAAATAATCACCAACATCACACTTATCTTTATCTACACTTATTTCAATGTAATCTGGCACTATTACTTCTTCTAATGAATAGATAGTAATTTCATTGCTTAAGATATCTCCACTTTTTGCAATGATTTTACTTTCACCGCCGCCTTTTATACAAGTTATAATATTATTATTTATATTAATATATTCTGTACCAACAATAACTTCGAAAACAATATCATTTTCAGCACCACTTGGATAAAATGTTGAAAATAATGTTGAAGTATTACCGGGATATAAATAATAATCACTTGCACTTAGTTCAATAGTTTCGATTTTTTTATTTATTACATTAATTGTTAATACATTACTTTCTTTATTTTCTATTTTAGCAATAATACTTACTGAACCTTTTTTAAGTCCTCGTAAGATATTATTTTCTATTTCACCAAATTCACTACCTGATATTATTTCATAAGTAGGTTTTACATTACTTGTTGAAATATTAGTACAGTACAAACCTACTTCTTCGCCAACTACTATTTCATATTTACTTGCGTTTAATGTAAAATCACCACTACTCACAACATTAAATACTAAACTATTTGTATAACCTTTAATTGTGATACTAATTTTTGATGAACCAATATCTTGTGCAAACATTAGTCCTTCATCATCAATTATTATACATGAACTGGATGAATTCCATTCTGCTTTTTCATCTTTCAAATTATCTGATGTTTCATAAACTAATTGAATGGATGTTCCAACATTTATTTCTAAAGACCCTTCATATTCTATTTTAACATAACCTTTATTAATACAAGCAGTTAATAATAATATTAATGGTAGCATTAATAAAAAGAACAATTTTTTAATTTTATTCATCATATCACCATTTTTTAATTATATTATATATATTATCAAAAAATAGCAAAAAAAGCAATAATTACTATTGCTTTTTTATTTAGTCTTTAAATTACTTACAATCAATCACAAAATATATTATATTACTTGCACTTTAATTTACGATAAAAACCTAGTATGTTATATTTCTACTAGGTTATACGAATTTAAAAATATATATAAAAAATAATTAAGTAAAGTTATTATTTTATTATCATTTAAAATTAATTATATAATAGTTACTACAATGGTAACTCTAACTCTAGAATTATATTTATAAACTCCTGTTACAGCAAATGTTCCTGTTACACTTGCTTTAATAGTTCCAAAGGTTGAAACATTAACAGAGGCATTGTTGGTTGACCAATTATAATACTGATTGTAATTATATGGGACATTTTCTGGTAAAATAATTAATGTACCAACACCTTTTTCAATCATCATTGATGAATTTATATTAATTGGATCAGAGTTATAACTTTTTAATTCTTTCATAATAGTAAATGCTTTTCTAAATACTATGGTCTTATCATTTTTATAAACTGCAGTTATAGTAACTTCCGGATTACCTTGACCATTTTTAGCCAGTATTGTTCCATATGGAGTAACAATTGCTTTTGACGAATCACTTGAAAACCAATCATAATCAAGTCTTGATATTGAAGGGGCTATTTCAGGATTTAAGTATAGATATCTTGTAAATCCTTCAGTTATAGTAGTGTTACCTTTTATTCCATTGTTTAAAAATACTTCACTACCACTTTGCTGATAGTCAACGAGGATTCCATTTTCTAAATCTTCTTGATTAACTACTCGCTCAATAAAAGTTTTTATAATTCCATCTGCTTTACTATCTTTAAATGCAATTCTTAAATAGTACATACCGCTATCTAATGATGCATTGATATAACTTAATGTGCTAGACATTATAATTTCATTATCATATATTAAGTTCATTTGTTTATCAAACAATTTAATATCCACTAAATTATTGGCCTCAGTCTTAAAATTAAAATTACCTGAATTAATAATATTTAATTTGTATAACTGATACTCCTTTTGACTAAAAGTATGTTCTTCAATTGTAGGATGAATTGAAAAATTAATATCCATTATTTTATGAGTTTTAGGGGTATAAACCTTAACATAAAATAAAGCATCATCCATTGTATTAGAACCAATATAATCAAAATGTAGTAAATCTAATTGCCTTGAAGATCCATGAATAGAATCGTAGTAATATGGATTATTATCACCTGTATGTTCATATAACCCCCCATTACCCCACTTTGAAATTATTGTAATATTTTTCAAAGTTGTTAAATCATCTGGATTAAAATAGCCATTGATACTTGTAATTATTCCTGAATGAGCCAAATAAGGTGTTGCTCTTTTTAATACTTCTTTATTTGAATTTTCATATTCTAAACGTACTCTCCAATAACAAATTATATCGCCGACAGCACCATTACTAAAGCAATAACTATTATCTTGAAAATATTTTTTCACATCTTCATTTGAAATTATCTTATTATTTACATCATTATTTTGATTATACCAAGCATAAGAGTGTGAATTATATTTATTTGTTGGCTCATCAAGCTTAATTGCCCCTTTATTTATATATTGTTGCTCATTAGTAATATATTTTTGTATATCTGATAAACTCATTTCTTGATTAATAGTCTGATAAGGTACTACAGTTCCATTTGGTGTAATTGGAACATATTCTTCTACTTCTATAGCATTTAATAATATAGGTACTATTGCCAATAAAATAGTAACAATTATTATAAATGCAAATTGTATTTTTTTTATTCTCATCTTTTTACTCCTTTATTTATGATAATGTTAATATAGTTTTTATTGGACTCTTTCTGTCATATTTCTTTACTAATAAAAATAAAGTTACTGAACCTAATATTATAAAAGCAATTAAGAAAGCTAACATTAATGGCCAATGAATATATACAAATTTTACAATAATGTAATTTTGTTCAAATATTACTTTGCTTAAAATTGTTTTTATAATAATTAAGAGCATTGAACTAAATGCGAATATTATTAAAGACATTAAAATTAATTGATAAAAGAATATTCTAAAAACATCAAATGAATGTGCACCCATAGAATACAGAATACCTATGTTTTTAATTTTATTATTTATTAAATTATTATAGTAATAATTCATCATAATAATAAGAACTATTAACATAATAATTTCAATGACAAATAATATATTTAATATTATAGTTATATGCGGTTTTAAATAAAATGTATATTGCAAATAACTTGCATTTCCATTAAAATAATAAAACCTTGTATTTTTTCCTTGATTAGGATATATATTTGTATCATATATATACTGTGGTAAAAATTTTAATTTTTGAATGTCTTTGCTTCGATTTCCCGTTAGAGGATCAATTACATACTTATAAGTGCCTCTACCTTTTTTCACTATTTCTTTATAAAAATAATCGTATAGTTCAGATCCTAAATATAATTCTTTACATAATTCATCAGTTAAGCAAAAGCCTATAACATTTCCGGTTTTTTTAACAGTAGCGTTATAAACATTACGATTGTCCACTGGTATTTCAATAGTTATTTCTTTTTTAATAATTGATTTAATATATTCAACCATTGCTTGTGTTTGAAAATATTCAAATGAAAATTCTTTATCATACTTATTAATCTTATTTGATAGAATGTAATTATAATAATTATATAATGAATCTTCATTCCCATCAGCAAGCCATTGTTCTTTTATCTCATCATAATTATCATGCGCATATTGTTCTACTTTCTTTTGCATTATTGTCACTACTTCATTATTTAAACTAAGAACACTTTTGCAATAAGGTATAACAACTCCATTTTTATCATTTTCATCTCCAACATAATATGTTTCATATTTATTAAGAGATGTTCTCGCGATATTTCTGTATATTGATACCATAATTCCAGGCATTTTTGCATCCACGCAATATCGTTGAGATAATAATCTAGATAAGCATAGTTCATCAACTAAACTTTGACTACCATATATCAAAGTGTGTAAGCCATAATTAACAAGAAATTTCCATATATTACGCATATTTTCATTGGTATAACTACCATCTTTTAACAGTTCCTTATATTTTTCACAGTCTAGTTTAGTATCAAGTATTCCTACTACTTTCAAAGAAGGATACTCAGCATTGTCATCGCCAAGATCTATATATTTTCCAATTAAATCATCATAATTATTTATATTAACATTCGTTTTCCTAACATATCCTTTTGATTTAAAAACATCAAAAGTGTAGTTTGTTAATACAACTTCATTAGCTTTTTGAGGTAAATTACCATACAATTCTAAATCATACTTTTCAATAAATTCATTTGTTAAAATAGCGACACCATAGACATGTGATACATAATATGACATATATCCATTTGATGCAATTAGAGGAGGAATCCATCCTTCAAATGTCATATTAAGAATACGTACGGGGTAACGAGTCAGTGATGCTGATTCACTAATTGCATAACCAAATTCATAAATTGGATCACCATCAAAAAAAGGCATATTGTCTCGTAAATAATTTAAATCTTCATCATTTAATCCAGTATCATGAGTTACTTCATCATTCGCTCTTGTTAACAAAAATTTTTTAGAAAAAGGTATAAATTTATCATTATTCTCATACATAGAGTTTAATACAGTTGTGTCATCATCTTGAATAAGTGAAAAGCATAAAAATGAAACCAGAAAAATTAAGATAATTAGAATATTCAAATTGATTAAACTTTTCAATTTCGTTTTCATCCAAGATAAAGCTAACCTAAAAATTGTTTTTCTTTTTAAATAATTATATTGATAAAAATTAATATTTTCATAAATATTTAATTTAGTAGGCACATCTATTGTTTTGATTATTTTTCCTTTTTCTAATTGAATTATATTATTAGAATAATCTTGAGCCATATTAACATCATGTGTAACAACTAAAACCAAAATTTTATCACTTATTTTTTTAAGCAGTTCAAATATCAATTTACTATTTTGATTATCTAACATTCCTGTTGGTTCGTCACATAATAATATTTTAGGATTTTTAATTAATGCTCTTGCTATAGCTACTCTTTGTTGTTCTCCGCCTGATAATTCATTTATTTTTTTGTTTTTTAAATCATATATATTTAATGACTGTAATAGTTCATCAATATTACTATATTCATTATTGGATAAATCAGCAGCTACTATAACATTTTCATATACAGTTAATTCATTAATCAAATTAAATTGTTGAAAAACAAATCCAATAAAATTTTGCCTATAATTATTAATTTGTTTTTTTGTTGTTTTACTAAGATTAATACCATCAATATTAATTTCTCCACTATCAATAGTATCTATAGAACCAATGACATTTAATAAAGTACTTTTACCAGCTCCTGAATTTCCAGTAACAAAAAACAAACCATTATCAGGTAAAGTAAGTGATACATTGTTTAGTGCATTAAATGTGCTTTTTTTGGTTTTATAATTTTTAACAACATTTTTTAAAATTATCATCTTTTATTTTCCTCCTATCATTTATTATATTTTATTATTAATTTAACATCCTTGTTTGACCAATCATTTTCGAACATTCCACTTGATCCATATTTTATATATAAAATTCCATCTGGAAAATTAGCCATTTGTATATTTGAAAAAGAAAAAGGTCGTACATCTGATTTAGTAACAGCACCATTTCCTCCAAAATCTTCGCTTGCAACAGCTACATATTCAGTTCCAGTATTAGTGCTACTACATAAATATACATGTTGGTATCCATCATATATTTCTTTCATATCCAATTTTATTGTAATATCCATAGTAGTATAATTTTCACTCTCGAGCATCTTAAAACCTTTTTCAAAAACATAATTTAAATCAACAACATCAAAATAATTATCATTGAAATTATCTTTTTTAATATCTTTTTCTTCAGTTCTAACAGTATATTCATCTTGCGTAATAGAATTTGCTTCCATGCTTTCAAAAGCAAAGCCATTAAATGTATTATAATTATTATTAATATATTCCAAACATTTATTTTTAAACCATTGTTTGCGATTAATATAATAACTAGGCAACATATCCCACAAAGGAATAAGTCCGCTTTCAGCTATGTCAATTAAGGCTGACTGGGAATTGGTAATGCTATTTAACCATATTGCTAATTGACTAGAGAAATTGTCAAGTGAAGTAATACTATTAGCCGCACCACCTCGAGATATTATTTTCGATTTTTCAACTGCTATCAAATTATTTATGTTAAGTGCTGCACCAACACTAAATGAATTATTAGTGCCACCATTAATTATATTATTTAATGAAGTTGTCAACCCAACTTCTAGCTCACTTTTTACTCCAGCTGTTATCTCTTTTTGATTATTTAAAGAATAAAAATAATAATCTATTCTTCCTCCATAAACACCTGAGGTAATGACATGTGTACCATAAATATCAAAAAAAACTTGTGGAGTTATAGCATTTCTAAAAAATAAATTCAAATATCCTAAATAAGTTTGATCTAAAATATTTTCATATTCACCAACATAATTATTTTTAAATAAATTTGCAAAATATTTTGGATAGTATCCAAAATAATTATAAAAAAATTTATATTTATAGTTTTTAAATTCTATATCTGAATTAGTTTCAAATTTATTTTGCAATGTAAAACTTAAAAATTTGTCTGTTCCTATATCTGAAATAGCAGCTGACGATCCAAATTTAAACTTATTATTCAAACTTACCATTAATGAGTTTATTGAATTACCTGATGATACATTCACATACGATTGTGTACTTGGATTATTAATTATTGTATTTTCATCATTAATTCTTTCTAAAAACCAATTCTGATCAAATATGCACCTACCTGAATTTAAAGAATTTTCATCTAAATACATATCTTTGGCAATATTAACATTTTTTCCCAATCCAAAAGTATTATAAGTATTAACCGAATTACTATTTTCTAAACCTACAACTTCACTACAAACTAATACTATTGCAAACACTAAAAGTAATAATAAACAATTTAATAATTTTTTCATTTTTTCCTCCATTTTTTTATTTTTTAGTCAATTTGTTAATGAATGCTTTTAGTCATTACAATATAAAACACATTATCATTGAATAAATTTTCATATAATTTCCTCCTCTTACACTTACATTATAGCATAAATGTATGCGCTTGTATATAATTTAATTTAAAATTATTTTCAACATCATGAGAAATTTGTCGAAAAATGTATGAAATATATTCTTATTACAAAATGACTATTTTTATTTACAATAAATGCAAATTCGATTTTTTTTAAATATTAATGACAAATTCCTACTTTTTTAATGTTAATGTCAATTAAATATATTTAAACATTTTGTATTCTTTATCCACATAAATTATATGTTTATTTTTATTTATGTATTAAAATAATTAACTTATTTTTTTAAATGTTATCAAAATGAAAAACCCAGTAAAATATCTTTTACTAGGTTACAATAATGTAATTTTAAAACATATTATTTATCAGTAAAATAACTAACTTGTATATTATCTAATTTATCATTTAAAAAATTATTGCTTATTAATGATTGAATAATCATATTATTTGCGAAAAAATCCATAAGCGTAAAAACATAACCATTTACATATTCTTTTAAATTATTTGGTAATGTATTATTAACTATTTTAAATAAATAATCTTTAATTTCATTTGTTTTAGTTTCAAGTTTTATGTATAAACCATTATTAATATTTTCCATTAATTTTAAAAAATCTTTATTTAAATATGCAATTTTTGTTTTTAAAACTTCATTTTCTTTTACTAAAATATTATTTTGAATTAAATATGCATATAATTCTTCCTTATTATCATCAATTACACCATTAAAAACATCTATAACTGTTTGGGCAATTTGTTTATCTTTTAAAATAGATTGATTTAAACTTCTATCGTTTATATTCCATAAGTCTTTTGCCCACATAATATAATCATTTAAATATGTTGGAGTTTGACCACATACACCTTTTGGGGTCCTAGCTTCTAGTCCATAAATTAAGGCTCTTGATCCACAAGATAAAATTCTTGGATAGTCAGATTCTTTAGTAAAAATATTTCTTCTATCAATATTTGCAACATTACTAGCAAAAATCCATTTATATTGATCAATTGTTGCATTATTCTGATAAATATTTGTTCTCTTAATTTTTTCAAAATTATAATTAAATACTTTATCTAATTCTTTTGTATATTCTAAATACATTTCATTATACAAATTTGTAATTATATTAATTTCTTCTTTATTAATTATATAAAAATTAGTTTGATACTTATGCTTTACTTTTTCTATTATAACTCCAGCTTGTTGCAAAATAGAGATTTCATCTTCTATGTAACAACTACTGCAGCCAATAAA
The DNA here is from genome assembly GCA_934096585.1 of uncultured Bacilli bacterium. Taxonomy (GTDB): domain Bacteria; phylum Bacillota_I; class Bacilli_A; order ML615J-28; family CAG-698; genus CAKOMG01. Next base: position 253,653 of record CAKOMG010000001.1, read on the forward strand.
ACTGGCAATTTCACTTATTGTCTTTGGTTTGTTATAACAAATTAAAACTATTTGACATGGTAACTTTCTTTTAAACAATTGCCAAATATCGATACTAGCAAAATCAATTCCACTATAATATATTGAAAATTCTTTTGGATTAAAACTCACTTCACCAATTTCTTTAGTCATGTAATAAATCTCCTTTAATTTTTTCTTACCATTAGTTAAATAATATTTGACCATATCTTGACTAATATTAAGTTCATTTGCAATATCTTTAATTTTTAAGTCATGATAATAATATAATACTATTATTTTACGATATAATCCGGAAAGGATACTTAGTGATTTTCTAATACCATTATGCATTTCTTGATTTTTATCATCATAATTAATATCAACTATGTTCATTTTACAATAATCATCATCCAAAATATAATTAGTTCTTCTATTTAAATAATTCTTATAAACATTGTGAGCAATACTCCAAAAATAAGCATTAATGTTGTTTATTTCTTTTACACGATTAATTGCATTTAAACACTCGTATGCAGCTTTTTGACTTAGATCTTCAGCATCTTGTATTGAAGATGTTCTTTTAATATAAAAGCCAAAAAAACTGTTTAAATATTCATTAGCTATTAAATCTTTTAAATATTCAATATTTTGCATAATTATTATTCCTTTCACTTATATAGTAACAAATCATTAAAAAAGTGAAGTGTTTTTAAAAATTTATTATTTAATTTTTTTTATTTTTTCTATTAGTTTTTTATATTGATTACTTTCATTATATTCTAAAAATATATCTTTAGTTAATTCAGATAAAATATTATTTTTTAGATTACTAATAACACTTGAATAACCACCAATAGACTTACATTCAATTTCATTCATAAATGGTGATTTAATCATATGTGGTTTAAAATTGATAATATAATCAATAGCTTTTTCAATCTTCATAAAATAATCATTAATAATATCTTGTCTGTTAGTTAATTTTATTTCCAACTTTAATAATGCAATATAATTAAAAATTATTGGTATTGCATCATAACCATAATCATCGTCTTCTACACAAATTAATTCTTCAATTTTCACTAACTTTTCAAGATATCTTTTTTTATATTCTATTGATGTCGTCATTCGATTATCATAAATAATAAATTCAGCTTCACGAACTATTTCACTAATAAAATCACTAGTATTTATTTGAATGGTCTTTAAAAGTTTTTTATCTTTTAAATATCTTGTATCCATAATATTTTTTATTAATGACAAATCATTTGGTAGTTGCTTAGAATATAGTTCTGCCATTTTTTCATTCCCCATTTGCGAATATAATTGTACTAAATTTGTTACTGCTAGTAATCTTATATTATTGTTTTTTGAAGAATTTAAAATGCTTTCAGATAATTTTATTATTTCATCTGAATATTTGATATCATTATCAATTACATTAATTGTATTCATAATATTTATTAATCCTATTTTTATTTCTTCATTATTAGGTAATTTTTTATATGCCTCTTGCCATAATGCTAGTTCATTTATATAATCATTATTTCTAGCATATTCATATGCTTGATTTTTCAATGATTTAATGTATTCATTTTGATTAATCTTTTCTACTCCTAATAACTCATCAACCGTTATTTCAAAAACATTAGCAATAATAGCAAGCAAAGAAATATCTGGATATGTTAATCCTTGTTCCCATCTTGATATTGATTTTGATGTAGTGCCTAATATTAAGGCAAGATCTTCTTGAGTCATCAATTTCTTTATTCTTAATTTTCTTATATTATTTCCTAATTCCATTTTTATCTCCTTTTTATATAAATTGTAATGGCCATTTACAATTATATTTTATTATTTATTATAATTATAATCCACCCCATAAAAATAGATAACAAGTCTCAATATATGAGAACTAATCTCATTATACTTTAAAATATAAAAAATTACAATAACATTTTAATAAAAAAGAATTCAATAAAAATTAACAAACATTTAAAATAAATAATTCATTATCTTTTTGTGCAAATCCTAAATCTAATAAACATCTCTTATAAAAATTATATTTTGACATAACAATTGTCCATTTATTCAATACTACTTTTATATGCTCGATATTATGTTGTTCTTTATTTAGCTTATAAAATTTTATTGCTTCTTCAACTATAACTTTCACTGCACTTTTATATAAATATTCATCTTTTAAATAGAAAGACAAAGTAACATAATGGTGACTTTCATTCCATGTAGTTTCATAATCATGATAATACATATATGCATAACCTGCTACCATCTTATTACATCTGACTACTTTCACTAATGAATTATCATAAGTTGAATTTTTAAGAATCTCTTGTTCATACATTGATGCAGATGGTAATAAACTAAGTGGTATATTTGAATTCTCATCAATATGTTCTAATAATTGCTTACTCATCGATTTACCCACAATAAAACAGTCAGCTTCATTAATAGGTGCTAAATAAAAATTACTTTCTAAATTTAATTCATAATAAACATCTGTATCTTCTCCTGGAACTATAGTTCCAAATGATTTAATACTTTCATCCTTTACAAATTCTAATTTTTCAAATAATCTTTTACTATTATCACCAGCAAAAGCACATACTTTTATAGCATTCTCTTCTTTTAAAATTTTGATAGTAGCTTCTATTAATTTCGTTCCATAACCTTTCCTTTGATAATCTTTATCTACAATCAATGAAGAAATTAAATACTCATCAAAGCGATGAATTTTTTCATCTTTATCATAATTTGAATATGTATTAACAAAACAACATGCAATAACTTTATTATTTAAAACACCCAAAATATAAAAACTATGTTTAGGATCATTATTCATGTCAACAACGTTATAATATATAAAAGTAAATTTTTCTGAAAGATATTGTTTTTGATACATAGCTATCATTTGTTCTTCCCATTCCTTTGAAAAATGCACTGTTTTATAAATTCTAAATTCATCCATAATTAACACCTTCTTTCTAATATATATCCTTTAACAATTCTTCTAATGTGCAATCTAATATTTTAGTAAGTGGAACTAGATATAAAATACTTGGATAACTTATACCCTGCTCCCACTTTGATATTGATTGTCTAGAAATTTGTAATTTCTTTGCTAGTTCTTCTTGAGAAAGATTTTTCTTTTCTCTTAAAAATTTTAAATTACTCCCAAAACTAATAATCTGATACCTCTTTTCTATTTAATACTATATTCATCATGTATATCAATCCTCCTTTCTTGTAGCAACAAAAAAAGCACCTCTAATAAACTAGAAGTGCTTATAGTTTCTATATGCTTGCTACAATACCAATAAAGGATTTGATTACTTCTAATTTATTATAAAACATATTATTCATAATAATCAACTCCTTTCGTTGTTTAAGGTCTTTTATACTAATATTATATAATATTATTAATAATTTATCAACTTATAATTGTTAAAAGGTTGCACCAGTTAGTTGCGTTTTTATAATATAGATTAATAATCTATGATTTTTTTACAAATACATAATATTTAGGTTTTCTTTTCCCATATATATAATCCCCACTTTTCCATTCAAAAAACAAATAAGTGTGATTATCATCTTTAATTAATTTATAAATGCTTGAAGTATAATCATAAACATTGTCTATCACTCTTCCCTTTGTCCAGTGCCAATCATTTATGACTTTACCATCATTTGTTTCATAAACTAATGTTCCATCTTTAATAAAAATCATTTTATTTAAATATAATTCTTCTTTCGTTTCCTTTATGAGATTTAAATCTATGTCATCAACATAATCTAATACATCATAAGTTCCTATTACATCTTCATCCATTTCAAAGTTATAACTAATATCATCTTTATTTTTAATTTCATCAATTGTATAAAATGTATGATCAATATTTTTATATTTTATTATTTTTCCAACATTCCCATTTATATCTTTAATATATAGCTTTAAAATATTGCCTTCAACTTCATATTTATGGTAAGTATCTCCAATTTTTAGAAAGTTTTTAGTCCAATTATCAAATACCCAATACCCTTTTCCATTTGGTAAAAAATATATTTCATTAAATGGAAACTCACTTTCATTAAGTATTTCCCATTTTCCTATTACTCTTTCATCATTTATAAACTCTTTATTTTGTATAGCTTCTTCTTTTATCATTAGCTCTAATTTATTTATACTTTTGTCTATTGTATTAATTTGGTCTTTCATTTTAATTATTTTTTCTTTAATAGTTTTCACATTTATCTTTTTTATTTCTTTAAGTGAAAAACCTAATTCTTTAAACATTATAATTTCAAGTAATCTTGTACAGCTAGTTTTATCATAATATCGATAACCCGTAAACTTATCAACATATATTGGTTTTAATAACCCTGCTTTTTCATAGAATCTAATTGTTTTTACAGTTACATCACATATTTTTGACAATTCACCTATACGAAAATACATTATTATGTTCCTCCATATTATATTATAATTATATCATTACACTATAGGGGAGTGTCAAGTATAATATTATATTTATTTAATCCCTTTTTACTCTACATAAATATTTTAAAATAAAGAAGTAATTAATATACATATAAGAATATTATTCATTTAGTAAAACTGTGTATTACATATTTAAACTAAATGTTTTTTTGCTTAAATAATAATTTAATTAGCATTTACTTATTTCATCCTAACCATTTTTTAAACAATTTTCTAAATAAAAAACTTTTACTCTACTTTAGTATTTGAAATTACAAATCTTTCAATTTTATTTGTACCTTTTATCGTTTTTAAATTTTTACATTTATCTATAATTAGTACTTTCAATTTCGGAAATATTTTAAATGTATGTTCATCAATAAAAGATAAATCACATCTTTCAAGCCATAGTTCTTCTAACTCACTTAAATGCTTAAGCACATTGTTGTTAATATTTGAAGTATCACAACCACATAAATTTAAGTATTTTAAGTTTTTTAAAAGATCAATATTAAATATCCAGTTTTTTGTTTTGTCAATTGTTAAAGAATATAAGTTTTTAGCTCTTATGTTTCTTAAATCCAGAGTTGAATAATGCATAAACGTAAGTTTTTCTACTTTATTAATATTTAATTCATAGTTAAAGCTATTATTCTTAAACTTCCAAAAATATATACTTTTTATTCTACTACTTAAATTTTTATCTTTAAAATTATCTGAATAACCCGTTATAGTTATAGTTTCTAAATATTTAAATTGATTAATATCAATTTCTTGATTTTTACTTAAATAAATGCCTAAAGCAATCAAATTTTTAAACTCATATATTGCATCATTAAACTTAATGTATAAATATAAACTTGTAATTAAATCCTTATTGATATAGCAAAATAGTTTAGGCCAGTAATCTATATTCTCATTTTTTGGTGATTGGCTAGAAATAGAAATACTTGTAATTTGTTTGTTAATAATTTCTTCTGCAATAGCTTTATGAATATCATCATCACTATTCATTAAGTATTCAACAATTATTTGCACTTCTTTTCTTTCAATAAAATATCTTGGTTTAAAATCTATCATATTTTTTTATCCTTTTTCTATTTATTATTATAATATTTTAAATACGTTTTTTATTAAATATACATTGAAAAATTTAATACTAATATATCTTTTATTATTTAATCTGTAAATCCTATATCAGACATTTTTAAATGAGAATATTTTTCAGCTAATTTATAACTAGTTATTCTAGTAGTTCCTCCATTAGGTATTAATAAATCCTTATTAACCCATTCTACCATCCATTTTGAGATAGCTCTTGGTGTTACACCAAATAATGTTGCTAAATCCTTATTCTTTATTATAGTTATTTTATTTTCTAAGCAATACCTTATCAATATTATATCTTTTTTTGATAAACCATTTAATACACTATTCATATCTTTATTCGATGCTTCTTTGGCTTGATTATATATATTTTCAGAATTCAAAGACATTATTTTACAAAAATATTCAATCCATATTTCTAAGTGAGGAGGATTTTCTCTTCCCTCGTAAAATAATGTTGGAAGTCCCATTTGCAAAGAGTTATAATACCCTTCAATGTCACTCATATAGTATTCCTCAAAAGAATTAAATCCTTTAAAATCATAATCTCTAATCATTAAAATATAAGTAGCAAGAGCTCTTGATGTACGTCCATTTCCATTAGTAAATGGATGAATACTAACAAATGCATAACTTGTTATAGCAGCTAAAACTGGAGCAGGAAGATACTGATTGTTATAATACCAATCTATTAATTCATCTATTAATGGTTCGATATCACACCACTCTGGTGGAATATATTCTGCACATTTAGTTTTATCATCATATACAGCAAATAAAACACCAGGAGAAGTGGGACCTCTAAAGTCTATTCTCTTTAATTTTCCATTTCTTTCAATTATATCATGTAATTCATAAATAAATTCTTTAGATATTACTGTATTTTTTAATTTTTCTTCTTCCAAAAAAGATAGTGCATCCCAATAATTTTGCACTTCTATTTCAGCAAATAGTTTATTAGTCATATTTTTTTGATTAATAACATTTTCAACTTGTTTTAAAGATAACACATTACCTTCAATACTTGTTGAAAAGTGCGTTTTTTTCAATTTTGCATCATACATTAACTTCTGTTTTGTTCTTGTTGGTAAATATAAATATTCTAAAGCTGTTTTATACTTTTCGATATTTAATAAGTAATTAACAAGTTCATTTGTATATTGAAAATCTAATTTCATGTTATTCATCTCCAAGTATATTATAACAAAATAAGGAACGAAAGTCAACATTCTCGTTCCTTATTTGTTCCTTATTTATTCCCTATTTGTTCTCTATTTATTTTCTTTCCCAACAAATCATATTATAGACAAATCTCTTTTCATGAACTGGTTTAATCAAACCTTCTTTTTCAAATGCCATAACCACATATTGTCTCATGTTGGCAACAAAATAAGAACTAGAGATATATGATAGATCTTTATATAAATACTCTGGAATTACTTCTTTAAAAATTTCTTCTATTTCCTTAGTTATTTCTTTTCTTTTCAATTTTGCGGGTATCAAATCAACATTATAATCTTCTTCTTTATTAATTTTCGCATTTTCAAAATCAAGTAACACAAAATTAAACTTAATAATATCATCTTCAATCTTTAAATAATTTTCCTCTACCATTTTATCAACTGAAGATTTTAAAGTATAAACACAATCTGAATATTTTAGATTTTTGTGTTTTAATAAGTATCCAAATAATGCAAAATCAGCATCCCAATTAGAACTATAATCCCATTTCAAACATTTTAATGCCTCTGATTCTATTCCATCTATTTCATCTTGACCTGGATACATAAATCCTTGTATTCCGATTATACCATTACCATTCATACATTCATTAATGTAATAATTATTAAAATCATTATTATATACTTCTGACATACTAAAATCCCAACTACCACCTTCAACTATATGGCTATGTTTTCTTGCGTTTTTTAATGTTTCTTCTTTAGTACAATCTAAATATTCTACTTTTCTATTAATGTTAAATAGATAAGCCCACATTAATTTATTATCATCTAATAAAGGATTGTTTACTAATTGCTTCCATTCATTAAAATGTTTTTTACAATACTCTACTATTAATTTTGTATATTCATTGGATCTTTGTTTAACTAAGTTTAATACTTTCAAATCTATACATTTATCAACCATAATAAAATTTGTTAAAAACTTACCATTTTTATCTTTTGCTAATAAAGTAACATTTTCTAAAACTTTTACGATATTTTCAATATAAGGCAAACTAATTCCCATTTCAATTGCATAATCTTCTAAACTACATGGATTTCCATATGAATGTAATAATAAATTTTGATCAATCAATCTATTTGTATATTCTTCTGGATTTATCTGTGCTCCACCACTTCTATGTGTCTGATACTCTTTTGGTACAAATGCCTTTTTACCATTTAATCTTTCCATTTTTAAATACTCCTTTATTTTGTTTCTTATACTGAACAATCTAAATTTAACTGTTCCAAGAGGTAAATTTAATTTATGTGCAATGAATTCTATGGTTCTATCTTCAACATAATATGAATAAAGTATTTCCGAATAGTCTTTTGATAATAGTTTTATTGCTGAATTAATCTTTGCTATCTTTTCATAATTAATAAGTTTATCTAAAGAAGAAAGAACATTTTCAGGTTCTTCAACTTCTTCAACAAGTTTTAAATTATTTCTATCTTTCACTTTTTTAGCAACATATTTACTATAGTGATTTTTACATATTTGCCATATATAATAATCAAAGTTTTCTATTTGAATCCCTTTATTTATATTAATCATAATATCAAGTATTATGTCTTGAGATAAATCTTCAGCATCTTCTCTACTATTACATCGCTTTATGCAATAAAAGAATACTTTATCCATTTGTTCTAATAATTGTTCAGTTAATTGGTTTTCTTTCATTGCTTTATTCATATAATTTTTACCTCTTACACCTATATAGTGTATAAATATCAAAAATGGTTTGCACATATTTTAATTATTTAAAAAAATTTTATTAAATTGTATTCTTTTAAATCATTATGAATAATTATATTTTACTACAATCTTCAATTAATTTCCACCATTATCTTTTTATTATTCTACTGAATTTTTATTTTTATATATTTATTAAACATATACTTAAAAAATAGATCTTTTTTTAGAAGACCTATTGATATCAATTATATAGATTAAATTATGTTAAATATATAGAACAAATTACTCTTTTAAGATACTTTTCTCTTTTATATAAATTTATATAGTTTCTCCTGATATTATTATATCATTTAAATGCTAATAAATTAATTTAAATAGACAATTTTTAATAAAATTTAATTTTTTGCTTATTTAAATGCCGCTTTTTTATAAACTCATTTCCCAATTAATTGGATTTTATATTAAGCTTTATAATTAATTTTTATCATTTTTTTGTATAGTATTGAACCTCTTAAAATAATGATTCGAATCCTTAATTAATTCTTCTAGGCAAATTTGGTCAAATGTCTTATATAAATAAAAAATAAGTCTTAATAAAGAAACAAAATTTCTTATAAAGACTTATATATTTAAATTAATGGTACACCCTTGGGGGCTCGAACCCCAGACCCACTGATTAAGAGTCAGTTGCTCTACCAACTGAGCTAAGGGTGCATCTTTACTTGACTTATATATTATACTATAAATCAGTAGTAAAGTCAAAACATTTTTGAATGTTTTATTATCTAATTATTTCACCATAAGCATTGCCAACTAATCCCGCATTTGATTCATCAGTATCAATGTGCATTGCAAGTTTGAATTTTGGACTTACTCTTACAACTACATCACCAAATACTAAACTACGATAATCATTTTTAATAGCTACACTTACGATTTGTTTATCTTTAATTCCTAGCATTTCAGCATCTTCAGGTGTTGCATGAATATGACGTTTAGCCACAATTACGCCATCTTTTAATTCTAATTCACCACATGGTCCAACAAGTTTAATACCAGGTGTACCAGCAATATCACCAGATTCTCTAACCATAATGTCAACACCTAATGTACGTGCATCAGTTGCTGAAACTTCAACTTGATTAGCACTACGGCATGGTCCTAAAATTGAAACGTTTGGAATTGATTTTTTGGGTCCTACTAATTCAACTTTTTGTTCTGATGCAAATTGTCCAGGTTGTGATAACATCTTTTTAACTGTTAATTGAGCATTTTCTCCAAATAATACTTTTAAAGCTTCTTCAGTTACATGAACATGACGTGCAGAAGTTTCCACTAAAACTTTGTTTTCCATAACTATTCTCCTTCTTCCTCTTCTTGGAATATCTGTTTATAAACAGATTCCGCGTACTTGTATATTTTTCTTTGATCTTTTTCATTTTTCATATGTTCATAATGACTTTCAGGCCAATTGCGCACGGCAACATCAAAGGCAAGAGCATCATACGGAATATGCAATGATAAATGTGTCTTTAAGATTGTTGGACAAACATCGTAGTCAACAGATCTGATTCTATTGGGATTGATTGCAATAATTGGTTTACCAATTTTTATTGCATGTTCAACTTGCCATTTAGAAAAACGTCGCATACTTTTCAAAGTTTTTGTAAGTAAAATAACAATTATATCTGCTCTTTCCAGATTCTTTTGAATTTTAAGTTTTAGAACATCATCTGGTGTTTTATCTAATTCTTTAAAATAATCAATGCCATCATAAAAAGAATATTCACTTTTTGCGGATACCATTTGTTTAAATTCTTCATAATACTTTAAATCTTTACTTGCATCCATTGCTACATATATCTTCGGTTTATTCATACTGATAATCCTTTCTTAAATACTTTATATATAATACCACTTTTTACCTTAAAAATCAATTATTTTAATTCTTTTTTCATTAAAGCAAATGACTCTATAATCTTGAATCCTGCTCCCATATAAATATATCTTGCATGATTTGTAAGGCCTGTATAGAAAGTCATAAACTTAGCTCCACCTTTTTTGTTATAATAAGCAAGTAAGGAGAATAATGCTTTTCCAAGTCCCCTTCCTCTAACTGAACTTAAGATAGCAATACCATCAAAATGACCTCTACCACTTTCCTCATTCCACATAGCTCCAGTCCATCCAACTACTTTATTGTCTTTAGCAACAACCAAAAATGGATATGGATGTTCAAGTTCTAAATTACTTCTAATTACTTTTTCAAAATCATAAATATTTAACTCTTTATAGAATTCTTCAAGTCCATAATGTTTATTTTTATCGTATAATTCAATTGTAATTCCTTCTTTTTTTGCTTCATCTAATATTTTTTGAATATCTTCTGATATTTCATAATCACTTAAATCTAAATGGAAAGCATCTTCTTGACCAATTATGCTATAACCACGATGCAATAAAAAGAAATATTCGTTGGAATTAATTCTAATTGCAGGGGCACATGGATGGTCATGATTCTTTGTATTTGGAATATACCAAGAATAACATGAAGGCAAATAATAAGAAGCTTGTACAAATTTTCTACCTGTTTGTTTAAAATAGTTTTCTAAGTGTTTTAATAAACTAGAGCCTATTCCTTGATGACGGTACTCTCGTTTTACAACAACCATATTAACATATCCTGGAACATTTAAATTATCTTTATACATTTGCCTTATGTAGCCAATTATATAAGCAACTAGTTTATCATTATCTTTTATTCCAAACACTGTATCAAAACTAAAATCTGGATTATTCAATAATTTATTTTGATATTCATCAAATGATAGTGGTTTATAAAAGTAATCTTCTGTTACCACTTCATTCCATAACTCATTCATTGCTTTTAAATCTTCTTTTTTTAAATTAATTATTTGCATATTTCACCTTATTTAACTTTGATTGTTAATGCATATTGTAAAAACATTACTTTAGCATCTTGAAATTTATTAGGAACACTTGAAAAATTCATTAAATAAAAATAATCTTCACTTTCAAATACTAACATCATATAACCAAATGTTGGCTTATCATCAACATAATCAATGTAGTAGCAATAATAAAAAGAACTATAAACACCATCAACTCTACCAACAGTAGCTTGTAATTCGTGTGTCTGTAACAAATAATGTATATATTCTTCTCCATGAAAATTAGCTGGGTATTTTGCTTTAATAACTCTTTTTGACATAAAGGCATAATCTGCACTTTCATAATAAACTTCCCAATTATCTGATTCAAATTCTTGGAAACCGGTAGGTAATGTTATTGTAACTCCTTCTTTTGTTCTTGTTATTTCACTAGATGTATCCATTTGACAACCGGCAATAAAACATGTAAACAAAACTAAAAATAAAATTAAAACTTTTTTCATAATACACCGCTTTCTTTGTATTATTATAACATATTTTTTCAAAAAAAGAAACATTTAAATAAGAATAAAAAAAAGACTCATAAAGAGTCTATAATTTATTAATTGTGCCAATGAATAAAGGTACATCTTTAGAATCTAATATCACATAAATAAATGGACGATCTAATTTAAAGTTTATTGTAATATCAGGTTCAACTGATTCATTCTTCGCACCAATAATTGTAACAGCTGCAGCTTTTGTACCTTCTTCATCTAATACTATTCTTGCATCTTGTTTGATTGTTGAAACGAATACATCTGTTCCTTTTATACTTTTTATATCTTTTGTATTTTGATTAAATATTTCATTTACTCCTAAATTCTTTAGTGTTTCAATTAAATCAAATGATGATTTGACATCAAACTTTGGTACTGTTAAGTTTATTTTCCCTGTATTTCCTTTATTTATTAATTCAAAGATATTACTATCTAATACTTCTTTTATACTGTTTCTTGGTAAAATATACATTATCTTATTATCATTATGATAATAATCATATGTTACTTCACATATTTCATTTCTATAATATTTTGATGATATTACATGATTTAGATATGTAACATTATCTATATTATTAAATAATCCTTCTTTTATATTTTCTTTCTTAAATTCATATTTCCATTTATTATTAAAGTATACTGTATTTATAAGGGCTAAAACTGTTTCTTTATCTAGCTTTAAATCACTTGGTTTCATTTCTAATAAATTACCTGTTTGATGATTGATCCATTTACATATTTTTTCTAATGATTCAGTATTAAAATTTGTACTATAACTTTCTGCGAAATAATATTCTTCTAATATTTTTCCATATTCTTCTTCTATTTCATAATTATTATTTAACCAAAATGAATTTGCTATTTTATTAGTTCCATTATTATTACTATAATAATTATTTTTATAAATACTTTGTAAATTACTTCGCAAATTATTAACTTTCATTAATGATGTTAATTCTTCTCTAGCTTTTCCTTCTGTTCCTTCATATAACATAGCTAAAGCAAAATACAAACTAGTTGGTGAATATATCATATTACTTTCTTCATATAATTCTTTTACTGTTAAATTAGAAAAAGAATATAATGATTTAATAAATTCTTCATCTATATTTTCATCTTTTCTTTCATTTGATAAACTCTTTACATTATTTAATCTTTTAAAATCTTTACTTTCATCTAGTATTAAACTATCTGTTGGGGAATTAGTATTTTTACATCCAATTAAAAATAGTGAACACATAATCATTAAAACTATAATTATTTTTTTCATGTTAATCTCCTTCTACTTAATAATACGAAATTTCTATTATTTTTTACACATAAATAAAAATAAACATTGAAATTAATCAATGTTTATTATATTGATCGATTATTTTGTCTGTTATTTCTTCAACACTTAAATCATCAGTATCAATAATTAAATCCAAATGATTAAATTTTTCCTTGGCAAAATAAGTTGGATCATTTTGTAATCTTTTTTCAATTATTTCATCACTATCTAATCGTTCAATCATTCTTTTTTTTCTTTTGGATATAGTTGCATCAAGATAAACAATAAAAACTTTATCTTTTAATTTTTCATAATAAACATTTGCACCCATTGGTTCTACAATGAGAACTTTATCACTTGCTATATCTGTAAATGCTGTTCCATAATAATTATTATTATATAATGCTGTTTCAATAAAAAAGTTATTTTCCTTTTTATTTAAGAAATCATTTAAAGAAATAAAATGATAATCAACATCTTGTACTTCATTTACACGCATTGGTCTTGTTGTGTATGTTATTATTTTTTTAAAACCATACTTTTTCATTAATGCTTTTGCAACTACTGATTTGCCACTGGCACTTGGTCCTACTAATATTATCATATTTGCTCCTATTTTAGTTTAAATGTTAATACAGTAGGATTATGGTCACTGTATTTAAATTCTGTATCAATTACTTTTGCATCTATTACTTCAATATTGTTATTACAAATGAATCCATCAATAATAACGAAATTATTAACTCCTTTTTGATAAGGTAAATCTGAACTTCTACATGTTGGTGCATTTTCTCCCGCAACTACTCTATAACTTTCATTTAAGGCATTAAAATCAAATGGTGTTGCCCAATCTGGATCTTCTAACGTAGTGGCAAATGTTTTATCACTCAATATATGATTGAAATCTCCACCAACAATTACATAATTATCTTTTTCAGCTTCTAAAATTTTGTTTAATGTTTCCATTTGTTTTGCTCTAACGACTCCACCTTCATCATACGCTGACATATGAATATTTATTAGAACTAATTCTTTTTCATTTACTTTGAATCTCGTAATCATTAAAGCTCGATCTAAATCAAATAAATTATCAAATTTTGATTCGCTTAATGGAAGTTGCTTTCTAATTGATGAATCTACTTTATATTTTGATAATGTCACAATTCCACTTTCAGCCTTACCCATAAAATCATTTAATGGATATAATAAATAAGCAGTATGTAAATTACAAGCAAAAATCGTTGAAAAAGAAGTAAATGTTTCTCTCATTTTTTCATATTGATTTACAAAATAACTTCTATTTGCTTTAGTATCGACTTCTTGAAAAAATGCAAAATCAACATTTAAATCATTGATTACATTTATTGCACCTATGGTATTATTTAATGCATCTTCTTTTGATAATGCTTTTGAATATTTACCTTTTGTTTCTATTCCTTCTTTTGTCTTACCTTTATCAAGGAAAAAAGAATAGTTTTGGCTATAAGCCCCAAAGCCAATGTTATATGAAGACAAAGTGAATGTTTGATTTTTATCAAGTAATATTGTTTGATTGTTTTCTATTTCAAGTGCTTTATTATCATCAATACGATAATATTGAATAAATACATAAGCAACATAAATAATAATCAATAAAACAAATAAAGAAATAACTATTCCTAAAGATTTAAATATTTTTTTAATCATTTTGACACAATTGTACAAACAGCTTCTGCACTAATTCCTTTCATATTGCCTATATCCCCTATTCCTTCGCCTCTTGTAGCTTTGACGTTTATATTTAATTCATCAGTATGTAAAAGTGATGCTATGTTTTTTCTCATTAATGGCTTATATTCCTTTAACATTGGTTTTTCAATATAAACTATAACATCTATATTATTAATTTTATATCCTTGTTTGTTCATTAAATTATATATTTCATTCATAAAATAACTTGAATCTATATCCTTATATTTCATGTCAGTATCAGGAAATAGTGTTCCAATATCTCCCATACCTAATGCTCCAATAATTGATTCAACAACCGCATGATATACAACATCAGCATCTGAATGTCCGTCTAATCCTAAGTAAAAAGGAATAGTCACCCCTCCTAATACAAGGCGTCTTCCTTCAACTAATCGATGTGTATCTTTTGAATGTCCTATTTTTAGAGTTTTATTATTAAGTAAGTATTCCATATAACTAATATCTTCGTCTGTTGTAACTTTGATATTATCAGCTCTACCTAATACCAACTTTGCATTTATGCCATAGTTATATTCTAATACTTGCACATCATCTAAGTAAGGAACGTTAGGATTTTTATTAATTCCTTCAATTAATAACTTTCTATTAACTGCTTGTGGTGTTTGCATTTGATATAATTTATTGCGGTCAAGTGTTGTAAGTTTATTGCCATCTAATTCTTTTATACAATCTTTGGCTTTAATACATAAGCTTACAGCATCATTTCTTTTTGCTTCTTCATATACCTTTTGTATTTCTTCTGTTTGAATATTACATCTAGCAGCATCATGGATCAATATGATATCAGTACTTGCAATTAATGCCCCATTATAAACACTGTTATATCTTTCTTTTCCACCTATTGTAATTTTAATTCTATCGTTTTCTAAAAGGCTGTAGTCATTAAAATCTTCTTCTCTTACAACAAGTATGACATTATGGCATTCCTTCATACTCAACACCTTTTCCAGTGAATACTTATATAATTCTTTATTATTAATTTTATAATTAACTTTATTAAATTTTAGGGAAGTTCTAGTTCCACTTCCAGCCATTAATAAAATGAAATCAAACATATAAAGGAATCCTTTCTAAATATATAATATTATATCAAAAATTAATAAAAATATAAATAGTTATTTGCATTTTATTATTTTATTTTCGGTAATAATGTAATCAAATTTAATATCATATTCTTCTTCAAAATCTATTGCTTTCACAAGATCATCATATGTACAAATTATTTTTAAACAATTTTTATCTTTAAGGAAGATGTCATAATATCCTCCGCCATATCCTAAGCGATATCCTTTAGGATTCGCTAAGATTGAAGGAGCAATTATGACATCTAACTCATTATCTGATTGTTGAGTTGTTGAAGAAATACCAGCTTCATCTTTAATGATTTTATTTAAAAATGTTGGGAACAATAATTGTCTATATTCCATTAAATGTTTATCCTTATAACAATAAGGTACATAAAACATTTGTTTATCATTCAATAGCCTCATAATATTTGGTTCATTATTAATAGAAAAATAAATACCTATTTTCTTGTAATCATTAATAATAGTTTTTAAATTCTCTACTATCATTAAATCTTTCTCTTTTGTGTCTCCTAATTTGTTTCTTATTTTAAAATATTGTTTTCTTAATTCTGTCTTTTTCATTTTAAATTACTTTTTATTTCTAATAAATCTAAATCAATGTTTAAATCCTCAAATGGATTATTTTCTATTTCTTCGTTTGAATAAATGGCATAATCACCTGGATAGTCTTTTTCTTTAGCAAGATTAACCATATTAAATGATTGTTCAATAATTTCATTAATACTTTGTTCCTCTTTTTGAACAAGCCCTAGTTTTGCATTAACCTTGATAATGTTATTAGCAAGACTAATTGATTGACTGACTAATAATGAATCATTGTTATCAAGTTCACCTAATAATATTTCATATTCTATTTTATTATCGATTAATAATATATATTGGCTTTTATCAACATAATATAATTTTGTTTGATCGAAATATTCTAGATTATAAATATTTTTTAAATACTTGTTAATAACAATATCACAAAAATCTTTACCATAAAAAGAAATAATATCTTTGGTATTGATAATACTTATATTTACTAATGCGTAATATCCTTTTATTTCTTTTAAATGGCTATTCATTTCTTTAAATGAATGAATATTTAATTTAGTTTCTTGTATGCTTCTCATTTTGTTAACTAAACGATATTCTTTATCACTTATAATAAAAGTTTTTTCTTCAAACCAAATGGATTCATTATTATTGTTTATTCTAAATGTATTATAATCTTTGTTTGTGAATGATATCATATCTTCTTTATTAATGCATGAATAGAATTCATTTCGTTCTAAACTAAAATTATTAACATTAAGTATTTTCATCATTTGGCTATTTATAATATAATGATTATCATAGAAACAAGCAAGTGGTTCTCCGAATAATTCTAAGAACACTAATAAATTATTTAATTCATTATCGTCATTTTTGTTTTCTATGATTATTTCAGGTGTAGTAGTTTGTGTAGTTTGTTCTTTTTTATTTTTCTTAAAACATCCCACAATAAATTCAATTAGTGCTATTATAACTATGACCCCACCAATTATAATAGTATATTCTTCGATGTTTTCAAAGTCTTTTGTTATTGATAAATAATAAGCATTATCAAAAAATTTAATACAAAAGAACAAGCCATAAATTGCGTATAGTATGCTAGAAATAATTGCAAATCTTTTATTTAAAATGACATTCATCAAAATAAGTACAAATATTATTGATACCAATGCAATATAAATATTTTCCATTCAAAACCTCCTTTTAACCTAGTATAACACATTATTTTCATGGTTTCAAGAAAGATTTTAAATACTTATTTTTTTGTATCATATTGTGACATTTATCTATTTTTATCGATATTTTATTAAAAAATTGATAAAAATAAATTGCTATTATTTAAGTGCGTTTTATAGTCATTATAAAAATTACAATTATATTTTTAATTAGCTTTAATATTTATTAAATATTTTATATCCTCATAAAAGTGGCGTATATTATAAAACTCGCTCATTTTTTAGTGATTTAACACTAAATTTTATATTCATTATGACATATAACATAGTCGCAACAATCCCCATTACTACAATTAGCAGTTCTAACAAGCTTGGCATTCATATATTTCATTCCTTTATAATCATAATTACAAAAAGAAAGCATTAAACTATTAAACCTCTACTTGTTCATAAAATAATAACAGGACAAGTAAGAATTTCTCAAAAGGATTAAAATAAAAATCCCAAAAAATGGGATTTTACTTTGTCAATAAATATTGTGCTAACAACTCTCTTAAACGATCTTTTGTCAAGTCTTGTTGAATAATACCATCAACTGTAATTGATATTTTACCTGTTTCTTCTGATACAACAACAGTAACAGCATCATATCTTTCACTTAAACCAATCGCAGCACGATGTCTTGTACCAAGAGACTTTGGAACATCATAACGCTCTGTAGAAGGTAAATAAGCACCAGCACACATAATATAATTCTTTCTAATGATAACAGCACCATCATGAGTTGCTGAACCAACAAAGAATAATGATGTAAGAAGTTCTTCTGTAATATTACCTTTAATATAAATAGCCTTATCAATAAATGCATCTAAGTTATCATTTCTTTCAATAGAAATTAAAGCACCAATTCTTCTTTCTGATAAGTAAGCAGCTGAATTAACAATCACATTAACAACTTGCATCTTTTCTTCTTCACTATTATAAACACTACCACTTGAGTTAGAATGTAGTCCAATTTCCAATGAATGCTTGATTTCTTGTGAATACACAATAACCAGTACCCCAACAAACCAAAACGCTAAAACCCTAAGTAACCCAAATGTAATTTTAAAATCTAAATAATAACTTAGACCAAATAATACTAATACAATAAATAAAAATACGATAACTTTTCTAATCTTAAATTTTACTTTCAAATATTTAAAAATGATAACAACTAAAGCAATACATAACAAAATATCTACTGCTAAAAATATAATACCTAAAGTACTAAAGTTATTAGTATAGTTTCTTATCATTTCAATAAACTTTTTTAAATTTTCAGTCAATTAAAATTCCTCCTTTTATTTTCTTGTCTTCTATTTTCTCTGTAGTAATAAAATTCTTATCAAGAAAATAATTTAAAATTTCTTTATTTTGCTCATCAAGTGCATAATCAATTGGTGATAAATTATTTTCATCAACTTGATTATAATCAGCACCCTTTTCTATTAAGTATTTAATTATTGGCAGTGCACCAATCGAAACAGCTAAATGTAAGGGGGTAGCTTCCATTTCTCCACCCATATTTAAATCTGCACCTTTTTCAACAAGTACTTTCACTAAATCTAAACGATTCATCATAACCGCATAATGCAAAGGCGTATGCCCCATACTATCCGCAAGATCTATAAATACACCCGCATTAATAAGCATTTGTAACAGCTTTTTATCTTTTAGTTTTATAGCTATATGTAGTAGAGATCTACCCATATTATTCTTTTGATTCAAATCACCATCATTCGTTGAAAAATCATTTAATTTCAAACGAATCTTATTATAACTATGAGAATTCTCTTTTATAAAACTAATAAGTTCATTAAACTCTTTTTTCGTTCCCCGTTTAATCATAGAGTAATCTCCTTAACAACTTTTTGCATTGCTTTACCAAAGTCATCCACAAGATCACTAAGCCATACAACACTAATAGGGAAGTCATTAGATTTAAACTCACGATATTCATTTATTATTGTAAACTCTGTACATTCAGGATTTTCAATAATCATTAAACCATAATATTTATTATCATACTCTAAAACTAAACTTAATGGATAATAAGATCCCAGAGTTTTAATTTGTGACCTACGTAATGTTTTACTAATCTTGTCTTGTAAAGTTTGAGGAAGATAAGTTAATTCCTTAGGTTCTTCTTCAATAATATTTATGATTAGTTCAACGAACTTTTTATTTTTATCGCTCTTATTTAGTAAATTTTTACTATCTAATATTATTAGTTCACTACCGCAAGAAATAAGTAAATCAGCCATATTATAACTTATATATTCATCATTTACATCATGATAAGTACTTAAATCTAAAATATTATAATCTGCTTCAATGCTATATCCTAACTTCAAATCACAAATATTTAATTTATCTTCAAAATATTTTGATATTTCATTGGCACTAAGCCCTTTATCATAAAGAATATTACCAATAACTTGATAAATATTGTGAGCTTTGGCAATACTAGAAGTAAAGAAATTAATTTTTGCTTCACTATTTCTTTTAATTAATTTGGCAATTAAAGAATTATAATTATCTTTACATATACTTACACCTTTGTTTTTATTAATATCACTATAAAATCTTCCTTTAATATTTTTCATTTTCATAAGCAATGTTAAAGGGGTTCTAGTATAACGATATTTAAATGGCATAATAGCATTATGTCTAATTCTTGATATTAAGCTGTTAGAAATTGATGTTTGCAATTGTTCCGTTCCCGCAATTATTACTTGTTGGCACTTAATAGCTTTGTGATATTCATTGGCATTAAGTAATTGAGCATCATCTATTAATACCAAATCAAATAATGTCATATCAAGGAATAAATTGACAATATTCGTATCACTTAAAAATAATAATTTACTACCACTATTATTGATAATATATTGATTATAATTCATATTCTTAGCTTTACCAGTTTTACAATGGTGACTATTACTAATTTTTAATATTTCAATATTACTATCAATTAAATCATTTTCTAAATGAGTTATTTTTTCTAGTGATTTATTATACTCTTGAACACTTAAGAACTCTGGATTACTATTTACATACTCATTATAAACATGGTTATAATATGAATATTTAAAACGATTTGTAACTCTTTCTTTATCGTTTGCAATAATGTAATTATTTAAATCATTAAGTTTATATTTAAGAATAATTTTCATTTTATTAGAAATATCTAAATATAATCTTAATTCCTCACGTGATTCTAGTAATGTTTTAAAATTAGCAATAACTGTAGTTAAATCATCATAATAATATTTACTAACGCTATCTTTAAATAATTTGATATATCCTAAAAAGTTATCATTAATATCATTGATTATTTCATTTGATGAAGAGATGTGATCAAGAATATCTTTATCTATTTTAGCATCAAAACTTTGAACTAAACTACTAGGCTTATTAAATAAAGTTAAATAGATATCAAAGTCATTAATCAAGTTTAAGATTTCAGTAGGTTTTGTATTTTCACCTTGGAATAAAGCTTCAAATAAAAACTTATAACTCTTATTATTATTAATACTCATTTTTACATTATTAAGTTCACGTTCTTTTTGTTCAAAGTATAAATAAGTATTAAATAAAATTTGCTTTTGAGGAATCATTAAAAATTCGCTCATTGCTTTTTGCCAATCACTAACTTTAGCCATATAGTTATGTGTAAGTCTAATGGCTTCCATCTTTTCAATAATGCAATCTGTACTATTTACTAATTTATAATCTAAAAAATACTTATACAAACCATTAATACTATCTAATGTATTTTGATAATTTTTTATAATTTCAAGTATATCAACAATACCACTACTTCTTAGATCTTGCAAAGCTTTGTCAACTTGATTTCTAACTTTTTCGTTTGCTATTTTATTATGTTTAACAATAAATTCTTTATAAACATCAGAAACATGAACTTTATATTTGTATTCTGAATAAGTTAAGTCTTTATAATCTTTTTTAAGTTGTGAAATTTTTAAATTATTTTTTCTAATGTAGTATAAATGAGGAAGTAATTTAGAAATTAAAATGTGTTTAAACTTACTATTTTGATCATGATTCTTTGTTTCTAATGTTTTAATATTGTTATCAAGGGAAAGTAAAGAATCAAAATATTTTGTATAAACATTAACACTTTCCTCATATTGATCAAGTGTGGTTTCTATCATTATCATTTTATTTAAAATGCCTTCACTCTTAGAAAAGTCTAGCCATGTTTTGGAAAAATAGCCTTTAGAAAGGACATTAATATAATCATTAACTTCTTCTATTAATTCAGTATCATTAAGCAAAAGTGAATAGCCTAGTTTTGCTTTCATTTTCCCAAATATTGATTCTAAACTATTTGATAACTCTTTAGCTTTTTTAGTTTCATCAAATATTTTCACATAATCTCTTAATACTGCATCTACTGTTTTTACATCTTCTTTTTTAAATAAATTTGATGTAATATCATTTATTGCTTTTTCCACATTAAATTTGCTCTTATTAATGTTATAAATGCTTTTAATTTCCTTTAAAGTATTTTGGTAATGCTCAATTTCACCTTTCAACTTTACAAATACTTTTTTTGCTTCATTGAAGTTTTTAAATGCTTCTTTAGTTGTTCTTCCATCTAAATATTCATTATACCATGATGAAGGAATCCTTTTTTTATTTAATTTTGTATAATATGTTATCAAGTTCTTGAATCGTGCATAATTAACGATATCCGCAATACCAAATTCTTGTTCTAAAGCAACTCGTTCCTTTTGTAAAATACTATAGTTGACATAAATGTTTTGAATCAAATGCATTGGTTGATTAATGTCTGTAATTTGATGAGTTATAGGAATATTTACAAAATGGGAATCTTTAAATGATCCTATTTTAGCCATTTTTTCATCAATTACTTTCAAGGCATGAATAATCTCATGAATTTCATATTTGTATAAGTCATAAGAATCTTTCATGATTTTATCACTAAACAAACTTTGAGGTTTAGGTGTTAAAATTAATTCATTCATAATTTCAATTAAAGGAGTATTACAAATCTTTGAACTTAGTTTATTTTCATATCTCTCAATTTCTTGGTAGTGATCACTTAATTCATTCTTTAAAACATAATCTAATACTTGGCCTCTTTTATTTTCGTGATTCTTTTCATTAATCATAAAAAATGGTTTAGAGAAAGAAGTAACAAATGAATCTAATTTTTTTTCTTTAAATGTTTCATAAACTTTATCCAGTGTTGAATCATTATTGGAAATATATAATACTCTTTTTCCATTTTTAATGGCATCACTAGCTATATTAATAAGTGTAGTTGTTTTACCAGTACCTTCGTAACCAGTAATTGCGAATGAATTTCCTTTTGATGCTATTGCAACCGCATTTCTTTGATTTTGATCAAGAGCTGTAATATTATAATTGGCACTTCTTCCTTCAATTGCATATTTCTCAGTAAGTGTTGCTCCATAAGCATTATCCAATTTAAACATTTCGTGATGGATTTGCACTTCTGGTTGTTCCGTCTTAACGAATGTTAAATAGTTTTCTAAACGAACGTTAGATGTTTGATGTTTAACAAAATTCATTACATAACGGTCCATCAAATAAATATCATCCATTTTTTCTTTATTATAAAGTTCATTTCTAAAATCTTGCCTTTCATGTTTAATGTAAGGATTCTCCATTGGTTTACTAATCATTTGAAAATAAATTGTATCATTTTCTATATACATTTTAACAGGTATTAAGATCATAGGAACAAATGATTCTTTATATCCTTTTCTTTGAAGTAGTAATCCATAAGTAATGACTAAGATATTAGCTTTATTTTTATTAACAATATTATTAAAATGCATAAATGGTAATTTATATTGCATTTCTTTACTATTTGATTCCATGGCTCCAATTCCACGTTTCATAATGTCATAATATGCAATATGTGTATATTCTACTAACTTTCCTTTTAATAAATTAGAAATTACATCATATTCAATTGTACCAAGTTCTAGATAATAATCATCTGTAAAAATGTCTAATAAATGATCATTATCTTTTGCTAGTCTAATTCTATTTTTAAATTCATTAGCCATTTTTTTACTCCTCCTCTTGATATCTAAAACTATATAACACATTATATCACTTTTTCATAAATTTATAAAGAATTTTTATCATTTTGTTTTAAAAGTTAAAAAAAGGATTGGTTAAACCAATCCGTTTATTTTATTCATTAACAAAACAAGCATCTATTGTCAATTATTATTTTAATACTTTTTGTAAATCATACATATAAACCATTTTGTCACTTGGGTTAATTGCTCCAATTAATATTCCTATAACTTTCTTTGATGAAACATCAAATACAGGTCCACCACTATTCCCATGAAAAGCATTAGCATCTAAAAAATACATCTCTTTATTATTCATAATTTGTTTTGAGGAAACAAATCCTCTAGTTAGACTAAGTTCTAAACAATTAATATCATCAGTTATACTTTTACCATAAGGATAGCCAACTATACAAATTTCATTATGTTTAATATTTTCATAATTTGTTTCTAGTGCTAAATAATAGGAATCTTTATAATCAACTTCTAGTAATGCATAATCATCATTTTCACTATACTTTTTGACACTCGCTTGATATGACTTCTTTCCTTCTTTCGTTGCGACGATAACATTAATCTTAGTGGCATTTTGTATTACATGATAACAAGTTAAAATAACACCACTATTATTTATAAAGAAACCTGTACCTGATGAAGAATTAGTTTCGATATATACAATTGCTTTATTAATATCGATACCATAGAAAACTAAATGATCTGAATCCTGATTAATACCGCTGACCTTATAACTATCATCACTTTTCATTTCAATTTTATTATCTTCAACAGTAATCCCTTGTTCTAAAATAAAATTATCTTTTATGATTTCTTCTATTCTTCTTTTTTCATATTCATCAGTTTCTTCATCAATAACCGATAAATACGAACTAATACTATACATACAGTCAAGCATTATTTTTTCATAATTCTTTCTTGTGCACATATTAACAATATTAAAAGCATATAAAAAGCGACTTTTTGCAGCTTCTAAAAATGTGTCTACTATACCAAAAACATTATCAATTAATGAATAAGATAAATCCATTAACATCTTAAGATTAAATAAATTTAAGCCACTTTCTTTTAAATATTCCCCTAAAAAAGTTTCTAATTTGTAATTGCCTTCTGTAATAGAATCTATATACTCTAATTCTTTTTCATTAAACTCGCCATCTATATAAGACATTTTTAATAGAGTTGCTTGAATAGCAACATTAATATCGACTAAATACATTTCTTTTTTATTTTCATAAATTTCTGTTTTAAATTCATCACTTAATAAATCATACATTCCACTTGTCGTTTTAATTAAGTAATTATAGTAAAATTTTCCTTTTTCAATTAATTCTACGTTCATTATTATTTCCTCTTACTTTTTATATTATACGCTAGTTAAAGAAATAAGTCAATTTTTAAAATCCTATTTTATTCATTTTTATAGGCTCAAGTAAAACGATTGAATTCTTAAAATTTAAGTTTCTTCCTCTATAATCTTTTATCAAACCAAAACTAAAAAGTTTGGAAATAATTTTTTTATCTAAAAAATCACCTTTAGAATAATTTCTAAAAACAATAATATTTATATTATGTTCAAGAATTTGTTTTGAAAGAATTCCGCCATCTTCATATCCAACATATCCAGGTGAAGCCCCAAGAAGAGTAGAAATTAAGTGCTCACTATTATAATCATTAGCATCAATTACTAAAACACTAGAGTTATCAATATTTAAAATTTCTTGAAATTGATTAATGTAATAATCTGTATCAAACGTTTCTTTAAACATTATATATTTTGAAGAACAAAAATTAAAGTATTCATGCAAACTTTGTTTTATATCACTACTTGTTTTTTTAACTTTTTCTAAACATTTTTTAATATTTAAACCTAAACTATTAAATATAACTTCTTTAACAATCCCAAAAGATATAATTGTATATCCATTCTTTTTGGCATAAATACCACATTCATCCATTACATCAATGGCTTTATCGGGATTATTTAAAGATGTTAAATATGATGATGCTTGAATTATTTTATCGATTATATCTTTTGAATATCGCACTTGATAGAAATCTTCAAAATCTTTTTTTATTCCCATCAGTATTTCTTTAGTTTCTAAATAATTTGGTTCAAAAACATATATGTTTTTAAATCTTCTGGCTAAGGCTTTATCTTTCGCAATTGTTTTATGATATTCATCAACAGTTGTAGCCCCGATACATTTAATGAGTGAACGCGCAAGATAAGGTTTAAGTAGATTACCAATATCTATAGAATTTTCATTATTAGAATTATTTAAAATATTATGAATTTCATCAATAAATAAAATATTATCTTTACCTTTAATTGATTCTAAAACATCCATTAACTTCTCTTCTAAATCACCCCTGTACCTCGTCCCCGCTATTAAACTTCCAATATCGAGTTGATAGATAGTTAAGTAGGGATGTTCATGCCAATAATATTCAGCTAAACCTTCAACTATTCCACTCTTCCCGACTCCCGCAGGTCCTATTAACATACAATTATTTTTTTGTTTTTTATTTAAAACTGTATCAACACTATCAATGTAATTAGTTCTTCCAATAAATTTATTTAATTCTTTATTCTTTGCTTTTTTAGTTAAATTAATTAATATTGCATTATCTTCTTCTAAAACTTTTAAAGCGTGTTCTAATTCTTCAATAATATTTTTCCCTTCAATATGAAAGTGATTTAATATATCCATTGCCACTGTATTTTCATTTTCTAACAAACTATATAAATAAGCTTCATCATAAACAAAATCTTTTTCATTTGCTAGTTCTTCTGCTCTTTTAAAAATATTTTTTAAAGCATGAGTATATAAAGATCCATCTCTTATATAAATTGAATTATTAATAATATCTAAAATATCATTCTTATAGACACCTAGTTCATTAAGAATTAAACAAGTTAGGGAATCTTCTATATCTAATAAGGCAAGCAATAATGTTTCTGTCCCTAAGGTTACATATGATAAATCGTTACGATAATTTTCTATTTTTTTAACAACTTCCTTATGTAATAAATCGTTATACATTTTTTATCCTCTCTCTTTAATTATATGTTTATGACTTTTTTATTTGCTTGTTTTTTATATAAAAAAGATGAGATTAAATAATCTCATCCCTATTTATTAACTATAAGTTTAAATATTTCATTTATTGTTTTAGTGTTTTGAATAATTATTAAATTGCTCTTTTCAACATAGTCTCTATATTTCATTTCCTTATATATTTCAATATTTTGATATATGACTAAACATTTTTTATAAACAAATCTAAACGGAAAGAAAAATCCAACTCTAACAAATCCGTATTGTAAATTGTTTCTTTTTAATGTTCCCTTTATTTTACCATTATCTAACAAATTGAATTCATAAGCTAAAACTTGAATTTTTTGATTATATATTCTCTTATTTTTAATAAAAAACACTAAGCTAACAATAGAAACTATAATATCAACAATCAAAGCAATGATCAAATATGAAGATACAAAACATAACCCAAAAATAATGGGCACTAGTATTAAACTAACAATAAACATCCATTTAAAAGTATTAATGTAAAAATCCTTTATCTGTTTATCAATTAAATCAAAAGTCATTTGGTACCTCCTATTTTATTAAATCAAACAATCCACTATCTTTAATGCCTTTGTAATAATATGTATCTTTAAGTTCTATAATATTACTATTAAAATACTCTGATTCAATAGTATATCCACCATTATCAATAAATAAACTAATTGTTCCATTTCTTTGATTAAAGCGATCTTCACTTGAACATTTATATGTTAAAGTTTTGGTATTACTAACTCCATCGACTGTTCCACCACCTGTTATACAATATACTTTCATATTAGCATCATATGAATATAAGTTTTTAATGGCAGTTGGTGTTGGATGACCATGTTTGTTACCTAAATAGTTTCCATTACAAATAATGGCAACTTCAGGATCTACAGTTTTTAAAAAGTCACTTGATGTACCATTAGCAGTTCCATGATGCACAACTTTTAAAATATCAATATTACCAACACTATCTTGATAGTTCTTTTCCATATCAGTATGTCCAGTCGCATTATCAGCGTCCCCTGTCATTAAGACTTTTTTACCATATGCATAGATTGTGAAAACAATACTTTTACCATTTGATTCTGAATTATCATAATATTTTGTATTAACAAAACTAATATAAACATCATTTGATAACTCTATAAATCTATCTTGTTTATTTTGATCAATAATATCTGATTTAATTTGATATACATTACATTTTTCTTCTTGAAAGGCTCTTTTCATATTTTCATATTTTTTAGTACTATAACCACCTTCAAATTTGATTAAATTTTTGATTGTGTAAGTATCGAATAAACTTGCCATTCCACCAATATGATCACCATCAGGGTGTGTTGCAATGACATAATCAATTAT
Organism: uncultured Bacilli bacterium; assembly: GCA_934096585.1. Lineage (GTDB taxonomy): Bacteria > Bacillota_I > Bacilli_A > ML615J-28 > CAG-698 > CAKOMG01. The sequence continues at coordinate 282,062 of CAKOMG010000001.1, forward strand.
TCCATCTTCTAAATGCTTATTGATAACTTCATTAATGGCTTTTTTGCTATCGGTAAAATTATCTCCCGCATCCACAATTATATCAATATCTCCATACTTAATATATGTACTCTCGCCACAATCTCCAGCTCCGTATTTACCAATATCCATAAAATAAATTTCTAAAGCTTGTAAATTTACTCTTCCTTTAATTGTTATTTCAATTGTTATTGTTGCTTTCATTCCTAAATAATTAATGTTACCTGTTAATGTTACTTTTTGTGCATCGTCCTTTTTTTCTACACTTCCATAATTTGTGAAAGAAGTTGAAGAACTTTCCCAAACTACACTACCTCCATAAATAGAAGTAAATGGTAAAACGATAGAATTTGAAAGAGTTGTTGGGAAATTGTTTAGGATTGCTTCCTTAACCATTTCCATTGTAATTCCTTTATCAACACTGACATTATCGATATTTATAAATGTATCAGTTTTCCAAGTATCAATATGTTTAACTTTAATTGTTATCTTTTCATAACTTGTTAAGTCTTTTTCATAATGTGTATATTCACTTACATGTTTTACTATAATTTCTTCTTTCGTCTCTTCATTTGTAAGTAAATTAATAAATATTATAACAAGTTTGGAATCTTCTTTAGCTTGCGTTCCACTAAATAAATAATCAAATTTAAATAATTTGGGATTTTCAATATTTTCAATTATAAAACTTCCGATATTATTATCATCTAATGTTTCACCATTTGAATCATCTTTATTGCGAAGTTTAATATATGATGGTGTTGTTTTATTTAAATCATCTGTTTCATCACTTCTAGTTTCTTCACTTTCCTCAATAATTCTAGCATTATTATATACGACACCATTTGTGCTTGTTATCGTTTTGTATGTGGAAGTAGGGGCTTGATCATCAAAATTATCATTCACTACATTTATTAACTTTTCGCTTGATAAAATAACAATTTTAAATTCCTTATCCCTACTATAATCTTCACAAGAGATCGTTGCAACTAAAGTAATAATAGAATCTGATGATGGTGTTGTTACTTGACCATCATTTGTGATAATACTAGGATTTAAACTAATCCATGTAATATTGATATCATCAAAACATGCTTTGTCTGGTAAATTTATTGAATCATATGTCTCTTCTATCATCGATAAGCGATCATATACTTTTTGTACTTTGATACTTGGAGTGGCTTTGCCTGCTTCTACTTTTACTGTATATACAAAATCTTTAATATTTGTTAATACAAATTTTGATAATGTACTACTTAAAACTTCATGGAATGTAATTTCGACTTTACCTGTTAATATAACATCAACGCTTCCTTCTTCAAAATCGGGTTGTGTTACTTTTCCTGTTGTTGAAATAACATTTTTATTACTAGATTCCCATACAATTTTTATATCTTCGTTTAATTTTGTTGGGAGAGTCAAATCATTTGATGTTGTGCTTGGAAGCTTGATGTCAATTGAATCATATACCTCTTTGATACCCTCTAATTCTTTATAACTTTTAAAACCTAAAAATCCTAATACACCAATGATTACTAATATAGCAATTATAACAAATAAAGTTTTTATACCATTACTTTTCTTTTTTCTCTTTTTAGCCATTAATTTACTCCTTCTTTTTTTTATTATAACTTATTTTTCCAAAAAAATAAAGAAGAAAATAATTATAATTTTTTCATCTTTTATTTTTTGGTTTTTTGCCCTAAAATTCTCTTTTAAATCAATTATAACTTATTTAATGATTAATTAAACATTCGAATAATACGAATGATTTAAAGTTAAATATTGGTATATACTTTTATTTTAATGATTTTTGTGATATACTATTTATTAAGTAAATGAGGTGATAAAAATGAGCACTTTAAATATTTTTTTAGTTTAAATAAAATATGAAAGGAGTTACTATGGAAAAAGGATTAATAGTAGGTGTAAACATAAATAACCAATCATTTGAAACAGAAATGATTGAATTAAAAGAATTATGTGAAGCATGTGAAATAGAAATTCTTGATGAAGTTACCCAAAATCTTCAAGAAGAAAATACGAAAACATATGTTGGGAAGGGAAAAATAGAAGAAATTAAAACCGCAATTCTAGCTAAAGACATTGATGTTGTCATTTGTAATGATGAGTTAAGCCCTGCTCAGATTAGTGCATTACAAGAAATTTTGGACGTTTTAGTATTTGATAGAACTTATATTATCTTAGAAATATTTAAGCGTCGTGCTAAAACAAGGGAAGCAACATTACAAGTTGATATTGCATCTTTGCGTTACATGATGCCAAGATTATCTGGTCTTAGAAGTGGTTTTTCAAGGCAAAGGGGAGCAGGTGGAGCTGCACATGGTAAGGGAAAAGGTGAAACTCAACTAGAAATTGACAGACGAAACATTGGTGATAGAATTAGTTTATTAAAAAGAGAATTAAATGAACTTATTACTAATAGACAGGTACAAAGACAAAGCCGTAAAGAAAACAATATGAAAACAGTTTGTTTAATTGGTTATACTAATAGTGGTAAATCGACAACACTAAACGCCTTACTACAAAAATCAACCGATGTAAAAAAAGAAGTAATGGAAAAAGATATGTTATTTGCAACTCTTGAAACAGCAACTAGAAAAATAAAGTTAGAAAATAATCGTACTTTTTTAATTACTGATACTGTTGGATTTGTGAATAAACTTCCACATCAACTCGTTGAAGCATTCAAATCTACTTTAGAAGAAATTAAAGAAGCTGATTTGCTTCTACACGTTGTTGATAGTTCTAATGAACAATATCTTACCCAAATCGAAACAACAAATAATGTAATAAAGGAACTTGGTGTGAAAGATATTCCAATTATTTATGTATTTAATAAAATCGATAAAGTAAAGGATTACTTCTATATTCCCCCAACATTTGATAAAGCCATTAGAATTAGTGCAAAAACTTTTGAAGGAATTGATGATCTAACTTCTTTAATACAAAAGGAGTTATATAAAGATTGTCTGAACAAAACATTTGTTATTCCTTATACAAAAGGTAGTATTATGAATGATTTAAAAGAAAACGCCGAAGTAATAAATGTTGAATACAATGATTTTATTATAGTTAATGCCAATGTCAATGAAATTTTATATAACAGATATAAACAATACGAAACAAAGAAATAATAAGAAAAAGCAATAATTAGTTAATTACTATTTATTGCTTTTTTATTAATTAAATTTTTCCTATATATGATGTTTAGTTCTAAATATATCTTCTGCTTTTTTTAATGTATTTACATCATTTATACCAATAAGTTTATAACTATCTTCTTCCCTAACCACAAAGGTATCAACTTTATTATTCTTTCCAATAATACTAACGATATCGGTAAAATAATATTCATGGCTCTTATTATGATCTTCAATTTTATCCAAGGCTTCAAACATTAATTTAAGATCAACACAATATAAACCACTATTAATTTCATTAATTTTGAGTTGTTCAGGTGTACAATCTTTAGCTTCTATTATTCTTTTTACCTGACCATTTTCACGATATATTCTTCCATAATATGATGCATCATCCATAATGGTAGATACAATTGTTAAGGCATTATGTGAGTTAATATGCGTATCAATTAGTTCATTTATAATTACTTCATCAATTAATGGAACATCACCAGGAAATACTAAACATAAGCCTTCTTTATTTTTGAAGTATTCTTTTGTGCATTTTGCAGCATCTCCTGTTCCTCTTTGTTCAGCTTGTATAGCGTAACTCACTGTATCACCTAATACTTCTTTAATTTGTTCTTTTTTAAACCCTACTACTGCAACAATGTCATGCACTCCCGCTTTATTACATCCTTCAACAATCCATTTAATCATTGGTTTATTGCAAAATGGATAAGCACATTTTGGCAACTCAGAATGCATTCTTGTGCCTTTTCCAGCAGCAAGTATAATAGCATATTTATTCATTTTCTTTCCTCTTATTAATAAGTATTTTCGCATTTTCAATAAAAAGGCTATTGGCCATTTCCGAACCATAATGCTTTTTTATAAAATTAAATGCCTTCATCATATAGTTTTCTCGCGATTCATGAATATCACTACTTACAAATGATACAACATTATTTTTTAAATATTTTTTACATTTACTTTTTAGTTTTAATCCATTTTTTCCAATAAGACTTGATGCATTTATTTGCATTAATGCCCCTATGTTTTTTATTTCTACAATTTTATCTATGTCTAAATACTCATATCTTTCAATATGTGCAATGATAACTTTATAGCCATTTAATTGTAAGTTATATACTATTTCCGAAATATCAATTTCATAGGTATATGAAAACTCTAGAAGTAAATACTTAGTATTATTTATTGTTAATACTCTTCCTTTTTGTAAGTGTTCTTTTAATATATTATATGATTTAACATATATCTCTTGACCTAAATATAAATTTACATCAAGATTCTTTACAAGATTTTTTAACTCTAAAAAATTTTCTTTGATTTTTTCAAGAGATGTTTCGAACATATTTTGACGATAGTGCGGCGTACAAACTATATCAGTTACCCCGTTTTCTATTTCTTTTTTGATTAGAGAAATGGAAGCTTCTATCGAAGAGCTTCCATCATCAACATCATAAATTATATGACTATGTATATCAATCATTATTTTCCTTCTCTTGATAAGTATAGTGATTATAGTATTTATATTCTGAATAATTACTTGATTTATTTGGATCAAAGAAAGTAAGAGTTGCACCAATAATTGGAATGTTATTTTTTTTGATTTGGCTTATGGCATCTAATACTTGCTTTTTCTTGGTTCTACCATACGCAGTAACAAATAAAATTCCATCGCTCAAATTTGATATATGAATAAAGTCGCTTATTAATAAAACTGGTGGGCAATCAAGTAAAATAAAATCATATTCTTCTTTTAATTCACAAATTAATTTTTTTAACTTTTCGCTTGTTAAAATGACTGCCGCATTATTTATTTCGGATCCTCTATTAATTATATCCACATTTTCATACTCTGTTTTTTTAATCATTTCCTTTTTAGAAACTTTATCAATCATATAATCAGCAAGGCCATTAATATTCTCAATATTAAATAAACGATGAACCCTCGCTTTTCGAAAGTCTAAATCTATTAAACAAACTTTCTTTCCGTTTTCACCTAAACATACTGCAAGATTGGAAACTGTTGTTGTTTTTGCTTCCCCCGCAATAGCAGATTCAATTTGAATAACTTTACACGTTCCATCAACCGCAAAATATAATATATTATCTTTTAATCTTGTAAATTCATCCTTAATAACATAGTTTCCAGGTTTACCAAATACGATAGTTTCTGGTCTATCAATTTTATTATTTTTTAACTTCATTACTTGTTTCCTCCTGAAGCAGTCACTTCTCCAATTATTGATAATACATTAATTCCTGTAACTTCCTCAAATGATTCTTTTGAAGTAAATGTATCATCAGTTAAATATTTTATTAAAATAATTATAAAAGATAAAACTAAGCCTATTAAAAAAGAAATAAGAATTGTTGTTAGGGCACCACGTCTATAAGTTACATCATGATTACTTTCAACCTTTTCCATAACTACTAGTTTGTCCGCAAGTACTTTATATTGATATTCCGGATTACCATCTTTATCAAGAATGATATTACCATTATCATCATATTTATATTTATTGGCTTCTTGAATTGCGGAATCAATTACAGTATTTGCAATGTGACGAGCCATTTCTCTTCCCTTAGTATCATCTCTTGATGAAACTTTAGCGTTGATTGTTAAGATAAGCGAATTAGTTTCTGTTGAAACGGAAACACAAGATTTCAAATAATCGCGAGTAATATTATTATAACTATATTTTTCCTTTAATGTTTCACTTGTTACACTTAATACGGGATTAGATTTAATAAATGATGAAAATGTACTTGTAAAATAAGTTGCATAAGAAAAATTATTAGCCATAGTCGGATTATTTCCACCAGCACTTGTATCGACATATACAATGGCCGTTGTTGTTGCTGTGTATGTTGGTTTTTTAATTTTAAATCCATATACAGCTCCAACTATTATAAAGACCATTGTTACAATAATAACCATTATAATATTTCTTTTCACTAAAAATAATAAATCAGATAATGATAATCCTTGTGCTTCTCTTTTTTCAGTATCCATAATTTTTACTCCTTTTTATAATTCTATTTCAAAATCTTTTTGAATAATTGATGTGAATATAATTTTTTTATCCATTTCTTCTAAATTCAAATTGACAAGATCTGTTAAATTTATTTCTAAATAATCATTTAAAAACGCGGTCTTTTGATTTAAATTTATTTGATAACAATAATATATATTATCTTTTTTATCATGTTTTATAGCTTTACCAATTAATTTGTAATCACTACAATCTAAATTATTGTCTTTGATGAATTTTTTTACAATTTCATCATGAAAAAATTCATTATGAGGAAACTTAATAACTAATGAATTATAAGCGTCAATATCATTTATAATTTCTTTATTTAAAAGAATATTATCATTTAACTTAAATATAATATATACAAATTCTTTTTTGTCTTTAATCGTTGGAACAACTTTTTCTTTTTTATTCTTGACCATCTTAAACTTTTGTTTGCGTGAGTGTGCTTTTATAAAAAATATCACAAAAAATAATAAGGTATAAATAACGCTAGCTATTAAATAAGCAAAATAGGTTATGTCATATTTACCATTAGGATAAGGAATATTATCAGTAGATAAATCATAAATAAAACCACCAATAAATATTAAAGCAATAACACTTCCACTTATTAAAGAAAAAATTGCTTTTCTCATATAGTTAGTATTTTTCATAGCTCTAATTATTAAAAAATAAATAAAGCCCATACATAAAAAAGCACTTAAAAAGTATTTCAAAGTTTCCATTATTTACTCCTTTAATCTATTATACCATTTATTGTCCCAAAAGTAAAGAAAAGGAAAAGAGTTGCACTATTTTATGATATTGTCTTGACTATTTATAAAGTTAATAGTATAATTTTTATAGCTTTAAAATGGAGGTAAGCAATGGAAACAATAATAATTGGAATCGCAGGAGGAACAGCTAGCGGAAAAACCACAGTAGCAAAAAAAGTATTTAAAGAAACCTCAAAACATGGCACAGTTGCATTAATTAAAATTGATGATTATTATAAGAAATTAGATAATTTATCTTTTGAAGAAAGAACAAAAATTAATTATGACCATCCAGATGCTTATGATATTCCCCTTTTAACAAAACACTTAAATGATTTAAAAAATGGTATTGCTATTGATAAACCAGTTTATGACTTCGTTGAACACAATAGGAGTAAAACAACAGAAAAAATTGCCCCCGCAAATATTGTAATAATTGAAGGAATCTTAACACTAGCAATTCCAGAAATTAAGAATATGTGTGATATAAAGTTGTTTGTGGACACGCCTGATGATATAAGATTTATTAGAAGATTAAAACGAGATACTGAAGAAAGAGGTAGAAGCGTTGATTCCGTAATTAAGCAATATCTTGATACAGTTAGACCAATGCATAGATTATTTGTGGAACCATCAAAAAGCTATGCCAATTTAATTATTCCAGAAGGTGGAAATAATAGAGTTGCAATTGATTTTATTGTTACAAGAATTGTTGATATATTAATTAATGGTCATCATCATTTTGATGAATAAAAAAAGAACTTAAGATTAATTCTTAGGTTCTTTTTGTTATCACATTCAATTAACAAAGCATTTTATAAATACTTAGTCACTTTATAATGATTTTTAATATACATGATTCCTTTTAATATTTTATAAATCATTCCGTGTATGATATTTTTACTATTAATTAATGCATAACTTATATGAAAGTAATTTAAATTTATTATTAATTTGTGATTTTGCTTTGTAACTTTTATACTTCACTTTTAGTAAAGTTTGTTTTTTACAATACTTTGAAGTCTTATTTGCGATCAAGAATTCTATCAATAAATTTTTTGTTATAATTTAAAGAATCTACTAATACAAAGATATCTAGTGAACAAAAATCATTGTCAATAAAATACTCTTTAGAAAATTTAGCTCCAAATAAAATATATGCTTTAACTAACGCAGGTTGTTGTTCTTTAGCTTTATTTCGATCTAATTCTTCTTTTTCTAAAAGTTTTATCGAACAATTTGGTTGAGTTGACTTAATATTTAAACTATCATCAATTCCATAATGATAATAAATATCAGATAATGCATACTTATTATCTTCTGGATTTCTACTTGTAAAGCTAACATCACCAACAATGTATCTTGCACCAATGGATAAAACATAATTAAACATGTATTTCCAAATCAATAATAATACATTAGAATTGCGATATTCTTTTTTCACAAATGCTCTACTAAGTTCCACAATTAATTGATTGCTTTCTTTTAAAGTAGTTATATCAAATTCTTCTTCACATAAGAATTTTTCATTTTCACTTAAATCGCTTGAAAGCATTATGCGATAGCCACCAACAATCATATTCGTTTTCTGATCAATAACAATAATTGATTTAGCTTTATCATCATATGGTGTATAATCCATTTCTTCAGATGATTCAACGTTATTTAATTCATGAAAATAGCGTATCATTTCATCATAACGAACTCTATATAATTGTTCTTTTTCTTCTTTTGTTTGGGCAAATTTTACAATAAACTTATTTTCATCCATTTTTATTTTTGGAATACAATTTGTCCTTCGCTAACTGTCATATAGACATTAACATCTTTGTCGATAATAGCAAAGTCTGCATCCTTACCCTCTCTAATACTTCCTTTTGTATCATATAAACCAAGATTCATTGCGGGATTTTTTGATGCTATATCTACTGCATCTTCTAAAGAAATATCTAAAACATTTTTGATATTTCTTACAGCAACATTCATTAATAATGTTGAACCGGCTAATGTTCCATCAATTAATCTAGCTTCCCCATTTTTAACATATACTGGTTGTCCACCTAATTGATACTTTCCATCAGGTAAATGCTTTGCTTCAATACCATCAGTTATCGCACATAATTTATCTTTACCTTTTGTTTTATATAATACTTGGATTGCGTATTTTTGTAAATGAACTAAATCACAAATCATTTCACAATATGCTTCATCTGCAAGGAAAGCAGCTCCTACAGTTCCTGCTTCACGGTGATGTAGTCCTTTCATAGCATTATATGTATGTGTAAATGAAGTTGCGCCTTCTTTCATTGCTTCTAAACATTGTTCACAAGTTGCATCGGTATGTCCAAGACTTGCTACTACTTTTGTATCTCTTAAATAATTGACTAATGCTTTTCCGTTTTCTTCATAAGCAAGTGTTACTTCTTTTATATGGTTTCCACTTACTTCTTGGAAATGTTTAAATGTATTAACATCACAAGGAATAATGCAACTTTCGATTTGAGCTCCTTTATATTTTTTGGAAATGAATGGTCCTTCAAGATGTACGCCTATTGCTTTAGCACCACAATGTTCATCAAGTTCAATAAATTCTTTCGCATTTTTTAAAGCAGCATCAATATTCTCAATAGATTGTGTCATAGTTGTAATTAAATAACTTGTAACACCTTCAGAGGCAATAGTTTTAGATATATTTCTTGCATCTTTTAATGTTGGATACATACCATCAGAATTATTAGCACCATGTACATGTTTATCAACGAATCCTGGAACTACAATTTTATCATCATCTAATGTTATAAAATCTTGATCATTTTCAATTTTATCAGCGATTTTAAAGATTTTACCATCTTTAACTTCTATACTCTTTTTAACAATACCTAATCCTTCAACGTATACATTTACATTCTTAAATCCTCTGATCATATATCCTCCTAGTCAAAGTTAAAACTTTTAATTTCTTCAAATAGTAAATCATTAACTGTTTCATCTTGCATATTTTTTACTTCGACAAGACCATCGCCAATTTTTTTACCAACAATAATTCGATATTTACAACCAATTAAATCTGCATCATTAAATTTAACTCCTGCCGATTCGCCTCTATCATCAATTAATACTTCGTATCCTTTATTAACTAAATAGTCATGTAATTCTATTGCTTTATTATATCCCTCACTTCCAACTTTATCTGTTGGGATGATATGAATTTGAAATGGAGCTATTTCATTTGGCCATAATACTTTTAAATCATTATTATGTTGTTCAAGTACTGCCATTAAAACACGACTTACACCGATTCCATAACAGCCCATAATAACAGGTTTCTTTTTATTATCTACATCAATAAACATTAAGTTCATTGGATCTGAATATTTAGTTCCTAGTTTAAATATATGGCCAAGTTCAATTCCTTTAGCGTGTTTAATTGTTCCTTTTCCATCAGGTGAAGGAGCACCTTCAGCTAAATCACATAGTTCTGTGTTACTTGCAAAATCACTACTATCACTATAAATAATTGTATCTTCACCAACTTCACATAGAGCCATGAATTCTTCACTACTCTTTCCTCCAATTTGACCACTTGAAGCATTAACTATTCTAAAGTGTAATCCACATCTTGTAAAAATATTAATATAAGCTTGTCTGATTTTATTATACCATTCATCTAAATCTTCTTTAGAAGTAGAGAATGTATATAAATCCTTCATAATAAATTCTCTTCCTCTCATTAAACCAAAGCGAGGACGGAATTCATCACGATATTTTGTTTGAATTTGATATAAAGCAAGAGGAAGTTTTTTATAACTATTTACACTATCTCTTACAACTGCTGTTATCACTTCTTCATGAGTTGGGCCTAGACAGAATTCACGATCATGACGATCTTTCAAACGCATTAATTCTTTACCATAAGCATCCCATCTACCACTTTCAACCCATAAATCTTTTGATTGAAGGGCTGGCATTAATAGCTCACTACATCCGATTTTATCTAATTCTTCGCGTATAATGTTTTCGATTTTTTTTATTGATCTATAAGCAAGAGGCATATAAGTATATACCCCTGCTGCATGTTGCTTTATATATCCACCTTTTAATAAAATTTTATGACTTGCGATTTCTGCATCTTTTGGCATATCACGCAAAGTAGGCACAAATAATAAACTTTGTTTCATTTTATTTTACTCCTATTGCTCTTAATATATCGTTATATGAAGCGAAAATAATTAAACCAAATAACAATAACATTGTAATATTAATTAAAATTGTTTCAACCTTTTCACTTACTTTTTTCTTTGTTACTGCTTCTATTCCAACGAATAATAATCTTCCACCATCAAGTGCAGGTATTGGTAATAGATTTAAGAATCCTACATTTACACTTAAAAATCCAATCCAATATAGTAAATTTGCAAAACCACCTTGAGCTGCTTGACTTGTCATCGTATAAATTCCCACAGGACCACTTAGATCTTTAATTCCTACTTCACTACTAAATAATAAATAGCCTAAAGTGAAAATCATTTTTTTAATTGAATTAAATAATTCTGTAAATGAATAACCAATGCTATGGAAGAATCCGTGTTTAACTGATGGAGAAATTCCAAGTATTATAACGGCTGTATCCACATTTTGTGTTCTCTTAAATAAATTTCTTGAATAAGGATCAACTACTGCTTCAACTTGTTCATCTCCACGTAAAGCATAAATAGTCATTTCTTTTCCTTTTTCATTTTCTAAAAAGATTTTATAAACATCTTTCCATGTTTTTACAGTCATTTTGTTTTCATCGTCTTTATAGCTGATAGCTTTAATTATATCTCCTTCTCTAAGTCCCCCAACATATGCGGGTGAAGAAGTATTTAAAGCCCCAACTCTTACATTTGTTTGATCGTTAATATCTTGAAGCAAACTAATCGAATAAATAACTGTTTGCGGATAAATTGAAGTCGTTTTTTCAACGTTATCACTATTATAATAAATTGTTATTTTTTCAAAAGTTGAAGTATCTTTTTTATATTCACTCATGAACGAAGAAATATCATTCCATTCTTTTGTTTCTTTTTTACCAAGTGATGGCGTTTCAAGAGCAGTTATGGTATCACCATCTCTTAATCCGGCAACGTATGCAATTGTTCCTTCACTAACTATTAATTTTGTTTTTGATGTATCGCTATATCCATTCATTAATCCCGCAAAGAAAAATACAACTATTGCTAATATGAAATTCATAAGGGGGCCACCAAACATAACGAGCGCTCTGGCACCTTTGCTTTTCGCATTTAATGTTCTATTATGTGGTGCTATTTGAAACTCTTTGGAATATTTATTTCTTTTCTTTTCAAGATTTTCTTTATCAATTTCACCATTATATGGTTTAGTAAATACATACATTGCTTGTGGATCAACTTTATATTCCACTTCTTCTTCATTTTCTTTTACTACCATATATAAGTTACCAGTGTCTTGTTCATCAAATATATCGTATTTAACAATCTCATACATCGGGTAATCATCAAATAAATGGTTTTTATCATCAATGATAAATTTTTTAATAATTCCATCTTCTATTACTAATCTTACTTCTTTTAATTCTTTTAGTGGATCATCTTCTTCAGTTTCCCCCGCAATAGCACAATACCCACCTATTGGAAATAAATTTAAGGCATATGTTGTTTCACCTTTTTTAAATTTCACAAGTTGCGGTCCCATTCCAAATGCATATTCACGGCATAGTATATTTGCACGTCTTGCAAAAAAGAAATGACCTCCTTCATGTATTAGAATAATTAGTGCTAAGGCAAATATAAAAGATAAAATTCCAATTAACACACTTCCAAATGATAATATCATAATTATAATTCCTTTCCATTATATTTCTTTTGTATATTTAATCTTACTTCTTTATCAACTTTTAATATTTCATCTAAAGTAATATTTGTGTTTTTACTTGACTCAACAATATTTTGATAAAAGTTAACATATTCAGTAATGATATTTTCAATTTCTAAAAAACTAATTTTACCATTTAAAAACAATTTAACTGCTTCTTCATTGCTAGCATTATAAACTGTAGGCATAATGCCTCCCATTTTACCTACTTTATATGCAAAAAGAAGCATTGGATATCTTGCAAAATCCATTTCTTTAAAAGTTAATTCATTATATTCTTTAAAAGAAAGGGAGTTATCTAAAACAAACTTTTGTTTTGTTGGGAAAGTTAGAGCATACTGTATTGGAATACGCATATCAGGTTTTCCCATTTGAGCAATGATTGTGTTATCAATATATTCAACCATTGAATGAACTATACTCTCTTTATGAATAATTGTATCAATTTTTTCATAAGGCATATCAAATAAATAATGAGCTTCAATTACTTCTAATCCCTTATTTACCATTGTGGCACAATCAACTGTAATCTTATTTCCCATTCTCCAGTTAGGGTGACTTAAAGCGTCATTTACGGAAACATTTTTTAATTCTTCTCTTGTTTTGTCACGAAATGCTCCGCCACTTGCTGTTATAATTAGACGTTTAACTTCTTTTTTTCTTCTACCTTCTAAGCACTGAAATATTGCACTATGTTCAGAATCAATGGGAAGAATTCTAACATTATATTCCTTTTTAAGTTTTGTAATGATTTCTCCACCAACTACTAATGTTTCTTTATTAGCAAGAAGAATTTCTCTTTTTAATTTGATAGCTTCGATTGTTGGGATGAGTCCTACCATTCCAACAACACTATTTATGACAATATCTTTTCCATCGTCATAATACTTACATGTAGCTACCTTGTTTAAGCCTTCACTGCCATAACCAAATTCAATATTTTGATACTTACTTTTTAATTCCTCATATATTTTTTCATTACCACATGATACAAATTTAGGATGAAACTCATTTATTATTTCTTCTGCTTTAATAATATTCTCATTAAAACTAAAACTTACTAATCTAATCTTATTTTTTAATGTTCTTAATACTTCAATTGTTTGTAAACCAATTGAACCAGTTGCACCAAGTAAATAAATATTTTTCATTTGTCTCACCCCATTTATTATTTGCTCATTTATGTGTTTTTAAGCAAACTAAAATCTACTAATAATGTTCATAATAATGAATAGCAATGATCCAGAAATAATTAAACTATCAAAGCGATCCATTACGCCGCCATGGCCAGGAAAAATAAAACCATAATCTTTAATTTCATAACTTCTCTTTAATTTTGATGCTACTAAATCTCCAATTTGACTGGTAGCAGAAATAACTAAAGATAACAAATAAACTAAAATTACTAGTACTACTTTATTTTGTGCATCTTGGTATGGAAATACTCCAAGTACTAAACCTAAAACTGTACCAACCATTGCACCAAGTACTAGCCCAAATATTGCTCCTTCAACGCTTTTCTTTGGACTAATTTTTTCGCATAACTTATGTTTACCAAGTAAACTACCAAAGAAGTAAGCAAATACATCAGTAAATATTACATTACTATAAAGGAATATAAATACCTTACCAAAATATGAAGATGATTCCGTTTCATTATAACCAATTGGTTTTAGAAATTCAACACTAAATGCCATAGATAGTAATAATCCCGCATAAGTAATACTAGTTATACAACTCATAATATCACTAGCTTCAGTACCATCTTTTAATAATCCAAATAACATTGATGTAACTACGCCTAAACCAAACAATAGTAATGGAAGCATTAATACATTGTTATTGCACCCAAAATAAAAAGATACCATAGTTAATCCTGAAAATATTGGCATTATAAATCGCATTACTTTTAAACATGGATTCTTTTTATAGAACATATTCATAAGTTCATAAGTACCGATTGTTGTTAAAAATGTTGTTACACATAAATAAAATATACCACCTATTATAATTGATGGAATCATTACTGCCATTAAACAAATTCCTGTAATAATTCTAATAATAAAATTCTTTTTATTTTTCATTTTTAATTCCTCCAAAACGGCGATCACGCGATGTATAAGCAAGAAGAGCCTTATCCATTTCTTTTGGTGTAAAATCAGGCCAATAAGTATCGGTAAAATAAAACTCGCTATAAGCACTTTGCCAAAGTAAGAAATTGCTTATACGCATTTCTCCACTTGTACGAATTAGTAAATCAACATCTCCTGATTCACTTGTATATAAATATTTACTAACATTTTCTTTAGTAAACAAAACTTTATCTTGAGCCATCTTTTGAAATGCATGAACAATTTCATCTTTACTTCCATAATTAAAAGCAATGTTTAAAATCATACCAGTATTATTCTTTGAATTGTTTTCAACATCTTTAATAGTTTGAATTAATTCTTCATTTAAATGTGTTTTTTCACCAATAACTTTTAATTTTATTTGTCTTTTTGTTAATTTCTTTTCAATGCCTTTTAAGTTTTCTTTAATTAGTTTTAATAAGTAGTCTACTTCTTTTTGAGGTCTAGACCAATTCTCTGTAGAAAATGCATATAATGTCAAGTTATGAATGCCAATATCTGAACAATATCTTGCCATTTTAATTAGTGCTTGCACGCCTTGCCTATGTCCAAGATTACGAGGAAGCCCTCTTTTTTTTGCCCATCTACCATTACCATCCATAATAATGGCAATATGATTAGGTAAATTAGTTATTTCGTTCATACGCTTCACCTACTTATCCAATTACATATTATATCATAAAACATGTAAATTATCTAGTCATTTAATTTTATTTTAATGAAAAAGAAAAAAGAAGTGAATTTTTTATATAATTTCACTTCTATTATTAATTGATATTTTCCTATTTATTTAAACTAAATCTATTCTATGTAATGCACTTTTTTAGTCTCATATTGAGTTCTTGGTTCTTTTTCTTCATCTGGATAACCAACATGAAGTAATCCTAGTGGAACAATATTATCAGTTAAATGTAATATTTTCCTTATTGTTTCTACCCTATCAATTCTTGGATATATACCACACCAACATGTTCCAAGGCCCAATTCTACTGCTTCAATTAATATATTTTCAATAGCTGCAGAACAGTCTTGAATCCAAAAATCATTATTTTCTTTTGAAATTGTTAAGTCTAAATTAGCTCCCACAACAATTAATAATGGAGAATTAAAGTTATAGTTTTTGCAACTTAACTTAATTTCTTTTTGGATTTCTTTATTTTTTATGACATAAAATTCCCATGGTGTTTTATTACAAGCACTAGGTGCAGCCATTGCACTTTGTAATAATTCTTCAATTTGTTCATCACTAACTTCAATATTTTGATATTTCCTTATACTTCTTCTTTTAAGTATTGCTTCTTTTACATTCATAATTAACTCCTTTTATATGTTAATTATACAATGAATTTTTTAAATTTTCAAGAAAAATATCTTGATTTTCTTGCATAAATTATACTAAGTAATTCATTGATGCAACTCTTCCTTTAACTTTTTTGAAAGCATAATTTTGACCAATGACATCAGATATTATTATTGGTTTAACACCAAATAGATTACCAAAGAAAGCACTTGATGCTTTTACTCTTCCCGCCCTTTTTAAATATTCAAGATTTTCAACAGTTGCAACTTGATTTACTTTTAATTTATTAGCCTCTAAGTATTCTTTTACTTCATTAATAGTTTTACCTTCATTTCTTAAACTAGCAGCTTTTATCACAAGTAATCCTTGCCCTAAGCAACTAATTAATGAATCGACTAACACTATTTTATTATTTGGATAACTTTCCTCTAATTCTTGTTTAACTGTGCGAGCAATGTTAATTGATCCTGATAAAGCTGATGAACAGGAAATATATAATACATCTTTTCCTTGTCCTAAATAATATTTAAACTTATTTAAAAAAGCATCATATGGAACTTGAGTTATTCTAATTCTTTTTCCCATTCTCATTGTATCATATAATTCTTTTAGACTATAACTATCCCAATCTAAACTTGTAGGTAATTCTTTATCGTCATAGCTTATGTTCATTTGTACATAATCAATATCATATTGTGTTCTAAATATTTTACATAAATCTGAAGTCAAATCAGTTATAATTGCATAATTATTCATTTTCTTTTTTCTCCTTTTGACTTTATTTGACATTTTTTATTTTATCATATATAATATAGGCATTCAATGAGCATTTATCGACATATGTCGTTTAAAATACAAATGTTTTAAAATGCTTTGGAGGTTATATGTTCACAAAAGAAAAAATAAAAACTACTGATTTAAGAGTTCAAAAAACAAAAAAATTAATTAGAGATTCTTTTTTTGAACTTGTTGAAGAAAAAGGATATTCAAAAGTTACTGTTATGGATATAACAAAAAAAGCAATGATTAATAGAAACACTTTTTATTTACATTACGTGGATAAACAGGATTTAATCGATCAGATATTAACAGAGAATTTAAAGAGTCATGAAGATTTTATTAATAATATTGTTAATATTGATATGTTAACTTCTTCTTTAAATCATTATGAAGTGTTATACAATATATTTAAAGAAACATGTATTCTTGTTAAAGAAGAAATTGATTTATATCGTATTATTGTTTTAGATTCTGGTCTTTCTGGATATTTTATTAAACTAAAAAACTATATAAAAAAACAAATTAACAAGTTTAAGAATGAGCCTATAGAAACAAAGCTTAGGTTTGATTATGTTTTTGAAGGCATGTTTGGACTTGTTACTAAATGGATTGTTACCCAATTTACATCACCAGAAGAAATGGCAAAATTAATGATTATAATAATTAAAGATGATTATGACAAATTGATAAATAAAAAAGACTAGCAAATGCTAGTCTTTTTTAAAAGCAAAACTTAATCACAATAATCATTTATAAATTTCTATTTTTAAACTACAATTTTGTTTTCATTTGACGTTTTAAAATATGAAACTTTATATTGAATCAGTTTTATTATTTACTTCGTATATTTATATTACATGTTATTACATCATATTTTATATTAACTACACCAGGCTTTAAAGCAGTAATAGTTATAGAATTATTATCATTGAACACAACATCAACTAGATCTTTATTATCTAATTCCCATATAGGAGAAACAACTTCGATGTAATCAAAATCTATAAATTGTACATTCTTTTTTCTGGCTATTATGTCCATTGTGCTAATTAATTCATAATAATCTGAATGGATTAAACGAATTAATAGTTTTCCATTTTTATTTTCTACATCTAATATATTATCAATTTTAGAAAAATAATTTTTGTTATAGTTTTTATTTTTATCATAATCATTAGGTATAACATAAAATGAATCGTATAAAAATTTTTCCATATAAATATCACTATTGCCCATTAGTTTAATAGTTAATTTATCTCCTACTTCTATATTATCTTTTGGATATTCAAAATATCTATTATCAATAGATTCATAAGGTAAATCCTTGCACTTTTCATAGTATTGAATTCTTTTATCTTTTCTTAATTTATTAATAAATTCATCTATTCCATTGTCAACAATAAAAAGTAATTTTAAATAATTAGTTTCATTATTTACTTCCTTATTAACTACATATACTTTCTTATACTTGTAATATTTAAAGTTTTGGTCTATATTTAAAACAACATTATTAACATATTCATTATTAATTGTAACATATATAGCTTCATCATTGTTCCATTTATAATTATTTTTGTTACATCCCACTAATATAATTGAACTAATTATCATTAAACATATTATCATCACTCTTTTCTTTTTTGCTTATCTTCTCCTTTCACTTTTGATTTAAATATTTTTTTGCTTCTTGATAATGCGTTTTAACACTAAATAAATTTTCATAAAACCATCCTTCATACTTTTATTATAACACAAATGAATACGCTTATATATAAAAAAGTATAAAAGAAGTTTAGATGACATGAGAACTGTTTGAAAAAAGTAGATAATAATTTAGACACTTTAGTTTATTAATATTTATTGTAATTTTTTAACAACTTATATTGTTAAAATTTAATATTAAAAATAAAAAGACCTATTAGACCTTCTTATTTTTATTTTCTTTTTTTAATTTTTGTTCTTCAAAATAATTCTTAATCGAATCCTTTAAAGATATTTTTGATTTAAATGGGAATAGGAAATTTGATTTTTCTTTTACTCTTCTAACTTGGTTAGAAATACTTTCTTTTAAATGTTCATATTTAACAACAATTTGTAAATCTTTGGCAATCTTAGAAATCTTACTTGATACGTTAAATGAATATATCACATCAACAAATAATATACCAAATGCAAGCCCTAAGAAATATAATGAATATGAAAATTGATTAAAACCTTCAACCATCTTTACAAAACCTTTATGAACAAAGAAGAAATATAATGCACCAATTCCTGCCCAAATTAATGAAAATAATGGACAAATTATTCCTTTAAAGTTACCCCATCTATCACTATAATCCCATAGTTTAATATTCATTCCAATGATAAATATTTCACCAGTTATTAATTCAATTAAAGTCATTAACACTCCAATAATTAATACTATTATAATATCCTTTAATACAACACTTTCAATTGGCAGTTTAACTAAGAATGTGGAAATGACATACATTCCAACTATTCCAAAGCCATAAATTGGTAATACAGGTCCAGTAAGGAATCCAGGATTAATCCATTTTTTAGCACTGACAAAACGCCTAAAAAATAGTTCCATTATATATCCACCAACCGCACCAACAATAAATAAGAATGATAAATCAAAAAACCACTTCATGATTAAATATTCCAATTGCCATTTTTAAATACTTGTATTTTTCTACCATCAAATGTTGTACCAACAATATTTAGATCTTTACTTCCTACCATAAAATCTACATGATTCATTGAATCATTATAATTCATTTTCTTAAAGTCTTCATCTGTCAATTTTTCATAATCACGAATATTGTTTTTAAATGCTTGTCCAAGTGCTAAATGGCAACTTGCATTTTCATCAAATAATGTATTATAAAATAATATACCCGATTTATTAATTGGAGAATCATAAGGAACTAAAGCAACTTCACCTAAATGTGATGAACCTTCATCATCTTTAAGCAGTTCTTCTAATACTTCTTGTCCTTTTTCTGCTTCAACTTTTACTACTTTACCTTTTTCAAAATAAATTTTGAAGTTTTCAACAAGTTTTCCACGTAGTGAAAGAGGTTTTGTTGAAACGACTACACCATCAACGCCATCATATTTTGGCATTGTAAATACTTCTTCTGTTGGCATATTAGCAATAAAAGGAATATTTGTACCTAATGTATTTTCTTCTGCACTTAACCAATAATGATTAGGCATTAAATGAAGTTTTAATGATGTACCATTACTTGATGAATACTCTAAGTAATCAAAATTATATTCATTCATAATATTGGCTTTTTCATGTAAAGTTTTAACATGTTCTTTCCAATTGTTAACCGCATTATTATCTATTCTTGTAGTATTTAAAATTGCTTCTTCTAATTTTTTATATGCTACTTTTGGACTATCATTTGGAAATACTTTCTTAGCCCAAGCAAGTGAAGGAAGAGCGCATATAACCCATTGATATTTATTATCCATTGCATCATAATACTTTTTAAGAACTGGATATCTTTCTTGACGAGCTTTCAATGATTCGCTCATATCTATTCCATTATATATATCTGGATCACTATCTTCAACGTAAATATTTACTGGTAATATTTTTGAATAACTTTCAAGTTCTGGTTCTCTTAATTTAGAGTTTTCAATGTAAGTATCATACTTAACATTTTGATATGACAATCTCGAAATATCATCAGAAAAGAAATTAACCTTAACATATCTTGCTTTAGCTTTGTAACATTCTTCAACTAAATATTTAGTAAATTCACTTTGATTAACACTTGCTGTTATAATAACATATTGTCCTTTTTTCACATTTGCACCAATTTTAACAACAGTTGATGCATATTTTTTCATTATACTTTTTTTCATATAACTAGCTCCTTACCTGATACTTACTTGTTTGTAATAATAGTTCCTTTATTACCTCTTAATGCATCATATGCATCTTCTATAGAAGTAATAATGGCAATTCTTCCTTGTTTTTCTTTTACAAAAGCAATACTTGCTTCTACTTTTGGTTTCATACTTCCCGCAAGAAAATGACCTTCATTATTGTATTCTATCATTTGATTAACATCAACCTCTTTAATAATTTTAGCAGTTGGTTTATTGAAGTTAATTATGGCATTTGGAACAGCTGTAAGTATTAATAAATAATCACTATCAATATCATTAGCAAGTTTACTTGAAGCAAAATCTTTATCGATAACAGCATCAATTCCTTTTAAAGAGCCATTTTCTTTTATAACTGGAATTCCGCCACCACCACAAGTGATAACAATTGTTCCTGTTGTAACAATATTTTTTATTGTTTCTTCTTCAATTACTTTAACAGGTTTTGGGGATGCTATTACTCTTCTATATCCACGTCCAGCGTCTTCCTTCATAATATAAGGCATTTTTTTAGATTCTTCTAAAGTATAAAAAGAGCCAATTGGTTTTGTTGGGGCTTGAAAAGCGGGATCGTTGATGTCTACTTCAACTTGTGTTATTATGCTAATGACATTTTTATTAATATGCTCTTTTCTTAATTCATTTTGCAAAGCATTTTGTAAATGAAAGCCAATATATCCTTGGCTCATAGCACCACACTCACTAAAAGGCATTTTGTATACTTTTTGATTTGCTTTATTTCCTTCTTCAAATGCAAGATTAATTAAACCAACTTGAGGTCCATTACCATGAGTTATAATAACTTCATATCCATCTTTAATTATTGGTAAAATTTGCTTTGCAGTTAAAGCAGCCATTTCTTTTTGTTTTTCTGGAGTATCTCCTAAAGCATTTCCTCCTAAAGCAATAACGACACGCATTATTTCACCATTGTTGCATAAACAACTGCTTTAATTGTATGTAATCTATTTTCTGCTTCATCAAATACAACAGATTGCTTACCTTCAAATACTTCTTCTGTTACTTCAAGTCCATTTAAACCAAATTTTTCATAAACTTCCATTCCTACTTTGGTTTCTAAGTTATGGAATGATGGAAGACAATGTAAAAAGATGGCATCTTTTTTAGCTTTGTTCATTAGTTCTTGATTTACTTGGTATGGCTTCAACATTTTAATTCTTTCAGCCCATACGCTATCAGGTTCACCCATAGATACCCATACATCAGTAACAATAACATCACAATCTTTAACACCTTCATCAATACTTTCTGTCAATGTAACTTTACCACCACTTATTGCACATGCTTCATTACATTTAGCAACTAGATCCTCTGAAGGCCATAATTCACGTGGAGCCACAGCACGGAAATCAAGTCCCATTTTACTAGCTCCTATCATTAATGAATTGCCCATGTTATATCTAGCATCACCAAGGTATGCCATTTTAATTCCTTTTAAATGTCCTTTATGTTCTTTAATAGTCATCAAATCAGCAAGAATTTGTGTTGGATGATATTTTTCTGTCAAACCATTCCATACTGGTACACCAGCATAATTGGCAAGTTCTTCAACTGTCTCTTGTTTGAATCCGCGATATTCAATACCATCAAACATTCTGCCTAAAACTCTCGCTGTATCTTTAATGCTCTCTTTTTTACCCATTTGACTTCCTGTTGGGCCTAGATATGTTGCATGCATACCTAAATCATAAGCCGCAACTTCAAATGAGCAACGTGTTCTTGTAGAATCTTTTTCGAACAACAATACAATATTTTTACCCTTTAAATAAGGTGTTTCAATTCCTTCGTGTTTTTTCTTTTTAAAATCCTGTGCTAAATCTAATAAATAATTTATTTCTTCTTCTGTATAGTCTAATAATGTTAATAAGTTTCTTTTGTATAAATTCATTTTATTTACCTACCTTTTCTCTTTCTAATGGCATACACATACATCTTGGTCCTCCACGTCCTCTTGATAATTCGCTTGAAGGTATTGTATGAACTTTAATACCATATGAATGTAATACTTCATTTGTTATATAATTTCTTTCATATGCAATTACTTCACCGGGAGCAATAGCTATTGTATTACTTCCATCACTCCACTGTTCGCGGTCTGCGGATACACTGTCATGACCGCCACAAGGAATTAGTGTTATTTTTTTCCCTATGTAAGTTTCTAGCACCTTTTCTAACTTTTCATTTAGTTCTTCAACTCTTAATTTACCACTTTTATTTGGATCTCTTTCAACTTTGAAAATACGCATTCTTTGGTAACAATCATTATGAATTGTAAATTTATCATAATCTACTTGCGTAAATATAGTGTCAAGATGCATAAATGTTCTAAACTTTGGAATATCAAATGCCAATACAGTTTTATAATTAGTTTTAAAATTATAAAACAAGTTTTTAGCAAGAGTTTCAATTGATGCTGGATTAGTTCTTTGACTTATTCCAACAATTAATGTTTCATCATTTAAAACCAATATATCTCCACCTTCAATGCTTGTATCCATATAACGATTATAAAACAATCTATTGTTTTTATAAATAGGATGGTATTTAAAAATATATTCTCCATATATTGTTTCACGACATCTAGTTATAGAAAACATTCTATTTAAAGAAACCCCATCATTTATTATCGAGAATGGATCTCTTGTAAAATATAAATTAGGTAATGGGTCGGTTATAAATGGATAATCAGAAACATAATCAGATAATGTTCTAATTTTATATTCAGGTAACTCTTTCTTTTTTATTCCTGCCATAGTCTTTAAAACCATTGTTTTAGTATCAGGGATTGATTCTAAATACTTAACTGCAATTTCGCGTAGTGTTTCGCTTGATATTTTGGCTTCATCAATAAATTGTTTAATAAACTCTTTTTTTATATCTTCACTAGTATTTAAACTTTCAGTTACCAAATCAACTAAATATACTACTTTAACTCCTGCATCTTTAAATGCTTTCGCAAAAGCTTGATGCTCTTTTTTAGCAAGTGGCAACCAAGGAATATCATCAAATAATAAATCATCTAAATACTTAGGAGTTAAATTTTCTAATTCTTCTCCTGGTTCATGTAGTAACACTGTTTTTAATTTACCTATTTCTGAAAAAACATTTAAATGGTTCATATTTCACCTCTTATGAATGTAAATATTATACCACACTTTTAAAATTATATAAATACTTTTTTTATCTTTATATAATTTTTTTATATTTTTATAAATTAAAAATGACCCAAGCATTTTGCTTAAGTCATTTTATTTAAAAAAGCTTGAAATAAATATTTCTAAACCAATACCAATTAGAATAATACCACCAAGTATTTCTGCTTTGTTTCCAAGTTTAGTGCCAAATTTTTTACCAATATGTACAGCAATAAAACTAATAATAAATGTTTCAACTGCTATAATAGTTGCACAAATGATTGCTTCTAAAACCGTATATTCCGCAATTGTTAATCCAACTGATAAAGCATCAATTGATGTAGCAATAGCTTGAACAATTAATCCCCTAAATGTTAGTGATTTAACTATATGTTCTTCATCTTTATGTTTAATTCCTTCAACTAACGTTTTTCCACCAATAAAGCCTAATAGAATTAATGCAATCCATGGAATATATTCTTCAATATATTGTAATAATGCGTGTCCAACAAAATAACCCATTAATGGCATTAGTGCTTGAAACAATCCAAACATCAAAGCAATTAAAACTGCTTTTTTTGTTTTCATTTCTGTTTCATTTAATCCATTAGCCATTGATACAGCACATGCATCCATAGCAAGACCAACTCCTAACAAACCACTTTGAATGTAAAATCCAAACATATTATATCTCCAAGTTTAATGCATCTTATACTTAATTAGTATAAGATGCATTATATCACTTTTCTTTCATTATTTCAATAGGCAACATTGAAATATAGTTACATTAAATTCATAAGTTTCATTTTTTATATCACACAATACTATAGTATAAAATTAGTATTTATGATTATTTGAACATTTGGATTAATTGTATATCTTCCTATTAATGTTGCACTTCCAGCACCACTTGCAGTTATATAACCATAATCATCCATTGTAACTACTATATCTATTTCTTGACATGGAACATATACTGTCCAATTATAATCTTGTATCCATGGATATGGACTATTTTCTTCATTTAACACTAATTTAGTTTTTCCGTTCACAAACTCTGATAAATATAATGTTTGATTTGTTGTAATTACTTTTTGTGTATTTGAAACATCATTTAGAATAGTTAAAGTTATTGTAAATATAATTGTTGGATTGTATTTATAAACAGCAGTAACTGTAACCTCTCGGTCTTGATTAACTGCTTTTGCTAATACAGTTCCAAATTCACTTACTGTAGCATATCCTAGATTACTTGAATAAAAAGTGTAATCATATCTAGATACTGAAGGAACTCCTGTTACATTTTTAAAATGTACATGTCTTGTAAATCCTTCAGTAATCGTTAATCCTCCAAATGCTCCATTATTATGTCTTACTTCTGTACCATAAGATAAAGTTTCATTTGGATCCATCATTAATACTTGATCTGTTATTTCTGATGTTGTTACTATTCTATTAATCAAAATTGAAATAGGTACATTATCTGTATTTCCAAAAAACCCAATAAAATATATTCCTTCTTCTAGAATTAATCTTTCATTTGTAATTGATAAATAACTACCTATTATATCAGTTCGATAATATGTTTGTGTTGCTTTATTAAACTCTTTTCTAAATAAAATTAAAGTAATATTACTATTAGAATCTTCTCTTGTTGTTGCAGACAAAGTAAATACTGATGTTTGGTTAATACTAAATCCCATAGCATACTCTGCCATATCATTAGAATTTACTAATACTTCTGTAAAAGCCTGGTCATATCTACTCGCTACATCAATATTTTCAAATTCTACTCTTTTAATATTTATTTTTACTGAAGAATATTCCATATCTGGTATATCTACGTGAATATAATAATAACCATTTCTTTCTAAATACATATATAAATAGTTTGTATTATATTCTGTTTTTGCAGTTTGTGCATAACCTTTAACATTATATTTTAATTCAATTTCTTCATTCAAGTGATCATAAATTTTTAATGCTTCGTATGGATATGTGATTGTTGTTCCATCTTTAGTTGTTGTTTCTATAGAAAACTTATAAAAGCCTGCGCCAGTATTATTTATAAAATTATATACATTATTGTTATTATATGTATTAAGTAGAATATCATTATCTCCAACGCCTAAATATGCGGTATTTCGAGATTGTATTTTTAATGAGATTATAGCCGAAGATGAAGTTTTATTAATAAGAGCTAAATAATAAGTGCCTGTTTGCATATTTTGTATAAAGTGTTTATTTAAATTATTATTTTCTAAATAATTGATATTAACTTCATTAAAATTATCATCATATAATTTTATGTTTACATTAGAATTCATTCCCATAATAAACTCATAATATTTTGAATAATTAGATGTTATTTTATAATATTTAGTTTCAGTATCACCTAAAGTAATATTTTTATTAATTGTTGAGGAATAATTACTTAAAGTATATTCTTCATTTATCTCAACTGTATCAATATGTCTACAATTTTGGCACTTGAAATAATCTCTAATTCCATCTGTTGCAACAAGCAACATATTAGATTCAGTACCATTGTAATGTAAGCAATTTTTATATTCATTTAATGTTTGTCCGTTATATGTTTGTCCGTTACTATCTAATGAAACATTATACAATACTCCATTACATTGTGCACATATTAAATCTGTAATTCCATTATTAGATCTTTTCATCCATACATGATCATTATCAGTGTGAAGTCCTCTAATAATAGACACACCAGCAATATCCTTATATGTTGCATTAGGCGTTCTATTTATTAAAACGCCATATCCCATTATAACTTCTTCATGATGCCTTCCTTTTTCCCTGTTGCAACATACGTCAATATCATCAAGTCCTAAAACATGACCCATTTCGTGTTCGCCAGCCCAATCTTGAATAAGATCTACTTCATTGTCAGTTATTCCAAAAACACCACCATAAATAAAATACCTAACATTTACTTTCATAATCCAATTTGTATAATGCGTATGCTTAATATTTGTAATTCCTGTGGGAATATCTATTGAAGGATCAATTTCAATTGTTGTTGCTATAGTATTTGGTTTACATGAATATTCCATAGGGTATATTATCAAATTATGATCAGATTCAGTTCCTTCTTCAATATTAATTATACGATTTGCAATTCTATTTCCATCTTGATCATACGTATAATAATATTTATTATTCCATTCAAGCAAACTATTAATAAATGCATTCTTTACTTCTTCTGCTTGAATTGATGTTACTTCAGTATTCCAAGAATAATCAGCATTATCTATTGATGTATTGGAAATATAATATTTAATTGTTTTAATGTTATGATCTAAATGATAATAGTTATAATTAGTTTCTTGAGAATAACCCTTTTCACATAAATAATACCATCTTTCATCATCTGATCCTTCTGGGCCTCATTGATCATAATCAACTGCTAAAAGAGTATTATGAGCACTTACATTAATTATCCCAAAAAATGAAGAAAATAGTAAAATAATAATCATTACAATAAATAAAAATAATTTTTTCATAATATTACTCCTTCAAATTAATTTCTTTTACTAGTTCAATAAATTTTTTTAAATCAATACTGACTTTTTGAAATATTGTTGATAATTCAAAATATCTATTTGATGTAACAATTTTTTCATAATCTTTTTCATCTATCAACCATTCTGAAAAGTATTGATATGATTCTCCAAATTCTTTACTAATAAAACTATAATCTATTTCATCGTCACAAGCAAAACTTATATTATCAAAAACTACTCGTTTTAAACCTTCTGAATTCGATCTTATTTCATATCCTAAATTAAAAACATAATCCCCAAAAAAATAGCCTTCTTTTTTGAAGTTTTCTTTATTAATGTACATAATCAATTTATTATATTTTAATTTATAACAATCAGATATCAAATAGTTCTCATCATTCCCTGTTTCTATTTCTCTATAATACTTGCATTTATAATTATATTCTTTTTCGTTAATTACATCATACGTTATTAAAGCATCATACACAATAAAAATTCCTGTTAATTTTAACCCTTTTACTTCATTATCTATAAAATCTTGATTAGTACATTTATACCAAGTTGCTTTTAAATAATAATAAGTATCTTTAAATCTCTTCGTATAATCCTTTTCATCAATGTATGCACATATAATATCGTATTCTTGATCATTTATTTCGCACATATAAAATGAACTTCCATCTAGTTGAACTGCTCTGATTTTGTTATCCATTGTCATTGTAAATTCACAATCTTTTGAGTCATCAATATAATTTATTATATTTTTAACATCTTCATTATTTTCTTTATCTATTTTAATTAATGTTTTGTCTACATTGCATCCAACGAGTATAATGCTTACTATAAGCAATATAAATATTAAAATTATTCGTTTCATTTCGTTTTTCATCTCCTTTTTTATTAAATTATATTAGTATATTTTTCTCTTTGATAATTCGTTTTAAAACTAAATAAATCTTCATACTAGTCCCTCCAAATACTCTTTTTTACGTTTATTACTATTATTATATGCAATCTACATATAATAATTTATTTATAAACAACAAAAGCCCCCGTTATCCAAGAGAGCTTTATAGTCATATATAAGTAATATTTCTATGGATGTTTCCCTAGCAATCAAAGGATATGCCTTAATCATACTTATATTGTATCAATTAATTATTTAATTGTCAACATTATCCCTTTATTTGTTAATACTGTTTTTAAATGATACTAGTTCCACATAAGTTAAAATGATTAACATACCTTCATTGATGTATTTTACATATCATATTACTTTATATCAAATACTAAAATTTATTTATTGTTCCAATGAATAAAGGTACATCTTTAGAATCTAATATCACATAAATAAATGGACGATCTAATTTAAAGTTTATTCTTGAAGTAGGATCAATTGCGGTCTCTGCTTCACCAACAATAGTAACAGCTGCAGCTTTTGTACCTTCTTCATCTAATACTATTCTTGCATCTTGTTTGATTGTTGAAACGAATACATCTGTTCCTTTTATACTTTTTATATCTTTTGTATTTTGATTAAATATTTCATTTACTCCTAAATTCTTTAGTGTTTCAATTAAATCAAATGATGATTTGACATCAAACTTTGGTACTGTTAAGTTTATTTTCCCTGTATTTCCTTTATTTATTAATTCAAAGATATTACTATCTAATACTTCTTTTATACTGTTTCTTGGTAAAATATACATTATCTTATTATCATTATGATAATAATCATATGTTACTTCACATATTTCATTTCTATAATATTTTGATGATATTACATGATTTAGATATGTAACATTATCTATATTATTAAATAATCCTTCTTTTATATTTTCTTTCTTAAATTCATATTTCCATTTATTATTAAAGTATACTGTATTTATAAGGGCTAAAACTGTTTCTTTATCTAGCTTTAAATCACTTGGTTTCATTTCTAATAAATTACCTGTTTGATGATTGATCCATTTACATATTTTTTCTAATGATTCAGTATTAAAATTTGTACTATAACTTTCTGCGAAATAATATTCTTCTAATATTTTTCCATATTCTTCTTCTATTTCATAATTATTATTTAACCAAAATGAATTTGCTATTTTATTAGTTCCATTATTATTACTATAATAATTATTTTTATAAATACTTTGTAAATTACTTCGCAAATTATTAACTTTCATTAATGATGTTAATTCTTCTCTAGCTTTTCCTTCTGTTCCTTCATATAACATAGCTAAAGCAAAATACAAACTAGTTGGTGAATATATCATATTACTTTCTTCATATAATTCTTTTACTGTTAAATTAGAAAAAGAATATAATGATTTAATAAATTCTTCATCTATATTTTCATCTTTTCTTTCATTTGATAAACTCTTTACATTATTTAATCTTTTAAAATCTTTACTTTCATCTAGTATTAAACTATCTGTTGGGGAATTAGTATTTTTACATCCAATTAAAAATAGTGAACACATAATCATTAAAACTATAATTATTTTTTTCATGTTAATCTCCTTCTACTTAATAATACGAAATTTCTATTATTTTTTACACATAAATAAAAATAAACATTGAAATTAATCAATGTTTATTTGTTCAATTGTACTTTTTATAGTTTTATCTTTTGCTTCTAATCCATATTTATCAACTAAGCCTGAATTCTTTTCACCATGTGTTAAGCATCCAGCACCACCATTACAACCACCAATACATGCCATACCTTCAATGAAATTACCATCTAAAACATTTTTGTTTTTTAGTAATAATGCTTTTTTACATGCTTCAATACCATCACAAGTAACCGGTTTAAATTCAAATTCATTAAACTCATATTCTTTTAAACCTTCTTTAATAGCAGCAGTTAAGCCACCTGATCTTGCAAATATACGGCCATAATATGAAGCATCATTTAATGGCGTTTCTTCAAGTGAAGTTAAATCAATATCTTTACTATCGATTAAAGCTTGGAGTTCTTCGAATGTTAAAACTACATCAACATATTCTTTAACACTTTCAAGTTGAATTTCTTTTTTCTTTGCTGTACAAGGACCTATAAAAATAATCTTACTATTTTTATCATGTTCTTTGATGTATTTGGCAATAGTTGCCATTGGTGATAAATTATGGGAAACATATTGAACTAATGCGGGAAAATCATTTTTTATATAACTTACGAAAGCTGGGCAACAACTACTAGTCAAAAATCCTTTTTTAGCTAATTCTTGTGCTTCCTCACTTGCAACCATATCCGCTCCTAATGCCGCTTCTACAACATTATAGAATCCTAAATTTTTAAGCGCTGTAACTACTTGACCTAATTTTGCATACACAAATTGACTAGAGATAGATGGAGCCACCACTGCATAAACTTTATATGTTTCGTTATTATTACTTTTCTTAAGAATATCAATAGCATCAGTAATAAATGATTTATCAGAAATAGCTCCAAAAGGACATTGATAAACACAAGCACCACATTCAATACACTTATCATTATTGATTGTTGCAGCTTTATCTTCTCCCATCGATATTGCTTTAACTTTACATGCCGTTTCGCATGGTCTTTTAGAATTATGAATGGCACTATAAGGACATACTTTAGCACATGCACCACATTCAATACATTTAGTTTTATCAATATGAGCAACATGATTACTATCCATTACAATAGCATCTTTTTTACATGCTTCTTTACATCTATGTGCAAGACAACCACGGCAAGCACTTGTTACATTATATCCACTTACAGGACATTCATCACAAGCAATATCAATAACTTCAATGATGTTAGGATTATTTTTATTTCCACCTAATGCAAGTTTAATTCTTTCTGATATAATAGCACGTTCTTTATAAACACAGCAACGCATCGTTGGTACCTTGCCTGGTATAATTTTTTTAGGAATATCTAACACATTTTCATGTAATGAATCATTCCATGTTTCTCGTGCTACTTCTGTCAATACTTGATATTTAAGATATTGCACCTTTGTATCAAATTTTTTCATATCTTTCTCCATTATAAGTAATATCATCTATAAGATATTACTAGTTTTTTATAATTACTATTCGTAATCAACTACATTAACCCAAGATAATAAGAATTCTCTTTCTTCTTCATTGCCTTTTACTGATTGACTAGCAGCAACAATTGGCAACCATCTTTGAACATCTTTTTTATTATGTTTTGTTTTATTACAATATAATTCTAAATATTTTTCAGCATAATTTTTATCATTTGCTAAATAGAATAATAAATAAGTTCTAGCAATATCAGCACAAGGATTTCCTTGAGTAGCATGTGACCAGTCGATGATATAAGCTTTATGATCTTCGCCAATTATAATATTTGATGGGTTAAAGTCACCATGACATAATCCATTTCCTTTTGGCATACTTTCAAGTCTTGTATGTAAATCATATTTTGTTGTTGGATTAATATCAGCTAATTTGATCTTTCTATGCATTTTATCTTGTAATTTAGTAAGTAATGGACTAACATTTTTTTGAACCATAATTTGTAGTTCAACAAATTTATCTAGGTATTCATCCTTTTTATCAGGATTTTTTTCCATTAATTCAGCTAATGTGTCACCAGCAATATATTCAGTTACTATTGCCCATTTTCCGTCAATTAAAGTAACAGCCTTAATCTTAGGAATATTTATAGGTAATTCTTCAACACGCGCTTGATTTAAAGCTTCATTTAAAATATCTGCTTTTGAATAATCAGCATCAAACAATTTAACACAATTATCTTTATCTTTATAAATAGTCTTTGCTTTTCTAACTGCAATAATTTTTTCTAAATTCATACCTTACTTCCTCTATTTAGATTTTTTTGTTTTTAAGTTTTGTTGTGGGATTGCTTCTTCCACAAATGTTTTACCATAATAAGCATTCAAATACATTTGTTTGATTTCGCTCATTAATGGATATCTAGGGTTTGCACCTGTACATTGATCATCAAATGCTTGTTCAACCATAGCATCTAATCTATCTAAGAAGTCTTGTTCATTTGGAACATAGTCTTTAATTGTTGGCTTAATACCAATCTTTTCTTTTAATTCATCAATAGCTTTAATTAAGTTATTAACTTTTTCTTCAGCTGTTTTGCCACCTAAATTTAAGTAATCTGCAACCTCCGCATATCTTTCCATTGTGTGTGGATGATCATATTGTGAGAATGTTCCCATCTTAGTTGGCACATTTGCGGAATTAAATCTAATCACTTCATCAATCATTAAGGCATTAGCAACACCATGAGGTAAATGATGGAATGCACCTAGCTTATGAGCCATTGAATGACATACACCAAGAAAAGCATTAGCAAACGCCATACCAGCCATTGTTGCGGCATTAGCCATTTTTTCACGAGCTTCAGGATCATTAGCACCATTATTATAAGCTCTTGGTAAGTATTCAAATATAATTTTTAGTGAACGTAATGCTAAACCATCTGTATAATCTGTAGCCATAAGTGATGCATATGCTTCAAGGTTATGTGTTACAGCATCAATACCTGATGCAGATGTTAATCCTTTAGGTGCTGTCATATGGAAGTCAGCATCAACAATTGCCATCTTTGGTAATAATTCATAATCCGCAAGTGGATATTTAACACCTGTTTTTTCATCTGTAATAACTGCGAATGGAGTAACTTCAGAACCTGTGCCCGCAGATGTTGGAATAGCAATGAAATATGCTTTATCGCCCATATGAGGGAATGTATAGATACGTTTGCGAATATCCATAAAACGCATTGCCATATCTAAGAAATCAACTTCTGGATGTTCATATAATACCCACATGATTTTACCTGCATCCATTGCTGAACCACCACCTAATGCTATAATACAATCAGGTTTAAATGATGTCATTTGCTCTGCACCACGTTTAGCGCATGCTAATGTTGGATCTGGTTCTACATCAAAGAATACAGAGTATTCCATATCCATTTCTTTTAATTTTTCAATAATTGGATTAGCATTACCATTTGTATATAAGAATTTATCTGTAACAATGAATACACGTTTCTTGTGCATTACATCTTTTAATTCATTTAAGGCAACTGGTAAGCAGCCTTTCTTTAAATAAACTTTTTCAGGAGCTCTAAACCAAAGCATATTTTCCCTTCTTTCTGCGACTGTTTTTATATTTAATAAATGTTTTACACTTACATTTTCTGATACACTATTTCCACCCCATGATCCGCAACCAAGTGTTAGTGATGGAGTTAATTTAAAGTTATATAAATCACCAATACCACCTTGTGATGATGGAGTATTCACAAGAATTCTACAAGTTTTCATTCTTTCTTGGAATTCATTTAAAACATCTTGTCTTGTAATTGTATTTAAATAAATTGATGAAGTATGTCCATATCCACCATCCGCAATCAAGTGTTCAGCTTTTTGGAACGCATCTTCAATATCTTTTGCATGATACATTGCAAGAACTGGTGATAGTTTTTCATGAGCAAATTCTTCTGATAATTCAACTGATTCAACTTCACCGATTAAAATTTTAGTTCCTTCAGGAACAGTTACGCCAGCAAGACTAGCAATATGTGCAGCTTTTTGACCAACAATTTTAGCGTTTAAAGCACCATTTGTAATTATTGTTTTTCTTACTTTATCTAATTCTTCACCATTTAAGAAATAGCATCCTCTTTTTTCAAATTCTTCTTTTACTTGTTTATATACACCATCTAAAACAATTACTGATTGTTCAGATGCACAAATCATACCATTATCAAAGGTTTTAGAATGAATAATTGAGTTAACAGCAAGTAAAATATTGGCACTATCATCAATGATTGCGGGAGTATTTCCTGCACCTACACCTACTGCCGGTTTACCAGATGAATAAGCAGCTTTAACCATACCAGGACCACCTGTTGCTAAAATAATATCTGCTTCTCTCATTACTGTGTTAGTAAGTTCAAGAGAAGGAACATCAATCCATCCAATGATTCCTTCTGGAGCACCAGCTTCAACAGCTGCTTCCAATACTACTTTTGCGGCTGCAATAGTTGAATGTTTTGCTCTTGGATGTGGGCTAATAATAATACCATTTCTAGTTTTTAAAGCAAGTAATGTTTTAAAAATTGCAGTTGATGTTGGGTTTGTTGTTGGAATAACAGCAGCAATAACACCAATTGGTTCAGCAATCTTCTTATAACCGTAAGCTTTATCTTCTTCAATTACGCCACATGTTTTTTCATAACGATATTTATTATAAATATATTCTGAAGCATAATGATTTTTAATTACTTTATCTTCCACAACACCCATACCTGTTTCTTCAACAGCCATTTTAGCTAGAGGTATACGTGCTTTATTAGCAGCTAATGCAGCAGCAAGAAAAATTTTATCAACTTGTTCTTGTGTGAATGTTGAAAAAACCTTTTGTGCGTTTTTAACCTCTTCCAATTTTAAATTTAAAGTTTCCAAACTATCTACAATCATATAATTTTTTTCCATTTCTTATTTTCTCCTATTCATTATTAATTTCAATTGCTATTTTTGTAAGTAAAGACACAATATCTACATTTCTTACACATACATTATTATTTACATTTAATACAATATTAGTAAAATTCAGTATTCCCTTAATATTACTTTCAATCATTAAATCACAAACTTCCTGAGCATTTTGTGGAGGAACACATATAATACCAATGTCTATTATATGATGTTCACAAAACTCTTTGATATTATTAATATGTTCAATTGTAACACCATCTATTACTTTACCTATTTTATTCTTATCATTATCGAATATTCCCAGTAATTTAAACTTTGAATCCTCATATTTATAATAATTTGCTAGAGCCTCTCCAATTTTACCAGCTCCAATTATTATTATATTCGTATAATCTTTATTTCTTACCAAGGCTTCAAAATCTTTACGTAAATCTTGAACATAATAACCAATCTTAGGCTTTCCATTTCCAGATATAAGATTTAAATCTTTTCTTACCTGTACTTCTCCTAAACCTAAATCTTGCGCCATTATCGTTGATGAAGTCATATTAATGTTTTGTGATATTAAATTATCTAAATAATTGATGTATAATGGTATTCTTTCGATTACCGATTTAGGTATTTTTCTATTACACATAACTTTTTTACCTTTCTAATGTTATTATACTATATCTTTTTTGATATGTAAAATATCAAATTAGTATATCGATATATCAATATCGATATGCTTTTACTTATTGAATCGGTTTGTTTCTTTACTTTCATTTACTTTAGCAATAAATAATTTATCTAGGTTATTTAATACATATGTAGATCGATATATCAATATATCATTGTATTCTTTTTCGTTGTCAATGCATTCTTTTTGAATTAAATTATATTTATTAAGTAGATATTCTGGAATAGGTGATACCCACATAAAGGTATCTTTATTTTTTTCTAAAAGATCAAATTGCGTAGCTCTTTCAAAAACATATATTGTTTTATTAGTTTCACTATTAATTTCTTCCTTTACCACTTCTGCCATTGGTAGAGATGGAACATAAGGGTCTGCATGAGTTATTTGAATTAATCCTTTTAAATCATTAAAGGTTATTTTTTCTTTTTTGGCTAAAACACTATCCTTACTAAATGTTAAAACATATTTAAAACTATTTAATAATTCATATTTCAAATCTTTACGTTCAAAGAAAGATTTAAAATAAGTTTCATAAGTTTTAGAATAACGAATAATACCAAGTTTATATCCTTCATTTATAACTGTATTTAAAACACGATAAGCATTAGTTTCACGATATAATAATTCAACATTATTTCTATTAACACTTTTACTGAACTTAACAAATGCTTCCGATATATAACTTGAGCGTGGTACAGAAATAGAAAAAACATCTTTTTTCTTTGTTTCTTTAAACATTTTTTCCATTTCATCTATTTGTGCTAAAACTCTTTTTCCATATGTTATAAATCTTCCACCTTCAGGTGTTAGTACCATACCTTTAGAGCCACGATCAAATATTGTTATGTTTAAGTCAGTTTCTAATTCTTTGATTGCTCTTGAGATGTTGGGTTGAGCAATATATAATTTTTCTGATGCTTTACTTATGGATCCTAAATCAGCAACCATAATTGCATATTTTAAGTGAACGATATTCATAAAATACACCTCTATTTATAAATAAATTATACACTAAAATTTGTAAATTAACAAGATAGAATTTTATTATTTTATGATAGTTTTAAAATTAAAAAAGAATTGATATTAGTTGATACCAATTCTTATTTTGTTTATTTTATCATAGCATATCCTAAAGATGCTAAAGCACCTACACACGAGAATGCTCCACCTAAGATTGAACCAATTCCAAGACCATACTTCAAATCTGCAAATGTTGAAGTTGATGATCCTAAAATAGCAACTTCTGTTGTAACCTTTGTAATTTGAGGCATTAAGAAGAATAATACTGCTGCCCCCGCAAAACAAATAAATACAAATAATCCCGCAATTTGTCTGTTGCTAATAACAAAACCAAATACAACTGAACCAACAAGACTAAGGAATATTGCAATAACTGCTAAGATAGAAAAATCAATAGTAGCATTACCTAATGTTGTAGAACCAAACGATACATTACTTAATGTTTTTCCAAAAGCAACTTCCCAACCAGTGTATACTGTATCTCCATTAGTATACTTAACTGCAGGTAAAAAGGCCATAGCTACAACCACAATACTAATAAACACTAAAACAAATTTGCCATATTTTGCAATGGCTGATTTTTTTCTTTTTGCCATATTTTTTTCTCCTTCTTTTTTCTATTATTTTATCATAAAATTTTTAAAAAATAAATACTCATTTTTAAAAATTTGGTGCTTTACAAATATAAAAAAATGTATATACCAATCCATTGTATGACTGCTCCCAAAAATACAAATATATGCCATAAAAAATGGGATACTTTTTTATCAATAGTAAATGGGATGATTCCTAAAGTGTAAGTAATTCCACCCGCAAGTATTATAAGAAAAAACACTAAATCATGTTTGATCATTCTAGGAATAAATAATAATGCACTCCAATCCAAGATTAAATATAAAGGCATATGCAACCATTTTAATTTTCCCGGTCCAAATACTGCTATCATAGTTATACCAAGTACTATTAAAACCCACTGTATAATTAAAAATATCACTCCATACATTCCCCCGATATATAATAATAAAATTGGGGCGAACGTTGATCCAATAAGTAAATAAATAGAACAATAATCAAACCTTCTAAATATATGCTTAACTTTACTACCATAAGGAAAAGAATGGTATAAACAACTCATAGTAAACATCATAAATAATCCCAAAAAATATATAATGCTTGCTATATACATATAATCGTTATTTGCTTGAATAAGCATTAATACTAAGGCTACAATCGCAAATAGCGAACCAACACCATGACTAACTGCGTTTCCTATTTCTTCAATTGTATACCGATATGGCGCTTCTCTTTTCATATCAAATTTTACTACATTACTTACATCACTAATATATTTATTATCTACTTCTTCTAATTTTTTACTATATTCTTTTTTTAGACTTCGCTTTTGTTTTTTATATTCTTCTTTAGTCATATGTCCTCCAAAAAATCACTTTAACTATATTATAATAGTAAAAGTGATTTTATTCAATCAACAATTTTATTTAGTTGTATAAATGTAAGTTGTTTTACCTGTCATTCCATTTGGAAGGTATGTGAACATTTGATAGTCTACTACTAAATTCATTGTATATTTTAATCTTAAAAATAACTCATTAGAATTATTATCGTAATTGTCAAAAATTTCTTTAATAACTTCATTATAAAAACTATTTAATTTTTCATCTAGTTCTTTAGTTCCATTATTAATTTCTGTTGCACCACTTACTAATTCTTGAAGTTTAGCAACTAATTCTTGATCTTCTATTTGTGAAGCCATATAATCAATGGAACCTGTATAAGTATTTAAGCCTTCATAAAATTCTTTATAACTATTTAATTTTGTTACTGCTTCATTTACTTTATCTTTTAAATCATTTAAAGCAAGATTTAAACATAGTGTTTGAATTTTTGTTTCTTTATTTTCATCAGCACTAGCTAATGCAAAAATTTTAGCATCTGTTAACATTACTTTTGATGTTTCAATATAGTTAACTGCTTCTCCACCATTTTGTAGTTTCAAGTAAGTACATATTTTCGCAATCAAACCAGCAGTTGTATTATCAAGGCCTTGCCTTGTTAAAGCTTTATATACTGTTTCATCAGGAGTAATACTTTCATTACTTTTAACAGCATTAACCATAGATGCATTTGTTAAGGTAGTGGTTGCAATTTGTATTGCTTCTTCCATTGTTTTTCCATTTTGAATATTGTCAAATAGTAATACTTTAAATGTATCACGATATTCTGTTGGGACATCTTTTAATTTTAAATCTAAAGTATTTGATGCAATATTTATTAATTCTTCTTTTTGAATATCTGTTGGAGTGGTTAACAAATTTTTTAATACTATCTCATAATTTTCAATTGTTAATGCATCTAGTGTAATATTATTATTTAAAAATTCATTATGCACATTATCTAATAATTGTACAAAGACTTGTGTTGCTCCATCTCTTAAGGCTTGGCTATTTTTAGATAATTCTTCTATGCCTAAAGCCATCTCTTTGATTTTTAAACTTAATGTATTAATTCCTTCAAGTAATGCTTCAGTTCCAAGATATAACTTATTAGTTCCCTCTAATACTTTCATTAATTGATTCTTTAATTCTTCTATTTTTACATCTAATTCATTTTTAGAATCATTAATAGTATTAACATCAATGACATTTAATATTGAATTTGAAACTAAACTAAATGTAGTATCAAGGTTAAAACTAGTTGTATCAAAACTAATTTCGGCACTACTTGGTAATTCTAAATTTTCAATATTTAAATCTTTACTTAAACCAGGAAAAGCATATGTTAGAATAAATGATTTATTTCCATCATTAATTACTTTAACATTAGTTCCTTCAATATTTCCAACTGTTTTATTATTAAAACACATTCCACTAATAACTAAATAAGGAACATAAATTGTTACTGGCTTATTATTAATTGTATAAACTTTACTTTGATTACATGTATAATCAAATTTAATTGTTATGTGTCCTTTTTTATTTACTAAATCTTCATATTCTGTTTCAATTCCGTCTAAATAATATTTAATACTAACAGAAACTGGTAATTCTTGACTTGATTCACCAATATAATTAATATTCTTTTTATTAGCATTCCATATTAAACTATTTTGTGTATACGAACATTTCTCTGTACCATTAACATTTTTAATATTGGTTAAGTTAGACATATCAATAATTTCATCATTTAATTGATTATTGATAATTAAATCACTTACATATACTTTTTGTTTTGTTCCATTTTTATTTAAAATTGCATATACTGTTTCTTGTTTTTCATTAGGTATATCTTTTTTAACGTTTACTACTTCTTCAACTTTATCATCTTTTGAAGGTTTATTATCTTCATTATTATCATTATTATCTTTACATGCAACTAAAGACATAGCAAGTAAAACTAAAGTTAGTAAACTAAAAAATTTTTTCATTGTTCTTTTCATAATTTTCCTCCTTGTATAATATTTTTAAAATCTAAACTTGTTTTACAAATTACTTTATCGAATAATATTAATAATCCAGGTAATACAATTAATACTGCTGTCATACTTAATATTGCTCCACGAGCTAATAAGTTACACATTGTACTAATTACATTGATAGCTGAATAAATAGCAACACCAATTGTAGCACTAAACATACCAACAGCACTTGTAATAATTGGTCCAGTTGCATTTGTTAAGGCAGTTTTAACTGCTTCTTTTGCATTTTTGCCTGATGTTCTTTCTTTCTTGTAATTTGATGTTAATAAAATTGCATAATCAACTGATGATCCTAATTGAATAGTACTTATACAAACAGAGATAATAAATGCCATATCTGTCTTTGTATAGTATGTAATTCCTAAATTTAAAACTATTGCAAATTCAATGATGCAGACTAAAACGATAGGTAATATAGAGAAATTTTGTTAATCAAATCCACTATTGGTGTAATTTGTCTAATTTTTCTAAAAGCCAATCTAATATCAGCTAATCCAGCTATTGTTTCTCTTGCATCTTTATCTTTAATCGCTTCATAATCCTCAATAAAGTCTTTAGAAACCAATAAATCAAAATATTTTGCTTGTA
Source organism: uncultured Bacilli bacterium (assembly GCA_934096585.1). Lineage (GTDB taxonomy): Bacteria > Bacillota_I > Bacilli_A > ML615J-28 > CAG-698 > CAKOMG01. The sequence continues at coordinate 323,020 of CAKOMG010000001.1, forward strand.
GTGCTTTATCCCATTTCATATCAGAATTTGAAGTAAATAATTCATTTAAATATCTTAATTGACATTCATTTTTATAGTTTAATTGATCACCTATTAAACTTGTTGTTCCAATACTCCAACAATAACTTTTAAATCCAATATTATCGTCACAACTACTTTCTACTTTTTTTCGATTATTTGTACTAAAATCATATCATAATTTTCTTGGAAAATTTATAAATTAACATAACTATATTTCTATCTACTTATCATTTTATAAAAAAAAAGGTAAGCCTACTCATAGAGTAAACTTACCTAGTTTTGCTTGTGAAAGTAATTTGCTATTTATTTAAAATTTCATTTATCTTTCTAACATATTTTTTGTAATTTAATCCTAAAGATGAAATCCAAGAATCGTTCATATATACCTCGTTGGTCTCTTCATTGATTAAATAAAATACTACAAATGTATTAACATTATTGAAATAAAGTAAATCAACTTTCTTGAATTTTTCTTTCGTTTTTCCAACCACAATTAATGTTTTATACTCTGTAAAATTTGCATTTTTAGTTTTTTCTTCTAAATAATTTAATACTTCTTCTATTGAATCTTTTTTTAGTAATTCATTCCAAAATACTAAATATCTTTTTTTATCTAATAAATAACAATTTAATTCAGAATCAACTTTATTAACTAACGGATAATTTTTAATTAGTTTTTCTTGAATGTTCATCTTCTTCACCATTCACTTTAAATTTCAATGTGTTCATTAAATAATTTTCAAGTTTATTTGTTTTATAAATTCTTAAATTAAATTTTTTATTGTTATAACAAGAATTAATATCAAATATATTACTATTGTTTTTTCTACCATCGTTAAAAATGTAAAATACTTTTTTTAATCCTCTAGTTGTCAAGCTAATTTTAACTTGTTCTATATTAGAAACATTATTGAAATAAACCGAATTTTTCTCACCATAAATATTTCTAACCTCTATACGATCCTCATATATACAATACCATTCTAAATATTTAAATCCAATTAATATCATTAATATTAATATGGGTAAAAATAACATCGATAAACCAAATACCAAAAATTTAAAATTTTCTTTTGTTATTAAACCAATAACAAGTATTGCAATATAACTAATAAGAACACTTGCAACTTCAATTAAAAATTTAATTTTTTCTTCCTTTAAAACTTTTTGCTTAAAAATCATATTTACCATCTCCATGCTAATTGTTTGCACTTACCAATTGTATCATTGTATAAATCATTAAAAGTATAAACAGAGGCGTGTTTTGATATTCCCATATTAATGGCCATTCCTAAACCCAGTAACGGACTATTTGTTAAAGTGCCGAAAATTATACTTTCAGAAGTTGTTAATCCAGCCATTTTATCAACATTCGATAGTCCTTTTCCTACAAGAGCAAGTCCAGCATTTGCAAAACCAGCCCATACAGCCGAAATCAAATTTACATCTTTGAAAGATTTTTCATCTAATATCATTTGCGAAGCAATATCTCCAGCGGCTCCTACCGCAAATGTTCCAAGCAACATTAAAGGAACACTAGCTACCTCAGTAATTAAACTCGTCAATCCTCCAACTACTGCACCAATCGCAATCCCAGCTAAAACATTTTGACCATTTGCGGCAGCTGATATGCCTCCGTATATACCACCTAAAATAGCTCCAATTCCAAAAGCAATCAGTAAAGCAATTGCCATATTCCCACTAGGATCATAATACATAACTGGATTATTATAACAATAACTATATAAGTTTATTCCACCTA
>CAKOMG010000002.1 GCA_934096585.1 uncultured Bacilli bacterium
GCAAAAAGTGGTGAATCAACACCAACAGATTATGACTATTTATTACTTAGTTATGAAAGTGATACAACAGGAGCATACACTACATTGGTAGGATTAAACCTAAAAGAAAATGATATTGTTACATTTTCAAAAGATATTACTACACTATCAAATGGTGCAGTTGAAGTGACAGTTGAATTTTCAAGAAAAACAATGGAAGATGTTGTTACAAGTATTTTAACATTAGAATTAAATGGTGGAGTAACAGATTTTGCTAAAGCAACATTTACTAATTTTGAAGAAGTAATACTTCCTATCCCAACAAAAGCAAATTGTATTTTTGGAGGATGGTACTTGACAAATGATTTTAGTGGTGAAAAATATACTAAAATAGAAAAAGGTACAAAGCAAGATATGAAGTTTTATGCAAAATGGGAAGAAGAAAGTTATGAAAATCTTTTAAAATATGTGAGTGATGTAGTAACATCATATACTAACGATACACTTCCTACTACTTTTAATGGTTTAACATTAGAATGGAGTTCTAGTAATAACAATTTATATCAAATTATTAATGGTATCGGTTCAACAAGTAGAGTTCATCAAACTCATAAAAAACAAAGTGTTACCATTACATTAAAAGTTGATAATCAAACATTTACAAAAACTATTATTATCAATCCAGTTTTATTTGATGATATGACTAATCCAAAAGCAGTATATTTTGCAATTGGATCTGCATCTAATTATAAAAATAATAGTCAAAGATACAAAGATGAAGGCACATTGTTCTCTGACAAGTTTAAAAATAATATGGATATGGTTTATTATGCATTTGCTATTCCCCAAACTTCAGGACAAGTTACTTTAAATACGCAATACATTAGTGAACTTATGAAATTAAAGAAAAATGGAATAAGAGTATTAATGGTAATAGATGGTGCTAATAAAGCTCCTCTTCAAGCAATGGTTCAGTTATGTAATAATGATGAAACTAGAAAAAAATTTGTGTCTAACATTGTTTCCTTAATTACTCAATATAATTTTGATGGTGTTGATATTGATTGGGAATTTCCTGGCGTATCTGGACTTGATGGATATACAACTGCTATTGATCAAGTTAACTTAAATAAACTATTAAGAGATTTAAGAAATAGTTTAGATAGTTATCAAGATGAAGGAGGATCAAAATATATTATTTCGGCAGCTATCCCATCAACTAGTTGGGGTGCAGCTCGTTATAAATTTAAAGGAGATAGTACATTAGGCGGGATTAATGATTATTGTGATTATGTTAATATGATGAGTTATGATCTAAATAAATCAGATTATACATCTCATGTTGCAGCATGTTATTCTTCAACAAATGCAAATGACTATAAGTTCGGAGCCGTATATGGTGCTGATAAATTTATTAGTTTAGGGCTTGATAAGAATAAAATCATTTTAGGAACCGCTGCATATGGTAAAGCATATTCTGTTACGGGTACATCTACTTCCACAACGTATCCAGGCTTAGGAGTTAGTGCTAAGTTAACACAAATTACTGGTGTTAGTGGATCATTTGCTTCAGGCACTATTTATTATACAGGAATTGCAAATTTAATGACAAATCCTAATTATAAATTATATACAGAAATGAACAATGGAAAAGTAGTTGGTTCATATTTGTATAATGATATTGATAAAATATTTATTACATTTGATAGTAGTTTAGCTGTAAAATCAAAATGCGAATATGCCAAGGCAAATGGTATGGGAATAATGGTATGGGCGTATGGAGAAGATGCAACTGACACAATAGTTGATACTATTTGTGATAATTTAAAATAAAAAAATAAAGAAACAATGAATAATCATTGTTTCTTTTTTTAAAAAATGGTATAATATTTAGAGGTGTAAGAATGAAAAAATTATTTGGTTTTATATTATCAATATGTTTAATGGTTTTAGTAATTGTTGGATTGTTTATATATTTATTTACTGATAAGGGTGGAGAAATGGATGTTGATCAAATTGATCCAACCTTGACAACAGAAACAATAGTTTCATCAAAATTTAATGATGGTTTTCAAAATATGAAAGATACATATAGTATCGATGTAAATTTTACTGAAAGTGAGCTTAATACTTTACTATACAACTTTGTGAAAAAAAATATAAATTCTGATTATGATCCTAAAAATGGAAAAAATGATCAAACCAAGTATATTAAAGAAATTATCTTTCCAACTGATATTCCTGTAGTAGGTGGAAAAAAAGCAATAATAAAGCATCTATATGGAACAATCAATGAAGACAAAGTAACTATTAATATGACATTCAAATGTTTTGGAATTAATATGCGAATATATTTTACTTTTAGTATTACAGAAACAGAAGAAAGTTATGTTTTAAATATTGAAAAAGCATATTTTTCTAAAATCTCTTTAACCTCAAGTGTATTTAAAAAAGCATTTGTAAGTATGGAATCAACAATAAACGAATTCTTTAATACTTATAATTTACCATTTACTTTTAATGTTAATAATATGAATTTAATTACTTCAAAAGAAACATTATCAAATTACATTAATTCATTAGTTGAAGATGATAGTGAATCTACAATGTTAAAGTCTTTTATGGAAATATTATTTTCAAGTAAAAATGAAATGTTAAAGTTTGGAGTATTTGAAGAAAAGTTTGGATTAAAACTTAATTTAGAAAAATTGAAGGTAAATGAAAAAGATGTAGTATTAAATGAAGCAATATCAGCAAGTTTTAATCAAGAAGTCTTTATTAAAGAAAAATCACAAAATCTAATTATTAATTCTTTAGTTGGGAATAACGAAATTGATTTTACAGAAATAGAATTAAGCCAATTAATTTATGATAAGACTAATGGTTATAAAGATTTTGCTTTAACATATGAATTATTAAATGGTGTAATTGTTAATTTTAAAGTTGATGGTATAACTTTAGACATTGATGATACTGGGGAAAATGTTATATTATATTTCATTTTGAATATCAATGGCTTAAAAACATTAGCTACTTATAGAGGTACAGTCAATCAAGAAAGTGATTCAAAAATTACAATTACAATGAGTAACGATATTATATTGGGACAAAATTTAGCAGTAGATAGCAGTTTTATTAAACCTATTTTAGCAAGTAGTCTTTCTGATTCAGCTATTTTGAAATATGATGAAACTACTAACTCATTTATTATTAGTTCTAATGTATTTGAAGAGTTTCTTTCTTCAACATTACTTTCATCTAAACTTGAAGTCACAAAAGTAAAAATGGCTAAAGACAAATTAGTAATATACGTTGAGAGTAGTGATGTTTTAATTAATACAGTTATTAAAGCTAGTAAAGAAGAATTGAACAATTGCTTAAGTGGTGATTTCCTTGATTCAACAAAGTTTGATGTAAGTAGTAACGATCAACAAGAAGCACTAGATAGTTTGAATGATTCTTTAACAAATGTTAAAGACAAGATAAACAATAATACTTTAGATGAAACTAGTGTAAAAGAATTAGTGGAATCTATAAATAATTTGAATGATAATAACAAACAAGAATTATTTAACCAATTAAAAGGATCATCTTCATCAGATGCTTTTGAAACATTATATAATGAGTTGTTTAATAAATAAAGGTTGAATTTATTTCAATCTTTTTTTATAGAAACGATATTATGTTATAAAATATATTTAGGAGTTAAAAATGAATAAAATATATTTATGTATTGATTTAAAAACTTTTTATGCATCTGTTGAATGTGTTGAAAGAGGATTGGATCCGTTTGAAACAAAGCTAGTTGTTGCGGATAAAGAAAGAGGTAAAGGGACAATTTGTTTAGCAGTATCCCCAAAAATGAAAGAATTAGGTGTGAAGAATAGATGCCGATTATTTGAAATACCTTCATCAATATCTTACATTGTTGCCAAGCCAAGAATGAAACTCTATATACAGTATTCTGCGGATATATATGGCATATATTTGAAATACATAGATAAAAATGATATTCATGTTTATTCAATTGATGAATGTTTTATTGATGTGACGAAATATTTAAAACTTTATCAAAAAAGCGCAGAAACATTAGCAAAAATGATGATTGATGATATTTATAATTCATTTGGCATAACAGCTACAGCAGGAATCGGAACAAACATGTATCTTGCAAAAATTGCTTTAGATATTAGTGCTAAGCACAACAAAACAAATATGGCATATTTAGATGAAGATTTATATAAAAAAACATTATGGCAGCATCAGCCTTTAACTGATTTTTGGCAAATCGGAAGAGGTATTCAAAATAGACTTAATAAGCATAACCTTTATACGATGGAAGATGTTGTTAAATGTGATCCAAATATTTTATATAAAGAGTTTGGAGTTAATGCTGAATACTTAATCGATCATGCAAATGGCAAAGAGATAGTTACAATTAATGATATCAAAAAATATAAAGCTGAAAGCAATAGTATATCGTACGGACAGGTATTATTTGAAGATTATAGTTATGGTGAGGCCCTACTCGTCGTTAAAGAAATGGTAGAACTAGCATGTTTAGATTTGGTCGATAAAGGGGTGGTTTCGAATAATTTGTTTTTATCGATTGGATATAGTAAAGATACAATCAAAGCAACTGGTGGCAGTATGAAAATTATTGAACAAACAAATTCTTATAAAATCATTAATACTTATTTTCTTGAATTATATAAAAAGTATACTAAAGAAAACTATCCAATTCGAAAGATTCATATAGGTTTTAATAATGTAATTAAAGAAGAGGATGCAAATATTAATTTATTTTGTGATAATGAAGAATTAGAAAAAGAAAAAAGAATGCAAGAAGCAATTCTTAATATTAAAAAGAAATATGGAAAAAATGCTATTTTAAAAGGAATGAATTTAGAAGAAAAAGCGACAACAAAATCAAGAAATAAATTAATAGGAGGCCACAATGGCGAATAGAGTAAAAGCAGATAGAGCTAAAATCTTTTTGCCATTTGATGGATTAAAAGGATTTAAAGAAGCTTTAAGAGAAAAAGAAAAAATTAAAGTTGCAAAAAAAATATTATCACAAGAAGAAAAAGATAATATTTCATACAAATTATTACAAATTAACAAAGGAAATATTATTAAAATAATTTATTATGAAGATGGTGAGTATTTAGAAATAGAAGGTATGGTCTCATCAATTGACTATGTATTTAAAACTATTACTATTGTTTATAAGAAAATAGATTTTAATAATATTCTAGAAATAAAAGGTGAAAACAATGATTTTAATGACATATAATATTATGCACGGATTAGATTATATCAAATTATTACAAAAAGAAAGAATTATAGATTTAGATAAAATAATAGAAATTATAAAGGAATATAATCCTGATATTTTAGCTTTAAATGAAGTTTATAACGATACAAAAGGTGTTAATCAAGCTGAATTAATAGCATCTAAACTTGGTTATAATTACTATTTTGGCAAAAGCATAAATCTAGGGAATAGTTTACTTTATGGAAATGCCTTATTATCAAAATATAAAATTGAAAGTCCAAAAACAATTAAGATTCCTGATGTATTAGTTCACGATGAAAATGTGTATTATGAATCTAGAATAATAATAAAAGCTAAAATAAATAATTATAATGTTTTTATAAGTCATTTTGGGTTAGCAAAAAAAGAACAAGAAAATGCTATTAATACTTTAAGAAAAGAAATTAAGGGATTAAATAATGTTATATTTATGGGAGACTTAAATATAGATGAGGAAGAACTACCAGTAATTGATGATGATCTCTATAATACATCCGATATATTAGATAAAAAAATAAAAACATTTACTTCCATCTCCCCAACAAAAAAAATTGATTATATTTTTGTAAGTAGGAATATTTTAGTTTTAGAAGTAAATGTTGTAAATAAAATAGCTTCAGATCATTTGCCTTTACTTGTGAAGATTCTTTAAAATTAATTTATTTTTAAGTATAATTATGCTATAATTTATTTATTAAAAATAAAGGAGGAAAAACGATGTTAAAACTAACTAATATCATTAAAGACTATTATGTTGGAGAAACTGTTGTTCATGCATTAAAAGGGATTAATGTGGAATTTAGAAAAAGTGAATTTGTTTCTATATTGGGTGCGAGTGGTTGTGGAAAGACCACGCTACTTAACATTGTTGGAGGGTTGGATAAATACACAAGTGGAGATTTAATTATTAATAATGTTTCAACAAAAAGCTATACGGATAATGATTGGGATACTTATCGTAACCACTCTATCGGTTTTGTTTTTCAAAGTTATAATTTAATTCCTCATCAAAGTGTTTTAAATAACGTAGAACTTGCACTTACTTTATCAGGTGTATCCAAACAAGAAAGAAAAGCTAAAGCAATTGAAGCACTTAAACAAGTAGGGTTAGAAAATGAAATAAATAAAAAACCAAATCAATTAAGTGGAGGACAAATGCAAAGAGTATCAATTGCTCGTGCCATTGTTAATAACCCAGAAATTATATTAGCTGATGAACCAACAGGAGCATTAGATACTATAACAAGTATTCAAGTTATGGATATTTTAAAAGAAATAGCAAAAGATAGACTAGTTATAATGGTCACACATAATCCAGAACTTGCTGATAAATATTCAACTAGAATTATACGTTTAGTTGATGGTGTTATAAAAAGCGATTCTAATCCATATGTTAGTGAAGAGAAAGTTGTAAATGAAGAAATTACACTAAAGAAAAAGAAAAATTCCGCAATGTCATTTTGGACTGCATTTGCTTTAAGCTTAAATAATTTAATGACAAAAAAAGCTAGAACATTACTTACTGCTTTTGCGGGAAGTATTGGTATTATTGGTATTGCTTTGATACTTTCCCTATCTAGTGGTTTTCAAAGTTACATTAATAAGGTTCAGGAAGATACTTTATCTACATATCCTTTAACAATTGAAACAACATCAGTCAATTACACACAGATGTTAGAGTCGTATCGAGGAAAGAAAAAAATAGATCATGAGTTAGATAAGGTATATCCCAATAATGTTATGCAAGAAATGATAAAGGCGATGAAAGATGGCATGAAAGCTAATGATTTAAAAGCCTTTAAAGATTATTTAGATAATAACGAAGAATTAAATGAATATGTTTCAGATATTCAGTATGTTTATAATGCCAAAATGAACATATATTCAGATAAATATGATGAAGACAAGAATAATAGATTAGTACCCTCTTCTTATGAAATGAGTTTTCCGGGGTCAAGTGCTAGCTCAAGTATGATGAATACGATGATGAATACTTATCAAATATGGACAGAAGTAATTAATAATGATGACTTGTTGAGTTCACAATATGAATTATTAGGAAAAAACTCAAGATGGCCTAGTTCATATAATGAAGTAGTAGTAGTTGTTGATAGTAACAATGAAATTACTGATTATGTTTTATTTGCTTTAGGATTATTAGATAGTTCAGAACTTATGAAAATGTTAATGATTGATGGATATGTTCCTAAAACAAGAGCATACACATATGATGAAATATTAGAATTAAATTTTAAACTTGTGCTTGATAGTGATTATTATCAAAAGAATGGATCTTTATATACTGATATTTCTGAAGATCCAAAAATTATGAAAAATGTTTTAGATCATGCATTAAATATTAAAGTTGTTGGAATAGTGAGAGCAAAAACTCAAGCATCAGCTGCCTCAATTACAGGTGCTGTTGGTTATACTCATGCATTAACAGAATATGTTGTTGAAAACAACTTTAATTCAAATGTAGTGCGTGATCAATTGGATTCTAAAACTAAAAGTGTTATTACAGGTAAAGAATTTACAAAAGATGAGAATGGGAAATATAGTGAAACTGAATATTTTAATGAATTAGCTAAAGTAGGCTATGCAAGACTTGATACACCATCAATGATTAATATTTATCCAGCAAGTTTTGAAGCAAAAGATAAAATAACTGAAATTATTACTAACTATAATAATAGTGTAGAAAAAGATAAACAAATTCAATATACTGATTATATTGGTTTAATGATGTCATCAGTTACTACTATTATTAATGCTATTAGTTATGTTTTGATTTCTTTTGTTTCGATTTCTCTTGTAGTTTCTTCAATTATGATTGGTATAATAACTTATATTTCGGTACTTGAGAGAACAAAAGAAATTGGAGTTTTACGTTCAATTGGCGCAAGAAAGAAAGATATATCTAGAGTATTTAATGCGGAAACTATTATCATTGGTTTAGTGTCAGGATTAATAGGAATAGGTTTAACCATCATCCTTGATATACCAATTAATTTATTACTAAAATCATTAATTCAAATTAATAATATTGCCAAACTTCCAGTTATGGGAGGAATCATCTTAGTGTTGATCAGTGTCTTTTTGACATTCATAGCTGGATTAATTCCATCAAGAATTGCGGCTAAAAAAGATCCAGTAATTGCTTTAAGAACAGAATAATAAAAAAAGTCTTTCAAATTTATACAAAATGTGATAAAATATTATTGGTGATTAAAATGATAAAAATATATACAGCTCCTAGTTGTTTAGGATGTAGAAAAGTAAAAAAATATTTTAAAGAACATAATATCCAATACGTTGAAAAGAGTATTATCAATACTCGCCTATCAAGAGAAGATATTTATAAGATGCTTATGAAAAGTGAAAATGGATTTGATGATATCATTTCAACTCGTTCTAAAGTTTTTAAAGAAAAAAATGCGGATATTGATCAAATGAATTTATCACAACTTGTTGATTTCATTATTGAAAATCCAACTGTGCTTAAAAGACCTATTATTATTGGTGATTATGAATTACAAGTTGGTTATAATGATGATGATATTTCTCTATTTCTTCCAGAAGATTTAAGGGAATGTGAATTTGAATGTGTTAATGGTTCTCATGATTGTGAATATTTAAAAAATTTAAAAATAGATAAATGAAGCCCCTTTGGCTTCATTTTAATTTGAAAAAAAATTAAAAATGTTGTATAATAAATAGTAAGGAAAAAAGAAGTATGAAAGATTTAAAAATTGGCTTAATATCATTAGGCTGTGAAAAGAATTTAGTTGATAGCGAAATGATATTAGGATTATTTAAAAAAGCAAACGTTGAAATAGTTACGGATTTATCAAAGGCCAATGCCATTATCATTAATACTTGCGGTTTTATTGAGTCTGCAAAAAAAGAAGCGATTGACACAATATTCGAAGCATTAGATTATCAAGAAAATGGAGCTAAAATTATAGTTACTGGTTGTCTTGTTCAAAGGTATTTAGAAGATTTAAAGAAAGCTATTCCAGAAGTTGATTTATATATTCCAATTCGTGATTATAATCATTTTGGTGATTTAATTATGAATTTATTTAATGACAATACTTTCCAAAATCAATGCTTGTCATTCGATAATAGAGTTTTATCAACTCCCCCTCATCTAGCTTATTTAAAGATTAGTGAAGGTTGTAATAATTGTTGTGCATATTGTGCTATCCCTTTAATTAGAGGTGGTTTTGTTAGTAGAGCACAAGAAGAAATTATTACTGAATTTAAATATTTAGTGAGCACAGGTAGAAAAGAAATATGTTTAATTAGTCAAGATTTAACTAAATATGGAATTGACTTAAAAGATATGAGTCTTGCAAAGTTATTGAAAGAACTTGTTAAAATAGATGGCGATTATGTCATTAGACTTTTATATTTATATCCTGATGAAATAACTGATGAATTAATTGATGTTGTAAAAAATAATGATAAAATATTAAACTATTTTGATATTCCTGTTCAACATGCTTCTGACAAAGTATTAAAATGGATGGGAAGAAGAGGAAATGAAGAATTAATTAATAATTTATTAGATAAAATAAGAAAAGAAATTCCAGATGTAGTTTTAAGAACAACTGTAATGGTGGGATTTCCTCATGAAAGTGAAAAAGATTTTGAAATATTAAAACAATTCATTGAAAGAAATAAATTTGATCATTTAGGTGCTTTTACTTATTCTAGGGAAGAAAACACAAAAGCATATAAGATGAATATGCAAGTACCTCAAAAAGTTAAAGAAAAAAGATTAGATGAGGTAATGGAAGTTCAAAAGTGGATTTCATATAATCAAAATAAAAAATATTTAAATAAAGTATATGATTGCATTGTGGAATCATTTGATAGTGAAAATAATCAATATTATGGAAGAGGCTATATGCATGCTCCTGATGATATTGATGGAGAAATAATAATTAAAACTTTTAAAGATTTAATTATATCAAAGAAATATAAAGTTAAAATCATTGATACTGATTTCTTTGATATTTATGGTGAAATTATAGATTAGTATTTTACTAATCTAAATAGGACTATCGCCAAGTGGCTTAAGGCATCTGGCTCTGACCCAGACATTCGGGAGTTCGAATCTCTCTAGTCCTGCCATTAAAGTCGGTCAAAAAGTCTTTTGTAGACTTTTAAAAAATAAGCTATTCTCACAATAATTCATAGTTTTGCTATGATGAAATGCTGAAAATAGCTCTTTTTTATTTAAAAAGTGTAGAGCTGTACGGGGAGTTGAACCTTCGTTTTTTACGGCTAGACTGGGGAGTTGAACTAATTTCAAATTTTAGGAACAAGGGGATTTGAATATTAGTATCATTACCAGCTTTTAAGCAGGTTTTAGGGCCTTTGTCAGTTCTTTATCAAAAGGAGGAGTAAATATAGGTAAAAGCATATTGAAGAGAACGCTCACGATATTTTGAGCAGATTTTTATTTAAATCTATCAATAAGTAAAAAATGTTGAAATTTGTCGAATATTATGGTATATTATATTTATTATGTTAGGAGGAAAATCACAATGAAACATTTTAATTTTGATTTATATAAAGAATCTAAACAGTATTTTCAATTATTTGATGTTTATATTAAACAATTTGAAAAGAACAAAGAAAATGTATTTAATAAATTAAACATTAATAATAGTTCTTATAGAAGAGCAAGAGATAATGAACAAACTGTTGGTAGAGAAATTATAAAGAAATTATCAGATAATTATGATCTAACAATTCCTAACGATTCATTTATCGATAAATTAGAAAAAATAACAACTAGAATATACAATAATTTGTATTATAAAGTCTATGATACTTTTGACGATGATTTAAACTTTATCGATGAATCATTAACTTATAAAACATTAATGTTTCCTGTATTAAATTTATTAAAACTATTTTTGATTATCAATTCTAACATTTCTCCTAAAAAAGTTCTTGAAGAATATAAAGAGATGTATGAAGAAATAAAAAAGTATAAAACATTCCTTACTTATGAACTATTAGAAATATTTGAAATTATGTCATTATTTTTTGAAGATGAATATATTAATGATGGTGAATGGGTAACTAATTATAATAACCCAATGGCATATCAAATATTAGCATCAAGGTTTTATTCAAAAGAAAGATATGTTGAAGCGATATTCTTTTCACTACAAGCTGAAGATATAATGATAAAAGACCAAAACTTTAAAAGATATATCACTGTTAATCATACTCTAATGAGTAGTTTACTATATGCAGGTAATTATCAAGATTGTTACAACAGAGTTGAAAAACATTATTATTGTATAAACTCTTTAAACCTTGGAAGTAGTGAAATTAATATAACTGAAAAGTATTTATATGTATCATTATTAGGTTTAAAAGAATATAACAGAATAATAAAAGATTTAATCAATAGAGATGATTTTAATCTAACATTACTTACATGTTTACTTGTTGCCCTTCATTCAGTTAGTAAGAAAGATTTATATAAAAAATATTTAGATGAAAATATTAAGTTAGAAGAATTTGATGAAGATTCTGCTAAATACTTAAAATTATTAATATATTACTTAAGTCATAGGGATCATAAGATATTAAAGAATTTAGGAAAACATGCAATAATGGGTTCATTAATAAATATTTTGAAAAAAATTTAATTTGGGCAGAAAAGTGTGAAAAACCAATTTTAATAAAAAAGTGTTCATTAATATTGAGCACTTTTTTTATTTTTCATCAAAAACACAAAAAAATGCTCATTGATAAAAATTGAAAGCCATTGACAAAATTTTCCATATAATGTATAATATAATCAAAAGAAAGGAGAATTCAGCTATGAAGAAATTATTTAAAGCTTTTTTAATTTTAATTGTTGTAGCATTATGTGGGAGCATTGTTATTGTAGAAGCAAAGGGAATAACAATCATAAGAGATGATAATCCTGATGGTGTATCTGTATTATCAATTGATAATGAAAATTATTATATTGAAATTGATGAAGAAACAAATGTTGGTTATGTAATGCAAAAATTAAACAATGAAACAATTGTGCTTGGTACTTGTGAAGTTTCTGTTATTGTGGGAGATAAAGATCCTGAAGTGCTATGTGTTTCCGCTGAAAATTCAATGGGAAGTTTAGTTATAGTTACAAATAACAGTGTTTCAACAATATCATTAAGTGAAGGCGATATAAGTAGTATATTTACTATCGATACAAAAGTTATAATAAATCGATAAAATATATTAGTATATTCCTTATTATTAGAGTGTTAAAGTAATGATAATAGAAAAAAGTATGAAAATTGAATTCCTAAGTCTGCTTTAATACACTCTTAGAAATAAGCTCTCTTTGGATAAAAGGGGGCTTTTTGTTTAAAAATAAATTATTATATGTTGTTTGCATATAATAGTAATGATGAATCGTAAAAGACAGTATGGGGAGGAACTATATGTTAATTTATTTAGTATTAAAACGTATCATCAAAGAGCTAGTTAGCCATAGTATACGGCCAAAAGTATACTAACAAAATTTAAAAATGAAAGGAGCTGGAAAATAAAATGAAAAGAATCATTGTTGTCGTTATGGGTTTGCTGCTTATAATGTGCTTAGCAGGATGCAAAAAAGAAAAACAATATAGTTATGATGGAATAATAATAGAGATAAAATCAACTTATAAAAGCAAATTTTTAAATAAAGAATTTGAACTAAATGATTTTAATTTTCAAAATATTGAAACATATTCATATTCCAAATGGTATGACACAAAAAATAGAGGTTATATATTTATATATTTAAAGAAAACAGGAAAACAAGAAGTAGAAGAAGCATTGCAACATTTCAAACAATTATCTTTTGTAGAAGAATGTGAACAAATGCCTATCATTTCATTAATCGAATAATAAAGGAGAAATTTATGAAAAACAAAATTTTTAATAAAATATTATTTCTAATAATTATTTTTTCTACTATGATATTCGCATTAAGTATAAATAATGTATATGCTAAAATTCCCGATAATTATGATAATGTTGTAGAAGAAAAAAAGTACTATAATGGAACTATTGACGATGATTTTTCTAGTGACAAAATAATTGTTATATTATCAAAAAAAGAGACTAATAAATATAAGAACTATACAATTAGTGATTTTCCTGAAATTGATTGTAAATCTGTCATAGATTTAACGTCAAGTTCAAATGAATTACTAAAAAATGAAAATAATAATTCTAATGAGCAAGTGTTAATTGACTCTAAAAAATTTAATAGAATTTTATGCTTAGAGTTAAGTCAAAAATCTAAAGAAAATGTACTAATAGGAATAAAAGAGTTGGAAAAAAGAAAAGAAATATTGTCTGCTGAGCCTTGTTACTTCGTTGAAACGATGGCAATTCCTAATGATAGTAGAATTTCTGAGCAATGGGGATTGAGTAATGCTAATGTATATCAGTCATGGGATATTTCACAAAATGCTAATCAAGTCATAGTTGGGGTATTAGATACTGGAATTGATGCATCTCATAGTGACTTGACAAACAATATTTATAGAGAATCAAATCATAATTTAGAAACTACATTACATAGAGATTTTACCACTGGTGTAGAATCAGGTACTGAGATTTTAGAACCTATTGATTCAAATGGCCATGGTACTCATGTGGCAGGAATAATTGGGGCTTGCGGTAATAACAATATGGGTATATCTGGTGTTTGTTGGAATGTCAAGTTAGTTTCTTTAAAAGTATTAAATAGTGAAGGAGAAGGTGATATTGCTTGGATTGTAAATGCTATTAATTATGCAGCTAGCAATAATATTCCTATATTAAATTGTAGCTTAGGTTCACCTATAAGAAGTGCAGCACTAGAAAATGCTATCGAATCTTACCAGGGATTGTTAGTTTGTGCTGCTGGTAATTCCAATCAGAATATTGATAATACACCATTATATCCTGCAGCATATAATTTTGATAATATTATATCTGTAGGTGCGATTGATTCAAATAATAGCAGGTCAGATTGGGATAGTTTTAAGAATTTATGGGGATTATTTGGAAGTAGTGCTTCAAATTATGGTGCGACATCTGTTGATATATATGCACCGGGGACAGATATTTTAAGCACAATACCTAATAATAAATATGAAAAAAAGAGTGGCACATCGATGGCCGCACCATTTGTTACTGGATGTGCTGCATTATTACTAGCATCAAATTGTAAATTAACAACACAAGAATTAAAAAATGCAATTATTAATGGTGCCACCGAAATTACAATTTCTATACCTGGCTCTGGATGCAGTGGTAATCAAAATAGCTCTGTATTAAAATTAAATGTTTTTGAATCAATTAAATTAATAGCATATAAGACTAATGATTCAGGTGAAAAAATTATTGGAACGTGGTTTAGTGCAAATGGAAATATAGAAATTCCTTCTATTATTAATAATGTTTTAATTACTAGTATAGGAAGTTCAGCATTTAAAGGATGCGGAAGTTTAGCTAGTATAACAATCCCTAATACAGTGACTAATATAGATTCAAGTGCATTTGAAAATTGTTCGTATTTGCAATCAATAACGTTGCCATCGAATTTAGTAGCAATAGGTTCATCAGCATTTAAAGGATGTGGAAGTCTTGCAAGCATAACAATACC
Source organism: uncultured Bacilli bacterium (assembly GCA_934096585.1). Classification (GTDB taxonomy): domain Bacteria; phylum Bacillota_I; class Bacilli_A; order ML615J-28; family CAG-698; genus CAKOMG01. The sequence continues at coordinate 14,967 of CAKOMG010000002.1, forward strand.
AAATGGTGTTACTAATATAGATTCAAGTGCATTTGAAAATTGCTCATATTTACAATCAGTAACACTACCAACGAATTTAGTAACAATAGGTTCATCAGCATTTAAAGGATGTGGAAGTTTAGGAAGTATAACACTACCTAATTGTGTTGCTAATATAGATTCAAGTGCATTTGAAAATTGTTCATATCTACAATCAGTAACACTATCAACGAATTTAGTAACAATAGGTTCATCAGCATTTAAAGGATGTGGAAGTTTAGGAAGTATAACAATTCCAAGTAGTGTTCAGTATATTGATGATTCCGCATTTAAGAATTGTTCACTACTTTCTGTAGTTACTGTAAATAGAAGAATAACAAGTATTACAAATTTAGGTGAAAATGTATTTGATGACTGTCACGATAATTTACAAATTGTTGTACCAACAAATAGAATTGCTGAATATAAAAATAAAGAGTATTGGTCAAGTTATCGAAATAAAATAATGCCTTCTGAAGATTATACAGAATATGAAATTGACTGTGAAGGAAATGTGACTGAATCTTTAAGTTTAAGCAAGGCAACTAATGAATTATATAAATTAAATGTTAATTGTTCAAAATCTTATAAGATTAATGCAAATTCGTCCAAGACAATTAATATAATAATCTATGATGCAAACATGAATGTGATAAGTAGTGGTAGTAACACAGTAACTCAATTTTTAGGTTGTGGAACATACTATATATCTTTTGAATTTGATGATACTAATGTCTCAGGTACATTCGAAATTGGAATTTCATTAACATGGACTAGTAGCAATATTCTATTAAACAAAGGTACTAATAATATTAAAAATAGTATGCATTTAAATAATGAAAATGTATATCATTGTAGTTATAAATATCTTAATAATCAAGGTGAAGGTTTTTATAGATTCTCACTAAATGTTGGAAGTAATATAATTTTACCTGAAGGAACTATAAAAATATATTCAAATATAAACAAAACAGAATTACTTAATCGATATGGATCAACAGGAATAAATGAACAGGCAATAACTTACAATGGTGAAAATGAATTATATGTATTTTTACCTGAAAATGGATATTATTACATAGATGTTGTTCTACCTAAATCAACTTATTCATTAATTACCTTAACAATTGAGCAAGTAGAGAAAAATGATATAAATTATCAAAATAGGCTTGCTACAATTGGTTTTGATGAATTATTTGATAATAAAACTGTGACTAATTATTTTGAAGAAGTAACAATAAGTCATCGTTCAAAAATTGAACTTGATATTGTGACAAGTGGAACAATCAATAGAAATATACCTATTTATATTTTTGAAAAGCATCGTGATCCAGGTTATGAACCAGGGGATAATCATTATTATTTAGTGTTGGAATACACTAATAATATTACTAGTATAAATAGTGGCCCAGTATTTACTGTAATTTTAAATCCTGGAACTTATTATATTGGATATTCTGATAACTTTGATAAAGTTCAAATACAATTTGCGTTAAGAAGAAAGGTAAATACAGATTTGAATATTGATGGTACACTTGTAACTGATCCTGCAAGAAACCAAGGGTTCCCTTTAGGAAGTGAAGTAACATTCAATAATGGATCTTTACTTGGAAATACAATAACAGAAGGATTTACAAGAAATCTTTATTTAATGGTAGAAGATAGATTACGTGATCCAATGTCAAGACTTGATTATGATTGGTATTCAAGTAATGAAAATGTTGCTAAAGTAACTAAATATGGTACAGTTCTTGCATTAAATGTTAGCGAAAATACAACTGTGACTATATATGCGATAAATAGAGATGATCCATCTATAGTCTATAAAAAAGATTTTATTATTTTAAAAGAAACAAAAACAGAACAAATAGTAATAGAATGTAATATGTCTTATTCATATTCTGAAGAAAATGGAATGTACACATTGGAACTAGATTTTACGAATAGTCCATATCCATATATAGGTTATTATGTATGGGATATTGAATGCTTTAATGGAATCAATGTAGATATGGAGCATCATGGTTTAGTATCTTCAACAGGTCCAGGTGAAGCGTTACTTACAGCAAATTATACTTTAAATATGAGAATATTCCTTAAGATACATTTAACAATTACTGAATAAAATTTTATTGTTATAAAAGAGTTAATTCTAATATTTTGAAAAGGGTTAACTCTTTTTACATTTTTAAAAATCCTAAGCAAGATGAAATTATTCGTTTATCTTGTAAATTAACCGAAAAAATGATATAATTATAGTAGTGGTGGACATTCAATGAAAATATTATTTAAAATGTCGATTGTATTAAGTTTATTTAGTGCATTATTATTTACAAGTGGTTTTTCTACTAGTAATGATAGTGTCCAATTTATAAAAACTAATTGGGTTGAAAATTCAGAAGGTGTAATAATAATTAATTCACATAAAGAATTACTAGAATATTACAATGTTAATCTAAAAAAATTTAGTTTAGGACCATGTGAGAAAATAGCAAGTGATAGTACAATTGGTTTTGCCAATGCTATAGAAAAATATGATGAAGAGTACTTTAAAAATAGTTCAATAATTATTGCAATTTTAGAAGAAAATAGTGGTAGTTATAGACATAAATATGATGGTTATAGTGTAAATAAAATAGGTACACTAACTGTAAGTATCAAGACCACTTGTGATAGTGATTATGCAACTTGTGATATGGCTGGTTGGCATGTGATTATAGAAACAAATAAACTTGATAATATTAAAGAAACTAAACTTTGTAAAACAGGACTCCATCAATAGTGGAGTTCTTTATTACATTATTATGGGGATGAAAAGCAATGAAGTTAGATGAACTAGCAAAAAGAATAGCTAATCACTTAGCAGTAGAAGACCTTGAAATAAAATTTGAAAAAATTATTGATGATAGTAGATTATATCCAAAAGAAGGTCTTATTGTTATTAATGAAAAGTACAAAGACAATTATATTGAGTGTGCTAAATCTTTGGCACATGAATATAGGCATGTATTCCAAATATATTATGCTAATTTAATGGATGATGAATTAGCAAAAATATGGAGAGAAGAACTTGGGACAGTAAAAAATTCAAATAACATAAATATTAATAATGCAACTGAATTTACTGAATATAGTTTACAAATGATTGAAATTGATGCTGAAGCCTTTGCGATTTATTACTTAAGAACTTTTGAGAATATAAATGTTAGTAGAAAAGAAGAATGGTTTCAAAAGTTAATAGAAGTATATATAAAGAAATATCAAGATAGATTGTAGGATAAAGCCTATAATCCTTTTTATTAGGCAGATTTAATTATTTTTGCTGGAAAAAAATAAAGAAATGTGGTATAATCTTAAAAAGAAAGGATTTATGTATTATGAGTAATTTATATAAAGTATTAGAAAAACAACTTAGTAAAAATAATAAGTTTATAGATGAATCAGGAAGTGTAATAAAAGAATTGGTTAAAACAGCCGCAATTCAATTAGATAGTGATTTAATAAAGTTATTAATGGATAATGAATTGTTAAAAAAGAAATTTTTTAAGACAGTAGAAGATATATTAGTGTTTGATAGAAATGAGTTTTCATGGTTTATTTCAAACAAAGAATTTCTACCTGATTCATATACCGCATATAAAAATAAAATTGGTTTATTCTCGGATGCAAATGGCTTTATAAAAAATAATAATGATGTGTACTTAAGTTTCCCTTTCAGAGATTGCTTTCTAGTAGGAGATCAAAAAAATGATACTGAAAAAAGAAATGAAGTATTATTCAATACTAGTATAAAAAAAGAAGAGATTGATGTATTAACATTACCTAAGTGCTTTAAAAATATTTATAAGTTTGATAATGGAGAATATAGAAATGTAACTGAATATAATAATGAGAATTTATTAATAAAAGGAAATAATATATTTGCATTATATTCGCTCTTGCCAAGATTTAGAGGTAAAGTAAAACTAATATTTATAGATCCACCTTATAATACAGATTCTGATACATTCCAATACAATGATAGTTTTAACCATTCTAATTGGTTGACCTTTATGAAAAATAGATTAGAAGTTGCTAAAGAATTATTAGCAGACGATGGAAGTATTTATATTACTATTGATTATAACGAAGTGCATTATTTAAAAGTATTAATGGATGAAATATTTGGCTCTGAAAATTTTCAAAGAGAAATTATATGGCGTATGGGATTTTTATCAGGATATAAAACAATGGTAAAAAATTTTATAAGAAATCATGATACTATTTTATTCTATTCTAAAAATTCTAAATTATTAGATTTTAAAAAAGTTTATATAGAAAATAAAGACTTTAAACCATTAGTAAAACCATCAAAAGATCTTATTAAAGAGTTTGCTAAATATGGAGTAAGTGAAGAAAATTGTCTAGAATTAATGAACTATATTAATCATACTTCAAGAGGTGAGCATTATGCTTTAGAAGATACGTGGAATTGCAATAAGTGGGATGATCTTGAAAGTATTGCTATTGAAAGTTCTACATCTAGAGTTGGAGAAACAGTAATGGTTGATGAGAAGAATTTCAAGGGACAAAAACCAGAAAAATTAATAAAGAGAATTATAGAATCTGCTACTTCTGAAGGTGAAATAGTGTTAGACTTCTTCCTAGGAAGTGGTACTACAGCAGCAACAGCTCATAAGATGAAAAGAAAATATATTGGAATAGAACAGATGGATTATTTCGATACGGCTATAGTTCCTAGAATGGAAAACATTGTTAAAGGATGCGACCAGGATGGTATCACCAAAATAGTTAATTGGGAAAAAGGTGGTAGCTTTATAAAAATGGAATTGCTTGAATCAAATTATTATTATTATGAAAAAATAGTAAAGGCAGATGTTGCTGAACTTACGAATATTTTTATAGAATTGGTAAATAATCCTTTTGCAATTAATTATAAATGTGATACATTCTATATGAAATCAAAAGATGGTATCGAAGAATTTGAAAAACTAAGCATAGCTCAAAAGAAAGACTTATTAATGAATTTAATTGATGTAAATACATTATATGTAAATTATCAAGATAAAGAAGATTTAAAATATAATATAAATGATATAGATAAGTCATTTATGAATAGTTTCTATAAAGGTGAATAATATGTATTTATTTGAACAATTATCTAGTATAGTTAGATCAGGCTTTGTAAAAGAAGATATACCTGATTATATATTTGATAACCTTTCAACAAATATAAAATTGAGAGATTATCAAAAAGAAGCATTTATTTATACTATGGTTTATTTAGAATCAGATTTATCTAAAAACAAGCAAACCCATTTATTATACCATATGGCTACTGGAAGTGGGAAAACTGTTATAATGGCTATGGATATTTTATACTATTATAAAAAAGGGTATCGTAATTTTATGTTCTTTACCAATAGAACAAATATAGTTTCTAAAACAAAAATTAATTTCACAAGAAAAGAGTCATTAAAATATTTATTTGCCGAAAATATTGTGATTGATGGTAAACTTATCAATATTAATATAGTAGAAACATTTCAAGATAGCCAACCGGATTCTATAAATATATGCTTTAATACTGTCCAAGGTATACAAAGTTCATTTAATATACTTCATGAAGGAAGATTGGATATATCAGATTTTGAAGATAATGATGTGATTTTAATTGCTGATGAAGCTCATCATTTAAATTCTACAACAGCTAGTGATAAAAAAGAAAATGCTGATAATAAAACATGGGAAGAGACTGTTTATAAAATGCTTTATGCTAATAAAAATAATGTCTTATTGGAATATACAGCTACTTGTGATTTAAGGGATGAAAATGTTGAAAAGAAGTATTTAGATAAAATAATTTATAATTTTAGATTAAAAGAGTTTAGAGAAGCTGGATACACAAAAGAATTTTCAAATTATACAAGTAATAGTGATTTTTGGATAAGAAGCTTGCAAGCACTAATAATGAGTGAATTTAGAAAACTAATGTTTCAAAAAAACAATATTAATATAAACCCTGTAGTTTTAATAAAGTCAAAAGTAATAAAAGACTCTAACGAATTTTATAATGATTTTTTCAAAAAACTTAATAAGCTTGATGAAAACACTATTATAAATCTTGCTAATGCATCAGATAGTAATATTTATTTAAGTAATGCTTTTAGATATTTTAAATCAATAAACCTATCGTATAGTATGTTAATAGATTTATTAAAAATGGATTTTGCAGAAGAATACAGCGTGAATATGAATTCATTAAATGAGCAAAATGAAAATATTGTTAATAGCCTTGATGAGAAAAATAATAAATATCGATTAATATTTATTGTTGATAAGCTAACAGAGGGTTGGGATGTCTTATCATTATTTGACATAGTCCGACTTTATGATACAAGACAGGGTGGTGCAAAAGGTTCTGTTTCAAAATATACTATTAGTGAGGCACAATTGATTGGTAGAGGAGCTAGATACTGCCCATTCAAATTTGTAGAAGATCAAATTCCTGATAGAAGAAAATATGAAAATTTATCTGGTACACCAGAAGCAATTTGTGAAACATTGTTATATCATTGTATGAGAGATTCAAAATATATTGATGAATTAAAACGAGCTTTGATTGAAACAGGTTTAACTTCGAATGATGAAAAAATAGAAGTTCAGTATGTTTTAAAAGATAGTTTTGTGAAATCTGATACATACAATTATGGAAAAATTTATGTTAATACTCGTATTAAAAAATCACGTGAAAATGTACAAAGTTTACCTTCAACAATTAGAAACTTGATAATTAATTATGATTGCAAGTCATTTATATCACAAACTGAATTGTTATTTACAAATGAAAAGAAAAGTAACAAAAAACGAATCGAACTTGATCCAATTGCTTTAAATGAAATTGATTTAAGTATCTTATATAAAGCATATAGAACATTTAGTAATGTAATATCATTTGATAAACTTAAGGAAAAATTTCCAAATTTAACAACTATAGAAGAATTTTTAACATCTGAAATGTATATAGGAAATATAAAAATTATATTCCAAACTTATGAAAATGAGTCTGCAAGCAGAGAAGATATGTATAACGCTTGTTTGAAAGCATTTGAAAACATTTCTTCTTTTGTTTCTAAAATTGAGATTTTGTATGAAGGAACTAAAGAGTTTGAGGGATATCCAATACGAGAAAAGATTACTAGCTTAATTCGAAAATATAGTAAAGATAAATTAGAGAGTCATAATGGTATAGGTATTCCACAAAACGATCCTTTTGTAGATGTGAAATATAGATATGATGTAACTGATAAGAATTGGTATGTTTTTAATAATAATTATGGAACAACTGAAGAAAAAGCTTTTATTAAATATTTTTCAACCAAAGTTCATAGACTATTAAAAAAGTATGATGAAATATATGTTTTAAGAAATGAACAACAAGTTAAGGTATATTCCTTCGAAAATGGAGATGCTTTTGAACCAGATTTTATTTTATTGTTTAAGAAAAAATTAGAGGATAAGAATTTATATTTCCATATATTTGTAGAGCCAAAAGGGAATCATTTGTTAGAAAAAGATTCATGGAAAGGAAAAGCATTGCTTGAGTTTTCTAAAAATGCAATACCTATCACAAAATTTGTAGATGATGATAAATACGTAATTTGGGGTACTCCTTTATTTAATGAAGAAAATACAATTGATGATTTTAATGATTATTTCGAGGAAAAAATTATGAGTAGTGATATCAATGCCTAAAATTTATAAAGATGAATTCATAAAATTATATGATTATAAAACCAAAATAGGATATGATTTTTTTAAAGAAGAAGAAGTGATTATAAAAGGAGATAAATATAAATTTTTGGTTTGTAATATTGATCTAGATATAGCAAACTGTGCTTTAAAATTAGCTAAAGAAAAATCAAAATTTACTATGACACAAAACCAGGCAAGCATGCCAAGAGATCAAATTACAAAAGTTCAAAAATGTATGCAAGGCGTTTTAGCTGAAATGTTTGTTCATTTCCTATTAATTGAGAGATATGGGTTGATAATATTAAGATATGATTTAGAACGAGAAACATTTTTGTATAAAACTGATGAATATGACTTAAAAATAATTATTAATGAAACCTCTTATGAAGTTGAATCACGCTCATCAAATATTCATTACGAATCTATAATTAATTTCTTTAATTGTGATATTATAATTGGTCCTTATGGCAATAATATAAAAATGGCTGATGAATTAGCTGATTTTCATTTTAGACCAATATATACGCCTAATTTTGTACCATTTAAAGAAAAAGATGGGAAATATTTATATAATGAAGATTTGTTTAATGGAAAAATAAAACTAATAATAACAGGTGTTGCCACTAAAGAAGATTTTCTAAACCATGGTTATTTAACAACTCTGGGTCAAAAAGGTACAACATATAATGTCGTAAAAGCAAACATTGCTGGTGACATTCAATTGATGGACAAAAAATTTGGTCAAATAATTAAAATTTAAAAAACGAGCCACACTTCAGTTTGAAAAAGTGTGGTTTTTTATGCAAAAATGATGAAAACGAAAAAAGTTTTTCATTTGTAAAGGTCTCGACATAATACCTCAAATAATGTATAATAGTAATACTAATAGAAACGAAAAAATGAATAAAAGGAAGGTGATTCTTATCGGATACAGCTATGATAGTTTCGAAGAGTATATTCAATTAAATTACATGGAAGAGATGAAGAATGCATTAACTGAATATATAAAGGAGAAAGAATTAAATACATGTAATAATCATGTTGCATATTTGTTTAACTTGTATTGGATTCAAAACATTCAAGTGCTAAGTATAAAATTTACGAAATCTCAAGTAGATAAAGTAGAATTCAATGTCAGATTAAAGGCAGAGTATGAACTTGTAGATAGTAATGAAGAAACAGGAGAAATTGAAACAGTTGTTTCCAAAAAAGAATATTTTCTTTTTAAGATGAATGGTTCTTTTAAAAAAGGATTTAAAGGAAAGAAAAAAGAAGAAATAGAAAGACTAGATCAAGAACCGGATGAAATACTGTCAAGTGGATTAGTACCAATTATTCATACCGAAGAAATGGATAAATATGCAACAAAGTTTTTGAAAGAATTTTGTCCTGAAGCCCTTATAACACCAATGAAACTAAATATTCCAGAGATGTTAAAAAAGATGCAAGTAGAGTATTATTATGCTCCATTAGGAGAAGGTATATTTGGGAAGACATATTTTGCAAATGACAAAGTTAGAGTGTTTACTGAAAAATTACATTCTACTGAAGAGGTAGATGTAAAACCAGGAACTATTTTAGTTGATGTTGCAAAACATATTGATAGAAATGAAGGTTCTTTTAGAAATACATTAATACATGAATGCGTACATTGGTTTTTTCACCGAAATTATTTTGAATTAAGACAATGTTTAAATGCAGAAGATACATATATTGCCTGTTATAAAAGTGTTAACCAATATCAGATTAAAGATATTGAATGGATGGAATGGCAAGCAAGAACAATGGCCCCTAGAATATTAATGCCAAAGAAAATGTCAATTCAAAAAATTACTGAATTAAAGAAAGAAGTAGAAAATGAAGATTTCTTTGGTAACATGACTAAAACTGAATTATGGGAAGAAGTATTAAAGAGATTTGCTAAGTTCTTCGGAGCATCAATTTTTTCTGCAAAAATAAGGATAAAAGAATTAGGTTTTCAAGAAATTGAAGGTATTAAAAATTACATTGATGATGAATATATTCCTTCTTTCTTTTTCAAAAAAGGAGTATTAAAAAAGAATCAAACTTTTCTTATTAACAATTCAGGACTAGCAAAATTATTAACAACTAACCTATTTATACAAGACGCATTACAATCAGAAAAGTTACTATACATTAATAAAATGTTAGTCGCTAATAATCCGAAATATGTTAATTTGGATACATATGAATTAACTGACTATGCTAAAGAACATGCTCATGAATGTGCAGTGATATTTACAACAAAACGTTTAGGTATTAATGAAAATGGATTAGTAGACAAACAATCCTTTTTATTCAGTTCACCAGCTAATCGAAAAGAAATTAGTGAAGTAGACTCTGAACAATTACTTAATGTAATTAAAAATGCTAATGTTCATGCATCACATTTTGAAAGCCATAAAAATAATTTACCAATGGAATTAGGTGCAACTTTAGAATACCATTATAAAAAAGCAAAGGAAAATAAAATTTTACATTCGTATGAAGAGTATTCTTTTGAATGCGACCTAGATATTAAGACAATACGTGCATTTGAAAAAGGAGAAAGAACACCTAATAGAACACAAATTTTAAAAATGGCTTTTGGTTTAAGATTATCATCACCATATATAATTGATTTGCTTCAAAAAGGAGACTGTGCAATGACAAAGAATTCAATGGAAAATACATTGTTAACATCAGTAATGTTAGGATGCCAACGTAAAGGATTACCTAAGGTATACAAGCAATTATATAAAGTTGGTATGAGTGATATTCTAGGTATATCAGAAAACTATTTAATAAACCATAACCTAATTTAAAATTTTTTTTAAAAATCAGGGAATTGATTCCCGAAAAATACTCGTTAATATTTTAAATAATTAGCAAGGATAGAGATATTCTTGCTTTTTTATGCATTGTTTATAAAAAATATATTAAAAAATTACATTTTGAACCGGGAATTTGTTCCCTGGTTCATTTTTTATTTATGTTTTATAATGTCACTGTAATTAATTACAACATTTAGTTGTTCGATTGGTGGTGTAGCTAACCAAAGGTCGGACAAAGAAAGGACAAATCATAATGAAGAAATTAAGAGGTGAAGAAGATGCCTAGTGAACATGCAATATTATCCGCAAGTGGAAGTCATAGATGGCTAGCATGTACGCCCAGTGCAAGATTAGAACAAGAATTTAGTGATACTGATTCAACAGCTAGCCTTGAAGGTACAGCAGCACATTCATTAGCAGAACACAAATTAAAGAAAAAACTAAAAATGCAAAGTACTAGACCTAACACAATTTATGATAATGATGAAATGGAGATGTATACAGATGATTACTCAGACTACGTCGTTGAACAATATACAAAAGCAAAAAGATATGATAAAAATGCAAAAGTATTAATTGAACAACGATTAGACTTCAGTTGCTACGTTCCAGAAGGTTTTGGCACAGGAGATGCAGTAATCATAAGTAAAGGTAAACTACATATAGTTGATCTAAAATATGGACTAGGTGTATTAGTAAATGCAGAAAAGAATCCACAAATGATGTTATATGCACTAGGTGCATTAAGAAAATATGAAAAAGAGTATGAAATTAAAAAAGTAAAATTAACAATTTTTCAACCACGTCGTGAAAATGTAACGACATGGGAAACCACAACAGCAGCTCTAAAAAAATGGGCAAATAAAATATTGAGACCAAAAGCTGAAATGGCATATAGAGGAACAGGTAAATATGAACCAGGAGCACACTGCCAGTTTTGTAAAGCAGCAATTAAATGTAGAGCAAGAGCGGAAGAAAAATTAAAACTTGCAAAAGAAGAATTTAAAAAGCCACCATTAATAACAGATAATGAAATTGAAAGTGTGTTAGCAAAAATACCAGATATCAAAAAATGGTGTGATGATATTATGGAATATGCATTAGAAAAAGCCCTAAATGGAAAAAAGTGGGAAGGCTTTAAAATAGTAGCTGGACGAGGAACACGAAAGTATTTAAATGAAGAAGCTGTAGTAGAGGCTTTAAATAAAGCAGGATATTATGATATTTATAAAAAGTCATTACTTCCAATAACAGAAATGGAAAAACTAATGACTAAAAAAACATTCAGTGAAGTGCTAGGAAAACTAGTAGGTAAAACTGAAGGAAAACCAACTTTAGTTAGTCTTGATGACAAAAGACCAGAACTAAATACTATACAAGCAAAAAATGAATTTAAGGAGGAAAAATAATATGTCAAATAAAACTAGAATTGTAACTGGAAAGGTAAGATTATCATATGCAAATATATGGGAAGCAAAAGCATTAAATGAAGGAGCAAAGCCAAAATATTCAACAAGTATTATCATCTCAAAAACTGATAAAGAAACAATCAAAAAAATTAATGATGCAATAAACTGTGCTATCGAAGAAGGAATTGGAAAATTTGGTGGTAAAAAACCAAATATAAAAGTATTAAAAACTCCTCTTCGTGATGGAGATTTGGAAAGAAGTGATGATGAAGCATATATGAACTCATACTTTTTAAATGCGAACTCACTAACAGCACCTCAAATAGTTGATGCTAATTGTGAAGCAATTTTAGATAAATCAGAAGTTTATTCAGGATGTTATGCTAGAGTGTCAATCACTTTCTATGCATATAACTCAAATGGAAATAAAGGAATTGCTGCAGGACTTGGTAACATTCAAAAACTTTCAGATGGAGAACCACTATCAGGTAAAACTAATGCACAAACAGATTTTAAAGAAGAATTTATCTAAAACAAATGTTGTTTATAAGGGTAGGAGAAATCTTACCCTTATAGATTAGCACTAGAAAGGAAACAGCATAATGAAAGAATTATTTATAGATCTTGAAACGTATTCTGATGTAGACCTTAGTAAAAGTGGTGTATATAGATATGCACAATCTTCAAATTTTGAAATCTTATTATTTGCATACTCTGTTGACAAAGGACCAGTACAAGTAATTAACATTAAAGAAAATGAGCAAATACCAACAGATGTACTTAATGCACTAACAGATAATAGTGTTAAAAAATATGCATATAATGCTGTATTTGAACGCATATGTTTATCAAAATATTTAGGATATCCAATAGGAATGTATTTATCTCCAAATTCTTGGTATTGTGATATGGTTCATGCTGCAACGTTAGGACTACCATTATCACTAGAAAATGTAGGAATTGTCTTAGGAATAGAAAAACAAAAATTATCAATAGGTAAAAGTTTAATTAAATATTTTTGCATTCCTTGTACTCCAACTAAAGCTAATGGCTATAGAACAAGAAACTTACCACATCATGATAGAGATAAATGGAATGAATTTATTAAATACAACAAGAGAGATGTAGAAACTGAAATGGAAATTCATAATAGGCTAACAAAATTTCCAGTATTAGAACAAGAATGGGATAACTATCATTTAGATCAAAGAATTAATGACTATGGAATTATGATTGATATAGATTTTGTAAACCATGCAATTAGATGTGATGAAGAAAATCAAGAAAACAATATTGAAAAAGTAAAGCTAATAACAGGTGTTAATAATCCTAATTCACCAAAACAATTAAAAGAATGGTTAATAGAGCAAGGAATGACAGAGATTGATTCACTCTCAAAAGCTGATGTAACAAGGCTTTTAAAAGATGCAACAGGAAATGTTGAAGAAATATTAAAACTAAGACAGGATATTGCTAAATCCAGTGTTAAAAAATACATAGCAATGCAAAACGTAGTTTGTAAAGATGATAGATGTAGAGGATTAATACAGTTCTATGGAGCAAATAGAACAGGAAGATATGCAGGAAGACTAATTCAAATGCAAAACCTTCCTCAGAACCATTTAGAGCCATTAAGTGAGGCAAGAGAATTAATACGAATGGAGAATTTAGATGGAACGCTTGCGAAATTTGGAGCTATTTCAACCGTTTTGTCAGAACTAATAAGAACAGCATTTATTCCAAAAAAGGGATATCGCTTTATAGTATCAGACTTTTCTGCTATTGAAGCAAGAGTATTAGCATGGCTTGCAAAAGAAGAATGGAGACTAGAACTATTTAGAAATGGCGGAGATATATACTGCATGTCAGCTAGCAAGATGTTTGGTGTACCAGTTGAAAAAAATGGGATAAATAAAGAGCTAAGACAAAAAGGTAAAATTGCTGAACTCGCGTGTATCGCAGAAGATGAATTAGTACTAACAAATAATGGTTTAATTCCAATACAATATGTAACAACTAAAGATAGAGTATGGGATGGAGAAAATTTTGTAAGTCATGATGGCGTAATTTTTAAAGGATATAGGGAGGTAATTGAGTATGCTGGACTTAGAGCAACAAAAGATCATAAAGTCTATGTTGAAGGAAGAGAACATCCAATTAGATTTGACGAGGCTTTTAAAAGCAGATTACATATCATTAAAACAGGAAATGGTGGGAATACGGTACGGATGGGTAGAAATTATTTTCCCAATAAAACTATGGATAAAAAATCCCCCCTATGTCATAACACAATGCAAAGGATGTCAAACTGTAAAGTGGATAAGCCTTCATGCTCTTCAAAGTGGAAAAAGCCATGGATGTCAGCATTGTACAAAGCCAAGACAAATACCAGAATGGCTATACAAAAGGTTAGAGTTTATGACATACTCAATGCCGGACCATATCATCGCTATACCGTATCAAACTGCCTAGTACATAACTGCGGATATGGTGGTTCTATTGGTGCTTTAAAAGCCTTTGGAGCGGTTGCTTTAGGAATTAAAGAAAGTGAGCTTAAAGGGATAATTGATAAATGGCGAGAAGCTAATCCTAATATTATAAAGCTATGGTGGGAAGTAGATAAGACAGCAAAAAATGTGATAACAAATAAATCAACACTTATGTGTTATGGGTTAAAGTTTTCATATGAAAAAGGTATTATGTTTATAGAACTACCTAGTAAAAGAAGACTTGCATATTGTAAACCAAGAATAGGTATTAATGCATTAGGATTAAAGTGTATTACTTATGAAGGAATAGGAACAGGAAAAAAATGGGAGCGAATTGAATCATACGGACCAAAATTAGTAGAAAATATTGTGCAAGGAATTGCAAGAGATATTTTGGCAGAAGCAATGATGAGGCTATATAAAAATGGTTATAAGATAACTATGCATATTCATGATGAAGTTGTGCTTGAAGTAGAAGAAAATGTATCAACTGTTGAAGAGGTTTGTCGTATCATGAAAATATCACCAACTTGGGCAAAAGATTTACCACTTAATGCAGATGGATACGAATGCAAGTTTTACAAAAAGGAGTAATAGAAATGATTGATATATTTAGAGGCTATGTAAGAACAAAAGATAAAAAACCAATTCAAAAATTTAAAGGAATTGAAAATCTACCAACTATAGATGAAGTAAGTAAATATAGTGAATATGCAGGTATTCTAAATAACGACTATACTGTAATGGATGTAGATGATGGAATTGAAGCAGAAAAAACTTATAAGCTAGTGTGTGATGAAAACATTAATTGTAGAGTAATTAAAACCACTAGAGGAATGCATTTTGTATTCAAAAAAAACAAGTATGCAACAAAAGGAAATACTCATCAAATAAATGCACTAGGATTTACATTTGATATCAGAACTGGTGAAAATCAATATATAGTTGTAAAAAAAGACGGTAAAAATAGAGAAATATTAAGAGACTTTGATGAAAGTAGAAAGATAGACGAATATCCTAAAATATTTAAACCAATTATATCTGATGCAACATTTACTGGTATGAAAGATGGAAGTGGTAGAAATGGGAAACTATTTAATCATTTGATAACTTTAACTAAAAACGGATTTACTAAAGAAGAATGTAAAGATATCATAAAGCTGATTAATGTATATTCATTCGATGAACCTCTATCAGATTATGAAATTAATCAAATAGTAAGAGATGAAGCATTTGCAGGAATTGAGTTGACAGGTGCTGATAAAGATTTTGAGATGTACAAATATAAGCCAACTACTTTTTCTGATGTTGCAATGGCAGAGTTATTTTCAAAACACTATAAAGATGAAATGAGATATAATCCAGGAACAGATTGGTTAGTATGGAATGGTTGTGTCTGGGAAATGTCAGAATTTAAGGCACAACTGAAATATATAGATTTTATTAAGAAAGTAATGGAATGTGCTAAGGAAGAAGTGAAAGAAGCATATAATGGTGAAAAAGGTAGTGAAGAAAAAGTAAAAGCTGCAAATAAGTTCTATAACTACGTAATAAAAATGAGTGATGCAGGAAAAATCAATGCTGTGTTAAAACTTGCCAGAAGTTATCTTTTAATTGAAATAGATGAACTAGATAAGAATCCATTTGATCTAAATACACCTGATGGAATTATTGACTTAAGAACAGGTATGATCAAAGACCACTCTAAAGAAGCATTATGTACAAAAATAACAAAGTATTCTCCTTCAAATAAAGGTGAGGACATATGGCATGAATTCTTAAAAACTATAACAGAAGAAAATGAAGAACTTGAAAACTACCTTCAAATTGTATCAGGAGCAATAGCAATTGGAAAAGTATACCATGAAGGATTAGTCATCGCACATGGTGAAGGTGCTAATGGCAAAAGTACGTTATTTAATACAATGTTTGAAGTGCTAGGAGATTATTCTGGAAAAATTCCAGCAGAAAGTCTAACAACAAAAGTAAAAAATGCTAAAGTGGACCTTGCAGAACTACTTGGTAAAAGATTTATTTTAGCCTCAGAAACTGAAGAAGGACATAGATTATCAATTGCAATGTTAAAGCAAATAGCAAGTATTGATAAAATCACTGCAGAAAAAAAGTATCATGATCCATTTGTGTTCGAGCCAACTCACACGACTGTTTTATATACAAATCATTTACCCAAAGTAGGTTCAAACGATAAAGGTACATGGCGAAGAATAATTGTAGCACCATTTAATGCTGTAATAAAAAAGCCAAAGAAAGATTATCAAGAATATTTATTAAAAGAAAGTGCAGAAGCTATTTTGAAATGGATAATAGATGGAGCAATGAAGTTTATAAATAATAAATATGAGCTACCAAAATGCAAGGTAGTAGAGGAAGCAATAACAGAATATAAGGAAGAAAATGATTGGCTTAATGCTTTTATTCTTGATTCGTGTATTACAGGAGAATTAGAGAAAACTGCAGGTGGCATACTTTATACTGCATATAAGAAGTGGTGTGAAAAAACAGGAGAGTATGCAAAACGCAATAGAGATTTTGCGGAAGCGTTAAAAATGGCAGGATACAAGTCTAAAAGAAAAATGAATGGTACAGAATGGCAAGGATTAAGTGTTAGTCCAAGCATGTTAGAAGAAGATTTCTTATAAATATGACACTTGATTGCAATTATTATATAAAACTATTACGCGAGAAGATTATATATAAAAAGTTATATAAATAGCTGTAATCACATGTCATAGTAATAATTTTTAAGAGTGTGGATAAATTTGTGTGGATTTTATGCAAGAAAAGAAAATCGAACAAAGATTAGTAAAAAAAGTAAAGTGTGCAGGTGGTAAATGTTGGAAATTCGTATCACCTGGTACAGATGGAGTTCCAGATAGAATTGTATTACTTTATGAAGGTAAAGTAGGATTTGTGGAAGTAAAACAAAAAGGAAAAAAGTTGAGGCCTATTCAAGAAAAGAGGAAAAAAGAATTAGAACTATTAGGCTTTAAAGTATTTGTATTAGATGACATAGAAGATATAGGAGGTGTTATAGATGAAATACAGTCCATATAATTATCAGGCATATGCAACAAAATTCATAGAAGAAAATGAAACTGCTGCACTGTTTTTGGATATGGGCTTAGGCTAGGTAAAACAGTGATTACTCTAACAGCGATAAGGAACTTATTAATTGGAGGAACCGTAAATAAAGTATTAGTTATAGCACCTTTAAGAGTTGCTAAATGTACTTGGCCTGATGAAATAAGCAAATGGGAACATTTAAGAGATATTACATATAGCGTAGCAATAGGAACAGCAAGTGAAAGGACAAAGGCAATTAAAAAAAGTGTAGATATAGTAATAATTAATAGAGAAAACTTGGATTGGATGATTAATAAAAGTGGAGTTTCATTTAACTTTGACATGATAGTAATTGATGAGTTGTCAAGTTTTAAGTCTTATTCATCAAAAAGATTTAAAGCATTATTAAAAGTAAGACCGCATGTTGCAAGAATAGTTGGCCTAACAGGTACACCATCATCAAATGGATTAATGGATTTATGGGCTGAATTTAGAATACTTGATTTGGGAGAAAGATTAGGAAGGTATATATCAAGATATAGATTGAAATACTTTGTTCCAGATAAAAGAAATGCCAACATAATATTTACATATAAGCCATTACCTAATGCTGAAAAAGCAATTTATAAAGAAATATCAGATATTACAATATCTATGAAAGCAATCGATTATCTTGATATGCCAGAAAAAATTATAAATGAAGTTGTTGTAGAACTAGATAAAAATGAGCGATTAATCTACGATACATTAAAAAAACAAATGGTTGTAAGCATTAGTGACATAGAAGAAATAGATGCAAAAAATGCAGCAAGCCTTTCAGGAAAACTATTACAAATGGCAAATGGAGCAGTATATACAGATGAAAGAGAAGTATTAAAAATTCACGATAAAAAATTGGATGCATTAGAAGACTTGATTGAACAAGCAAATGGTAAACCAGTACTAGTTGCTTATTGGTTTAAACACGATAAAGAAAGAATAATGAAAAGAGTTAAAGCACGTGAAATTCTTACTGAAAATGATATTAGAGATTGGAATAATGGAAAAATAGAAATAGGTATAATTCATCCTGCATCAGCTGGTCATGGTCTTAATCTTCAACAAGGAGGATCAACACTAATTTGGTTTGGATTAACGTGGAGTTTAGAATTATATGAACAAACCAATGCAAGACTTTATAGACAAGGCCAAAAGGAAACTGTTATTATTCATCATATAATTACCAAAGAAACAATAGATGAAAATATTATAAAAGCATTAGAAAGAAAAGGAAAAGTTCAAGATGCATTGATTAATGCGGTAAAAGCAAATTTAAAAGAAAGGAGTAAAACCAATGATTGATGAAGAAAATGATCCATATCATTTGCTAGCAGAAGCAATTATAGAAGGAGCAATTAAAGATTATTTAAGATCATATAAAGCTAAGATTAGATTTGAAAATAAAATTAATGAATTAAACACAAAAATTAATTCGTTAAGACAAGAGTCAAGAATTAATCAAATTAATATGACAATAGAAAAATTAAAGATAAAATTGGACATAGAAGAAAAAGAAATAGACTCAATTGAATCATTTATTAATTCAAATTGGTTTAACTTTCTTACAAAGAGTGATCCAAATAGATTACTTGAAAAGCTAAAAGTGGAGGTAGAAAAGTATGAAAGCAATCGAATTTCTAAAACAACCAAGCGTAATATTAAATAAAATTAAATACCTCGAACTAGAGCTTGAAAGATATGAAGTAATGATGAACTCGTGTAAAGTTGCACAGTATGACATCGAGAGAGTATCACAATCACCAAATCGTGATAGTAGAAATATGAGAGGCCTTGAAAAATACTATGAAACGGAAGCAAAGATTAAAGAAGCGAAAAAAGAACTTAATGATGCAATTAATAAATTAAATCAAACTATTGAACAAGTAGATAATTATGAATTGAAGTTATTACTTAAATATCGTTATGTGGATAGAATAACTATGGAAGAAATTGTAGACAAATTCTTTGTATCTTATGCAACAATAAAAAGGTGGCATAAAGAAGCATTAAAAGCAATTGAAAGTATAATAAATAAAAATGAGCCGTCGTGAGCCCCTGTGAGCCCCCGTGAGCCGTCGTGAGCCCCTGTGAGCCGTCGTGAGCCATTGCAATCCATAGTGTTTTGTGATATAATATAATTGCGAAGAAATATATAAACAACACAAAGCTTTCAAGAAATAATACTTGAAGGCTTTTTATTAAATAAAAAATATAAAAAGTGGAGGTGGCAATGTATGCCAACAAAGCCAAAGAAACCGTGTTCATATCCAGGCTGTCCTAAACTAACTAATGATAGATACTGTGAACTACATCAAAAGAAAAGAACAGAAGAATATAATAAGTACGAACGTGATAACTTCACTAAAATCTTTTACAACTCTAAAAAATGGCGAATTATTAGAAAAATGCAATTAGAAGCACACCCATTTTGTGAAGAATGTTTAAAGAATGAAAAAAGAACAAAGGCAATAGTGGTTGACCACATTATTCCAATCAAAAAAGGAGGAGATATGTACGATTATACAAATCTTCAAAGCTTATGTGCTAGTTGTCATTCTAAAAAATCAGTTTTGGAAGGAAGCCGTTTTGGAAAAAAATGTTTTTGAAAAATTTAAAGGCAGGGGGAGTTGAACCTTAAAAAATCGTTCATAGGTGGGCGGGCGCGCAGTCTCACGCAAAAAATCGCGAAATCAAAAAATCAAAAAGAAATCAAACGGAGGTAGTAATGGGAACTAGAGGTGGATATAGACCAAATGCAGGTAGAAAGAAAAAACCTGTTGAGCAAAAAATCCTAGAAGGCAATCCAGGAAAGAGAGAAATCCAAATAGTAGAATTTGGCGAAAATGCTTGTGTCTTACCACAAACACCACCAGACTATCTGTCAGATAAAGCAAAAGAAATTTATACCAAAGTTTATAATTGGCTTTTGTCTATAGATTGTATAAAAGGCATACTTCCTTATAACCTAGAGGAGTATGCCTTTTGTAAAGCAAGGTGGATGGAATGTGAAGAAATGAATACAAAACATGGACTGCTTGTAAAAGATAATAATGGAAAGCCAATGCCTAGTCCATTTGTTGGAATGGCACAACAATATCTAAGACAAACAAATGAAGTATGGAATAAAATTTATATGGTAATTAGAGAAGCAAAACTATCAAAATGGGATGGTACAAATCCTAATGATGATATTATAGAAGTATTACTTGGAGGAAAGAAATGAAACGAATTTATACAGCAGAATCAGTAACAAGTGGTCATCCAGATAAATTAGCTGACTTAATAGCTGATAGTATTCTTGATGAATGTTTAAGTCAAGATAGCGAAAGTAGGGTTGCTTGTGAAGTAATGTTATCATATGATAAATGTATATTAGCAGGAGAAATTACTACTAAAGCAAAAGTCGATTATATTGAAATTGCTAAAGAAGTAATTAAAAATGTTGGTTATGATGAAACTTCAATTGAATATGAATCAAGAATACATAAGCAAAGTACAGATATAAATAATGCGGTATCAAAGAATGAACAAGGTGCAGGAGATCAAGGAATTGTATATGGTTATGCAATTAAAGAAACAGATAGTTTTATGCCTCTTCCAATTACACTTGCTAACAGAATAACAAGAAGACTTGAAGAGGTAAGAAGAAAAAATATAATAGAAGGACTTTTACCTGATGGAAAAAGTCAAGTATCTATCGAATTTGACGATGAAAAAATTATTGGAATAAAGTCAATAATAATATCAGCACAACATAAAAAATCAAAGAATGTAAGTGAGTTGAAACAAGAAATTAAAAATTTAATAATTGACTATGTTTTTGAAGATTATGATTTAACAAATACTGAAATTTTAATTAATCCTTCAGGAAGATTTGTCTTGGGTGGTTTTAAAGCCGATACAGGCTTAACTGGAAGAAAATTAATGGTAGATACGTATGGCGGAAGAAGTCATCATGGTGGTGGTGCATTTTCTGGAAAGGACCCGAGTAAAGTTGATAGGTCAGGAGCATACTTTGCAAGATACATTGCAAAAAATATTGTGGCAGCAGGACTTGCTTATGAATGCGAAGTAGCATTATCATATGCAATTGGAGTAAATAAACCTACAAGTATCGATATAAATACATTTTATACTAATGTAGTTAAAGAAGAAGCAATATTAGATGCAGTTAAAAAAGTTTTTGATCTAAGAGTATCATCTGTAATAGAAAAACTAGATTTAAAATGTCCAGTATATAGTCAAACGTCAATTGGTGGCCACTTTGGAAAAGAATATTTTTTATGGGAAAATACCGACAAAGCACAAAAGTTACTTGATGTATTAAAAGAATAATCTTAATGCTTGCTATTAATGAAAAAATAAGATATTGTTTTGATGAAAGGAGAATGATTAATGAAGAAAGAAATAATAATTGAATATGATAAAACAAAAGAAAGTGGTAATATCTTCTTCATCTTAGCAATGGTTCGCGAGGAATTAATAAAAAATAGAAGGATAGATGAATTTAACAATTTAAGAGATAAAGTATATGCATCAAAAAGCTATGAAGAAGCTTTACAAAACATTTCAAAAGTTGTTACGCTAAAAGAAAAAAACTGTTAAAAAAAAGTGTTCTTTTATTCTCGTTTCACTAGCTATTAATAATTCTTTGTGGTATTGTTTTGTTGCAAAAAGCAAAAGGAGAAACAAACACATGAAAACACAAAGATTTGGAATCGAAATTGAATTAACAGGAATCAAAAGAATGGAAGCTGCTAAGGTAATAGCAAAATACTATGGAACCATAGAAGAATATGTGGGTGGAGCATATAATGCTTATGAAGTACCAACAGGAGATGGAAGAAAATGGAAAGTAGTAAGAGATTCAAGCATACAAGCAGAAACAAAGAATGGAAATAGGGGAACGGACGAAATGAAAACAGAAGTAGTTAGTCCTATATGTAAATGGGAAGATATTGAACATATTCAAGAACTAGTAAGACAACTAAGACACAAAGGAGCTATAGCAAATAAAAGTTGTGGAATACATGTACATGTTGATGCTTCAATACATAATGCTCGATCAATCAGAAATATAGTAAACATCGTGTCAAGCAAAGAAGATATATTATTCAAAGCACTAAATGTAAGCATAGAAAGAGAAACTAGATGGTGTAAAAAAACAGAAAATGACTTTATTGAAAAGATGAATAAAAAGAAACCGCAATCTACTAATCAAATAGAAAGAATTTGGTACAATGGTGAAATATCAAGAGCAAGAAATCATTATGATATTTCAAGATATCATGCATTAAACTTACATGCAATATGGCAAAAAGGAACAATAGAATTCAGATGCTTTAATGGAACAACACATGCAGGAAGAATTAAAACATATATTCAATTATGCCTAGCAATAAGTCATCAAGCAATAATACAAAAAGCATCATCAGCAAGAAAAACCAAATCAACAAATGAAAAGTATACATTTAGAACATGGTTACTAAGACTTGGCATGATTGGTGAAGAATTCAAAACTGCAAGAGAGTTCTTACTAGAAAACTTAGATGGCGACATAGCATTCAAGACTGGTCGCCCTCAAAGTGTAATAGCATAAAAAGAAAGGATAGAAATAATGAGTAAATTATATGTAGCATATGGTAGCAACTTAAATATAATGCAGATGGGCTATAGATGCCCTACTGCAAAAGTTGTTGGAATTGGAAAAATAATAGATTATAAATTGACATTTAGAGGTGTAGCAACAATTGAAAAAGAAACAAAAAAAGAAGTTCCTGTAGCTGTATGGGAAATAAAAGAAAATGATGAAAAAGCATTAGATATTTATGAAGGATACCCGACTTTATATAGAAAAGAAATTATTGAAGTAGTTATGAAAGATAAAGTCATTAAAGGAATGGTGTATATTATGAATAGAGGAATACCGCACTTGCCTACAAGAAAATATCTTGAAGTAATTAAATCAGGGTATAATGATGTTGGATTGGATCTATCATATTTAAAGGAAGCCTTGGAAGATACCAAAGATAGAATGTAAAGAAATAAAAAATGTGTTTGTTTGGAAGAGTTTGTATGCTCTTCCTTTTCTCGTTGATTTCATGAAAGAGGTAAAAAAATGACAATTAATAGACCTATCGATTTTCCAAAATTAAAAGAATATAAACCAACAAGGTTTATGGCTCCAACTTCACATTATGATAAAGTAAAAGCGGACAGAGCAGTCCTCTTCATAGAAAGCTTAAAACATACAAAGGGCAAATGGGAAGGTAAACAATTTTATTTGCTTCCATGGCAAGAACAAATTATAAGAGATATATTTGGAACTGTAAAGGAAGATGGAACAAGACAGTTTAGACAAGCATACATTGAAATTGCAAAGAAAAATGGTAAATCAGAACTTGCAGCAGCAGTAGCTCTTTATATGCTATATGCGGATAATGAACCAAGTGCAGAAGTGTATGGCGCCGCAGCAGATAGACAACAAGCATCTATTGTGTTTGATGTTGCTAGAAGAATGGTTGAAATGTCACCAGCCTTACAAAAAAGAAGCAAAATAACACTTGCTTCAAAAAGATTAGTTAATTTTTCTAATTCAGGTTTTTATCAAGTTTTATCTGCAGATGTAGTAACAAAACATGGTTTAAATATTTCAGCACTTGTGTTTGACGAATTACATACTCAACCTAATCGAAAATTATTTGATGTTCTAACTAAAGGATCAGGAGATGCAAGGGAAGAACCTCTATATTTTTATATAACAACTGCAGGAAACAATAAAAATAGTATATGCTATGAATTGCATATGAAAGCCAAAGATATTATAGAAGCAAGAAAAATCGATTCAACATTTTACCCAGTTATATATGGATTGGAACAAGAAGAAGATTGGCATAATGAAACAAATTGGTATAAAGCCAATCCTTCACTTGGGGAAACTATTCAAATTGATAGGATTAGAGAGGCATATCAAGATGCATTGCAAAATTTAGCAGAAGAAAATATATTTAGACAACTTAGACTTAATACTTGGGTATCAGGAAATGTTAGATGGATGAGTATGGATGCTTGGAATAAATGTGGTGATGCCTTTGATAAAGAAGTGTTAAGAGGAAGAGTATGTTACGCAGGGCTTGACTTATCAAGTTCAATTGATGTTACAGCCTTTGTGTTAGTATTTCCACCAATTGATGATGACGATAAATATTATATTTTACCATTTTTTTGGATACCTGAAGATACAATAGAACAAAGAGTAAGAAGGGATCATGTTCCTTATGATATATGGTTAGGAAAGAAACTGGTATATGCAACAGAAGGAAATGTCATTCATTATGGGTATATTGAAAAATTCATAGATGAACTTGGAAAAATTTATAATATAAAAGAAATAGCATTTGATAGATGGGGAGCTGTTCAAATGACACAAAATCTAGAGGGAATGGGATTTACAGTAGTTCCTTTTGGTCAAGGATATAAAGATATGAGTCCTCCAACAAAGAGATTAATGGAATTAGTACTTGAAAGAAAAATAGCACATGGTGGAAATATTGTATTACGTTGGATGATGGAGAATGTTTATATAAAAACAGATCCAGCAGGAAATATAAAAATGGATAAAGAAAAATCGACAGAAAGAATAGATGGAGCAGTTGCACTAGTTATGGCGCTTGATAGAGCAATAAGAAACAGTGATGAAGATAGCGTTTATAATGAAAGAGGATTAATAATAATATAAAAATTTTTATTTGGGCATTTTTTGCCAATTTTTGTTAAATTAGTTAAATTTACAGCTTAAAATTGAGCAATATTTTAAAATATTTAAAAAATAGCAAGAAAATGCTCATTTCAATAAAATTCTTAAATAAATAAAATACTTGCATTATTTTTCATATTATGGTAAAATGTAGTTGTAATATATTAATATTTCCTAAGTCTGCTTTAATACACTCTTAAGAAAATATATACTGACTAGATACAAGCTCTCTTAGGAAAAGGGGGCTTTTTTGCTTAAATGTAATTTTTTTGAAAGGAGTATATAGTAATGAAAATTTATTTATTATTTTGTAATATAATCTTCATTTCCAAAATGGCATAATATTCTTATGCCAAGTTTAAAATAAAAAAGATAAAAAGGAGATTATATATGAAAAGACAAAGAAAAATTTATTTCACTACTAATGCAAAACATTTAGGAATATTTTCAAAAATAATTATCATAGTTCTTGTTATAAGTATGTTATTTAGTCATATAAATTTTGCTGCTTTTGCTGCAATGATGCCTAAAGAAACAAACAATATTGAAACAACAGAAGATGTGACAAGAGATTTATCGAAATTAAAAAGAATAGAAGAAATTGAATATTTAAGAACACCTGACTCAAAGACTTATTTAAAAGAAAATGGTTTAATTGAAACCGATGTATATGGAGAAATTATTCACTATTTAGAAAATGGTGTTTATAAAGAAATTGACAATACTTTAGAATTAATAAATAATACATATGTTAATAAGGCAAATAGTTACTTATTTAGTTTACCTAAAGTATTAGACAATAACAAAAAAATATCACTTAAATATAAAGACAAAGAGATTAAACTTTATTATGATTATAGTAACATTCAAGGAATACTTCAAAATAGTATTTCAAGAAACAGAACTAATCTAAAAGATGAAATTTCTTATCAAATTAGTAATAATGAAAAATTACAATATATTTTAAAACAAAACTCAATTAAAGAAAATATAATTTTGAATAGCTATATAGAAAATTATTCATATTCTTATTTCATTGAAACTTCACTCAGACTTGAAAGAATAGGAAATGAAATACATTTCTTTGATGGTCTTGAAGAAGTATTTGTGATGAATGAGTATTATATGTTTGATGCAAACAATCAAGAATCAAATGATATTGATTTTAATATTGAAGTGATTGATAGTGATACATATAAAATAATTGTAACTCCAAGTAATACATTTTTAAGTGGAGCTACGTATCCAGTAGTAATTGATCCAGAAATTACTTTAACTGATGGGGGATTAATAGATGGTATCACAAGTCTTTATTCAATAGATAAAGCAGCAAATACAAATACTTTTTTAACACTTGGTTCTTTTAGTCTTGCCAATAGAAATGCATCAATAAGTACAGATGATTTAATTGCAAATTTGCATGTGTATATTCCAAGAGAATATACAACATCAGTTGGCAATATAATTACTAGAAATCAATTAATGTATGCAAGTATTACACTAACAACTATATCAACAAATGCTACTAGTGATACAAAAGTAAAAATGAAGTATGATGGCAATATAATTGATGAAGTTACATTCCATAACACAAGTGTATTTAATCACAAATTTAACATAATAGATGCATTAAATGAAAAAATAGAAGCATTTGCAACTAATGACATATATATGTCTTTTGAATTGTATCTTGATGGAGCAAGTAATACAGAAGTAACCTATTCTTTAGGATGGGATTTAGGTGGAGATAAACCTTTAATTACTTTAGGATATCTAGATGATGCTGGACTAAGTGATTATTATACTTATGAAGAACTTCCATTAGACAATGAATCCAGTATATATTTAGCTCATAATAGTGGTAACTTAACTTATCTTT
Source organism: uncultured Bacilli bacterium (assembly GCA_934096585.1). Taxonomy (GTDB): domain Bacteria; phylum Bacillota_I; class Bacilli_A; order ML615J-28; family CAG-698; genus CAKOMG01. Next base: position 42,230 of record CAKOMG010000002.1, read on the forward strand.
TTAATGATTATACAGATAATAATTTACTTAATCTTTCACACATATATAATGCAAATAGAAAATATAATGAAAGCATTTATGGAAATGGATTTAATATAAGTTATAATGAAAAGTTAACTTTGAATTACTCGAATATTATTCTAACTCTTGGAAGTGGTAGGAATGTAATATTCTACCCAACAAATCAAGACAAAATAGAATATATAGCAACTGATGGTAGTGGTGATACATTAACAAAAAAACTAAATCAAAACAACGAAATTATTGGCTATGAAATAGCAAGTGGTGGTGGAATAAAACTGTATAATAGTATTGGTAAACTTACCAAGATCTATGTTGATGAAAGTGAAAGAGAAGAAGGTGTTTGGAATAGTGATGCCAAGCAAATTACTTTATTATATAGTGATAATAATGTTTTGGAACAAATTATAGATTCATATGGGAATAAAATTTATTTCACTTACAGTACTATTGCAAACGATCCAAGTAGTTCACAAGTTGGAATAGCGTATCTAGCATACATTGAAGTATATAAAATGGATAGCGAACAAGAAATTAATTTAGCAAGTAGAGTTGAATTTGAGTATATGCAAGGGGCTTTAATTGCAATAGGTAATTATAAAAATAGTTCAAGCGCTGAGTATACTTATTTTAATTATAATAGTAAAGGTCATATAGAACGCATTTATAAAAATGGAAATGGTTATAATTTTACTTATGATAATAAAAATAGAGTGTTAAAGGCTAAAATATATAGTTCAAGTTTTACTAATGGAGATTATATAGACTTTACATATAGCAAAAACGGAAAGAAAACAATTGTAACTACTGGAACAGGCAAAAAGACAACATATACATTTGACAGCTACTATCACACTAATTCTATAGAAGATAGTAATGGTTATACAACGTTTTATAAATATGAAGATATATACTTTGATGAAAATGGTAGTACAATAACTTCACCAAATTATAAAAAGAATCATGCTATAAAGGTGCAATCGAATAGTTTTAAGAATGTAATAAACCCTATTGTAAATCATGGCTTTGAAGTTATAACAAGTGGTAGTATTTATGGATGGACAAAAGATGTTACTAGTGGATCAAGTGCAAGTATTGAAACAAACTCATATTTATATGGTTCAAAAGTATTAAAACTTTATAAATCTACAAGTGGTATAGCACAAGTTTATCAAGATATTGATGTTAAAAATGGAATCGAATATATAGTAACAGGATATATAAAAAATGTTAATAATAATGGAACTGGTGCATATATTGATGTTTCTGGAATAACTGGAACAATTACGACTATACAAAAAAGTGGCAATATAAAGAATTCAAAAGATTTTTGTAAGTTTGAATACAAGTTTAAAGCAAATTATACAGGAAAAGCTAGAATAACACTTGTCAATGCTTCATCTGGTTATTCATATTTTGATAACATTCAAATAAATACTAATTATATTGATACAAGATATAATTATTTGGAAAATTCATCATTTGAGAATACTGATATTGGTGCTTGGGGTGGAACTAATTATAGCATTATATCAAATAATGATAAATTTATTGAAAATTGTGGTTCAAAGTCATTAAAGCTTTTAACAAATGGTACTATTAGCCAAACTATAAATTCTCCAGGATCAAAAGGTGATACGTTTGTATTTGGAGGCTATGCATTATATGAAAACTATACTGGTAATGTAACTATAAGATTAACTTTAGTAAAAGAAAATGGCTTTGAGACAAATGTTTTCACGTTTGAAAATTCTGATATTAATGCAAGTTATATGATGGCACGTATTACTGCAACAGAAGCTTATCATTCTATTGATATAGAAATTACAAATAATTCTTCTAGTAGTTATGCTTATCTTGATAATCTTGCGGTTTATAAAGAAGGTTATGGAATCAATATTACTTATAATGATGAAGGATATAAAGAAGAAGAGTATAACGAAGTTACAGATGAATTATCAGAATATGAATATGATGTAGATGGTAAACTAATAACAATTAATAAAACTAGTAGTTCGTCTTCAACTAATTCTAAAACTGATACAACAAATATATCTTATGATAATAAAGGTAATATTAGTTCGATTACTAATAAAAACATCGTATCTAGTTATACCACTGATAGTGATGGTAATATAACAAAAATTGAATCTGAAACTTCTGGTAGTGAGATAAAATACTATTATGGATCTACAACATACACACCTGATGGACTATATCCAAAAACAACAAAAGATGTATTTGGCAACATTACTACTTCAACATACAATTATATTACAGGTCTAGTTAAAAAAATTATTGACTCTGATGGCGTATTTAAAGAATACGAATATGATAAAAATGGTAATATTACGCAACTAATAAATGGTAAAGGAACAAATAAAAGAACTATTACTTATACTTATGATGTACATGGCAATATTACAAGCATAACAAGTGAAGGCTTAACATATACTTTTACATATAATAGTCATAATGATATTAAAACTATTTCAGTTGGTGGAGAACTATTAGTTACAAATAACTATCAAAATGAATCTAGTTCCAGTGAAATATATACAGGTGATATTGAAAGTACAACTTATAATTATGGAACAATATATTTTGAATATGATGAAGAAGGTAGAGTAAAATCAATTAGCGAAAAATCAAAAAATGGAGAACTTTTAAAAGTATTAGAATATACATACAATGATTATTCAGAAGTTGCATCGTATACTGATTATAAAGAAGGTGTAACATATTACTATAATTATGACTATCAAAATAGATTGATTAATGTTAATGCAACAAACGGAAATACTATTACTTATGAATATGATGAAAGTAGTAGACTTATTAAAAAGACAAATATTAATGGTAGTAATACATATGGATATAGCAATGTATCTATAACTGATGAAGAAAATGAAAAATTAATTAGTGAGAATTTATCAAATAAGTTTAATATTAATTACTCATATTCAAATGACTCATTTGCACAACTTGGAACAATAAGTTACTTTATCCAAACAAACTCTATAAATAAAAATTATACGTATGAAACAACAATTCTTGATGGCACAACTTATTATACTGGAAGAGTAAAATCGTTTGAGTACACAAGTGGAAACAATCAACTAATGAAGTATGTTTACACTTATGATAAAAATAATAATATAACAAATATAATGGGATATGAGAATAATGTTCTTGTATATCAAGAGGATAATACATATGATATTTATAATCAATTAATAATGCAATGTGTGCTTGTTAATGATAAAGAAATAAGAAATGAATATTTGTATGATGCTAGAGGTAATATTTTAAATTATAATGTTACAGATAGTAGAACAGAACAGATATTATATGGGTATGATTTTTACTATAGTCAAACTGGAAATAAAAATAAACTAGTTAAAATGGAATCAATAACAACAGATGAAGAATATAACATAGAGTATTCAGCAAATGGTGAACCTAGTTTATATCTTGGATGGACTATTGCATATGATATGAAAAATATTACTACTCTTTTAAATAGTAATTATGAAATTAATTACGCTTATAATGCTAGTGGCATAAGAACTTCCAAAGTAGTAACAAAAAATAATAGTACAACAACAACCCAATATATTTTAGATGGAACAAACATTATTAAAGAAATTAGAAGTGGTGAAAATAATGCAACTTTACAATACTTCTATGATTCAAATAATGAAATTGTTGGATTTACATATAATAATGTTAAATACTTATATTTAAAGAATCTTCAAAAAGATATTATAGGAATTGTTGACAGCAATAATAATATTGTGGTAAAATACTATTATAATGCATATGGAAGAATAATTAATAAAGTAGATACTTCAGGAATTAATTTAAGTGATATTAATCCATTTAGATATCGTGGCTACTATCAAGATGATGAAACTGGATGGTACTATCTAAATAGTAGATATTATGATGTAGAAACATTAAGATTTATAACAATGGATGATGTAGATTATCTTGGTGCAAGTGGTAGTGTTTTAAGTTATAATCTTTATAACTATTGTGAGAATAATCCTATAATAAGAGTTGATAGCAATGGAAGTATTTGGTGGATAATAATTCCAATTGTAATAGGTGCTGCAACTTTAACAGGTTGTAGTAGTAAAGATTATTCAACTTATTATGGAGCGGCTAATAAATATGTTGCTTCTAGTTCAAGGGCATATAATTGTTATGCTCATGCATTGGGATTAAGGACATGGACCCATGTTGGATTAGGGAAATTTACAAAAACATCGTTTACTGTAAAAGAAATTGCTAATCAAGTTATTAAAGATTTGAAATCTATGGGAAGAAAAGGTCGAATAATTGATAATTGGGATAGTAAAATTAAAAATAATGAGTATAGAATAGCTGTTAGAGTAACATTGGCTAATATGGCTAGACGTATTGGTCAATATGATTATCATTTTATGGTGCAACATAGTAATGGAAGATGGTCCCACAAACCAGGTCAAGCCGCAACTATATTATTAAAGGAAGGAGCAAACCCTAGTTCTAAGGGTGTTTGGGCATATTATTATAATAGCGAAATAATTTATATGGCCATAACAAGGTAATTGTAGAGTGAAAAGTTTAAAATTTATAATTATAATTTTAATGGTGACATTTATGACAGGATGTAATAATAAAAAGAAAATAGAAATTTTTGATTTAAATACACCGATATATAATAATAATAAAGTTTTATCGGTAGTAGAACTGAATGAAATATACCAAATTTTTGAATTTGGTTTTGGAGGAAGTGAATTGTTTAATTACTTAAAAAGTAATGATATTTGTGGTTATCGTATGATAAGTAATGAAAAAAAATTTTATTATACTTGTCTTCAAGTTAAAGATACAGGTTTGCTATATATTTTCCTAGAAAAAAATGAATCTGAATATATGGTTTCTCATCTATTATTTAAAGATAATAATTCTATTTATACAAAAGAAGATTTTGAAAAACTTAAAATGCAAGAATCAACAATAAATGATGTCATAAAAATAGATAAAAATACTAAATATAATACTTTATATACAAGTTCCGTTGGAACGATAACAACACATTTTTTATCAGATGGTACAATTTTACGATTATATTATTCAACAGATTCATTAAGTCAGATTATGCATATTAGTTATGAAAATAAAGAAAATACTATAGGATATATACAAAGTATTAATGACATTGATTGGGTTTAAATTACATATTACATATTTTTATTGCAAAAATTTTTAAACTTACGTATAAAATTAGTGTGGATAAAAAATGCCATTCCTAAGAACAGAATGGCAGTATTTTAGAATAACTATATATTATATATATAAGTAAAATTTCGCAATTGTAAAATCATTACGTAAAATACTTATTTATAGAACCTAAAAATGATGGGAGCTAGTAGAAATACTGGCTCTTTGATTTTGAAGAATAAATTTATTAAGAACTAAAAGTAGGCTTTGTTTCAAAAATCATTAATGAATAAAATTATAAAAAGTATCTACTAATAATAGTTACTTTTTTATGGAGGAAACATGCGAATAATAAAAAAGAAAATTGATGAACTTAAACCCGCAAATTATAACCCAAGAAAAAATTTAAAACCTGGGGATAAAGAATATGAAAAACTGAAGAAAAGTATAAAAGAATTTGGTTATGTAGAACCAGTAATATACAATAAAAGAACAGGAATAGTAGTTGGTGGTCACCAAAGGTTAAAAGTGTTAAAAGATTTAGGATATGAAGAAATAGATTGTGTAATAATAGATTTAGATGAAGCAAAAGAAAAAGCACTGAACATTGCATTAAACAAAATTAGTGGTGAATGGAATAATAATCTACTTGCTACTATATTAAAAGAATTAGATGAAGAAGGTTTTGATGTAACGTTAACAGGCTTTGATTTAGATGAAGCTAAAGAATTATTTGGGAAAGGATCACTAGAAAATGTTCATGAAGATAATTTTGATGGAGAAAAAGAAATAAACAATATAGAAAATCCAGTAACGAAACAAGGAGATTTATGGATATTGGATGATCATAGACTTGTTTGTGGTGATTCAACAAATGATGAATATTATAAACTTGTTCTTGATGGAAAGAAAGCAGATTTAATAGAAACTGATCCACCATACAATATTGATTATGGTGGAACTATATCAGGAGATGGTAGAAATATTGCCAATGATAATTTATCAGAGGAAGAGTTCTACCATTTTTTATTAGATTTTTATACAGCTAGTTTTGAAAATATAAAAAAGGGTGGACCAATATATGTTTTTCATTCCACTAAGGAAACAGTAAATTTTATAAAAGCAATGAAAGCATCTGGATTTAAATATTCACAAACACTTGTTTGGTTGAAAAATCATTTCACACTAGGCAGGCAAGATTATCAATGGATTCATGAACCAATTTTATATGGTTGGAAAGAAGGGATAAGTCACTATTTCATAAATGATAGAACTCTTGCATCAGTATTGGAAACAGATCCTAATAACTATAAAAAAATGAATAAAACTGAATTACTTGAAGTAATTAACAATATTTTAAACATACGAACAAGTGTTATTAAAGATAATAAACCAAATAGATCGCCAGAGCATCCTACCATGAAGCCAATTACATTATGTGCAAAATTAATATACAACTCATCACTTGAAGGTGACATTGTACTAGATCCATTTGGTGGAAGTGGTTCAACACTTATTGCTGCAAGTCAAATTAATAGAAAGGCCTGTTTAATTGAACTAGAACCGAAGTATTGCGATGTTATTGTTAAAAGATATAAAGAAAACTATCCAGATGCAAAAATAAAACATATAAGAAATGGTGTAGAAATTTAAAAAAATAAAACAAATATATTGCAATTTAGTAATTGATAGTGTATACTATTACGATTTAGTTATAAAGACTAGATGGATGGCATGGGCGGAAAGGATAATATTATGTTTAATTTTGATTATGTAACAAAGGCGGAAGCATTGCCTGTAAAGAAAGAACTAATTAAAATTGTTAATGAGGTTCAAAATTTAGTAAGAGAAAAATTCACATTTAATTTCTATTTTATTGGTAGTTCAAGTCGTAATATGATTACATGTGACTTTAAATCAAATATTGGATTTGATTTTGATATAAATATAGAAATTAACGATGATGATGAAAACTATACACCAAAAGAGATAAAAGAAATATTAGTAAATGCATTTAATAAAGTTGTTAAAAAATATGGCTATGATTATTGTGAAAACTCAACTAGAGTAATAACTATTAAAATGAAAGATTATAACTATTCGAAAATTTTACATAGTTGTGATTTTGCAATTGTATTTAACTGTAACAATGGACGCCAACAATATATTAGATTTAATAAACAAACAAATAATTATTCATGGGAATATCAACCTAATGGATTTATAGGATTAGATAAAAAGACTGAATGGTTAAAGGAAAATGGTTATTGGCAAAATTTACGAGATTATTATTTAAGTAAAAAGAATACTAATAAAGTCAAAGAAAAACATTCTAGATCACTTTATGCTGAAGCGATTAATGAACTTTATCAAAAATTAAATTAATTATCAGAGGACTTATCATAATTGATAGGTCTTTTATTATGCACCAAATATGGAGGTATTAAAATGAGTATATTCAGAAAAAGAGATGGTCCTAAAGAAAAAAGATCAGAACCATCCAAAGAAATGAAAGATTTTATAAGAGGTGTGGATTTAGATAATCAATTAGGTAATTGTAATAGTGGAGTAAATGTAGATGAATTAAGAGCTATGCAAACATCAGCTGTATATGCTTGCGTTAAGATACTAGCAGAAACGATAGCAAGTCTTCCATTGCATTTATATAAAAAAGGTAAAAATGGAAAAAATGAATTTGCTACAGAACACCCATTGTTTGCATGTCTTTATGACATACCAAATGAAGAGATGACAAGTTTTGAGTTTAGAGAAACAATGATGACATCTCTTTTATTATACGGAAATGCGTATGCAAGAATAATAAGAAAACGTGGCCATGTAACAGAACTTTGGTATTTAAAACCTGATAGAATGATTGTAGAAAGAGATACATTAACTGGTAAGATAAAATATACATATTCAGATGATATTACTAATAAAACTTTCATATATAAGCCAAGTCAAGTATTTCATATAAAGAGTATGACATTTGATGGGGTTAAAGGAATATCCCCTATTGAAGAAGCAAAAGAAGCTGTGGGTCTAAGTCTGGCAACTGAAGAGTATGGTGCTAAGTTCTTTGGAAATGGAGCAAGACCAGGAGGAGTACTTGAACATCCAGGAATATTAAAGGATCCTGAAAAACTAAGAGAAAGTTGGAATAAAGTGTATCAAGGAATAAGAAATTCTCATAAAATTGCAGTGTTAGAAGAAGGCATGAAATATCATACAATTGGAATTGCTCCAGAAGATGCACAATTTTTAGAAACTAGAAAATATCAGTTAAATGAAATATGTAGAATATTTAGAGTGCCACCACACCTAGTCGGAGACCTAGAACATGCAACATTTTCTAATATTGAACATCAGTCAATAGAATTTGTTCAACATACAATAAGACCTTGGATAGTGAGATGGGAACAAGAAATTAGCAAATCTTTACTATCAGAAGAAGAAAGAACATTGTATTTTGCAAAATTTAATGTTGATGGTTTGCTTCGTGGTGATTACAAATCAAGAATGGAAGGATATGCAGTAGGAAGACAAAATGGATGGTTGTCAATTAACGATATAAGAAAACTTGAAGATATGCCATTAGTAGATAAGAATCTTGGTGGAGATGATTATTTAGTAAATGGTAATATGATTCCTGCAAGTGTAATAAAACAAAAGGAGGAAGATAAGGATGAATCCTAAAAAAGAAATAAGAATGCTTCCTTTAAATGAATTAAGAGTAAGCGAACAAGGTAATGAAATAATAGAAGGTCATGCAGCAGTCTTTAACTCATGGAGTGAGATGCTGGGTGGCCTTTTTCCATTTAAAGAAATTGTTAGAAAGGATGCATTCAAAGAAACAATTCAAAATGATGATATAAGAGCATTATTTAATCATGATCCAAATTATGTGCTTGGAAGAAATAAATCAAATACATTATATCTTGAAGAAGATGAAGTTGGATTAAGAGTAAAAATAACACCACCAAATACTACATATGCAAAAGATTTGGTTGAAAGTATAAAACGTGGAGATGTATCACAAATGTCAATAGGTTTTATTGTGCTTGATGATTCTTGGGGTACAGTAGATGGTGTTGATACAAGAGAAATTAAAAAAGTAAAATTATTTGATGTAAGTCCAGTTACTTTTCCAGCATATCAAGAAACTGATGTTGGAATACGTGGATTGGAAGAATATCAAAAATATAGAAATAGTATAGAAAATAAAAATCAAAAACAATTAGAAAAACAAAAACAAAGTTTTCTAAAAGCAAAGTTTAAAAATATATAGGAGGAATTAAACTTATGACAATGAAGAAAGTTCTTGAAATGAGAGCAAAAAGAGAAAATGCAAGGTTAAAAGCGATGGAAATTCTGAATAAAGTTGAAAAAGAAGACAGATTTTTATCTTCAGAAGAACAAAAAGAAATTGATAAATATGAAGAGGAAATTCGTTCATGGGATGCATCAATTGAAAGAGCAGAAAGAATGATTGCTATGGAACCTGATGAAATAGAAGAAAAACCAGAGGTAAAAACAGCACCAAAGAATGAAGAAAGAAAATTTAAAACTTTTGGAGAACAATTAATGGCTGCATATCGTGCATCAATGCCAGGTGGTCAAGTTGATAATAGATTAACTACACGTGCTGCAAGTGGTTTAAATGAATCAAATCCGAGTGATGGTGGCTTTTTAGTTCAACAGGACTTTGTATCTGAATTATTAAAAAGAACATATGAAACAGGCATTCTTGCAAGTAAGGTAAAAAAGATTCCTATTTCAACTTCAGCAAATGGATTAAAGATTAATGCTGTTGATGAAGATAGTCGTGCAAATGGCTCAAGATTTGGAGGAGTTCAAACATACTGGGAAGGTGAAGCTGATAAACTTGCTGGAACAAAACCAAAGTTTAGAGTTTTAGAATTATCACTTAAAAAATTAACAGGCTTATGTTATGCAACTGATGAATTACTTCAAGATACAGCTGCATTAGAATCTGTTATAAGACAAGCATTTGCAGAAGAGTTTGGATTCAAAATTGATGATGCTATTTTAACTGGTACAGGATCAGGTGAGCCATTAGGTATTTTAAATTCTTCTTCATTAGTAACAGTTGCAAAAGAATCTAATCAAGCAGAAAAAATCACAGTTGAAAATTTAATTAAAATGTGGAATAGAGTATGGAGTAGATCAAGAAATAATGCAGTGTGGTTTATTAATCAAGAAATAGAACCATATCTATATACATTAAAGATTGGTACAACTCCAGTTTATGTCCCAGCAGGAGGCTTATCTGAAAAGCCATATGGAACATTGTTTGGTAGACCAGTTATACCACTTGAACACTGTAGTGCATTAGGAGAAGTTGGTGATATTATTTTAGCGGATTTAAATCAATATTTATTAATTGACAAAGGAGGTATTAATGCACAAAGTTCAATTCATGTAAGATTCTTATATGATGAAAATGTATTTAGATTTATTTATCGTGTAGATGGACAACCAATTTGGAATAAGCCACTTACTCCATATAAAGGCACAGTTACACAGTCACCATTTGTAGCATTAGCAAAAAGAAATTAAGGAGGTATAAAACAATGTCAAAAACATTAACCAAATATAAAGTAGTAAAAGAACTTGGAACAATATTTGCAAGTGATGTAACAACTGAATATGTGCCACTTACAAATGACAAGAATGTTGAATTTATCGTTGCAACAGGAGTTGGGACATCTGCAAAAACTAAATTCCAGGTTTTAGCAAAATTAAATAGTGATGGAAGTGAGGTTTCGATTCCATATAAAGAAAAAATTGGGCAAACAACATATAACTATGTAGATAGCACAGGAAAAGAATTTGAAATAGGTGGAGAAGCAGGCAATACTGCTTTTATAGTAATTAGTGTTGATAGCTCTACACTAAAAGGATTATATGACCGAGTAGCATTAAACATTAAAGGTGTGGCTTCATCAACAATTCCAGGTGTTATAATTGCAGCAACATTTGATCCAAGATATTCAGAATAGGAGAAATAAAGATGGGTGTATTACTTACATTAAATGAAACAAAACATTATTTACGTGTTGATAATGATGAAGATGATGCACTCATCTCTTCTTTAATTATCACATCAAGAATTTTAACAGAAGAAATAATAAGATGTAATTTAGATGAATTTGAAATGTTACCAGATTTAATTAAGCAAGCAATGTTAATAATTATTGGAACATTATATGAAGAAAGACAAGTCGAGAAAAATGATAAAGAAGGACTTGCGTTAGATGAAACACTTGATTTAGTAAAAAAAATGTTATTCATGTACAGAAAGGAAAAATTCTGATGAGAATAGGAAAACTAAATAGAAGAATTGATATTTTAGAATTTGTTGTTACGCGAAACGAATATGGTGAAGAAGTAGGCACATGGACTAAAAAAGAAAGTGTTTGGGCAAAAATAGAACCAATAAGTGGAACTGAATATTTTAAATCACAAAAGCCTGTTGCCGAGAATACAACAACTATAACCATTAGATACAATAAAAATATTAGTGTGTTAAATAGAATAAAATATCAGAATAAACTATATGAGATAATTGGAATATCAGATGATGAAACACTTCATACAACAACAATTTTAAATTGCAAGGAGAAAGTTGCATATGGGGTATAGTGCTAAACAAAAGAAAGTTAAAGTAAATCTTGAAGGAAAAGAAAAGATAGTTAAAAGATTAAAACAAATTGGCGAAGCAGCAGGAAATGTGTTAATGGAAAGTGCAATGGCAGGTGGGAAGATAGCTTTAGAAGATGCCAAAAGAAATTGTCCAGTTGATACAGGAGCATTAAAGAATAGTTTGAAACTTAGTAAAGATAAACAAACAAAGAAAAAAGCTACTGTTAAGGTTGATTATGATAAAGATATTAAATATGGAACATTTGTTGAACTTGGTGTTCGAGGAAGAGAAGCTAATCCTTTTTTAAGAAATGCGGTTGATAGTAATCAAAAAAATATTAATGAAGAAATAGCAGAAAACGTTGCAAAAGCAGTAGGAGGAAAAATGTAAATGGATATATTAATTGGCTTATATAATCATTTATCAAATGATGAAAAAATTAAAAAAATAGTAGGTAATAAAATATATCCAGTGATATTACCTCAAAATGTAACACTACCTGCAATTGTATATTCATCAGTATTAGCTAACTATGACTCAGCTCTTCAAGGAGACACTGGCTTTGTTAGGCAAACTATTCAAATAGTATCACATGCAAAAACATATAAAGAAGCACGTGAACTATCAAGATTAATTAAAAAAAGGATCCAAAACTTACATGGTAACATGGGTGGAGTTTTTATTGAAGCAGTATTTATTAAAACAGATTATGAATTAAACACAAATACATCACTAAAATTTGATACTGAAGAGTACATGTGTTCAATTGAATTTGAATTTTATTATATTGAAAATAAGGAGGTAAAATGAAATGGCGATAGCTGGTAAAAATGGTAAAGTCATAATTGGTGATGAAACAAATAAAGTAATAGGATTGAAAAGTTGGAGTTTAGAGTTATCTCTTGATACACTTGAAACAACAGCTTTAGGAGATGATTGGAAAAAATATATAACTGGTTTAAAAGAGTGGACAGCATCATGTGAAGGAGATTATGAAGTAACAACTAAAGATTCAACACAGGAAACCTTACAAACAGCATTCTTAAATGGTACATCAGTAACATTAAAAATGTATGTGGATGATAAAAATTATTACACTGGTGAAGCAATTATTAATAGTTTATCAGTAGAAGATCCAGTTGATGATGTTGTTAGTATTTCACTTGAATTCACAGGTAATGGTGTTTTATCATTTACGAAAGGAGCATAAATTAAATGAAACATGGAGTTACAATAAATTTAGATAAACCAAGAACATTAAGATATGGTATCAATGCTCTTGCAAAAATTGAAGATTTAACAAATAAACCATTAGTTAAACTTGATTTAAAAAATGTTGGTATTAAGGATTTGTTAATTATTACTTATGCAGGGTTATGTCATGAAGATAGTAATTTAACAATTGAAAAAGTTGGTGATATTATTGATGAATATTCAAGTCTAGGAGAAATTGCAGAAAAAGTTGGCGAAGCATTAACATTAGCATTTGGAAAAGAAGATAAATCAAGTAAGGGGGAATAGATGCCGCCTCTTTTAATTTATTTGCTTTTTGTGAAAAACTAGTAATTAATCTTAATATTGATCCAGTAACGATAGGATTATATACACCATATGAATTATCACTTATTGGAAGACAACGAGAAAAGTTAAGAAGAGAACAATTTGAAAATGATATTTGTCTTGCTTGGCATATAGAAGCATTTGCTAGACAAAAAAGGCTTCCTAAACTTGAAAAAATATTAAAAGATGTAAGAAAAGAAAAAACTAGTATAAGCAAAAGTGATGCCATATTGAAAATGATGGCGGCAGAAAAAGGAGTAATAATAAAATAGGAGGAATTTATGGCAATTATTAGAAACTTAGTAGTTAAGATATCAGCTGATATTTCCTCACTATCAAAAGGATTAGATAAGGCAGCTAGTGATTTAGGTAAGATGTCTAAATCATTAACAAAAGTTGGAACTAAATTATCAGCAACAGTAACAGCTCCAATTGTAGCGCTTGGAACAGCAGTAGTAAAAACTTCATCAGAGTTTGAGCAATCAATGGCAAATGCAGCATCAGTAGCAGGAGCAACAGGAGAAGATTTTGAAAGAATGACAGCTCTTGCTCGTGAAATGGGTGCAAAAACAGTATTTAGTGCAAGTGATGCAGCTGATGCATTGTACTACATGGCATCTGCAGGATATAAAGTAGACCAAATGGCTGATTCAATTGAAGCAACACTTAATCTTGCTTCAGCAACACAATATGGGTTAGCCGATACTACAGACATAGTTATAGCTACATTAAATCAATTTGGTTTAGAAGCAAGTAGCGCTGAAAGAGTAACAAATGTTTTTGCTAGCGCCATAGGTAATTCAATGGCATCAATGGATAAGCTAGCAAATTCAATGGGCTATGTTGGACCTGTTGCCAATAGTTTGGGCTATGAAATTGAGGAAACAGTTGGAGTATTATCGATTTTATATAATGCAGGTTATGATGGTTCAACAGCAGGAACAACCTTAAGACAAGCACTAGTAAGTTTAATGAATCCAACTTCATCAGCGTTAGCAGTTTTTGAAGAACTTGGATTATCAGTAGATGAATTAAATCCATCAACAAATGACTTTGCGGATATTGTTAATAGACTAGGTGAAGCTGGAATGACAACCTCACAAGCAATGGAAGTGTTTGGAGCAAGAGGTGGACCAGGAATGTTAGCATTAATGAGTAAAGGTGGTGATGCTATTAAAGAAATGACAGCATCAATTACTGGAACATCTAAAGCAACAGATATGGCAACAATTCAACTTGATACTCTAACTGGTCAGTATAAAATACTAAAATCAGAAATTGAAGAAATAGCAATATCATTTGGCGATGTTTTAATTCCGATAATTAGACAATTTATATCTAAGTACATATCTCCACTTACTTCAAAACTAATGAAACTTGGAAACGAAGAAAAAAGTCACATCGTAAAAATTGCAATGATTGCAGCAACAATAGGGCCTTTAACTCTTGGGCTAGGTAAACTATTTGGAGTTTTATCAAATATAGTAAAAATAATTCCAATGATATTTTCAAAGACAGGTTTGGTAATTGGAATACTTGCTCTTGTTGGAACAAGTCTAACTTATTTATATAAAACAAATGATGAATTTAAGACAAATGTTTCAAATGTATTCAGTACAATTAAAAATAAAGTTTTAGGAGTATTAAATACTATTAAAGCCTGGTGGGATAAAAATGGTGAAAGTATAAAAAAAGGAATTGGAAAAGTACTTGGTTTTGTAGCTAAATTAGTTCTTTTGTCATTCAAACAAATTTATGATATTGCAAAAATGGTATGGCCATATGTTAAAAAAGTAGTAACTGAGGCTATTAAAGGAATATCTAAATTTTGGAATAAATATGGTGAGAATATAAAAAAGGTTATTATAGCTGCAATGAATAAAATTGGAGATATCGTAAAACTTATAACAAATCAAACTATAGCCTTTTTTAAATTAGTCCTTCCAAAAATAAAAACTATGATTAAAGATATAATAGGTGGAATTAGAAATTTAATAAATAAAGATGGATCTAAAATAAAAGCGGTTATTACTAAACTTGTCAATTTTATTGTGACAATTATAAAAAGATTATTGCAAGTAATGTCAAAGGCAACTGCAAGACTAATTGAAAGTTTATCACCAGTGTGGGAAAAGTTAAAAAAGATGTTTTTTACATTATGGGAAACAATAAAAAAACTGTATGAAACTTTCAAACCTTTATTTGATGCTCTAGGCGTAATACTACTCACATTATTTAGCATAATAGGTGGTGTAATTGATGGAACTATTTCAATGTTAGGACCACTTTTAGAATCAGTGATAAGTGTGGTTAGTGCAATTTTAGAGATTATCATGGCGTTATGTTCGCTTTTACAAGGAGACTTTAGTGGAGCATGGGAACATTTGCAAAATGCAGGAAGTAACGCATGGGAAGCATTAAAGAATTTAGGACTTGCATTTTATGAATTCTTCAAAGGATTTGTAGAAGGATTTAAAACAGTTATGGGTTCACTATTTGATAAAATTGTAGTAATGGTAAAAGACTGTAATGAAAAAATTGCTTCATTCTTTATTAGTTTGTTTGAAGGAATTAAAAGTACAGTTTCAAACATTTGGAATGCTGTAGTAAATCTATTTACAGGAATTAAAGATTATATTTCAGAAATTATTCGCGATGCATTTAATTGGGGTAAAAACTTAATTCAAAATATTGCTGATGGAATAAAGAATGCATGGAACAGTGTTGTTGACGGAGTGAAAAGCGTAGGACAATCAATTAAGGATTTTTTAGGATTTGGTTCGCCAACAAAAAAAGGTCCAGGACACACTGCAGATGAGTGGATACCTAACCTTATGAATATGATGGCAAATGACATGTATCAAAATATGCCGTTAATCGAAAATGCAGCTTTATCTCTTGCTTCTACATTAAACGTCATTCCTTTAAATAAAAGTGTGGTTGGAAGTGGTACTAGTCCTTTTGGTGATTTAATAAATGGATTGTTTAAGCTAAATAGTACTAATTCTGGAATGAAGTTTAATGATCAAAAAGAAATAGTATTAGAACTTGATGGAGTAACACTTGCAAGATTAATGATGCCAAAACTAACTAAGGAATATAAAAGACATGGCATAGTTTTAAGGGAGAAGACAATATGATATTCTTTAAAATAAATGGAAAGGAAATTTCATCACCCAAAGATATAGAATATTCTTACGAAATCTTAGATAAAACAGAACGAACTATAAGTGGAATAATGGTGATTGATGAAATAGGAAAAAAGAAAATCATTAATGTTACATGGGATTATTTAAAACAAAAAGATATGAAAATATTAAAAGAAGAACTTATGAAAAATGGTTTTACAACAATAAGCTATAGAGAAAGTACAAATGGAGACTTAACTACATTAACAACTAGAGCTGGTGACTTTTCATATTCTCCAACATATGATTGGGTTAATGATTTAATTCTATGGAAGAACGTAAGTATAACCTTTGAGGAGAGATAAAATGAGTTATAGTGATAATCCTAGAAAAGTTTATGGAAAAGTTGAAATTATTTATTCTGACAGTGATACAGAACAAGTTGAAGGAGTAGATGTTATAGACAATTCATTAATAAGTCATCCTGATGAAGTGTATAAATCATATATGGTGCCAAGTGTTAAGAGTTGTACTATGGATGGTAATTCAATTCTTGATGGAACATATCAAATGATGGATGATAGGTCAGTTATTGGTTGGTGGGGTAAAGAGTTATCAAAAGAAGATAATACATTTATTACTCCACAGACATTAACTTTGAAATTTAAAAAGAGGGCAATAGTATCATGGCTTATTATTGGTGATAGTTCATTAAATCAATATCCTGTAGATTTTGTATTAGAGTTTATTAGTGATGAAACAGTGATATCAAAAGAAATTGTAACTAAAAATACTTTAGTGCAATACAAGATTTATAAAACTCTTGAAAATATAACTAGCATTAAAATAACAATTACAAAGTGGAGTAATAGTAATGCATGTGTTAAACTTTTAAGGTTTTATGATAGTCTTGCAGAAACATATGATGAATCATGTATTAAATCATTTGAAGTAATGGAAGAAATGTGTTCGGAAGATGCTAGTTATAATATCAATTCTGACTCTATGAATATTCTCTTATATAATAAGGACGGGAAGTTCACAAAAGGGTATTTAAAGAATTTACTTGTGTTAGACAGAAAAGTGAGACCGTTCATTGGTATAGAAAAAAATGGAATAATCGAATACACATCTCTTGGTACATTTTATTCAGAAGAATGGAAGGTAGAAGATGATGGAAGATGGCTTAAATGTACTGCTGTAGATAAACTATTACGTTTGCAAAATAAAACATATCTAGGATTTACTATTGATTTTGGAGTTAGTCTTTATTATATTGCTGAAGATATTTTGAAAAAAGCAGGTATAACGAAATATGAAATATCACCACTTTTATTAGAAATTAAAGTAGGGGATGTTTTTATGGAGAAAATGACTGTTTGGGATGCTTTACAAGAAATAGCTAACACAGGTCTTTGTTTTATCTATATTGATAGAAATGATAAATTAATGATTGTATCTGATTTTGATGAAAAAGAATTATCAAACATTGAACTTTCAAAAGATAATATGTTTTCATATACTTCAAATATTTCTTTGACTGAATTTGCTAATAGAATAATAGTTGAATATGCGGAAGTAGTTATAAGTGAAGATATAACAGAAGCATTAAATACAAGCATTACAATTAATGCTAATGAAGAAATAGAATTAATGATAGATTACGCTAGTGAAGTTGCAGCAGCTGCTCCTGTAGTTAATAATGCCAATATTGATATTATAAGTTTTGATAGTGGAACTAATGCTTGTAAGATTAAATTAAAAAACAAAACCGATACAACTGAAACAGCAAACCTTATAATAGCTGGTCCAGCAATAGATATAACATATAAATCAATCTATGTACAAGATGATGAAAGTGTCAGAGATTTTGGTGTGTTTGAATATTCACATCCAACATGTAAATTCTTGCAATCTAAAAATGATGCGTTAAGAATTGCGAACCATTTACTTAAAAAATTAAAAGCAGGTGAAGGAACGGTGACATCAATATGGAGAGGAAATCCTGAATTAGAACTAGGAAAAATCTATAATTGTGATAAAGGACCAGGTGAAGAAAACACCTTAATATGTGAATCAAATAAAATATCATATGATGGTAGTCTAAGAGAAGAAACTCGTGGAAGAAAAAAATCATAAGGAGGTAGTATATGCCAAATTGGACAGAACCTAAAACAGATTATGTAGCAGGAGATCAAGTAACACCAAAAATATTTAATGACTTAGGTGAAAATGAAAAATATTTATATGAGATAAGTTGCAAAATAGAAAAGAAGACATTAGCAAGTGTTAATGTAACAATATCTAATATTGTATTTATAGAGGAGTAATAAATTTTATGGCATTCAGACCAAATATAAAAAACAAAGATGGAACACTTACAGATTTACCAATTGCTGCCGAAACAGCAGTGAGATTAAAATATAAGGCTACTATTACGGTAACAGGAGTAACTGCAACTCCACAAGATTTTGACGGAACTGGAAATGTTGAAATACCAATTACAAAAATACCTGGTAGATTATTAACAGGAACTACCTCGATTCCAACAACAGGTAGTGCAGGAAGTGCTGCAATTTTAAATGGTAGTTGGACAGAGTTAGTTCCTGGAACAACAAATCTTCCATATGGAATATATTTATTTAAAGTTGAAATTCTAGATGATGCATCTCGTATTGGCGGATATGCCACAACATTTGTCGATGTTTTAGGAATGGATAAAACTTCGAGTACTGAATATGAAGCAAGAGGTTATGAAGCTCCTAGTGGACCAAACCATTATTACGTTGCAAATGATGCAGAAGCAAGATGGTATAGAAGTGCTAGATTAAAAGTAACATATTATGCGAACACTACATTTAGAGTGGACCTATTTGTAAGTAGTAGTGGAGCATATTCTACAAGTAATATAACTGGTGAATTTAATATTGCAGATACTCTAGCATCAAACAAAGAAGGAATTAGTTATAAAATTAAATATAAACGAATTTTTTAGGAGGAAATATGGTAGCAATTATAATTAGTATTTTAGGAAGTATAATCAGTGGAATGGTACTTTTCTTTTTGAAATCATATTTTTCAAAACAAGAAGCAAAAGAAAAAGAACAAGAAAAGAGAAAAGCCAAAGAAAATATATTAATTTTAAAATCAATTGATGCAATAGGTAAATTAACTTACGCTAATGCTATTGCAATAAGGGATGGAAGAACTAATGGTGAATTAAAAGAAGCACTTTCTGAATATCATGAGGTAAGAGAAGATTTATATGAATATTTACTAGAACAAAATTCAAAAAAGTGAATATATTACTAGACTTAATTAAGTATTGTGGTATACTTTCTGTTACAAAAAAGAAAGGACCAAAGTATATGCAAGACTACGATATTAAACAATTTAATGATGATGCTGTAAAAGAAAGATTTCAAGAAATGATTATTAGACTTTATATCATTCATAGATTGAGATGGTCTGTTGGTGATATGTTTAATACTGATAAAGATAATGACTTTTACATAGAAGCACAAGAATTATTAGGAGAACTTGAAATAAACATATGGGAATATATCCTAATAGGAAAAACAATCAATGAGGGCTAGAAACTAGTCCTTTTTATTTTACAGGAGGATCGTTTTATGAGAATAGCAGAACAATCTCCAAGAATGTGTAAAGATGGAAGTATAAGGTGGTATCATGGAGATACCTTTGTTTTGACTTTCGAATTTAATATACAAGATGATGAAGGAAATCCTATAGAATTTAAAAAAACTGATAAAATAGAAATATTTTTAGTTAACTATAAGAGTGAACGTGTGGCAAGATTTGAGGCCATTGCTACAGGAACTTTACAAATGTATGTTGATGAAGAATTATCAGAAAAGTTGGTTGAAGGTGTTTATTCACTTGATGCTAGATTTAATGGTGAATTTATTACAACCTTAATGAAGAAAAATAAGGTAGTGGTAGAGTAATGAAAATTATTTATAATATAAGATTACCAGTAAACAAGGTGATAACCACAGACATAATGGTAATGTCTAAAGGAATAACTGACCATGCAAAATTAGATAATTTAGATTATGAATCGTGTGGACATACAGGATTTGCTTCTAGCGAAGATTTAAAAAGTTATGCACAAAAAGATGATATGCCAATATGCATGACAATTGAGGACATTGAAAACATATTAAACGGAGGAGAATAAAATGTCAAAGAAATTTTTAGACCAAACAGGATTAACCTATTTATGGACAAAATTAAAAACTTTACTTGGAGGAAAACAAGATAAGGTAACAGGTAAAGGATTATCAACAAATGATTTTAGTAATACCTACAAAACTAAACTAGATGGAATAGAAACAGGTGCAAATAAAACAACAGTTGATAGTGCCCTAAGTGCATCATCAACTAATCCAGTACAAAATAAAATAATTAATACTGCACTTGAAAATAAAGTTGATAAGGTAACAGGTAAAGGGTTATCAACAAATGATTTTACAGATACATTAAAAACAAAACTGGATGGAATAGCTAGTGGAGCAAACAAAACAGTAGTTGATGCGTCACTTAGTACAACATCTACAAATCCAGTACAAAATAAAGTAATCAATACAGCACTTGGAAATAAAGTCGATAAGGTGAGTGGTAAAGGGTTATCAACAAATGACTTTACTGGAGAACTTAAAACTAAGTTAGAAGGAATAGAAGCAGGTGCTGAGAAAAATTATATTGTTTACAATGGAGCAAGAGGATACACAGAAGAAGAATTAATTGGTCATCTTGTTTCAATTTATTCCGAATTAAATAGTTCAGAAAAAATAGTTGTATCTATAACAAATACTTCAGGAGGTTCTTCAGAAAATATAAACTATGCATACTTATTTGAAAAGAGCGATTATAGCGATTTTGAAACAAATAAAACTACATACAAGTTTAAATTATATGATACTAATTATAATATTTACACTGCATCAATAACAAATCTTTCAACTAATACTTATACATATGAAGTAGAAAATCTACTTAATAACAAAGTAGATAAAGTTAGTGGAAAAGGACTTTCAACAAATGATTTTACAACAGCCTTAAAAGAAAAACTAGAAGGAATTACAGCTGGAGCAACTAAAATAACTGTTGATACAACTCTTAGTTCAACCTCTACTAATCCAGTACAAAATAAAATAATTAATGCAGCACTTGGAAATAAGATTGATAAGGTTAGCGGTAAAGGACTTTCAACAAATGATTTTACAACAGCTTTAAAAGAAAAATTGGAAAACCAAGCCAATGATCCATATAGTACTTTTGTTGAAGGGGTAATTGTAGAGTATGATGGTGAAGTAATTCTAGAATCAACAAAATCAACAAGTCATGCAAAAATAGATCTAAGTACCTTTGCTAAGAAAAGTGACGTTGCAGGTATATATAAAATAAAGGGAACTAAAACCTTTGCTAATTTACCAGCAGTGGCAGAAACAAATGAAGGTGATGTATATAATGTTAGTGATGCTTTTACTACAACGTCCAAATTTGTTGAAGGACAAGGAAAAGGATATCCAGCTGGAACCAATGTAGTTTGTGTTAATAGTGATGGAGTAAAACTATGGGATGTATTAAGTGGCTTTATTGACTTAAGTGGTTATCAAAAAACATCAGATTTAGTAGCAATCACAAATACGGAGATTGATACAATTTTAGCATCATAAGAGGTGCTATATGGCTAAAAGTTATTTAGATAAGACAGGACTTGAAAGAGTGTGGAGTAAAATCAAAACACTACTTTCAGGTAAAGTCGATAAAATAAGTGGAAAAGGTCTATCTACTAATGATTACACTCAAGATGAAAAAACAAAAGTGTCAACTGCCTATTCTAATAATCATACACATGAGAACAAATCAGTACTAGATACTATTACGGATGCAAAAGTAAGAGAGTGGGATGATGCTGCAAGAGCAAGTGGAATGGTACAAAACGTTGGTCATTTGTCAATTGAGTGTAATAGTTGGCATAGTCTATCAGTATCAGGATATAATCATGCAAGATTAATTTGCATAGAGGTTGGAGGAAGTTCTGCAACAGCATTAAAAGTTAGAGCTAATAGTTCAACAGGAGCCACAGTAATTAATTTAGCTTCTAATCATATTAAGCAAGGATTTATAATTGAAAAATATAATAATTATGTTATTTTTAAGTCAGCAGATGGAAGTGTATTTGGGAAGGCATATGTTTCAACAACAAAGTTATATTTTTATTTAGAAGCAGAAAATTCATCTGATTACGTTGATTTAGTATTTGCTATGGAGAGTTAACATGAGATATATGATAGGTTCCACGCTATTAGGAATAGAAAATAATAAAGATGTTGATATGATAGAATTAGATGATACAGTCTTTTATAAAAGAGAAGTGAAGGAAGGTATAGATTTAATTAAAACTTCAAGAAAAAGATTAAAGGAATTAATGCAGTTTAAAGCTGATTATAATAATAATTATTGGTTTTTATTAGTTAATTATCAACTGGATACAAAAATTATAGGTGAAAACTTTCCGATTAAATATAGCATTTTAGAGTATAAGACGGATTTAATAAAATTACTAGAAATGATAATAAAGGATAAATTGTGTAACTTTAACCCATTAATTACAATCGATGGAAAGTATTGTACAAAAAAGATTTATCATATCGCATATAATTTATTTATTTTATACAATAATGATGTAAAACTAACAATAGAACAACATGAAGTTATTCAAAGAATTCATGATGGTGATATGTCAATTGAATATTTAGAATATTTAAAAGAATTATTACAAAAAGTAAAGGAGGCAAATAAATGAATAATTATTTAGAAATATTAAGTGTACCAGCAATAGCAGCAATAGTATATTGGTTAATTGAAATTATAAAATATGCTGTAGGAAGTAGTGAAAAGTTTAAAAGATTAATTCCACTAATTTCTTGCTTAATAGGAGTTATACTTGGTATAATTTCATATTATTTTGTACCAGAAATCATTCCAGCCAAAAATATATTTGTAGCTATTGTAATTGGTGCAGCAAGTGGTTTAACTGCAACAGGAACGAATCAGATTGTTAAACAATTAAAGAAAGGTGATGAAAGTGGCAAGTAAAGAAATAAGACTTGCTCTTTCTTTTGCTTTAATTGATAGACTATGGGAAAAAGGACTTATAACAGATGATGAAAAGAAAAGAATAAAAGAAAGAGAAAAAATTAAAATTTTATCAACAAAAGACTAGATATTAATTCATATTTGCGGTATTGTTTTGGTACAATCAACTCCGTAAATGAGTTAGGTGTATAAAACAAGGAGGTACATATGGAAAAAGCCGTAGCCTATATAAGGGTTTCTACAAAAAGTGATTCTCAGCTTCATAGTTATGAATATCAACTAGAGTATTGGAAAAACAAAATTGAAAGTGAGGATAACAAAATCTTGGTTAACGTATATCAAGATTATGGAATAAGTGGTAGATCAATACATAAGCGCCCACAATTATTAAAGTTATTAGAAGATGCTAAAAAACATGAGTTTAGTATTGTGTATACTAAATCAGTATCACGATTTGCAAGAAACACAACAGAACTTCTCGAAATGGTTAGAACATTAAGAGAAGAGAATGTAAAAGTAATATTTGAAAAAGAAAATATAGATACATTTGATCCAAGTGCAGAATTGTATTTGACAATAGCTGCAAGTGTTGCTGAAAATGATTTAAAAATATATTCAGAAAATCAAAGATGGTCATATAAAGAACGTTTTAAAAAAGGGTATATTTGGGCTAACAAAATGTTAGGCTACAGAATGAATAATGAAACAAATACTTTAGAGGTAGTTGAAGACGAAGCAAAAATAGTAAAGAAAATATTTGAACTATACATAAGTGGTTATGGAATAACAAAGATATGCAAACTACTTCAATCGGAGAACTTGATTAATACAAAAGGTACAATAACTTGGAGTAAATCAGCGATTAGATACATAATATCCAATGAAAAGTATAAAGGCTGTTCATTAAATCAAAAGTCAGTTTATGTAAATGGGATTAAGCAACTTAACAAAGGATACGAAAAACAGTATTATATTGAAGATAGTCATAAAGCAATTATTTCTAAAGAAGTATTTGATAAGGTACAAAAAATAATATATGAGAG
Organism: uncultured Bacilli bacterium; assembly: GCA_934096585.1. Classification (GTDB taxonomy): domain Bacteria; phylum Bacillota_I; class Bacilli_A; order ML615J-28; family CAG-698; genus CAKOMG01. The sequence goes on from CAKOMG010000002.1 coordinate 66,988, forward strand.
GGCATCCAAAAAACAATTGAGAAGAGGAATAATACCTCCATATCCATTTACAGGCAAAATATATTGTGGAATATGCGGTCATAAATATCATCATAGATTTAATAATACTAATAAATCTTGGCGAGTAGCCATATGGTCATGTAAAAATAAACAAGATAATGGAAAGATAGTATGTGCTTCAACTGATATAAAAGAAACAGTACTAAAGGAAAAATTTATTGAAGCCTATAATGAGTTTATTACAACAAATAGATTTACAAGTGAAGAACAAGTATTACAAGATAAAGTAAAAATATTAATAGAAGAAGAAACAGAATTAAAGAAACTAAAAATCAATAGAATGATAGAAAATATTGACTATGACAAAGAAATTAAAGAAATACATCAAGAAATAGAAGAAATAAACAATGCATTGTTAAAGTATTCATTAAAAAATATAACTAAAAAAGATTTGCAAACTATCTCCATATTTGATGAAGATAAAGTAGATAAATTCATAAATAAGGTGATAATTACAAGATATAAAGTCAAATTTATATTCATCAATGGGATAGAAATCGAAAAAGAATATTCAAATGGACAGTCTGGAAATAAGAAAGGCTGGAATTTAAATAAACAAAGAAAGGAGCAAAATTAATGTCAACACCACAAAGAGTTGTAAGAGAAATACCTGCACTATATCGTGGCAACATGAGTAAAGTAACTGAAAAAGAAAATGTCACATATTATGCAAGAGTTTCAACAGATCATGATGAGCAAGAAGAATCGTATGAAAGACAGCGTTCACACTTTGAGCAGTTAATAAAAGCACACCCCGAATGGAATTATGTTGAGGGATATGCGGATCAAGGAATTACTGGTACAAAAGCAGAACTTAGACCAGAATTTATGAGAATGATTAATGATTGTAGAGCTGGTAAGATAAATAAAATACTTGTAAAATCAATATCAAGATTTGCAAGAAATACAGTTGATACACTTAAGTATGTTAGAGAATTAAAAGAACTAGGGATTAGTGTATTCTTTGAAACACAAGGTATTGACACAATGACTCCAAATGGTGAAGTATTAATTACTATTCTTGCTGCTATAGCAGAACAAGAGTCTAGAACAATATCTACTAATATTAAGTGGTCGTATAAAAAAAGATTTCAAGATGGTAAAGTAATAATATCTGCAGGAATGATTGGATATAAAAAAGATGGAGATTCATATGTAATTGTAGAAAATGAAGCAAAACTTGTTAAACGGATATTTCTAGAGTACATATCAGGAAAGACAATTAGACAAATAGCAGATGGTTTAAATGCAGATGGATTTACGACAAAACGGAATAAAAAATGGAAACCATCTGGAATTCAAAGCATTTTAGCAAATGAAAAATATACAGGAAATGCATATTTAGGTAAAACTTTTAAGCAAGATGTATTAAGTAAAACAAGGGTTAAAAATATAGGACAAGGAAATATGTATTATGTGGAAAATAGTCATCCAGCAATAATTAGCCAAGAAACATTTGATCTAGTTCAAAAAGAAAGAGAAAAAAGAAATGAAGTTAGATCATCTTCAAAAACTGGTAAAGGTAGATATAGTTCAAAATATCCATTAAGTGGTATGTTGATTTGTGGGAACTGCGGAAGTAACTTTAGAAGATATGGAAGAAACTTGGCAAACGGAGAATATGTTCCAACTTGGATTTGTACAAAACATCAAAAAAATAGAAAAGATTGTGAGATGAAACCATTAAAGGAAGCAAATATTTTAGAAACATATAAAATGGTTATTGAAGAAAATGTAGGAACAATTAAGAGCGTTGTCGAATCGCTTAAAAATTCTATTGATGAAGAATTAGCGACAATAAATAATGATAATTTAATTCAAATTGAAGAAATGCTAAATACTGAACGTAAGAAAATAATGAATTTATTTAAAGCAAAAAAAGAAAAAAAGATTACTGTAGAAGAATATAATCAAGAATACAGCACGTTAAGTCAAATAGTAAAAAATTTAGAACAAGAAGAACTGTATCAAAAAGGTAAACAATTAAAAACGGAAATTAAAAATGAGAATATAAAAGAAATTAAAGCCTTATTAGATGATGATAAAATCGATATTACAGATGCAGCGCTAATAAAAAAACTTTTAGAATACATAAAAGTGATTAATAATCATACAATAGAATTTGTATTCACATGTGGAATAACTGTAACAAAAACAATATAGCCTAGTAGAAATAAAAAATCTACTAGGCATTATTTTGCTATAAAAAAGACTTTTTGTACGAGACGTTTTGTGTATCAAAATTAAAAAAAGACTTTTTGTACGAGACGTTTTGTTCATAAGTTTAATAAATTGAAATATTAATTTTAAAGAAAATAAACATTTAGTATATGAAAAGCGTTGACTTATACCAAATGTTTCATAAAAAAGACTTTTTGTATTAAAAAAAGTTAAAAATAAACATTTAGTATGACACACACATTAAAGTCGGTCAAAAAGTCTTTTGTAGACTTTTAAAAAATAAGCTATTCTCACAATAATTCATAGTTTTGCTATGATGAAATGCTGAAAATAGCTCTTTTTTTATTTAAAAAGTGTAGAGCTGTACAAAGGAGCCCACCCTTCTTTTTTTACGACTAGACTGGGGGAGTTGAACTAATTTCAAATTTTAGGAACAAGGGGATTTGAATATTATTATCATTACCAACTTTTAAGCAGATTTTAAGGCCTTTGTCAGTTCTTTATCAAAAGCAGGAGTAAATATAGGTAAAAGCAAATTGAAGAGAACATTAGCGATATATTAACGCTTTCATAATTTTTAATTTTTTTATTTAAAATATTGAATTAGCTAAAATAATTTGATATAATGCAAGTGTGGCTAAAAAACTATCCTTTGAGTGCTTGGGAAACATCCAGAAGATCCGTTTAGGCCAAAAACATATAAAAATAACAATCTAACATGGAATGGTAAAAGATTAACCTCATATGGAACAAACACTTATAAATATAATAGTGAAGAAATAAGAATAAGTAAAACAACAAGTGAAGGAGAATACAAATACCTTCTAGATGAAAACAAAATAATAAAAGAAATAAAACCAACGAATAAAGAAATATACTATCACTATGATGAAAAAGAAGAACTAGTAGGATTTAACTATAACACAAAAGAATATTTCTACATAAGAGATATCACAGGAAATATAACAAACATAATAGATAGTAATGGAACTATAAAAGTAAGCATGAATATGATGCCTGGGGTAAAGTAATAAATATAGATGGTGATGAAGATTTAATTGAAATAAATAGTTACCTATATAAAGGATACTATTATGATAAAGAAACTCAGCTTTTTTGGGTATCCTCACGTTACTATTCGCCTGAATTATGTCGTTGGATTTCGCCAGATAGTATTGAGTATTTAGATCCACAAAGTATTAATGGATTAAACTTATATGCGTACTGCAACAATGATCCCGTAAATTATTACGATCCTACAGGACATAGTGCTATTTTAATTGGATTAATTATTGGTGCTGTCATTGGTGCCGCTGTTGGATTTGGTACCGCCGCATACATCGATTACCAAGATGATGGTCAAGTCTTTAATGGAAGTGTTGCTTGGTATGATTATTTAGGTGCAACTATACTTGGTGGAGCTATTGGAGCTGGCATAGGTGCAGGAATTGGATATATTGCTCCTCAAATTGGTAGTGCTTTAAGTTCATTTGCGGCACAACAATTTACATTCGGCGCAGGAACTTATCTTACTGCAAGTGGAGAGTTAGCAATGACTGCGGGATTAACTATAACTGGAGCTCAAATTTTACAAGGTGCAGGTATATTATCTGGCATTACTATTATGGCTTCTATTATTGGAAAAAGTGGAGGCTATACAGTTAAAAAATTTCCAAACGATCATGACCCTACACATGTTCATATCTTTGGAGATGACATTGCTGATAAAGCACATGGTATTAGAATTGGGTTAGATGGTAATCCTCTACCAGGTCAAGGAAAGTTGCCACCAGGCGCAAGAAAAGCATTAAAAAAATTGTGGGAATTAATTTTAAAAGCATTATCAAAATAGAGGTGAATACAGTGAATAGTATTTTCAAACAATTATTTCAATATGGATTTCATGATACTGAAATATCTTCGATTGAATGTGAAGGTTTAGAAATTAAACTAAACTTTGATCAAGGAATATATTTATTAGATGAAAATGGAAAAGAAACGGCTTTATCTAAACCAATGCAAGTTGTTTTAAAAATCGATTCTTATTTTGATTCTTTTGAAGAAGCATTTGAAATTAAAGAATATGGAAAAAAAGTAAAATATATAGAATATCTAACATTAAATAAATATTTACAAAAAGAATCTTTTGGAATATCTATGTGTTATTATAGTAATTTTAATAGTTGCATATTATTCGATGGCGGAATTTCAAAAAGAAATATTATGTTTTCTATTGAAGGTGTTAACGAAATTATTATTAAAGAACTTTAAAAAATAGGAGTAGACTATAATGAAGAGACAAAGAGGTAATGAAGGAGAAAAATATATTAATTCTTTTCCTAAATTAAAAAAGTGGATTAATGAATGTTTATGTTGTCATGAGAAAGTTATTAATGGTACAAAATTTAGAGAAATTAAGATTATCTATAAGTTTATAGGTTAATTTAGAAAGGAGGTAGCAGTAATGATAGATAAAAGTTATGTAACAGTGGTAGAAGACATTAAAAAGCAAATTAGAAGTGCTCAACATAGAGCGATTTTAAATGCTAATAAAGAAATGTTAATTCTATATTGGAATATTGGTAAAGTAATTAATGAAAACAGTACATGGGGAAGTAAATTTTTAAGAAATTTATCTAAAGAGATTACAAGCGAATTTCCATTCGCTAAAGGTTTTTCAGTTTCTAACCTAAAAAATATGGCTAAATTTTATAGAGAATATTGTGATGTTGAAATTGGCCAGACGCCGTCTGTCCAAATTCCATGGAGCCATAATTTGGAAATTTTAAGGGTAAAATCTAAAGAACAAAGACTTTGGTATATTAATAAAACTATTGAAAATGGTTGGTCAGTAAATGTTTTAGCTCATCAAATTGATACTAATCTTTATGCGCGTCAAATTGAGCAAAAGAAAGTAGCAAATTTTGAAACAAAGCTTCCTAGTTCACAAAGTGAATTGGCATTAGAAACAATGAAAGATCCTTATGTATTTGATTTTATTGAATTAAAAGAAGATGCTAAAGAAAAAGATTTAGAAGATGCTTTAATTAATAATATAACTAAAGTTCTACTAGAATTAGGAAAAGGTTTCGCATTTGTAGGTCATCAATATCATTTAGAAGTAGCCGGTGAGGACTATTATATTGATTTATTATTTTATAATATTAAATTAAAATGTTATGTTGTTATAGAACTAAAAATTGGCGAATTTAAACCAGAATATGCAGGTCAATTAAGTTTTTACTTGACTGCAATTGATGAGCAAGTTAAAGAAGTTAATGATAATCCAACAATTGGCTTATTATTATGTAGACATAAAAATAATGTTGTTGCTGAATATACCTTAAGAGATATGAATAAACCAATGGGAGTAAGTGAATATAGAATTAAAGATTACTTGCCAGAAAACTTACAAAATGAATTACCTTCAATTGAAGAGTTAATTACAATTGTTAAAAAAGAAATATAAAAATATAAAGAAGGAATTTATATGAACAGAAAAGAGCTAAGTCAAAATCATTGGAAATACTATTTGATGCTTGAAAAAAGATTTATGGAGTCAATAGAATATGTTGAACTTCATAAGGATAATTTTGATGCATTTTCAAATGGGTATGCACTTTTAATTCAAGCAATTGGAGCAGAGTTAGACACAGTATTTAAAGAGTTCTGTGGTTTTAATACAGATGACCGAAAATACATTAGTGATTATGCGCAACATATTTTAACAATTAATCCAGATATAAAAAATAATAAGATTATAGTAAAAGACTACGATATTGAGATTCAACCATTTGCCCAATGGGATGCTAGTCTAGCTGCGCAATCATTAAGTTGGTGGACAGCATTTACAGATATAAAGCACAATAGATATGACAAAATCAAACAAGCCAATCAAGAAAACGTATTAAATATTTTGGGAGCATTATGTTTAATAGAAATGTTGTTTTTAAAACAAATTACAGATGGAACAGAAGAATTTGATGTTTTTGATGAATCTTCAAATCTATTTCTTTTTAAAGATTGGTCAACTAAAGCTGTTCCTTTAAATCAAGCGTTCGCAGTATTAAGTGATATGTTTGATGGTGATGAATCTTCAAAAAAATTTGACGTATAAACTTTTTTAATTAAAAATTTTTGATTGAGGATACTCGTAATAGCCCTGTCGAAACATCATTATACTATTGTAACTCTAGATATTATGATTCAGAAATAAGAAGATGGATATCAATAGATGATATAAATTATCTTGATTCAGAAACTATAAATGGCGTTAATTTATACGCATATTGTATGAATAATCCTGTTATGTGTTCTGATTCAAGCGGACATCTACCTAAATGGTTGACTGGAATGAAAAGAATTATTACAGGAATAGGAGCTATTGTTGCAGGCGCATTAGTTATAGCCAGTGGAGTTGCATTAGTGCCTATGCTCATTGTAGCAGGAGTGACGATTGCTGCAGGTGTATTAACAACTGTAAATGGTGTAGCAGATATACAACAATCTATTACAGGTGATAATTTTATTCGCGACAATATATTTAATGGAGATCAAAGTTCATATAATTTTTATGCTGGTATTACTGAAGAAATTGCTACAATTGGAAGTATTATTTGTGGCGGTTGGTATAAAGCGAACCAACCAAGAATTCAAGCCTATAAAAATGTTGATAATTATAATTTTTCTGGAACATTATCGGATTCTACCCATTTAGCCAGACCATACCAACATTCAACATTACTTCAAAGAAACATTATTAAATATGGAAAAATGGTAAAAGAACCTTCAGGTATTTATAACTTCACGATTGGTGGATCTTATAAAATTGGTTGGGTTTCTTATGGCGTTGGAAATGTTGGAAGCCATCCAGTTACTTGGAAATTGGTATTAGATATTGGTAAACAAATTATCGAACATGCAGGATTTTAATAGGAGGTAGGTATGAAGATATTTTATAAATTAAGTGATAATTATAATCCGAATTACGTAGAAAAACATGCTGACAACTCTTTTGGATCTGATGAAGTGTATTTTGATTTTCAAGTTTCGTTAACATCTAATCGTTCATTTATCTTGAATTTTGATATTTACTCAAAGAAATGTGTATCATGTGAAGGCTATCTATTAATCGATAAGAAAACTAAAAACGAAAATATAGTTATTGAAAAATTCAGTAATGGTGAATTATTAATTGAACTAGAAGATTTTGAAAAAGAAGTACCTATGAAAGAATATTTATTAAATGGTAAGATTAAATATGATATTAATAAATCACGAATTAGCATAGGCGATATTAATAGTAACGAAGTTATTATGTTTGGGAAAGGTCAATATGCATCCTTTCAAAATGATAAATTAATTGGTGTAATTATCGATTTTAAATAAATAACAAATTACTTTCACAAATAAAATAATGCATTTATTGGTTTTAGTGGTAAAAATGCAATGTATGATGTAATTCATATGGTTGGGGAAAAATCATTACTTAGAATGACAGTTCCGTCATTATTTACTGGAGGTATATTAGGAGGAATTTATGCTAGAGTTAGTTCACGTCTTAACCCAAACGGAAATTTTATTGGAATCTGATATGTTTAGAACTTTGCTTACAGCATATTTGTATATGCTAATAATGCTATTTTTTGCCTTTTTGAATATCTATTCAACGGATGAATATGAATTCATGCACAACGAACAAAAATGCTGGGAATTTAAACATAGAATGTTTTTTATAATAATGAAATCTAAAGAAAAACATATAGTTTCAAAGAAAACATTTATATTAGAATTAATAGGATATTTAATATTTATTTTGACAATTACTGTATTTATTTGTTCTCTTAAACAAACTGTTACAGTAGCAATAATTTTATTAGCATTTGTTGCAATAATTATTATTACATTTGGCTGTATAACAGGTTGTATGTATAGAAAAATAAAAAAAAGATAATTTGGTGAAAGGTATTTGAAAAGCAAATGAAATCATTTTCTTTAAAAAACATTACATTTACTAAAGATGAAGTCATAATTAATAAAAAAAAGAAACAAATTAAATGTCCTATTGATAACATTAAACAAATCAAGTATACTCGTATAACGTTTATTAATTTTTTGCTTGCATATGGTTCGGATTATCAGCCTGGCTGGTTCCAAATAACATTCAAAAATCGTGTTGACAAAACGTATAGTTATGGCTTTTTCGTTAAGTATTCTGATTTAAAGAAATTACCGAAAGAATTTTTAGAAAAAGTCACAATTGATTAAATACTTTTTATACTATGATTGAAAGGCGGTTTTAATGGAAAACAAAAAAACATTAAAATATACAAAATGTTTTAAAGTACATGAAGAAGAATTAACATGGGAATTATTTATAAAATATTTAAATGAAAATATGGAATTTTGTTTTAATTTTAACAATATGACAATTGACATTGCATTTCATTAATTGATAAGTCTTCTAGAGAGGCTAATAAACATAAATAATCAAGTAAAATATTAATTAGATAAAAATAAAATTATAGGAGATGTTATGATATTAGGTTTAGCAGCATATAAGTTCATAAATAATGATATAAAATTTAATATTAGCCAAATAAAAAAAGCAATTTTAACATCTAAAAATATAGATATGTTATGCTTTGGTGAAGCGTTCCTACATGGGTTTGATGCTTTTAATTGGAATTATGAAAATGATAAAAAAATAGCAATCTCTAAAAATTCTAATATTATGAAAACATTAGAACAATTATCTAAAGATTATAATGTTGATTTATCATTTGGTTATTTAGAAATAGATGATGAAAAATTATACTCATCATATGCGGTAATCATTAATGGAAAATTAACTTATAATTATAGAAGAATAACTGTTGGATGGAAAGAGTATTCTAAGACAGATTTTCACTATAAAGAAGGTAAAGATATATTAACATTCAATTATAAAGGTTATGATATAACTATTTCATTATGTGGAGATTTATGGGAATGTCCTAAAAAGTTTAAAAATAATGGTTTGTTACTATGGCCAGTATATGTGAATTTTACAATTGAAGAATGGAAAACTGAAGAAATTGAATATGCTAAACAAGCTTTAATTGCCTGTAATAATACTTTTATGATTAATTCGTTAAGTGAAAATCCTGATTGTTATGGAGGATGTTTTTGTTTTCAAAATGGTAAAATAGTAAAAAAACTTGATTTTGATATAGAAGGAATTCTCAGTATAATTGTATGATTGTGAGGAATAGCATTAACCGATTAAACAAATAGTTCAAATTACTAATGAATTCTATTCTTGCTTTTGTGGAATAAGTGTTTCATAATTACAAAGTAATATACATTTTGTATGTAACATTGATAAAGATGATATGGTCAAAGGATTTAATTGTAGATATACTTTATAGGTGCTTATTAAAAATGATTTAAGTGTAATCTCCTATAGTCCAAAATATACTGATTTTTTACAAATTAAAAAGAAAAAAATAAGATTATATTTCAAATGTTATAGAGAAAGAATTTTAAACAAAAAATGCAAGCGCTGATTTTTAGAAATGAGTCAGTAAATAACGTTGTTGAAGCAAGAATACTAAATAAAGATGATTTCAAAAGTAATAAAGGATTTTTTAGTAAAATTCATCTTGAAATTAATTCAGATGAGTGGCTTCAAGAATATTTTCAAGAAAAAGTTATTAAAGGCTATTTTAATTGTTACTTTACCTGAAGAAAGAAATAAATGTTATGCTAACAAACAGCCACATTAACTACGCATAATTTAATTAAAAAATGTATTTGCCCTCAAAGGGAATGCAAGTATGATAATATTGCATCTATATCATTAGCAGGATCCATCGGTTATATAAAGTATGGAGTTGCATTAATAGTTGAAGAATAATTAATAAAACATGTATCATTAATGATTGACACACACATTAACGTAAATAAAAAAATATATTAGCATATATCTTATTATTAAAGCGTTAAAACAATGATAATTAAACAAAGTATAAAAATTAAATTCCTAAGTCTGCTTTAGTACACTCTTGGAAATAAGCTCTCTTTGGAAAAAGGGGGCTTTTTGTTTAAAAATAAATTATTATATGCAGTTTGCATATAATAATGCATGAATGTAAAAGACAGTGTGGGAAGGTATTATAGGAGTGTTTATTTAGTATATATGAAAATCATCAAAGAGTTGTATACGGCTAGAAGTATATTAGTTCAATTTAAAATGAAAGGAGATGAAAAGTACAAATGAAAAGAATAATTGTGTTATTTATGATGCTCATTTTAAATATTTTTATAATAACTGGATGTTCAAATAAAAATTTGTATGATGCGAAAATAATTACTAGTAACTACGAATTTAATGAAGATTTTCTAATAAATAACAAAACTTTTGGTGCTGATTCAAATGATGGACATTACATAGACGATGATACGTTCCCTAAAGAGCGAATGATAATAGTTGATAATGAAACAAGTTTTAATAATACTTTTAAAACCTTTGAAGATATAGATTTCAATAAAAAAATGATTGTAATGCATGCATTTACCACTGCATCAAATAGTGAGTATGAGCTAAAAAATATAGAACTTAACGGAAAAAAATTAACAATTGAATATAAAACAAAAAACACAAATAGAATTAATCCACCTAATGCATCTAAACCTGATACAAAATGGGTAATTGTAAAATTAGATTTGTTAGATATTAATGAAGTAAACTTTGTTTTTTTAGCTTAATAAATTATTTAAGGAGTAAAAAGGAGTATAATTAAAAAGACTATAAAATATATTTTTTTTATATCAATACTTTGTTTTTTATTAATACCTTTTATTAATAATAATAAAGTAAATGCCACAGAAATAAATAATAATGAAGTAAGTGTAAAGAATTTTCAAAGTGTTGATAGCATAGGATATTTATATAATTTTGATGGTTCGCCAGATTATATTTATATTGATTTTATGGGCAAGAATGGATATGTTATTTTTTCAAATGAAAGGAACGATGTGAAATGAAAAGAGTATTAATGATGTGTTTCATTAATTTTATGATTATAATATGCTTATCTGGTTGTTCAGCTACAAATACTGGTGAAATTATAGAGAACAAACCATTTTATAGTTTGCAAGCAGCATATAATAATGAAATGATTTCAAAGAAAAATTTAAGAAAGATAAAACAACAATTAGGAGAAGAAAATTATATTGAGTTAGATGAAAAAATAGCTGATCAAATAATTAATGATTACATTGAAGTAAATCCTCAATTTAAAGAAACAAAAGTAACAATAAACAAATATTTAGGTACATATGATGGTGCAGTTGTTCTTATGATAAGGTCAGATGCACAATTGTTTCAAAATGTTTTAACTACCGAATTAATTTCAGGTATATCATTCAATTATAAAAATAGTCAAAAAATATTAATATGGAAGGAATGAGTATAATATATGAATAGAATTATAAAAAAAGGAATACTTTTATTTTTTATGATTGTTTGTTCAGGATGCATAAAAGAGACAAATCAATATAAAATTTCTTTTGAGGGAAAAGGAGGATTTGGTTTTAATGCAGATGATTCTACTTATTGTATAACGGAATTAATCCATTCTAAAGATGAATTAGAGCAATTATCGGACAAAATGAATAATGGATATTTTGATGAATTTAGTACTAATTTTAATAATGAAATTGCTCTGAAAGTTAGAAGTTTCGATAAAAATTTTTTTGAAAATAATAATTTAATTATATGTGTAATTGATGCAAGTAGTTCATATGATTATTTTATTGATAATTTAGATTTAAATGAAAATAAACTTATTATTAATATTAAAAAATCAAAGAAAAAAGGAACTTTTACGGATGAAGCTTATTCTTATTTGTTTATCATTGAAGTGAATAAAAATTATACTAAAGATATTGAACATTTAGAAACAAAAACTAAATAGTGGAGGTTAACTTAATGAAAAGAATCATTGTTGTCGTTATGGGTTTACTGTTTATAATGTGTTTAGCAGGATGCAAAAATGAAAAACAATATAGTGATGATGGAATAATAATAGAGATAAAATCAACTTATAAAAGCAAATTTTTAAATAAAGAATTTGAACTAAATGATTTTAATTTTCAAAATATTGAAACATATTCATATTCAAAATGGTATGACAAACAAAATAGAGGTTATATATTTATATATTTAAAGAAAACAGGAAAACAAGAAGTAGAAGAAGCATTGCAACATTTTAAACAATTATCTTTTGTAGAAGAATGTGAACAAATGCCTATCATTTCATTAATTGAATAATAAAGGAAAAATTTATAAAAAACAAAATTTTTAATAAAATATTATTTCTAATAATCATTTTTTTACTGGGGATAGCAATTATAAGAGATGATAATGAAAAATATTGTATTGAAATTGATTGAAAAACAAATGTTGGTTATGTAATGCAAAAATTAAACAATAAAACAATTGTGCTTGGTACTAAGGAGGTGAAGAATAAAAATGAAATTATATAATAAAAGTGATTTAAAATTTAATTTAATACTAAGTTGTATTATAAGCATAGTTATTTCATTAATACCTGTAATAATTCGTATTATTAAATATGCACATTTAAACGAATATGGAGCTTGGACATGGCTTATTTTATTTGTTTATTGGCTTATTTTACTTTTAATTTCAATTGCCGTATCTTATTTAATAATTCTTTTAATAATAGTTTTATACAACAATCATAAAATAAATATGCAAAAATAAAGAAATTATTTAAAGGTGAAATAGTATTAGCTTTTTTAGTAATTATTATGGCAACTTTCACTATAAAATTAAATGTAGCATCTGAATATACTTTTTATAACAATGATGAACTTGATATTTGTCAAGAAGTAATTGTGATAATTATTGTAATGATTAACGGAATATCGTTTGTTACACCAACTCGTATCTTTTCAACAAAGTATTATAGTGATCCAAAAAAAGCGTTTGAAAAAGAATATACACCTTCGGCTGTAGAAGAAAATATTGAAATTATCAAAGATTTAGACTTATATGATTTGGATGATAATAATACGTTATATTTTTGTATTACTAAAAATAATAATTTGATTGCTTGTACAATGCACAAAAAAAGTGATAAGTATTTTTATTCAGGTTTTTACGAATTGTATGGTTTAAATAAATATAAGGAAGGTTTTTCATCAATAGATCATACGACTAATTTATTTGATAAAAGCGGAGAAAAGTTTTCAATATGTAAATGGGTTCTAATATCTGACATTAATGAAATTGATGTAAGTAACTATTATAAACTTAAAACCTTAAATTTTGATAATGAAAAGATTCAATTGTATTTATTAATAAAATAATACTTTAAGGAGCTATTATGCGTAAAACTTTTACTTTACTTTTATGTTTATACTTTATTTCTTTTTTGACAAGTTGCAATATAACAAAGAAAAAAGAATGTTTGAATATGAAAATTTCGAGAAGTTTCATTACAATAGTAAAATATATTGTTTACCTGATAATTTTAATGAAATTTATTCCAAATTCAATTTTTATGGAAATAACCACCAGGTAGGATATACTATTGGAGTATACAACAATATATATAAAACTTGCATTCTTGATAGTGATAAAGATGAAAAAATTCTATTTCAAGACAATAGTAGATATTTTTGGTTTAAAGAAGGATTTGTCTTTCCAAATATAGAAGAATCAGTTGTTACTAAATTATTAATAGAAAAATTAGCTTCAAAAGGATATATTATAAAAGAAAAAGAATATGCTTTAAAAAATATTTCTATAAATGAATTTTTTACTGAATATGTGATTAATCAAAATAATAATTCTTTTTTAAATGATGAAAACAACTTTTTGACATTTAGAATTAAGTATATTTATGAAGACTATATTGTTTAAATTCAAAAATATTAAGAAGATAGGTGTAAATAAAATGAAAAATGAAAAAGAATATGCAGAAAAGTGGTATAGGCGTTATAGAGAAATAGCGATTGGCTTTGTTATATTAAGCATTAGTTTGATAATTCTGCTCTTATATTTCCTACTAATTTTAAAATTTTTTAATATAAAATTTATTTGTTTTTTCTTGATTATGTGTTTATTTAGTAGTGGTGTAGCTATTGATAAATATATTAATTTAAAAAGAAGTTTGGAATCTAAAATTGGTATAAATGTAATATAGATTAGATGACTGCTTAGAAATTAATAATTTGTATGAGCATATTATTAAAAACTTTGAATAATTTTTATCCTCATTATAATTAGAAAAATTGATTATATAATTTTCGTATGAGAAAAATCATAATTTAAAATAGTTAAATAAATAATATGAGTTAATTATGTTTTTGTAAATGGATATCTATAAAAGTGTTGTTAGAGTGCAAGTTATTTTTTAGATATATATATAAACTCCAAGAAATTTAAATACTCATAAAAAGTTAGATTTAATTTCTAACTTTTTTTTGCTTTTATTTATAAAACATGTTATAATATAAATGAACGTTCATATAATGAAAGGGTGGTATAAAATGAGAACAAGAAATGAACAAATTTATAGTGAAAAAAAAGCACAAATAATGGAAGCATGTTATGAATGCTATGCAGAAAATGGGTTGCATGGTACAGGTATTTCCGCATTAGCAGAAGCGGCTAATATTTCAAAAGCTTCATTTTATCTTTATTTTAAAGATATTGATGATTTGATTATTCAATCCACAGACTATTGTATGACCAAAGTAGAAGATGATTTTATGGAAAAAGCACCGACTAATCTTCAAGATATAGAGCGGTTCATTGATGAAGTTCCTGAATGGACTGCTAAAAAACATGGAAAGAAATATCGTTTAATGTATCAAGTATATACACATCCAAAATATATAGAATATGGAAAAAAGTTTTTTGAAGGCGTAGAAAGAAGATACACAGAATATGCCAAAAAATTAGAACCTAAATTAGGAGTTTCTTATAATATTATTTTACCCTTAATATTTATTTTTGTTCGAGCATCTGTTCATTATGCAATGTTTGAAGATAAATATTATATGTCATCACAGATGACAATTTTAAAGGAAGCGGTAAAAATGTTTAGTCAAAAATAATAAAAAAAAGGAGGAAATAGTGTGAATAAAAACAGTATTAAAAAGATTTTGCTAATAGCTATACCTATATTACTAGTAGCTATTATTGTAACACTTGGTATTATTATTGGTAATAATATAAAACCAGATCAATATGCAACTATTACTTATGAAGAAAATGGTGGAAGTCATGTTGAAAATAAACGTTATAAAAAAGGAACTAAAATAACACTTCCTGAAACAACAAAAGAAAATAGGGTATTTAGGGGTTGGTATTTTGATATTGAATTCACTAATAAAAGTGCTGATGAAATAATAATAGAAAATGATATAACGTTGTACGCAAGATTTGGAATTAATATAATTCTTGATGCAAATGGTGGAATATCACAAGAATCAGTAATAATTGATGAAGATGGCAAACTAAATAATTTAGGAATTGCTTATAAAGATGGTTATATTTTTTCTGGATGGTTTTATGATGTAGAATGCAATAAAAAAGTTTGGGAAACAGATGTAATTTATGAAACAATAACTATTTATGCGGGATATTCAAAAGAAGCAGTAGGCGTTATAAAAAGATTAAAAAGTGTAAAGGATGTAAGCACAACACCAGAAGTTGAAATATATTCACCTAATATAGTTTTACATGATGAAAATTTAAATGAATATATTTATGGTGAAAATGCAAGTGGTAATGAAATAAACCTTATGTGTAAGCCTTCAAAAAAGCCAGGTTACTATATTCTTTTAACAACTCTTGATTTAGTTGAAGGTGAAAATTATTTTATTAAAACACGCACTTCAGATATTAGTTTCTGTAAAGTTGATGATAACGAAATAGAGAATGCTGATGAACTTACTCTAACAATCAAAAAAGAAGAACGTGAAGTAATAAAGAAAAATCCAAGTATTCATATTAAAACAATGGATGTTGCCAAATTGGAAGAAGAAGTTTATACATTTATTGATCAAGATTTAGAAAAACCAGTTAATAGACTAACAATTAAAACGAATGAAATAATTGAAAAAGATGCGATTATAACAATTGGAGAATATGATTATCCTCTGGATACTGATTACATTTGTAAAGTAATTAGTGCAAAAACTGAAAAACTCCAATATGTAATTGGAACAGAAATTTTTGAAGATACATTTGTAATACTTGATGTTATTACTCCAAATGTTGATGACATATATGAAGAGTTAGATATTTATGGTGATAAAAAAGCAGTATTAGAAGGAATGATTGAATTATCTGAAGAAACTGTTATTAAAAATGTTGAGGAAAACGAAGGATTTAAACGAATTAAATCATCTGTTGTTCAGTCGTTACAAAAATCAAAATCTATTGCAGAATATGTATCAAATATAAAAGACAAAAATGAAAAAGAACTATTTATGAAACAACTTGCAGGTTTTTCATTTCAACGTCCAAAAGTAAAAGTAAATATTACAGGTACAGTTTTAGAATTTGAAATAGAACTTGGTGGATAATTACAAATTAACAAATTTAAGATTGAAGTTAGTGTTGTAATTAGTAATAAGACAGAAGTTAATTATAATTACACAATATGTAAATCAAAAAAAGTAACGTTAAATCCTTTACTTTGGTTTTACACTAATGTACAAGTAGACTTAAGTAATGACTTTTCAATTTCTTTAGAAGCAAAAGTTGAATTTGTGGATAGCGATGAAACTTTGAATAGAATTGATATATCAGAAGAAATTAAAGAAATTATCGATTTAAATAAGGATGCATATAATAAGTTAACAGAAGCAATTAGTGGTAACCCACTTATTGATGAAGAAGAAAGTGAATTAGAATATGTTGATATATTTAATATACAATTAGGTGCTATTCCATTACCACTTCCAGTTATTAGTCTACAATTAGAGTTTAATGTTGTAGGATCATTAGGAGCAAGGGCAGGACTTTACATTGAGTTTAATCATCACTATGTTGAGTCTACAACCTTAACAAATGGGACAGGAGAATTTGATGGTAGAAATAGACCAGTAATGCATGATTCATTCAAATTCACAAGAGTTACAACAGAAAATGAAATGGATATTGCCATTACATTAAAGGGACAAGTGGGGTTTAGATGTGGTTTAGAAGCTAGGCTATCATTATCAATTTTACAATTAAATTCTGTCGCATCTGTCTATGTATCGTTCCGTTTTGGACCATACATTGAGATTAGTGGTTTAGTAAGTTTTCGATATAGTTATGATGCAGTAAGAAAAGTAAGTGCAACTCAAGTATATGGAGGAATATACTTAGAGGTTGGATTATTTGTAAATGCTAAACTGGGTGCCAAGTTTTTAGTTTATAATATTAATACTGACATATTTGATACAAAAATAAAATTATATGATGTTGGTGATCGTTTAATTCCATTAGAGTTTGCGGAAAAAAGCAATTCTCCAGATGATCCATACGTTATAACAGGTAGATATAGTGGTGTAAATATGCGCAATATTGAAATGCGCTATTTAGATATAGTCACTGGTAAAAGAGTAGTTGATAGGGCGAGTCATAATCAATATGGCGGATGTTTTGATTATGCAATTGAATTTGTGGATGTGCCAGAGTATCAAACAGATGATTATCAAAAATATGTTACTTTAGCTGGTGGGCAAGCAACATATGTTAGTAAGGCTTATCAACCTAAATCACTTAAGTTTGTTGTTAGACTTACATTAATTCCAAAGAATGGAATGTTAGCAAGTGGAATAGAACGCATTGTATATATGGAATACTATAACGCTAATGGACGAGATTTAGTGACCAAAAATAGTAAGTTTTTAAATGAATATGAAACAGGTTATGGAACTAAGTATTCTGAAGTTATTGATTATCAAACAGTTATTGAAGGAGAGTATGTAACTCCGCCAATTACTGATGCTTCAATGTTTCCTATTCGTCATGGATACTATCTAGATATCAATGATTTATGGGAAAAATATTATCCTTATTTAGGAGATAAAGTAGATGAATCATGGGATGGAAAATTTAATAAAGTAACATATGATGATCTTTCAACAACATTTTATCGTTTAAAATGGAAACAAAGAACATATCAAGGAAACTTCTATATTCCTGATTATGATGTTTCATTAAATGGCGATAAATACAAATTAGCTAATAGCTTTAAAATGAATTATGTTCCTGCTTTACAATCATTTATTGTTTATACGGATTCAATGCCAATCCCAACAATAGAAGGAAAGAAATTTGGCGGCTATGAAAATACAAAAGGATTATCATTTACTAATAATTATTATGTTGTTGATAGCAGTTCTTTGGTATTTAAAGATATTGATGTTGAAGATAAAACTTATCCGATTGTTAATGTAGATAAAAATAATTATTATTACTTAAGTGGTTTTAATAGTGATAATTTAACATTTGATTTTTATGCTAAGTATGAAGATACAGTTGTTTATACAGAAACTTATGTATTAGAAACTACTTCAACAACACGTATAAAACAAGAATATAAGCCATTTGACTATAAAGGAAAAGATATTACGCCAATTCCTCCAAAAGAATTTGCCATTGGATCTGAATTTATACATGATGGTAAAACTTATGTTATAACTGGTTATATGGATATTAATAATAATGATTATGCTAATAGTCGATATTACAAAGTGGCAGATATGCCTAATGTAGACAAAAATAGAATTTATTATGTTTTATATGAAAGGAAAGGTTTATCAAGTTTACCAGTTTACTATATTAATATTAAACTTAATGGTAAGCATATCGGAAGTTATCCTGTCAAAGAAGGAGAAAAAATAGAGTATGCAACTTTAAAAATTAATTTTGATGATAAATCGATTTTAAGTAATTACTTAGATTATCCTCGTTCTTTATTGGATCAAGTATTAGAAACTGGTTATAAAATTACATGGCCTGATTTATCTAGTTATCCACAAGATATGCCAAATAAAGATTTTGATATAAATGTAACAGCTGAATTTAATTATAACACTTTATGTGCAAAATTTATATTAGATAATGCATTACAATCATTCGTTAATAGTACAGGTGTTACTATTGAAGATGGTAAAACAGTATTAAATATTACGGGAAAAATGTGGAATTATGGTAAAGCGGATGATGATGCTTATTATTCAATTCCAAGTTTAAATGATTATTATGATGCACAAACAAATAAATATTATACTTACATAGGCTGGAAAAATGAAAAGGGTGAAATTCATTATGCTAATACAAGAATAGCATTTATTTCATCAGAAACTTTTACACCAGTATTTAAAGAAAGTAAAAAAGATGTAATTATTTACTTTGCAAATTATTCAGATTATGGTTATGAATATTATGAACACATACTTAAGGGTGATTATTATGGCAGAACTTTAAAAGAAGTAATGAAGGAAGCAAACATTGGAATACCATCTAGAAATGATGCAAATGGAAAAATAAAATATACATTCCTCAATTGGGGAGTTAATATTGATTCTTATATTATTGGAAGTGAAAAAGATTTAAATGGAGGTGTTAAAACTACACTTACATTTAAAGCTAATTATCAAGAAGAAAAAGAACAATATACACTTACATTTGATGCAATTGATGGCAAGTTTAACAATGGTGAAAGCCTAAATATAATAACTGATGAATTTGACAAAGTTATTAAATTAAATGAAATCACACCTAAAACTTATCAAACTGAAGCTGGTACATTTGTATTTGCTTTCTGGACTACGTTACCTTATGATGCGTCAACAAAAGTTACAGAGTTAGAACTTGAAATTGGAACAAGTGATAAAACATACTATGCATATTATATATTAAATCCAGCAACAATTACTCTTAATTTTAGTGGTAAAGTAGAAGTGGAAGAAACTGAAGGTACAGGGAATGTTTATTTTAATAACAATAAAAGTGATACTATTTTAAGTGTTCAAGGCACTTATGGAACTTCTTATTATGTACTTGCTAGTATGTTTAAGGTGGATGTTAAATCAAAAACATATGTTCCAAGTCATTTGAAATGGACTGTTGATGGTGTGGAGTATATTAGTGAATTTTATAATGATAATTATATGGCTAGAATTCCATTTGATCATAATGTAGATGTAGAAATAATATTTAAGGAACCTACAACTAAAAAAGTAACGATTACATTTATTTCAGATGGTAAATGTTACGATGTTGATGGCAATGAACTGGATGGTATATATTGTAAGGGAGTAATGGGAGACTTGCGACACTTTACAAACTATACACAGGACTATGGAACAACAGTAAAAGCACCAAATGTTTACTATTATAGTGATAATTATTATGTATTTGATGGTTATGTAACTACTGTCTTGAGTGATAGTGGGGATGCACAAGTTATTAAAGTAAAAGCAGGAGATGAAATTGTATTTGATGAAGATAGAGTTTATACAGCTGTATATCTTCATGATACTAATGCCCCTGTTGAAATTACTTTTAAATCAGAACCATATGGTGGAGTAATTGAAGAACAAGACAAAATAGATGGGTTAATGATATTCCCTGATGGTAGTGTTGAGATTCAACATTTTGGTATTAATGGTGAATTTATCAAATTTGCTACCGAACCAAAATGTAATGGTAAAAAGTTTATTGGTTGGACTACTAATGGTAAAGATTTAATAACAATGGAAGAACTTAATAATTTAGTTTATACAGAAAAAGTAACATACTATGCTGTATTTGAAGATAATACTGAAGGATTTAACGTAACAGTAAATAGTGGAGTTGGTGAATTTACAGATAATACAAAACAAAAGAAATTAATGAATGTTTTATTTGGTACTTTAACAATTGATTTAGAAAAACCAATCTATAATATGGACAACATGGTTTTTAGTCATTATGAAGATAAAGATGGCAATCCTGTAACAGCAATAGAACATGATATAGAGTTATATGCTTGTTATGGAATTGAAATTAATGATATCATAGGACTTAAAAAAGTAAATGAAGCACCTAATGCAAACTACGTATTAACAAAGGACATTACAATAGGAATGAGTGCTATGCATATTGGCTTTATTGATACAATTGAATGGGAAAGTATTGGAAGCAGTTCAATTAATGGTTTTTCAGGAAAATTTAATGGTAATGGTCATATTATAAGATTTAACGCAAGTGTAGAAACATTAGAAAACTTTGGATTATTCTCTAAAGTAAGTGGATTGGTATATAACTTATATGTAGCTGCCGCATTCGAATATCAAGGTACTTTAACAAAAGAAGCAGTACTTGGTACGTTTGCTAGAGAAGTTACAACATCTGGAAGAGTTATTGATTGTGGAAGTGGCCAAACAATTAATTTATCAATTATTACAAATAAAAAAATAACAATTGGTGGTTCAATTGGTGCCAATTATGGTTTGGTTGATGGCTTCTTTAGTTCAATGAATGGAACTATACTTTTAGAAAATAATAGTTCAAGTTATATTGGATCAGTAATAGGTGCTAACTATGGAACTGTTAAAAATACAACACAAACAGGTAGAAATGGTAATATAGCAATTGTATTGCCACGAAGCCCTGAAACTTATATTGGTAATTTAATAGGTTATAATGAAGGATTACTTGAAAATAGCTTTGTTGATAGAAGTGTGTATATAAGCTTTATGGATGGAAGTAATAGGTATTTAACTGATCAAGTTATAGTTTCAGGAATTGTTGGACTAAATAATGGATTAATTAATGAGTGTACTTTCTATAATAATGCCTTTTATTATCAAATAGGTAATATAACAATTGGTCAAGATTTATATTTAGTTTCTTTAGATTATGATAAAACAATGAAATTAGAAAGATTATCAGTTTATTTATGTGAAGAAACTAGTCAAGGCCCAATGTATATTTTGAAGTATATTATATATATGGATGAAAATACAACTAAGCGTGAATCTGATGATTGGGAAGAATATACTTATAGTGAATTTGCGAAAGCTTATCCTAATATTTATAATAAAATAAAAGGAATAGATACACTTATTAGTTATAATAATATTTCAACAAATCTACCAAATGGTAAAACAAATAATATTTCGATTGTTGATGAAGTTGGAACGGGAAATATTACTGCTCTTGCAAGTAGTTGTAATTATAATGAAATTAAATGGAGTTATTTAAGAAGGTTATACGCAACTAATTATAATAAGTGGTAGTTTAAAATAAGCTATTTTCAATGATACTATAGTTTTATACTATTGTATTTATTGAAGATAGCTTTTTAATGAATTTAAAAATAAAAATATTTATCAATAGATTAACAAAATGATTATTAGTGTGATTAAATATGATAAGAAAAGGTATAAAACTGAAAATCAAACAACAAAAGTAAATTAATAATTTTTTAAATCAAGAGTTTGGAAAATGGATTGATAATGGTCCAATAGAAACTTTTTTTAGAACATTAAAAGTGAAACAATATTATATCAATAAATATTATTTAATAGAGTTATTACGACAAGCTATGGAAGAATACATAGAATTTTATAATACAAAAAGATTGCAAGCAAAATTAAAAGGCTTAACCCGATAGATTATCGAAATCAAGCCTTGATGGTTTATTTAATTTTATTGTTATCTATTTAACAAATATCATCTCAAAAATTCATTAGACTTAGATTCTAAAAACTTAAGTGTTATTATGACATTAGTTCAATGAGTTTATAATGATATACTGTAACACCATCTTTGTTTGTTATTCGTACGTTGTCTCTTGCACTATTAATTGCTATCATCAATTCTTCGCCTTTTAAATTGACAAGATCTGTTTCTTTGAATAATTCACTATTAATAAATTCCTGAGGACTATTAAATTTTGTGACTTTTACTACTTCAGCAAGAACTGCATCATTAGTTATTGCATCATAATCGGATAGAATACCCAAGTCACTCGCTTCAACATTATAAAGTTCATCGTAACTTGCTAATACATCAATCATTTTTCCTTCATTTTTTATTTGTATAAATCTATTAGTTTTTATGTGCGTTTTAAAATAATGAGGATGAATAAATAAACTTTCATCAACATCTTCGTTTGGATATTTTATGGCATCATCTTGAATACAATTATTAGTATACCACCCCATATAATCAAGTGAGAAGCTGCCTTCAAAATTTGCTCTTGCCATTATTGTACCCCATACGCGCATACTACAACGTACAGCTTGGCCTGTATTTAAAACAGGAACACAACCACTATGGTTTTGATGGGCATCTCCTCCAAAACAATAACCATTGTTACGAATTTCTTGTGCTACAGCATCAACTACTTCATCAGTTAATGGAGCATCAATATAATCCGGATCATTCCACCATGTCCATCCTACGACTTTATAAATGATTCTATTCTTTCTTTTCATAATTAAATATCCTTATAAAACAATGATTTTATTTATATTATCATTTATTTTATAATTTGTCAATTAAAATCCTGAAAGCGTATAATTTATTTGACAAATATAATTATATTTAGTATAATACTAGTAACATTAATAAAGACATTGAAGAGAAGAGTAGTAAATGAAAGTCTTCGTAGAGAGTTCTCGTGTGGTGAAAGAGAATAAGATGGAAGTTTATGAACATGGCCTCTGAGTCAAGTTTTTGAAATTTAGTAGGAAACTTCGGTATTGCCCGTTATAGCAATAAAGCTTGATTGAGCTTGAAATAGGCAAAAGTTATACTTTTGTGAACAAGGTTGGTACCACGTGATTATTATCTCGTCCTTTTTATATAAGGACGAGATTTTTTTTGGAGGAAGTATGGAAAAAATATTAGAAATTAAAAAATTAAAAAAACAATTTAAAGATAACATTATATTAAATGACATAAATTTAGAGGTTACAAAACAAGATATTTATGGAATACTAGGATTATCAGGTGCAGGAAAATCAACATTAATCAGATGCATTTGTGGATTAGAAAAAATAAATGATGGAGAAATATTGTTTGAAGGTAAGAAGGTCAATTTTGATAGTTCTTATCATCGCAATGTTTCTATGATTTTTCAATCATTCAATTTGCTTGATCAAAGAACTGTTCTTAAAAATGTTGAAATAGCAGGTGAATTGATTCATGATAAAAATAGAAAAGAAAAAGCATTAAAGTTTTTAGAGGTAGTTGGTTTAAAAGAAAAGATTAATGAATATCCTTCTAGTTTGTCAGGTGGAGAAAAACAAAGAGTTGCGATAGCTAGAGCCTTAATGACTAATCCTAAAATCCTTCTTTGTGATGAAGCAACATCCGCATTAGATCCAGAAACCACATCACAAATACTTGAACTATTAAAAAAATTAAATAAAAAATATGATTTAACTATTATTATGATTTCTCATCAAATTAATGTTATTGAACAAATATGTAATAAAGTGGCAATTTTAGATCATGCCAAGATTGTGGAAAAAGGAAACATTCAGGATGTGTTTATGATGCCAAAAACTGATATTGCGAAAAAAATAATATATAAAGGTCATATAAATACTGATTTAAGTGCAGGAAAGTTTATAAAAATATTTTTTCATGGAGAAATTGATAGTCCAATAGTTGCTGAAATGATTCATGAATGTAATGTGATAGTATCAATAATCTTTGCAGATTCAAGAGTTGTTGATAATAAAATATATGGTCAATTAGTTTTAAAAGTTCCAAATGATATAAGTTATCAAAAAATATTAGCTTATTTGAAATTAAAAGGTATTGATTATGAAGAGGTGATAAATTATGAATTTAAGTGAAATCATGAAGTTGCTTATGGAAACTTTATTAATGGTGTTTATTTCAACGTGTATTACTTATTTATTGGGTTTACCACTTGGACTAATTCTATCAATTACTTCGAAAAAAGGAATTGCACCAAATAAAGTTGTTAATTTAATTTTGAGTACAATTGTAAATATATTGCGTTCAATTCCTTGTCTAATAGTTGTTGTTTTAACAATACCATTTGTCAGAGGATTATTTGGTGTAGGTACAGGAAAGTGGTATACAATTATAGTACCGCTAATAATCACGTCAGTTGGTTTTGTTGCAAGAATGATAGAACAATCTTTAAGAGAAGTAGATTATGGAAAAATAGAAGCAATTAAATCGTTAGGCGCCACAAATATGCAAATAGTTACAAAAGTATTAATACCGGAAGCTAGAGCATCATTAATAGGTGGAATTGCGGTTGTAATGGTTTCAATTATTGGCTATACATCGTTTGCATATAATATTGGCGCAGGAGGGATTATTGCGGAAATATGGCAGTTTTATTCAAAACATACAGGTAATTATTTAAACGAACCTGTATTTTGGATATTAATTGTTATTATTATAATTTTAGTTTGGACAATACAAGAGTTGGGATTATTTATTTCAAAAAAATTAGATAAAAGGAGATATTAAAATGAAAAAAAGTTTAAAAGTTTTAGTTGTTTTTGTATTATTATTTATTTCGTTATTTACGCTTTGTAGTTGTAAAAATGATGAAAGTGTTATCCGTGTATGCGCTAGTGAATTACCACACGCAGATATTTTGAATAATATAGTTAAAGAAAAGTTAAAAGAAAAAGGTTATACATTAGAAGTTACAGTGTTGGATTGGACAATGCAAAATGATTCAGTTGCTAACAAAGATTATGATGCTAATTACTTTCAACATATTCCATATTTGAACACATATCAAGGTAAAACAAAATTAAAGGCAACGTGTAAAGTTCATTATGAACAATTAGGTATTTATTATGGTAAGAAAAATATTTCTCTTCTTGATGGAAAAACTTTTGCAATTTGTAATGATGAATCAAATGCAATTCGTGCACTAAATTTACTATTTAGTAAAGGTGTAATAAGCGAACTTCCTGTGAATAATGATCATTTATCATTTAATGGTAATACTTGGACTGCAAGTAATGGCGTTACTATTACTTTAATCGACGAAGGTCTTTTAGCAGCCGCGCTTAACGATTATGATTTTGCATGTCTACCTTGCAATACAGCTTATACAGGAAACATAAGCAATGACAGAATTGTTGGGGTAGAAGATGATAAAGACCTTGTAGTCAAAAATGCTAATGTATTAGCTGTAAGAGAAGATGATTATAACAATGATTTGGCATATAAAGAAAAAATTGATATTTTGACAAATATATTATTATCAAGTGATGTTTCTGACTATGTTAAAGCTAAATATGGACAAATTATTACTTGTAATGCAACAACACAAATTGATTTAAGATAAAGTCCTTTTCTTATTATATATGGTATTGACAATATGTTGATCAAGTGATAATATTTATAGTACATGAGGTTAATAATTATGAATAGTAATATAGGATTTGATATTGACAAATTACATACAACTGAACTGGGAAAAATAAGAATTGCAAACAATTTAAAAATTTCAAGTGATGTTGTCACATATTGTAAGAATCTTATTCAAAATACAAAAATGACTATATATAAAAAAGGAAAAAACTGGTACTGCGAAAACAATAAATTAATAATTACTATAAATTCTTATAACTACACAATTATTACAGCACATAAAAAGGAGAACAAATGAAACAAAGAAGAGTAGTTTTAATAACAGGAGAAACTCGTGGATTTGGTTTTGAAATGGCTAAACTATTTATAAATAATAACGATATAGTTTGTGGATTCTCTAGAAATGAATTTAACTATCTAAACATTTATCATCAAGTTGGAGATATATCAAAAGAAGAAGATTGTAAAAGGTGTGTTTTGAATATAATAGACAAATATAAAAGAATAGATGTTTTAATAAATAATGCAGGTTTTGGAATATTTGGCCCAGTTGAAGAAACTACGCTTCAACAAGCTAAGAAGCAAATTGATGTCACTTTTTTAGGATCTTTTTTAATGGCTAAGGAAGTTTTGCCATTTATGAGAAAACAAAAAAATGGAAGAATTATTAATATTTCAAGTATTGGTGGTGTGGTGCCTCTACCATATCAAGCTTTTTATTCAGCAAGTAAATGTGCAATGGATATATTATTTGATGCTTTAAGAGCAGAAGTATATCCTTATCATATTCAAATTACTAGCGTAAAACCTGGCGATAGTTGTACAAGCTTTACACAAAATAGAGAAAGTAAAATAAGTGGTGATTCTGTTTATAAAGAATCGTTTGAAAGAAACTTAAAGAATGTAAGTAACGATGAACAAAAAGGTTTTAAACCAATAAAAGTAGCGAAAAAAGTATTAAATATATCCAAAAAAAGAAAAGCACCATATTCTGTTAAGGTAGGCAATAAAGATAAGTTTTTGAGCGTATTATTTAAAATATTACCAAAAAGGATAAGAAATTATTTACTTTATAAAATATATGCAAAATAATTACTTTCTTATATATTAAAAAAGAAAAGAGCACTAGTTAGTGCTCTTTATGTTTTTATTTGTTATACTTATAAAAGCCTTCGCCTGAAGACATTCCAAGTTTTCCTTGATCAATGTATCCTTTTAACATTTTTTCCATACCTTTGAAGTTATATGGTGCTAAGAATGAAGGAATTTTAACATACATTGAAACAATATTATATGCTGTTTTTAATCCTACTGTATCTAAAATTTGGAATGGTCCTTTTGGCGCACCAGTGCCTAGTGTCCAAGCTTTATCAATGCTTTCTGGGTCAGAGATTCCATTTACATATAAATCCATGCCTGAGAAAAGAAGAGGTACTAGCATAGAGTTTAATAAATAACCTGATTTTTCTTTTAAAACTGGTAGAGGAATCATGCGAATTTCTTTAGCAAAATTCATTACATCATCAAAATATTGTTTATCAGTTTTAGCTTGTGACATTACTTCAGTCATATTGTTTTTCCAAATTGAGTTAGCAAAATGTAAAGATAAATATTTATCAGGTCTTCCTGTATATTTAGCAAATTTTGAAGGAAGAAGTGTTGAAGAATTTGTAACGATAACAGTTTTTTCTGGTAATAAACCAGCTAGTTTTTTATAAAAAGATATTTTTTCTTCAACGTTTTCTGCCATAGATTCAATAATTAAATCAGCATCTTTAACTGCTTTTGCCATGTCTAATTCTAATTTTATTGATTTATAGGCATTTTCTGATTTCTGTAAACATTCATCTTTATTAAATGTATCGTATTCAGCAATACCTCTGCACCAATTTGTTGGTGTTTGACCTTCTGGCGTTGACATTAGTTCAATTGTTTTTGCGTATACTTCTCTTAAATTGTCAAGCTTTGGTTGAGTTCTGCCAACACTACTTTCGCTACGTAACCAAATAGTTACATCAAAACCGCAATATGCTGCTTGATAAGCAATCTGGCTTCCTAATACGCCGCCACCAGCAACTACTATTTTTTTAAATTCCATAGTTATTAACCTCCTTATATAAAATTTAAAATCATTTTATTTTATCATATTTCCTTAATGTTTTCAACAAATATCATAAAAATAGAATGAACCAATTTTGTAAAAAAGGGTATAAAACTATATGTGTTTGTAATAATATTAATAATAAAGCAAATAATAATTAAATAAAAACTTCCTATTTTTAGCATTTATTTATATTTAATTTATAAATGTTTTGTAAATAAAAATGCTTTCATAGATTAAGCGGTTTTAGCAAATATTGACTTTTCAGCATATTTAGTGTATAATATATATTGCTTGAAATGAAAGCTATAATCAAATTATGAAAGGAAGAATTTAAAATGAAAAAATTTATTAAAGCTTTAACTTGCTTAGTTTTTGCTTTACTAGTTTGTGTTACATTAACAGCTTGTAAAAAATCTCCTGTTGATTACAAATTAGGTATGGGTGTAGAAGTAAGCTTGGCTTCATCAAAAGAAGCTGCTGGACAAGTTGATGCAACTGTTGCTGCAGTTTTATTAGACAAAGACGGAAAAATTGTTTCTTGCCGTTTAGATGCTGTACAAAACAAAGCTACTTTAGCTGATGGTGTTTACACTGTAACTAACTTAAAGACTAAGAGAGAATTAGGTGATGATTATGGTATGGCTAAATATGGCAAAAATATGGATATGAATGGTGATGGCGTTGTTAAAGAATGGTATGACCAAGCTAACGCTTTTGAAAACTATGTAGTTGGAATGACTGCTGAAGAAGTTAAAAATATTAAAACTTCTGCAAATGCTCATGGATATCAAATGGCTACTGATAAAGCATTATTAAATGCTGGATGTACAATTCAAATCACTGATTTCATCGCTGCTGTTTACAAAGCTTGTACTGATGAACAAGGTCAAACTTTCCAAGAACAAGCAGATGCAGCATTAAAATTAGGTGTTACTGCTATATCAACTGTTGATTCATCTTCTAAAAATGCTACTGATGAAGCAGCAGGAGCATTAAATATGTATTCTGATTTCGCTGCTACAGTTGTTTTAAATGACAAAATTGTTGCTTGCTTAAATGATGCAATCCAACCTAAAATTGCATTTGATAAAAAAGGAGTTACTACTGCTACATTTAAAGATACTAAACGTTGCTTAAAAGAAGATTACAATATGGCAAAATATGGTGCTGATAATAATGGTGACGGAATAGTTAAAGAATGGTATGAACAATCTGCTGCATTTTCTAAATATGTTTTAGGTATGACTGCTGATCAAGTTAAAAACTTAGAAACTAAAGAAGTTAATGCTCATCAAATTTCTACTGATGAAGTATTATTAAAAGCAGGATGCACTATGCAAATTACTGGTATTAAAGCTGTAGTTGCAAAAGCTGTTGCAAATGCAAGATAAAATAATTGGACAAGCTAGATGAATAACTTTTTGTCAAAGTGCAAAAAAATATTTGGTCTGTGCTTAATCTTCGGGCAACTCATTTGTTTAACGGGTTGCTCGAATTTTTTTCATAAGGAAATAAAACCTTGGGGTAAAATGTATTTCACTTTTTTTGATACTGTGAGTAATATTTATAGTTATGCCGGTGACGATGAAAATACATTTAATGAAAACTGTGATGTGGCCGCAAATATTTTAGAAGAATATCATAAACTCTTTGATATTTATCATGAATACTCAGGCGTTGTAAACTTGTGTACAGTAAATAAAAATGCTGGTGGTGAACCTCAAAAAGTAGATGATAAATTGATTACATTTCTTGAGTATACGAAGGAATTATATACTCTTACTAATGGAAAAATGAATGTTATGTTAGGTGCAGTTTTGAAGCCTTGGCATGATGCTCGAGAAGAAGCATCGAACAATCCTCAAAATGCCAAGCTTCCGGATATGACTGTTTTACAAGAAGCATCAGAACATACAAGTATAGATTTACTGGAAATAGATAAAGTTAATAAAACGGTTAGAATTAGTGATGCTTTTGCATCAATTGATGTTGGAGCTGTTGGCAAGGGCTATGCAACTGAACAAGCTGCACAAGCATTAATTAAAAAAGGTTGTAGTAGTTATGTTTTAAATATCGGTGGGAATATTAGAATTATTGGAACAAAAGTTGATGGTAGTGGGTGGATTACAGGCATTAAAGATCCATTAAACTCGGACTCTAGATATGCTATGTATCTTGAACTTGCTGATACATCATGTGTTACATCAGGAACTTATGAAAGATATTTTACAGTTAATAATAAAAAATATCATCATATTATTGATTCAGAAACACTTATGCCAGCGGATTACTTTAGTTCAATATCTATTATTACTAAAGATAGTGGTTTAGCTGATGCTTTATCTACAGCTTTATTTTGTATGAGTTATGAAGAAGGTAAAGCTTTAATTGAAAAAATAAAAGATGTTGATGTGTTGTGGATTTATAATGATGGCACACAAAAATACACATCGGGAATCAAACCTATAAAACAAGAAAAATAATTTAGGAGGAAATAATGGGTTTTAGAAAAAATATTTCTTCATTACATTTGGCTCACAATAAAAATACAGCAGGATGTACACCAGTAAGAATTGCCACTCCATCAGAAGTAATTCTTCCAATGGATATGCACTCTGGAAATGTTGCTGTACCAATTGTTAATGTTGGCGATTATGTTCGTGTTGGTCAATTAATTGCAAGAGAAGAAGGAAGATTTTCATCACCAGTTCATGCATCTGTATCTGGTACTGTTACTGAGATATCTCCTTTAAAACGTGCAAATGGTGATGTATTGGCAATTCATATTGCCAGTGATGGTAAGATGGAAAAAGATCCTAATTTAAAAGTTCCAGTAATGAATAACGCTGATGAATTCTTACAAGCAGTTCGTGACAGTGGGTGTGTAGGCTTAGGTGGTGCGGCATTCCCAACTTGGGCAAAACTAAACGAAATGAGAAATGGTGAATATACTGTTGACACGGTTTTAGTTAACGCTGCTGAATGTGAACCATATATTACAAGCGACCACCGTATGATGATTGATCATCCAGATTTAATTGTCAAGGGAGTAGAATATTTAAGAACATATTTAAGTGACTATTTAAAAGATGCAAAATTTATGATTTGCATTGAAAAAAATAAACCAGATGCCATTGCAAAAATGAAAGAAGTTTTTGCTGGAAAAGATTATGTAGTTATTCATGAATTAAAAACAATTTATCCACAAGGAGCAAAACAAGTAATGTTATATAATGCAACAGGACGTGTTGCAATAGCAGGAAAGAGATTCCCATCATTCCATGCTATCATTATTAATGTTTCATCACTTGCAAAGACTGCTGAATACTTATCAACTGGTATGCCACTTGTTGAAAGAATTGTAACGGTTGATGGCCCTGCAGTTGCTAATCCAATGAATTTAATAGCTCCAATTGGAACAAAGATTAGTTGCTTGTTAAAAGAAACAGGATTAAAATCAGAACCTGGAAAAGTAGTAATTGGAGGACCAATGAATGGACATGCAGTTGTATCAATAGATGATCCAATAGTAAAAGTTTCAAACTGTGTATTAGCATTTGATGAAAAATCAAGTATATTACCAGAACCAAGTGTTTGTATTCACTGTGGACGTTGCATAAATCATTGTCCAATTAAGATTAGTGTTCCAGCTGTTGAAACAGCATTAAATGAACCAAATGAAGATATTCGTGCACAAAAATTAATTGCAACAGGAGTTCGTCAATGTGTTGATTGTGCGAGTTGCTCATATATTTGCCCTGCTCACAGACACTTACTTGAAGCTAATCAAAAAGCAAAGAGATTCTTAAAAAATTATGAAAGAGCTCAAAAAGAAGGAGGTAATAAATAATGGAAAATTTACATGTTTCTAATGCACCTCATATTTGTACTCATAATTCAACAAGAAATGTGATGTTAGATGTTTTAATTGCTTTATTACCAGCAACAGTTGCTTCAATAGTATTGTTTGGTCTTAAAGCTCTATGGATAATTCTTGCATGTGTTGCAAGTGCTGTTTTGAGCGAATTTATTTTTAATTTATGTGTTAAGAAAAAACAAACAATTGGCGATTTAAGTGCAGTTGTTACAGGCTTAATTTTAGCACTAAACTTAAGCACAAAAGTTGCTATTTGGCAATGTGTAATTGGAAGTGTATTTGCAATTATCGTTGTTAAATGTTTATTTGGTGGGTTAGGAAAAAACATTTGTAACCCCGCAATTGCCGCTCGTGTATTCTTGCTGTTAACATTCGCATCAGTTGCTGGTGGTGGACAACCTGTTAATCCAGAATTTGTTTCTAGTGCCACTCCACTTGCATTTTTAAATACTGGAGTTAATGCAACAGGTGCTCCAACATTGTTACAATTACTACTTGGAACACATGGCGGAACTATTGGTGAGACTTGTGCAGTTGCATTATTAGTAGGATATATTTACTTAGTAATCAGAAATGTAATTAAGTGGTATGTACCTCTAGCATTTGTGTTAACAGTATTTGTTTGCTATTTAATTTTTGATCATAGCGTTACATATGCCTTATCACATGTATTAGCTGGTGGTTTATTATTTGGTGCTATTTATATGGCTACTGATTATGTAACTACTCCAATTAGTAATTTAGGCAAAGTAGTGTTCTGCGTAGGTTGTGGACTTATTACATTCGCAATTAGAAAATGGGGCTCTTACCCAGAAGGTGTTTCAATTTCAATTTTGGTAATGAATTTATTAGTACCTCTAATTGAAAGAATTACAGTTCCAAGAACATTAGGTGGAATTAGATAGTAAGGAGGACAATGAAAATGAAAAAAGAATATATAAAATCTTCTTTAATTATTGTAGTCGTTGTTTTAGTATTTGGCGGATTAATGTTTGCCTTAAACTTCCTTACAGGACCAATAATTGAAGAAAATAATCAAGGTGCTGAACTTGCACCATTAAAAGAAGTTATGCCTGATGGTGTTAAATTTGAACTTATTTATGACAAAGATAATGCTTCAGCATCAACTTTAACTGGTGTTAAAGATCATGTATCAAAAGTGTATAAAGAAACAACAGATAAAGGATACGTATTTCGTTGTGAAACAACTTCACAATATTCAAAAAATCCAATGATTTTTACTGTTGGTATTACAATTGATGGAAAAATTTGTGGAGTTAAAGTTAATGAATATCATGAATCACTTGACTTTAAAGATTATCCACAAAACTATGTTGGCAAAGATTCAACTCTTGCTGATGTAGGTGTATTTAGTGGCGTTACATTTTCTTCAAATGCTTTTAAAGAAGCAATGGAAGAAGGATTTGATGCTTTAATTAAAAACAATCTAATTAAAGAAGCTGTTAAAACAGATGATCAAATTTTATCAGAATTAATCCTAACAAAACATACAGGACTTGCATCAAATGGTGTATTAAAATGTTCAACAATTGAAGCAAGTGGAAATATTGTTAAAGGATATAAAGGAGATAATGGTTCAGGATTTGCCTTAATCATGAAAGATAATGATAAAATGTATTTAGTTGTAACTAATCCATTTGGTGGAGCATGTGTATATGATGTTGAAGGAAAAGATGTTACTTCTAGTCATGAAACATTAGTAGCAGATGCAAAAGCATATCAATTACAAAATGGTACAGATTCTAAAGATTCATTAGTTACAAAAGTTGGAAATATAATGAATAGCACTATTACCGATGCTCAAGTTCAAGAACTTAACATATTTAGTTCTGTTGTTGCAAATGTTAAGTTTACATTAGATGGTGTAACTTACTATGCATTCAACGCTAAAAACTTTAGTTTTGATTCAAATGTAATGAATATATTCTTTATCCTTGATGAAAATGGAGCTATCGTTAAAATGACTGCTGATGCATTTGTATTCGAAACAGACTATTTCACGACATTAGATCCAAATTGGAATGCTTCAAATTATATTAGTGGCTTTACAGGCTTAACTAATGAAACATTTGATGGAACTCAAGCTGTAATTGGTGGAGCTACTATGTCAACAAATGCAATGAAACAAGCAACAAATGATGTTTTTGCAGCATTTAAATTAGCAAAAACTGGAGGTAATAAATAATGATGAAATTAAAAAAATTACTTTTAAGAGGAACACCATCATTCTTAATCCCATTAGGAGCAGGATTCGTAATGGCTTCAAGTGCTGATATTCGTGCAGCATTAGGAATGGGTGGAGCAGTAATTGTTATTTTGTTACTTACATCAATTGTTGTTTCCGCAATTAAAAATATTGTCCCTAATCGTGCTAAAGTTCCAACATACATTTTAATTGTTACAGGATTTACATCTTTAGTTAACATGTTTATGTCCGCATATTTTCCAAATGTAGTGGATATGTTAGGTGTTCATCTTGCATGTCTTGCTGTAAGTGCAGTTAACTTTAGAGAAGCTAATGAAGTAGCATGCATGGAAAAAGAAGGAACTTCAATTATCTCTGCATTGCTTACTGGTGCATTCTTCTTAGTAATTATGGTTGTGTGTGCACTATTCCGTGAAGTACTTGGAAATGGATCTTTCTTTGGATTAAAAATAGAATTTCTACAAGATTATAAAATTCAAACTCTAGTTGGTGCTTTTGGTGGATACTTAGTTCTTGCCATAGTGCTTGCAGTTATTAGAAAAATAGGAGAAAAATTTGAAACAAAAGAGGAGGTAGTTGAATAATGAGTTTAAAATTAATTTTTGGTATTTTACTTGCTGGTATTTTATCAAACAACTACGCAGTACTTAAGTTTTTAGGAACTGGTGCCGTAATTGAAAATAATCGTTCAATTAAAAGATCAGTCATAATCGGACTTGGAACTACTCTTGTTATGTTAGTAACAACTTTAATTACTTGGCCAATAAATAAGTATCTTCTTCAAAAAGTATCTTATTTACAAACACTTGTATTTGTTCTTGTTGTATTACTTGTTGTTGAATTAGTTCATTTAATTGCCAAAAAGAAACTAGAAGGATTCTGTCAAGTTGATTTTTTAACATTTGCAATTAATGGAGCCGTTTTAGGACTATGTATAAATGGAACAACATTACCATTTGGTGAAGCTATTGTAACATCAATTGGTGTTGGTATTGGTTTAATGGTTACAATGGTTGTATTTAGTACTTTACATGAAAGAATTGATGAAACTGCTGTTCCTAAAGCCTTTAGAGGAGTTCCTATTAGTTTACTTATTGCGGGAATGATGGCACTTGCCTTCTTAGCGTTTTAATGAAAAAAAGAGATATTTTAATTATATGTGGAATATTAGTGTTCGCCGGCTTATTACTTTTGATTATTAATTTAACTAAAAAACCGGGAGCTGGCGTTATAGTAAGAATTAATGGTGTAGAAGTTGCCAAATACTCATTTGATAATGAAGGAACATACGAGTTAAACGGGGGCACTAATATTTTAATTATAAAAGACAATGAGGCATGGCTCGAGTCAGCAACATGCAAAGACAAAATTTGTGTTAAAGAAGGAAAAATAAGCAAAGAAGGAGAAACAATTACATGTCTTCCTAATAAACTAACAGTTACAGTTTATGGAAGAGATAGTTTTGTGGAAATAGAATGAAACCAATAAAGAAAATAGCATACTTAAGTATATTTGTCGCTTTAGCAATGATTCTTTCTTTCATTGAAAGTCAAATCCCAACATTTCTACCTGTTCCAGGAATTAAGTTAGGATTACCTAATATGGCAATTATTTTCTTGCTATATCGTTTTAGTTGGAAAGAAGCCGCTATTGTTAATTTGATTCGTATATTGCTTGTTAGTTGGCTATTTGGTTCTGTCTATAGTTTATTATATAGTCTAGCTGGTGGCATTTTAAGCTTATTAGCTATGGCATTACTTAAAAAAACAAATTGGTTATCAACTATTACAGTTAGCGTAATTGGTGGTGTTTGCCATAATATAGGTCAAATTATTACTGCTTGCTTTGTCACTTCCACAAAAGAAATTGTTGGATACTTG
This sequence comes from uncultured Bacilli bacterium, assembly GCA_934096585.1. Taxonomy (GTDB): domain Bacteria; phylum Bacillota_I; class Bacilli_A; order ML615J-28; family CAG-698; genus CAKOMG01. The sequence goes on from CAKOMG010000002.1 coordinate 103,711, forward strand.
CCTGTTTTATTAATTACTGGTACAGTCGCAGGCATAGTAATTGGTATTATAAGTGCACAATTAATTAAAAAATTTGACACAATAGGTTTATCAAAATGATTATAGGTTCCTATAATCATTTTTTTATATTATTGTAAATAAATGATTGAAAAATTGTTCAAAATAGTATATAATAGATATGATTGATATTATTGGAGATTAATATGAAAGTGTGGAATGTTTTAATTTTGGTTAATGAACACAAAGACCATAATTTGAAAATCACAAAAGAAGTAATTACATTTTTAAATAATAACAATTGTCAAGTTTATATCGAAGAAGAAATTTCATCAAAAGTATCCGAGGCAAAAATTTTAAATAAAGATTCAGTTGTTGATTTTGCTCTTGTTCTTGGTGGTGATGGAACTTTACTTAATGGCCTTCATAAATATGTTGAAAAGGATTTTCCATATTTTGGAATTAATTTAGGTAGAGTTGGATGCTTATTAGAAGCAAATGCCACTAATTACAAAGATAAAATCTCTAGTATTTTGCATGATAAATATTTTATTGAAAAGCGAAATACTTTAGAATATGTTGTTAAAAATAATGAAAATACCTATAAAGGAATAGCTTTTAATGAAGTAGCTTTAGAACGTGGCAAATTATTTAAAATGTTATTGATTAATATGTATATTAATGGAAACAATAAAACTTCTTTTTATGCAGATGGAGTAATTGTTGCTACATCAACAGGTTCAAGTGCCTTTAGTTTATCTAGTGGCGGACCACTCCTATTGCCAAGTGCAAAAAATTTTGTAATTACGCCACTTTGCCCGCAACTTCGAAATATTACATCTTTAGTAGTGAATGATACAGATGTTATTTCCATTGATATTAAGGATTTACAAGTTCGAGAATCTTATAAAGACAATAAACCAATTGTAACAATTGATGGACGAATAATGATTGACATAGATGAAAATAGCAATCTTACCATTACCAAGAGTCCTAAAATTTTAAAAATCATTAAAGTTAATGGACAAGAATCTTACTTTGAACCTACATTCAAGGTAGCGATGTCAAATCAAAACTTATTCAATAATTAAAAAAGGAGTAGAAAAATGGACAAGTTTAAATTAAATCAAATTGTTTTAAAAGAAGAACTAAACCCTACTGTTACAAAGATGGAAGTTTATTCTCCTTTTATTGCTAAAAAAGCTGAACCTGGTGAATTCATTATCTTAAGAGTTGATGAAGTCGGTGAAAGAATCCCACTAACTATTGCTGGATATGATAGAGAAAAAGGAACAGTTACTATTATTTTCCAAATCGTAGGTGGAACAACAATGTTATTAAACGGCTTAAATGAAGGAGATCAAATTCATGATTTTGTAGGACCTTTAGGAAAAGCTACTGAAACAGAAGGATTAAAGAAAGTTGCTGTTGTTGGTGGTGGTGTAGGCTGTGCTATAGCTTTACCAGTTGCTAAAAAATTACATGACAATGGTTGTGTTGTACATTCTGTTGTAGGTTTCAGAAATAAAGATTTAGTTATTTTAGAAAAAGAATTCACTGAAGCCAGTGATAAATTATGCTTAATGACTGATGATGGTAGTTATGGAACAAAAGGATTAGTTACTAATGCTTTAGAAGAATTAATCAAAGCAGGAAATGAATATGATGAAGTAATTGCTATCGGACCATTAATCATGATGAAGTTCGTTACAATGCTTACTAAAAAATATAACATTAAAACAGTTGTAAGTATGAACCCTATTATGATTGACGGAACTGGTATGTGCGGTTGCTGCCGATTAACAGTAGGTGGAAAAACAAAATTTGCTTGCGTTGATGGACCAGACTTTGATGCATTTGAAGTAGATTTTGATGAAGCTATTTCTAGATCAAGAAGTTATACAGAATTTGAAGCAAAAGCAAGAGAAAAATCTTGTAATCTATTAAAGAAGGCGGTTAAATAATTATGCCAAATATGTCATTAAAAAAGAATCCAATGCCATCTCTTGATGCAAATGTAAGAAATAAAAATTTTGAAGAAGTTGCTTTAGGTTATACTGAAGCTATGGCAATTGATGAAGCAGAAAGATGTTTACATTGTAAAACTAAACCTTGTGTTGGCGGATGTCCAGTAGGAATCAATATTCCTGATTTTATTGCTCAAATCAAAGATCATAATTTTGAAGAAGCTTATAATATCATTTACAAGAGCAGTGCTTTACCAGCTGTTTGTGGACGTGTATGTCCTCAAGAAAGCCAATGTGAAGGAAAATGCGTAAGAGGAATTAAAGGTGAACCAGTAGGAATTGGTAGACTTGAAAGATTTGTTGCTGATTATCATAATGCTCATAATACAAAAGTTGCTGATAAACCAGTATCGAATGGTCATAAAGTAGCAGTTATCGGATCAGGTCCTTCAGGATTAACATGTGCTGGAAAACTTGCACTTGAAGGATATGAAGTAACAATTTTTGAAGCCTTACATATGGCCGGTGGAGTTTTAGTATATGGTATTCCAGAATTCCGTCTTCCAAAATCAATTGTTAAAAAAGAAATTGATAATCTAATTGCTTTAGGTGTTAAAGTAGAAACAAATATGGTTATTGGTAAAGTTATATCAATCGACGAACTAATTGAAGAATATCATTTCGAAGCCATCTTTATTGGTAGTGGTGCTGGTCTTCCTAAATTTATGGGAATTCCTGGTGAAAACTTAAAAGGTGTATTCAGTGCTAATGAAATTTTAACTCGTGTTAATTTAATGAAAGCATATCAATCTGATTCTACTACTCCAGTTAAACAAAATAAAAATGTTGCTGTAGTTGGTGGTGGTAACGTTGCAATGGATGCTGCTAGATGTGCAAAACGTTTAGGTGCTGAAAATGTATATATCGTATATCGTCGTAGCTTAGATGAATTACCAGCAAGAAAAGAAGAAGTTGAACATGCAATGGAAGAAGGAATCATCTTCAAAGTATTAACTAACCCAACAGAATTAATTGGTGATGAAACTGGTACAGTAAGCCAAATGAAATGTGTTGAAATGGAATTAGGAGAAGCTGATGCATCAGGAAGAAGAAAACCGGTTGTAAAGGCAGATTCTGAATTTGTTATGGATGTTGACTGTGTAATTATGGCTTTAGGTACTTCACCTAACCCATTAATTAAGAATACAACTAAAGGATTAGATACTGAAAAATGGGGCGGAATCATTGCTAATGAAGATGGTTTAACTTCAAGAGAAGGTATTTATGCTGGTGGAGATGCCGTAACAGGTGCAGCTACTGTTATTCTTGCAATGGGTGCTGGAAAGAAAGCAGCAGAAGCAATTGATAACTATTTAAAGAATAAGTAAAGTTATAAATGAACTAATCATTATGGTTAGTTCATTTTTTTGTTATAACTATTATAATTATAGTTTTTTATTAAAATTAGTTCAAAATTTTCCCTAGAATCCTATTATTAAAATTGCACGTTTAATTAAAGGCGTTTAAACATTGAAAGACTACAGTCTAAAATATGGCTTCACCTGGATTATCAGCCTTGACAAACAAAGAAAATTATGTTAATATATAAATATACATCGGAGGACTAATTGTCGTAACAATTTTTATAGTCAGATGAGATGACGAGTGAGCTCGGTATAATGAGTTCACTCATTTTTGTTATATAGGAGGAAAAAATGGATTTACTAACATGTGATGTTAAAAAAACGTATTTAAAGTTTTTCTTTGCGACTTTTGGAAGTGCATTAATTGCTAGTATCTACGCACTTGTTGATATGGCAATGGTAGGACAATATTATGGCCCTATAGGGACATCAGCTATTGCGATTGTTTCACCAATTTGGAATATTATTTATAGTTTAGGATTACTTATTGGTATTGGTGCTTCCATTTTATATAGCGTATGTAAAGGAGAAAAGAAAGATAATCCAAATATTTACTTTTCTTCTGCAATAGTTTATGGAATAATTGTTTCAATTTTACTTTATATAGTAATTTGGTTAAAAGAAGATAGTTTATTAAAGTTTTTTGGGGGTACAGATGAAACAATCCCTTTAGCTAAAAAATATATGTTACCGATTAAATATTCAATTCCCTTATTTGTATTTGCACAAATACTTTCTTCATTTTTACGAAATGATAATGCTCCACGTTTGGCCACAATTGGGGTAGTAATTGGTGGTGTGTTTAATATTTTTGGTGATTATCTTTTGGTATTCACGTTTGATTTAGGAATTATAGGTGCAGGAATTGCAACGTGCCTTTGTTCTTTTGTTAGTCTAATTGTTATGTTAACACATTTTTTAAATAAAAATAATTCTCTAGCGGTTTTTATTAATGGCGAAGTATTTAAACCCATTTTCAAAATATTTATTAATGGATTTCCTTCATTTATCATTGACTTATCAATGGGCATTTTAACAATAATTTATAATAGGCAAATAATTAAATATTTTGATAATGATGTTTTATCAATTTATGGAATCATTATCAATATTAGTACACTTGTGCAATGTTGTTCTTATGGAATTGGTGAAGCAAGTCAACCACTAGTATCACAAAATTTTGGTGCAAAAAAGTATGATCGAATCAATAAAGTATTAAAATATTTAATAGTAACATCATTTATTGTTGGGGGAGTGTGGGTAGCAATATCACTTGCTATGCCAAATGTCCTAGTTAGAATATTTATGAAGCCAACAGATAGAGTTTTAATGTTAGCTCCAAAAATTATTCGCTTGTATTCAATTTCCTTTATTTTGCTACCTTTAAATGTTGCTTCTATGTTTTATTTTCAATCAATTTTAAAATCAAAAATATCCCTTATTATTTCTTTAGCAAGAGGCGTATTTATAAGTGGAATACTTTTATTAGTTCTACCACTAATTAATAAAGAATTGATTTGGATAACTATGGTCTTAACAGAAACAATTGTTAGTATATTTGTATTTTTAATTCTTTTTATTAGCGAAAAGCAGTTCAAAAAACAAATTGACAAAGAAGCACTATTGTAATATAATATTATCTATTGAAAGGTTACAATAATATGATTTTTGCATTAATAGTTTTTATATTGACGTATGTATTAATGATTGCACTTCCTAAATACCGATTAATAACGGTAATAGTATCTGCACTAATATTTTTAGTTTTTGGTGTTTTACCAATTAAGGAAGTATTTAATGCTATTGACTGGAATGTTTTAATGATTTTACTTGGGACAATGGGGGTTGTATTTTTCTTCATCGAATCAAAAATGCCAAACAAAATGGCGGATATGCTTATTTTAAAATCAAGAAATACAATGTGGGCGGTTGTGCTTATATCTAGTTTTGCGGGTGTGATTTCGGCTTTTGTGGATAACGTTGCAACAGTATTGATGGTTGCACCAGTTGGACTTGCAATTGCCAAAAAAATTAAAATATCACCTGTTCCAATGCTTATATGCATTTCTGTTTCCGCAAATCTTCAAGGTGCCGCAACATTAGTTGGTGATACGACATCAATAATGCTTGGTGGAGCAGCAAATATGTCATTTATTGATTTCTTCTTTATGAATGGTAAGCCTGGTATTTTTTGGGCTGTTGAATTAGGTGCACTGGCAACTGTTCCAATTATAATGTTTATATTTAGAAAAAATAAAGAAAAAGTAGATGCAGTAGAAGTGACAGAAGTAACAGATTACTTTCCTTCAATATTACTTTTACTTAATATTATCTTTTTAATCATTGCTTCATTTATTGAAAAAAAACCAGATATAACAAATGGTTTAATATGTGTTAGTTTATTTATCGTTGGTTTAGTAAGAGAGTTAATTAAGAGAAAGAACTTTGGATTTGTTAAAGAAACAGTTAAATCTATTGATTTTGAAACACTTGGTTTACTTGCATGTTTATTTATAATTATTGCAGGTATAAAAGAAGCAGGTGTAATTGATGAAATTTCTAACTTATTTGTAAAAGTTGGTGGAAATAACTTGTTTCTAACTTATACATTAATCGTATGGGGGTCAGTAATAATATCTGCATTTGTGGATAACATACCATATGTTGCTACAATGCTTCCTGTTGTATTTGGTATTTCGCAAATATTAGGATGTGATCCGTTAGTACTTTATTTTGGATTACTAACAGGTGCTACACTTGGAGGTAACTTAACACCAATTGGTGCTTCCGCCAATATTACAACTATTGGAATTCTTAAAAAAGAAGGATATGAAGTTAAAACTAGTGACTTTGTTAAAATTGGTGTTCCGTTTACATGTGTGGCGGTATTAGTTGGTTATTTATTTATATGGTTTGTATGGGCTTAAACTGTTGACACAAGTCAGCAGTTTTTTATTATATTGGTACACTTAATGAAAAGTACTAAATATTGTATGAAAATTTAAATATTTGCATTAAGAGTTATTTAAATACTAACTTTTTTAATAATTAAATAATTGGTTTAAAATAAAAACGTTATCAAAAAATCTTGATATAATTGGAAAAATATAGTAAAATAATAGTATAGAGGTTAGTATATTTAAATGAAATATTTAATTCCTGGAATTATATTCTTATTAACAATAATAATAATTCTAGTATTAGCTCAAAAAAAGGATAAAAATTTTAAAGCCTTAACAAAAATTTTAAGTATTGTTTATTTTATATTAGTGTTTATAAATATAGTTTTACCTGATAGTTTCATTATGAGTAAAGATAGGGAAGTAGAAATAATAGCTAATAGAAATTATTTACAAGTGTTTTTACGATGGTTTAATTATATGAGTGTAATTATTCTACCAATTGCTTCTTTCTTTAATAATAAAACAATGCGAAATATAGCTATATATTTTTGTTTACCTGTCGCTATTTTGAACGTTATATTTATTTATACATATGTACCTTACTTTACAAGTATTGAAGGAAGAGGTATAAATAATATTTCATCATTACCACCATATATAAAAGCATTCTTTATAAATGAAATTTTTAGAACAATTTGGTTTAGTTTGTTATTATTAATTGAATTAATTATTCCATTAGTATTATTGATATTTGAAAAACACAGGTTTACTTTTAAAGATAAAAATGAAATTAAAAATTATTTGTTGGTCTTATTATCAATGTTATTATTAATGGTTCCAATATATATTCCTCAAGTTATATTTGGCTTTAGTAATATAATTTTTAAAGCTTATGGGATTATTCATATAGGATGGTTATTATTTATAGTAGTTGAAATTATATTGCTAATTAAAATATTTAAGAATAAAAGTTATGAAGAACAATATATATTATGTTTAATATTAGCGCTTGTAACATTATTCCAATATAATTCAATGTTTTCCTTAACAATTTCCTTTAAAAGACTACCATTACAACTATGTAATTTAGCATCTTATTTAATTGTTATTGCAATAATCACAAAAAACAAACATATATTTAATTTTAATTTTATAGTTAACGCCTTAGGGGCATTGATTGCAATACTTATGCCTGATTTAGATAATAAAGGAATTTTTAATGTATGGAATATGCATTTTATAACGGAACACACACATATTTTAATTGTGCCAATTCTTGCTTTGACATTTAAAATCTTTCCAAGAATTGATAAAGATTCTTTAAAAGATGCATTTATAGGTTTTTCCATATATTTTGTATTTTGTTTAGTATTTGGAACATTTATGAATGGGTTAGTGAAAATGACTGGTGAAACAAAGTTTGAAGTCAATTACTTATTCATGTTTGATATGAAAAAGGCAACTGAAGTGTTAACATTTATCAAAGGAATAGCAACAATTGAAATAGCATTTGGCAAATATTTTATATGTTATCCAGTTGTTCAAATCTTAGTTTATGTTGTATATTTTTCATTATGTATTGGTGTATGGCTTTTAATCAAACTAATTTATAAATTATATGATGAGAGAAATAAAAAAGATAGTATCGAGTTAAATAATTAATGGAGGTAAAAAAATGAGAAAAATCATTACTATAGGAAGAGAATTCGGTAGTGGGGGCAGAGAACTTGGAAAAAGAATTGCGGAAGAATTAAAGATAGCATATTATGATAAAGAAATAATGGATGAGATTAGTAAAAAAACTTCTTTAGCAGAAGAGTATTTAAATCAAATAATAGAAAAGAGACCTATAACATATTATCCAATTACCATTGGACATACATTCGGATCATATGATAATAATATTATAAGAACTCAAGCTTCAATTTATGCTGAACAAAGTAATGTTATAAAAGAACTTGCTTCCAAAAGTGATTGTGTCATAGTTGGTAGGTGTGCTGATTATATATTAAAAGACTTTAAACCATTTAGAATATTTGTTTATTCTGATATGCCATCAAAAATTGATAGATGTAAGCATAAAGGAGAAGTAGATGGTTCTTTGACAGATAAACGTTTAAGCAAAGTAATTAAAGATATAGATAAACATCGTGCTAAATATTACGAATTTTATACTGGGCAGGTTTGGGGAGATAAAAATAATTATGATATTTGCATTAATACTTCAAATAAAACTATTAAAGAAGTTGTAAATGAAATATTAAATGTTTTTAAAAATTAGTGATTTGCATGGTTAAATTCAATAATTCATGGGATGATGTTTTAAAAGATGAATTTTCTAAAGAATATTATTTAAAACTCCACGAGTTTTTAAAATATGAATATTCACATTTTAAAATATATCCCGATATGTATAAAATATATAACGCTTTAAAACTTACAAGTTATGAAGATGTTAAAGTAGTATTATTAGGACAAGATCCTTATCATGAAGAACATCAAGCTCAAGGTCTATGTTTTTCAGTAGAAGAAGGAACTATTTTCCCTCCATCTTTAAAAAATATATTTAAGGAATTAAAAGATGATTTAGGCATAGAAATTCCTAAAAGTGGCGATTTAACAAAATGGGCTAAACAAGGGGTACTGCTTTTGAATACAGTATTAACGGTAAGAGAACATTATGCAAACAGTCATAAGAATAAAGGTTGGGAAATTTTTACTACAGATGTAATAAAAAAATTAAATGAAAGAAAAGAACCAATTATTTTTGTTTTTTGGGGTAATGATGCCAAACAAAAAAAAGCACTCATTACTAATCCTAAACACTATATTTTAGAAGCTAGTCATCCAAGCCCATTATCAGCTTACAATGGTTTCTTTGGTTGCAAGCACTTTTCAAAAATAAATAATATTTTAATTGGGTTAAATGAACAACCAATTGATTGGAATTTGAATTAATAAGAGGCTATGGCGGAATTGGTAGACGCGTCATCTTCAGACGGTGATGTTTTTAACGTGTGAGTTCGAGTCTCACTAGCCCCAATTAATATAGAGGAGTTAAAGTAATGATTCATAATAAATTTAAGAATATTAATTTATCGCGGTTAGGATTTGGGACAATGCGACTTCCAATGAATAGTGATGGATCAATTAATCAAGAATTGACTGAGCAAATGGTTGATTTAGCTATCACAAGTGGAGTTAATTATTTTGATACTGCATATCCTTATCATAATGGTTATTCAGAAATAGTTATTGGTAAAGCGTTAAAGAAGTATCCAAGGAATTCATATTTTTTAGCAACAAAATATCCTGGTCATCAAACTGCTTCTAGTTATAATCCAGAAGAAATATTTGAAAAACAATTAAAAAAATGTGATGTAGATTATTTTGATTTTTACTTACTTCATAATGTCAATGAAGGATCATTTAAAGTTTATACAGATAAAAAATGGAATATTATTGATTATTTTTTGAAACAAAAAGAATTAGGTAGAATAAAGTATTTAGGATTTTCAACTCATGCAGATATACCTTGTCTAAAAGAGTTTTTAGATTTATATGCAAAAGATATGGAATTTTGTCAAATTCAATTTAATTATGTTGATGCATCACTTCAACATGCCAAAGAAAAATATGATTTAATAACAAGTTATAACAGTCCAGTAGGGGTAATGGAACCAGTTCGTGGGGGAAAATTAGCTGTAATGGATGAAGAGTATAGTAAAAAGTTAAAAGAATTTAATAGCAATGATAGCATCGCATCATGGGCATTTAAATATTTATTACAATTTGAAAATGTGAAAATGATATTGAGTGGCATGAGTAATATGGAACAAATGCAAGATAACATCCAAACCTTCAATAATTACAAAGGCATTACTAAAGAAGAAAATGATTATTTAAATGAATTAGGTAGAAAGCTAATAAAAGGAGTTCCTTGTACAAAATGTGAGTATTGTGTTGCAGGTTGTCCTAAAAAACTTAACATACCAAAGCTTCTTTCAACATACAATGATATGAAGTATACATTTTCATTTACTCCAACAATGTATTTGGAAAATTTAAGTGATGATGAAAGACCATCAGCTTGTATATCATGTTATAAATGTGCAAGAACTTGTCCACAAAAAATTGATATACCAAAAGCACTAAAGGAATTAAGTCAAATGTATGAAAAAAATCCAAAATGGAAAGACATATGTATAGAGAGGGAAAAACAGGCAAAAGCTTTAAAATAAAAATTGAGAGAAAAATAGAAAAGAGGAGAATTATGAAAAAATTAAAATTATTGCTAGTTATGTTTATTGGTTTATTTTTGATTTCTGGTTGTAGCAAGAATGAGTTTACAGTATTGTTTAAAGATGGTGAAACAACTGTTTCATCAGTAGTAGTAAAGAAAGAAGCACTTGTTGAAAAACCTCAAGATTTAGTTAAAGAGGGATACGATTTTATAGGATGGTATTTGGATGATCAAAAGTACGATTTTTCTATTCCTGTAGTTTCAGATTTAACTTTAATTGCCAAATGGGATCTTAAAACTTTCACAGTTAAATTTGTAACAGAAACTGAAAAAGAAGTTAAAGTAAAATATAATGAAAAGTTAGAAAAAATAACAGATCCAGTAAAAGTAGGCTATGAATTTATTGGTTGGTATGATGGGGATAATCTTTTTGATTTTAATACTCCAATTACTAAAGATGTGAAATTAGTTGCAAAATTTGCTATAAAACAAGTGTCTGTTAAATTTGTTGTTGATGAAAAAGTTATTAACACAATCAAAGTAAATTATAATGAAACCATCAAAAATATAATTAATGAACCTACTAAAGAAGGTTATGAATTTATAGGTTGGTATGATGGAGAAAATCTATTTAGTTTTGATACTTTAATTACAAAAGATTTAGAATTGGTGGCTAAATATAGTATTCAAAAGTTCAACGTTAAAATCGTAGTTGAAGGAAACGAAATACTTAATTCTAAGGTTGACTATAATGGTAAAATTACTGCCCCAACAGATCCAGTAAAAGAAGGTCATCAATTTGATGGTTGGTATGTTGGTGATGAAAAATTTGATTTTAACACACCAATTACAAAAGAAACAGTTATAATAGCAAAATTTACCCCTAACCAATATAAAGTTAAATTTATTGCAGATGGAGTGGAAATTGCTACTGTTGATGTTAGTCATGGTTCTAAGGCAGTTGCTCCAACGGCACCAGATAAAGAAGGATTTGTATTTTCTAAATGGGATAAAGACATTAGTTCTGTAACAAGTGATATGGAAGTTAATGCTATTTATGAAGTGAAGAAATGTACAGTAAAATTTATAGTTGATGAAAAAGTGATAAAAGAAGAAAAAATAGATTATAATGCAGCAGTTGTTTATCCAGCAGATCCAAGTAAAGCTGGTTATACATTTACTGGATGGGATAAAGAAGTAAAAGAAGTAAAAGAAGATGTTGAAATAATTGCTACTTTTACTATAATTAAGTATTCAATTAAATATTATGATAGTGCTAATGAATTGAGTTATCCAGAACAAAGTGAATATACAATTGAAGATAACTTCTATTTACCAACATTTAATGTAAATTTATCTAAATTTATGGGCTGGTTTACAAATCAAGATTTTACGGGTGATGCTTTATGTCAAATATCACAAGGAATGACTGGTGATTTAGTGCTTTATGCATTAAATGTTGTAATGGAATATAATGAAGGTGTAGAATGTTGGGATACAACTCCATTTGCATCAGAAACTGATGCTGCTAAAGGAATTGATACTATTACAACGCTGCCTAAAATATTTGAACAAGACTTTTATAAATATTTAATAGACAATGATTTGTTAAGTAGTACGAAAGTAAATGAAAAGTTAAGAGTAACTAATTTTGAAGAATTTTCTGGAGACAATAAACTTCACAATAATGATCCACGAAAGATTTGGAATGACACTTCATCAAATGCTTCTGGAACTGCAGATGGTTATGCTAATTTCTTCTTTGATAAAATTGTTGTTAGAAATGATTATACAGTAGAATCAGTAGAAGGTGGTATTTTTGGTACTGAACCTTATAAGACAAAATATTTCGCACTTTTGAATACTCTAGTTGCAATGTACAAATATAAAGAAGCAAATTCAAGGTATGAAAATATAAATGCGGGTACACCACAAGTTAAAGCCTTTCTAGCGTTTATTGTTGATGGGTATTTCTATGGTACACAAGGTGTTGCAAAAGATTATTTCAAAAGTTTACGTATGGTGGTACCATCAATGACAACTGCATATAAAATTGATGGTTCTAGTTGTAAAGCATTTGAAGTAAATCAAAACGCTATTACAGATCCAGTTAAGGTAGGTTATACATTTGATGGTTATTATTTAGATAAAGAATGTACTAAAAAATTGGGTACAGAGCCAACTAAGAGATTATGTACAATTTATGTTAAATGGGTAGAAGTGAAATAATGATGACAGAACTAGTAAAAACAAATTTACTAGTTCTTGTTGACTTACAGGGCTTAAATAAACTAATAATTTGATTAATTATTATAGTTATGCTATAATACTGATATGATAAATAAATGAATGGAGAAATAAAAATGAAAAAAATAATTATCATTATAATGCTATTTTTATCTATTTGGTTAGTTGGTTGCTTTAATGATGATCCATCAATACCAGAAGAAATATATTATAATGTTGAATTTGTTACTGGAACTGATCAAGAAATTAAAAGTTACAAAGTTAAAAAGAATGAACTTGTACATAATCCTGATGTTGAATTAATAAAAGAAGGATATGATTTTATGGGATGGACTTTAGATGGAAAACCATTCATCTTTGATACAACAATTAATTCCGATATAGTTTTAATAGCAAGTTGGAATAAACAACCGGACTTAATTCCTGAAATTGCTTTTGATGTTCCAAGTGTTCTCATGAGAGTTGATGAACAATATCGTTTTAAACTAAAGATTAAAAATATTCCTTCTGAAAGTGATATTGAAATGATAATTCAAAACAATACAATTATTGCAGTGAGTAATAATGTAATAAAAGGATTAAGTGTTGGCAAAACTACTTTAGTTGCTAAATATCAAGATGTTGAAGCGATACTAAATATTGAAATTATCGAAAAAGCATTAAGTGTTAATGAAACTGAATATTGGATTAAACTAGTGAATAACCCTGATAGTTTAATAATGAATAGCGATGAAATTGCTAATTTTAATAAAAATGTCTATAGTGATTATTCATTAACAAAAGTATATGATTTAAAAACTTTATCTTCAGATGTTTCAAAATCATATATTAAAACTATGATTGAAAAATATAATAGAATGAATGATTATAGAGTTTTTAATAGTGAAGATAAACAAATCACAATAGCTGAAAAGAATATGATACTTGCTAATCGGGCTTTAGATGAAATTACAGATGGAGCAGTTTATGGAGTTGTTTGCAATTTTACGTCCGTTCGATCTTTTCCTACAACTTATTATGCTAGTAGCAAAGAATATGATAAATTTCAAGAAACAGGTTTAAGTATAGGCGAGGGTGTTTTAGTTTATCATTATAGTGCTGATAAAAAATGGTGCTTTGTTCAAGCAGCAAATTATAATGGATGGGTTGAAACAAGTGATATTGCCACTTGTTCATATGAAGATTTTTTAAAATTTTACAATCCAGAAAAGTTTGTTATTGTTTTAAGTGAAAGAGAACTTTATAATGGTTTAATTTATCGTTTAGGTGATAAAATTCCATATAGCGAAAAATTAAACTCAAGCTATAAAATAATTTTGCCTGAAAGACTAGATGATGGTAGTTTAAGTGTGCAAGAACTAGAAGTTCAAAAAGAAAATTTAAATGATGGCTATTTGTCATTTACTTATAGAAATATTTATACGGAAGCATTTAAGTTACTTAATACTCCTTATTGTTGGGGTGATTATGATGTTAAAGGCCGTGATTGTTCATCAACATTAAATGCTATTTATAAGTGTTTTGGATTTGATATGCCAAGAAATACATCGAATCAAAGAAAAATTCCTGGCTTTTCTGAGAATGTAAGTGGACTTACAACAGAAAAACTAGTACAATATCAAAACTGTACAATGATATTTACGTCGTCACATGTAATGCTTTATATAGGATGTGATTTAGAGGGTACACCTTATTTATTGCATAATAGTGGAGGGTGTAAATTGCAAAAAGCACAAAGCTATGGATTAAATAATATAATTAGTATTTTAAAAATTTATTAAAAAAATTATTATTTTGGGGTGATAAAATGTTTGATAAAGGAAAAAATATAATATTAGAGGAAATGAATGTTAAACCTAATAAGTATTCTGCAAAAGCTATGTGCTTTATCATTGCTTCCGCAATTATTGTTTTGATATTAAATGAAATTGGTGTTTTTAAAACAAAAACTGTAGAGACAAGAATTAGTATAATTGTTGCATTATGTTTCTTAATAATACCAGTAATATTAGTTACTAATAAAAAAATAGTTAGAATACCACAAACTAAATATGTTATAATTATTTTTTCAATTATTGCTGCGATGGGTGTAACTACATTTTTATTCTTTCACGCTACAATAATTATTATCTTACCTCTTTTTTTGGAAATGCAATATAAATCTAAAAGAATCGGATTGATAGCTTTAATAGGGTCACTACTTATTGCTTTTATAGCGCCAGTATTAGGATATGCATTAAAACTATGGGATACAGATTTCTTGCAATATTTAGTAGAAATTTGTGGAGGGGATATTAGCAATTTTGTTCCCACTTTTCAAGAAATGAACTTGAATTTATTGTTGGGTTTAGTTTTATATTTGTGTGTTCCTAAAATTCTTACCATTTTAGCATTTGGAATTTTCATGTTTAACGTTATTTCTAATGATATTGAAAGTGTTAATAACCAAATTAAATTAAAAATGTTTAATCAAATAGATACTTTAACTGGCTTATATAATAGAAATTTTTATATGGATTTAGTATCTGAAGAGCATGATAATAAAAACATTGGAATAATATTTTTTGATGTCAATTGTTTAAAAATAACGAATGATACTAAAGGACATGAATATGGGGATTTATTACTCAAAAAATGTGCTGAAAGTATTTTAAGAATTACAAATGACAAAATTATTGGTATAAGATATGGTGGCGATGAGTTTTTAGTTATTGCTGATGTGGAAACAAAAGAGGAATTAAATTATGTAGTAAGTTTATGGACTGAAGCAATAAATGAAATTAATGGGGAAAATGCAGGTTTTGAGTGCAGTATGGCATTTGGAATATCATTTGGTAAGTTTAATAAAATCACTGAATTAATAAGAGAAGCAGATATGATGATGTATGAAGAAAAAGGAAAAAAATAGTTATGAAACCAAAAGTTTATTTTTCAAAAAACATTTCTAAAGAACAAGTAGTAAAAATGTATAAATTATTAGGGATTGATTTGCCTGGAAATGTAGCTATTAAAGTCCATTCAGGTGAAGAAGGTAATCAAAATTATTTACATCCTGAGTTTTATGAAAATATTGTGAAAGAGCTTAATGGCACAATAGTTGAATGTAACACTGCTTATAGTGGAGAAAGAAACACTACAGAAAAACATATAAAACTTCTTGATAATCATGGATGGAGTAAGTATTTTAAAGTTGATTTACTTGATAGTGAAGAACCTGATTTTATCGTTAAAATTCCTAATGGAATAGTTTTGAAAGAAAATCATTTAGGAAAAAATATAAATAATTATGATTCAATGTTAGTCATTTCTCATTTTAAGGGTCATCCAATGGGAGGATATGGTGGTGCACTTAAACAACTTTCTATTGGGTGTGCATCAAGTAGAGGTAAGACTTGGATTCATTCTGGAGGCAAAAGTTTAGATCAATACACATTATGGAATAATTTATCTTCACAAAACGTATTTTTACAATCAATGGCTGATGCAGCAAGCTCTGTATGCAAATTATTTAAAGGGAAGATTGCTTTTATTAATGTTATGTGCAATATGTCTGTTGATTGTGATTGTTGCAGTGTGGCAGAAGACCCATGCTTAAAAGATATTGGAATTTTGGCTTCATTAGATCCGGTAGCTATTGATCAAGCTTGTATTGATTTGGTTATGAATTCTAATGATCCAGGTAAAGAACATTTTATGGAAAGAGTAAATTCAAGAAACGGATTATATACAATTGAAGCAGCTCACAAATTAAATGTAGGTTCTTTAAATTATGAATTAATAGAAGTTGAATAAAAGAAAAAAGGCACTTTTTGAAGTGCCCTTTTTTAATTCTTTTTCATTTTTTTAGAATAAACAAAAATTCCTAAACTATAAATGAGAAGTATATAAATCATAATATTTATAATGTATTTGAATATATTATTAAAATCGCCCGAACAAACATTTTGAAGTAATGATGTCGATGCTTTAAAAGGAAGTATATCCATAACTTTAATTATTGCTTTACTCATTGTATTTGTTGGAAACCACATACCACTTAAAATAGATTGGCACATAATAATAATTGATGATATTCCACCTATGGATTTTTCATTGCATAGACTACCAAACAATATTCCCAAGCCAATAAATAAAGTAGAAATAAAAAGTGAGACAACAATCCCTAATAAAAGATTAATAGAAAAGAATGTTGAATCAAGGAAAGAAGCAACTCCAAAAAACAAAATAGATTGAATTAATGAAATTGGAATCATAGAAATAGAATAACCAAAAATAAATTCCCATGATTTCATAGGTGATGAATATAATCTTATTAAAAAAGAAGAAGACCTATCCATTGATATTAGTAAACCATTAAACAAAGTGATAAATGAATAACTGAATACAACAATACCAGGAGCAAAATATTTAATTTCAAATTGACTTGTTAATCCATTAAATAAGTAATAAAATAGAATTAACATTATAAAAGGAAGAGCTAACAAAAAAACTAAACTTAAAGGATCTCTTAAAATTTCTTTAATATTTCGAGATGCAAAAATTAAACTTCTTTTCATTTAAATTTCCTTTCTAGTAGCGATACTAACAAATGCATCTTCAAATGTTTTAGTATTTGTACTTTCTTTTATTTCGTCACTTGTTCCGAGTGCTTTTAATTTTCCATTTATCATTATACCAATTCTATTTGCAAGTTTTTCGGCTTCTTCAAGATAATGCGTAGTTAAAATAATAGTTATATGTCCTTTAAGTGATTCTATTATGTCCCATAATTCGCGTCTGGCTAAAACATCTAAACCAAGAGTTGGCTCATCTAAAAATAAAACCTTTGGGTTAACAATTAATGCTAAGGCAATAGAAAGTTTTCTTTGCCATCCACCAGATAATTTTCCGCTTTTTTTATTTAAAATTGGTGTTAGTGAAAACTTGTTTGTTAAAAAAGAAATTCTATCATTTAATTCTTGTTTAGCAATATTATATATTTTTCCAATAAACTCTAAATTTTCTTTTACGGTTAGGTTTCTTGCTATTGCTGTTTCTTGCATTGATAAAGCAATTATATTTTTGATTTTATCTTCATCATTATTAATACTATAATTGTATATTAATGCTTCTCCACTTGTTGGTTTGGTTAAACATGATAACATTTTAATCGTTGTTGTTTTACCTGCTCCATTAACACCAAGTAAAGCAAATAATTCTCCTTCATAAATAGTTAAATTTAAGTTATCAACAGCAATAAGATCTTTATAAGACTTAGTTAAATTTTTAATATTTATACATGTATTATTCATTATTTTCCTCCTTGAATGAAGGAACTAATTTATAAAATTCATCAGCCTTTAAAATAGCAAGTCCTTTTTCTTTATCGCCAAGAATCATAACAGTATCTTGTGGATTAATGTTGAACATTTCACGTGCTATTTTGGGAATGACGATTTGTCCTTTTTCGCCAACTTTGACACTAACTATAAAACGATCATCTTTTATATTTTTCATACTTTTCCTACCTTTCCTACTTATTATATTCTAATTTAACTAATTTGTCAATGCTTAAGTTGTTTTTAATTTTAAAACACTTGTCTTTTTAATGGATACATAGTATAATTATTATATAACATAATTAGGAAGTGTACTATGAAAGATGAATATTATTTAATAAATAAAAAAATGTTACCAGAATATTTTAATACAATTTTAAAGATAAAAGAAGAACTAGATAGTAAAAATGATAATGTTTCTTTTTTATGTCAAAAATATAATATTTCGCGTTCAACATTTTATAAATATAAAGATTATATATTTGAACCTATGAAAACATATAATAGCAAAGCTATTTTAGCGTTTCATACATCAAATGAAAAAGGTGTTTTATCAAGTATTTTAAATGTACTTGCAGCATCAAATGCTAATATATTATCACTAAATCAAGAAATTCCTATTCATAATGATGCGTATATCACCATAACAATTGATGCAACAGAACTTAATATTGAAATCAACGAATTAATAACACAATTAGAAAAACTAGAAAAGGTTACATCTGTAAATCTTTTAGCATACGAGGGATAAAAATGGAAATGAACAAAATATTAAATAATGCAATAAAAAATGATTGCCAAGGCTATGCTTTTTATTTTAGATTAAACGATAATGAAATTAAAAAAGTTAATGGATGTTTAAAAGAAGAAGGCAGTGAAAAAGTGGATTTTGATACTCATTTTCGTTTAGCTTCAGTTACTAAACAATTTATTGCTAGAGGAATCATTGAATTAATAATTCAAGAAAAAATAAAACTTGATTCTTGTGTATTAGATATTTTTGATACACTGCCATCCTATTTTAAAAAAATTTATATTAAAAATTTATTAAACCATACATCAGGGATATTTGATTATGAAACTATACCCCATAAAGATGATGATCCGCAAATAAAAGATCAGAATATTTTAACATTTTTAGAAAATACTAAAGGCACATACTTTGAACCAGGTACTGAGTATCGTTATAGTAATACTGGATATATATTATTAGGATTAATAATTGAAAAAGAATCTAATATGAAAATTGATGAGTTTTTAAATGAGTATGTATTTAAAAAAGCACACATTACTAATACTATAGTAAATTATCAAGGAAAAACAAATATTTCAAAACGTGCTTATGGTCATATTTTAGAGAATGGAAAATTGATTGTAAAGGACCAATATTGGTGCAGTGCAACAATTGGTGATGGTGGTATTTATTCAACTGTCAATGATTTAAATAAATGGATTGATTTTTTATTAAAGGATAGTAATAAATTAATGTTTCATCCTAATGTTTTACCTAATGGGCAAAATACAGAATATGGTTTAGGAATGAGAATAATTAAATATAAGAATGAAGAAATATATTATCATTGTGGGGATACCATAGGAACTAATACAATTATATTATTTTCTAAACATATTCGCCTTATCTTTTTAACGAATTTAGGGAATATTGATACAGCCATAATAAAAGATAATTTATTAAAATATTTGGAAGAGATAGGATATTAATTATGAAAAAAACACTTTATATTTTTGTACTTTTGCTTGCTTTGTTTTTAGTTGGATGTACGGAAGTAAAACCAGTAATAAATCAAAGCAAAATTAATGAATTAATTGAGTATATTGATGATTTGTCTTTAGAAATCAGTGAAAGTGATGAAGAGTATATCAATCACGGATTATATTTATATGACCAATTAACTGAAGAAGAAAAAAAGTATATAAGTAATTATGATTATTTACTTGAAGCAAAAGAACAACTATTTTTAATTAAGCAAGAAAAATCAAATATTAAAGAAGCATTAGAACAAACTAGAAAAATGTTATCAGAAATTCTTCCAACAATATTAGAAGAAAATGATGATTATATTGAATTTTTGTCAAATAATGTTTGTGTAATAAATAGCAAGGAATATAATGTAAAAATTGGTTGGACATCAAGTGACATAAGTATTGTTTCAACAACAGGTAAAGTTTTGCATGATTTTAAAGATGTAATGATTAAACTAAATGCTAATTTATATTGTCAAAAAGAAACATTAACTTTTGAACATGAAGTACTTGTTAAAAAACAAGAATTTGAAGAATTAGGAGATAAACAAGTGGTAATAGGATATTATTATGGCAATTATAAACCATTAACTGAAACTGATTATAAAACTCTAGATATTATTAATTATTCATTTGCTCAAATAAAAGAAGAAAATAATAAATTTTTTGTGGATGTAAAAAATATTTACGGATTATCCTCTTTTCAAGAATATCGTAGAAATAAAGTAAGAGTATGTTTAGCACTTGGTGGATGGCAAGATGATCCTAATGCTTGGCTTCCATATAAAAATGCTAGTAAAACCATAGAAAGTAGAAAGCAAGTTGCTAATTCTATTTTGCAAGTTTTAGAAGAAAATGGTTTAGATGGAATTGATATGGATTGGGAATATCCAACATCTAGCGATAGAACTAATTTCACATTATTGATGAAAGAAATATATAATACTTTAAAAAAGGCTAATAAGAATTATATTGTTTCTATTGCTATTCCTGCTGGTACATGGATAGATGTTAGATATGAACTTGATAAACTGAATGAATGTGTTGATTATTTTAATGTAATGAGCTATGATCTTGAATCGTCAAGTGTTACGTCACATCAAAGTGCATTATATTCATCAAAGTATGCAACTGCTAGTGCTGATACTTCCGTTAATTATTTAATAGGTAAAGGTGTTAGTAAATCTAAGATTGTTATAGGTGCTGCGTTTTATGGAAAAATCTATACAGGTGTAGAAAACATTAATCATGGATTAGGTCAAGCATTTATATCTAAGAAGGCCATTAATTATACTTTAATTTATCAAAACTATTTAACAAGATTAAATAATGGTGTTACAAAATATTATGATGAAAAAAGTAAGTCATATTATTTATATGATGAAGAAAATAAAGTATTTATTTGTTATGATGATGTTTTGTCAATTAAATTAAAATATCAATATGCAAAAGATAATAATTTAGGTGGTCTTATGTATTGGTGTTATAATGGTGATGATACGCATCAATTAATGAACGCAATAAGCGAAGAAATTAATTGATAATATTTTTAAAAAAAATATTGTAATTTATATGAAATTAGTATATAATTTTATCGCTTATTGGAGAAGTATATGAAAAAATTAATTCAAGAAAAAAATAATGAACTTTGTTATTATGGATTTAGCCTAAAGGATTTAGCAGCTAAATATGGTACCCCTTTAAAAATTACATTCTTAGGAATAATTAAGAATCGTATTTGTGAAT
This sequence comes from uncultured Bacilli bacterium, assembly GCA_934096585.1. Classification (GTDB taxonomy): domain Bacteria; phylum Bacillota_I; class Bacilli_A; order ML615J-28; family CAG-698; genus CAKOMG01. The sequence continues at coordinate 125,320 of CAKOMG010000002.1, forward strand.
TAAAAGAAAGTTTTGATAAAGCGATTAAAGAAACAAATTACAATGGAAAGTTTATATATTTAAATGCCAATAAAGCTAACTATGGTGGCATGGAAGTTGAAACAGCTTATGAATATAGTGATGGTTTGGAAACTTCAAGTTATTATGATTTAGTCTTTACACATGATATATTTAAAAAAAATCATTCAAAAAAATTGTTAGTATGCAATGGTTATAAAGTTAATGATTACATCGATGAGATAGAAAAAGTACATAATGAAGGATATAATATCATTGATGTAATTGACTCAATGAGTGAATATTTAGAATTAAAGAAAAGAAATATAAATTTAGAAGTAGGTTTGAGAGTACATTTGCCAAGTCTTTATAGCGAGGAGCATGAGATAATTAAGAATGATCGTTTTGGCTTAACAAAAGAAGAATTTGAATTTATTATCAATGATATTAAAAATACTAAACTTGTTTTGAATACAATTCATTTTCATCAAAGAGGATTTGATTACGAAGAAACTAAATTTAAAGAAAATTTTGTTAAGGCATTTGAGGAATATTATGTTTACGCTGCCAAAAGAATTGATACAATCAAAAACTATGATATTGGCGGAGGAACACCATTACCAGTATCTGATGACTTTGATTATGATAAATGGGCTAAATATGTAATTACATTACTTCATGATTTAGCAAAGAAGAATGATTTGCCTGATCCTAATTTGTTAAGTGAAAATGGAAAGTATTCACAAAAGGATGCAACAATTAATCTTTATAAAGTAATTGGCATTAAAAATACTGATGAACATCCTTGGTATATTGTGGATGGAAGTTTATTAATTGCAATGCCTGAATTTTATGCTTTAGATGAACCAATTATTGTTAAACCAATTAATGAGTTAAATAAGGAAAAAGCTAAAGCTAGACTTGCGGGTGTTACTTGTGATTGTGATGATGTTTATTTTGAAGATGATAAAGGTTACATTGAGATGCCAATATCTGATAAGGATTTATATATTGGTTTACTTGGTACTGGTTCTTATCAAAATAGTATGAATGGAAAAGGTGGTGTACATCACTGTTTACTTCCAGAAGAAAGAGATTTAATCATACATATTGATAATAAAGAAGAAGTAAGACACGATTTACAATCTGTTGAAGAAATATATAAAATAATAAAATTTGAAAAATAATCCTTCTTTTGAAGGATTTTTTCATTTTGATATGGAAATATTTATCGAAATTTGTTATAATATCAGTATAAAGAGGTAAGCTTATGAACTATATATTATTTAATAAAAAATCACAAAACGGTCATTCAGAAGCTGTTTTAAAAGAAATTGAAAAAGAATATGCAGGTAAAGATATACAACTTATAGATGTAATTGCTATGAGTGATAATTATGATAAATTATTTTCTACTTTGACTAAAGAAGATGAAGTAGTTTTAGTTGGAGGAGATGGTACATTAAATCATTTTATCAATATTGTTTATGGAAAAACTCTTCCTTGTGATTTCTATTTTTACGCAGGGGGAACAGGAAATGATTTCTTACATGATGTAAGTGATATAGCAGTTGGAAGAAAAATTTTAGTAAATGATTTAATTAAAGATCTTCCATATGTAATAGTTAATGAAAAAAAGTATTATTTTATTAATGGTGTTGGCTATGGAATTGATGGTTATTGTTGCGAAGTTGGTGATAGAGAACAAGCAAAATCAGATAAACCAGTTAACTATACATCAATTGCAATTAAAGGTTTATTATTTCACTATAAAGCCCCTAATGCAACAATTACTATAGATGGTGTTACTAAAAAGTATAAAAAAGTTTGGTTAGCTCCAACTATGAAAGGTCGTTATTATGGCGGTGGAATGATGGTTGCACCAAAGCAAGATCGCAATGACAAAGATCATTTAGTTACAAATGTTGTATTGTATAAAGCTGGTAAGTTAAGAGCTCTAATGGCTTTCCCATCGATATTTAAAGGCGAGTTACAAAAGAATACAAAAATTGTTGATGAAAGACAAGGTAAAGATATTTACGTTGAATTTGATAGACCAACAGCACTTCAAATTGATGGAGAGACTATAAAGAACGTTACTAAGTATGAAGTGCATATTAAGTAATGGGACAAAAATCAATTATAGTGGTTTGACAAAAATTGTCGAAAATGATAATATTAATGAAGAAGGAGAAAATAAAATGTTTGTACTTTTTACGGATACAGATACTGATATGACACCTAACTTAGCCAAGGAATTCGGATATAATTTGATTATTATGCCTTATATGATTGGTAATAAAGAAGTTAAACCATATGTTGATTATCAAGTATTTGATGATAAAAAATATTATGATTTGCTTAGAAAAGGGACAATTCCTAAAACTAATGCTATTAGCCCTTATGATTATATGACTTATTTTGAACCATTTTTTAAAGAAGGAAAAGATATTCTTTATGTTCATTTTTCTTCTGCTATGTCAGGAACATTTAATGCAATGAATATTGCTTTAGATGAACTATATGAAAAATATCCAGATAGAAAATTATATACAATTGATACTAAAGGTATTTCTGCTTTGAGTTTAAATATCGTAAAAGCAGTAGGTGATTTATATAAACAAGGAAAATCGTTAGAAGAGATATTAGCGTGGGCTGATACGGAAGTTGATAAGTATGCAATTTATTTTTATGCGGATGATTTAAAGTTCTTTGGAAGAAGCGGTCGTGTTTCTAATTTCTCTGCTTTTATGGGTAATATGTTTGGTGTTCATCCAATTATTTATATTGGTGAAGATGGAAAGATGACTACAATTAACAAAGCTAATGGAAGAAAAGGAAGCTTGAAAAAAATGATGGAGTATGTTATTAATCTTCAAGATGATATTAAAAAACATCGCGTTATTATTGCTCATACAGATGCTTTAGATTTAGCAGAATTACTTGGTAATATGTTAAAGGAACAATTTGGTGAAGATTTAGAAATAGAATATGGTCCAGTTAACCCAACTATTGGTGCACATTGTGGCCCTGATTGTGTTGGTGTTAGTTTTCATGCCATTCATAGGTAAATTCTATTAATAGTAGAGAGATTTATTTCTTTCTACTTTTTAATTTTAATCAATAGATAAAATTAATTATTAGTTTATTGTTATTTAAGTTATATTATTATAAAATATAAACAAGAGGTGGACATAATGACAAGAAAAGAAGTAAAACAAGAATATTTACAAAATAGAAAGGAAATTAAAAAAGAATATAAAATAAAGAAAAAAGAATTAAAGAATAATTATAAACTCACTAAAGAAAAACCAATTGTTGTTTCAACTGTTCCTCATAGATCTGTGCTTGAAGAAATCGGTAATGCAACTACTCATGGCGTTGGCTCTTTATTTGCAATTTTTGCATTGGTTATGATGCTAATTAAACAAGATTCAACTATAAAACTAGTTTCAGCATTAATATATTTCTTTGGATTATTTTTTATGTTTACAATGAGCTGTTTATATCATTCGTTTAAATATGGTACAACTGTAAAAAAAGTATTCAGAAGATTTGATTATACATCAATATATTTACTTATCGGTTCAACTTTTGCACCTATTTTACTTTGTTATATTGGGGGAACATATGGAATAATATTTTGCGCTATCCAATGGGCAATTATAATAACAGGAATTACTTTAGTTTGTGTGTTTGGACCACATAGATTGCGATTCATTCATATTCCTTTGTATTTCATTTTAGGATGGAGTGCTTTACTTTTTCTTCCTAAAATGATTAAAAATGATTTGATGTTCTTTATTTATATTTTAATTGGTGGAATAGTTTATTCACTTGGTATTATACCTTTTGCAATTAAAAAGAAGGTATCTCATTTTATATGGCACTTTTTTGTATTATTCGGTGCAGTAATACAATGGGTTGGTATTTTTCTATTCATTTATAAATAAAAGTTGAAAAATAATTTAAAAAGGTATATAATACAAATATATCTTTTGGAGAAATACCCAAGTGGCTGAAGGGTCTCGTTTCGAACGCGAGTAGACTATGAAAGTAGTGCGAGGGTTCAAATCCCTCTTTCTCCGCCATTTAAGAAGCAACAAGTGTTATTTAAATTGTATTAGATTTTTAATTTTTACCAAAAGGAACATTTATCCTTTCCACTAGCAAGTTTTAAAGCCTTGTAGAAGTGTCAAACGGCATTTCTATGAGGCTTTTTTTTCTTAGGCATCAAATATTGATTTATCAAAACTATTCAACTTTTTTAGATTTTTACTTCAATCATTTTTAAAAAAAATCAAAATGGTGCCAAATGGCACTGCCTAAAAAACTAAGCTTATGGTACAATATACGTGCAAATTAAAACTGAGCGTATGATCATAAGACTTTAGACTAGTAAACGACACTATTAATTAAAAAATTAACATAATTTGTTGAATAAATTTTCAAGTATTATAAAAAAGAAAATGTAATTATTTTGATATTATAAAAACTAATGAAAAGTAGCAAAAGACAACAAAACAGGTTTCAACGCCTTAAATGGCGAAAAGAAATAAAGAAAAAATAAAAAAGGAGAAAAATATGAAAAAAAATTCACTATGCAAGGTTCTTGCGGTAAGTGTGATGTTTGTATTATCAATATTAATGCTTACAGCCTGCAACCCAAAACACGCACATGCTTTTGATTCTACAAAGTGGAAAAACGACGCAAATAACCACTGGCATCCTGCAACTTGCGGTCATGACGATTTAAAAGGTGATGTTGCAGCACATACTTTTGACGCTGGCAGAATTACAGTAGAAGCAACTGAGAAAGCTAACGGCGAAAAGGTGTACACTTGTACAGTTTGTAAGTACGAGAAAAAGGAAGTAATTCCGCAATTAGATCATACGCATACTTTTGATTCTACAAAATGGGAAAAGGATGAAAATAACCATTGGCACCCTGCAACTTGTGGTCATACTGACCAAAAAGGTGATGTTGCAGCACATACTTTTGACGCTGGTAGAATTACAGTAGAAGCAACTGAGGAAGCTAACGGCGAAAAAGTGTACACTTGTACAGTTTGTAAGTACGAGAAAAAGGAAGTAATTCCGCAATTAGATCATACGCATACTTTTGATTCTACAAAATGGGAAAAGGATGAAAATAACCATTGGCACCCTGCAACTTGTGGTCATACTGACCAAAAAGGTGATGTTGCAGCACATACTTTTGACGCTGGTAGAATTACAGTAGAAGCAACTGAAGAAGCTAACGGCGAAAAAGTGTATACTTGTACAGTTTGTAAGTACGAGAAAAAAGAAGTAATTCCACAATTAGATCATACACATAAGTTTGATATGACTAGGTGGGAATATGATGCAAATAACCACTGGCACCCTGCAACTTGCGGACACACTCTTGAAAAAGAGGGAACAGCAAACCACACATTTAGTGAGTGGACTGTTAAAACCGAGGCTGGATACGGCGTAAATAGAGTGGAACAAAGAGATTGTAGCGTTTGTGGCTTCCATGAAGAAAAAACGATAGAAGGTACTTTAATTCCACCTAAAGCAAGAGAAATTACAGTTGGGGCTATTGACTTTACATTCAACGGCACTACTCAAAGCATAGATGGCCTTGTTACTGTGACTAATACAGAGGGTGGTATGAATATTCGTTACTGCGTTGATGATGGTGCGGACAATTGGGTAGATACTGCACCTACTAATGCAGGAAACTATAAGTATAAAATTACTCTAAACGGAACTAAAGAATGGGCACAATGTGAAAAAGAGGATGTGTTCACTATTAAAAAGTTCGAAATCAATCTAGATAAAGAAGTGTATGAAATCAATAAAGATGAAAAGCTTGAAGGTGGATTATTTGGTGTTTCTTGTGTAGAAGTTAGTGCTTTAACTAATTCTTATACAGATTGGGTTACTGTATTAGCTCCGGAAGAAAACAACGTAGCTGGTAGACATGTTATAAATGTAGATGCTTTAACTACCGATGATGAAAACTTCACTGTTAATGCAAATACCGAAACGATTACTTTCGTTGTATATGATAATGCAAATTTAATTACGGGTGTCCGTGATAAATTCACAATTACAAACGTTAGTGGAGTAATTGTAACAACTAAAATTGTCCAAGGCACGATAAGAGTTAACGACGAAATCTATAACCAAGAACTTGGTAAGAAATTAATCGTTAAAAAAATGGAAATAGAGCGCAAAGCAGTAGACAAGGCAACTGTTGGCGATGAGGTTAGTCTACTTGTTGAAGGAGCAACTAAAGAAGAATTAGAGATTGGTCAAATGCTAACTAAGTTTGGTACAGTAAATAATTACAACAAATTTACTATTAAGTTAAGATTGCTTACAAAAGCTGAAGGAGGAAGAAATACTCCTATTAACTCTGGATATAAACCAACTTTATCGTTTACGTCTATTTCAAAAAGTATCATAGGTACTATTACTTTACCTGAAGGCGTAGAAATGATGATACCTGGCGAAACTATTGAGGGCGCTATGGTTTCCTTTGATACAAAAATACCTGGTTTTGTAGGGTATAAGTTTACAATTAGAGAAGGTGGACAAACTATAGGTTATGGTGAAGTAACAGGCATGCACTTTGATTCTACCGCACTTACTTTGAATAGTGGCGTTGCAACTTCGGATAGCATTTATTTGTTAGAAGGCGAGAGTAGAGAATTTACAATTAGCCTTATTGTTATGAAACGCCAATATGCTAAGTATAACTTTAAAGTGTTAAATACTACAGACCTAACTATGAAGGTATATTTTTTAGATGATGAATTAACACTTGATGATAACGGAAATTATAACTTTTTTGGAACAGGCAGGCCATTTACTGTTAAAATCGTAGTTACGGCAAATAAGGCGACTACCGGAAATCTAAAAATTAGTAAAGTTGAAAGTTAGAGTTACCTATAGTTCATAAGTAATAAAGATGTCAAGAAAAAATAAGTAGCAAGTGAGAATTTTCTCGCTTGCTATATTTTTACGTATTAAGTAGCATTATTACTCCCTATAGAGTAAAAAAATTAGCAAGTATAGTGTGGGTATTGAAAAAACATAGTATAATTGTTGTAGAAAAGTTCGTAGAAGACAACATAAAAATTATTTAGAAATATAATGATTAGCGTTTGGTGATAAGGGGTATATTTTTATGCAAGTGATACTTACAACTTAGACCTTTTTACACCGCATTACAATTAAAGATGCTAGTAAAAGAAGTGGATGATGGACAAATGTGCTCTAATAAGTTTGGTGATGAAGAATTTTTATATAATACAACTAGTTAAGGTCCTTGCACTTAACAACCTAAACCAAACGAATATCGATCATTTATTTCATATTTTTCTCATTATTATAAATTTTGGCATTTCAAAATATATATAAATTGATGTTTAGACTTGATTATTTTAGGTTTTATAAAATAGAATTTCTTGTTATTAATGGAAAAATAATTTATTTTATTATTGAATGTTAAGAAACTTTTTGTTAAAATATAATTATAATAATGGAGGTACATAATGGCAATATTAACTTTAAAAAATGTAAAAAAAGAATATCGTGTTGGAGAAATTATTATACCTGCAGTAGAAGACGTATCATTTGAATTAAACGAAGGTGAATTAGTTGTTATTCTGGGGGCATCAGGTGCTGGTAAAACTACACTTTTAAATTTACTTGGTGGTATGGATAGAGCTACAAGCGGAGCAATTATTATCGATGGTAAAAATATAACAGGATTTAACAAGAAAGAACTTGCCAATTATCGCCGTAACGATGTGGGATTTGTTTTTCAGTTTTATAATCTAATGCCTAATTTAACTGCTCTTGAAAATGTTGAAATAGCAGTTGAAATATGCGATAATCATTTAGATCCTAAAACTGTTTTAGAAGAAGTAGGACTAGCTGATAGATTAAATAACTTTCCTGCTGAACTATCTGGTGGAGAACAACAAAGAGTATCTATTGCTCGTGCAATTGCTAAAAACCCAAAGATGATACTTTGTGATGAGCCAACAGGGGCACTTGACTATATGACGGGAAAAAAGATTTTAAAGTTATTACAAGACCTATCAAGAAAGGAAAGAAAGCTTATTATTGTTGTAACTCATAATGCGGCTTTAAAGGCTATGGCAGATAAAGTTATAAAAATAAAAAGTGGACGTGTTGAAAGCATTGAAATTAATGAACATCCTGTTCCAGTTGAGGTGATAGAGTGGTAAAGACATATTTTAAAGTTGTTAGAAGAATGTTTAAAAAACAACTTACAAGACTTCTATCACTTATTGGTATAATTCTAATTTCTGTAGGATTTGTATCTGGAATTGGTTCTCCCACAGATATGATAAAAGATAGTGTTGAGAATTATTATAAGAATCAAAATGTAAGTGATTTTATAATAAAAAGCAAAACAGGTAGTTTTACTCAAACAGAAGTTGATAAACTTAAAAGTTATTTTGGTGAAGCAAATGTAGAAACGGGAATGTCTATAGACATAAAAACCGGAGAAAAAACTTCTTTAAGAGTGTATTTTTTAGATTTTGAACAATGGAATATTAATGTTCCTGAACTTATTGAAGGGGAAAAAATAAATAAAAATGATGAAAACCAAGTATATGCAGAAGTTAAAGATAATAAAATTAAAGGATATAATATTGGTGATAAAATCGAATTAAATTTACAAGAAGCACTTAATCTTCCTTCTGAATATAAATTAAATATCACTGTAAAAGGAATAGTAATGAGCCCACTTACCTTTGGAAAAGATGGGGAACCGAGTTATAATAATCCTGAAGATACAAAAACTCCTGAAAATATTGCTGAAATTAACAAACTTGATTTGTTAGAAAATATTATATATTGTCCAAAAGAAGTATGTCCTTTTATGCCGGTTGGCGATATATATGTAAAAATAAAAGATAGATCTCTTTTTAATTCATTTTCAAAAAATTATGAAAATTATATAAAAGAACAAAAAGAAGAAATTACTAACATTTTAGGTGATAACATAAGAATAATTACTCTAGATGATAATTTTAGTTTTAAATCAATAATATCAAGTGCTAATAAAGTAAGGAGTATAGGGAACATTTTAATGGTAATATTTATTGCTGTTACGCTATTAGTAGTTTTATCGTCAATGATGAGATTAGTTGATGAAGAACGTGCACAAATTGCATGCCTTAAAACTCTTGGATTTAGTGGCTTTACTATTATCATGAAATATATTTTCTTTGCATTAGTTGCTTTAGCTGTTGGTGGATGCGTCGGATTTTTCGTTGGTTATGGTGTATCATGGTTAATTTGTAATATTTTTAATTATGGACACGTGATGCCTCCTATTAATGTTATAGTTAATCCTAGTTATTTCTTTTTGTCAATAGGAATAATTATTGTTGTGACATTACTTGCAATATTTGGCCTTGGTATAAAACTTACAAATAATGAACCTGCGGTTTTATTAAGGCCTAAAGTTCCAAAATCTGGAAAAAGAATTTTGCTTGAAAAGATGCCATTGATATGGAAACATTTAGCATTTAAATATAAATCTTCTTTTAGAAATGTTCTAAGATACAAAACAAGGTTTTTTATGATGCTTATATCAATTGCGGTCTCAACAGGTCTTGTGTTTGCTGGCCTTTCTTTATTGGATATATGCATATTTAGTAATTTTGGTTCACCCGCAATCGTAGGAATTGCTATAGTAGTAGTAATTTTTGCAGGCCTATTAACTATTGTTGTTATTAATACACTGACAACTATAAATATAAGTGAACGAAATAGAGAAATAGCTACTTTAATGGTTTTAGGTTACTATGACAATGAGATTTGTGGGTATATTTATCGAGAAATATATATTAGTACATTTCTTGGGATTCTTTTGGGATACCCTGTAGGTATTGGACTGTCAACTTTAGTTTTTATAACAATGGGATTTGGTAAGATAAAAGACGTAAGCTGGTTCATGTGGCTTATTACACCGATTATTGTGTTTGTATTTACTATATTAGTGACATTATTTTTAAGAAAAAAAATAGTTAGAACTAATATGAATGAAAGTTTGAAAGCGGTCGAATAAAAAATAACATTAAAAGCAGTGAATTTGTGTAGTAGTACATATTTAAAAAGTAAAATATTTATCTATACATAAAATTAATAACAAAATAATAGTTATTTTAACGAATTGAATCAGTAGCTGTCTTAACAGTAACATATAATAATTAGTTTTAAAAAAAACGATAATAATGGCGCTATTGATAAAACTAATAAGTAAGACACTTTAATGCTTATTTATCTTTTAATTACTATATTTAAATCTGAAGAAAAATCAGAAGAGTTATTACAGTAGGACTGGCTATAACATATTTCATGTTTTTAAGAAAATTATTATAAAGAAAGGTATTTAAGATGAATATATATAAATATTTAAAAAGCTGTACAGATGTATATCATACTACTTTTGATCCTAAATCTCCAGGTGTGTGTCGTATACATTTAATACCACCTAAAAAACTTAAACCACAATACCCTTGGATAGCCATTATTAATGGATACTCATTAATTCCTATTCAAGCATCATGGGCAGTACTATTAAAGATATTTATGGAGAATTTAAATAAAACTGATGGGAAAGCATTAACTGAAATAGACATAAATAATTTAATGACTGCAACACTAAAAGAAGCAAAAAAAGTATTTCCTGGTGCATTAAAAAAAGATATGAAAAAAGATTTAGATGATATGATTTCAACTTTTAAAGATTTAGCAGTAGGAAAGGAACCATCATCTGAGATTGGCTATATGACTCTTGCTGATTATGCAAAATATATGAAAGCACCTCATCGAATGGATTTAATGGTTAGTGCAATGGAAAAAGATAATCATTGGAATTGCAATCAACATTGCTTACATTGCTATGCCGCGAATGAAAAAAAATCTAATGAAAAAGAATTATCATTAGATGAATGGAAAAAAGTAATTGATATATTAAAAGAAGCAGGTGTACCTCAACTTACATTTACCGGTGGAGAAGCTACAATTCGTAAAGATTTAGTGGAAATGGTTGATTATGCTAGATGGTTTGTAACAAGACTTAATACTAATGGCATCCTTTTAACAAAAGATTTATGTAAGAAATTATATGATGCTAGTTTAGATAGTGTTCAAGTTACTATATATTCATATGATGAATCTATTCATAACACTTTAGTTGGTGGACAACATTTTAAAGAAACTATTGATGGTTTAAAAAATGCGTTAGATAGTGGACTTGATGTTAGTGTAAATACACCATTATGTAATTTAAATAAAGATTATTTAAAAACAATTAAATATTTAAGTAGTTTAGGGGTAACATATTTTTCATGCTCTGGTTTAATTCCAACGGGTAATGCCAAAACATTAGAGTCAGAAATAACTAAACTAAGTAAAGAAGAAATTACAGAAACATTACAAACTGCTTATAATTATGCAAAAAATAATGATTTAGAAATTTCATTTACATCTCCTGGATGGATTGATGAAGATACATTATTAGAAATGAATATGGTAGTACCATCATGCGGTGCATGTTTATCTAATATGGCTATTGCTCCAAATGGCGATGTTATTCCTTGTCAATCATGGCTAAATGGACTTACATTAGGTAATATACTAACTACTCCTTGGAAAAAAATTTGGAATTCAAAAGAATGTAAAAGAGTTAGAAAAACTGCCTCATTAGAAGAACAAAGATGCTTATTAAAGGAGGAAAAATAAAATGAAAAAAATATTTGTTTTTATTTGTTTTATAATTTCTCTTATTTGCATACAATTTATTAATGTTAATGCAAGTACTGATTTAGATTTAATTTTAAATTATGATATTACAATTGATGCAAATGATGATGCAACATTAGAAATGCACTATTATATTAAATGGAAAGTTTTGGATTCTTCAAGTGAAGGGCCACTTACATGGGTAAAAATTGGAATTCCAAATAAGTACATTTCTAATCTTAAATCCAATGTGAACAATGTTAAAAAGATTAAGTATTATTCTGATAATGGTTCTTATGTTGCTGTATATTTTAATAAAAATTATTATGGTGGAGATGTTGTTGATATTGATTTTACGTTTCATCAAGATCGTATATTTACAAGTGAAAACGAAACAATAGAGTTTCGTTTTAAACCGGGTTGGTTTCCAAGTATTTTAGTTAAGTCTTATTCTATTTCTTGGTCCAAAAAAATAGGTACACCCATTTATTCAAATTATGAATCTGAAACAGAAGATTATTATATTTGGAGTGGAAGTTTTACATATAATGAAACAACGAATGTTGATGTAAAATATCAAAAATCAGTATTTCCCAACGCAAATTACGACAAGCAATATAGTAGCAATTATAAAACTTTCTTCAATGATATTTTACCAATAATATTATTTATTGCAGTAATAGTTGCTATAATTGTTGCTTGTATAATCATTAGGCAAAGAAATTATGGTGGCTATTATGCATATCGTGGTTTCTATGGCGCAAGGCATTATTATCATCCTTGGCTATTTGGTAGAAGAGGTTATACAAAAGATGGTGATAAGGTTTCTCCTCCACCATCTGTAAATAACGGATCAAGTGGTGGTCATTGTGCTAGTAGCGGTGGATGTGCTTGTGCGTGTGCCTGTGCTTGTGCCGGTGGTGGAAGAGCTGGATGTGCAAGAAAAGATTTCACATCTACACGAAAATTAATTAATGAGGAACAGAATGAAAAGTAAAAAGTATTTATTGTTAGTTTCTGTAATTGTGTTTATTATTTTTACAGTACTGGTTATTACAGTTGATAAAGGACTTATTGGTGAAACTAATAAAAAAATAGGCCTTTCAACAATTAATAAATTATTTTTTCAAGAGGAAATAAATCAAACATGGAAAAATATATCTAATGTCTTTTTAATAATTAGTTTTTTAATGATATTAAGTATTGTTTTATTCACAATTGTTAAATATTTGAAAACTAAAAAAATTGAAAAGGACTCTATAGTTTATGGACTTCATATAGTTTTATTAATGTTAATTTGGATTTTATTTGATAAAATTATAATTATTAATTATCGTCCTATTTTAATTGATGGAAATCTTGAAGGATCTTACCCATCAACTCATGTATTACTTATTACTTTTGTTTATTTGGCAAGTTTCAGTTATCTAAACAAACGAATAAACAAAATTACACTTAAACCATTACTGTGGGGATTATGTATTGTGTTATTAGTAATAGCAATTATAGCACGCTTGTTATCAGGATATCACTGGTTTACAGATATTATTGGTGGAGTGATGTTTGGATTAACGATGTATTTTAGCTATACATATGTAATAGATAAGAATAAAGAGTAACAACTTACTCTTTATTTTTTTAAATTATTGTAGTATAATTTAGATATTAAAAGGAGTTAACAATGAATAAAGTGTTATTATATTTTAAAAAAAATGTTTTTTCTAAACCATTTATGAAAGAAATAACTGTTTATGGATGGCAAAATGAATATAAATATAATTTTATTTCTAGTGTTTGTAATTATCTATTTGAAGAGTTTAATGTAATAGAAAATATTGCTCCAATTACAAATGAAAATAGGCCAGGAGATAAAAAGAAAAAATATTATATAACTATTCATGATACCGGTGATAGCGATAAAATTCACACAGCGAAGTTTTGGAGTGACACAGTAAAAAAAGAATTTTGGGAACAAGGAAAATATGCATGCAGTTTCCAATATGTTGTTGGAAATGATGGAATATACCATAATATTCCTGATGATGAAGTGGCATGGCATGCCGGGGATTCAACTTACTATGATTATAATTTGTATGATGCAAATGTACAAGGAAGTAACATTCATCCCAAAGTAACAATCTCTAAAGATGGTTATTATGAGATAGATGGCAATAAATCTATTATATTAGCACCTAAAGTTTATAAAGAAAAAGATGGAAAAGTAGTATTAAATCGTTTAGCCTGTAATGATGATTTTAATGATGAAGGTATTCTTTGTAAATTAATTGATGGTAAATATTATATTGGTGAAACTTATTTTGCAAGTGGATATGAAAAAATATGTAATCGAGGCGGTAATAATAATTCAATTGGTATTGAATCTTGTATTAACGAAGGAACAGATATTGTATTGACCTTTCAAAGAGTTGCAAAATTAGTTGCACATTTATTAAAAAACAATTCCTTAACAATTGATGATATTAAGCAACATCATTATTTTAGTGGTAAAAATTGTCCCCAAACTTTACGTATGAATAATCTTTGGAATTATTTTATTGAGCTTGTTAAAGCAGAAACAACAGTTTTAGAATTTTTAAATGAAGGATATGAAATTAAATTAGTTCCAAATGATGAATGTATATTAAATAATGGAAGAATTGAGTTAGGTGAACAAGAAAAAAAGATAAGTTTTAAGATTATAACAAAAAAAGATGGACAAATAGACGAAGAAGTATTTACTATTGAAATTCCATCTAAGTAAGGAAAAGAGTATGAATTTATTACAGTTATTTTGGATGTTTTTTAAAGTTGGTTTATTTACATTTGGCGGTGGATATGCCATGATTCCTTATATAAAAGAAGAAATTATAGAAAAAAGAAAGTTAATGACTGATGATGATATTTTAGAGTTAATTGCGATTGCGGAATCTACTCCTGGACCAATTGCTATCAATATGGCAACATTTATTGGCTTTAAACAAAAGAAATTTTTAGGAAGTCTTTTATCCACAATCGGTGTAATTTTACCATCATTTATTATTATATTTATCATATCATTATTTTTTAAACAATTTATGGGACTGGAATATGTAAAATATGCATTTGTTGGGATAAATTGTGCTGTTGCTTTTTTAATATTAAAAGCAGGGCTTGAAATGTTTCTTAAATCAGAAAAAAGTATTTTTAATATTATAATTTTTATAGTAGTAGTCGTATTAATGATTTCTTTTGAATTACTTTCAATTCACTTCTCATCAATCTTTTTGATTTTAATCGGCGGAACGCTTGGATTAATTATTAATTCCTTAAGTAAACTTAGAAAAGAGGAAACAAAATGATTTATTTAAAGTTATTTTGGGAGTTCTTTAAAATAGGTTTGTTTACGTTTGGTGGTGGTTATGCTATGATACCATTAGTCCGTGATTGTGTTTTAAATAATAGCTGGTTAACACTTGATGAATTTTATGATTTTATTGCAGTTACAGAATCAACTCCAGGATCTTTAGCTATTAATATGGCAACTTATATTGGATCAGTCAATGGCGGATTTCTTGGAAGCCTGGTCGCAACGATTGGTGTTGTAATGCCATCATTTATTATTATTTTACTTATTGCTTCGGTTTTGAAGAAAGTAATCACTAATAAATACTTTCAAAGTTTTTTGAAAGGATTAAAACCAGTTGTGTTAGGATTAATTTTAGCAACAGGAATAATTCTTTTTATTAAATGTTTGGGATACAATAATAATACATTTAATTTCAACTATAGATCATTAATCATTTTTGCTTTACTAGTTTTAATTTATTATTTATATTTTAAAATTTTCAAGAAAAAAATTAATACAGTTTTATTTATTTGTATTTCAGCGATTTTAGGTATTTTAATATGTATAATTTAGGTATAAGTTAATTCTTATGCCTTTTTTATAACAATGTTTTATTATTAATATAACATTATTTTAAAAAAAGCTTGACAATAAAACAATGTTACGTTATAATATATGTATATTTATAGGAGTAAAGCATGATATCGAAAAAAGAATTGTTAAAGGAAATGAATATTTCATACGGACAGTTGTATAGATGGAAAAGAGAAGGTTTGATTCCTGATGAATGGTTTATCAAACAAGCTGTTTCTACTGGACAAGAAACGTATTTTAAAAGAGATTTGATAATTCCAAGAATTAAAAAAATATTAGAACTAAAAGAAGAAAAAAGCATTGAAGAATTAAAACAGTTTTTTAGTCCAACTAATGATGATAAAATATTTTCAATTAGAGATTTAGTTTTAATAAAGGAAATAGATCCAATTATTCTAAAATATTTTTCTAAACACAAGGAGAAATTTAATTTAATGGAAGTAGTTATGATTTGTTTCTTTTCAATGAATGAAAAAGATATTGATTATACTAAATATATTGATGTAGATTTTTCAAAAATTAAGGAGAATGATTTATTTTGCTATATAACAAATGACGATAAGTTATTGATATGTAAACAAATGGAATATATCGATAAAGAAATAAAATTTAAAACAATTGTAAATTTAGATGATATTAAAAAAATGATTAATAAAGAAATATAGGAGAAAAAAATGGAAAAAGCAAATTTTAGAGTTTCCGGAATTGGTACAATTCCTGGTGGATCTTATAATGAAGTAAAAGTTTCTGGCAGTGCTAAAGCAAAGGATCATATAGATTGTGAAGTATTGCGTGTTACGGGGGCATGTGGTTTTGAAAAAAGCGTTGAAACAAAAGAATTGAATATTTCAGGTGCATGTGCTTTTGAAGAAAACTTGAGATTTGAAGATGCTGCAATTTCAGGTTATGTATCTATTGAAAATGGCTTGACAGGAGAAAATATTAAAATCACTGGCATTTGTGATGTCAAGGGTGAATGCAACGTTGAAAAGATGGAATATGTTGGGGAAAAAGGTGAGTTTGAAAATATTTACGGAGAGTCTATAACAATTAGTTCTCGTAAATCATTAACAAAATTCAATGTCATCGAAGCAACAAATATTAATTTAAAAAATGTTTCAGGATATAGAGTAAGTGGTGATGATGTGACAATACTAGGTTGTTCAAAAATTAAAATTATTGAATATAAAAATACGTTAACGTTAAGTAAAAATATAACAGTTGAAGAAATAATAAAATTATAAAGGAGGATATTATGAAAGTTAAATATGTTAAAGATGGTGTAGAAGAAATAATTGATATTGATGAAATTGTAAATAAAGAAGGAGTTTCATTTATGGATGATATTGATGATAAAATTATGGGAAGAAAAAAGAAAAATAGAATTAAAGGTAAAATTTGTGCTATAACACCTTTTATTTGTGTTATTGCTTATGTATTAATGGGAACACTTGCTAATTTATGGCATCCAGGTTGGATTATATTCTTTTTAATCCCTGCTGTCCCAACAATTTTATATAGCCATAAAAACAATATACAATCTTATATTGTTGATGTTATATGTATGCTTATATTTATTGGATATTTTGTTGTAGGGTTTGTCTTTAAAATTTGGCATCCAACTTGGGTAGCATTCTTATTGATTCCTGTTTTACATATCTTATTTGATAAGGATAAATAATGGTAGATTTTCAAAAAATTGTCAATTACATATTTGTAAAACAAAATAATAAAGAAACAAAATGCCCAGGTCTTGGTAGCGATTTAAAGACGATTAATAATCAATTAAAAGAGTGTGAGTATATAAGCTATACGAATAATGATGAATTAACAGGAGTTATTGTGTATACATATAATTCGGAAGTACTAAATATATTATTTGCTCACTTAAGTGATAATTCATTTAATGATAAATTAAAGGCGCTACAAAATGAATTAAAGCCTAAATTAATTAATTTTACAATTTCAAATGATAATAAATTAAATGACACAATTGAAATGAAACTTAAAAAACTATCATATGCTTTAGAAATAAATCATTCTATAAAAGAAACTAAAGTAGAAGGATTAGCTGTCTGTAGTTATATGCCTTATATATTTGATGAATATGCTTCCCTTCATAAAAATGTAAATAAAAGTATATTAAAACAAATGACAAAAGATAAAAGATATCAGATTTATACCGCTATTTATAATAACGAGCTAATTGGTTATATTGATATTAATTATAATAAATGCTATGAAATTCAAGATTTATATTTAGTTAATAATTATTATAAAAAAGAATTTATAATGGATATGGTTTATAATGCTTCTAAAAAAGTTAATGATAGGAATAAAATGCACATCATTACTAGTGATGAATTGTTAATTAATACTTTATTAGAGTGTGGATTTAGAATAATTGATTCAGCTATTTCTTACTATTTATAAAAAAGAATAAGATTATTAAATTGTGAAAACAATATTAATAATCTTTTTTTATCATGTTATTTGAAAAATAATAGTTAAAGATGTATAATATTTAATATAAATGTAAAAAAGGAATGGTGAAAATGCGAAAAAAATTTTGTGTTAAAGGAATGAGTTGTGCAAGTTGCGTAAGTCATGTTGAAAAAGCAGTGGCAAAACTTGGTAATTCCGAAAATATAAATGTAAGTTTATTAAATAATACATTAGAACTTGATACTGATATTTTAACTGATGAAGAAATAATGAAAGCAGTTAAGAAAGCAGGATATAAAATTAGTAAGATAGAGGATAATAGTTATAATAAAACGAGCAATTCTAAAAAGATTAAATTAATTATTTCTGTTGTTTTCTTAATTTTACTTTTATATGTAGCTATGGGATCAATGATTGGATTGCCATTACCATCATTTATTAGTGGCATGGATCATATTTTGGCGTTTGCTTTCACACAGATTATTTTATTAATCCCAATTGTTGTTTTGAATTTTAATTATTTCAGTAGTGGTTATAGTAAATTATTTAGAGGTAGCCCTAATATGGATACACTTGTTGCTGTTGGTGCAACTGCAAGTATTCTTTATGGTTTCTTTGCTATTACAATGATTATTATTGCATTAAACAATAATGATATGGCTACAGTTCATAAATATCATATGGATTTATATTTTGAATCTGCGGGTACAATTTTAACTCTTGTTTCTGTTGGTAAATATATTGAAGCAAAATCAAAAGGTAAAACAAGTGATTCTATCAAAATGCTTTTAGATTTAAGCGGTAAAACAGCCATAAGAGTTGATCAAGAATTTAATAATGAACAAGAAATTAAAGTAGAAGAAATAAAGATAGATGATTTAATTAAAGTTGGTGCTGGACAAATAGTTCCTGTTGATGGTATAATAATTAAAGGTGAAGGTTCTTTTGATGAATCTAGTGTTACGGGTGAAAGCATTCCTGTTCATAAAGAAACTAGTGATAAAGTAATAAGTGGCAGTATTAATACTGATGGAATTGTATATTTTAAAGCTACATCTACAACTACAACTTCAACGATTGCACAAATCGTTAATCTTGTTGAAGAGGCAGCGAGTAGTAAAGCACCTATTGCACGATTAGCGGATAAAATAAGTGGCAAGTTTGTGCCAGTTGTTATGATTTTATCGGTTATAACTTTTATCATTTGGATTATTTGTTCAAAAGATTTAGAACTTTCATTAAGTATTGGTATTTCTGTTTTAGTTGTTTCATGTCCGTGTGCATTAGGACTTGCAACACCTATAGCTATTATGATTTCAACAGGTGTAGCCGCGAAAAATCATATTTTAATTAAAGATGCTAAAAGCTTAGAAGCACTTCATAATATTGATACTATTGTTTTAGATAAAACTGGTACAATCACAAGTGGTAAATTAAGTATTAAATCAGTAAATGAATATGATTCTTTATTCCTTCCTGTTTTAGGAAGTTTAGAAAAAGCATCATCACATCCTATTGCTAAAGCAATTAATAATTATATTGAAGAAAATAGTATAGTTTTAAAAGATGTTGAGAATTTTTTAACTGTTCCTGGACTTGGTGTTGAAGGTGTTGTGGATGGTGAAAAATATTATGCGGGTAACAAAAAATATATTCAAGATAAGATTAAAGATTTGTCACTAGATATTGAATCATATCTTGGAATTGTTATTGTAGCAAGTGAAGAAAAAGTATTAGGTTACATCACAATAAGCGATACCATAAAAGAAAGTAGTATTGAAGCTATTGAAAACTTTAAGAGACAAGGAATAAAAACAATAATGTTAACAGGGGATAATAAAAATAGTGCCAACTATGTAAAGGAATTAGCTCATGTTGATGAGGTTATTGCGGAAGTAATGCCAGATGAAAAAGGAAATGTTATAAAAGAACTTAAAAAAGATCATTTTGTATTGATGGTTGGTGATGGTATCAATGATGCTGTAGCTTTAGAAGAAGCTAATGTAGCTATGGCAATTGGTAGCGGTAGTGATATTGCTATTGAATCTGCGGATATCATATTAGTTAAAAATGATTTAATGGATGCTTTTACCGCATATGAATTGAGCAAAAAGACAATTAAAAATATAAAAATGAGTTTATTCTGGGCTTTCTTTTATAATGTAATTTGTATACCAATTGCATGTGGAATACTTTATCCATTCTTTGAAATCAAGTTCAATCCAATGCTTGCATCTCTTGCAATGAGTTTAAGTAGTGTATGTGTTGTTTTAAATGCGTTGAGGTTATTTAATTTTAGGAAAAGAGGTACAAAATAATGTCAGTAGAAAAAGTATTTAAAGTTGAAGGAATGCATTGTGCAATGTGTAAAAAACATGTTGAAGAAGCTTTGAAATCATTAGATGGTGTAAAGAAAGTTAAAGTTGATTTAGAAAGTGGAAATGTAAAAATTAAATCAAAAGAAGCAGTTAGTGAAGATAATATCACTAAAGCAATTGATGAATTAGGATTTAAAGCAGTTTTTTAAATCAAGACTCCAATCATAAGCAAATCATTTTTAACATTATTGGTGTAATAGTTTTTATTGCTATTATGATTGTTATTTCTATTATTTTAATACCAAAAATAAAAATATTTGTTTCTGATCCATTAAAGTTTAGAGATTATATCAATGAGCATGGAATTTATGGAGTCGCCATATTCTTGTCTCTACAAATTATTCAAATAATTGTGTCAATAATTCCGGGTGAATTTATTGAGATAGCCGCTGGTATTTCATTTGGATGGTTTTATGGTTTTATACTTTGTGAAGTTGGAATTTTTATTGCTTCAACATTTATTTATTTTTTATCAAGAAAACTAGGTAAACCAATAATTCAGTCTCTTATTGGTAAAGATAAGTTTAAAAAATTAGAAAAGTTTAACAATAGTAAAAAAAGAGATCAAATAATATTTTTGATTTTCTTTATTCCTGCTTTGCCCAAAGATTTGTTAACGTATGTTGCTAGTTTCTTTGATATTAGTTATAAAAAATTAATGTTTATAATATTGGTTGCTAGAATTCCTTCAATCATTACTTCAACGATTGCGGGGAACTATATTATAAATAAAGAATATTGGAAAGCAATAATAATATTTATTATCACTGGAGTTATCGCAGTTATATGCTATTTCTTAAGTGATAAAATAATGAAAAAAATTGAGAGTCATAAAAAAGAAAAACATAACTACTCTAAAGATTAATCTTTAGAGTAGTTTTTTATAAGTAAATATAGAATCATAAAACGCTTGCATAATTATGTTTTTTATGATAGAATTAATAAAGTAGATACTTCAAGAATTAATTTAAGTTAAATTAATCCATTTAGATATCGCAGTTACTATCAAGATGATGAAACTTGATGGTACTATCTAAATAGTAGATATTATGATATTGAAACATTAAGATTTATAACAATGGATGATGCTTGTTATCTTGGTGCAAGTGGAAGTGTACTAAGTTATAATCTATTTAGTTATTGTGAGAATAATCCTATGATTAGAACTGATTATTCAGGAAATTCATCTGTAGTAGGGTTTGGAATACAACTTTATGTAAATGTGAGTTGGTTTGGTTGTGGTCTAGAAATAGTGTGGTTTCCTAGTACGTAAGTTTCAACAGGTGGTAATAGTAGGTTGATGCCATATATTTATTTTTTCTCTGAAGCAAGTATGGGTGGTTCATCCGGAAAAATAAATGAGCTTCTCAAAGAAATATTAAAAAACCAGATAAACTTTTTAATTCTAAAACATTTCTGAGAAATTTAAATTTTTCAATTTGCTTTTTCATAATTATTGGAAATGATAGTTTCAGTACTCCAGCAGATTATGCAGGTGTTTTTAAATCATTTTCAGTTACAGTTCGTCACATTAAAGGGTATCTTGCAACCTCAAGTACTTGTGTTAGCATCGGTGGAGGATGGCATAGTAGAAGATATGCAGCTTCAGCAGCTGTTAGCTATTATTGGTTAATTAACAGTTCTTATTCTACTTTAGGATCTATTATGAATAGAGTTAGATTTAATAGTAATAAATATGTATAGTATGAAAAAGGAGAGGTATATGGATAATTATAAAACAGTTTATGAAACAGGGAAGTTTGATTTTCATATTGGATTAAGCTATTTTGTTCTTGTTCTATTGCTTGCAGCATTTACTTTTGCTGTTGTTCATAACATTAAATATAACATTACATTAAATCAAGAAACAAATCATAGACAAGTAATAACTGAAAGAATTTTTGCAATTTTTGGTTTATGCGTTGTTAGTTGTGTCCTTCTTGTTACGTTAACAACAACTATTATAGATTATTATAATATTCAAAAAATTTATAATGATAGAAACTGGCTCATTGTTGAGGGAGAAGTAGAAGATTTTATTCCAATGAAATTAGAAGGCCATAGTTCTGAATCTTTTACCATAAATGGTGTGAATTTTACTTATAGTAGAAGCACTCCGACATATGGTTACCATCTCGCAAAAGTTGATGGAGGATATATCAAAGGAAATGGGCAAAAAATCAGAATACATTACGTAAATTATAATAATAATTTAATTTTAAAATTGGAGATTAAAGAATGATTATATATGTTCAGTTTATGAAGTTTTAATTCTATCTTTGATTCTATATGATGAATCAGCAATATTAAACTAATAAGAATAAAAGATTAAATGTAAAACAAGTTAGTAAAATGGTTTATATATGCAATGACTATATAAGGTTAAGAGATGAAATATTAAATGTAGTGATAATGAATGTTGTACATTACCACAAACTTTCCATTTATACATTATTAACCTATAAATTATATAACTCATGGCAAAATACAATTTCACAAGTTGATTCAAAAGTGACTAAAAATTCTAAGACTAGATACTGGAGTGATAACTTAAAATGGGGATATCAGAAACGATTTAAGGATGGAAGAATAATTAAAACGAGTGACATATCTAGTATTAGTTTAAGTACTATTAATCCATTTAGATATAGAAGTTATTATCAAGATAATGAAACAGGATGGTATTATTTAAATAGTAGATATTATGATGTTGAAACATTAAGGTTTATAACAATGGATGATATAAGCTATCTTGGAGCAAGTGGAAGTGTACTAAGTTATAATCTATTTAGTTATTGTGAGAATAATCCTGTAAATAATGAAGATTCAACAGGTAATTATTCTAAAAGAATGTTGATTAAAGAGTCATGGCTATTTAATTTAGCAAGTTTAATAGGAATAAATATTAGTGATTATAAATTATCTAAAACAATTAGACAAGATATATTTAGTATAAATTTATTTTTAATAAAAATGACTCTATCAGTTTCTTTAGGATTAACTTCAAATTATAAAGCAGGAATAACTTTAAATTACACTAGAGATAGGAGGATTAGTTGCTGGATTACTTGATTGGGTTACTGATGGCTCATTAAATAATAAAATTAAATTAGATTTTTGGAGAAAATGATGTTAGTAAAAATAAATAAATCTGATGATTTGAGTAAATATATTATTAGAGTCGAAATTAATGATTATATTCTTGAAACTGATGAAGTATCTCATTATAGGACTATGGATGGAAAAATAAAAATAGAATCTGTCCTATCATTTGATTGCATTGAAACGAAAAAAGATAATTTGTTTCAAAAAGTAGGCCAATATATATTATGGGTATTATATATTTACTTTAGTTCAGTAGATAATTTACTAGATTCAAGGGAATATAAAAATATAATATGTGTTGAATCTTTTAGTGAAAATGGTGTTTTAGAGATAAATTATTTTTGGAATGAACAAGAAAAAAAGGTTGATGTTGAGATCAAAATAACAGAAGGAAATCTAACTTCTAATGAAATATTAGAAATAAATAATCAAACTGTTTATGACCAAAATATAAAAACATATAAAAAAGTAATTAAATGCTCTATGCTAATACTATTTACCATACCACTAATTATCTTAATAATTGCTTGTATTTGTAAGCATAAAGAAATGATAATTGCTCAAATAGTAATATTAATAACATTTTTATTGATATGTTTTATAACTTACTTGATAAAGAAAAAGAAAAATAAATGATATTTTTAATTTTTATAATCTTCTTTGCCATTGCTTTTATTGTTTCAAATACGAAATCTATAATAACAAATAAAATTTTAGGAGGCTATTATGCGTAAAACTTTTACTTTACTTTTATGTTTATGTTTTATTTCTTTTTTGACAAGTTGTAATATAACAAAAAAATGTCTGAATTATGAAAATTTCGAGAAGTTTTATTACAATAATAAAATATATTGTTTACCTGATAATTTTAATGAAATTTATTCCAAATTCAATTTTTATGGAAATAAACACCAAGTAGGATATACTATTGGAGTATATAATAAAATATTTAAAACTTGTATTCTTGATAATGACAAAGAAGAGAATATTCTATTTCAAGAAAATGGCAGATATTTTTGGTTTAAAGAAGGGTTTGTTTTTCCAAATATAGAAGAATCAAATGTTACTAAATTATTAATAGAAAAATTAGATTCAAAAGGATATATTATAAAAGAAAAAGAATATGCTTTAGAAAATATTTCTCTAAATGAATTCTTCATTGAATATGCAATTGATCAAAATTATAATTCTTTTTTAAATAATGAAAATAACTTTTTGACATTTAGAATTAAGTACATTTATGAAGATTATATTGTTACAAACTATTATGATAAAATTACAATTTATAATGGCAAAGTATATCTTGAGAAGTATAATGAATCTAATGAAAGAAAGATTTACGTTGTCAATAACAAATATGCTTTAAGTTTATACGATTGTATTTTAAGTATGGATTAAATTTTATATTATTAATTTTTGTGTAATTGTATTAGTTAAAAAAATTTGGTTGTGACAAATATAAAAAGATAATAAACAGGATGGTACTATTTAAATAGTAGATATTATGATGTAGAAACATTAAGATTTATAACAATGGATGATGTTGATTATCTTGGTGCAAGTGGAAGTGTATTAAGTTATAACCTTTATAGCTATTGTGAAAATAATCCTGTTGTTTATTCAGATTCTTTAGGAATAAGTTTTATACAAGATATAATTAAAAAAAATATAAATGTAACAAATGGAATTCTATCTATATCAACTAGCTTAATTGCGGGAATTGTTGATACATTATTATCAATAATCAAAAAAGTAATTCCATGACTATCTGTAATGTGTAGTGTATTAAGATGATTTAAGACTATTGGAAAAACTTTAGGCAAAAAATTTGCAGAACGAGTTTTAAGAAAGTATTCACTAAAGGATTTTTGAAAATCATTGTTGGGGTTTCAAAATTCTTAGTAAAACAAATAATAGGATTTACAATTAATTTTACTATTGGAACAATAAGTAGTTTTTTATTCGGAGCATTATGGACGGTTTCTTCAATTGGAAATTTAATTGCTGGAATTCTTGACTTAAATGATGGTTATTTTAGAATAAAAATTAATGGGTGAAGTTATGAAGATATACATTTATAAACAATGGCTTTTCTGCTTACAAAATAATAAAGAATTACCAATAATTGTAAAAGATAAACCTTCTTATAAAAAAAGCAAATTATTAAGTTGGTTTACAGATTACGTTTTATTTCAAGTAAAAGAAACTGAAGAGTTTTTTCCTGAATACTATATTAAAAATTTTTAGAGTAAAAGGTAAAGAAAACTTCTACTTAGAAATAACTAATGGAAAAGTAGAAGTAGTTTACAATGGGCGAAGAAGAAAAAAATTAAAAAAATAAAGATTTATTAAAGAAGGGATTTTCCCTTCTTTTTTAATTAATAAAAAAATTTAAAAAAATTTTTAAAAAAGTATTGACATATATAAAAAAAAGAGTATAATATTATTAGCACTCTAGATAAGAGAGTGCTAAAATAAATAGGAGGTAGAATTATGGAAGAAATGGAAAACTATAGTCAAGATGAAAAAATTCTTGAAAAGTTTGGTCGTGACATTGTAGAAGATGTTAAAAGCGGAAAAATAGATCCTGTCATTGGACGTGACGAAGAAATTAGACGTATAATTCAAATCCTTGCTCGTAAGACAAAAAATAATGTAATTTTAATCGGTGAACCAGGTGTTGGTAAAACAGCAATCATTGAAGGTTTAGCAGAAAGAATTGTTAAGGAAGATGTTCCACAATCTTTAAAGAACAAAACAATTTATGAACTAGATATGGGTGCATTAGTAGCCGGTGCTAAATATAGAGGAGAATTTGAGGAAAGATTAAAAGCAGTACTTAATAAGATTAAACAAAGTGAAGGAAGAATTATTTTGTTTATCGATGAAATTCACTTAATTGTTGGTGCTGGTAAAACAGAAGGTGCACTAGATGCAGGTAATATGTTAAAACCTATGCTTGCAAGAGGTGAGATTGATTGTATCGGTGCTACAACATTAAATGAATACAGAATGTATATCGAAAAAGATAGAGCACTAGAACGTAGGTTCCAACAAGTTCTTGTTAAAGAGCCAACTGTTGAAGATACTATTTCAATACTACGTGGTTTAAAAGAAAGATTTGAATCACATCATGGTGTTAAAATTACTGATAGTGCCATTGTTGCTGCTGCTGTTCTTTCAAATCGTTATTTAACAGAAAGATTTTTGCCTGATAAAGCAATTGACTTAATTGATGAAGCATGTGCTAATATCAAAGTGGAAATTGAATCTATGCCTGCTGAGCTTGATGAAGTTACTCGTAAGATAATGCAACTTGAAATTGAAAAGGTTGCTTTAACTAAAGAAACTGATAAGAATAGTAAGGAAAGATTAAGTAAACTTGAAGATGAATTAAAAGAATTAAAAGGTCAAGATCAAGAATTGCGTACAAAATGGCAAGAAGAGAAGAAAGTAATAAGTGATGCTAAGGAAATTAAATCTAAATTAGAAAAAGCAAAATTCGATTTGGATCAAGCTTTTAACAGTGGAGATTATAAGAGAGCATCAGAGTTGAAATATCAAACTATTCCTGCATTAGAACAAAAACTAAATGAATATGAAACTAAAGAAAAGAATGATTCTTTAATTAGTGAAGTTGTAACTGAAGAAGAAATTGCAAAATTAATTTCTAAGAGTACAAATATTCCAATTAGTAAAATAATGAAAGGTGAAAAAGAAAAACTATTAAGTTTAACTGCAATCTTGAAACAAAGAGTTATTGGTCAAGATGAAGCTATTGAATTAGTAAGCAATGCTATCCTAAGACAAAGAGCTGGTATTAATGATGTTAATCGTCCTATTGGTTCATTCTTATTCTTAGGTCCTACTGGTGTTGGTAAAACAGAAGTAGCTAAGAGTTTAGCAGAAGCTTTGTTTGATAGTGAAAGTCATATCATCAGACTTGATATGAGTGAGTATATGGAAAAATTCTCAGTCAGTAGATTAATTGGAGCCCCTCCAGGATATGTTGGATACGAAGAAGGTGGACAATTAACTGAACAAGTAAGAAGAAATCCTTATTCTATCGTATTGTTTGATGAAATTGAAAAAGCTCATCCTGATGTTTTTAATATCTTGCTTCAAATTCTAGATGATGGTAGATTAACAGATTCACAAGGTAGAGTAGTTGATTTTAAAAATACTATAATTATTATGACATCAAATATTGGTAGTCAATATTTATTAAATAATGAAGGAACTGAAAAAGTTCAAGAATTATTGAAGTCAACATTCCGTCCTGAATTCTTAAATCGTATTGATGAAATAATTACATTCCATCCATTAACTAAGGATGTTCAAGTAAAGATTGTTGATAAGATGTTAAGACAATTACAAGCTAGATTAAAAGAACAAAATATTTTAATTAATTTTACTGATAATGTAAAACAATTTATCATTGATAAGAGTTATACATTTGAATATGGTGCACGTCCAATCAAGAGATATATTCAAAGAGAAGTTGAAACTGTAATAGCTAAAGCTATTATTAGTGGTAAAATATCTACAGATAAACCTTGTACTATGGATATTATTAATGGCGAGTTACAAGTGTTTTAGAAAAAATCTACTAGTTTAACTAGTAGATTTTTTTGTATGCCTTTTCTTCATATATATGTTTTACAATTAATAATTAAAATGTTATAATATTTAAATAAGAGGATAAAAAATGAAAGTAGTACAAATGAATTTATACGATCTTCCGTTTAAACAAATTAAAGAAGGAAGCAAGACGGTTGAAGTAAGGTTAAATGATGAAAAAAGAAAATCTCTAGAAATAGGTGATTTTATTGAATTTAAAAATATTGAAACTAAGGAAACTATAAAAAAAGAAATCGAAAATTTAAAAATATATGCAAATTTTGAAGAACTTTATGATAATTATGATAATGTTTTATTGGGTGCAAGATCATTTACTAAAGAAGACTATGTTAAGTCTATGCAGTCAATTTATTCCAAAGAGAAAGAAGAGAAATATCAAGTACTTGCAATAAAATTGAAATGCGATGATTTAGCTTATCGTGAAACATTAATCTCTAGAGAATGTCCATTCGAAGGAACACTATTAAAACTTAGAAGTGATAAAGTAAAATTACCGAGTGGTGACATAGGAACTAGAGAGTGGATTGAACATATTGGTGCTTGTGCAATTGTATATGTTGATGATAAGGATAGAATATTATTAGAAAAGCAATTTCGTTATCCTCTTGGATTTGAGGCTTTAGAAATACCAGCAGGTAAACTTGACTCACCTCTTGAAAATCATTTAGAATGTGCTAAAAGAGAATTTGAAGAAGAAACGGGATTAATTAGTACTGATATGAAATATTTGGGTGAATTTGCGGTTTCCCTAGCCTACTCTACCCAAATAGTTTATATGTTTTATACAAACACAGTAAAAAAGGGAAAAGTGCACTTTGATGAAGATGAGTTTCTTTCAACATTCTTCCTTTCATTTGATGAAGCATTAGAAATGTGCAATGATGGTAGAATCATTGATTCAAAAACAATTATAGCAATAAATTTATATAATAATTTGGTGAGAAAAAATGAAAGAAACGTTTAAAAATTTAAAATGGTTTTTTAAGGAAAAGTGGAAGCAATATTTAGTTTGTTTATTTTTATTAATAATTGTTTCTATCACTCCCGTAGTCCCCGCAAAGTTATTAGGGTTAATGATCGATGAGATATCCATGTCAACATTAACTACTCATAACTTAATTTTGTATATTATTGGATTAATTGGTTTTCCTGTTCTGACATATATTGTTAATATTTTTTATCATTACTATATTAACAAGCTAGGACAAGATTTATCATTTGCTTTAAGAGAAAGATACATTGTTCATCTATTTGAAATGGATCAAGGCTTTTTTGAAAAGTATACAAAAGGTGATTTAATTTCTAGAGCAACAAATGATTTAAACAGTTTAACAACTTTTGCAACAGGATTTTTACAAAATGTTGTATACTACATTAGTTTAATAATTGCCTCAATTGCAATGATGATAATAATTAATCCATTACTTACAATTGCATCATGTTTGATAATGCCTTTTGCGGTAACATTTTTAAATAAAAAGCGAAAGAAAAAAAGAGAGTACTATAAGTTACATCAAGAAATATATGCTAATATGACAGAAAATGTTCTAGAATCAATTGAAGGTGTTAAAACAGTTAGAGCATATGGTGAAGAAGAAAATGACTTTAAAAAGACTAAAAAAGCAATAGATGCGGATGTTAATTCATGGTGGAAAATTTTAAAATTTGAATCATTATTTACACCAATGTTTGAGCTTGTTTATGCATTTTGTTATTTTATTGCTATTGGTTTAGGGTGTTATATGGTTATAACATCTACTATTAGTCCCGGAGATTTAGTGTCGTTTTTAGTATATGTTGCTATGTTTAATACTCCACTTGTAGGTTTATCTAATCTTTTAAATTCAGTTACTAATATTTCTATTGCTTCTGCAAGATATTTTGAAATTATGAACACAATTCCAGAAGTTCAAAATTTAGATAGTCCAGTGAGCATTATGAAATTTGATACTATTGAATTTCAACATGTTAGTTTTAAATATCCTTTCGATGATTTTGAAGTTATAAAAGATATTTCATTTACAATTAAAAGTGGTGAAACAATAGGGGTTGTTGGTCCAACTGGAGCTGGAAAATCAACTTTAATTAAGCAATTATTAAGAGAATTTAACATTACAAGTGGTAAAATTTTAATTAATGATATTCCTTTAGAAGATTATAAAATTGAAGATGTAAGAAATTTGGTAGGATATGTTCCCCAAGATCATATCTTGTTTAGAAGAAGTGTTGATGATAATATTTTAATTGGAAATCCTCATGCCTCAACAAAAAGTATTGATGATGCTATTAAGATTGCGGACTTTAAAAAAGATTTAGAAGCATTACCTTACGGACTTGATACAATGGTTGCGGAATTAGGTGGATCACTTAGTGGTGGTCAAAGACAAAGATTATCAATTGCAAGAGCACTAGTTAAAGATCCCGAAATATTAATTCTTGACGATAGTTTGAGTGCTGTTGATGCATTAACAGAAACAAACATAATCAAGCATTTAAAAGAATCAAGAAATAATAAAACAAATATTATTGTTGCTCATCGTTTTAGTGCCGTTGCTGGTGCTGATAAAATTATAGTTATGCAAAATGGTAAAATTACAGATGTTGGCACACATAAAGAATTATTAAAATATGATAATTGGTATAAAGAACAGTATTTAAGACAAATCAAAGGTGATCGCTATGAGAAACTATAAGAGATTATTTAAAATACTTAAAGGTAATTATCGTTATTTAGTATTTAGTTTAATACTAATACTTTTAATTCAATCTTTGAATTTTATTCAACCTTTACTTGTAAAAGGTATTCTTGATGATTGCATTTTAGGAATTGAATACGAATGGGTAGAAGTTGATGCACAAGATCAATATACAGTGTTATATAATAATAAACTATATAAACAAAAAAGATATTTAAATGAAAATGAAACTTTTACTGATGAAGCAAGTATTGTTTTATTTAAGGGTGGTTTTTATTTTGCAGATTCTAGGATAAGTGATGGATTAAAAGATATCGATGGAAACACATTGACAGTTAAAAATAGTGATAACGTATATACTTATCACGTTGAAAAGTTAAGCAAATCAGAAATAATGAGTTTTTATAAACCAATTTATAAAACATTAATAAAATTTATTATTTTATTATTTTTAGAAATTATTCTTGCTATTTTGTTTAGTTATTTTCAACAGATGTCCACAAATCGAGTAATTAATTATTTGGCTCGCGATGGCAGGACTTTGGCAATGCAAGCAGTTGAAAGATTGCCAATCAGTGTGTTTGAAAGTGAACCGGCTGGCAAAATGGCTTCACGTAT
Organism: uncultured Bacilli bacterium; assembly: GCA_934096585.1. Lineage (GTDB taxonomy): Bacteria > Bacillota_I > Bacilli_A > ML615J-28 > CAG-698 > CAKOMG01. The sequence continues at coordinate 156,903 of CAKOMG010000002.1, forward strand.
AACAACTGATGTTGATGGATTGATAATTCTTTATAGACAAATAATTAATTTATTTACTAATGCATTATTAAGTTTTACATTCGCTTATGTTGGAATGTTTTTACTTGATTACAAGTTAGCTCTTTTAAGTTTTGTTATTTATCCATTAGTATTTATCTGGATCAAATTCTTTTTAAAGAAATTAAAAGTAGTAGCAGAAAGATTTAATGAAACGAGAAGTATGTTAACCGCAAAAATTAATGAAATTATTAATGGTATTCACATTTTACAAATCTTTAACTTTAAGAAGCAAACAATTGAAGAATTTGATAATTTGAATGAAAAATATCGCCGTGACCAGTTAAGTGATGTTAAACTTAGTATTACTGCTGGATGGAATTTAATTAATGTGTTAAAAGGATTAATTACAACATTAATTGTGGCTTACTTTGGATTTCAATATGTTAGTATAGCTGGTGTTACAATTACAGCAGGATTAATATATGCATATAATGAGTATTTATTAAAACTTGTTTCCCCAATTCAAATTGTCTTTTCACAAATCTCTGAGTTTCAACATTCACATGTTCGAATGGATCGAATTCATAAACTTATTGAAGGAGAAAAGGAAGATGATTCTAAAGAAATTATTCCAAGATATAAAGGAGATATAAAGTTCGATAATATTTGGTTCAGTTATGTTAAAAATGATTATGTATTAAAAGGTGTATCATTTAGTATTAAACAAGGTCAAATGGTTGGTTTAGTTGGACATACAGGTAGTGGCAAAAGTTCATTGATGAATTTATTACTTCGTTTCTATGATTTAAATGATCCATTAAGTGGCAGCATATATGTGGATGGAATAGATATTAAGACTTATTCAAAACGCACATATCGTGAACATATTGGCATTGTTCTTCAAGAACCAGTCATGTTTAAAGGTACAATTGCAAGTAATATCCGTTTTGGTAAAGAGGGTGTAAGTGATGAAGAAATTGAGAGAATTTTTAAATCTATTGGTGGCGAGAAAATACTTAATAAATTTGAAAAAGGAATCAATCAAGAAATAAGTAGATCTGGTAATAATTTAAGTAGTGGTGAAAAACAAATGATATCTTTAGCACGTGCTATCGTTCATGATCCCGCAATCTTAATAATGGATGAAGCTACATCGCATATCGATATTGAAACTGAAGAAATGGTAAAACAAGCTTTAAAAGTAGTATGTATGAATAGAACAGTTATTGTTATTGCTCACCGATTATCTACCATTTTTAATGCGGATAATATCATTGTTTTAGATCATGGTTTGAAAGTTGAAGAAGGAACACATAACGAGCTTGTAAAGAAAAATGGTGTTTATGCCAATATTTATAGGGCACAAGTATCCAATATTGAAGAATCTTAAAAAATGTTTAAAAAATTAGCACTTTCCTATTGACAGTGCTAATTTTTAGTTGTATAATATATATGTATTAAAAATGAAAGAGGTGTTTAATATGGCAGAAGTTATGCAATTTAAAACAGAATCTAAAAGATTACTAGAACTAATGATCAATTCTATTTATACAAATAAAGAAATATTTTTAAGAGAAATTATTTCTAATGCAAGTGATGCAATTGATAAGTATCATTATTTATCATTAACTGATGATAAATTACCAAAGACTAATGATTATGAAATATTAATTTCAATAGATAAAGATAACAGAACATTAACAATTTCTGATAATGGTATTGGTATGACTAAAGAAGAATTAATTAATTCTTTAGGTACAATTGCCAAGAGTGGCTCTTTAGAATTCCTTGAAAAATTAAAAGACAGTAAAGAAAAACCAAGTGATATAGATATTATTGGTCAATTTGGTGTTGGTTTCTATTCAGCATTTATGGTTGCAAATCTAATTGAAGTTCGTACTCGTTCTTTATATGACACAAAAGGATATTTGTTTAAGTCAACTGGAGAAGATACTTTTGAAATTTCAGAAATCGAAAAAGAAGATTCAGGTACTGAAGTTACATTATATTTAAGACCAAGTGATGATGAATATGATTATGATACATTCCTTGATGAATGGAAAATTAAAGGATTAGTAAAACAATATTCTGATTATGTAAGATACCCAATTAAGATGGAAGTTACAAGAAGTGTTCCAAAAGGTGAAGTTGAAGAAGAAAAAGAACCTGAATACGTTGAAGTAAAAGAAATGGAAACATTAAATAGCATGACACCTATTTGGAAGAAAGCAAAATCAGAAGTAACTGATGAAGATTATAATAACTTTTATAAACAAAAATATTATGACAATAAAGATCCACTTATGCATATTGCTATGAATGTTGAAGGAAAGCTTGAATATACAGCATTACTTTATATTCCAAGTGAACCACCATATAATCTATATTCTGAAAAATATGAAAAGGGATTGCAATTATATTGTAAAGGCGTATTCATAATGGATAAGTGTAAAGAATTACTTCCAGATTACTTGAGATTTGTGAAAGGTCTTGTTGATTCAAGTGATTTGAATTTAAATATAAGTCGTGAATTATTACAAAAATCTAAAGTATTAAAAGATATAGCCGATAATATCGAAAAGAAAGTAGTAAGTAGATTACAATCTTTAATGAAAGATGATTTTGATAAATACTTAGAGTTCTATAAACATTATGGATTGAATTTAAAATTTGGTGTTTATGAAGACTTTGGAATGAAGAAAGATTTATTAAAAGATTTAATTCTTTATAATACAGTAAATCAAGATAATATGATTTCATTAAAACAATACGTTGATGGAATGAAAGAAGGACAAGAATTCATTTACTATGCATCCGCAAAAACAAAAGAACAAGTTAATGCAATGCCTCAAATGGATTTAATTAAAAAACAAGGTTATGATGTTTTAATTTTACCTGATGATGTTGATGAATTTTTAATTAACATTTTAATGGAATATGAAGGACATAAGTTTAAATCAGTTAACCAAGGTGATTTAGACTTACTTGATGAAGAAGAAAAGAAAAAGATTAATGAATTAAATGAATCTAAAAAACCATTACTTGATGCTTTGAAAGAAGCATTAAAAGATGATGTTAAAGATGTAGTTTTATCAAAACGTTTAACTGATTCTGCAGTTTGCTTAGTAAGTAGTGATGGTGTTTCATTTGAAATGGAAAAAGTTCTTGCTAATATGCCAAACAATCCAGATTTAAAAGCTGAAAAGATTCTTGAAATCAATCCAAATCATGAATTATTCAGTGCTTTAGAAAAAGTATATTTAAATAATCCATCAGAAATTGGTGAATATGCAAACTTATTATACAATCAAGCATTGTTAATGGAAGGCTTTGAAATTAAAGATCCAGTTGCATTCTCAAAGAAGATGTGCGATTTAATGGTTAAAGCTGCAAAATAAAAATAGTACTTCGGTACTATTTTTTTATATTGAAAAAAAGGTAATATTTTGGTATAATTAAAAGTAAGAAGAGGACTATCATGTTAAAATGTAAAATTAGTAAAAATTGTGGGGGATGTCAATTATTAGATAAAACCTATGAGGATACATTAAATTATAAGTTGAATTATGTAAATGAATGTTTAAAACAAGAAGGCATTAATTATAAAATAAATGATATTTATCGTTCAGTTCATGATACAGAGTATCGTAATAAAATGATTGTTTCTTTTAAAATGGTAAATGGAGTTATAAAGGCAGGGTTTTATGAAGAAAATTCCCATAAAGTAATTCCAATGGAACATTGCATTATGCATAGTGAAAATCAAAATAAAATAGTAAATGATTTTGCAAGTTTAATGAAGATTTTTAAATTAGCACCTTATAATGAAGATAAAAGAACTGGTTTTATTAGGTATTTACTAATTAAAGAAGCACATAAAACTAAAGAACTAATGGTTGTTATTGTGACTTCATTAGATAATTTTCCTGGTAGTAAAGAACTATGTAAGAAATTAGTACAAAATAATCCAAATATTAAATCAGTTATTCAAAATATTAATAGTCGAAAAACAAGTATTGTTTTAGGAGATAAAGAAAAAGTTCTATATGGTTCACCATTTATAATAGATTATTTATGCGGATTAAAATTTCAGATAACATCAAAATCATTTTTCCAAGTTAATCCAGAGCAAGCAGAAAACTTGTATAATCAAGTTTTGAATTATGCATCTTTAACTGGGAATGAAGTAGTAATAGATGCTTATTCTGGTATTGGTACAATTGGGTTATATTTAAGTGAAAATGCCAAAGAAGTAATAAGTGTAGAAAATAACAAACAGGCACATAATAGTGCTATTATGAATGCAAAAATCAATAATATTAAAAATACTTTCTTTTATAATGATGATGCAACAAAGTTCATCAATGAACTTGCAAAAATGAAAGAACATATTGATGTGATTATTATGGATCCTCCAAGGACAGGTTCAACAATCGAATTCATTAATGCTTGTATAAAATTACAACCTAAAAAAATAGTTTATGTATCTTGTGGACCAGATACTTTAGCTAGAGATTTGAAATATTTTTATAAAGGCAATTATGAAATTAAAAAGGCTAGTTGTTTTGATATGTTTTGTTATACTAAACATGTGGAAAGTATTGTTTTGTTAACTTCAGAAAATAAATTAAAAAATAAATTTATGTAATTATACTTTTATGATTTGAAGCAGATTCTAATACAATAGGATTTGCTTTTTATTAATTTTAAAAATATATGTTTGAATCTATTCTCCATTACGAAAAAAGTACAAAAGTTGGATACTTTTCGTAATAAGTATATTCGAATATGTATTATTAATAAATTAGGAAAGATAAAAACATTTTTTATACTTAAAATCAATTCACAAAAAGTATAGTAAACTGCAAAAAATGTGAATGAAACTATTGAAAAAAGAATGTAATTATGTTAAAATTTTTTTAACATTAACTTGTCATAAATAATAAAATATTTATCAGGCGTTATGGTAAAATATGTAAAGGAAAATAATAACTATGAAAGAATATATAATAGGAAACAAAATTATATTAAGAAAATTAGAACAAACAGATTATATATCTTTTTATAATGAAGTAATATCAATAAAAGACCAAGATAATTTTTATTATACTAGCGATGAAGAAAACTATAAAAAGTTTTTTAATTCTTTTATATTATTTAATAATAATTATTTTTATGTAATTTGTGTGAAAGAAAAAAAGCAAATTATAGGTTATGCTAATGTAAGTCAAAATATAATTTACTTGAATAAGGAATATAGAACTAATGATATTTTGAATAATATAGTTAAATTACTTTGCAATTTGTTTTTCAATGAATTAAAATGTGATGAATTAAGTTTTAGTATTAATGGAAAAAACAATTTTTTAATTAGTACTTTAGAAAATAATTATTTTATAAAACAAGAAGATAATTATAAATTGAAAAGAAGTGATTACAAGTTAGAAAACAAAATAAAACATAAGTATCTAACAGGTGAAGATATTGATATGTTTAATGAAAGAACATATACAAATAGAAAAAATATATGTGATAATCATTGGGATGGTGCATAAAATGAATGATTTAAAAATTGCTCTTTTACAAATTGCCCCAACTGGCTCAATTGAAGGAAATTTAAACAAAGGAATAGAATATGTAAAAAAAGCTAAAGAACAAAATGTAGATATTGTATTATTCCCAGAGATGTATAGTAATGGCTATAATTTTAAAAAAGGTTTTAAAGATGAAGCAATTTCATTAGATTCTTTCTTTTTGAATTCATTTAAAGCATTAGCAAAAGAATTAAAGATTGCTATTGGCATTACCTTCTTAGAAAAAACTAATTCATTACCATTAAATAGTTTTTGTTTATTTGATTATAATGGTGAACTAGTATTACATTATTCGAAGGTACATACTTGTGATTTTGGTGATGAAATTAATTTAAACAAAGGTACAAGTTTTAATGTAACTAAATTGAATACTCAAAAAGGATATATAATGGTTGGTGCAATGATTTGTTATGACCGTGAATTTCCAGAAAGTGCAAGAATACTGATGCTAAAAGGGGCAGAATTAATTTTAGTTCCTAATGCATGTCCAATGGAAGTTAACAGAATATCACAATTAAGAGCAAGAGCATATGAAAATATGTTAGCAGTTGCAACAACCAACTATCCCAATACAGTTCCAGACTGTAATGGTCATTCAACTGTATTTGATGGTATAGTTTATAAAGAAGGTATTATTGGCAGTAGAGATACTAAGATCTTAGAACTGGGTGAAGATGAAGAAATGAAAGTAGCAAGTATTACAATTGATGAATTAAGAAAGTATCGTGAAGAAGAAGTTCATGGAAATGCATATCGCCGTCCCTTACTTTATAAAGAATTAATTAAAGAAGAAAAAAAGTATCCATTTATTAGAAAGGATTATAGAAATGATTAAAATATTATTTGTATGCCATGGAAATATTTGTAGATCACCAATGGCTGAATTTATAATGAAAGATTTAGTAAAAAATCGAAATGATTTTTATATTGAATCTAAAGCGACTTCATATGAAGAAATAGGTAATTCAATTTATCCCCCCGCAAAGCGAGTTTTATCAAAACACAATATAAGATTTGAAGAGCGTTCGGCTAGAAGAATGGAAAAAAGTGATTATGATAAATTTGATTACATAATCATTATGGATAGCAATAATGAAAGAAACATTATGAAAATTATTGATGGAGATCCGCAAAACAAAGTTCATAAGTTATTATATTATACTGGTAGTAATAAGGATATAAGTGATCCTTGGTATACAGGTATGTTTGATGAATGTTTTTTGGAAATAGAAAAAGGATGTAAAGCATTGCTTAATTATATTGATAAACAATAATTCTCTTTCTTATTATATATAGTATTTTAAAGTTAAAAAAGTAGTTGTAAAAAACTACTTTTCTTTTGGTATTATATTTACTTTATCAATTGTTATTGTATTGTACTGTACATTAAAATATGACATTGAACAATTGTATAAAGTGTCGGTAAATAATCTTGATCGATCTAGATAAGTTAGTAGTGCTTTAATAGTATGTGAGTGGGCAACAATCATTATTTTTTTATTTGGATGAAGGGCAGCAAGATTTAATACTTCATTTACAACTCTATCTTGAATTTCAAAAGATGTTTCTAAATCTTTTACGTTATTAGCTAAAATTAAATCAAATATTTCTTTTGTTATTGGTTCACCTTCAGCTTGTCCAAAATCACGTTCGATGAAAGATTCATTTTTTATTACATCAACTTTTAAATTAAGTTCGTCCCTAATTATGCATGCTGTTTCATAGGCTCTATCTAAAGGGCTTGAATAGATATAGTCCCAGTTTGGATCATTTTCTTTTAAGTATTCTCCTGTAGCCTTTGCTTGAAGTCTACCTGTATCATTTAATAAATGATTTTGCCTTCCTTGAATTTTATGCATGTGATTTACATTTGTTTGTCCATGTCTAATAAATAATATTGTTGTCATTTAGTACTCCTTAACTCGCTATTTATTATAACATAAAATGAAAAATAACAAAAGCATTAATTTTATTTATTTTATTATATTTTTGTGGTATAATATAATATATGGAGGATAAACATGAGAACTGTTGATATCATTATAAAAAAGAAACAAGGATTGCCATTAACTAATGAAGAAATTCACTTTGTAATTGATGGCTACGTTCATGATCAAATTCCTGATTATCAAATTAGTGCTTTACTTATGGCTATTTGTTTTAATGGACTAAATCATGAAGAACAAGTAGCCTTAACAAAAGAAATGTTAGAAAGTGGCGAACAAATAGATTTGTCAAGCATAAAGGGAATATGTGTTGATAAGCATTCTACTGGAGGCGTTGGTGATAAAACAACTTTAGTAGTTGGACCAGTTCTGGCTAGTTGTGGTTTAAAACTTGCAAAAATGAGTGGAAGAGGATTAGGCCATACAGGTGGAACACTTGATAAACTTGAATCAATTCCAGGATTTAAAATAAATATTGATAGTGAAGATTTTTATAAACAAGTAAGAGAGATATCTCTTGCCGTTATAGGACAAACAAAAAATATTACACCAGCAGATAAAAAACTATATGCCTTACGTGATGTTACAGGAACTGTAGATAGTGTTGGGTTAATTGCAAGTTCAATTATGTCAAAAAAATTAGCAAGTGGTGCTCATTCAATTATTTTAGATGTAAAAGTTGGTGAAGGAGCATTTATGAAAACTATAGAAGATGCTAAAGTTCTTGCTAATGCTATGGTTAGTATTGGTAGATCTTATGGAAGAGATATGGTTGCAGTGTTATCCAATATGAATGAACCTTTAGGAAATATGGTAGGAAATAGTTTAGAAGTAATAGAAGCAATTGAAACATTAAAAGGAAGAGGTCCTAAATCATTTAGAGATTTTTGCTTAGAATTAGTTGCTGAATTATTAGTTGAAACAAAAGTATCTAAAACAAAAGAAGAAGCTTTGCTTTTAGCCAGTTCTAAAATAGATAATGGTGAGGCATTAGAAAAATTAAAACAAATGATAATTTATCAACATGGGGATGCAAGAGTAATTGAAGATTATTCATTATTCCCTCAAGCTAAAAATAAAATAGCAGTTGTATCAAATGAAGATGGTTATGTTAAAAATCTTGATGCTTTAGAAATTGGCTTAAGTGCAATGTTACTTGGTGCAGGAAGAGAAAATAAAAATGATAGCATTGATTTAGCTGTAGGTATTGAAATGTGCAAAAAAGTTGGAGATGAAGTTAAAAAAGGCGAAACTTTGGCGTATTTATATAGTAATGGTAAAAATGAAAAAGAAGCATATGATAAAGTATTCAATGCTTATGAGTTTTCAAAAGATTTTGTTAATGAAGCACAAATTATTTATGGAGTTGTAAGATAATGAAGTTTAAAAAAATATTTATTATATTATTAGTTTTATTTTCTATTTGTATTGTTGGATGTAAGGAAGAAGAAAAAGAACCAGACCATGAATGTGTGGCTTCTGAATGGGAGTATGATGATATTTATGAATGTGGAGATCTTGGACTTCAAAGAAAAATATGTATTATTTGTCGTAAAGTTCTTGATGAAAGAGAAGTAGTGAAAGAACATGAATTTGAAGAAATCACTAATAGACAAGCATCTTGTACTTCATCAGGACTTGTAGAGCTAAAGTGTAAAAACTGTGGAAAGATAGAAAGAGAATTTACTCCTTCAACTGGTCATGTTTATGGAGCGTTTGTAATTGATGAATATGCTTCATTTACTAAGCCAGGCAAGAGACATATAGAATGCAAAAATTGTGGAATTACTTTGAACTCTCAAAATTATGTTTTGAATTGTTATCCAACTCATGGTAAACTAAGCGTTCAAGGAAGAGATTTAATAGATAAGGACGAAAGAAAAGTCCAATTATATGGATTAAGTACTCATGGCATTCAATGGTTTGGATCATATTTAAATTTTAACACTATTTCTTCTTTACAATCTAATTTTGGAATTAATGTATTACGTATAGCCTTTTACACTGATGAAAATGGTTATTGTGATGGAACACCAGAAAGAAAAAACAATATGTTACAAAATTTAAAAAATGGCATTAATATAGCTACAAAACTTGGATTATATGTCATTATAGATTGGCATATGGTTGGTGCTGAAAATCCATTAGATAAAAATCCTTTAACTTATTTAGAACAATCAAAAGAATTCTTTTATGAAATTTCAAAAGAATATAGTAATTATGATAATATTCTTTATGAAATAATGAATGAGCCTAATGGGCCAACTACTTGGGCTGATTGCAAGAAATATGCGGAAGAAGTAATACCAGAGATTAGAAAAAACACAGATGCTGTTGTTTTAGTAGGCAATCCTAGTTGGACAGCGGACTTAAATTCAGTAATGAAAGATCCGTTAGTTGGTTTTACTAATATCATGTATACTTATCATTTTTATGCAGCAAGTCATAGAAGTACAATGCAAGTTGAAAAAGCATATGATAATGGATTCCCTGTTTTTATAAGTGAATATGGTTTTATGGATTCGGATGGAGATGGCGATTTAAATCTTTCATCAGGTGAAAATTGGCTTAAGGTATTAGATGCAAGAAACATTAGTTATGTTGCTTGGAGTATATCTAATAGTAAAGGTAGTGCTTCAATTTTTAAAACTGGATCATATGATATGGTTAGTACAGAGGACAAAAATTTAAAACCATGGGGAATTTATTTGAAAAAATTATATGGTAATAAATCAGGAATAAATAAATAAAAAAACTCTTTGCTTTTTTATAATATTGTGGTATAATAATTAAGCAAAGAATATGCCGCTATGTTGAAACAGGTAGACAAACTTGACTCAAAATCAAGCGCTGAAAGGCGTGCCGGTTCGAATCCGGCTAGCGGCACCATTTGAAAACATTAGTCTTGATACAATGAATAATAAGTGTCAAGACTATTTTTTTATGCTTTTTAGGGAAAAATTGATAGTTTTAGGGTGAAATTTGTATTATATTTTTGTTCTTATGGTGCTTCTTGTTCCTTCTGTATCATAATCATAGCCCAGCTTAAACTATTTCTTTGTAGGTGTTAGAACGATTACTTAGGTAGCAGAACGATTACTAGGCAAAAATCGGTGTTAGAACGATTACTTCCGACACCCCTAGAAAATGAATTACAACGTCTAACAATTGTTAATGAAATGCTAATTATAGAGGTAATTAATAGACTTTTTACTCGAAAAGTGCTACAATATGATAGAAAATGATAAAGAACATTCAGGAGATATAATGATGAAGTTTAATTATGCAAATGCAATTATAAAGCTAAGAGTAAAATTGAATATCTCTCAAACGGAACTTGCTAAGATGTTAGGAGTCTCTTTTTCATCAGTAAATAGATGGGAAAAAGGAAAATTTATGCCTACAGTATTAGCTAAAGAAAGACTTATAAAATCTTTTTCTGATGGTTGTATTGCGTTTGCATCTGGAGCTGTACTTGGAGCAATTGGATATGAAATCAGCAATGGAATTTCGAAAGGGCTTGCTAGAAGAAAGTTAAATAAAATTGTTCCAAATTGGAATGCTAAGAATGGAAAGATTAATAAGCAACTTGCTAATGCTGGATATAAAAATCTAAAAATTGGAAGAGATGGTTACAATAAAATTTTTGATACTATTTATAATGATTGTGGCTATAAGTTACTTGAGGATGGAATAACACATGTTTACGATTTTATAACAAGCTTATTCTAAATTTATGAGAGGAGATAATTAATGAAGAAATGGTTTATTGTTGATTTTATTATAGAAATTATAGCGATTATATCAATGTTAGTTTTTTTAATTTATGGCATTATTTATTCTGAATATAATATTTTTGGGTTTCTATTGTTATTTATTTTCATAAACACAATTGTTTTATACATTTTATTTTCAAATTATATAAAAAAATGTGATTTATATATAAGTGATTATCATTTTTTTGATATATCAGGGAAAGAAAATGTTGTTATAAATTGCAAAAAAGATAAATTATCCTATTTTTTAGAATATAATGGTAAAGAAATTGAATTTAGAACTAGTGATAGATTATTTGGAAATCAAATGTTTTTTTCATATATAGTTAGAAATATTCGATTTTTAGAAGTATCTAAAAAAAGACCACTGATTTATATTTTTAAAAGGAAAATTAGGTTAAAAAATATTAAACTAAAAAATTTAACTGTTATTTTAAATGGAAAAAAGTACCTTCTAGTAAGTAATGGTATTTCTAAGAGTAAATTTACTTTGATTAATAAATCATGGTACTGGAGATATTTTCTATCAAGGCGTGCTATAGCTGCATCAATGGTAAAGAATACAAATTTTATTGATAAAAATAAGTTCCAAAAAGGTAAAACAGTATATCCAAATAATTAACAAATTTTTAAATATTTAAAAGCATAATGAATTAGAACTCATGGAGTAATATCCGTGGGCTTTTTTCATGGGCAGAAGGAGGTAGTGGTTATGACAATCAAACCAAAGAAACCATGTGCCTATCCAGGCTGTCCGAATCTTACGCATGACACCTATTGTGAGGAGCATCAAGCATTAAGTCATAAGCAATACGACAAATTCAGCCGAGCTCCCAATCACGATAAGAAGTACGGGAACAATTGGCGAAGAATCCGTGCCCTTTACGTTAAGCAGCATCCGCTATGCGAGCGTTGCTTGAAGGAAGGAAGAATTACACCTGTCAAAGAGGTCCATCACATCGTACCTCTTTCTCGTGGCGGAATGAACCAGTTCTCGAACCTGATGTCGCTTTGCCAGAGCTGCCATACAAAAACACACTATGAGCTCGGCGATAGGAAATAGGGGTAGGGGGATTCGAATCTCTACGACTGAAAAGCTCAAAACCGAGCCTGGGGTTTTATGTGCAAAAATTCTAGTTCAAACGTTTTTTTCTTTACATAAAGGGAATTTTGCCCTATCTGCCAAGTTATAAGTTAGTCTTGCAGAGGTGCCACTAGGCGCTTTTGCATGGCTTTTTTTATTTTTGGGATATAACTACGGAACGAAAGCCTTATCAACGAAACAAAAGGTAGTACTACGGAACGATTGATAGTTTTTATATAATCTCATTTCAGTTTCGACATTAATCCTCAATTTGCTTGTGTTTTTCTCAAAAAAGTGCTATAATTTTTAATGTAATTTAATAATTTGCAAGGAATGAGATATGAACATTGACTATCCTGCAACTATAATCAAATTGATAGCAAGTGGTTATTTTAATTGATAAAAGGAGATAAAAGCAATGATAAAAACACCAAGTGATTTTAATAAAATATCTAAAATTGAAGAAAGCGATAGGCAATCATTACTTTTATCATTGATATGTCCGTGTGGAAAACAAGATTTCTCAATATTAATAAATACAAATAATCCAAATTTATCTAAAAAACAAGAACTGTTTGATTCTTTAATAAAAAAATATGGTGGATATGGTCATTGTTATATATTTTCTGACAATAGCTGTAGAGCATACATAAATTATAAAGGAATACGTGGATTATTTACGAAACCTAAGTTAATTGATTCTAACATAATACCTACTGAGGCAAAAATTGTAAAAGCAAAATGTTCGCATTGCGGTAAAGAGTTTTTACTTTATGATAATAGAAAACATGGAGTTGCTAAACTTGAAAATGAACTTGATTATTCTAATTTTATATATAAAGAAATCACAATTAATAAAAAAGTCAAAATTAAATTAGAGTATGACATTACTATGAATCAATATGAACAAAAATATTTATTTTTAAATAAAAATCCATATGAAGAATGTTTTTCATATATAAAAATATTTTATGTTCAAGATAATAAAGAAATAATTATTTTTGAAGATGAAATGTAGAAATATTAATAATTTTAACTGGAAGTATATAGTTATTATAACCTCCTACTATGATGGGATGTTTAACTTTATTTGCTGTACGCATTTTCAACCTACTATACGCATAAAAGTTTTAGGAGTGTAACATGAATAAATACGATCCCTTATGGAAATATGTAAAAGAAAACAATTGCAAATTTTTAACATTCGAAGAAATAAAAAGTATCTTAGGATTTGAAATTGATCATTCATTTTTGACTTGCAAAAAACAACTAAAAGAATATGGTTTTGAAGTAAGTAAAATATCAATGAAAGAAAAAAAAGTAATGTTTAGTAAAAAGTAACTAATCAAACTTGAATAATTAACGACATTTGAGACTGCCTATATGTGATAAATTTTAATTTATAGGTGTACACACTTTTTATCTACTGTACGCAAAATTCTGTGACTGTACGCATTTTATAAGAGGTGTACGCAAATTGTATCAATTTAGGTAATTTCACACATTTAAAAAACGTAGGTTGATACGAAAAGTGTCAGACCTTTTTTTCTTGACATAAAGGGAAAATTGCCCTATCTGCCAAGTTATGAGTTAGCCTTGTGGAGGTGCCACTAGGTGCTTTTGCAGGGCTTTTTTATTTTTGGGATATAACTACGGAACGATAGATATTTTTTATATAATCTCATTTCAGTTTCGACATTATTTCTCAATTTGCTTGTGCTTTTCTCAAAAAAGTGCTATAATTTTGTATAGATTTGAATATTTGCATGGAGGTGTAGATATAAAAAGAGTAAAGCTGATGGTGATACAGGTAAAGAAGTGTTTTCTGATATTGTAGATGCAGTTTTTGGTAATGGCCTAAAAATAATTGGGTTTACACCGTTTACAAAATTAGGTGGTTTTGCTTCTGGATTTTATTTCCAATCAAAATTATTTTTTGATAGTTTACAATTATTAAAATCAGATGGTTTTAATTTAAAAAACATATTAGGTATTGCAACTTATTCGATTGGTGATAGATTCAAGCACTTTGGAGATTACGCATCAATGAGTACATCAACATTAGAATACATAACAGGATATTGATTTGCTCTTTATAATGTTGGTTGGGCAATTGGTGCAGCAGTTTATGATGATTATGAAAAGATTGCTAAGTATAGAAAATATAAATTATACTATGGTATAATTGATTTTATTTATTATTGTGGAGGTCATTGATGAAAAAAATATTAAAAATATTACTAATAGTAGATGCTTGTGTTGCTGTTATTTTTTTATTCGGTGGTATGATTATGGAAATATTAAGAGCAATACCATTTTCAAAAAATTCCACTTTTGATCTTATTTGGTATATATTTTACGGAGGTGCTTACATTACTGGTGCTCCTTTTCTTATAATTTTTATAGTTTGTTTTATAAAATTTTCAATTCAAAAGTTCAAAAAATAAATAATAAAAAAATTATAACATATTTTATCAAGGTTCACATCACTGCATAAGTGTTAGTGAGCCTTTTTTTTTATCTTTTTTATGCAGCAAAGGAGGTAGTGGTTATGCCTAGTAAATTAAAGAAGCCATGCACCTAAGAGCATAACGTTTGTATTTAACAATTTATCAGAAATTACAATAGCAGCTGAGTAGAGGCTGTTATTTTTTTGCTTAAAAAGGGGTGTCGAAGTAAACGTTCTAACACTTAAAGGTGTCGCATTTTAGCAATAGGGGGTCGTTTGTATTAAAATAGTTGTGCAAACACATAATAGTTTGAATTGGTCGATATTAAAATATCGGCTTTTTTTCTAAAAATTATAAGGTTGCAATTCTTTTCAATTAATTGGTCTATATTTTAACTGCTAAAGAAACTCATACGAGCTTCTTTTTTTAAACAACAAAATAAGTTTAATGATTTTATCAATGTTTCAAATGATGTTATTTAAGATTATTATTTTATATAATGTTATGACATTAATTATAGAATCTATAAAGCTTTTATTTAGTTTGTACATTATTTCGTAAATTTCTTGTGTTTTCCTTTAAAAAATGCTATAATTTTATATATAGATAATAAATTAAATGGAGTTAATTAATAAATAGGATATTAAACTATATAATTGCTAAAGGAGTTCAATCAGAGCTATCTCAAATAACTTTATCGAACTTTTGAATATATAATTCACGTAAATTAAAAGATGAACATCATAAAATACTTTTCTAAAAATATATTTAAGAGAAGAATTAATTGCTTTTGACATAAATATACTAATGGAGTCTTTCCGCTCCACGAACGTGTAATCATTGAAAAAAGTAGAATCGTTTGATATACTATTCATTATTCATAACTAAAGGAAAGGAGAGATGCTTAAATGTGGACTATAACTAATAAAAAAAGAATAGTTCTTTATGCCGTATGCATATTTTTCTTTTGTTTGGCAGGCGTACTTCAAGCGTTAGATTCAACTCTTTCTGATTTTTGGCACATATTGTTTGCTTTTTTAGCACATACAATATTTATCTCTCTCGTGGTGGCGTGGGGTGTTTCGCTCATACACCGTATGATACGAAAAGATATGCTCATATATTTTCTTATGGTTGCCGTACTTATTTTATTTTTTCTTGTTGTGCGAATGATCAAATACGAGTTAACAATGGATACAGATGCGCTTTTACGCTATCTTTGGTATTCATATTACGTTCCCCAAATGATTATCCCACCAACGATTTTACTTGTGGCGTTTAGTATTGAAAATAAAAAAAGCAAATTACTTGCAAAAACGTGGTATCTAATTTACTTACCTGCCGTTATATTGCTGGTTTTGATATTCACAAATGACATACACGAATGGGTGTTTGCTTTGAACTTTGATAATGGTTTTTCCTACGAACATAGAACTATATTTTATATTGCATTAGCATGGGAAATAATTATCACTTTTGTAAGTCTTATTGTATTGAGTTTGAAGTGCGGTATATCGGCATGCAGGCGCAAAACATGGATACCATTGACTTCCTTCATTGTATGTATGGCAGTTTCAACAACATGTTTTCTAATGGACACGTCGGCATACAAAATTCCTGAACTGTTGTGCTTTACTTGCATTGTAATGATTGAAAGTTGTATCGCCATTGGACTAATTCCGTCAAATGAAGAATATGAAAATTATTTTTATCACTCTGCATGTTCAGCGTTAATTACGGATGAAAGATTTAATGTGGTTTACAATTCTGAAAAGTTTTTTTCTATTGATAAGAGTTTGCTCGAACAAACGGCTAAAAAACCGATTATGTTAAATGAAAATGCCCGCCTTTCAGCAGAAAAAATACATGGAGGATATGTTTTTAGAATAGAAGATTTATCTAAAGTTAATGAGATAAACGCTACGCTTAAAGAAACCAACGACAGATTATTTGAAGAGAACTATATCCTTGAAGCCGAAAATGAATTAAAAGAACACAAAGCAATAGTTTCTGAACAAAATAGATTGTATGCAAAGATGAAGGAATCAACTAAAGAAGAATTGAAACGCCTTGACGTTCTTTTAGCGGATATGTATCGAAAAATGCAGCTAAACGATAAGAAATATATTGAAAGAATGCATTTTGCATGTGTTTTAGCAGCTTATATTAAACGTAGAGTTAATCTTGTTATGCTTGCCGAAAAACAAGAGAATATCGATATCAACGAATTGTCACTTTCAATAAAAGAATCGCTAAGTTTTCTTTCACTTACTGGTGCAGAATGCATTTATGATTGCGCGTTCCAAGGTAAAATCAATGGTAAACAAGCAGGTATTTTCTATGACTTTTTTGAATCTTGCATTGCAAATTACTATGGTTTACCAAGTGCTGTTATCGTTCGATTTTCGAAATGTGGTGATTATCTCGTATTACGTATTGAAAGTGATACAGGAACTAATGAAATTATTGAAAGAATAAAGAAAAAATTTTGCAAATACGATATAACAATCGAGATGGATGAAGAAGTTTACTACTCATTGTCTTTGTTACAAGGAGGTGCGTTATGAGATTTACAGATGCTCCGCTTTATGCAAGACAAATTATTATAGTTTCATTTATTTTTATTTTTGTTTTAGCGATTATTTTGTTGTTTATGGCAGTTAGACTTTGTAAAAAAAATCGCTATATCGTATTATCGTCATTGATATTTGCATTGTCGTTTGTAGTAGTTTTTTTAACAATGCGTGGAAGTTATCTTTATCGTGCGGGAAAAAATGTATTTAAGCCGTCATTTGCAATATTGAAATTACCATTATGGATACATTGCGTTTTGATAGTTGTATTAATTGCTCTTGCTTTTTATTGCTTCTTCGGTGTTATATTATGGAATAAAAAACATATCTCACCTATTTCTATTAAGGAAAGTGCGGATAAACTTTCGACTGGAATATGTTTCTATGACCAAAGCGGATTAGTGAGACTTATAAATACAGAAATGAACAAGCTTTGCATTCTTGCAACGAACAAAGCACTGTTGAACGGCGCAAGTTTTTGGGAAAAAATTTCGCAAGGTGAAATTGAAGACAATTGTTTATCAATTCAAACTGGTGAAAAACCTATCGTTGAATACGAAGATGGCAAAGTGGTATCGTTCAAAAGATCTATACATAAAATCGATGGCAAAATAGTTTATGAAATCGTTGCGTCGAACGTAACTAAAGAATACCATCTGACAAAAGAGTTAGAGCAAAAACTTGATGAACTACAATCCGTTAACAAACGACTTATTGCATATGGAGAGAGCGTAACCGAACTCATGAAAAAAAAGGAATTTTTGGAAGCAAAAATTCGTATTCATGATGATATGGGAAAACTATTAATTACAACGAAACGAAAACTTAGCGAGCCTCTTGATCAAACGGAACAAAAACAACTTATAACTTTCTGGCAAACAGAAATTGCTGCATTAAAAAGTGCTCGTAAAAGTCAAAAGAGAGCTAATCTAGAAGTTATAATGGATGCAGCAAAACTTGTAGGCGTAACCATTAAATTTTATGGTGAACAACCGAAGGCTGATAGAGTAAATGAAAAATTATTAATTGCCGCAATGCATGAATGTCTTACAAATACCGTATTACATGCAAACGGAAAAACGATGACAGTTAATGTTGCAAATAAAAATGGTAAATATATTATAGTAATTACTAACGATGGTGAGAAACCAAAATATGAAATCATAGAAGGCGGCGGGCTTTCGGGCCTTCGTTCTCTTGTAGAACGTGAAAACGGAAAGATGACTATTCATAGCAATCCGCAATTTGAATTAATTATTGAGCTGCCACAAGGAGAAATTTTATGAAAGATGGAAAATACTCTGTAATGATAGTTGAAGATCAACAAATGCCTAAGGCACTTTTTTCACATTTTGTGGAATCTTCAGATAAGTTTTATCTACAAGTGGCGATAGAAAATGCATCTGTTGCGGATATTGTGTGCACTCGCATGCCTGTTGACTTGATATTGATGGATGTTATAACGGAAAACGGAGAAAATGGACTTGAAGCGGCAGCAAAAATTAAGAAGAAATTTCCAAAAACGAAAATTATTATTGTAACGAGTATGCCAGAATGTTCATTTATCAAGCGCGCAAAACAAATAGGTGTGGAAGGGTTTTGGTATAAGGAAGTCAACGAACAACCTATTTTGTCGCTGATGGAGCGGGTTATGAATGGAGAAATCATCTATCCTGACAACCCTCAACAGGTTAAAATTGGGCTTGCACTTAGTACTGAATTTACCAAAAAGGAACTTGAAATTTTGCGTCTTATGACTGGTGGATACACTAATGTTGAAATTTCTGAAAAACTAGGTATTTCTTCAGGAGTTGTCAAAAACCGCGTTGCAGATATGCTTGACAAAACGGGGTTCCGTTCGCGTACGCAACTTGCTGTAAGAGCAAGAGAATCGGGTCTCGTCATACTTGACAAAAATGAGGATTAGATTCAAAATAATTGAAACGAAGGATAAAGACAGTAGCTTATTAGTTTCTGTCTTTTTTTAAAAATGTTTTTGCTTTAAATAAAATGGAAAGTTTTGAAATATAGACTTTTTGTTTATGGGGATAGAAAAATATAATTTTTTTATTTTATTTCTTTTTTAAATTTTTAATTATTGTATCATTATTTGTGGCTTATATTATTACTTTCCAAACATAAAATTTTTTTAATTAAATCAACCCTTTAATAATCATCTTTCATTAATTTTAATGAAAGACTTTTTATATATTTTTTTTCACTATTTAATAACCATTCAAATAATATACATTTTTCTATAAGCATATTTTACCATTTACACACTTTAGTATTTATTATTGTTTAATTTTTTTATTTCAAAAAAATCAATGTGATGATCATTTAAACAAATATAACAAATTGTTAAAGAGGTGTCAAATGGCACTTTCAAACTGTGTATATATTATGATAAAATATATGAAGAATTCAAAACGGCGTAGTGAACGCATAGGAGAAATAATATGAAGTTTAAAAAGCGGTACTTATAATTAAAATATACTTATTATTGAAGGGGTGAAATTTCCCTTAAAATTATGGAGTTTTTTAAAAAATATTCTTAGAGGAAAAGAATCCTTACGCGATAAATATGATTACTGCAATAACTCTATTCAAGTAACTATAACAAGAGAAGAAATAAAAGTAAATAAAATAAGTGAATTCGTTTTTTAATCAAAAACGATTTTATGTTTAAATGATGGGTAAATGGTTTGAATCAGATTTACAATCAATTGGACAATGATAAAAACAAAATCAATATTTCCATACTTATAATTTTTCCGTTAAAGAATAATCAACTCCATTGTGAATACAATTTTGTAATGAAATTATAGAATATAAGCAAGAGAAAATTTAAAAATAGAAGATTTTTTAGAAGAACAATTGGTTTAAGAATAGTTGCGTAACTTGATTAATTTTATGATATTTTGGTTTTTAGTCATAAAGGAAACGCTTGTCGTTATAACTATTGTAATTAAAGAAATTATCAATATAAACCAATAAATAATAATTTTAAGTCACTGATTTTTTGAGATTTGAAATAAAATAACTAATATAAAAAAAGGAGATAGCATTATGAAATTTAGTAAAATAAATAAATCAAAATTAATAACACTTATATTCAGCTTCGTAATGAGCCTTGCACTTATGCTTGGCATAGTATTATTGTGTACGCGGGAGGTGTATGCCGAAACTACAACAATTGACACGCTAGAAGTTGCATTCAAAAAAGCAAGTATCGGGGATAGCCTTGCTACAGCAATCGAATTTGAGGATGAAGAGGCAAAAACCCTTAAAGTTCCCTCAGGTGCAAATTATAAGGCGACTCTTTTAGCTATTTTTCGCGATGGACAAAAACAAACTTTATGGAGTATGAACAATACATCATTTCCTTGGAGTAGGGTTGAAAATCAACTTATAGAGCAAAAAATTGCTTATGACTTTCGTGTTAGATTTGAGCCAAATACTGGGTACACTATAACGAGCGATGCCGACATAATAAAAAGAAATATTAAAGTTTCTGGCGCTGAACTAGGTAAGGGGAAAGATGTAGAGTTTTTGGATACTGCTGGACAAAATAGAACAACAACAGCGGTAGATATTGATTTTATCATTACACGAGGAATGACGTATATAGGTAATCAACAATCAATATATCCCAAAATTGGTGTAGAAGTAACAGGCACAATCGGTACGCTTTATACTGACACAGGAATATGGCTAAGAGGTGCACCCGGACCTTATTCCTATGAAGCGAAGATTGCACCAATAGGTATGGAAATTCAATCGAGCAACGTTTTTGAAGAATCTAATTGTTACTATAGAATAAAAGCCGTAAACTCTATGGATGAAGGTACTATGTATATTACCGTAACGGCGTCAGATGGTCAAACATGTGATATTCCTGTTCAGATAAAAGCAGTATCAGGTGGACATGAGCATACATGGAGTGATTTTGGCAAGATTGACTTCGAACATCACGGATATAGAAAATGCTCCGCTTCTGATTGTCCTGGTATTGCCCCTACTTTTGACAAAGGGTCGCAATATTCAAATCATGAATTCTACGATGGGTGCAACGCAAAGTGCAAAACTTGCGGTGACCTTAACAATCCTGATGCAACTCATAATTATATTGCTACACCTGATGAAAATGACAATACTTGTCACGTGTATAAATGTAATTGCGGTGAAGTTGAGAAGGATTCAAATGGAAACGTTAAAAAAGAAAAACATAATGGTGGAACTCAAACATGTTTAAGCGGTGCACAGTGTGATGTGTGTGGAGTAGAATACCTGGCCGCAACAGGACATAAGTACGAATTTAAGTCCTTTGGAAATAACGATGGCACTTATACACATCTGGGATTCTGTAAATATTGCAAGATTGAAAATACTAAACTAAGACATTCTCCTATAGGAGGTGAGGCTACTTGTCAAGAGCGTGCAATATGCACTTATAAAGATCCTAATGGAGATGAATGTGGCTGTGTATATGGAAATCTTAAGAATCATAATTTCGTGGACGGAATTTGCACAGAATGTAAGTCTGATAAGTATATAAAAGATATTATAATTGATGTACCAGAATTTTATAAAGGAATGATATTCAAGTCGATGTTTTATCCGGGAATTATCAAAGGTAGTATCGTAGATATGGGAATTTATTATCATAAAGGTTCACCATCTCGAGACGGAAATGTTAATTCTTGGGGTTATTATAACTTTGAAACAGAGCGCATTAAAGAAAATTTCGTAATGTATTATGTGTTTGAACCTCAAACAAACTGCGAATTTCTTGAAAACATTGGCGAAATGAAAATAACTTTGACACGAGGCGAATTATTAAAACAAGAGATAAGAGAAAGTGATGGAAGATTGGTTGTGCTTGTGTTACTTCGCATCGATAGTGTGGTGCAATCTGTTGACATTGATTTTTCGCAACCAATTGCAGATAGTACTGTAGACAGGTTGAATATCGTTGAAAAAAACGGATATGAGTTTACAATTGACAGTATCGGACCATTGGATAACAACAAGATTATATATAACACGCCATTAGAGATTGCTTTAACGATAAAAGCACCGCAAGGTATGTTGTTTCAAAGTAGGGAAGCAATGGTATCTTATGAAAATTGGTTATGCGACATCAAAATTCCTGAAGGAAGTAGAATTGTGATACAAACTCTAAATGCAGATTTGACGGAGCTTAAACTTACCATTCAAACGCAGAGAGCCATTGAATGTATGCATGAAACGGTGACATTAAAAGAAGAGGAAAGGATGCCAACCTGCACCGAAGATGGTATAAAAAACAAGTATGCTTGTGAAGATTGTGGAAAAGAATTTTTGGATGATGCTCATACTATACCGTGGAATGATAAAAGTGCAATTATCCCTAAAGGACATATGTGTAAATATTATGAGGAAAAGCCTTGTTCTGATGGTAAAGATGGAAAAATAGCCTATTATCAATGTCAGCGTGAGGATTGTAGAAAACTCTTTGCAGATGCAGCGTATAGCAAAGAAATTAAAGAGGAAGAAACAATAATGCATGATTTCAAGATGAAATGGTCAGCTGATAAAGATAATCATTACCATGAGTGTAAAAATTGTGATATGAAAAAAGATATTGTTGCGCATCGACCTGACAGAGTTGGAGCTACTGAAGACTATGCTGTAAAATGCCTTGATTGCGGTTACGTAATTGCGCGTGCACTTGGACACACTATACATAATACTATACTTATTCCTGAAGTAGAAGCAACATGTATGAAAGAAGGCACTAAATCATATTACAAATGCGAAGGTTGTGAAGCAAAATTTGAAGATGAATTAGCAACAAAGCCAATTACAGACGACAGTAAACTTATAATTCCAAAAGCACACCGCTTTGGTATTTGGGTGGCTGAAGTTCCTGCAACTGAAGAAATGGAAGGTGTAAAAGGACACAAAGATTGCGATTTCTGTAAAAAACATTTCGACGAAAACGGCATTGAGATTGCTGATATTACAATCAAAAAACTCGTAAAAGTAGAAGTTAATGTGGTTGGTGGTGATGGTGGCGGCAGAATGACAATAGGTGAAACTATTACAATCAGAGCTGATAAACCGGTAAAAGGAAAAGTATTTAGGGGTTGGAGGGATGGAAGCGGAAATATTGTAAGTACAGACGCTGAATATACTTTCACAGTGACGGAGAATACATTGCTTACAGCAGTATATGAAGATGCACCAGAGACTGAAAAGGATGGACTAACTGGGGGAGCGATTGCGGGCATAATAATTGGAAGCTTGGTAGGAACAGGAATTATTGGTTTTGCGATATTCTGGTTTGTATTCAAGAAGAAAAAATTTGCAGATTTAATCGCCGCAATTAAAGTAGTGATCAATAAAAAACAATAAAAAAACCAAAGCTTTAAATCACTGATTTTTGTGATTTAAAATAGATTAATTTATTTATAAAAGGAGAAGAACTATGAAAAGAAAATCAATTATCGTAATGTTAGCATTAGTGTTGACAATTGCTTTTTTCACAGCGTGTGGGGAAAAACACAAGTACTCAGACGAATGGAAGTTTGATGAAACAGGCCACTGGCATGAATGTATCAAAAAGAAACATACAGATATTACAGAGAAACTTCCACATGAGCTTACATGGACAGAAAAAACTCCTGCAGGTGTTCACATAGACAAAGTTGAAAAAGGTGTATGTGAATGTGGATATGAAACTGAAAGGACAATAGCCAATACTGGAACTCACACTTATAGTGAAGAATGGAAAAAAGATGAATCAGGTCACTGGCATGAATCAAGTTGTGATGCAAAGGTTCCTACACATGCTGTAATGAAAAAAGATTTTGCAGTACATGTTTTTGATGAAGGTGTAGAAACAAAACCAGCAGATTATGGTGTAGTTGGTGAAAGAACTTTTACTTGTACAGTGTGTGGTTTTGAAAAGAAAGAATCAATAAATGCTCTTGGAGCAAAAGAAAATGAAATCAATCTTGTAGATGGTAAAACTCTAGATAAAACATATGACGGAAAAGTAATTGATGTTTCCGACAAATTCGCATTCAATGGTAACGGCGAAGTTACAATCACTTTTAAGAATAAAGATGCTGATGACAATACGTATATCGCAACAGCTCCAATGAATGCTGGTGAGTATACTGTAAAAGTTAGCGTAGTAGCTACAGCAGAATGGAAAGGCACATCAAAAACTTTCGACTTTACAATTGCAAAGAAGGAACTTACCGTAGAAGTAGCAACAAAAGAGTATGACGGTACTACAACTATTCCAGCAAATCTTGTTGGTGTTATTGATGGTGAAACTGTTACTGCTACAATTACGATGACAAGCAAAAACGTTGGAGCAACCATCCAAGAAGTTACGCTTGAAGGCGCAAATAAAGAAAATTACGTACTTGACAAAGCAAAGGTCGTTGCAAGTATAACTCCTATTCAAATCTATGTTGATGATTGGGAACAAGAATACAATAATTCAAATATTATTACAGGTACTCCTTGGGAACTGCTTGAAGGAGACGAAGTAACATTTACTATAACAATGGATAGTGCCAATGTTGGCGCAGCTGTTCAAAGCGTTGAACTTACTGGAAAAGATGCTGTTAACTATAGTCTTGCCAAAGAAGATGTTAATGCAACAATTATCAAAGCAGAGATTGTCAATTTTGAAATCAATAATTTAGAAGCATTTACAAATACTTTCTTTGTTGGTGCAACTAATATTCCAGAACCAACAACCGACTACGTTGAAATCGGAACTGGTTATGGCGAAATGTCTATCAGTTGGGAAATGGAAGTGGAAAATGGTATGTGGGGTCCAATCAATCGTGGAATTGAAAGAATAAGAGAGCGTGCTGGTAATTACCGCGTGCGTATAAAATATGATGAAGGCACAAACTATAATTTTAAAGCAACATCATATGTTTATTTCATCGTGAATTTGAAAGAAAGAAGTATTACTGTTAGGAACTTTGAGGGTAAAACGTATGACAACAAACCTGTTTCAAACTTTACATTTGATTTACTTGTTAACAAAATAGGGGCCAGTACAATTGAAGGTGTAGAGAATCTTACGACTATGTCTGATGGCGAACAATATGTTGAGTTCCGTAGAAAAGGAGAAGAAGTCTATACAAAAGTTACAGACATATATATTCCAAAGAACGCTAGCGAATATGAATACCGTATTGGTATAAAAGGAACAGAAGAATGGGCAGAAACTGTATCCGACATTAAAACTTTCACAATCAAACCATATGAGTTCGTACTTGAACTTGGCTATGGTCAAAATCAAAACAATGAGTCGCTTGATAAAGGCAAGACATTTATACTTAGAACATACAAGGATCTTATCGAATATCAAAGAATTGAACTTTGGCTTGATAATGAAAAAGCAGGGTTACAAACAGTAGAAAAAAACAATAGTGTTTACTATTTCGTTCCTAACCAGAAAAAGCAAGTAACAATTGATTGTTTCTTCCTGAAAATAGGAAACATTACTGGCGCTAATATGGAAAACTATAAAATTGTTTCTAAATATTCGTATATATCAACTGTTGAAATTACTGTTGTCGAGTACAACCCTCTGACTCTGGGTAAATCTGGTTTGATCGCAAATGTGAGATATACCGCAGCAGAAACATGGTTGACAACTACTGTTTCAAAAGGATATTTCAAGGTTGGACTAACTGTTGAAGTTTATAATCGTTCGGGCACAAAAGTGGGCGAAGCTACGATTACAAACATTGAAGTTGAAGATACTAATGCAAGTGGTTTTACTAAATCTCCAAGTGGTTTTGCAATTCCTGTCGATGGTAAAGTTCGTATTACTTTGGATAAAGTATTTAAGGATTCGTCAACAGGTGGCTATATTTCACTAATGGAAGGATATATCAAAACAAAATAACTTAAATGTTAGAATTTAATCAACTAAAAACGGATAAGCAGGCTTAAGAGCCTGCTTATTTGTAATTAAGGTGGGTTATGGAAAAAATATTTGTACCAAAAAAATATTGATTATTCAACTGGCGAACTAACTTTATTCAATATAGCTAGAGTAATTATTTTGGAAAGTAAAGTATTATTTTTAGATGACATGAATGAAAATATTTATTCTATTAATGCTAAAAAAATAACTGATGTAATTGATGAAGTATCAAAAGATAAAAGGGTATTGTCTATTAACCATTATGGAGAGTTACTTCCTTATAGCAAAAGATTGAATATTGAAAAAAAAGGGGTAAAATAGCTAAATTATCAATTTGACATAAGAAATCTATTATGATATAATTTCATTATGAGGTTAGTTTATGAATATTAATGATATTAAAACAATATATAATAATGAAGTTGTTGTAAAAGAAATGATGGATGGCACAAGTGGTTTTATGTTTATGCCTTATGTAATACCTGGTTATTCAGAGTGGTTAGGAATGCATGTATCCTTTGATGAACTTGGACTGCCAATATTTAATGATTGCAAATATATATTTAATTATTATGATGAAATCGGAGTGGATTATAAGAATTATATCAAAGAAATAGGTTCTATCTTAAATAGCTTTGATTTAGAATTAGTTGATGAACATATAATATTCCACTGTAAAAGTGATCAACCAAGTTATATAAGTAGATGTATTTGCCAATTTTTACAAGCTCTAACTTTACTTGCTTATATTGGTAATTTTAAATTAATAGAAGAATAAAAAAAGAGCTTAAGATTAATTCTTAAGCTCTTCAGTTTATTGACAAAGTCCTTTTTTTACAATACTAAAATAAAGATTTTTGTGCATTAGATATACCTAATAATTAGAAGATGAAAGTTACTTTACTAGACTTTTTACCATAAATATAAATTATTAACGTAAAGTGGTGGGATCTAATATTATAGAAAAGATGTTTGTAGATAGTTAGACAAGTTCATTTGGAAACTAACTATATATAATAAGAGAAACAATAACTTTATCTTAATGTTCTATATATAATAAGAAAGAGAATTAAAAAATACTATCAAGATTCTTATGAGTTAAATTATTATTCACAAGAATACTGGACAAGATAAATAAAAGTCATGTTTAAAAAACATGATTTTTTATTTACTAAACTATTGTAAAAAAAATATTTATATAGTATAATGATAAAAAAATAGCAAAAATATAATTAATAATTAATAAACAAATAGGAAATAACTGTTTAAAAATAGTTATGTTTGTATATAGTAGAAAGAGAAAAATTGTGAAAAAAAGACTATATTTAGAATTTAATAGCATGCCTGAATTTGTTTTGATAAACAAAAGTGATAAAATATTTTATAAAAATAATCAAGAATTTATTGAAGCAATTCCATCATTATTTAAATTGTGTGAAAACAATACTGTATATTTATGTCTTGATCCATTGAAATGTAAAAACATATCATTTGATACTGTGTTTGATCTTTCTAGAACCATAGGTTTAAATAGACTAAATGACTATGGAGATATCCGCTTTTATACATTAGTTGATGAAAAACCAGTGTTTAATGATTTGATAGAAGAATTTATATCTTCAAAAGATTTTATAATTAAAGATAATTACAATGAAGAAGGCAACTATCTATTAATAAATGTTAAAAAAGAATTACTAGGTTATAAAAGTGAAAAGGATATAATTGATTATATTGCTCCTTTCTTTTTGACTGATGAAAAATTAAAGGATATTGCTATAACTAAATATCATTATCACAATGATTTAAAATCATTAATCTATATAATCTATAGACACAATAATAATATTAATGATATAAAACAAATTGTAAGAAGTTTACTGCTAGAAGATTCTATTTTTAGTAATATTGATTTAATTAAAAATAATTATAAAAAAATAAATGATTATTTAAATAAAAATAATATTTTAGAATTATCATTTGATAAAGTAAATGATATTATTAATCAAGAATTTGATTATCAAATGATTGCATATTATAATCAAATAGAAGATTATAATTATCGAATTGATAGATTTGATTTTAAAGAAAAAATGATATATTTTAAAAATATATATTAAAAATATTGACTCTCCCCTTAGGGAATATAATATAATGATAAAGTAAGGTGGTGAAATGATGTTTAGAATTGGTGAGTTTTCAATACTTTCTAAAACGACAATTAAAACAATTAGATATTATGAAAGAGTTGGCTTAATTAAACCTTCATTTGTGGATAAGGAGACTAAGTATCGCTATTATGATGCATCTAAGTTAGATGATATTTCTAAAATTATATCTTTAAGAGAACTAGGCCTATCAATTAAAGATATTAAACTTATTAATAAAGGTGAAGATTTTAATTTAGTACTATCTAAAAGAAAAAAAGAAATTGAAGATGCCATTATAAACTATAATCATCAACTTCAAAAAATCAGTATTATAATGGAGAGTAATAAAATGAAGCAAGAAGTAATAATTAAAAATGTTAATGAATGTACAGTGTATTATAGCGAAGGTGTAATTAATGATTATTCTGAAATTAATGATTTTGTATTAAGTGTGGGAAAAGAAGTAGCTATTTCTAATCCAAAACTATTGTGTGATGATTATTGTTTTATCAGTTACTTGGATGGTAAACCAACTGATAAAAACATTAAAATTAGATATACAGAAAAAGTTAAAGAAAAAGGAAAAGAAACAGAAAGAATAAAGTTTAAAGTATTACCAGCTGTAAAAGTAGTTTCAATTATGCATAAAGGAAGTTATTCAGTATTTCCAAATATATACTCTTTTCTTTTTAAATATATGGAAGAACATAATTTAAAAATGAAAGAACTTCCAAGAGAATGTTATATAGATGGTTGTTGGAACAAAGAAAAGGAAGAGGATTACTTATCAGAAATTCAAATTCCAATTGAATAAAAAAGGATAATCTATGGCAAAAAGCCATAGATTATTTGTTTATAATTTGAAGGCGTTTACTAATTGCTATGACATATTTTTTTTGCTATAATAGGCAAAAGGAGAACGATATGCTTATAAAAGATTTGCCAACTGGATTAACATTTGATGATGTATTATTAGTTCCGCAAAAATCATCTGTAGTTCCATCAGATGTATCATTGCGTACAAGACTTGCGAAAAACATTTATTTAAACATTCCAATTGTATCTGCTGCTATGGATACAGTTACTGAAGCTAAGCTTGCAATAGCTTTAGCAAGAGAAGGGGGAATAGGATTTATTCATAAAAACATGAGTATTGCTGAACAAGCATCTCAAGTTGAAATAGTTAAAAGAAATGAATCAGGAATGATTTCTAATCCTATCACTTTACATGTTTCTTCAACAGTTGAGGAAGCTGAACAATTACTTGCTAATTATAAAATTTCAGGACTACCTGTAGTAGATGATGAAAATCATTTAATCGGTATTGTTACTAATCGTGATTTAAAATATATTGAATCAAACTCTATGAAAATTAAAGATGTAATGACTAAAGATAATCTAATAACTGCAAAACCAGGAATTACATTAGAAGAAGCTAAACAAATATTATGGGAACATCGTATTGAAAAACTTCCAATTGTAAATGATGATAATGTATTATGTGGATTAATTACATCTAAAGATATTGATAATGCCAAAAACTATCCAAATGCTTGTAAAGATGAACAAGGTCGTTTAAGAGTTGGTGCAGCAATAGGTGTTGCCAATAACTCATTAGAAAGGGTTGAAGCATTAGTTAAGAATGGTGTTGATGTTATTACTATTGATTCTGCTCATGGGCATAGTGATAATGTTATTAAACTTGTTAAAGAAATTAGAAATAAATTTCCAAACCTACCTATTATTGCGGGTAATATTGTAACTAAAGAAGCTGCTATCGATTTAATTGAAGCAGGAGTAGATTGCTTAAAGGTTGGTATTGGTCCTGGAAGTATTTGTACAACAAGAGTTGTTGCAGGAGTAGGTATGCCTCAACTTACAGCTGTTGAAGATGTTTCCCTTGTTGCTAAAGAAAAAGGTATTTGCGTTATTGCGGATGGTGGTATCAAATATTCTGGTGATATTGTTAAGGCATTAGCAGTTGGTGCAGATTGTGTTATGTTAGGTTCATTGTTTGCGGGATGCAAAGAAGCTCCTGGTGAAGAAATTATATATCAAGGTCGTAGATTTAAAACATACGTTGGAATGGGATCATTAGTAGCTATGAAGAGGGGTTCTGCTGATAGATACTTCCAAAAGAATGGTACAGAAGCTAAAAAATTAGTTCCCGAAGGAATTGAAGGAAGAGTTGCTTACAAAGGCGAACTTGCTGATACAGTATATCAATTATGTGGTGGTATACGTTCTGGTATGGGTTATTGTGGAGCACAGGATATTAAAGCATTACAAGAAAAAGCAGTATTTGTTAAAATAACTAGTGCAGGACTTAAGGAGTCACATCCTCATGATATTGAAATAACAAAAGAATCACCAAACTATACAAAATAAGGAGATATAACAATGAATAACAAAAGACCTGAAAATATGAAAAGAATTACAAATGAAGTTTTAGCAACAAAATTTATAAATGAACAAATAGAGTTAATTAAAGAACAAGTTAAAGATGGTAAAGTATTACTTGCTTTATCTGGTGGAGTTGATTCATCAGTAGTTGCCGCATTATTAATTAAAGCAATTGGAAGTCATTTAGTATGTGTACATGTTAATCATGGATTACTTAGAAAGGGTGAACCTGAACAAGTAATTGAAGTATTTAAAAATCAAATGAATGCTAATTTATTATATATTGATGCAACAGATCGTTTTTTAGATAAATTAGCTAATGTCAGTGATCCTGAACAAAAAAGAAAAATTATAGGAAAAGAGTTTATCGAAGTATTTGAAGAAGTTGCAGAGTCTATGAAAGATATTAAATTCTTAGGCCAAGGAACAATTTATCCTGACATTTTAGAAAGTGGACCTGTAAAATCTCATCATAATGTTGGTGGACTTCCAGAAAAATTTAATCTTGAACTTGTTGAACCATTAAAGTTTTTATTTAAAGATGAAGTAAGAGTAGTTGGCAAAACTTTGGGCTTACCTGATAGTATGGTTAATCGTCAACCATTCCCTGGACCTGGATTAGGTGTTAGATGTGTTGGTGCAATCACAAGAGATCGACTTGAAGCAGTTCGTGAATCAGATGCTATTTTAAGAGAAGAATTTAAAAATGCGGGGTTGGATAAAAAAGTATGGCAATACTTTACAATCGTTCCTGATTTTAAATCAACTGGTGTAAAGAATGGTTTAAGAACATATGAATGGTTTGTTGTTATTAGAGCAATCAACACAACAGATGCTATGGAAGCAACCATTGAAGAAATACCATATGAACTTTTAAATAAAATTACAAAACGTATTACAACAGAAGTTAAAGGCGTTAATCGTGTATTATATGATTTATCTCCAAAACCTGTTGCTACAATTGAATGGGAATGATTACCCAATTATTATTTTTTGATGACAATGCCCTTTACTTTTTAGACTTTTTTTAGTATAATAATAGTGTATAAGGAGAGAAAAATGAAAAAGATTTTAAGTTTCTTTATCGCAGTTTTAGCCTTACTTACTTTATATGGCTGCGTTAAAGATGAACCAAAAGTGTTGACAGCCCCAACAAATGTAGCAATTTCTGAAGAAGGTTACATTACGTGGAATGAAGTTGAAAATGCAACATCTTATATTGTAACAATCAATGGTGAATCATTTGTTGTAACAACAAATAGTTACCAAGTAAAAGATTTGAAAAAAGATTTTAGCTTTACTGTAAAAGCATTAGCTGATGGATATACAACATCTCCTGATTCTGATGCCAAAAGTTTTACAGGCACTGCTGCTAGTGACAAAGAAGCAATGACTGATTATTCTGTTGCTACTATTCTTGGAACTAGAGATAAAGCAGAGGATAAAGATGCTTTTGATAGACAAGCTAAAATGTTACAAACAGCATGTTTTAAAGCATATGAATATGGTGTTGATATTGAAACACTAAAGACAGTTATTGATCCACTTGTTGAAAGTGAAGAAAAAGATGCACAAACTGTTCTTTTGACTTTATTATTTAGTGTATCAAGTTTAGATAAAGACAAAATTGTTGGTATGACAGTATTTGCTGATTACTATGCACAAATATTCTTAGAGGAATTAAAATCATTATTTACTGATGAAAAGTTTGCAAAAATCATTGATGATACAGCTGCTTTATTAGTTCGTAATGATTGTGAAATTGCAGTAGCATTAGGACATATCTTATGTCAAGGTGTTAATGTTTATAACAGATTATCATTAAAAGTAATTCCTCAACTTGTTAAATTAATTACTGAAGGAAGCATTAAGAATAATCCAAAATTAGTTGTTGAAATTAAAAATTCAATTGTTAAAGCTTTACTTGATAATCCAATTGCTGATGAAGATTTAGCAGTTATATTAACATTCTTAAAAGATTGGCTTCCAGTAGCTGCTCCATTATTTGAAGAAGCAGATTACGAAGGAATCAATATTAAAGAAGTATTTGATAAATTAGAAGAAGCTTTATCAGTAATAGATATGAATGAACTTGCTAAGACAATTAATAAAGAAATAGCAAATGCATTAAAGAGTTTAGATTTCATTACTGAAGAATTATTAACTGAAGCATTTAAATATGAAAATAATGTTCAAGTTATTGCTTATATCGTATTAAATGGATTAAAAGGTAAGATTCCAACTGTTGATATTAAAGGTCAAGATTTAATTAATGTTGCCGAATTAGTTTATGGTAAACTTGTTGCATCAGATCCTGCAACAGCAAAAACATTAAAAGAATTCTTAGGATTAACTGATGATGATTATAAAGCATTAGGCGATAATATTGCTAAACTTGTTAATAACTTATTAAATGTTTTAGGTAACTTTGTAAAAGATGATAATAACATTGATAGTATTGTTAAAGCACTTAATTTAATGGTTGATGAAGTTTCAAATACTGGTTATGATTATGTAGCATCTACAGAAATTGCAAATAATCCATATTTAAGTAAAATTATAGAAGCATACGGAATTAGTTTCCCAGATAACTATGAACTTGGTAATGCTTATGTTATTAAAGAAGTTTCAAAAGAAGCAAACGCAGTAGTTATTAAGCAATTATCTGTAACAATTAATGACGTTGATTCTAATGGTGCTGTAAGTTATTATTATGAAGATTCAACTGTAACATTAACTAACCTTAGCGACTTAGTACCACTTGCTACTGCATTAGTAGATGCTCTAAAAGCTCAAGCTGATGTAACAGCAAAAGATATTCAAGATGTATTAAAAGTTTTAGTTAAAACTACAATCATTCCTGAAGGAATGGCTAGACAATTCTTAACATTCTTTGCAAATGCAAAAGAAGAAGATATGAAAGCTGTTTATAATGATTTATTAGTTGTTGTAAAAGCATTCGTTGAATATGTTAAGAAAATGGGTATTGAAGAATTTGTATACGGAATTGGTTCAGATAACTTTGATGTTATTTATGGATTTTTCACTACTGAAAATGCTGAATTAGTTAAAACATTAGTTAATGATTTAGGTACATTACTTGATAATGCACAAGCATTCCCACTAACATTAGTTTTAGGTGAAGGCATGGAAATGACATTCCAAACTAAAGATGAATTTGTTACACAAATCGGAGCTTTAGTCGATGCATTAGTTGAAAGTAATAATCCTTCAACTGGAGAGTAAAAAAAAGGAACTAGCTTTGCTAGTTCTTTTTTTATAAGAATATTGTCATATATATAGGCAAATGAATAATACCATCTTTTATCATTAAATCTTTTGTATATAAAATATATGGCTCTTTGTATCTGCCTTTAAATTTTGTCATAAATTTGTCTAATGATGAATGTTTTTGATATTTATTTGATTTCACTTCAATTGGTGAAATTTTTTTATCTTTTGAAATCAAAAAATCAATTTCCATATGATTCTCTCTATTAGAAGGATCATTTCTTGAATAGAAGTAAAGCTTATGCCCATTCCTTCTTAACATTTGAGCTACTATATTTTCCATTAACATTCCTTCGTTAATATTTAAATGATCAAATAAAATTGATTTATATAGATCATTGTTAGTGAAAGAAGAATCCATAAAGGCAAGTGTTACAAGTAAACCTGTATCTCCCATATAACATTTTTGTGTGGCGTGATCAGCACTAAGAGCAAGCCCTATAGTAGGATCAGTAGCGTTAAAACATTGATTAATTATCATAGCTTCATTAAGCCAAATAAATGAATCTTCATATGTTCTAAAGCGTGCTTCTTTTCCTAAAGAACTTATTTTATATTTCTTTTCTTTTTTAGAAAGTTGTGAAGGGATATTATCAAATATTGCATAAACCTTATCTTCATATCCTTCTGCGAATTTTGTTATATCTTCACGATACAAATTTATGATTGTACGTTTAACATAATCTGCACGTTCAAAATTTTTATCAGGAAGGTAGGCAAGTATCGCTTGAGGCATTCCTCCAACAAGCATATACTCTTTAAATGTATTCATTATTTTACGATGTACACCATCACCTAATGGTATTCTTTTGCCAAAACATTCTTTTAATAATGGGATAGTAACTGTATCACCTAATGCCCATAGGAATTCTTCAAAATCTAAAGGAAACATTTCAATATGTTCTTCCTCAGAAGGTATAACAATATTTTGTGTATTCTTTTTTAAACGTATTAAAGATCCAGTTTCTAGATAATCATATCTTCCATCAGCGACGAGATATTTAATAAATTGTCGAGCAATTGGAAATTGTTGGACCTCATCAAAAATAATAATTGATTCTCTTGGATAAAGTTGCGTTCCATAGAATGCCATTAATTTTTGAAAGAAGAAGTTTAGATCATATCTTTCATAAATAAATAATTTTTCAATTTCTGGTGATATATTAGCAAAATCAATAATTATATAACTTTTATATTCGTTTTTAGCAAATTCTTCAGCGACATAACTTTTACCTACACGTCGTGCTCCATCTATCATTATTGCAGTTGATCCTTTACTGCTGTTTTTCCAGTTTAAAAGATTTTGATAAATTTTTCTTTTTAGTGCCATAACTATAATCACTTCCTTAACTATTTTTATTATAACATATTGTGCACGAAAAAGCAAGTTTTATACATTAATTTTTGCACGAAAAAGCAAGTTTTAAAAGCTCAATTTTGCACGAAAAAGCAAGTTTTAAAAGCCCAATATTGCACGAAAAAGCAAGAAGTATAAATTTTTATTTAAAAAAGTAATTAAATAACATTAAATGAAAGTGAAAAACATTACTTACTTGAAATCGTGTTCAAATACTTTCTTATTTACAAATTAATTAATAAGTAATAAAATATTGTGTAAAATATTTTTAAGGTGGTAATATATGTTAAAAAAATTATTTAAACCAATTGATTTAACAAAAGGTGTTATTTGGAAATCAATTCTTTTATTTTCTATACCAATACTTTTGAGCTACATTTTCCAACAAATCTATACTATAGCTGATGCTAGCATTTGTGGGCAGTTTTTAAATGCTAATCAAGTTGCTGGAGTAAACAATACTGGAAATATAACATTTATAGTTTTACAATTTGCGTTTGGTTGTACAGCAGGATTTTCAGTTATCTCATCAAGTCTAATTGGTCAAAATGATGAAGAAGGAGTAAAAAAATCATTTGCATTACAAATTAAATTATCACTCATTATTAGTATTATCTTAACAATTATAGCATGCTTAATGGTTAACCCATTACTGAAAATGATTGGATTAACACCTTCTAGTAATCCCGTACAAAATGAAATATATAAATCCGCATATACTTATGTAATGATTATATTTTTAGGAACAATTGCACAAATATTTTATAATTTAATTTGTTCATTTTTAAGAAGTGTGGGGGACTCTGTTACACCATTAATCTTTTTAATTATTTCAGCGATTTTAAATATTATCCTAGATATTACATTTATTGTTGCATTTAAGTGGGGAGTTGCTGGTGCCGCAATTGCAACGGTAATTGCTCAGCTCATTTCCGCAATTGGTTGTTTCATTTATACATTTAAAAAATATCCAAAGTTTAGATTAAATTTTAGTTATTTTAAAAGTGATTTTAAATTTACAATGGATCACTTAAAATTAGGATTACCACTTGCTTTCCAATTCTCTATTTTGGCAATAGGTCTTATCGTTATGCAAGCAGTAATTGTAAGATTTGACACTACAATTGACGGAACAGTAGTAGTATCTTATGCTCAAAATGGTTTTGGTGCCGCTACAAAACTAAATAACTTTTTAATGTGTCCATTTAGTGCTATTGGAACAGCAATGATTTCATTCTGTGGACAAAACAACGGAGCTAATGAAAAGGGAAGAATTAAAAAAGGCGTACTTGAAGCTTTATTAATTGTTTTTATTGAGTTTATAATTTTTGGTGGTATCGGTATGTTACTTACAATTGATGGTACTTATTTACATATTTTTTATTCAGAAGATAAAATTAATGATATGACCATATTTTATGGCAATAGATATTTATATTGTGATTTGTCACTTTATTATTTCCTTGGTGTATTGTTTGTCTTAAGAAACTCTTTACAAGGCATTGGAAAAGCCATGTATCCATTACTTGCTGGAATTGGTGAGTTAATTGCTAGAACTGCCATTTGTTTAATTTTACCAAACTTAATCAATGGGGGACCAATTAATATTAATGCAAATAGTGCATCAGTATTAGGACTTGCATTTGCGGATTCACTTGCTTGGATTGTTGCTGTAGCTATAATGATGGTAGGAGCAGTTAAATATATTTTTAAAACTCAAAAAGAACTAGTTGTATATTAATATATCAGATTTGATATATGATATTTTAATATCGATATAGTTGTATCGATTGACTTTGAAAACACTTTTGTAGTATAATAAAAGAGTATTCAAAGGAGGAAGTTTGAATGTTTAGATTTACTTTACCTAGAGACCTTTATCATGGAAAAGGCTCATTAGAAGCTCTTAAGACTTTAAAAGGAACTAGAGCTGTTATTTGTGTTGGTGGCGGAAGCATGAAAAAATTTGGTTTTCTTGATCGTGCTGAACAATACCTAAAAGAAGCAGGAATGGAAGTTGCTATTATAGATGGAATTGAACCCGATCCATCTGTTGAAACAGTAATGAATGGAGCACAAAAAATGCTTGATTTCCAACCTGACTGGATTGTTGCTATTGGTGGTGGTTCACCAATTGATGCTGCAAAAGCTATGTGGATCAAATATGAATATCCAGAAGTAACATTTGAAGATATGTGTAAAGTTTTTGGTCTTCCAAAATTAAGAACTAAAGCTCATTTCTGTGCTGTATCATCTACTTCAGGAACTGCTACAGAAGTTACTGCTTTCTCAATTATTACTGATTATAAAAAAGGTATCAAATACCCTATCGCTGACTTTGAAATTACTCCAGATGTTGCAATCGTTGATCCAGAACTTGCTGAAACAATGCCTAAGAAACTTGTTGCTCATACTGGTATGGATGCTATGACACATGCTGTAGAAGCTTATGTATCTACTGCTCATTGTGCATATTCTGATCCTCTTGCGATTTTCGCAATTAAAATGATTCAAAAAGATTTAATTAAATCATATAATGGTGAAATGCCAGAACGTGATGCTATGCATGATGCTCAATGTTTAGCTGGTATGGCATTCTCTAATGCATTACTTGGAATCGTACACTCAATGGCTCACAAGACTGGTGCTGTATTCGCTGATTACGGAGCTCACATCATTCATGGTGCTGCTAATGCTATGTACTTACCAAAGGTTATTGCATTCAATGCTAAAAACCCTGAAGCATTAAAACGTTATGGTGAAATCGCTGATTACATGAATTTAGGTGGATCTTCAGATCAAGAAAAAGTTGCTTTATTAATTAAAGAATTAAGAAGAATGAATGATGAATTAAATATTCCTCATTGCATTAAAAACTATGGCCCTGATAGTTATCCAACTGAACAAGGATTTGTTCCTGAAAATGTATTCCTAGAAAGATTACCAGAAATTGCCAAAAACGCAATTGGTGATGCATGTACAGGATCTAACCCTCGTATCCCAACACAAGAAGAAATGGAAAAGCTTCTTAAGTGCTGCTATTACGATACAGAAGTTGATTTCTAGTATCAAAACAAAGGGTTTCCTAGTGAGACCCTTTTATTAAAAAAAGGTGAAAATATGAAACTAAAAGAAAAAAGAATTTCCTCAGAATTAATCTATAAAGGTAAGATTTTAGACCTTTATAAAGACAAAGTATTATGCCCTAATGGACATGAATCATATCGTGAAGTTATAAAACATTGTAAAGCTGTTTGCATTCTAGCTGAGTTAGATGGAAAATATGCAATAGAAGAACAATATCGTTATCCATATGATGAAGTAGTAATTGAATTCCCTGCAGGAAAAGTAGATCCAGGGGAAGACTTAACAACAGCAGCTCTTCGTGAATTAGAAGAAGAAATAGGATATCGTGCTAGTACTATTGAATATTTAGGTGAAATGTATCCAAGTTGTGCTTATACTGATGAAGTAATTTGTTTATATTATGCTAAAGATTTAGTTAAGACAAAACAATCATTAGATGAAAATGAAGCATTAAATTATAAATTTGTCACTATGAATGAAATTAATGAAATGGTATTAAACCATGAAATTAAAGATGCTAAAACATTATGTGCTTTACAATTATTTTCTTTAAAGAAAAAGATGCATTAATTAGCATCTTTTTTTATATAATATAATATGAATGAAGAAATTAATAGATTAAATTTTGAAAATATGTTATGGATTATATTTGCTTCCATTTGTATTATTAATATTGTTGGTGATAATGAAGAAATAAAGTATATAATGACAAACGATACAAATGTGAAGAAAAAAGCAAACAAAATATTCGAAGTGACAATATTTACAACATTCATTATTTATTTATATTTTGCCATTAGAAATTATTATGCTTTAAAAAATGCAAATAATAAAAAATTATATAATATTAAGCTAATTGGTAGCTTATTACTTATCGCGGGAATAATATGTATTTTTTATTTTCAAGTTAAACAAAAAGATTTTATTGGATCACCATCTTTATAAATTGACTTTCCCCTCTTTTTTTGTTATAATATTTATCATTAAAAGGAGAATAAAATATGTTTTCATTAAACCATTTTATATGGTTATTTATTGTTGCCGTTTTAATTGGTACAATGATAATAGTTAATAAAAAATACAAATTATCATTTAACGCTAATTTAAATATTTTATTAGGTGTAATGATGATTTCGGAAGTCGTAAAGATATTATCAAATATGGATTTAGAAGTAACAACAAAGTCTGGTATTACTGGTGTATATTTAGATCCTGGTAGTTTACCTTTTCACTTATGTTCAATGCAAATATTTTTTGCTTTTGCTTTAAAATTTTTTGTAAAAAGTGAAAAAACAAAAAATATATTATTGTGCTTTATGGCCCCAACAATGTTAGTTGGTGCAACGATGTCACTACTTATTCCAACAGTTGGTGTAGAGTTTACAGTTCCTCAAGTATATCAATATTTTTTATTTCACGGCTATATTATTTATTTTGCTATTTACTTAATAACTGATAAAATTATTATTCTTGATTTTAAAGCTTATTTGCATACAATGTCTTTATTACTTGTTTGTGTTGTAATAGCGTTATGGATAAATTCTGTGTTAAATATTTATGCTGTAAATTTCTTTTATTTGTCACGTCCGCCAATGGAAAACTTACCAATTTTAAATTTAGATCATGGATGGCCAGTATATTTTGCTAGTTTAGTTTTTATTGCCATCTTATTAATGACTTTATTTCACTTGCCATTTATGATAAAAAATCGAAAAAGAAAATGTGTAAATAATTTACATAATTAATTGAAAATTGTGACAAAATATGATAAAATATTAAATGTTAGCGTAATAATAAATTACGCTTTTTTATATTATCTAAAATAATTTTAAAGAAGGAATGTAAAAATGATTTTTAAAGATAGCACTAATAAATCAAACTTGTTTTTCTCGTCTTTCCATGACTTTTGTTTAGAAACTGAAAAAATCTTTAAAGATAATAAACAAGAACAATATGCAATTTGTCGAACTAACATTATTAATTTTAGATTGTTTAATGAAATGTATGGAGCTGAAACATGTGAAACATTACTTAATGGTATTGCAAAAAATTTACATGAAACAGTAGAAGCAAGAAAGGATTCTATAGTTGGTTATGTTGACAATGACCAATTTGTTATTTTCACGACTCTAAAACAAATTCAGGGAAAAGAAGAAAAGATGTATGAATGGTTTAGTAAGCTTACACAATCAATATTACCTAATTATTATATTTCCATTAATTTAGGTTTTGCGGAAGTTGAAAAAGGGATGTCAATTGAAAAATGTGCCGATAATGCTTTATTTGCCCTTCATTCAATAAAAGATGATTATTCTAAACATTTCGCATGGTATGATAATATAATGAAACAAAAACATTTAGAATATGTTGAAATAACTAATTCTATGCATAGAACTTTAAAAAATAATG
Source organism: uncultured Bacilli bacterium (assembly GCA_934096585.1). Classification (GTDB taxonomy): domain Bacteria; phylum Bacillota_I; class Bacilli_A; order ML615J-28; family CAG-698; genus CAKOMG01. The sequence goes on from CAKOMG010000002.1 coordinate 197,970, forward strand.
AATTCGTTCCTTACTTACAACCACAGTTTAATTATGAAACTGGGGAAATAATTGGAACAGAAGCCTTAGTTAGGTGGCTATCTCCTAAAAAAGGATTAATTGCTCCAAATAAATTCATTCCTGTTTTTGAACAAAATGGTTTCATAAATGAACTAGATAAATACGTTTTAGATAGAGTTTGTTCTTATATCAGAACATGGAAAGATGAAGGCTTAAATGTACCTTCCATTTCTATAAATATATCTAGACGTGATATGTATTCAAATAATTTAATTAGTACAATTTTAAATACACTAAATAAATATAATTTAAATCCTAAAGATATCCATATTGAAATAACGGAATCGGCTTATATGGAAAATAGAAGCATTATTGATAAAATTATTCGCAACTTAAAAAAAGAGGGATTTATTATAGAAATGGATGATTTTGGTAGTGGCTATTCTTCTTTACTTGCTCTTAAGGATTTACCATTTGATCTATTGAAGTTAGATATGGGATTTTTAAGTGATACTGAAGAAATAGGCAAATCCGGATTGATATTAACATCTATTGTTAGATTAGCAAACCAAATTAATTTACCTGTACTTGCAGAAGGTGTAGAAGAAAAAAGGCAAGCAGATTTCTTAAGTAGTATTGGATGTCACTTGATGCAAGGCTATTTATTCTCTAAACCTTTGCCAAGTGAAGAGTATCATGATCTATTATTAAAACAAAAGAACGTAAAAAAAGCAGAAAAAAGTGTAGTTGACATAGTCGATAAGAGCGTTGATTTTCTTGATATTAGAACTCAAGAAGCATTATTGTTTAATAGCTTTATTGGTGGAGCAACTATTTTAGAGTATCGTAGTAATAAACTTGAAATGTTACGTATTAATAATCAATTCTTTGAAGAAATAGGTGTGACAAGAGAAGAATGGAGAAAAACTAATATTGACCGTTTGTTAACAAAAGAAGCATATCAAAGATTCTTAAAGATGCTAGATAAGTCTATTGAAATGAATGACGAACAAGGCGATACTTTTTATATAAATGGTTTTAATAAGGATATATATGTTCATGTACGTGTTCGCTCTTTAGCAAAAAAAGTTAAAAGTTATATATTCTATTGTGCATTTGAAAATGTAACAAAAGAACAAAAACTTATTCGAAATAATGAAGAATTAAATAATCTATTATCATCGGTTGTTAATAATGTTCAATGTGGTATTATTAAAAGTAAATTTGATAATGGTAAATTAATAACTATTTTTGTGAATGATGTTTATTGCTCAATGCGTGGATATACGAAACAAGAATTAAAAGAATTACTTAATGAAGATATTACCGCATGTGTACACCATAAAGATGTTAAGAAACTATATGATGCTATTTATATGTGTCCAATTACAAATCAAGGCTTTGAAATGACTTATAGAGTCCGCCATAAAGATGGACATTATATATGGGTGAATTTGAGAACAAACTATGATAAAAACGAGAAATATTTATATTCATATTGTACTGATATTACTAAAGATGTCACTTTAAAAGCGAGTTTAGACATCAGTCAAAGTAAGTTGTCAAATTTTGGAAATACAATATTTGGCGGAACTATACTATATGAATTTGTTAATGGAAAACCTAATATTTTAGAAATATCGAATGGTGTATTAGAATTAAGTGGATATACAGAAGAAGAATTTAAAAAAGAATTTGCAAAAAATCCGATGTTTAGAACTTTTAAAACAGATGAACAAAAAAGTAGAAACTTATTTGATAATCCTGAAAAATATGGTAATGACACAATTGACTATCGATGCTATACTAAAGATGGGGAGTTAATGTGGGTCAATCGCCAAAGTAAGTTAATTAAAGAGGAAGACAAAGTTTTAGTATATTGCATTTATCGTAATCTTTCAATTAATTCTACAATATATCAATCAATTGTAAATGAAATTGATAGTGGTATAATTGTTACAGATAATGTAACTAAAGAGATATTGTTTATGAACGATATAACAAGACAAATATATGAATTAAACAATGAACCTGTTGAAGGTAAAAAAGCAAGTGATGTTTTCTTTGATTTTGAAAATATTGATAAAATTGAAACAGCCGCAGAAGAAGATTATAAAAATAGGCATTATTATATTTATCGTAAACCAATTGTATGGAATAAAATTGATGCTGTTGTAACTTATATATCGGATCGCACTGACAGTTATAACGCTAATACTAAAGCTAAAAATATTATTGCTCATTTACCTTTTGGTCTAGCTGTCTTTACATTAGATAAAGACAATTGTTTAAAAAAGCCATACTTTAGTTATGAAACTATGAATATAATGGACTTTGAAGAAAATCTGGATAACAATGAACTTGTAAAGTTTGAACGTATAAATAAAGATGATTTGGAAAAATTAATGCCAGTATTAAATGAGGCAAAGAGAGATTTTAAACCATTTGATTCGGAATTTAGAATCAAATGTAAAGATGGAACAAATAGATGGGTTCGTATTATTGGTAAACCATTTTATGATGTTGTTGAAAAACAAAAAATGTTTTTAGTATTATATTCAAACATTACTCGTTTTAAAGAACAAGAAGAAATTATAGAATTATCAAAACAAGAAATTAATATTGCCAATAGCTTAAGCAGTATTGGTAAGATTATATGTTATTATGATATCAAATCTAAAACCTTAACTTCACCTGATAGTTATGCAAAAAGGCATGGTATCAAGGCAGTTATGACTAATTATCCGGATTATAAAACGCAAAATTGTGCTAATGATACATCAAATGAAGAGTTTATAAGGTTTTATAATGACATTAATAATGGCGTACCAAAGGGATGTATGGAAACATGCTATGAGTTAGCTGATGGAAAAATTGCTTATGAAAGGGCTGAATATATCACTTTGTTTGACAAGAATCATATTCCAAAGATTGCAGTTATTGCGATTGAAGATTCATCAAACATACACCAAGCTGAAGTGAGATTCGAAGAAATGAAAAGAAAATGCGATATAAAACTATAAAAGGTGCATATAAATTACAAATAATGATATAATAATTTTTGGAGGTTATTATGACTTATAAAGAAATTATAAATAATGAATTAATTAACACATACATTGAAGAAGCAGATAATGCGTTAAAAGCACTTGGATATACTGAACATAGTTTTCCTCATGTTACTTTAGTAAGTAAGAGAGTAGAATATATTTTAAAGACTTTAGGGTATGATGAAAGAACTATTGAACTAGGTAAGATTGCGGGTTATTTACATGATATTGGCAATCTTGTCAATCGTGTTGATCATAGTCAAAGTGGTGCTTTAATTGCCTTTAGAATTTTAAGTGATTTACATTTCCCACCTCGTGAGATAGCAATGATCACTTCCGCTATTGGTAATCATGATGAAGGTACCGGTGTACCAGTTAGTCCGCTTGCAGCTGCTTTAATTATTGCGGATAAATCAGATGTTAGAAGATCAAGAGCAAGAAGCAAGGAACATGATATTCATTATTTAGTTAATTATTCCGCAATTAACACGGAACTTGTAATAAATGATGAGCATACCGTTATAAAACTTTTACTCACTGTCGATACTAATTATAGTTCAGTTATGGATTATCTAGAGATATTTATGCATCGTATGATTCTATGTAAAGCTTCAGCGAAACTTTTAGGTATGGAGTTTAAATTGATATTTAATGATCAATCATTAATATAAGGTTTATATATGCTTGGTGCTATAATTGGTGATATTGTTGGTTCAGTATATGAATTTAATAATATCAAAACTAAAGATTTTCCTTTGTTTAGTGATAATAGTCATGTGACTGATGATACTATTATGACCTTAGCTATTTATGACATTTTAAAGCATAGTTCTTTAGATGAAAAAGATGTTGTAAAAGGAATTAAAGAATGGGGAAGAATGTATCCTAATGTTGGGTATGGTCATAGATTTTATCAGTTTCTACTTAGTGATGAATATGAAAGTTATAATAGCTATGGTAATGGTAGTGCTATGCGAGTTAGTGCTTGTGGTTATTTAGGAAGAAGCAAAGAAGAAGTAAAGAAATATTCTAATCTTGTAACTAGATGCACACATTCTCATCCTGATGCACTTCTTGGTGCTGAAGTTGTAAGTTTATGTATTTATTACGCAAGGCATAATAAAACAAAAGATTTTATAAAAAAGTATGTAAGTAAATATTATGATTTAAATTATTGTTATGATAATTTAGTTAAAAATTATACATTTGATGTCACTTGTAAAGGTAGTGTTCCTGTAGCAATATATTGCTTTTTAATATCTAATGATTTTATAGATTGCCTAAGAACAACTGTATCAATTGGAGGGGATACTGATACACTTTGTGCTATTGCTTGTAGTATTGCCTATCCTTTTTATAAAGTACATGATGATAATTTAATTAAAGAAGTAATGAAAAGAATTCCTGAAGGAAAAGCAAAAAATACTTTTATGGAAATAGTAAAGGAAGAAAAATGAAAACAAAAATAATTACTATGATATTAGGTATGCTATTATTCTTTGGTTGTGTTGCCCTTAGTGTCTTTCTATTTGCGAATAGAAATGATAATAACAAAAATGTGTTGTGGGGGATTATAGTGATAGTCTTTGGTCCTTTGATTGATGTTGCTATATGCATGGTAATTTGCGGGGGAATTGAAGCTATAAAAGAAACTAAAGAATTAGAAGACTTTGTATATGATAGAAAAAAAGATAAAAAGTAATGCAAATAAAGCATTACTTTTTTTATCATTATTGTAAGAGATATTTTTTATGCAATAATTAAATATTATAAAAAAAACAAAAAATGCTCTGTCAAGATTTCTTATGATTAAAAATTGCTTTCACAAGATTATTTGATAGAACTAATAAAAAAAGACAAAGAGTATGGCGTTTAGCCATACTCTTTATCATAATAAAACATACAAATTAATAAAACAATAGTAGTCTTATACCACACCGAAAAAAGAAATAGAAAGGAGAGAAAGTGCTTTCACACATCTCAATTTATTTTATCATATTATTTTTTAAAATGCAATAGTAATTTTTATTTTTTTATAATATTTGCTTTGAGTTTGTGCTTTTAAAGTGAAGAAAGACAAAATAACAAAAAAGACACCGTAGCTATCGGTGTCTTTTTCAAATGAAAAAAATAATTAATATCTAAAGAAAGGATATTATAATAATGAAGAGAGGAAAGTGCTTTCACACTTACATCTATATTTTATCATATTATCTTATTAAAAGCAATAGTTAAATAATAAATATTTATAAAAAGTAAAGATATTTATTAATAATTAAATTATTATAGATTTTTTGATAAAAAAATGATACAATAAGTTTAATGAGGAAAATAAATGAACTTAATTAAAAAAATAATTGTAAAATTAAAAATCAAAAAAATTCTTATAAATATAAATAATTATTCTTTATTTACAATAGAAACTAATTATTTAAAAGGATTAACTAATTGCAATGATAAAAAAATCAAAGAATTAGTTAATAATACATTAAAACAAATTGATGAACATAATGAAATTGTAAATCAATGTAGTTTAAAATTAAATAGTTTAAATTTGGATTTAAAAGAAATTATTCAGGCTCCAATACATTATGATATAAATGAATATAATAATCTTTATAATAATTTAAAACTATTTAAGATTAGTGATGTAGTTATAAAACAAAAAATAAATAAGATTAAAGAAATTATTGATAAATATGATAATATCAAAGAACAATATCTATTGTATATTTATTTAAGTGATTTATATGAAAGTAAAAAGAATCATTATATTGATCAACAAGAAGCAATTGATGTAGTTAATAAAATTGATAATTGCTTTAAGAAAATTAATTTAAAAAATGAGTATTATGATTTCGCATTATTTCATAACTTTAAACAAACTATTGATATTTTAAATAACAATTTTATAAACACTAATTTAAAAGATTGCATTTTTGATAATGTCAATAATCTTAGTTTAGATGATGAGCAAAGAAAAAGTATCTTACAAGATGATGTTTCCAATTTAGTAATTGCGGGTGCTGGAAGTGGTAAAACTTTAACTATTTGTGGAAAAATAAAATATTTACTTGAAAAGCAAAATATAAATCCAGATGAAATATTAGTTTTATCATATTCAAAAAGTTCTAGTGAAGACTTAAATAAAAAAATTATAAATATTAATCCTAATATTAAAGTTAAAACATTTCATTCTTTGGGTTTAGAAATTATTCAAAGTTCTTTGAATAAAAAACAAACTATAGATGATCAATATGATCATATAGTTGAAGAATATTTTAGTAAAGGATTATATGAAAAAAGAGGCTTATCAAAAACAATAATGATATATTATTCTTTATATTTGACACCTATTGATGAAGATGAACATTTTGAAGAATTATATGAATATTTTGAATCTTTAAAGCAAAAGAAATTAATAACATTAAAAAAAGAAAAAGTAAAAAGTGTACAAGAATTAATGATTGCCAATTATTATTTTATTAATGGTATTAATTATGAATATGAAGCTTCATATAAAATTGATACGAGTACAGATGAAAAAAGACAATATACACCTGACTTTAAATTAACTGATTTTGAAGATTTATATCATGAACATTATGGAATAGATGAAGAAGGCAATACTCCACAATTTTCTAAAGAAGAAGAAAAAGAATATATCAATGGAATGATTTGGAAAAGGAGTGTACACGAAAAGTATGAAACAAAATGTATTGAAACTTATTCATACCAGTTTTCTGATGGAACAATTTTTGATAACTTAGATAAAGAATTAGAACAATACGGAATTGTTAAAAAGCCAATTACTTTCAAAGACTTTATGAATACACTAGCATCAAATTATGATGGTAATAATTTTAGTTCTTTAATTAGACTTATTAAAACATTTATAAATCTTTATAAGACTAAATATGCTAATAATAGTTATTTTGATGAACTTAAAAATCAAGTATTTTCTTCAACATATCAAAAGAATAGAACTTCATACTTCATTGATATTTGTAAAGATGTTTATAATTATTATTATGAAAAATTAAAGAGTGAGAATAAAATAGACTTTGATAATATGATTTATGATGCTATTGATTACCTGTCCGATTTAAATAATTTTAAATATAAATATATTATTGTTGATGAATTCCAAGATATTTCAGTTAGTAGAATGCGATTATTAAAAGCATTGACGTATCACGGGAGTTCTAAATTATTTGTTGTTGGCGATGATTGGCAGGCTATTTATAGATTTTCTGGATGTGATATTAATATCTTTTTAAATTTTGATAAGTATTTTCCAATGGCATCAATTAGTTATATTACAAAAACATATCGAAATTCTTATGAACTTCAAAAGATTGTTGAACCATTTATTACCGCAAATCCTGCACAAATAAAAAAGAATTTACGATCGGACATCCACTTAAATAATCCAGTTATAATTTTTTACTATGATAAAGATAAAACATTAACTTTATATGAAATTTTTAAAGAAATATATAAGGAAAAAAGTGATGCTAGTATACTGTTATTAGGTAGAAATAATAAAGATTTAGATAAAATAAATAAAATGACATATAGCAAAAAAGATGGTAAATTAATATTTTTATCTTATGAAACTTTTAATGTAACATTTAAAACTGTACATAGTTCAAAAGGATTAGAAGATGAGTATGTTATTTTACTTAATGCGGATGATTGTACAAATGGTTTCCCTAACAAAATTGAAGATGATAGAGTGCTGAATTTAGTATTAAGTGAGAAGGATGAATATAAATTTTCTGAAGAAAGAAGACTATTTTATGTAGCTTTGACAAGAACAAAATCGAAATGTTATATAATTGTTGATGCACATAGACCATCAATATTTGTAAAAGAAATAATAGATAATTGCATCATTGGTAATGAAAGTAAGTTTCCAATTGAGAAAAAATATCACTGTCCAAAGTGTAAAGGTAAGACATTAGTACTAAAAAGAGGAGATAAAAGGAATTTTTATTGTTGCACTAACTATCCTTATTGCGACTATATTACTAGTAATACCAGGATGGTTGAAAATCAAATTATTTGTCCTAAGTGTGGCCACTATATGGTTAGAAGACAAAACACAAGGGATGGATCCTATTTCTATGGATGTAGTAATTACCCGAATTGTACTTTTACTAGAAGGTTCAATTAGGAAATTATCGCTTAATTTCGATGATTTTAATTTGTATAAAAAGAGACAATTTGTCTCTTTTTATTATATCTCTTTGTCACTATTTAAAATTTTTTTATTTTTTATTAAAAAAATTGTAGAAAGATTGATAAAAACGTGATATAATGAGAGAAGAAAGAAAGTAGTAAATAGTAAATTTATAAAGAGAAATAAGGATTTTACTATTATGAATGATGAAAAATTTTTAAAAGCATTTAAAATGTTTGATGATTTTGGTGCTAAAAGTTGTGACAATAAAACTGCTTTAGAGTTATTGAAGCAATTTCATGACACTAAATGGAAGACTCTTGTTGATTTCTTTCCAGCAATCAACAATGGAATGATGGTTATAGGATTTGATGATATTGATCATAATGTTTGTGTTTCATATTATAAACAGGTTGCAAAGGCAGCTGATTATAAAGCTTTATGTCATGCTTTTATTTATGGTGTATTACATAATAAGCCTGAATATGAATATGCATTACTTGCATATTTATATTTAATGCATTTAGAAATGCATAAATATAATTTTGTTAATGGAAAATGTGATGTTTGTCATATGTTTGATGTTAAACAAATGACTAAACAACAACAGTTCATTGAAGCTAATAATATTATGTATGATTTATGTGTTAAGGGTAAGGTTAATGAATTAGATTTTAATTCAGCAACTCTTATTCTTAAATACTTTAGAACTTTAAAAGAAGTAGTAGTAGATAAAAGTGATTATGATAAGTTTATTAAAGCATTAAATCTTATAAAAGATGATGATAATATGAAACCTAATGATTATGTCAATGTTTTATATTCAGAACACTATTTTGAAGGTTCAAAAGATGCTTTAACAAATGTTGTTAATATACTTGGATATTTAAATATATTGCATCATCCTGATGTATTAGAGGAAGAGGAAATGAAATCACAATATGGATTTGATCCAAATAGTGAGTTTAAGTATCCAGTTCAATTATGGAATTCATCTTTTGGATATGATAAAAAGAGAGTAAAAGAATTATTTGGGGATATGTTTAAATAAAGGAACCTTTAATTTGCATTTCTTTGGTTTTAGTGGCGAGACTTAAAACTTAGTTGTTCAATTATTTTAAATTGAATTAAAAGGAAAATAGAGGGTTATTTTAGCAAATTATGGAAAGATTTGTAAGGAAGTTTATAAAGTAAGTAAGTATTAAACATAAAAAGATAATAGGTATATTTAGTCTCTTTAAAAAATGAGATGAGTATATGTCTTTTAATGTGTTTAATACTTTTTTTGTTTTATAAGGGGGCTTAATATAATGACTTGTTTAGAGCAAATTGAAAATTCTAATCAGAATATTTGTAATAATTTGAAACATGCAAAGAATGATTCAATTAATGAAAGAGGTTTTTATTCAAATAATCTATTAAAGTATATACGCGATTTAATTGAAGGAGTATTTGGTTATATTTATAATGTGAAGAACAATGTCAATTTAGAATACAGCCAAAGCAATTACCATATATTTAAAAAATATGCATTGGATAATCATGAATTAAATTTTATTACGAAATTTCATCAATTATTACAAAACTCAAGCTCTCATTATTCGTTATCTGATGAAATCGCAGAAAGAGTTTTTATTAAGTATTTAAAATATTTAAATGAATTAAAAATATTTATGAAAAAAAATTTCAACATTGAAATTTTAGAAAATATAGATGATTTTCCTCTTAACTATTGTCAGGATGTTCAACAAATATATAATGAAGTAGTAAAGGAATTTTATGCTATTAATTTACAAAAAGGAGTTTCAAAAAGGTATTATATACAAAAAATTAAACCATTTTTTGTTAATAAAAAGATGTATTTTGAAATTACATTAATTTCAGCATATGATTATGCTAGCAAAACTGATAGAATGATAGTTTATTCTGAAAAATGTATTGATACTAATTATTGTGTCACTATTGAACATGTTAGAAAAATAATTAAAGTTTCAAATATTGATATCGATGTAAACATTTTGTTAAATTATAAAATTTCAATAAGACCGTGTGAATTTAAAAATTTATTTAAACTATTAGGAGTCGAACTTGATCATATAGGTGATACACATACAAAAATCAATAATTATTTAACACAATCAGGATTAAATCTATTTGAAATATGTTCATGCAGCGAAAAAGTATTTAATGATTTTTTAAATAACTTTGAATCTAGTGATAAAGGTCAAGGTATAATCGATGGTTTTAAAAGAATTAGAAACATTATTGTTAATCATTTAAACGGGTCCAATATATTAAAATATTTGTTATTTATTATGAACAATCGAGTATTGAAATCGCAATATGAAGAAAAAGAAAATCAAATTTTATCAAATCTATATTTAAAATGTGAAAGTATTCCTTTTGATGAAATGCCATATTGTTCTGATTTACATAAGCATAAAGTATCAATAAGTTATTTATATGAATGTATATCTTCAAAAAATAGAGAACATGAATTTATAGCAAAAAAATTGAATCTTATAACTCAAGACACAAATAGTATTTATCACGAATTAGATGAATTTTCAAATAATAAAAATATAGAGTTGCTTATAAGTAAACATACTGAAAAATTATATTATAAACATACTTGCAATGAAAAAGATAGAAGAATACTAGATTGGAATAAAAAATATTATATAGGACAAAATGAGAATATAATTAAATCAATTTTAGATAAATTAATTGCTTTAGCATCAACAAAAATTGATAACATGACTGCAAATAATGAAATGGTTATTAATGCTTTCCCAATTAATCAAGAAAAGAAAGATATTTTAAAAAATATGTTTAACAATAATTCTATTTCATTAATATATGGTTCAGCAGGTACAGGCAAAACAGAATTGATAAAGTATTTTTCAAAATTAAATGACACAAAAGAAAAGTTATTTATAACTCATACTTATAGTGCGTTAAATAATTTAAAAAATAGAATTGATATAAGAAATTCTAGGTTCATAACTGCAGATAGTTTTATAGAAAGAAAAGTAAAATTTCAAACAGAAATTGTCATATTTGATGAATGTTCTACTATTGATAATGCTCAAATGTATTATTTGTTAAATAATATAGAATTTAAATGTGCTATATTTGTTGGGGATGTTTATCAAATAGAATCTATAGAATTAGGTAACTGGTTTTATTTAATAAGTAAATTTGTACCTAAAAATGTTATTAATATTTTAACTGAAAATTTTAGAACAAATAATAATGAATTACAAAACATATGGAAAGAAATAAGAGAAATTAAAGATGAATCAATGCTATCTCTAGATTTGAAAAAGTATTCACATTTAATTTCGGATGAATTATTTAGAAAATGTTCTGATGATGAAATAATTTTATGCTTAAATTATAATGGTTTGTATGGCATCAATTCCATAAATAATTATTTTCAAAATAATAATCCTAACGAGGAATTTTATTGGGATGGAAAGTACTATAAAAAAGAAGATCCTATAATTTTTAATGATTCTAAAGCTTATCCAAATCTTTTTTATAACAATTTAAAAGGAAAAATAATAGACATAAGTAAAGAAAATGATAAATATATAGTTTTTACATTAGAAATCTTTAGAAGAATTGATTATTTTGGCTATTTTTACAATGTGAAAATAATTGAAACAATTTAGATGGACATGCAATTGTTAGTTTGACGATTCATAAAAAAGCATCTAAAGATGACGAAGATAATGAAATAAATAATTATTATGTTCCGTTTGATGTTGCTTATGCAATGTCAATACATAAATCACAAGGGTTAGAATTTGACTCCGTTAAAATTATAATTACTGATGAGATAGATGAGAAAATATCACATAATATTTTTTATACTGCTATTACAAGAGCGAAGAATCAGTTGGCTATTTATTGGTCACCAGAAACGGAGAAAAAAATCATAAGTAATTTTACTAAACTCACTAGAGGAATAGATGCTAATATATTAGCAGAAAAATTTAAATATAAAATGTATAAAAATCAAAAATATAAATGTATTTAAGGAGGAAGTACAAATGAGTAATCCAGTTGCAGAAGTAATATCTGCATTAACTTCACCAGTAACTTACTTAATTGATATAATAAGCAAGGGAATAGGTGTTTTATATGAACCACATAGAATTAAAAAAGAAGCAGATGCAGTAGCATATAAAATTAATAAAATTAGTCAAGTGATTTCTGATAATGGAAATGAATCAATTGAATATAATGATAATAATTTAATTATCAATAATTATGGCAGTCAATTATATAATAATACAATTGCAAGATTTGTACATTTAGAATTACAAAGAGAAATAAATATTGAGAAAATAGCTGACAAAGCATATGATATTTTGTTAGAAAAAACACAGCAGCTCACAGAAACTGTTTCACAAGATTGGATTTTCAAATTTATTACTTCTGCACAAGATATATCAGAAGAAACAATTCAGACATTATGGGCTAAAATATTAGCTAATGAAATATTAAAACCTAATAGTTTCTCATTAAGGACATTGAATGTTTTAAAAAATATGTCAAAAAATGACGCTTTACTGTTTGAAAAAATATGTTCTTGTATTATTAATAATGATTTTGTTCCTAATGAATTATCAATTTTAAAAAAATATGGAATTACTTACAAGGATATTGTAAGTTTGGATGAATATGGATTAGTCAATTCATCTGGAACAGCTGTAACTAATTTTAATATTACTACAACTAATAAAATGTTATTTAAAAATGATTTATGGATTTGTGCCGCAAATAACCCTTCAAAAATATCGTTGCTTTGTTTTCCTTTAACGAATGTGGCAAAAGAGATAAAATCAATTATTAATATTGATATTAATGAAAAATTTTTGTTGGAATATGCACAAAAAATTAGGGATGATAATCCTAAATCCCAAATAGTATTATATAAAAAAGATGTAGAAACAAAATATCAATAAGAGAAAAAGGAAAATAAAAAATTTACAAAATTAAAAAAAAGGAGAAATTGTATGTCAACAATACCAAAAAAATTTATAGAATCAATTGTTACGATAAGTGTTAACACAACAAGCAATCAAAAAACTTGTATAGGTACGGGATTTTTAATAGCATATTTAGTGGAAAATATTAATAATACAAAAAAATATGGACTATTTTTAATAACAAATAAACATGTTTTGCAAAATCAGAAAAAAGTATTTATTGGATTTAATCAAATTAACGTGCCTTCATCATTTGAAGTACAAATAGATTTAGAACAAAATGGACAATTATCATATTCAATGCATATGAATCCTGCTGTAGATATAGTGGCAATGAATATTAATGTGCTATTTTTGCAACAAATGAATGCTCAATATCAATATTTTAGATTTGATGATGATGCTTTAAAGATTCAAGATATGCAGTCAAAGAATATTTTCGAAGGAGATATTATTTATTCATTGGGATACCCATTGAATTTGGTAAACACATCATCAAAAAATCCTATTTGCAGGTTAGGATGTGTTTCTAGAATTGCTGATTTATATATACCTAGTAATCCTGAAGTTAATTTTTTAGTTGATGCCCAATCATTTCCTGGAAATTCAGGAGGACCTATTATTTTAATAAAGGACGAGATTGCTTCTAATAATGAAAACAGAACTAATTCTTATTTGATTGGCATTTTACATAAGAACATTTTATATCAAGATCAACTTATCAGTGCACGAATGGGAAATGCGCAATCTATTTTATCTGAAAATAGCGGTCTAACAATGGTACATCCTGTTGATTTTATAGAAGAAGTAATTAAATTAGAAATTTTAAGAATTGGCATTAATAACATAACATCATGCTAACAGAAGGAAATCATAAAGTGACAGAACTAGAAAAAAAACAATATGTTTTTAACGGCATAATTAATGAATTATTTGCAAGAATTTATAATTATAATTCCAATTTATTGAGTAAATGTAATAAAGGTGATGAGTGTAATTATGATGAAGTATTTGATTTTTATATTACTTCTAATGCTATAAGCTTTTTAAAAAATGTATATTTAGGTTTTATTACATCTCAAACATTTTTTTTAAATATTAGGTGCATTATTGAAGGATTAGCAGTAAAAAAAGCATTTGAAAAAAATTATTTTACAATAACAAATTTCAATTTGTTAAAAGTACAAGCTCCGATTATTGAGTACCATCAATATAAGGAATTTCAAAATATACTTGATGAATGCTTATTTAAACATAGAGTTTTAAAAGGATATAATGAAGCAAAAAATGTGTTTCAGCAATCATTGCCTAATCTAAGTAATAAGGAGTTTAACAAAGTTTTACGTTCTCAAATTCCATTTTCTGGCAATTCAAAAATGACTTATAAAAAAATAATTTATGATAATTTAGGAGAAGAAATGGCAGAAGCGTATGGCTTCTTAAGTACAATTGTTCATCCGAATTCAAATTATAAAAAAAATACATCAGATTTGCTTCAAGTAATTGTTTTAACAATAGAACGTTTAAGATTAGAGTATAATAAAAAAAAGCAAGGAACAATAGATTTAAAGCAAATGGATACTTTTGTAAAGCTTTCTTCTGATGCTAAAGCTTTTGAAGAAATTATTAATGAAATATGTATAAATTTTAAAACTATAAGTGATTATTTTGAAAAAAATTTTGGAGAAAATTATGTAAGTTTTACTTTTACTGATTTAAGCCATATTTATAAAGAAGTTTCGAGTGATTTAATATTTGGATTTGTTGAACAAGTTAAGTCAAAATATAAAGTCATTCTTGAACTATTGGCCAGCTTTCATTATGTATATATTGAAAGTGATCATGTTAATCAAGTTTTTCAATTATTAAAATATAATGAATTTATTAATTCATCAAATAAGGACAGTAATATAAAATTTGATAAACAATTAAAACAAGGATATGAAGCTTATAAGGAAATTTATAAAAATGGAGTTAGTTATGATTTGTTTGTGAAAAAATTTAGTAATAAATTAGGATATACAATCAATGAAAATGGTGATGTAAAAACTTATAATGAATTGGTAAAGGATTTTTGTAACATATTTGATGTGCCTGATGATAGCATTTCACTTCCAAAAGTTCTTAAATTAAATTATGTTGAATCACAAATGTTATCTCATGCTAATGGTTACATGTGGTTTGCAAATTCAGGAGCATGGGGAGATGTAAATAACGTATTTGTAAATTTAAATATTATGTTAGCAAAAATTTGTTTCACAATGTATATAATATTTAAAAACTATTATGATCAAAGTAATGAATATAAGTATAAAAAAATGGCTAATCTTTTGAAGAAGGCATATAAATATATAAATAATAGCCAATTAATGATAATAGAAATTTTAAATAAAAGAAATGGGATAATAGCACAATAGGAATGAATGTTTTCAAATTAAGGGATTAATTTATGAATATAGAAACAAGAAAAGAAGAACATCAAATTATTAATAATTTGATTAATGAAATAAAATCATTAGATTTTAAAGCGGGGATATTAATGATAATAACTTCGTTATTTACAATATTTTCTTATAAATATATTGATGTTTTAAAAGACATAAAAATTAAAGAAATGGTTTATTCTGATTTATCAATAATTTATTTAATTTATAAGATATGTATAATTACATTTGTTTCTTTAAATGTATTAGCATTATTAATGTTTTTAACTAGTTTATTAATAAGTGCAAGACATAGAAATAAAAATAGTTTAAGTAATTATAAGAATATACTTAGAATGAATACTTTTAATATTGATTGTGAAATAGGTAATTTAATTGATAATGATGAGGATTTAATTTTACAAATTAAAACTAAAGCATCAATTATTAAAAGAAAGAATTATTGGATAGGGTTAGGAATAATGATATTTGTTTTAATGTTTATTGTTTTTATTGGGTTAGGTGTATTAAGTTACATGAATGTAGTTATGTGAAAAGAAAGAGAAGTGCGCAATGGAAGAAGTAAAAGAGTATTTAAATAATGTATTAAGTACAAAAGAATTAAAGTATGGTGGTCCTAAATATTTATATAAATATAGACCTTTTGATAAATATACATTTGATATGTTAGAAAACAATTATGTTTTTTTGTGTAAAGCTGCAGATTTAGATGATAAATCAGAATGTGATGTTTCAATAGATATAAGTTCATTAGTTGATAATGAAAAGGGTACATTAAAAAAAGAGTGTATAAATCAGATTTTAGAAATAGTTAAACCTTATACTACTGAAGAAAATTTTAATAAATCAAGAAACACCATATTAGCTTGTGAAAATGCAAATGGAACTATTCAAGCTAATCAATTATTAGAAAGATATTTTGGGTTACAAGAATTATTTCCTGATAATGATATATCACCATTTATTAATTTTTTTGCTGATTTACCTAAACGAATAGAGAATTTAATGGATAACATAGATGCTGGAAAATTGATTAAATTAGCAGTAGATGCAAAACAATCAATAGGAATATGTTCGTTATCTGATTCTTCAAATATTGAAAAACAATGGGAACAATATGCGAATAATGAAACGGGATATTGTATAGAGTATGATGTAAGTGATTATAAGTTAAATAACAATTTATTTCCTGTAGTTTATGAGGATGATAGAAAGAATAATATCACTATGGTATTAGTTGCATTATTGGTTAATTCATTTATCAGAAAAATAAGCGCTAATCAAATAAAAACAGATATAACACAATACTTTCGTTTATTTTTAACTAAAAATACTATATGGGATTATCAAAGAGAATGGAGAATATTAGGCGATGCTAATTCAAAGGAAATTGCACCTAAAATTAAAACTATTTATTTAGGTAAAGAAGTGAGTAGTGAAAATGCAAAAAAAATGGAAGAGTATTGTTTGAAAAATAAAATAAAACTGGTAAATAGAAAGGATACTTAATTAGTGAAGAGTAATAATTTAGAAAAAATATTACAAGATTTTATTGAAAATAATGAATATAAGTCTATTTTAATTAATGGTCCCTGGGGTTGTGGAAAAACCTATGAAGCTAATAAATTCATTAAAGGACATAAAAATGATAAAAACAAAGTTTATTATATATCTTTATTTGGGTTAGAAAGTATTGATGAAATAAATACAGAATTATATTGCGCCACCCAAAAACATACAAATTTGGCTAAAAGAGTATTAAAAACAGGCTTTTTTGTATTAACAAAAGCTATAAAAGCAATACCACAAGTTTCTGATTTTACAACGGCCCTTGATTATCAACTTTCTATCATTAATGATGGTTCAAAAAAGAAAAAAGAAATTAAAAAAACACTGCTAATTTTTGATGATTTAGAAAGATTATCAAATAACATTTCTTATTCTGATTTGTTAGGGTATATGAATTCTTTATTTTTATCAAATTGTAGATTTGTTTGTTTAATGTCTTATGAGAATGTTAATGAAAATAGGAAAAAAGATTTTGATGATTTTAAAGAAAAGGTATTCGACACGATTTACAATATAAATGAGTCAAATATAGATGTTCTTGACGAAATATTTTCAAATTTGAATTTTTCTTTAAATACTGACATTTATGAACTATTTGAAATGAATATACGATTTGCAAAGAAAACAAAATTATTTTATGACAGAATAGAAAAGCATATGGACACATCAAAAATTAATTTAGAAGATATAAGTTTAAATAAAGAATTATTAATAAAAGCATGTATATATACAATAAAAATATCACTAAAAAACCATGAAATGGTTGATGGAGATCATAATAAAGATTATAAATTTTATAACGAGTATTTTGATAACGATATTGCCAATGGAATTATAAACATAATTAAAAATGAAAAATATAAAAGCGATTTTTCAATTCCTAATTTTAAATTTTTGGTTATGTCACTTTTAAAAGTATTTATGCATGATGATTATACTATGTTTGATAGTTTAACTATTGATGAAAGTGATAATAAAACTGACTATATTTTGGACAAGACTTTCTTTTATTTATCTGATGAACATAAAATAGAATATATTAACGAATTTAAAAAGGCTTTAAATGATAAAGAATTTAAATGGAATGGTGGACTTGGAAGAATATTGGGTGCTATTTTAAATGATAGTGATGTTTCTTTTACTGATGAAGAAATTGCTAGTATTGCTAGATATCTAGTTAGTGAAAAGCAAAATGGTAAAATAAATGTAAAATGGGAATTGAATATATATGACAATAACAATATAATTTCAAAATATGATGATTTAATTAAAAAAATAGAAAACAAAATTAATGAAATTAAAAAAATTGATTATGTTCAAAAGTTAAAGAGATATGTAAAAGAATCTAATTATAATGAATTGTATAATTGTGTTAGTGAACTTGGTACATGTGATACTCCAGAAAAACAAGAGGCATTAAAATATATAGTTGATAACAATTTTTTGATTCCAGATATTTCAGGTGATATTGATGAAAATCTATGGTCTTATTGTCATTCAATGGCACGATTTGCTAAAGCTAATGATAAGTGCGATGAATTTATTAAATATGCAAAATCAGTTTGCAATAAAGCTAAGTCAATAAGCGAAATCGAAAGATTTTATGCATTAATCTATTACAATATTGATAGCAATTTTAAGAAGAATGATTTAAGCAATATGAAAAACGAATATAATAATTAATGTTATTATAAAAGTAAAAAGTAAAGAATATTAAACGATAAGTGTTTTTTGATCAGAAGTTAAACAAAAATTAAAATATTATGTTTATATATTAGTTGATAAAAAGAACATATTTTTGATATTATAAAGAAAAAAGTAATTAGAATTTTTAATTATGTAAAATGATAAAGCAATAATATGATTATAAATATGGAATAATAAGAGCAACAGCACATATTAATCAAATAGTTGTATTTTATTTGAGATTACTTAGAATTAGAGTGCTATTCTTTATATTTGAATTAAAAAAATTTATTATATTGTATTTAAAAAATTTTAAATATTAATATAATAGGTATTAATTTTTAAATTCAAATAATTATTTAAAAATATGAAATTTATTTATAAGGATAATATAAAAAATGTATAAATATGTTCATAAGTTTTTATGCTTTTTTCAACTGTGGAAGAGGAAAAAAGAAAGCGAGTAAATGCTTGCTTTTTAGTGGTTACTATGATATACTATATTTAGTGAAAGGAGGTTTTTATATCTCTGTTTTTTGATTAGTTATAGAAATTCGTTAATGCTTAAAAGAGTAAAAAGACATTAAATCAAAATTGCTAAACATAGTAAACCATGTATATTTAAATTTATAAAAAATGTTAATAATAAGTAATTTATTATGTAAATTTGTAGAAATGTTAATTACAAAGTGTTGATATAATTGAACATATTTCAGAGATTAATAATTATGCTTAAACAATCAATAAATGTTCATTTAACTAGAAAAGAAATAATTAAAAGTGGTAGTGTTTATACAAGTCCTGAATTAGTTAACTTAGTATTTAATCAAGCACAAGAATTTATAGATGGAAATACAGTTATAGGCGATTTTGGATCTGGATACGGAGCCTTTATAGAAAAATTTAAAAATTATGGTAAAAGATGTTTCGGAACTGAATGTGATGATTTAGCTTATAATTTATTAAAAAATGTTTATTTCGATATAGATATTTATCATGAAAACTCATTATTAAATGTAAATAGGGAAAAGTATTCTATATTGGAGCAAGACAAATTGATGATTATCGGAAATCCTCCTTATAACGATACAACTAGTATATTCAAAAAGGGCGAAAAAGGTGAATTGATTTGTGATTCTGATTTAAAATCAAGAGATTTTGGCTTATCTTTCTTAAAGGCTTATAACAAGCTAAAAGCAGATTACATTTGTGTCTTGCATCCTTTATCATATTTAATAAAAAAGCAAAATTTTACTTCTTTAGGTGATTTTAAAAATAACTATAAATTGATTTCAGGGACTATCTTTTCAAGTAAAGAATTTGAGAGTATAAAGAAAAATAATTCAGATTTTCCTGTCGTTTCTGCTATATATAAAAGAGATGAAAAAGGAATGGATTATGATTTTATAAGAAAATTTAAATTTAAAATTTATAGAGAAAAAGGCGAATTCATATTAAGCAAAGTTTTAACTATTGATGGTTTGGTTGGCAAATACCCAACATCACATAAAATGAATAATAACCAAAATGAATCTAACTTAACTAAGCAAGATCAAAATAAAAATGATTTGATACATTGCTTGCAATTTTATACACTAAGAGATATGAACTCGTTATTAAGAAATACTGGTTTTGTTGAAGGAGTAATTCCTAATGGAATTGACGTAACTTTAGAAAACTTATACCAATATTCATGGCTTTATTTTTTGAAAATTAATTTTAATCCAACGATAAATAAGTTTTTATATGGTAATTTATCTCCACTTTATTCAAATAAGATGAATGATTCAAAATTCAAATCTGAAGTTGTATATTATGCTTATTATCATTGTGATTTAGTTAAAAAATATATGAATTTAGAAAAGATAAAATCATTATATGGACCATCTCCTGATCAATATAGTGCAATCTTTGATGAACTAGAAAATATATATAGCTTGTTTGTGTAATTAAAAGAAAATTAATATAATAATAATTTATTATTTCGTCTTGAATGATTCAGTTTAATTGTAATGACATTTTTGAACTTTAAAAAAATTGTGAAATAAAAAGCAATAACTATTGTGGGTTGTCCAATAATTATTGCTTTTTTAACGTGTTTTATTAGGCGTGTTATAATAAATAATGATATTAATGAATTAATTATTTTTTAATATACAATGCAACTTAATAAACAGGATTAGTTTAAAAAAATGTACATTAATAATATTTTAATTATGTCATAATATTATGAATTATATAGTTCTTTTGTCATGTTTATATTTTTTTTAAATAAAGTATTATTCATATTTAGCACTTAACTTTTCATGTATTATAGTGAATTCATGTTGTTAAGATATTAATATAAATTTTTTTCCTACAAATATTGTCTATACTGATTTTATTGTCTCTATTAAAATTTATTGCAAAATAAAGTTTTTAAAAAATTAATTTTGCAAGGACATTTGTTAGAGCATTTTAATTTTGTGCAAAAGCATTTTTAATTATTACACTTAAAATTTCTAAAATATCATGTTTATGTGTTGATGAACACATTCCAAAACAAATAAATAAATCAAAAATAATAGATTTCATAGAAACATCAAAGGTTAGAATTCCATATGGTGTTTTTGCTGCAGTATTATTAATAATATTAGCACTATTATCAAATGCATCAACTGGAATAATTAAATATAACATTGGTTGAACTCCTGTTGCGTATTGTTGCTTTTGTATCATGATTTCTATCAGCAGTTTTGAGTCATTAGGCTTAGTAATAAATGTAGGTAATTTAGTTGAAGAAGATAAAAATTCTATATTGTTTATTAGTAATGGGGCTTCTTTTTTAACTTCGATAGAATATTGATCTTGTAAAAAAGTGTTATTATTATGTATTTGATTATAAATATTAGATATTTCTTGCTCTGAAATAATATTATTTTTACACATAAAATAAGTGATTTCTGATAATTCATAAGGGTGCTTTCTTTTTTTATTTGCTCCGATAAAAACAAAATTGTCAGTGTTAAGCTGTGTATTTTTTTCATCATTTCCAATTATAGTGTCGTAACCTATCTGCCATTCTAAATAAGATTTTTTTGAAATAATATTTGATTTTGGTGCAAAGCCACTACCAAAAGATTGAATGTCATCTCTTGTTTTGCATCTGAATTTTCCTTGGCTTGTTAAAGGTAAGTTAACGGTTAGTGTATTATCGTTATTATCATAAAACATTTCAGCTAATTTTCTCATTTTATAGTTCCTCCTATTATAAAGCTTTTATTAAAAATAATTCTTATGTTATATGTGTATTGATATTTTTATAAAAAATTTTAATTATAAATTTTTGCATTGCTTTAAATGAATCTTGCTTTCTGCAATATTTTATTGTATTTAGAACGCTCATTAATAGATCAATTCTCATCTTTGCTTTAAATTTTTAAGTTTTTATAACTTGTATATAAGCTTTTTATATGTAATGAGAGTAATTGTTTTTGCATTTAGATATTACTTAAAATCATTAAATTAATTGATGCTTTTAAAAAATTAAACTATTTCTTCGAATTTTTAAATATCGCAAATTTATTATTAATGATATAAATTTAGTAAATGATTTAATTTATAATTATTTTTTGAAAGATATGTAATATTTTTTATAAAACTTTTAATTATATATTAACTTTCGATTAATTATAACATTTTTTTATCAAAAATACTATTTGAGCATAATAATTATTATATGAAAGCGTTTCATCATTACTTAATAATTAAAAATATATTTTTAAAAAATAGAAAAAAGAAAGCTGTTTCGTATAAATATGTTATATTTTCAGCAGATAATAAATTTTTAAATTGTAATTTTCTTTCATATAATTATGTTAAAATATATAAATAGAATAAATATAGAAAGGAAATTAAATATGAATGTAATAGAACTAATTAATAATGCAAATAAAATTTCAAAAAATGATATAATTAAATTGCAAGATATGTTTGAAAACCTTAAATATAAAAATGAAGATGATTTTGAAAAGTTAAAAAGGATAATTAGCAGTATAAGCAGTAATTATCTTGAGATTAATGAAGCTAACTTAGTAGAAATTAATTTATTAAAGGAATTACTTATAGATTATTTGTGTTATATGGAAAAAGTAGAAGACAATATGTTTATGTTGAAACTAATATGCTCATTAATTTGTTATTCAAAAGATTCATTAAATCAATTTAATGATCCAATACCTTTGGAATTTGCTATTGCTGAATGTTATTTAAATATTGCAAAAGTATTTATTAATTATTATAATCATCATTTTATTATTTATGTTGATAGGCGTAATTATGAAAAAAAGTTGAATATATTGTATAATGACAATATGGCAATTGAATTACTATTAGAAAGCATTAAATATGTTCCTAATTATGATGAAGCTAATTTGTTACTATCAATTATTTATTTGAATAATAATAACTATTATAAATCATATGAATATTTTATGAATATTAAAGGCTATGGTGAAGAATTATTTGATTGTACAGGTAATAAATATCATTTTTATCATGAGCGTGATATAGATGGAGATTTATTTAATAGTTTAGGATTTGTTTTGCAACAAAATGAATGTTTTTTTGAAGCCTTTCAAGTTTTTTACAAATCTTATTTGATTAATAAGCATAAAGAAATAGAAAATAAAAATTCTAACATTCTTTATAATCTTGCTAGTTGTTATTTAGATGGAATTGGTGTTCATCAAAATTTAGATAAAGGAATTTATTTTTTAAACTTATATATTAAAAATCTAAAGTTAAATAATATAGATATTAATCAAACAGAAGATCATGATGGAATTATTGATAGATTTTATTTTAAAAAATAATTTTAACGGTTGAAATAATTTAAAGTGATTTGATATAATATTTGTAACCTTATGGTTAGCCCGCTCATATGGCTTAAAACAGGGAGTGTCGAAAGGAAGCAACATAGAAAACCGATTAGCATAAACTTTAGAGTAGGGTATTGCTTTCCACTCTATATTTTTATTATTAATAGCTTATGTTGCGATAAATTTAAAATAAAATACACTTTAAGTTTTTACAATTTAAATGAATTCAATTTTAATCTTTTTATAACAAAATGATTAAATGATTAATAATTAAAACAAATTATTATAAATGCTTAATTATAAAAAATATAAAAATATAATAGTTCATAATTTAAAGATTTTTATTAAGTAAAGAGTAATAGTGATACTATATTTATAAACTTGTATGTTGCTATTACCTTTTTCAATTATAACGATTTACAAATTGAATATCAATTTGATATAATAGAAATATAAACTAAGGAATAGGGAGGATATAATGAAAAAAGAATTGAATAGAACAACTCTTGTTGAAATAGGGAATGAATTAAAATATCAAATTAAAACAAAAAAAGATATTTTTTCTGAAACAATCGTATTTGTGCCAGATAAAAGTGTTGAACAATGGTTTAAGGCTTTTTGGTTAAATACTGAAGATGATGTTTTAATGAATGTAAAATTTAAAACACTTAACGAAGGAATATTTGATATTTTTGATATAGCAAAATATCAAAATATTGTATCACCATTATCATTAAATTACTTCGTTCTTAAAGCACTTGTTTCACTAACAAAAGAAGAGCTAGGAGAAACAATAACTAATTATATTTATAAAGAAAATAGTATTGATAGTACAAAATTGTATGATTTAAGTACTGAATTAACAAACTTATTTACTAACTATGAAAAAGATATGATAGAAATAACAGGTAATCAAGAAATAATTTATGATTATGTTATGAATGAATTAGATAATAATTCGTTATTTACAATTAAACATTTAATTGATCAAAATACTAAGTACAAATATTATGATAATACTATAAATATATTTGGGTATGATGAATTTGATCATTTGACTCAAAAGATTATTGATGATTTTTCAAAAGATAATAATGTTATTATTTATTCTTTAAAAAAGAATGAGAATGTGAAACTACCTGATATAAAATTAGTTTCTGCACCATCAAAAGAAAAAGAAATAGTTAGTTTACATAGTACAATTTGTGAATTATTAAAAGATAAAACAAATACTTATAAAGACTTTTTAGTACTAGCTCCTAATATAACTGATTATGAAATCGAAATAGTTAGAGTGTTTAAACAAGATAATATTAGTTTTCCAAATATTCCGTTTATAATTAACAATAAAAATAAAAAGTCTAGTGAATTAACAAAAGGGCTAAATGTTTTATTTAACATTTTAAAAAAAGGATTTTTTACTCGTTTTGACTTTATTGATTTAATAACTAACAAAATGATTATGGAATCAAGAAATATTGAAGAAGATAATATTAATAGTTTTAAACAAATAATTGCTGAAGCGAATGTGTATAGAAATGATGATTGGAATTATGCTAAAAAAAGAATTGTTTTATCTAAATTAGTAGATTCTAATCAAATAGATGATAATATAATTCAAGTTAAAAATCAAAAATATCTAACATATTCTAATATTTCATTAGATGATGAATCCAAAGTAAAATTCATAAAATTAGTAGATGATTTATATGATTGGACTAAATTGTTTTCAAATAACCCTCTAATAACTGATGAAATAATAGACTCATTAATGCTTAACCTAAGCAAATGGTTTTCAATCCTTGATCAAAATAATTGCGAAACTAATATTATCTTTAAAAAAATAATATCAGGATTAAATAATTGGAAAAAATATAATATATCTTGTGATAATATTCCTTTATTTACTTTAATGTATATACTAATAAAAAGTAGTGAAAAGCAAGATATAAATTCATCTAATTTATTTATTGAAGGTATTTCGTTTATGGATTATTTGCCAAATGTAATTTTAGAATCAAAGTATGTATTTTTTATTGGAGCAAGTTCAAATTGTTTTCCTAATAAAGTGATTAAAAGTGAACTGGATTTAAGACAAGATTTTCAAAAAGATGATTATACTCATTTTGAATTGCAAGTATATAATTCTAGATGTTTGTTTAATATAAGTTTTGTTAATAAGAATTTAAAAACTGATGAAGATTTTTATCCATCGTCTTTTGTATTAAAATTGTTAAATCATAAAGGCATAAAAAAATATGAAGATTTTCAAATTAATGTTCAATTAGATGAAAAAAGGGAATGGAATCATTTGTATACAAAAAAAGAATTTAAAGATAAAGATTTTTATTACGGCTTATTCAATAATAAAGAAGAAGAGTATGTTCCAATTACTGTAACAAAAGAAGTAAATCATAAAGTCAAAGTGTCTGATATTGTTAGTTTCTTAAAAGAACCTTTACAATTTAAAGCAGAACAATTATTTAAACGTTATGATAATTTAAGCGAAAAGTTAGAAAATGAATATGAAGCATTATGTCTTAATGCATTAACTAAGTATATACTTGTAAGTAAGGTTGCAAATTATTTGTTGACAGATAGAAAGAAAGAATTAACAGATGACGAAAAAAATAAGTTATTCTTGCTATATGATTTAAAGCATGAACTACCTCAGATTAATGATGGTTTAAAGATAAATGCAATTGACAATGTTATTAAAGAAAGTCAAGAAATATATGATCAAATAATGACAGATACTAGTGGGAATTATGAGTTAAAAGTATTAGATGATTTAAATATAAATGTTGATAATGAAGTTATAACCATTACTTCAAAAGATACTATATGTATAAATAAAAATGATGATAGTAGAAATTATTATGAACTTAAAAAAATAAAAAAAGAAACCAAAGAATACTTAAAATTATATATTTCTTCATTAATTGATATAGCACAAGAAAAAACAAATGTAAAATACAAAGTACAATTAATAAAGGAAGGTATTAAATCTTTCGAAATTACACCAAATCAAGCACAAGAAATTATTAAAAAATTATTGATTTTAATGAATGACTATTCAAATAATAAGTATTTTGATATTGAAACAATGGACAAATGTGATTATAAGGAATTAATAGATAATGCTCTTGATCCATCAGGAAATAAAGGGGCTTGGAAATATTTTAAAGATAAAAGACTATTTAATGAAAATAACTTAGGTTATAATGAAGATGATTTTGATAAAGAATTTAATGAAATGAAAAATATAATAAGCAATTTAATATTATTTTTAAAAAAGGGAGATGAATAAAATGGATCAATTTAAGATTGAAAATTTTAAAGAAAATATTAATTATGTAATTGAAGCTTCAGCGGGAACGGGAAAAACATATAATATTATTGAAATAGTAAAAAAACTTCTTCAAGGTAAAAATATTAAATTAAATGATATTTTAATAGTAACATATACAGAAAAGGCAGCAGGTGAATTAAGAGATAGAATTAGAAAAGAATTACCAGAAGAAGATGTGGATAATGTACCAATTTTTACAATACACTCTTTTTGTCAAAGCGTAATTAAAGAATTTGGAATTTCTTCTAATTTGCCATTAAATCTAAGTTTAGTTGGAAATGATGAATTAAATGAGTTTGCTGATAAATTTATTAGAGATTGTTCATTAATTGATGATATTGCTGAATGCCTTAAACAAGGTATAGAAATTAATATAGATACTTTGAAAAACAAATTAGTTGATGGGGTTGATAAGTATTATTTGGATTCTAATTATAATGAAGATAGCGAAATAATAGTTATAAAAGATTCTAATGAATTTTTGGATGAGATAAATAAATTAAAAAATAAAAAAGCTAATAAAAGTAATAATGATAAGATTAAAAAAAGTATGATTCATTTTTTAAGTTGTAAATACTTAAAGCAACTATACATAGCTTGGCAAAAAGAAAAAGAACTAAATAAAAAAGAATCTTATAACGATATGATTAGATCTGTTAGAGAAGCAATATTAGATAACAAATGTTTATTGAAAAGCAAATTACAAGAAAAATATAAATATGCAATAATAGATGAATTTCAAGACACTAATCAATTACAATTTGATATATTTAGTAATATATTCTTATGTGAAAACCATAATATAATAGTTGTTGGTGATCCAAAACAATCAATATATTCATTTCAAGGAGCAGATGTTAATGTTTATTATAAAGCAGTTGATGAGATATTAAAAAAAGGTGGATTGAAATGCTCATTAAATACTAATTATCGCTCAACACAAAATATTGTTACATCATGTAATCAATTGTTTAAACATTTTGATTTTGATGGTATGGATCAATTTGAAGAATCTATTTGCCCAACAGATGAAGTACATAAAAGAGAAGTATTATTTGATGGTAAAGATATTGAATCATTTTGGATTGGAAATAAAGACCTAAATGATATTGAATACGCAAAAGCAGTAGTTAAAGAAATAATAATTTGTTGCGAAAAAGATAAAAATGGAAAAACTAGATTGCAATTAAAAAAAGGACCTGAAGAATTTAGAAATGTCAGTTTCAAAGATTTTGCTATTTTAGGAAGAACAAGATTGGAAATGCAGGCAATTTGTAATATTTTTAAAAAAGTAGGTATTCCTTTTGTTAAGTATAAGGATTTAAAATTGTTTAATGGAAAAGAATGCGCCGATTGGAAAGCTATATTTGAAGCAATTGATTGCATTGATTTTACAGGTTCGAATAGAGCAATATTTAAAAAAGCCTTATTCACAAATTTCTTTGGACTTTCATTGCAAGAGATTGCTGATGAAAAATATAATACAGATGAAAGTGATCAAATGGTATTAATAAGTAAATGGAAATTGATAGCTTCAGAAAAACAATGGGAAGATTTAATTGATGACATTTTAGTAAGTTCAAATATTATTGATAGGATGAGTTCTTTAACTAATATCGATTCTATTGGAATATATAAGCAAATTGGTAATTATTGCGTTGATTATTTAACAAGTAACCATTCCATTAATGATTTAATTAATAAACTAAATGATCTAAGTCAAGGTGAAGAAGATACTGAAGATGGAAATGTTGTAGAAAGAAGTACAAATTTTGATGCTATACAACTGCTTACAATGCATACATCAAAGGGACTTCAATTTCCGGTAGTTATAGCTGTTGGTGGATTTAAACAGTTTCCTCCTGAAAAAGGAATAGTAACATATCATAAAGAAAATAAAAAGATATTAGATTTTCAAATTAATGAAGAATTTAAAAAAGAACGTTTAGAAGAAACTAAAAGATTATTTTATGTAGCATATACTAGAGCAGAATATATTTTAATGTTTCCTTGTGTAAGCAAATTTATAACAAATAATGATAAAAACTTTATTATAGATTCTATTAATCAATATGAAAATAATAATAAATTTAAAAGAATTGATGCTTCAATATTTAATTATAAGGAACTAAAAGAAAAAGTTCAAAATATATTAAATAAACCAGCTGAAGAATCAAAAGAAGAACGAGTTAAACAAGAAGAAGTACTAAAAACAATTATTAAAGAAAGTAATTCAAAAAAGGTTTACAAACATTCATATTCTTCTTTATCCCATTCTGGAGTAATTGATGAAGATGACAATAAAGAAGGAGTAGTAATTGGAGGATTATCAAATTTCGATACTAAAGTTGTTTCTGATAATCCATATTTAAACGAAAGTAATAATGCAATTCAAATGCCAAGTGATTATCCTAAAGGTTCAAACATAGGAACATGTTTACATGAAATTCTTGAAAAAATAGATTTCACAAATACTAATAATTTGATTTATATTGTAAAAAATAGTTTTAGTAAAAATGGGTTTAAAGATAATGATGAAAAATGGAATGACTATACTAAAAAAATAATTGATAATGTACTAAATGCTAAACTTCCGATTATAAAAGGGAATAACATAACTAATGACTATTTATTATTAAGCGAAATACCAAATAATTGTAAAAAAAATGAAGTTGAGTTTTCATATAATTTATTAAATGAAAAACTAAAGAATTATTGTAATGGCTTTATTGATTTACTTTTTAAGAATGGTGAATATTATTCCATTGTTGACTGGAAATCAGATGGATTAAGTGATGACTTTATTTCATTTTCATCACAAAAAGATTTGCAAGAACATGTTAGTGATTGCTACTCTATCCAAAGAGTAATATACTCTTATTCATTAATTCAATGGTTAAAATGTTATTATAAAAATGAAACGGAAGAGGAATTGTTTAACAATCATTTTGGTGGAATCTATTATATTTTTGTGAGAGGATGCAATGAAGGGACAGGAAATGGAGTATATTGTCAGACATGGAATAATTATAAAGAATTAGAAAATTCATTTAATGAAATTATTAATTCTAGAATATGGAGGTAATATGAACGAATATAATAATTTAAAAGAACTTGTTATAAAATATAAACTAATGTCTCCTATTTGGAAATATGTTTTAGAGTTAATAGAAGAAGAATTAGACTTCAATGAAAATGAACGAGAGTATGTTTTGATATTGTTTATTATCTATTTTTGTTTAATAGACGATGGTAATATTTGTATGTTACTTAATAAAAATATATTAAGTGAAAAGTGGAATGAAAAAGTAGAATCAACAATCATAATGCAAAGAAACAAGATGATTGTTGATGACACTGAATTAAATACTATCAAAAAATTAACAAACGTAGCTATAAATGATTATTTATCTTTAATTAATAATGAGCATTTAAATAAAGTAATTGGTAAAAATAAAGAATTTGAAATAGAAGATGGATGGTTATATTTAAGAAAATATAATATTGCAAGAAAAGGAATAATTAATTCTATTAAAAGATTATTTGATAAAGAATATATAGGAAACCCCCTTTATAATTATAAAGATTATTGTATTAAAAATGTTAATAATGAAAATAACAAAGAATTTAGTTTATCTAAAGGACAAGAGAATGCGGTAAACAAAGGATTTAATAAGAATTTAATTATTACTGGTGGTCCTGGGACAGGTAAGACGACTTCAATCTTATTTCTTTTAATTAACATTCTTACTTCAAATCTTGAAAGTAATGTTTATTTAATTGCACCAAGTGGAAAAGCTGCCAGTAGAATGAAAGAGAGTATAATAAAGGGATTATCATTAGTAAATGAAGAGTTTAAAAATAAAAATTATGATTTAATTGATAAAATAAATAAACTAGAGGAATCTACTATTCATAGATTATTATCTTATGATTATGAAACAAATAGTTTTTTATACAATAAATATCATCCATTTAATCAAGATTCAATATTTGTAATTGATGAAGCTAGTATGATTGATATATGTTTATTTAATTCCCTATTAGAAGCAGTCCCTGATAATGCAAGAATATTTATTATGGGAGACAAAAATCAGTTACCTTCAGTAGAGTGTGGTGCAGTATTTGGTGAATTCCTAAAAATGAATGAATTAAAAGATAATATTATTGAACTAGATGAATCAATAAGGTTTAAAAAAGGAACAAAGATATATGAATTTGCGCAAGCAATTAATCAAGGAAATACTCTACCTATATCCAATGATGAGTTCAAGGAATTGAAAGACTTTACAATATATGAAGAAAATAATAATAAACCAATTTATTTCTTTAACTATAATGATTCAAAACAAGATTTTGATAGTGTAATAAAAAAATGGGGTAATAAATATTATAAAAACCTTCAAATGAAATGTTCAAATCTTGATTATAACAATAGTGAATCTTTTAATGAACTTTTTAGTTTAATAGAAGAATCAAAAATACTATGTGCTGAAAATGATGGTATTTATGGAGTTAAACAAATCAATAATATAATAAAAAAGAACTATGTTAACAATTCAATAATTTCATATAATGGTCACTATCCTGGAGAAATTATGATGATTAATAAAAATAATAAAACATTAGATCTTTATAATGGTGATTCAGGAATCCTAGTTACTTTTGAAAATGACAATACTTTATATTTTATGATTAAAAAATCATCTACATTAGTAAATACAGATGAAAAGAAAAATAACAAAGTATTTAAAAAGGAACAGTATGTATTTTATCCATTAAGATTAATATCGTTTAATGAAATTGATTTAGCTTATGCAATTACTATTCATAAATCTCAAGGATCAGATTATAAAAATATTCTAGTGATATTACCTAAACAAAAAGGACATCCTTTACTTAATAGACAAATTGTTTATACTGCTATTACAAGAACAAAAGGAAATACATATATAATTTCAAATCTTAATCGTTTAGAAGAAGCAAAAGACAATTTAATTATTCGCGATACTAACATAGCTAGTTTTAACGGTTGAAAATTAGAAAGTGAATTTGATATAATATTAGTGTAATTAAATAATCATAATTAAATATACCTTCCTAAATTTAACAAGGCTGATATACCCTTGTAATAAAGTATATCTAAAAATGAATAATAAAATAATCCATAAAGAGATGGCGAGAGACAAGCTCAATGACCCATCAGCAACTTACAGTAAAATGCAAAGTGCTAAAGCTTGAACGATGGAATCAGTGAAAGGCTTCCATCATAGAAGCCTTTTTTGATTATTAACATATAATTAGTTATAAAAGGAAAAATTGTTTATGAAATGTAAATTTGTTTTGCAAAGTTGTAATATACTTAAAAAAAATAGTAAAAAAAGAAAATTGATTTATGTGAATGACTATTTTGTTTTTAATTTAACAAAAACATATAAAGACATTATTGACGAATATATAGATGAAGGTATGATTATTATTAAAAAAAGTTGTTCATATAAGTTAGTAGAAAAAATACTTTTAGAAAATAAATATATCTACCGGCCAAGCTTATACTATTTAAAATACAATAGAAAGTATAGTTTAAGAAGCATTGTTTATATGATTAAAAAACCAAATATTTTGAATGATAAACTATTTATAGAAAAAATAAAAGTATTATTAAAACAATCAGGTTGTAAATCAATACTATTTATAAATAAAACTCAGGAAGTTTATATTGATTTAAAAAAGAATAAAAATAAATGTAAAGAAACAAATAAAAAAAGACTTTATAAAAAATATAAAGGCGTTCTTATACCATGCTATGGAATTTATCTATATAGAAATAATCATTATTCAATAGATAGTGGTGAATTTCAAGCAGGTTTTAGATATAGGTATACACGTTTTTAACTAAGTAAAAGGTAAAATAAGGTGACAGAGTTTTAACGGTTGAAAAAAAATTAGTGAATTTGATATAATAGTATTATAAAAACAGGAGAAAAAATATGGAGCAATTTAATAAAATTATAGGATATGAAAATGTAAAAAAAGAATTAATTACAATTAGTGATTACTTTAATAAAACGGATTTATGTAGACAACACAATGTTAAGTTACCTAAAGGAATTCTTCTTTATGGGGATTCAGGATGTGGTAAAACATTATTTTTAAAAGAATTTTGTAAGGTAACTAATAAATATGTAATAAATGTTCAAGGATGCAGTGATGATATAATTAAAGAAATTAGCGATGATTTTAAAGAAGCACGTGTTATAGGAAATACTGTAATAATTATAGATGAGTTAGACTTACTAATAAACAAAGATTATAGAATAGTTAGATTGTTGCAATCATATTTGGATGGATTTGAAGATTATGATGGAATTTTTGTAGTAGCAACAACTAATAATGTTGGAAAAATAGAAAATTCATTATTAAGAGAGGGGAGATTTGATAGAAAAATTAAAGTAGATTTACCAAATGAAAAAACAAGAAAGGAATTAATTGATTATTACATAAGACAATTAGGTCTTGATGTAAATGTTGATTCTGAATATTTATCAAAAATCATGGTCGATAGATCTTGCAGTTTTATTCAAACAATTATTAATGATTGTTATTTGAGATTTAATCAAAACATTACAACTGATAATATTGATTATTCATATAATGTTATTGCATATGGAAACACAAATGATTATATAAAAAATGATATAAATAAAACAATAGCCATTCATGAAGCAGGACATATTGCCTTAACATATAAAAATAGAAAGTATTTTACTTTTTATAAAGCATCAATTAACACAAATTCAAATAAAATAAATGGAGTTTCAAAACTTTATGATGCAAAAGAACAAAATGATGATTTAGAAGAGTATATCGCAAAAATTGAAATTGATATTGCAGGTTTTTTAACAACATACAATTTACTAAAAATAAAAGATGGAGGTTCTTATGGAGATTTAAAAGATGCTATTTATAATGCAAGATTTTTAATCAATAGTTTAGGATACAAAATGCCAAGAAATGTATTGAGAGAATATGACCAATTTGAGGGTAGAAATGAAACAGAAATTAACTGTCATCGCAATGAAATTTTCGTGAGAAAATTGATGAAAAAATGTGAAAGAAATGTAAAAAAATACATTATTAAAAATAAAAAGAAAATATATGATATAGCAAATCAATTGTATGAAAGAGGATCAATTAAACAAAATGAAGTAATGGAAATAATGGAGAGGTAAAAAATGAAAATAAAAAGAAAAAATAAAGAAAAAGAAGAATTTATAGAAAACTATAAGAACTATTTAATAAATAATTGGGAAATGATTAAGGATTATGTAACTAATCGTACTATGAATATTAAAGTGAATAAGGAATGCTGGCCTGAAGATTTTCTACCAAATAATTATTTTTATGAAAAGAAAGGGTTCAATGAGATTACAAAATATAATAAAATACCAATATATCAATTGCTTTATTTAAATGGTATGGATGATATGTTTCAAATCGATAAATATGGAGCTATATTTTATTTAAGTGCTATAAAAAAGATTAATAATTCATCAAAATTGATTCTTGAGCCACTTGATAATAGAAAAAAATTATATGATGATTATGATTATAATTTGTTTATTAATTATAATAGTTATAATAGTTTATTTATGGGTTTTAGTGAAGAAGAAATCAAAAATAGAATAACAGATGGTTTAATAATTAAAGTGATTGACAATCATTTAGAATTTGAAAAGTATTTTAAATTAAATGATTATGATCTTGGCGAATTACAGACAACAGAATTGCCTAGAGTAGCATCTAGATTAATAAAAAATAATAAATTTAATGACTTATCTATTTTAGAAAAAGATGAAATCAATAAAATAAATTATTATGATTTTTTAAAAAAAATTTATAATTATGTTTCAAATATTGATGAACAAGAATTGAATGATATATATAAGAAGAGTTTATCTTTATTTTGTGATATTTGTTTGATTGCTTTTATTTTTATGTCTAAAATTGTTTATTTAAATAAAGTTAATGGCAAAACAAGAAAGTTTAATTATAAACTTTTCGATGATGAGAATAATGAAATTCTTTCAAAAACAGTTGATAATATTAGTCCATTTTTTATAAAAAATGAGATAATTAATTATGAATATAAAAGTAAACTAAAATTAGAAGGATTAAATTTTGAAATACAAGAAATTATAGATTATAAACAAAGAATATTAGATGATATGCTAGAAGAATATGTTAATTTGTTAGGAATGGATGGTGCAGTAAATAAAGCAAAAACATGGGATAATAGAGTAATACATTCGATTGCACATTCATTGATTTATCATTGCAAGGATCCTGAAACTCGATACAAGGCTATTGATGTATCTATAGAGTTGGTTAAACTTAATATTGATAACTTTATAAACAAAACTATATTTGGATGTTCTAGAGTTGATTATTATTTTATTTTAGAAGATATCACATTGATAATTGATGTATTATTAGACTCTAACATTCTTTCAACGCATAACTGTAGAAAGTATTTTAATATACCTAATGATTATCATTATGATAATTTGTTAGCATTTGAATATTTGAAAAAGGGATATAAGCTGGTTTTACGATTCGGCGTAAATTATAAATTAATGTATTTATATGGATTAATTTTATACAAAGAAATTTTTACAAAGAATACTAAAGAAGAAGGTTTACAAATCATAAAACAATATAATGAGCATTTAGAACATGACTTTGATGTCGCTTTAGCAAGGTATTGGCATTATTTGAAAGATGAAAAAAACTATGATAATGAACAATCGATTCAAGCATATATAGATAATAAATTAGAAAAGGTTGAAAAAATTAAACATGATTATTACGCCAATTGTAGTCAATGGAAAAATAGTAGCTCAAATTTATGAAAGTGATGAAGAAATAATAGTTAGAGACAATTTGTTTAATGCATTATATGGATATGATAAAGTAAATAATTATACCTTTGATAGCAATCATGAAAAAGTATGTAATGGAAATATTTTGAATCAAATAATAAAAATAGAATAAAAAGGAGAACAAGTATGGATGAAATTTTAAAAGATAGATATGGGCATAAAATAGGAACAATAAAAGAAGTGGGAAATAAATTGTATATTTATGATGAACATGGTCATAAAGCAGGATATTATGATCCAAATACAAATAAGACATATGATGAACATGGTCATTTTGTTGGAACTGGAAATTTATTAACTTCATTGATATAAAGTGATTATTGCTTTATTATATATCTAATTATTCATGAATGCTATCTTTAAAAGCTTTACTTATGTAGAGCTTTTTTTTGTATAAAAAATACAATTTTTTAATTTTCATTATTTTTTTATTGCATATAATCGAATACTATGATATAATAAGATTAACTAGAAGAGGTTATTTTTTTCAAAGTATTTGAGTAATGTAATTTTCTTATTGCTTTTTCGCAAAAGTTTTAAGAGGAAAATATTACAACTATTATTTTGACGAATGAAACCTTATTTATAAGGATTAGTCTATCTAAAAATAGGCTATCTTTAATCATAAGGTTTTTTTCTTTTTCTAGTAATACATAAAAAGGAGAAAGAAAAGTATGAGAAAAAATTTGAATGATTATTTTGAAAGTGTGGAAAGAAAAATTGGCTATGAGTTTGAAAATGAAGATTTGTTAAGACAAGCATTTACTAGAAAATCTTATAGTTCAATTTATGGAACTGAAAATAATGAAGTATTGGAATTTATTGGTGATAAAGTAATTGATTTGATTGTAGTTAAAGTTATTTCTGATTATTTTGGATTCTATAAATCAGAATCAGCTTATTATGATGAAGATAATGATTTAAATGAGTTTTGTATTGTTGCTAATAAAGATGAATCTGATTTTACAGAAATAAAAAAAGAATTAGTATCAAATGAAAACTTGTCAAAAATAATTGATAAATTAGATTTTGCAAAATTAATGTGGATGGGAGATAACGACATCAATAATCATATTGAAAAAGAGCAAAAAGTTAAAGCTGATTTATTTGAAGCAATAGTTGGTGCAATAACCATAGATTGTGATTGGAATATGGAAATATTGGAAGAGGTTATAAAAAGATTATTATATATTAATAATACACTGAAAAATGTTTCTACGGAAGAAGAAAGACCAGAAAAATTTACTGTTGAAAAAGCAATTAACACATTAAAAGAGCTTGCTGAACAAGGAAAATGTTCTGAACCTATATATGAAATATCAGATGAACAAATATTTCAAGATGGAGAATATTGGTGGTCTTGTGATTGCACTGTTAATAGTTGGCATATTTCAGAAAGTGCACTTTCTAAAAGTAAAAAAGGTGCTAAAAAGTATACTGCTTATTTAGTTCTATGCACTAGATATAATCTAGATGTCGAGGAATAAATTATGGAAAATTCACAAATTGAAGTGTTAAAGAAAAAGTATTCTCAAATAATTGATGATTTAATTAAAGTAAATAAGAAGTTTTATAAGCTTAATTATGAAATAAAATGGATTTTTATCTTTGATGAAAATGTGGCAAATGTTTGTGCTTTTGATGCTAAGAAAGGTATAATAAAAATAAATGTGGTGACAGTTGCTTATTCTTATGAAAATAATCAACCTTTATTTATTGAGTGTTTTCTATTACATGAAATAAGACACTTTTATCAACAATTAATAATTAATGAGTACTTAAGAAATCCAAATGAATGTATAAATAGTGTTATTGCACAACAATGGCTTTTTGAAAAGAAAAATTATATTAAGCCTCTTGATGAAAATGGGCACTTAAATGTAAATTATTACCTACAGGACATAGAAATTGATGCTTTTTCGTTTTCATATGCCGTTATAATATATAAATATGGTGATTTAAAATATCTTAAAATACCAAGTGCTTATCAAAATGAATATTTTAAAGAACAATTGAATACTTGGATTGAACTATTTAAAAAAGAACAATAAATATGTTCCGATGCTAAATTTATTAATCCACGACTAGGTTCTTGGAAAAAAGATGTTTATGAGTTAATAGATAAAAAATGGGTGAGTATTTTAATCTGCAAAATATTTATGACTATGAGAATTATCTTAAAAATTTATATCCATCAAATAATAACATAAGGCCTAAAATTAGACAAGTTCTACAGCAACTTCGAGATATAGGACTTATAAAATTTCTTGGATCAGGGTCTTATAAAAAATTAATAAAATAATAGTCTTAATTCTTTTGCTTAGTATTTTTTAACCATATAACTAATATTATTAATGTATTTTATTATTATGTAAGGAGACTAAAAATGAAAAAAACAATTTTAGCTATTATATTATTTTTCATATTACTATTTATTGCTGGCGGATGTACTGCTGTCTTTCAAGGAGTAGAAGCGCTATGGCAAGCTATTATAGGATTTTTACCTATTTTTAAACCTGCCATTGAACAATCATTTAAAGATTATTTTACTTCTGCATACTTTATTGTTGGTGTAATAATTTTTATAGGTTCACTTTTTGGTATTACAATAAACGTAAAAAATAGACATGTTTTATATGTGTTGATTTCTACAATACTGACTATTATTTCTTTATTAAGTATTATTACTAATTTGGTGGTGTGTAAATAAATGAAAGAAAATGCTATATTATTATTAATAAAAGAAATTAAAAAAAGTTTAGAATCAGGAAATTATTTATCCGCATTAATTGTTGCATTAACAATTCCAGATATTTGTGGGAAAATATTATATCCAAAAGAAACGAATGGTAAAAGATATAAAAAATGGTTTGACAAATATATTGGTGATTACAAAAATAGTCCGATATATAAGGATTTACCTGAATGCATAGGATGGACTAACATGAATGGCGAAAAATTTTATGCATTAAGATGTGCTATGCTTCATGAAGGCTCAGATGATATTGTTGATAAAATCAAAATAGACAAATTCAACCTTTATTATGGAAACAATTCTATCATCGAAAAACATTGTGTTGAGTATAGAGAAGATTCCTTATTTGATGGTTCAGTAATAGAACATCCTAAAATTGAATCATTAGATATTAACGTATATGAAATATGTCAAAAAATAATTTTAGCTGCTAATTTTTTTTTTAAAAAATGAAGTTGATGATTTATCAAAGCTCCCAACAATTCAATACAATCTTGGTATACCTTCAATATTTTTATCAAATACTAATTTAAAATAAATATAAAAAGAAAGCAATAATTCTATGGATAATCAATCCATAATGATTATTGCTTTTTATTTTAGCTTATTAAAATTAATTTATATATTTTAAATAAATAGTTAAGTTTAAAAAATGAAAAAAAGATTCATAACTAAATGGTATACTATTAAAAAAAGGAAGGTAAAATGATGGAATTAATCAAAGATTATAGAAATTTAGAAAATGGTTGGAATGGTGGACTTTCAGAAGCATATGTTTGTTGTTTAAATCTAATTAATAATAAAAAGGTAAATAATATACTTTTTGATAAAAAACTTACAACAAAAATTCTTGATAATAATTATTATATGCTATTACAAATAGTTTTGAAAGAAATTAAAAAATTATTACCTCAAGGGAATGGTAATAAATATATATATGAATGTATAGATTTAGATCAATTAAACAAGGAATGTGGTAAAAAAATGATTCCAATAGTTGATGAAATTCGAATAAAATATTATTGTGTTATCATAAGAAATATTATTAGTTATTTGAGTTCTGAAATTGAATTATTTAAAAAGTTAGAAAAAAAGACAGAAGAAGAAAGAAATAAACTGCTAGAAGAAATGGAAAGATATATAATAAGTTATTTTAATGTATTTGAAAATCTTCCAAAACAAAATAGTAAAAAAAGTCGTAAAAATGACAATAATAAAAAAGAAACTGTTGAAGATAAAATAATTAATGAGTATATTGATCAACTTAATGCATTCGAACAAAAGCCATTTGATCAATATGATTCTTTTGAAAATTACGTTGAAGAAACAATAACTGTTAAAAATAATATTGAAGAAGGAATTGAAAAAATTAATAGAAATCTTATTAAAAACAGTGTTGAAATAAATGAATTTGCTGAAAAGTATGAAATTAAAGTTGAAGAAGTTGAAAGAATCTTTACTAGTGACAATTTTAAAACCTCATTAAGCAATAATCCAGTTGTTGATTGTTATAATTCATATATAAATGAAAATATTATAGGCGAATTTATAAATTTCTTTGGTCAACTTTTTTCATTTGAATTTAATGATAATTTAGAGGCAAATATTCCAGATTTATTTGAAACTCGTTCACAATACTATCATGGTAAATATAGAGAAAATTAATCAAATTTTGAGTAAAGTTATATGAATAATATAGAAAGAATAGTTAATATAATAAAAGAAAAGATAAAAAGCAATCCTATAATTTTATTTAATTGCTTTTTTACTGAGAAGATGCTATATGAATTATTAGTTGAAGAAGCAATTGATGAAAGAATCTTTTATTACATGATGTTTTTATATGACTTTGGATATGTTTCTGATGTGATATTTAAAAATAAAGATATTGCAATAAATAATATTAAAAATAAGAATAATGAATCGCAACTACCAATTCAAGAAATTAATTATTGGAATTTAATCTTATCTGATGAAATAATTAAATGCATTAAGGAAACACATTTTAATGAACGAAAGTTAAATGAAAATGTTGGTAAAATTATATTTTTGAATGAACCTTCATTTAATGATTCAAATTATTCAGGTGTTGATGGTGAATATGAAATTTATAAAGAACTAAAAACTTTTAATGATCAAAAATATAATGATTTTTTATATGCAAATTATAGAGTTAAAATACATAATAAAGATTATGAATCTGATTTTATAATAGTTTCAAATAATGTCATAATAATTATTGAAGTTAAAAATTGGCATGGAGAGATTACAATCGATAAGTATGGTAATATTACAACTAATGGTTCTTTAGGATATAAAAATCCAATTTCTCAAAATAATAGACATGTTAATGATTTAAGAACTTTTCTTATAAATAAATTTGATATTGATATTCCTATTAAATCTGTAATAGTTTTTGGCAAAAAGTCACATGTGATTAATATTGATAAAGAATATAATAGGGACACTGAAATAATTAATTATGATGAATTGAATTATTTTATACAAAAAACTATTCATAATGATGAAAATAAAAAGATTTTTGATAATAAAATCATATCATCATTCATTAATGTGTACAACAGTTTCGATAACACAAATTATATTTTTTATCCTGAAGATTTTATTAATTTAGAATTAGCAAATGAGTATTATAAATATCAAGAAGTTGTTAAAGATTCAAATTATAAAAAAGGTAAAAAAATATTTCACTATTCAATAGATTCTACTAATAGGCAATTAGAAAATGATATGAATACTATTTATTTTGATAAAATCATTAAATATAATATTCGTTTTAATGATGATATTAAGTATAATTGTTTTATAATCAATAGCTTTTTAAAATTCAATGTTAAATGTAGATTTAAATATGCAAATTTAATTGCTGTAATTTATAATTATTTGCTTAGAAATAATGAAATAGATTCTTCATTAGATATACCTTTATTTATAAATCATTATGATTATAATAATATTACAGATATAAGAGAACAATATCCTAAAATATTTAAATTAATGATAGTTATACTATTGCTTATTAAAAATAATTATTTTACATTAAATGAAATGAATATTGAAATACCTTTTTTTATAGAAGATAAATATGAAAGTTTATTAACTATAGCAATCAAATGCTTGAATAATTATTTAGAAAAAATTTCATTATTAACCATAGGTAAAATATTAAAATTAAAAATTCAAGATGATGAATCATATGAAGTAGGATTTGAAAAAGATTCTAATTTGGATATTATGATTTTAGATTATAATAATAAAAAATTCTCACAAGAAATCGAAGAAAATTCTTTATGGATTGAAGATAATATTAGATATAATATAAACGACAAAAATGATTATATTTTAATTGATTTTTTAAAAGAATTTACACCTTTTACAGCATTTAAAGAAGGGCAATTAGATTTTATAAAAAATATTCTCAATTTTCCAACAAACAAAATTGTAATTATGCCTACGGGAAGCGGTAAATCATTAATATATTATTTTTGTGCAATTTTACAACCGAAAGTAACATTTATTGTTTCGCCTAACGATATTTTGATTAGTAATCAAATAAATAATTTAAAGAAAATTCATAGATATACTAATGTAGTTAAATTAAGTTATAAAACAAAAATAGGCTTAAATCAAATAATTTATTCTACACCTATTATTTTACAAGAGGATTCACTTATTAGAGACATAATAGATTGTGACAACATATATAGTTTTGTTTTAGATGAAGTTCATTGTTTATCTTTCCTAAGTCATAATTTTAGACCAGAATATTTCACATTATCATCTAAACTAAATATGTTTTTCAAAAAGACATTATCTTTGGGTTTTACCGCAACTTCTGATTACGAAGTTACAAAAGATTTAGCAAAACAATTAACAATTAATTTTTCAGAACAGGATATCTTGGAAAATATAAATATGAGAACAGATAGGCTTTCATATGATATTAGATGTTATGATACAAGGGAAGAACAGTTAATTGCTTTGTTTGAATTATCCAAAAGGATTAGTGTACTTAAGAATATTGTTTTTGTAAAAGATGAAAAAACAGCAAATGAAATATTTAAAATAATAGGAACAAATAAAAGTTTAATTTTTTCACAAGATGATCAGGGTGTCTTAGATTTATTTATAGATTTAAATAGTGGTTTTAATTTTTTAATTTGTGGATATGAATTAGGGATAGGATTAGATTTAGGTAATATCAGCAATGTTATACATTTTGGAATTCCTTACTCAAAAATGGATTATGTTCAACAAATAGGTCGTGCAGGAAGAAATGGAGAATATTGTAAATCTTACGTATTATATTTAAATCAACAGAAATTTGAATCCTATTTATTTGATAGAAATTTAGAATACGATTCATTTATTAGTAAATTAATTGCAGATGAAAAAAACGATTATACAATGAGTTATTTAAATATATTTAAAAAATTTTTAAATTATAATAAACAAAAGAAAGAATTTAAAAATATTCTATTACAAGTTATGGAAGATTATTTTAATCGCGGATTTACTACTACCATTTTGACTGAAAACAATGATTTCTGTTTTTATATTTTACAAGCACTTGGAATTATATCATACTGGGGAAAAAATAAAAATCAAGTGGTACTTTGCTTGAATAAATTAAATAATATTAGTTTAATTAAAAATAACTTTCGAACATACATGTCTATTATTGGAAATAATGATATGAATGAAAAAATATCTTATTGCAATGATATGACTAAATTAGCATTATTATTTTATGATGTTTTTGTAGAAAACTACATTATTTCTAAAAGAAACCAAGTGTTTGAACTTCTAGAAATGTTAGAAAGATATAAAGACCAAATGAATGTTTCAAATGAAATTAATTCAGAAATTGAGAATTTTTTTGCATTGCCTTTTATGCGTGTTTCTAAATGTGAAAATTGGATAAGAAAAGTCCCTTTAATGGATATTAACTCTAATATTTTATCTTTTAATTCAGACGATATAGATAATATTATCAATGTCGTTGATTTAATAAATTATGCAACACCTAGTGTTTATTACTTAAAACTATTGCGAGAATATGTAAATAATAGTGAAATAAAAGATTTTACAAATAAGATTGAACAGATTTGTAATAAATTAGATTCATACAATATTTTTAATTTATTTATATCTTTTGGTGATGTTTTAAAAAAATTATCGAGCAATGAAAAAAAGAATTTTGATAATTATTTATTACAAGTTTTATCTATGATGTCAAATTTAATTTCAATAGATAATTTTAATGTGATGTCAAAAAAATATATAAATAATTTATCAATTGAATCAAATAAATACTATGCATTAGCTATTTATTTTGACGAATATATTAAAAAAATGAGGAAAGATAAAAATGGATGATAAAAAAATTGAAATTATAAAAGAACACATAGATTCCTTTGTTAATGATATGGTTGATATTAATAAAATTGAAGAAACATTAAAACTATATTATACTAATATAAAAACACAAGTAGAAGTTTTTACAACTGAATTTAACAAAAATAGAGAATATTTGTTAAATCAAATTGAAAAAGAGCGAAATCAATTAAATAATTTATCTTCAAATCAAATTGATTTGTTTAAAGAAGAAGCAAGAAAAGAACTAGAAGCTTTTAAAAAATTTAATAATGATTTAAATGAAAATCATAAGTCTTTTACTAGTGAAATCGAACGAATGATTTCCAATATCATTGAAAAAAATCAAAACCATTTACGAGATTTATCTTCTCAACAAATTGAATTATTTAAAGAGCAAACCGAAAAGCAAATAAAGAGTAATAATGAGCTAATTGATAATTACAAGCGAAATCAAAATGAATTTAGTAGTAATTTTAA
This sequence comes from uncultured Bacilli bacterium, assembly GCA_934096585.1. GTDB lineage: Bacteria > Bacillota_I > Bacilli_A > ML615J-28 > CAG-698 > CAKOMG01. The sequence continues at coordinate 242,689 of CAKOMG010000002.1, forward strand.
TCAGGCCTTAGTTACTTTAAACAGTTCAATATCAAAATATAATGATGAAAGTATTAGATATTTTGAAAAAAACAATAAATTAGTTATAGATTGTGAAAATAGATTTCAACAAATTAATAATGATGTTGATAATATTAGTAAAATAATAAAGGATTCAACAACAATAATATCAACAGAATTTAATAATATTATTCAAGTATTAAATAATTCATACACACAAATTAATGAATTTCTTATTAGTTTTAATAATAGTGTTGAAATTAATAATAAATTAATAAGTGATAATTTTATTAAAATGTCAACAGAATTGAATGATGAATTTAATTCTATTTCAACAAAATTTAGTAATATCTTAGATGATAATAATAAAATAAATAATGATATTAAACTAAAAATTGAATCGATAAACCAATATAGTGAAGAAAATCGTGAAAATAATAAAATGATTAAAAAACAAATGAAATTCTTGTGTGTTGCAATTATTATTAACTTTTTAATTTCATTAGCATTGTTAATTTTATATTTTGTATAATATACAAATTTATTTATAAAGACAATAATTTTTAAATGGTAATCATTAAATTATTGTCTTTTTTAATTGTTTATTCGAAAACAATTCCTTTTTTTGTAGAAATAACATATAATATAAATGCATATATACCTATTTAATTCGAACTAATAGTTTAAGCAGCTTAAAATGTCATCAGGCATAAGGAAGTCACAAGACTTTTATATTCAAGATTAAATTGATTTAAACATATTGTTTTACAAGAATGTAAAAAATTCATTCATAAAATATTACAAAAATGTAATTTATGGGTTGCTTTTTATTACAAAAATGTGTATTATAATATTAGGAGCATTTTATGTTAAAAAGAAAGATTGATTTATTTTTAAAAAAATGGTTTAACAACAATAATAGACATCCATTAATAATTAGAGGACCTAAATTAATTGGCAAAACTACTTCAATAATGAGCTTTGCAAAAACACATTATGAAAATATTATCTATATTAATTTAATGGATGATCAAAGATATAAAAAAGCATTTGAATATAATAATCAATCACAAGTCTTATCTTGTTTATTAAAAATGAATCCAGAATTAAAATTTATTCCTAATAAAACTATAATAATTATAGATGAAATACAAGAATGTCCAAATGTCTGTACATCGCTAAAATCATTTAGCTTGGAAAAACAATATGATATAATATGTATTGGTGTGATATTAGATATTCATTTAGAAAAAATTCAAAGTATACCAGTAGGATATAAACATGAATATATAATGCGTTCATTGGATTTTGAAGAATTCTTATGGGCAAATGGATATGATGAGTTTCAAATAGATAACGTTTATTCATATTTAAAACAATTAAAACCACTACCAATTGAATTATATAATAATCTTTTAAAATTATTTAAAGATTATATAACGATAGGTGGAATGCCTGAAATTGTTGATGAATATATTAAAGGAAAATCAATAAATGATTTATTATCAATGCATTATTCCATTTATCAAACATATAAAAATGAAATAAAGAGTTACGTAGAAAAGAAAAATGTAAAAAAAATAGAATTAATTTTTGATAATATAACAAAAGAATTAATAAGTAATGATGACAAATTTGAAATTCATGATTCATCAATTCGCTATAAAACATATAATTATTATGAATGTATTAATAGTTTAAAAGATGCTGGAGTAATTAATATTGCTTATAACTTACAATCTCTTGATTTACCTTTAAAGGGAAATGAAATAGATAATTACTTTAGAATATATTATAGTGATACATCTCTACTATTATCTTCAATTGATGAAGAATCAAAAAAAGACTTCATTATTAATAATAATTTTCAAATTTATAATGGAGCTTTATTTGAAAACATAGTTGCAGAAGCTATAACAAAACAAGGATATGAAGATATATTCTTTTATAAAAATGATTCAGCAACTATTGAGTTAGATTTTGTAATAAGAGTAAAAAATGAAATAATTCCTATAGAAGTAAAAGCTAAAAAAGGAAGAGCTAAATCATTAAGAACATTATTAGATGAGAATATAGTTAATTATGGAATTAAACTATCAAATAACAATATAGGATTCGATGGTAAAATATTTACAATTCCTTCATTTCTTACATTCTTATTAAAAAGATTTTTTAATGAAACAGATTATATAAAATGGTAAATAAGGAGTTACATTATGTTTGAAAGTAAAAATCAAAAGTTTATAACTAAGTTAATAGAAGTAATGAATAAAAATAAGGGACAATTTAAAAACATTGATTCACCTGACAAATTTTCAAAATTTAATATATTCATTAAAAATGAAATTAAAAAAATAGAATCATTAGATATTATAGATGGTGATTTACATTACTCACTTCATATGAATGAACTTCTTAAAGAAGACTTTTATGAACCAGAATTATTCCCCGCAATATACTTTCCAAAAAACAAAATAATAGTATCAATGAAGTTTAAAGATACATTCATTAAAAAGAAAGAAGATACTATAATATTTGCCATATGTTATGATATTACAAGTGATGCACTTAAATATTATTCTAATAACTGTTTAAAAACGGATATTTATTTTAGTGAAATAAAGAATGGCAAATTAGATCCTATTATAGCTATCAAAAATGTAAATGCTGAAAGAATAATTGCGGATATAATAGCTTTACCTCATTTACAAACAAATGAAAGTAGTAGCAATACAATAAGAAGAGCAATAGGAGAAAACATATTTTATTTATTAGATAAAGATTTATTAAGAATAGTTTTAAGTCAAGATGATGATCCATTCTCTGGACATTGTATTTGGGGAACTGAGATTGTTGAAAACTATTATTTAATGCTTGAATTATTCACAAATCTCTCATTATCTTACTATACTCCTAATCCTGAAAAAATAGATTACTTTATCCAAGGATTCTTTGAATTTCATAAAGATTATGTATTAAGTGCATTTTGGCCAAACTTATCCACAAAAGCAGAGAATAATGAATATACAGAATTCGGGATAGTAATGAATAGAAATACTAAAAAAATGAGATTCTTTGCGGAAAGAAAATCAATCTTCTTATCACAAACAAGTTTCCTAATAGATGAATATTATGAAGATGGAACAAAGTATTGTTGGTTAAAAGAAGATATTGAACAAGTATATGACAGTAATAAAGATCCAATTGAAATCTTTGCAAGAAACATTTGGTTTTTACTTGAAAATGAAGAAACATTAAAAAGAAGTGCAAAACAAAATTTAATGTTTTATGTGAATGGGATAAAGATTAAATAACAACGATTATAAATAATCTTTACAACGGCAATAAATAGCAACGGCAATAAATTGCCTTTATATATAATAAGAAAGAGATATAATTTTTAAGGAGTACTACAATGAAAGTATTAATTATAAATGGAAGTCCAAGAACTAATGGCAATACTCAAATAGCCATTAATGAACTAACAAAAGAATTTGAAAAAGAAAACATTGAAGTAAAAAATATCGAAATAGGAACAAAAGACATAAGAGGATGTATAGCATGTGGCACATGCTATAAAACCGGTAAATGTGCATTTAATGACTTAGTTAACGAAGGAATAGAATTATTAAAAGAAGTAGATGGAGTAATTATTGCAAGCCCTGTATACTATGCTTCCGCAAACGGCTCTCTAATATCATTTTTAGATCGTATGTTTTATGCAAATCATACTGACCTAACAATGAAAGTAGGTGCAAGTGTAGCAGTAGCAAGAAGAGGTGGCACCTCTTCAACATTCGATGAACTAAATAAATACTTCACAATTAGCGGTATGCCAATTGCATCAAGTTACTATTGGAATAGTGTCCACGGAAGAGATAAAGGTGAAGCTCAAGAAGATAAAGAAGGATTATACACAATGCGAATGCTTGCTAAAAACATGATCTTTTTAATGAAAGCAATAGCTCTTGGAAAAGAAAAATATGGACTACCACTTAAAGAAGAGCGTGCAGTTACAAACTTTATTCATTAAACATCTCTAAAAAGAGATGTTTTTTTACTTGCAACTTAGAGTTGCTTGCTATATAATTATAATTATAGTAAAATATTGGTGTAAGGAGGAAAAAGATGATAGATTTTGTGAAAGTTGGAAATGTCATAATGACAAAAAGAAGACAACTAAATATGACACAAGATGATTTAGCTAATCATTTATTTGTCACTAGACAACTAGTATCAAAATGGGAAAATGGAACCGGAGTTCCCTCAATAGACGTATTGATTGAATTATCCAAATTATTCAAAATTCCTATTGAAGAGCTCTTATGTTTAAATGAAGAATTTATTGTCAATGAAGAAAATATCTTTAGTGGCCATAACAGAATGTTTGTCATTGAAAATATCATAAATAATAACATAAAAGTTGATTTACCAAGTGTCTTCTATCAATTTTCTAACACAGAAAGAATGATAGTATTAAGAGCCATAAAAGATGGACGATTAAAAATCAATATAAAAGAACTATATCCTAAACTTACACCTGAAGAACAATTATACATTAGAAAGGAGATATAATTATGATTTTAAAAAAAGTAATTGAAGATAATAAAGAAATATATGTTCCAATTAGTTTGGAAGAAGCTGCACAACTAAAAGATCGTTCTTTACTTGTTTTCACAAGTGAAGATTCAGAAGATGAATTTGAAGATTATTTAGATGAACTAGAAGAACGTGAAGAAGAAGAAAGAGAAAGATTAGAAGAAGAACGTGAAAGAATGGAAGAAGAAAGAGAAGATGAATGGGAAGAAAAGATGGATAAATTGGAAGAAAAGTTAGACAAATTAAAAGATTTTGATGTCTTTAACTTTGATTTCTCACATATAGGTAAAGGATCAAAAATAATGTCTATATTACCATTCTTAAGTAGAGAACAATTATCTGAAATTGTAAATGGGTATATTGATGGAACATTAGGATATGATATTAACATTACATGCTTATTCCCATTTATTTGTAGAGAAGATTGTGATAAGCTATTTAATAAGTTTTTATCTGATGAATCATTACATTCATATGTTTATAAAATAATACCATTTGTTTCATCAAATGTCTTACAAGAATTTGTGAATGAATATGTAAATGGAAAATATCAAAATATTGATGTAAAGAAAATATATCCATTTTTACCAAATTATTCAATTAAACAATTATTTGATTATTTATGTAAAAAATAAAACTTTAGTTTAGAGGTGATTTATCATGAAGAAATTATTTTCTAATAAAACTAAAAACTGTTATAATCAACTTGAAGATAGTAAAACTTTTAATTATGAAAAAGAATATAATAAATATTTATTAGAAATGCAAAATATAGATTTAGTTGAAAAAAGAATTCGTAACACTAATTATTTGTGTTAAAATAAAGCCTCCTAAAAATTAGGAGGTTTTATTTAAAAATAATCAATTTCACTTGAAAAAAAAGATAATATATTATATAATATAGCCACTTAAATTATATATTTGGAGAACTGTATGATACAAATTAAAATCATTGATCAAAATCATGAAAATGATATTCATTTGCCAAATGATGATTTTAAAATTTTTGGAAGATTAAAACCTTCATATATCAATGATTCATGGAGTTATGAAATCATTAAAAATGATACCATAACACAAATGAAGTTTCCTGATGAATTATATAATTATAGTGAAATGAAAGACTATATTTTTATTGGTGCTTATGATAATGATAATTGTATAGGATTATTAGTTTTAAGACACTGTTTCTTTAAATACATGTATATTTATGATTTAAAAGTAAAAAACGAGTATAGAGGAAAGCATGTAGGTAAAATGTTAATAGAGAAAGCAAGTTGTGTAGCCAAAGATTTTAAGTATAGTGGTATATACACAATAGTTCAAGATAACAATTTAAGTGCTTGTTTATTTTATTTAAATAACGGATTCTATATTGGTGGTATTGATACTAATATTTATAAACATACAGCGCAAGAGGGAAAGATAGACATAATATTATATAAGGAATGTTAAAAGTAAGGAGTGTAATTATGGTTAAAAAGTTTTTAACAATTTTTAGTTTAGTAATTTGTATGTTTTGTTTAGTAGCTTGTGATGAGGGAAATGATGATGGACCACATGAACAACTTCATGATTCAAAACAATGGTTCACGGAAAAAGAATTAGAAGCAAAAGGATTAAAAGGACTTAAAGCTCCAATCAATTTGACAGGTGATATGAATTCAAGTGATACATGGTTTAATGATGGATATTCATTCTCTCAAAATTGCCCAAGTGAAGAAGTGTTTGAAGAAAACGCCAAGATTATATTTGAATATTTGAAAGCAAATTATAATGGAAAAATGGGTAAACCAAGAATTGAACAAATAGGAATGGAAACTAATGAAACTTGGTACATCATTGAACAAAAAGAAACATTAGCTGATTATTTTGATGATAATCCTAGTAAATTATATTTATTCTATTATGTTGTTGATGAAACATTAGAAGATGGGTATTTAACAAGTAATGGTGTTTTGACACTTGAAATTCGTTATGAATTCGATACATCTACTAATGCTTATCTGTTTAAGTTGTTTATTGAAAATCCAAGTAAATCACATAATGGTGCTTATACAAATTATTATAAATTGAGAGGTTAATATGAAATATAAAATTGTTGGGTGGACTGATTATGATAATGAAGAATTTAAGGAAATGGTAAACTTCACTCACAATGCCTATTTAACACTTATTAGAGAAATTAGAGAACAAGGATATACAATATCTGGATATGATCATCAAGAAAATGGGTGGGTACCCATTTTTAACACTGGTGAAATTATTAGAATGACGCAAAGAGGATGGGGCGGAATCATGGCAGATGTCATCCAGTTTGAACAAAAAAATGGATATGAGTATTCAATTTATGGTGTTGGTGGTGCTGTTATGGGATATAATGACGAGTCTATCTATCTTAAAGATGATATTGATTTTCCAAATATTGAAGATATTTGTGACACCTATAAAATTGTAATATCTGAAAAAACATTTAATAATTATCAAGATGGTGAAACATTATTTAGATTCTTCATAAATGAAGAATTAAGTAGTTCAGATAATCATGATCGTTTGTTACTTACTTATAAAGGTCATGTCATAAAAACAGAAATAATGTGTATCTATTATTATGAAAAAAGTAAAATAGATGACCAAATCGAAGCATGTAGGGCCTATGAAGAAGATAAAGAATCAAAATATATTTATATTGTTGAACCTAATAGACCATATGACTTTGAATCAAAAAGAAAATCAATGGTATTAAGAATATTAAGTGAATATGAAGAAGAATAAAGACTCTTTCTTATTATATATAGTGTTGTATATTAAAATGAAAATTTTATAATGTTCTTTGCCATTTTATAGGCAAGGAACATTTTTTTAAAATGCTCATTAATCTCTTTTCTTATTATATATAATATGGTATAATAGTATTAATATTTTAAGAGGTACTTTATGGATAAACTTATTTTTTTATCAAAGCAATATGATTTAGTAGTTGGTGATACGTTTGAACTTTTTTATCGTGGAGTTATTAGATCAATGAACCCTTATAAATATTACATTCATGTAGTATGTGATAAGGGTAATCCTTTCCCTAGGTATTTTTCCTATACACCAAAAGAAAATGAAGAAGGAAAGTATAAGTTAACTATAAGTTTGTATGATGATTATCATAATTTAGTTGAAAGTGGTGAAACAGTTTTAAATGTTATTAAACCGGAAAAACCAAAACGTAAAATGAATATTTTATGTATTGGGGACTCCCTAACATTTAATGGTATGTGGCCATATGAAGGCTATAGACGCTTTACACAAAACGACGGTGAGCCCAAGGGACTTGGTTTTAGCGAATCATTAAATATGATTGGGACATGCAAAAAAGCAGAAGTAGGATATGAAGGATATGGAGGATGGCAATGGCGTCACTTCTGTTTAAATGAAGCATTTGATGCTTCAAGTGGAATATGGGTAGAACTGGATAATAATCCTTTTGACGAAAATGATCAACATTCTATTTGGATGTGTGATAATTTACCATGGGTAATGGAATCAATTGAAAAGAATAGAATAAAATTTAAAAGAGGATTAAATAACTATTTTTGTGGGAACACAATTAGTAATGTATTTAATCATATAAGTGGTGGTGTACATCATAATACAATCAAAGGAACAAAATATTATTTTGACAAAGGAAATCCTTTCTGGAATGAAGAAACAAAAGGACCAGACTTCAAAAAGTATGTTTTAAAAAACAATTTCCCAGGAATTGATTATGTTTATATCCTATTGACATGGAATGGACAATTTACTCCATTTAATCATGATTTTAGTCATTTTGATCCCTTTATAAGACAATTAATTGATCAAATTCATAAAGACTTTAAAGATGCTAAAATAAGATTAATGGGTATTCAAAGTCCATCAATTAATGGTGGTATTGCTTTTAATTATGGAGCTAGCGGCTATTATTCTGATGTATTTGGTGAAGTATCAACAGCCTTCTTTTATGATGAATATTTAGAAAAATTATGTTCTGAATATGATTTTTGTAAATATATTGATACAAAGGCACAATTTGATGTCGAGTATAATATGCCCGCAATGATGAAACCTGTTAACACTAGAAGTAGTATAATGGAACGCATTGGAACAAATGGTGTCCACCCAACAAATGATGGATATTTACAAATAGGTGATGTATTCTATCGTGCTTTAGTAAGTGATATGAAAAATGAAAAATAAGTCGAATTACTTTATAATTTGACTGTAAAATTTAAATATCGTTGCTTACTTTTAAAAAATGTGATATAATAGATTTATATAAATGAGTGGAGGTATTTTATGTTTTTATTATTTTATGACCCAATATATGAAAAGTTTTTTCAATTTTTTAATAATTCTATATGGAGTGTAGTTATAAGAATTGTTACTGCTGTAATAATGGGAGCAATCATTGGTTGTGAAAGAAGCAATAAACGTCACGCTGCTGGACTTAGAACTTTTATTTTAGTTACACTTGCCGCAACTGTTGCGATGATGCTTGATTATTTTACGGGATTAAATACAGCTGGCTTTTATTTACCTATAATGTCTGGTGCTGTAATAATAGGTGTTGCTATCATTAGTTCTAACACTACTTTATTCACATCAAGAAGTCAAATTAAAGGCCTAACAACATCTGTAGGTTTATGGGCATGTGCTATTTTAGGACTTACATTAGGGGCCCAATTATATATGACAACTATTATTTTATTTGTTGCTTTATTGCTTAGTTTATCCCTATTTCCTGTATTTGAATCAATTCTAAAAAATAGATCAAACCATTTTGAAGTTCATTTAGAATTGAAAAATGCAAGTTACTTAAAAGATTTCGTAACAACAATTCGTGAATTAGGATTAAAAATAGATGATATTGAATCTAATCCCGCATACATTAATTCAGGATTAAGTGTATATTCAATTTCCATTTCTATTACAAGTAAAGAATTAAAAAAATATAAAACACATAAAGAAATAATCGAAGCATTAAAAACATTAGATTATGTTTACTATATTGAAGAAATGAACTAGAGGTAAAAAATGAAAATTTGGAATAAAACACAAGACATTAAACTTGATGTAAAACTAGATGAAAAACCTGGATTTTACATATGGTATGAAGACGAAGTTGATAAAGACACTAAAGATGCATTAGATGAATTTGTTAACTGGGTATTTAATAATTATAATGTTACAACACCAGTATACATCAATTGTGTAAACAAAGATTATGTCACATATGAAAATGATGATAATGAGCAAGGATATATATTTAATTGGTATACAACTAAAAAAGTAGAAACAATCGATAATATTGATGATTGCCCTGATATTCTTCTTCCTGTTAAAATTGGTGAATGGGAATTTGAAGACATTTTAAGATCTTTAGTTGAAGCAATTACTTTATATTTTGCTTGGTGTTTAAATGAATTAAATGATAATTTTACAGTAGATGAGGAAGAAGTACAAGAAATAATAGATAAATATTATGCTTTATGTGAAGAATAATGCCAGTTTAATTCTTATTTTTAAACAAAAAGAAAGGATGAAATTATGGATAATTTTCAAAGATTTTTAACTGAAAAGAACTTAAACGAAGAAGAAGTATTTGTATTACTTGTTGGTCAAGAAAATGATATTTTACCTGGTGCAGAGTATTATAATTACTATGTTATTGTTAAAACAAATGAAATGGTATGCTATGATAATAATGATTTTAATAAAGAATATCACATCAGTTTCTCTTCATTTCAACAAGCTGAGTTTGGTTTCGCTGAAGGAAACTTATGGATTATAAGTCAAGTTAATGGTTCATTTTTTGCATTTGGTGCTTCAAGAAAAATGTGGAAATCGGGTATTGGCAAAAAATTAGTTGATAGACTTGGATATTATATTGGAATTGATAATGAAAAAGCATATAATAAGTTTGTTGGTATTAGGAAATAATTAATTAGAAATAAAAAGAGTTTTTGTATGAAAACTCTTTTGTTTTTTTCATTTGGCTTAAAGATTGAAATAAATTTGAATAAGGTGTATAATATAGTACTAGAGGAAATAGTATGAATAATAACATTTTAGGAACAGAAAAAATAGGTAAATTATTTATAAAACTGGCAATACCATCAGTTGTTGCACAAATTATTAATTTACTATATAATATTGTTGATAGAATATTTATTGGTCATATTCCTGATGTTGGTAAAGAGGCTTTAACAGGAGTTGGCGTATGTTTACCAATTATCACTTTAATTAGTGCTTTTTCCGCTCTTTGCGGAATGGGTGGCGCACCTAAAGCTGCCATTAAGATGGGTGAAGGAAAAAAAGAAGAAGCAAATAAAATTTTAGGTAACTCTTTTACCTTAACTATAATTCTAGCTATCGTTTTAACAATCATCTTTGAAATATTTGGTTATGATTTATTAATGGCTTTTGGTGCAAGTGAAAATACTATTACTTATGCTTCCCCTTATTTAAAAGTATATACGATAGGAACAATATTTGTGATGATATCGTTAGGATTAAATATGTTTATCACAACCCAAGGTTATTCTAATATTAGCATGCGCAATGTAATAATTGGAGCAGTCTCAAATATTATCCTTGATCCGATATTTATATATTTGTTTAAAATGGGTGTTAAAGGAGCAGCATTAGCTACAATCATTTCTCAAGCTATATCTTCAGTATTTGTTTTAAAATTTTTATTTGGAAGTAAAACTTTATTAAAAATAAAAGTTAATAATTTAAAACTAAAAGCAAGTATAATATTACCTTGTATTGCTTTAGGAGTATCTCCTTTTGTAATGCAAGCAACCGAAAGTATACTTTCAATATGTTTTAATACATCACTTCAAAAATACGGACAAGATTTAGCAGTTGGAACAATGACTATTTTAACATCATTAATGCAACTTGCAATGCTTCCATTACACGGATTTACTCAAGGAGCTCAGCCGATAATTAGTTATAATTATGGTGCTAAGCAATATGATAGAGTAAAGAAAACATTCATTATTCAATTAATTGTATGTTTTAGTTATTCATTTATATTTTGGTTAATGGTTATGGTTTTACCTAAACCATTAATTATGATGTTTACAAGTAATAAAGAATTAATAGATTATACAACATGGGCAATTAGAATTTATATGGCATTCCTTGGTATCTTTGGTGTGCAAATCGCTTGTCAACAAACTTTTGTTTCCCTTGGTAATGCGATAATATCTTTAATACTAGCCTTACTTAGAAAAGTAATTTTATTAATTCCTTTAATTTACATTATCCCAACATTTATAAATAATAAATGCATGGCTGTCTTTTTAGCAGAACCAGTTTCAGATATGATTGCTGTTACAACAACCATAACAGTATTCCTAATATATTTTAAAAAGAAATTTGGAAAACAAATGAAAGAGGTATAGTATGAAAATAGTAGTTATAGGTGACGGAAAGGTCGGAAGAACGATTGTTGAACACACATCAAGAGAAGGTCATGAAGTCATCATTATTGATAAAAACCCCAAAGTAATTGAACAAATAGTAGATAAATATGATGTTATGGGAATTTGTGGGAACGGAGCAAGTTACGAAATTCAAAAGAGTGCATCCGTTAACAAAGCCGATTTAGTTGTAGCAACAACCTCAAGTGATGAAGTCAATATTTTATCATGTATTGTTGCTAAAGCTTTAGGTGCCCGTTTTACAATTGCTCGTGTTAGAAGTTATGAATATAACAGTCAAATTGACATCATGAAAAAAACATTAGGAATTACATTAATTCTTAATCCTGAGTATGAAACTGCAAAAGAAATATCTAATATTATTAATTTTCCTGAAGCCATAAGAGTTGATACATTTGCGAAAGGAAATGTTGACTTAGTGGAATTATATATTCCTGAAAACAGTCCGTTAATCGACCAATCACTGTCAAGCATTCATTCTAAGTATCAAGTAAGTATCTTAGTATGCGCAGTACAAAGAGGGGATGAAGTTATAATTCCTGATGGTAACTTTGTTTTTAAAGCTAAAGATAAAATTCATATTACCGCAAGTAGAAATAATGTCAGAGCATTTCTTAAAAAATTAGGATTAATAGAATCAAAACTACAAACAGTATTAATAATTGGTGGCGGAAAGATCAGTTTATATCTTGCTGAACAACTAATTAAAAACAAATATAAAGTAAAAATTGTGGAAAAAGATTATAAAAGATGTTTAGAATTAAGCGAATTATTAAGTGATGCCATAATCATTCATGGTGATGGTAGTGATCAAATATTACTTCAAGAAGAAGGAATAAATGAAACAGATGCTGTTGTTTGTTTAACTGACCTAGATGAAGAAAACATTATTGTTTCAATGTATGCATCAAAACAAAATGTTCACAAAATTATAACAAAAGTAAATAAAAGTACCTTATTTAATTTGTTTGAGACAATTGATATGGCAAGTATTGTTGCCCCAAAAGAAATCACAGCATCCAGAATTGTTAGCTATGTTCGTGCAACAAGTAACTTAAGAGGAAGTAATGTAATCACCCTTTATAAACTTGTAAACAATCAAGTTGAAGCTCTTGAATTCATTGCCAAAGACAATAAAAAAATTGTAAATATCGCTTTAAAAGATTTGAAATTAAAAAGCAAAATATTAATTGCATGTATCATTCGCGATGGTGAAGTAATAATCCCATCAGGTAATGATATGATTATGAACAACGATAGTGTTATTGTTGTCACAACTGCAGAAAAATGTTTAACTGAGCTTTCAGATATACTGGTGTAAATCATGAACTATTCGATTGCTAAAAACTTATTAGGAAAAATATTGATAATAATAGCAATCCTAATGGTTTTACCATTAATTGTAGCTATATGTTATCAAGAAAAGTTATTAAACATGTTTGCCTTTTTAATTCCAATGGTGGTGCTTTTTGGTATTGGCTTTTTACTTAATATTAAAAAAGCAAAAGATACAAGAATGAGTGCAAGAGATGGATTTATAATTGTTGGTTTAACATGGATTTTAATGTCACTATGTGGAGCCATTCCTTTAATGATTTCAGGAGAAGTTCCAAATTTCTTTGATGCTTTCTTTGAAATGAGTTCAGGCTTTACAACAACTGGTGCCAGTGTAATACCTGATATTACTAAGATTAGTCATAGTATTTTATTCTGGAGAAGCTTGTCCCACTGGATTGGTGGTATGGGAATCCTAGTATTTATTCTAGCCTTTATCCCAGAAAGTAACGAAGGTTCTGCTGTACACATTTTAAGAGCTGAAAGTCCAGGACCTCAAGCTGGTAAATTAGTTTCAAAAATGAAAGTGACATCAAGAATTCTATATTTGATTTATATTACTTTAACTATTATATTAATTTTATTACTATGGATTGGTCCAGATAAAAAAATGGAATTTTTTAATAGTGTAATTTATGCACTTGGTACTGCTGGTACTGGTGGATTTTCAATGGATGCAAGTGGTCTTGATGGTTATAGTAGTTATTCGCAATATGTAATTGCTATATTTATGTTATTATTTGGTGTTAACTTTTCAATCTTTTATTTAATACTAATTGGGTCATGGAAAGAAGTATTTAAAAATGAAGAATTAAAAGCATATTTCATTATTGTTGTTGCATCAGTATTAATTGTATCAGTTAATATTTATTCAATTTATCAAAATATAGAAACTTCCTTTAGACAAGCTTTATTTCAAGTTGCTTCCATCATTTCAACAACCGGCTATTCATCTGCGAATTTTGATACTTGGCCAACTATGTCTAAAATAATATTAATATTTGTAATGGTAACAGGAGCTTGTGCTGGATCAACTGCAGGTGGAGTTAAAATAATTAGAATAATTATTGTTATTAAATCTACTTTACGAAAGATTAAAAATATGGTTAGTCCAAGAAAAGTAGAAATTATTAAAGTCGATGGAAAACCACTAAATGAGAGCGTAATTGATTCTGTTCAAAGCTATATTGTTGTTTACATTATTATTTTCTTATTATGTTCGTTATTAATATCAATTGATAATTTTGATTTAGTATCTAATTTGACTGCTTCCCTTACTTGTTTAAGTAATGTTGGACCTGGTCTTGGTATTGTCGGTCCTCATGGATCATTTGCGGATTTCTCATGGTTTTCAAAATTTGTATTGTCACTTGAAATGATTGCAGGTAGACTTGAATTATTCCCATTATTAATTTTGTTCAGTCCAAGAGCATGGACTAGAAGATCTTAAGGAAAAAAATATGAGTTTAAGACTTGATTATTTACCAGGGCAAGAAAATATAAAATTGTATCAAGATGATGAAATGTTTTGCATTAATACAGATACAATGGTATTAGGGGAGTTTATTAATGTTTACCGTCAAGATACAGTTTTAGACATTGGTACAAATAATGGGGCATTACTATTATATGCAAGCATGTTTAATCCTAAGAAATTAATCGGTATTGATATTAATGAAAAAGCGATTGAGCTAGCCAAAAAAAATATGGAATTAAACGACATTAAAAATTATGAATTAAAGCATGCGGATGCTTCAACGTATCAAGGGGAAGAAGTAGATGTTATAATTTTTAATCCTCCTTATTTTAAGACGAAAGAAGATAATAAATGTGAAAACTATTATTATAAGATTGCTAAACATGAAGGAGACTTTAGTTTAGAAAAAATGGTTAGTTGTATAGATAGAAATTTAAAAAATAATGGTACATTATATTTTTTATTTCAAACATCAAGATTAAATGAAGTGTTAATTGCTTTAAATAAGAAAAAAATAATTGTAAAAGAGATGCAATTTGTTTATGATGAAAATAAAGAGTATTCTAATGTATTTATGATTAAGGCTGTTAAACATGCAAATGAAGGTATGAATGTTAAAAAGCCAATCATTATAAAAAGATCCAAATAAATGGATCTTTTTTCTATTTCCCAAAAATAAAAAAATATTGATTTTGGGAAATGAAAGTGATATAAAAAGGGATGAAAAAATATATATTCAGGTTTCTCAAAATATTATGGATCAATCCACATTTCAAAGAGAGGTTACACCACTTTTACAAATCAAAGATGCATATCCAAAAATGTTAATTTCTAGAACTTATCACGAACAATATAAGTATGAAGGAATAGCCATAATTGATATTGCTGATTGGTTAAAGAACATATAAAAAAATACTTAGCTTAAGGGCTAAGTATTTTATATTGGTTTATTCATAAATTCTGCCAATTTTTTAGCTTTATTCATTAGCTTTTCGAATTTATCAATGCGTAATGATTCTCCACCATCACTTAAAGCATGCTCTGGAGCGTTATGTACTTCAATCATCAAACCATCAGCTCCTGCCGCAATGGCTGCTAAAGACACCCCTTCAACAAGTTCCCAATGACCAGTTGCATGAGATGGATCAATAATAATTGGTAGATTCGTTTTTTGCTTGATAATAGCAATAACCGATAAGTCAAGAGTATTTCTAGTCATCGTTTCAAAGGTTCTAATTCCTCTTTCACATAATATGACATTAGGATTACCATTTGCAATTATATATTCGGCACTCATTAACCATTCTTCAATGGTATTGCCAAAACCTCTTTTTAAAATAACTGGTTTGTCAACTTTACCAAGTGCTTTAAGTAATTCAAAGTTTTGCATATTTCTGGCACCCACTTGATATATATCCACAATATCTTTCAAATCATCAATTTGTTTAATGGACATAGCTTCAGAAACAAAAGGTAAAGCAGTTTCTTTTTTGACTTTTTCAATCATAGAAATAGCATCAGTTCCTAACCCTTGGAATACATAAGGAGAAGTACGAGGTTTAAATATACCGCCCCTTAATATTGTTGCTCCCGCCTTTTTAATTGCTTTTGCAGTTTCCATAATTTGATTTTCATTTTCAACACTACATGGCCCCGCAATAATAATAGTTCTAGTGCTATCAAAAACTATATCATTAACTTTAATTGGCTTAATTTCTTTATTGTCTTTTTTAGTTTTATAAAAAGGATCAGAAATTTTAATAGTATCAATTACAAAATCAAAACCATTTATGACATCAGTATCTAGATTTGTTGTGGTGCCAATTAATCCAAAGACGCCAAGATCATGGCTACTAGCATCGATAACTTTAATATTATAACTTTCAATTTTTCTTTTTAATTCCAAAACTTTATCTTCTGGCGTTTCAATTTTAAATGTTATTATCATAATTATTTCCTTATTATTAAATATACTAATATTATAACATAATTTTAAAAAAAAGTAAAAAAGTTTACTTAAATTTAAGTGAAATATGTTATAATAGATATAAGTATTAAATGAGGTAGTTTATGAATAAAGAATTAAGCGAACAAATTGAAAAATATGAAGGATTCAGAAATAGAATTAAAGCCTTAAATTATGTTGGTAACATCATTTACTGGGATGCATCAACAGTTGCTCCAAGAGACTCATACATGGAAAGAGGAGAAAGAATGTCTGTAATATATAAAGAACATTACGACATTAGAATGAGTAAAGAATATATTGAAACAGTTGAATATTTATCAAATCATAAAGAAGAGCTTGATAGTGATTTTAACCATGAAATAGAACTTATAGTAGAAGATATTGAAAATACAAAAAAAATACCTGTTGAAGAGATGCTTGCCTATGAAAAGATTGTAAATGAAGCAATAGTAAAATGGGAAGAAGCAAAAAATAAAGATGATTTAAGTATATTTTTGCCTTCATTAAAAGAAATAGTTAAATATAAAAGAAAAGAAATAAAATATTTAGAAAAAGAAAATTTAAAAGGCTATGATGTTTTATTAAATAATTATGAAAAAGGATATACTATTAAAGAATACGATAAATTTTTTGATAGATTAAAAGAGGAATTAGTTCCCTTTGTAAAAAAAGTATTAGCAATAAATAATAATAAATACCCTTTTAGTGAAAAGGCATTTAATATTGAAAAACAAAAGGAAATGCAAAAATATATTGCCACCGTTATGTGCTTTGATTTTAATCGTGGAGCCATGGGTGAAACAGAGCATCCATTTACTTGGAATACATCATCTAAAAATGTCAGAACCACAAATCATTTTTATTTAAATCATTTTGATTATTCCATTTTTAGTGCTATTCATGAACTTGGTCATGCAACCTATGAATTGAATGTTGATCCGAAATATGATGATACATTTATCGGTGGTGGAGCATCAATGGCGCTTCATGAATCACAATCGAGATTTTATGAAAACATTATTGGAAGAAGTTATGAGTTTTGGAAAAACCATTACTTTAAACTTCAAGAACTATTTTATGAAGAATTGAAGGATGTAAGTTTAGATGAATTTTATCACTTCATTAATAATGTTCAAGCATCATTTATAAGAACAGAAGCTGATGAACTTACATATCCCCTACATATAATGTTAAGATATGAATTAGAAAAGAAACTAATGGCTGGAGAAATTGAAGTAGACATGATAGAAAAAGAATGGAATAAACTATTTAAAGAATACTTTGGATTAGATGTTCCATCTCCAAAGTATGGAGTACTTCAAGATAGTCACTGGTCTGATGGCTCGTTCGGCTATTTCCCAACATATGCTTTAGGTAGTGCTATTGCTAGCCAATTGTTTGATAAGATGAATGAGGATTTTGATGTTTTAAAATCATTAGATTCTAAAACTACACTATCTATTAATGAATGGTTAAAAGAACACATTCATAAATATGGCTCTAGTAAATATTCAAAAGAGATTTTAGAAAAGGCAATTCAAGGACCGTTTGATGCAAAGCACTATATTAATTATTTAATTAATAAGTATTCAAAAATTTATAATGTAAGTAAATAAAAAGGAGAAAATAATGAAAGATTTTATTACTGCACTTATTGTGCCATCAAGAATGCGTAAATTTCGCTATATGAGTATTCTCATAGCAATGTTAATATTCGTTGTCAGTATTTATTTAATAAGTATTCCTCACAATGTATTTTTAAATCAAAATAAAGACAAATTTATTAAAGAAAACTCTTATGTTAGTGTGTATGAAGATTTAGAAAACACCGCGCTAAGTGATGACTTTAAGAATCAAGGATATAAAGTTGTTAAAAACGCAATGACTTCTAAAACTAATGAAGGTCTTGTTAAAATATTCCAATTTAACACTGATGCAACTATAAAAGGTGAACAAAAAAATATTAATTTATATGTGGTTTTTGATCCTAAAAGCACACTTCTAGATAATACTGAAAAAATCAAAAAAGGATACTTAGCAAAATTTGAGAATGCAAAATATGCCCAATCAATTGCTTATTTGATTTATATTGATTCTCTTTCAACAACTGAAGAAGTAAATGATGCATGGTATGAAGAACGTTATATATATTATAACAGTCTATCAAAAGAAGAAATCCAAAAAATATACCAATCAAAAAACAATTTTGATTTATATGGTATTAAAATTACAGGAGAAAATAATTATTTGACTATTTTCTTAAAAGACCAATTAATTACACAAATAGCTTATAAAGCTAAAGAAGGTGCTGATGTAACTTATCCAGCATTAACTTCATATTATAGTAATTGTGATGACATTGATTTTAGCTCAGTTACAACATTAAAAGAATTTGGTACTGTTGTGGCAAATGGCTTATTCAAAGCATTAAAAGAAACAGAAAAAACTAGATACTTATTTAATGTTATAATTTATGCAATCATTTATCCCGCAATATATTGTTTATTATTATTCTGGTGTATGCGTAAAAGAGGTACAATGAAAACATACAAAGAATATTATAACGTAGCATCAATTGCTAGTATTATTCCAGTTTTAGCAACATTTATTACTGGTTGGTTTGTACCAAATGCTGTATTAATTTATGGTATTGGTTTCTCAGTAATGACATTAATTGCATTTTATAAAATAAATCTTACTCCAGAACAAGGTGTATAAAGATTATTATTTATATTTAATTCGACATTAACTTGCTTTGTTAGAATTAGATGAATCACTAACAAATTACTAATAATATTGTAAAATGTTCATTAAAGAATAAAAAGTCTCCTAAATAAAAGGAGACTTTTTGCTATCTTGATATAATTTTTACAATATTAATTAAAATATTTACGCATCTATCCATTGCTTCAGTTGTTATACATTCATATCTACCATGACAATTATAGCCACCTGTTCCAAGATTTGGACATAGAATGTTATTGTATGTTAGAGTTGCACCATCAGTTCCCCCTCTAATTGGTGAGATGATTGGAGCTATACCTTCCATAATAGTTGCTTCCTTTGCAATATCAACTATTTCCATATGATCCTTTAAATACTCATACATATTATAATAAGTATCTTTAATTGTTACTTTAACTGGATTAGTTTCGTATTTTTTATTTAAGAATTCTTGAATATCTAAGAAATTTTGTTTTTGTTTATTGAATAACTCTTTATCATGATTTCTTATTATATAATGCATCTTTGTATTTTCAACTGTCCCTTCAATATCATTTAAATGATTAAATCCTTCATACATTGTTGTGTTTTCTGGCTTATTAAAAGAAGGAAGAAGATTGTTGAATTCCATAGCGATTAAAATACTATTAATCATATGACCTTTAGCGCTACCTGGGTGAATGTTAATACCATTAATTTCTACATCAGCACTAGCTGCATTAAAATTTTCGTAGTCAATTGAACCTTCAGCACCACCATCAACTGTATATGCAAAATCAACTTTAAATTCCTCATAATTAAATTTGCTTGTCCCTTCCCCTATTTCTTCATCAGGAGTAAAACAAATTCTAATCATTCCATGTTCAAATTCTTTATGGTCATGAATGTATTCAACAAGTGTCATTATTTCCGCAATACCGGCTTTATCATCAGCCCCTAGTAATGTTGTTCCATCAGTGACAATTAGAGTTTCTCCAACTCTATTTTTTAAGAATGGAAACTCTTTAACACTCATTACAATATTTTTTTCTTCATTTAAAACGACATCTTCACCATTATAATTAAATATCATTCTTGGATTTACATTTTCTCCAGTTAAATCTGGTGAAGTATCCATGTGGGAAATAAATCCAATTGTTTTAATGTCTTTTTTAGAGTTGCTTGGTATATAGCCATATACATAACCATATTTATCCATATAGGCATTAGTAACTCCAAGATCTAGTAATTCATCGACTAATACTTTACCAAGATTAAATTGACACTTAGTGCTAGGATGACTTGTACTATTTGGATCAGACATTGTATTTATTTTGACATAATTTAAAAATCTTGCAAAACTTTTCATATAATTCTCCTTTTTCTAAATTTTACCACTTGTAAATTTAATTGTCAAATAATTATTTAAAAATGGGCTTTTACCTAATCAATTATTTGATTTTAAACATATATTATATTGGTGATAAAAGTTGATTGATAAAAAAACATGTGAAAAGTTTGAAATAGGAGAAGTATTAAGCATAGAGGAATATGGTGATGGCCATATTAACAATACTTATCTTGTCACTTCAACTAATGGTAAATATATTATTCAGTCTATTAATACTTATGTATTTAAAAAACCTAAAAAAATTATGAAAAATATATATTTAGTTACCAAGTGGATGGAAAAAAGATGCAAAAATAATTGTTATGAAGGCTTAAAAATAATTAAAACTAAAACAAAAAAATTATATTATAAAGATTATGAAAAATATTATAGATGCTATCAATTCATTGATTCCGAAATAGTCCATGATCAAAATGAAAAATTAATTTATGAAATGGGAAAGGGTTTAGCGCTTTTTGACATCGCTTTGTCAGATTTTCCTATAAATAAAATATATACTGTAATTCCCCACTTTCATGATTCTAAAAAGAGATATGAAGACTTTAAAGAAGTAGTATTTAATGATTATTTAAATAAAAGAAAAAGTGTATATAAAGAAATAAAATTTATTATGCATAGAAAAAAATACTTTGATATAATTAATGAAGCTATAAAACGTGGTATAACAAAATTACAAATTGTTCACAATGACCCTAAAGCTAACAATATGATTTTAAATAAAAGAGGTAACATTTGTATGATTGATTTGGATACAGTAATGGAAGGGACGATTCTTTATGATTATGGAGATGCTATGCGTTTAATTATTTTAGATAACGAAGAAGATGAAGATAAAAATGTAACTATTAATCTAGATAAATTTAAAAACTTTACCAAAGGTTTTTTATCCGAATATAGTGATATTACAAAAGAAGAAAAAGATTTGCTCATTAAATCAATTATAATTATGACATTGGAATGTGGAATGCGCTTTTTAACCGATTATTTAGAAGGAAATATTTATTTCAAAGTAGATGATATAAATCATAATTTACGACGTGCAAGAGTGGCTTTTCAAGAAGTTTTGCTTTTAGAAAAAAATGAAAAATTAATGAATGAAATAATCAATAATTTATAAAATTATAAAAATATAATTGATTAAAAAAAGAAAAAAGTATTTTTTGACATCCTTGGTAAATATATTTATAGAAGGAGATAAGAATGAAATCAAAAAATAAACTATTCTTTTTTTTGCTTTTTGGATTGGTATGTTTAGGACATTTAAATATACATGTTAATGCCAAGACAGGCGTACCAAATAATTATGAATGCACCTATATGGAAGATGTTAACACAGCAAAATCAATTAAAGATATTTTGAAAGACATTGATTTAAGTGCAGAAGATGAGTATGATGGTGATTTAAGTGCTAGTATAAATATTGAAGACGTTAATGATTATGAGAATAATGTTAGTTTACCTGATGATATAGCCAAAAGAAAACTAGGAACTTATCGAGTTGTTTGTACTGTTGAGGACTCTTCGGGAAATGCGGCTAAGATTACAATTCATATTGTTGTGGAAGATAAAGTAGCTCCATACTTTTTACAATATGGTACTTATCGTTATGAGCTTGATATTGATAACATTACTCTAACTGACGAAGCTATTCTTAAGGAAGTTCAAGCTATAGATGATCATGATGAAATTGATTTAACCAAAGAAATTGTTTCAGGATCAGTTGCATCTTTACAAAGAATGGTAAACATTGAACAAAAAATTAAAGTTAGAGTTACTGATAAAAGCGGAAATTATGCGGAAAAAGATGTAATAATAGTTTTGCAAGATAAGAGTTCACCAGTAATAAGTGCTAGTGATACAGTTGTTAAAACGTCTTATTCCGCAAACAGTTCTATTGAAACTATTTTAAATAATTTAAATATTAAAGTTACGGATAATTATGATAAAGATATAAAGTATACTATAAATAATGATAATTATTCTAATAGTAAGAACAAAATAGGTAGTTATACTGTTGTGCTTAAAGCAACAGATAGTAGTGGTAATGTTGGGGAATTATCAATTAATATTGTTGTTGAAGATACAATACCACCTGTATTTTATTTAGATAGTGATAAGATTAGTGTATACGTTGAAACGACAACGGTATTAAATCAAAATGATTTTATTGCTTTACTTAAAAAAACAAATAGAATCAAAAATGATGACTTTGAAGTATTTGAACTTAAAAATGAATATTTAAATAATGAAACAAAAGAAGGAACCTATAAATACAATATTAGACTCGCTTATGGTGAAGATAATGTTGACGATTATCAATTCATTGTCCATGTAATAAACAAGATTATTGAACAAAATCCTAATCTAATTAAAAGAATATGGTTAACAATAAAAAAAATAGGCCTTCTTGTCTTAAATATTTTAAGATGGCCTATTGATAAAATCAGAAAGTTGTTTTAAACATTTATCATATTTATTTAAGGGAACGGGATCATGTCCGCCTTTACTTAGGGGGTTACATCTAAGAATTCTAAATAATGTTAACAAAAAAGCTTTAATAAAACCAAACTTTTGAAAACACTCTAATCCATATTGCGAACATGTTGGTGTGTAACGGCAATGGGGGTTAGAGTTTTTGCTTATATACTTTTGATAAAACTTGATTAGAGAAATTGCTAGTTTGTTCATAAAACTCCTCAAATGATAATAATTAAATTCATCTTATTATACAATATTTTTTGCATAAAGGCAAATATTAAGTAAATACTAAAAATATGATTATAATTATTTTAATTACTTTATTAATAATATTTTTATTTATTATGCCAATAGGTATAAGGATTATTCATAATGATAATAGAAGTGATGTTGATTTATATTTTTATCATATTTTTAATTATCGTTTGGATCTTGATGAGTTTATTAAGCTATTTATAACTGAAAAAACAAATAGAAAAAAAATAGATCCTAAAACAATTTTAAATAATATCGAAATAACAATCAAAGGGAAAAAATTCATAAAAGATACTTTAAAAAAATCTAAAGTTCTTAAATCAACAATTGTTTTAAAACAAGATTATGATAATATGTTATTATTTTTTAGTTTTTGGAATTTTTGTAGTTATTATACGGCTTTTATTCATAATTATTTTCAAAATGTGAAAAATGAATATTATATGGTTAGTGAATCCAAAAGAGAAATTTGTTTTGAAATAATTATAGAAGTGAGATTAATAAAATTGTTACTTGTTTGTATAAAAGATTTTAAAGAAATTATTAAATTAATTAAAGTTAAAAGGAGACAAAAGAAAAATGGAAAGTCCTATTTGTGATTTAATAAGACTTGCTAATTCATCACTTAAAGATTTGGCAAGTGTAAAAGTGATTGTTGGGGAGATAATTAGATTAGAAAACAATATTGCTATTATCCCCATTTCTAAGGTAAAATGTTCATTTGCGGCTGGGGGAACAGAAATGAGTAAAAATGTAAAGAATGAAGGTCTTACAAAACTTCCATTTGGGGGAGCAACTGCTGGTAATTTAAATATTGTACCAATTGCTTTTTTAGTTGTACATAATGATAAAATAGAAGTATTACATTTAGAAGATAATACCCATATTATAGAAAAGGTTATTGACAGTGTTCCGGGAGTTGTTGATAAAATTAAAGAAATGATCACAGGTGAAGTAAAAGATGAAGAAGTTGAAAGGGATAAAAGTATTAAAATAGATTGATGTAATTCAATCTTTTTTTAATTTTTAAATGGCTTGAAAATAATATTGAATTAATGTATAATTGTTTTATATAAAGAGGAAGTAATAAATGAAAGTAATAGTAACAAGTGATATTCATCACAATAAAACAAATTTAGAATATATAAAAAATAATTATCAATATGATTTGTTTTTAGATGCTGGAGACTCATGCTTATCAAAAGTAGATTTAGGCGATATTTTAACAGTTAAAGGTAATTGTGATTTGTTCAATTATCCAAAGTTTAGAGTAATTGAATTAAATGATAAATATAAAATATATATTACTCATGGCAATCATGATAATATGAATACTTTAAAGTATAAGGCTTTGGAAAATGGTTGTAATATTGTTGTAACTGGGCATACGCACATACCTCTTTACACAAGTGATGAAGAAATTTTGTTTTTAAATCCAGGCAGCGTATCAAGGCCAAGAGGTGGTTCTAAACAATCATTTTTGATTTTGGAAGTTGATGATAATATCAGTGTTGATTTTATAAATATTAATTAATACTTTAAAAAAAGGATAAAAAGTGATATAATATTAGTTGGTGAATAAAATGAGTAATGTTGATAAATTTTATGATTTAATTGATAGAGCATGCATGTATCTAAATTCTAAAACAAAGATTAATTATTTAGATGCTCTAATAAGAGTAGGTAATGATTTAGTTGATGAAATCAATGAATCAAAGATAGAAGAAAAAGATATAGAAGTATTAAAAAAATATTATAGTGAAATCGAGTCTTTAACATTAGTAAATGATGAAGTTAGACAAGCTATGGAATTATTAATTATTAAAGCTTTCAAACATAAGAATATTTCTCTTGATTTAATGACTCCTGATTATATATGCTATATATTTGGATATTTAATTAATGCCTATTTTAAAGGCTCCTCTTTCTTTCCAACAATTCTAGATGTTGAAGTGGGGACTGGAAATTTAATTAATGCGATTAGTAACTTTGTGGATATGGATACTAATTTAATTGGTGTTGAACATAATACGGATTTAATCAATTTATGTCGAGTTAATACCGAGTTACAAAATAATAATATTTCTTTATATTTTCAAAATACTTTAAATGCTTTTACGGAAATGGTAGATATTGCTATTGGTGATATTGATTGCGTAGAAGTTGATGGTAAATATATGCCTTATGAAATAATTAATAATTATACCCATAATGTTAGGGATAAGGGATTGTTTATGTATTTAGTTCAAAATGATTTTTTTTCTAAACAAGGGATTGAAAATTTTAAAACAACTTTCAAAGGAACGTTTTTAGGACTAATATTACTTCCAGAAGATTTGTTTCAAAAAGGACATATTGGCAAAAGTATTTTAATTGGTTCCCCAAGAAAATTGAAGAACTTTGATATGATGGTTATACAAATGCCTAATTTAGAAGATACTGAAAAATTTAAAAATAATATTACAGATATTAACAAATGGATAAAAAAAGTAAAGGAGCGATTATCATGAAAATAATGTCAGTAAACGCAGGAAGTTCATCTTTAAAATTTCAATTATTAGAAATGCCTGCAGAAAAAGTATTAATTAGCGGAGTTGTTGAAGAAATTGGAACAGGACATGAAGGAAGCTATACAGTTAAAATTGAAGGTCAAGAATTTGAAAAGAAACAAGTTTGTAAAGATCATTCTCAAGCTGTAGAGTTGATGTTAAATGACTTAATTGAACGTAAAATTATAAAAGATTATAATGAAATTGATGGAGTTGGACATCGTGTAGTTTCAGGTGGTGTTAATATTACAAAAAGTGCTGTTATAACACCAGAAGTAAAAGAAACAATAAGAGAATGTATTCCTCTTGCTCCTCTGCATAACCCTGCTCATTTAACAGGAATTGAAGCATTCCAAAAAGCATTACCTAATGTTTTCCAAATTGTTGTTGTTGATACAGCATTCCATATGACAATGGAAAAAGATGCTTATACTTATGCACTTCCATATGAATGGTGTGATAAATATCAAGTTCGTAAATATGGAGCTCATGGAACAAGTCATCAATTCGTTTCAAAACGTTGTGCTGAATTAATGAATAGAGTTGGCGATGAAAATTTAAAAATTGTAACATTACACATCGGTAATGGTGCTTCCCTTGCAGCTGTTAAAGGGGGAAAATGTGTAGATACATCAATGGGACTTGGTCCTCTTGCTGGAATACCTATGGGAACAAGATGTGGTTCTGTTGACCCAACAATTGTTGAATACATTATGGGTATTAAAGAAGAAGAACACAAAAAAGATCCAAGTGTTAAACCATATGATGTTCATGACGTATTAAGAATATTTAATAAAGAATCTGGATATAAAGGATATAGTGGCGTAAGTAGTGATTCAAGATTACTTGAAAATGCGGCTAAAGAGGGAAATGAAAGAGCGCAAACTGTACTTGATTTACAAGCTAAAAGAGTATGTGATTACATTGGTAGTTACTATGTATATATGGGTGGTATTGATGCTATCGTATTTACAGCTGGAATTGGTGAAAATAGTGAATCATTCAGAAGAAGAGTTTTAGATCGTTTAACAGTATTAGGTGTTAAATATGATGAAAAACTTATAGGTGCTAGAAAACAAGAAATCGAGATTTCAACTGCTGATTCAAAGATTAAAGTTTTTGTTATCCCAACAAACGAAGAATTAGCAATCGCTCGTGATGTTGTAAGATTAAAGCAAGAAAATAATAAATAATAAATAAAGCTGCTAGTGTTTTGACTAGTAGCTTTTATAAACCAAAAATGTATGAGAGTATAAAGAAAGAGGAAACAATGATGATATACCAAGGGAATAAAGATATTTATAAAGTAACTAAAGATAACGTAGAAGATTATGCCAATAAATTTTTATTGTTTTTTTGTAAAGATGCTATATTTAATCCTCAAAAAATAAATATAGAAAAAATACTTGAAAATAAAGGAATTAAAATAAATTATTGTAAATTAGAAAATGATACATTTGGAAAGCTAAATATTAATGAGCCTTTAATGATTGATTCAAAAATAATATCAATTGACCCAAGAATCAAAGAAGAAAGAGGAGAAGGAGCATTAAGAACAACTTTAATTCATGAAACAGTTCATCTCTTTTTTCATTATGATCGATTAAATGAAAAGTGTACAAGAAAAGAAATTGAATGGATGGAATGGGAAACAAGGCTTTTATCTGCGAGTATTTTAATGCCAAAATATGCATCCATTCAAAAATATAATGAACTAAAAAAAGAAATATTTAAAAAATATAGATATAAACCAAAATATAAAAAAATAGAAATTATTTTAAACTCTTTTGCATCTTTTTTTGGGACTTCAATAATGTCTTCAAAAATCAGGCTAAAAAATTTAGGATTTAAAGAGGTAGAAGGAGCATATAACTTTGTTGATGGGAAGTATATTAACTCATTCTCTTTCAATGAAAAACGTTTAAAGAATAATTACACTTATGTTTTAAGTAGTAAAAATTATTTTAAATTGATATCCTCAAATAAAAAACTAAGAGATTTAATATTTCAAGGAAAAATTGTTTATTTAAATAATTTGCTTGTTGTTAATAATAAAAAGTTTATTAAAAAGAATACTTTAACTAAATATGCATATAATCATATAGATGAGTGTGCTTTAAGTTTTAAAGTTACATTTTATAAAAATGATGAAATAAATGATGAGTTATATGATTGTAATTGTTTATTTAATGCAAAAATAGAACGAGACGAGATTATTGATATAGATCTTACTGATGTAGAAGGGTTGGTAAAAAAAGCAGTTCGTAATGCCTATGATTTTGAAAAAAAACAAAAAGAGCTTCCATGTACCTTGAATGAAACTTTAGTTTATCATATTAATAATGCTAAGAAGAAAAAAATAATTTTTTCATTAAACGATTTAGCTGGTGAAGCTGGAATCAGTGAAAAAACAATTAGACAGTATATAAAGGGTGCAACTAAACCTTCGCGTATTAATATTGTTAAAATAGGATGGGCAATGAGACTTTCATCTCCTTATATTATTGATTTACTTAAAAAAGGCGATTGCGAAATGACATTAAATAATTCTGATAACAATCTTCTTTTAACTTTAATATATAGTTGCTCACATTTAAGTATTGATGAAATTTATAAAATGTTGAAAAGTATGAATAAAGAATACATTTTAGAATTACCAGATAGCTTTTTAAAAAATCATAATTTAAAATAAATTTAATAATTTTCCGGTAGATGACTACCGTAATAAATTACTATAATTTAGTATAAAGAAGAGTAAAATGAATAGTTTTACTCTTTTTTTTATTATTTTTATGTAAAAATACTAAATAATTAGCGGTAGTTAACTACCGCTTTCTTTTTTATCCACTGTGTTATAATGTACGTGTAAATTAATTTACAAAAACAAAAAGGAGGATGAAAATGGTTTGAAAAGTGTAAGTATAATAAGTGTTATCTGTTATATAGTAGGAGAATTATATAAACAAATATTTAAAACAAATA
>CAKOMG010000003.1 GCA_934096585.1 uncultured Bacilli bacterium
AATTTAAAATGTCTATAGGTAGCTATCCTATAGACACCAATAAAAGATTGAGGGAAATTATACTTCTTTCGAAGTACACGTTAATTATATACTCTTAATCTTAAAATAACATTAAAATTATTAAAATTAAGTACCTCAAAAATTTAAAATGCCTATAGGTAGCTATCCTATAGACACTAATAAAAGATTGAGGGAAATTATACTTCTTTCGAAGTACGCGTTAATTATATACTCTTAATCTTAAAATAACATTAAAATTATTAAAATTAAGTACCTTGAAAATTTAAAATGTCTATAGGTAGCTATCCTATAGACACCAATAAAAGATTGAGGGAAATTATACTTCTTTCGAAGTACGCGTTAATTATATAATATTAACCTTAAAATAACCTTAAAAAAGGAGGAATAGTATGGGTATTTTAGATATTGTCGTTATTGCGTTTGTAGTTATTTTTTTAATTTTTGGCTTTATCAAAGGGTTTGTGAAACAAATTGTTAAAGCCGCAAGTGGAATTATTGCTTTTGGGCTTGCAGTTGCCTTTTGCAAAAAAGTTGGTGGCTTACTATTTGATACAGTTATTGGAACAAAGATTTCAAATTACTTTTATAATTATCTAGCATCTAAAGGTGAACTATTTACTAAGAGTGGTGTATCTTTGACCGAAGAAGTCATAAGCCAAGGATTATCAGAAGCTGGAATCCCTAGCTTTTTACACAAGTTAATTATTGGCTCAATTGATTTGTCAAAAGTTACTGATATCAGTTTAGGTGAATACTTAGCAACTGCCTTATCAAATGCCATTTTAGTTGTTCTATCTTTTATTGTCATTTATTTGGTTGTATTCTTGCTTGTAAAATTACTTGGAAGAATTATAGGTGGTGCAGTAAGAGGAAGTGCATTAGGATTAATTGATGGCTTTTTAGGAGCTGTTTGGTCATTAGTGAAAGCTGCTTTTATTCTTTCTTGTTTATTTTTAGTTCTATCTTTTGTGTGCACATTGCCATTTGGAGAATCTATTAATGCTTGGGTTACAAATGATATGAAACTTACAGAAGAAGGTTTTGGAATTGCTAAATTTTTGTATCAAAATAACCCGGTTTTATTTGTTTTAGATAAACTAAATATTTCATCGACAATAGATTCTATATTCTCATCTTCAAAGGAAAGTTTTAAATTAATTGATAATTATTTTTTTAAATAAATAAATTAAACAATAACTTTACATTTCAACTTTTTTTTGGTATAATATATATGACCTTTGACTTTGGCTTACGATTCTCCAACGTATTTCACAGTCGCTTGGTTAAAAGACATTATAGGAGGATAAAAATTATGTCATGCATTTCAAAAGAACTAAAGGCACAATTAGTTGCTGAATTCGGTAAAAACGAAAAAGATAGTGGAAGCGTTGAAGTTCAAATCGCAATTTTAACTGCTGAAATCAATCGCTTAAATGAACATTTATCTGAAAATATTCATGATTTCCACACAAGAAGAGGACTATTAAGAAAAGTTGGTCATAGACGTAACTTACTTACTTATTTAAAAAATAAGGATATTAATAGTTATAGAAATGTTATTTCTAAATTAAACTTAAGAAAATAATAATGAAAAAAAGGGTGATTTTTATTACCCTTTTTGTTCATTAGTATTAATAAATTTGACATGAGGCAAAGAGGAAAGGAAAAAGAAATGAACGAATTAAAAACATTTGAATATGTTCAAGGAAGCCGTAAATTCGTTGTTGAAATCGGAGAACTTGCTAAACAAGCTAATGGATCTTGTTTGGTTAGATTTAATGATACTGCTGTACTTAGTGCATCAGTTTTAGGTAAAAATAAATCTACTGCTGATTTCTTCCCATTAACAGTGTTATATCAAGAAAAATTATACGCTGCTGGTAAGATTCCTGGTGGATTCTTAAAACGTGAAGGTAGACCAACTGAACATGAAACATTGACATCAAGATTAATTGATAGACCAATTAGACCATTGTTTGCGGAAGGATTTAGAAATGAAGTACAAGTAATTAATACTGTATTAAGTGCCAATCCAGATTGTAGTAGTGCTATGGCTGCAATGCTTGGTTCATCATTATCATTATGTATATCAGATATCCCATTCAACGGACCTATTTCAGGCGTTGTTGTTGGTAGAGTTGATGGTAAATTTATTATTAACCCTAGTGTTGAAGAATTAGAAAAATCCGATATTAATTTAACTGTTGCTGGTACAAGCGATGCAATTAATATGGTTGAAGCAGGAGCTAAAGAAGTATCTGAGGAAGATATGTTACAAGCTTTAATGTTTGGACATGAAGAAATTAAAAGACTAAATGCTTTCCAAAATGAAGTAATTAAAGCTGTAGGAAAAGAAAAAGTTGAAATTGAACTTTATGAAATACCTGCAGATATTGAAAAAATGGTAAGAGATCATGCTGAACAACCATTAAAAGATGCTGTTGTAATTGTTGATAAATTAGAACGTTACGCTAAAATTGATGAAATTGATGATGAAACTCGTGAATATTTTGACAATTTATGGAAAGATGATGAAGAATTAGAATTAAAACAAAAATACGTTAATCAACTTCTTGAACAAATTGTTGCTGAAGAAGTAAGAAGATTAATAACTGAAGAAAAAGTTCGTCCTGATGGAAGAAAAGTAGATGAAATTAGACCATTATCTTCTAGAGTTGATATATTAGAAAGAACACATGGTTCTGCATTATTTACCCGTGGACAAACTCAATCATTAGGAATTGTTACTTTAGGTTCTTTAGGTGAATTTCAAATTATCGATGGTTTAGGCGTTGAAGAAGGCAAAAGATTTATGTTCCATTACAATTTTCCAGCATTCTCAGTTGGTGAAGTTGGAAAATATGGATCACCTGGAAGACGTGAAATTGGACATGGTGCTTTAGCGGAAAGAGCATTATTACAAGTTATTCCATCAGAAGAAGAATTCCCATATACAATTCGAGTAGTATCTGAAATATTGGAATCTAATGGATCATCATCACAAGCTTCAATTTGTGCTGGTACAATGGCATTAATGGCTGCTGGTGTTCCAATTAAAGCTCCTGTTGCAGGTATTGCTATGGGGTTAATTACCAAAGGAGATAAATACACAATTCTAACTGATATTCAAGGTATGGAAGATCATTATGGAGATATGGACTTTAAAGTAGCTGGTACAAGAAATGGTATTACTGCTTTACAAATGGATATTAAAATTGAAGGTATTAATGAAAATATCTTAAGAGAAGCCTTAGCTCAAGCTAAAGTTGGTCGTATGACTATCTTAGGACATATGCTTAATACTATTCCAACATATCGTGATGAATTGAGTCCATATGCGCCAAAAGTTGAAATGTTTAGAATTGATCCAAACAAAATTAAAGATGTTATCGGTGCTGGTGGTAAGACAATTACTGAAATTATCAATGATTGCAATAACGTAAAAATTGATATTGAACAAGATGGTAGAGTATTCATTATGCATAGTGAACGTGAATGGATTTTAAAAGCAAAAGAAAAAATTGAAAATATCGTTCGTGAAGCAGAAGTTGGTAAGATTTATACTGGTAAAGTTGTTAAAGTAGTTGACTTTGGTGCTTTCGTTGAATTATGGCCTGGATGTGAAGGTATGGTTCATATTTCTGAACTTGATGATAAACGCGTTAAAGAAGTTAAAGATGTTTGTCGTGAAGGTGATGAAATAATTGTTAAGGTTTTATCAATAGATGATAAATGTAAGATTAAATTATCTAGAAAAGCTGTTTTTCATCAAGATAAAAAAGAATCTGAAGAAGTAAAGAAAGATTCAACAGAAGAATAAATAGTAAGCTCTCCTATAAGTTAGGAGAGTTTTTAATTATTTATTTTTGACTTTGTTATAAAAATTTGATATAATATAAAAGTATTCAAGTAATCGAGCTCATGTAAATGGGTTAGGAAAGTCCTTGCTAGCACAGCTGTGATGCTGTAGTGATTATGCTTGATGATAAATCAAGGCACCAAGGGATTGGTGACGACGAGTGTACACCTGTAAAATGGTTAAACTCATAAAGTGCCAAAGAGACGAGTTTTGAGGAAACTCAAAAGGTGGAACGTGGTAAACTCCATAAGCTAGAAACCCAAATTTGGTAGGGGAGTCATAAACAATAATTAAGAATTTGTTTATGGTTGCAGAAATGCAAAGATAAATGATTACTGCTATATTTATAGTACAGAACGAGGCTTATCGAATACAATATCCAATTTAAAAGGTGTTTTATGTTTAATACAAGTGAATTTATTATTAGTGCCACAAATAAAAAACAATTTCCTAATAATGAAGGATTAAATGAATTTGTTTTTTTAGGAAGAAGTAATGTTGGTAAATCAAGCTTAATTAATGCATTATGCAATAAGAAACTCTTAGCAAAAGTTTCATCAAAACCTGGAAAAACAATTACTTTAAATTATTATTTGATTGATAACAATTTTTATCTCGTTGATGTTCCTGGATATGGATATGCATCAAGAAGTCAAGCAATGAAAGAACAATTTGGCGCTTCAATTGATGATTATCTAGAAAATAGCAAAAATATTGTAACTTGTTTTTTACTGGTTGATACAAAAATTGGCCCAACAAATGATGATGTTTTAATGTATAAATATTTAAAATATTTAAACAAGAATATTGTTGTTGTGGCTACAAAATCAGATAAAGTTGGTAATTCATTATTGTTTAGACATAAAAAACAAATATCAGAAAAATTAAAAGATGCCAATGTGATTATGACATCAACTGTAAAAAGAACAGGTATAGAAGAATTAAAACAACAATTTTGGGCTTAAGCCCTTTTTATTATAGGGGAATATATGAATGTAAAACTTATTAAACTTACTAAAGAATATAAAAAAGAACTTATTGAAATGATTGATGAATGGAAAATTGATCAAGAAATAAATCATACTAATCAATCTCCATATGCTATTTTTAAAAATAGTTATGATGACTTTGATTATTATCTACAAAATTTAGAAGTTAAAGAAAGTGATATTTTAGTTCCGGATTCTACTTACTTTTTGCTTGATTTGGACACTAACAAATTAATTGGAGCTGTTAATATTAGGCATTATTTAAATGATTATTTACTAAAATATGGCGGGCATATTGGCGATGGAATTAGGCCAAGTTTTAGAAACAAGGGATACGGAACTGAAATGATCCGTCTAGCTCTTGAAAAATGTAGAAAGTTAGGTATTGATAAAGTTTTAATGGTTTGTAACAAAAATAATATTGGTTCTAAAAAAACTATTGTTAAAAATGGTGGAATCAAAGAAAATGAAGTATTAGAAGATGGAAATATTTATGAAAGATATTGGATTACGCTATAAATAAATCAAGATTTAACCTGAAAAAAATCTTTTTGGAACATTATGCATTAACATTTGTACTATAGCTTGATCAGTATGTATGATTATTAATCTAAATTTAAAAATAATAAAAAAATGTAAATCAAGATGTAATCTTGATTTTTTTGTTATAAATTAATAATTTCTATTATATAATTAAAGGGTGATTGTTATTAAAAAAAATTTAGTTTTATTATGTATTTTAATATTAGGATGTTTTTTTAACATTGGAAATAAGTGCTATGGAAATTTTGTTGATGGGGCTAGGTCAACGATATTAATGGAAATAAATAATCAAAATGTACTATATGAAAAAAATTGTCATGAACGACTTTTACCAGCAAGCATTACCAAAATTATGACATGTATAGTGGCTATTGAGAATGGAAATCTTGAAAAATATTATGATATTACTGAAGATGTAACTAAAGTTACAGGATCAAAAATTTATTTAAAATTTGGTGAAAAAATAAAACTTATTGATGCGTTATATGGAATGATGTTAAGAAGCGGAAATGATGCCGCATATTTCGTTTCAAAATGCGTTTCAAAAGAAGTTAATGATTTTGTTTATTTAATGAATTCAAAGGCAAAAGAACTAAATATGCACGATTCTTTTTTTAAAAATCCTTCAGGATTAGATGAAAATGAAGAAAATTATTCAAGCGCTTATGATATGGCCATTTTAATGAGTTATGCTATGAAAAACAAAACATTTAAAGAAATTGTAAATACAAAAAAATATAATTGTAAATATCAAAGTGATGAATTACTTAGTTTCACTAATAAACATAAATTAGTTTTAAGTAATGAATATGTAACTGGTGGTAAGACTGGTTATACAAAGAAAGCAAAAAGAACGTTAGTGACAACATTTTCCAAAAATGACATAGATGTTGTTGTTGTAACATTTGATTGCGGAAATGACTGGGATTTACATGAAAAATTATTCAATTATGCTATAGATAATTATCAATACAAATTATTAATAAGAAAAGGCATTATTGACATAAGTAAAGTAAATTATCCGTATACTCCTATAATTTATGATGATGTTTCTTATGTTATAAAGAAAAACGATAAAATTAAATGTGATGTAGAATTGATGAATAAAGAAAGAAATAATGTAATAGGAATATGTAAAATATATGTTAATAATAAATTAGTTAAAGAAATCCCAGTATACAGGTATTATTAATGAATATAATTTGGACTATTATTATTTTATTTAGTTTTGTATTTGCAATTTCAACGGGCAATTTAAATAATTTAATAAATTCGATATTTAATGTTCCAAAAGAATCACTTTCGTTATTAGTTTCCATCGGTTCTTTAATAGTTATTTATAATGGCGTTTTTCAAATTGCAATTGACTCGGGTTTGATTAAAAAAATTAGTTTTATTTTTAGAGGTATTGTTAAAAAAGTGTTTAATGATATTGATGAAGAAGTAGTTATGTTAATTTGCGCAAATATTTGTGCTAATATTTTAGGCTTAGGAGTGGCATCAACACCGATAGCGTTAAATGTTATGAGTCATATTAGCCATGAAGATAAGGTAAACAATAATATTTTATGTTTGGTTGGTATTAATTTATCCAGTTTTACTTTGTTTCCCCTTACCATTTTAACAATAAGAAATACTTATCAAGGTTCGCATTCTTTCTTTATTTGGTTATCTATTATTTTTATTTCTTTTGTCACTACGCTTTTTTCTATAGTTTTGGCAAAAAAATGGAGATTTAGATGATTTATTTAATTGCTTCATATATTGTTATAGTGATAGTTTATAGTCTATTAAAAAAGAATAATTCCTATGATAGTTTTAAAAAAGGTGTTCTTACAGGACTTAAAACTGTTATAAATATGTTTTCAGCATTATTAGTATTTGTGTTTGCCATTAATTGTTTAATTAATTGTGGAATAATTAAGTTTTTATCCATAAAATATCAAAAATCAGGTTTTGTTTTAATAATAATTCAAATGTTTGTTAGACCATTATCCAATGCTTCATCATTTGCTTTACTTACAAGCATATATAATGAATATGGCGTAGATAGTTTTTATGGCATTTTATCCACATTTATCCATTCTACTTTTGATACTTTGTTTTATATTATAACTATTTATTTTTCGGTTACAAAAATAACTAAATATCAAAAGGTATTATGGTATGGCATCATAATTTTATTATTTAATTATTTTTTAGTGTTTGTTATTTCTTTTTTCTTTAAATATTGAAAAAAGAAAGAAAATATGATAAAATATTTATAAATTATTGGAGCAGCATTTATGGAACAAGAAAGATTACAAAAATATATGGCAAAAAGTGGAGTTGCTTCCCGTCGCCATTCTGAAGAATTGATAAGAGATGGTAAGGTTACTGTTAATGGAATAGTTATAACTGAAATGGGATATAAAGTTTCTACTTCCGATATTATAAAAGTTGATGGCATCGAAATTGCAAAAGAAGAAAAAAAATATTACGTAATGAATAAACCGCGCTATATTATTTGTTCCGTTAATGATGAAAAAAATCGTAAAACAGTAATTTCAATTTTGCCTAATAGTTTAAATAAATATCGTTTATTTCCTGTGGGTAGACTTGACTATGATACAAAAGGCGTTTTATTATTAACTAATGATGGCGAGTTTATGAATAGTTTAGTTGGTCCAAAAAGTTTTACTGAAAAAGAATATTTAGTTAGAGTTGATGGAATAGTTTCTAAAGAAGATATAAAAAAACTTATAGAGGGAGTAGTAATTGAAGGGGGATACAAAACGAGAAAATGTAAGGCTTTTGTTAAGTCTATTGATAAAGTTAATAAATCTACATTACTTGATATTACTATTCAAGAAGGAAAAAATCATCAAATTAAAAATATGGTGAAGGCCATAGGCTTTCCTTCAAAACGTTTAACTAGAATAAGATTTGGATGTTTATCAATTGAAGGATTAAAAGAAGGAGAGGTAAGAGAATTAACAATACATGAAGTTAAATCGTTGTTAGCTGATTCAATTACAGAAAAAAATTATGATTATAAAAAAGCAAGAAATATATAAATAAAAAAAATAAAATAAAGTGCAATGTTTATTCTTGCATTTTATTTTTAATTATGGTATAATTTTGCTTGTAGGTTTTAAGGAGTTGTTTTATGGTTTGGCAAATTGCAATCGATGGTCCAGCAGGTGCTGGAAAAAGTACCATTGCTAAAATATTAGCAAAAAATTTAAATTTTGAATATTTAGATACTGGTGCTATGTATCGTGCTGCAACTGTTAAAGCTCTAAGACTTGGTATTGATCTATTTGATGAAAGTAAGTACGACTTCATTATTTCCACAACAATTGATTTTATAAATGGTGATATTTATTTAGATGGTGAAAATGTTACTAGTTTAATTAGAACATTGGAAGTTTCTAATAATGTATCTACAGTTTGTAAATATAAAATTGTTAGGGATAAAATGGTTGAACTTCAAAGGAAAATTGCTAATTCTAAAAATATTGTTATGGATGGGCGTGATATTGGTACAGTTGTATTACCAAATGCCAATCTTAAAATATTTTTAACAGCAACACCTGAAGTGCGTGCTATGAGAAGAATGCTTGAAAGACAAGAGAATGGAACCAATACGCAAACATTAGAGGAAACAATTAAGGAAATCAGTGATCGTGATTATCGTGATTCACATCGTGAGATAAGTCCTTTAGCCCAAGCACACGATGCGACTGTCATCGATTCATCACAGTTAAGTATTAACGAAGTAGTAGAAAGAATTACTAGTTTAGTTCGAGAAAGAGGTTGTAACATGGAAGACGTTAAACAAGTTAACGAAGTTGCAGAAGAAACTGCAAAAGAAGAAAAAGTTGCTGAAGAAGCAACAGTAGAAACTAATGAAGTTGCTACACAAGAAGCTCCAGTAGAAAGTACTGATGAAGCTCAAAAGCCTGAAGAATTAAGAGAATTACAATTAGTTGAAGGCGTTGTTATTGATCAAATTGAGTCTAAGCCAGAATATACTGACAAAGACGGAAATGTTAAGAAAGCAAAAGAAGCAAAAATCTTATTCCAATTAAGTAATGGTCAAGAAGGATACTTATTAATGAAAGATGCTGCTGGTATTACTGATGAAGAAGATTTATTCTATAACTTTGAAATTGATCAAACAAAACAATTAATAGTTAAAAAAATTTATCCTGACGGTGGTAAAGTATTACTTTCAACAGTTTTATTAGAAAAACGTGAGAATTTAAAGAAATACCAAGAAGTAATTGATAATCATGGAACTATTGATGCTAAAGTATTAAAGAACATTAATGTTGGTTTAATACTTGATCATGAAGGTTATTCATGTTTATTACCAACATCACAAATTGATCCAAAAGAAGATATGGAAACAATTATTGGTAAAGTAATTACTGTTTCACCAATTAGAGTAGATTACAATAGAATTCGCTTAATTGTATCAGAAAAAGTTGCCACAGCTATTAAAGAAAGAGCAGAAAAAGAAGCATTTATTGCTACTGTTAAAGTAGGCAACGTTTATGAAGGTACTGTTAAAAACATCGAATCTTATGGAGCGTTCGTTGAATTGGAAAAAGGCGTTGAAGGTTTATTACATATATCAGAAATTGAACATAACCGTATCGTTAAAGTTGAAAAAGTATTAAAAACTGGAGATAAAGTTAAAGTTCAAGTAATCAAAGTTGAAGATGGACATATTGGTTTATCACGTAAAGCTTTAATTCCAAATTATTGGCAAGATTTTGTTGATGGAACAGAAGTTGGAAAAGTAGTTAAAGGAACAGTTGCTGAAATTAATAATTCTGGAGTTGTTATCAATTTAACTGATCATATCCAAGGATTCTTACCAAAGAGTGAAACATCTTGGGAAAGAGATTCTAACATTAATGAATTATTCCAAGTTGGTCAAGAATTAGAATTAAAAGTTATTGAATTAGATTCTGCTAAAAAACGTATAATTTTATCTGCAAAACAATTAACAGATAATCCTTGGGAAGTATTAAAATTACAACCTAATGATGAAGTAAATTGTAAAGTTATTGGCACAATTGAAGTTGGTGTTAGATTAAATGTTGAAGGAGCAAGTGGATTCTTACCTAATAGCAATATGGGAGATAAGAAAGAATTTGCACCTGGAGAAGAATTTAAAGCTAAAGTTAGAGCTTTTGATCCTGAAAAACATAAATTAATCGTTACATTACGTGAAGAAACACCTCGTC
This sequence comes from uncultured Bacilli bacterium, assembly GCA_934096585.1. Classification (GTDB taxonomy): domain Bacteria; phylum Bacillota_I; class Bacilli_A; order ML615J-28; family CAG-698; genus CAKOMG01. Next base: position 10,653 of record CAKOMG010000003.1, read on the forward strand.
CAAAGACTAATACTCCAAAGAGAGCACCTAAAGCAGACACTCAAGGTAATGTATTAAAGAGTGAAGATAAAGTATCTCATACATTAGGTGATTTCATTAATTTAGACGATTTCAAATAGAGAGGTTCATTTATGCGTGGAGTTGTAGCCATTGTTGGTAGACCTAATGTTGGAAAATCAAGTTTGTTTAACCGTATAATTGGGGAAAGACTATCGATTACTGATGATGCTAGTGGTATTACAAGAGATCGAATCTATGGTAGAACTTCATGGTTAGATCAAGAATTCTCTATTATTGATACAGGAGGGATCATCTTAAAAGATGAGCCCTTTTCTAAAGAAATTCGTGCCCAAGCTGAATTAGCGATTGATGAAGCAGATGTTATTGTAATGGTTGTAGATTGTCGAACAGGCGTTACTGATGAAGATTGGGATGTAATTAAGATTCTTAAAAAAAGCAAAAAACCTCTTATAATAGCCGCAAATAAAGTTGATGATGTAACATTACTGGAAAACACATATGAGTTTTATAATTTAGGTTGTGATAGTGTAATTGGCATTAGTGCTTTACATGGTGTCGGTGTTGGTGATTTACTTGATGAAATTGTTAATTTACTTCCAAAAAATTCAAAGAAAAATTATGATGAAGGTATTGTTAAGTTTTGCTTAGTTGGTCAACCAAATGTTGGTAAGTCAACACTTGTGAATGCTATCGTTGGTGAACATCGTGTAATTGTTAGTAATGTTCCGGGAACAACAAGGGATGCTATTGATACAGTGTTTACTAGAGATGGTGAAAAATATGTTGTTATTGATACGGCTGGTATTCGCAAACAGGGTAAAATTTATGAAAAAGCAGAAAAATATAGCGTTTTAAGAGCAATAAGTGCTATTGAACGATGCGATATAGCAGTTGTTGTTTTAGATGGAACCAAAGATGTAGAAGAGCAAGATAAAAGAATTGCTGGTTACGCAAGAGAATTTAATCGCGGATTAATAATTGTTGTGAATAAATGGGATGCGGTAAAAAAGAACGAGAAAACGATGAAGGAATATGAAGAAAAAATTCGTAAACAATTTCAATTTATGGATTTTGCACCTATTTTATTTACTTCCGCAATAAATAATGAACGTGTTCATTTGTTGTTAAATAAAATCACTGAAGTTTATGCAAACTTTACTAAAAGAGTTAACACAAGTACTTTAAACGATATTTTACTTGATGCTGTTCTTTTAAATCAACCACCAATTTTTAATGGGAATAGATTGCGTTTATCTTATGCTACTCAATCTGAAGTTGCTCCTCCAACGTTTGTTTTATTTGTTAATGCAGAAAAACATATGCATTTTTCATACCTTAGATATTTAGAAAATAAAATTCGTGATACTTTCAATTTTGAAGGTGCTCCTATTAAATTTGTTTTAAGAAAAAATGAAGACTGATGAATAAATCAGTCTCCTTTTTTATATAATTTAATGGTGGTGATAAAATGAATTTTGGTAATATTTTAAATTTTATTGCAGAAAATAACATAGAACCAGAACAGGTTTTTGCGCTTGTTGAAAAAATAAAAAATACTGATTTAAGTGATGAAAAAAATATTCGCGATATAATTCATGATGTTAGTTTAATTTCAGGAAAAAGCATTGATAAATCCAAAGAAGATATATTAGTTAAAAAAATTATGCAAAATGGAATTAATGAAGATTTATTAAATTTATTATAAAATGAGTAATGCAAATTACTCATTTTTGTCATAAAAATATTATTTATTAATATATTTTATTGTAAAGGAGTCTTTTATGAATAATATAATGCAAGATATTGTAAGTAGAACTAATAATGAAGTTTATATTGGTGTTGTTGGTAGTGTAAGAAGTGGTAAATCAACTTTTATTCGAAAATTTATGGAATTAAAAGTAATACCAAACGTGGACGATGAATATAAAAATAAAATTATTGATGAACTTCCTCAAAGTTCAGCAGGAAAAAATATAATGACAGTTGAACCTAAGTTTGTTCCTTCTAATCCTGCCGTTGTGAATATTGATTCTGATATTAATTTCACTATCAGAGCAGTAGATTGTGTGGGCTACATTATGAAAAATGCGAAAGGATACTTAAATGACGATGGATCGATGAAATTGGTTAAAACTCCGTGGTTTACTGATGAGATACCATTTATGGAAGCAGCAACAATTGGCACCAAAAAAGTTATGGAAAATCATTCTCATTTAGGCATTGTAATGACAAGCGATGGAAGTTTTGGTGAATTTCAAAGATATGAATATGAAGAAATTGAAGAAACAATAATAACTGAAATGAAAGAATTAAATAAACCATTTGTAATTGTTTTAAATACAAGCAAGCCAAATAATGATGATACTTCAAATTTAGTTTTAACATTAGAACAAAAATATGATGTTTCTGTACTGGCAGTTGATGTAAATAATCTAACAGAAACTGATATTGATAATATTTTAAAAGCTGCATTAAATGAATTTGATATAACTAAATTAAATATTAATGCTCCAAATTGGTTAACATATTTACATGATGATAATGAATATAAAAGTACATTTAATGAATTATTAAAGGAAGTAACAGGAGAGTATCGTAAATTTAAACAAGTTTTAAAAATTCAAGAATCATTCAAACAATGTACTTTGTTTGAAGATGTAATTGTTTCATCTATAAATAGTGGCACAGGTGAAGTTAACATGGAACTTAAATGCCCGGATGCTTTATATAACGATATTCTAAATGGAATTGTTGGAGAGGCAATGAATGATAAAGGGGAATTTATTAAATTTTTGGAAGATTGTGTTGAAGCAAAACAAGAATATGGCAAATATAAATCCGCAATTGAATCAGTAAATTCAACTGGATATGGCATTGCAACTCCTATACTTTCAGATTTAACATTAGATGAACCAACTATTGTCAAACAAGGTAGTAGATATGGAATTAAGCTTCGTGCTGTTGCACCATCAATTCATATGATAAAAGTTGATGTAGAAAGTATATTTGAACCAATTATTGGAACAGAAGAGCAATCAAATAAACTATTAGAGAAAATAATGGAAGATTATGATAATAATCATAGTAGTATTTGGACAAAAGAAATATTTGGACGAAAACTTAGTGAAGTTGTTAATGATGGAATAAAAGCGAAGCTTTATTTAGTTCCTGATAATATTCAAGTCAAAATGAAAGAATGTTTAGAAAAAATTGTAAATAAAGGAAAAGGCGGATTATTAGCAATTGTATTATAATTTTTGCTTGATAACTAAACTTAATTTTGATATAATCTATTTGTGAGGTTAAATATGAATAAAGTAGATTATATCAATAGATTAAGTGAAAAATTAGGCTATACTAAAAAAGATACAAAAATTATTATTAACGAATTATTTGAAGAAATAAAAAAAGATTTAAAACAAGGAATTAGGATATCTATTAATAATTTTGGAACTTTTGAAGTTGGTGTAACTAAAGAATTTGAAAGTTTTAGCCCAAAGGATGGGTCAACGATTATTATTCCTAGTCAAAAAAGAGTACATTTTAAAAGTAGTGAAAATTTTAAAAATTTTTTAAATGAATAAATGACATATTTACCTCATATTATTTATGGGTGAAGATAATGTGTAAAAAAAATAAACTATCAAATATCATTATATGGAGTTTGATAGTTTTTTTATTAGTTTTTGTTTGTTTATTGGTTTGTTTTAAAGAAAAGAATAATATCAATTTTAAATACAAAGATAATGTTCAATTTGAGTTAAAAGATAAAGTTTCTTTATGCGTTAAAAAGAATGATTTATATGTAATGTGCGATTATTATATTGATAAGCAAAATAAATATTTGAATATTATTTCTTTATATTTAGGTGCCAAAAAGTATATTAGTACTGATGAATTTATTCCTAGTAATAGGGTTTTATCCATTAATAAAATAGAAATTGATAATAATAAATTATTTATTTATACAAGTGATGATATTAGTTATGTGAGTACAGAAGCATTTAAAATGATGAAAATAACTTTCAAAGAATTAGGTATTAATGAAATAAAAATTGGATTAAATAATATGATAGCAATTTAACTTTATTGCAATTTATTTATAATTTTGCTATAATAAGTTGAGGTCAGTTATGGAAATATTATTAGCAACACAAAACAAACATAAAATTATTGAATTTCAAAATAAGTTAAAGGGAACAGGCATTATTATTAAATCATTGGTTGATTTTAATGATGATTCTGATTGTATTGAAAATGGAAAAACATTTGAAGAAAATGCTTTAATTAAAGCTAAAACTTATTACAACAAATATCATTTACCTACTATATCTGATGATTCTGGTCTTGTGGTTAAGGCACTAAATGGTGCTCCAGGGATTTATTCAAAACGATATTCAGGTGGTAATGATCAAGATAATATTAATCTTTTGTTAAAAAAATTAAAAAACGAAAAAGATAGAAGTGCTTTTTTTGAATGTGCAATTTGTTATTATGATGGTGATGCACATTATTTTATTGGCAAATGTCATGGTGATATTGGTTTTATACCAGAAGGTGATGATGGATTTGGTTATGATCCTATATTTTTATATAATGGTAAATCATTTGCTCAAATTTCATTAGATGAAAAAAATAAAATAAGTCACAGAGCTCGTGCGATAAATGAATTTGTAAAATACATAAAAGAAAAAATAACTTTTAAAAGTAAAGATATTTTAAAAAAAACTTTACAAATAAGTTAAAATATGATAAAATAATAGAGGTTGTGAAGGGAGGGGACCAGAGATGCCAAAAACCATAGTAAGAGAAAACGAATCAATTGAAGACGCTTTAAAAAGATTTAAACGCGATGTTTCTAGAGCAGGTACCCTTGCTGAACTACGTAAACGCGAACATTATTTAAAGCCAAGTGATGTTCGAAAAATGAAAAAAAGAGCATTAAAAAAGAGTGGTAACCGTAGAAGTTACTAATGATTTAAATGAGCATAACATAAAAATGTTATGCTTTTTTATTTTTTTCATATAATTTAATGGTGAAGAAAATGAATGAAAATAAAATATCATTATATAATAATTATAGATGTATAATAGAAAACTATAAGGTTATTAAAATAATAGAGAACAATATAATAATTATTGATAATTATAGTATTAATGGTGAAAAATTAAAAATTAAAAGAATGAATGACTATTTAATTGAGATTATTGGAAAAATTATTAAAATTGATTTAGGTGATAATAATGAAATATGATGTCAAGATTAATAAAAATGACATTAATAAAATTAATAAATCAAAAACACATTTTGAAATTGAAGAAATTGAAAGCATCAATGACGATATAAAATTTAAAACAAATGAAAAATCTTTAAAAAGGTTAATTGAAAATATTGAAAAGATTGAATATGAAAATATTAGAAAAAAGAAAGTTTATAATTTTTTGAAAAAATATTTTATAAGTATTATTTTTTTGTTTTTAATGGTTTTACTTTTAGTTAATGATAGTTTAATAATTAAAGAAGTAGTGTTTATTAATGAAAATACTTATGATGAAAATGTACAAAATTACATTGAAAATAATTTTAAAAAAGTTTTATGTTTTAATTATTTGAATGAACCAATTAATGAACTTAATAATGAGTTGAGAAATAAATTTTATTTTTACGAATGGATAAATGTTTATAAGCGTGGAAATAAACTCGTTGTTACCATTGATAAACAAGATGAAAAATCGTTTATAAATACTAAAAGCAATATAAAGGGAGATATTATTTCTTCAAATGATGGCATAATTAGGTATTATTTTGTGAAAGAAGGAGTTTGCCTAATTAAAGATAATCAAAGCGTAAAAAAAGGCGATGTTTTAGTGACTGGCAATTTGGGATATTATAATGAGAAGAAAAATTTTATTCATCCAGCTGCTATTGTACTTGCTGAAATAGTTACAAAGGAAACCATTAAAGTAAAAAAAACAGAAAAAAGTTATATTAGAACTGGCAAAATAAAAAATGATTATTTTTATTCTTTTTTCAAAAAGGAAAAAGAATATTTTGATTTATATGAATATGAGGATTTTGAAATATATAAATTAGGAGCTATTAAAAAAATAAAAAGAACATATTATGAAATTACTGAAATAATTAATGTATATGATTATGATAATGCTTTTCTTTATGCAACTTCTCTAATACAAAAAACATTTGGTGAAAATAAGATACATAAAAAAGAACAAATTCTTGATATTGAATTAATAAAAAATTATGAAGATCAAACATATTATTATTACACATTTTTGATTAAGAAAATTGTAAATATTAGCAAGTTTAAAGCAGTTAGACTTGAAGAAAATGAAAAAAAATGATATACTATAAAAAAAGGAATGTGAATTAATGAATAATTATACTGTGATTTATTCGTTAACTAATGATTTGAATGAAATTAAAATTTTAGGTCCAGACAACAGCAATTTAAAGCTTATGGAGGAATTGTTTAATACGGAAATTTTACTTAATCATTCGGAAATATTGGTTGATGAAAATATAGATGATCTATTAAAAAATAAAATTATAAAAATATTTGCTTTTTTAGAGAAATTATTATTTTCTAACATTAGTTTTAATATTAGGGATATTATCATTATTCATCAGAGCATTGATGATGGTTCTGTTGATGAATTAATGGATTTATATCTTAAAAAAGAAGCTATAGTAACAATGTATTCAGGAAAGACAGTTTACCCAAAAACATTAAATCAAGCACTATATTTAAAAGAATTATATAAAAATGATGTTGTATTCGGCATAGGACCTGCTGGAACTGGCAAAACATTTCTAGCTATTTCTTTTGCTGTTAATTTATTAAAACATCAAAAAATAAAAAAAATTGTCTTGGTTAGACCTGCTGTAGAAGCCGGAGAAAAACTTGGATTCTTACCTGGTGATTTAAAGGAAAAAGTTGATCCATATTTAATTCCCCTATATGATGCTTTAAATGACTGCTTTGGCAAAGAAACTGTAGAAAAAATGGTAGAAAAAGGAATAATTGAAATTGCCCCACTTGCTTATATGCGTGGAAGGACTTTAGATAATTCAGTAATAATTCTTGACGAAGCCCAAAATACAACAACTATGCAAATGAAGATGTTTTTAACAAGACTTGGATTTAATAGTAAAATGATTATTACCGGCGATGTTACGCAAATTGATTTACCAGTAAAAAGTCAATCAGGATTAGTTGAAGCAATGAAAATTTTGGATAATTTACCTGGTATTTCTATAGTAAAATTTAATAGTTTCGATGTTATGAGACATCCATTAGTATTTAAAATAATTAATAGATATAATAAAGGAAATAACAATGAAAATTAATATATTTAATGATGATAATTTATTGAAAGAAATAAATATTGAAAAAATAGTTGCAGAACTTGAAACTGCTTTTAATAGTAAATATAATACTGAAAAAGAAATTAGTTTAATAATTGTTTCAACAGAGGAAATTCATCGCTTAAATAATGAATATCGCCATATAGATCGTCCTACAGATGTTTTGTCATTTGAAGAATATGAGGATGATTCACTGGGAGAAATATTTATATGTGATGACAAAGTGAAAGAACAAGCCAAAAGTTATGAACATTCACTAGAAAGAGAATTTGCATTTTTATTGTCTCATGGTATGTTTCATTTATTAGGATATGATCATCAAGATGAAACTCACGAAAAGATAATGATTGAATTACAGGAAGATTTATTAAAAAATACTGACTATGCTAAAATAAATTACCTATCTAACGAAGAAATAGAAAAATTAGAAGCAGAAGCATTAAAATATTATAATAATGCATATACTCCGTATTCGCATTTTCATGTAGGTGCAAGTTTATTATTAAATGATGGCACTATTTATGGTGGATGCAATATTGAAAATGCATCATACGGATTATCTAATTGCGCAGAAAGAACGGTATTATTCAAACTGTATTCAGAAGGTTATACTAAAAATGATATAAAAGCTTTATTAATTATTGGTGAAACTAATGATGCGATTTCTCCATGTGGCGCATGTAGACAAGTGATGAGTGAACTAATGAATCTAAATACCCTTGTTGTTTTAACAAATTTAAATCATAAACGCCGTTATTTTAGTGTTAAGGAGTTGTTACCATATAATTTTAGTCAGGGTGATTTAGATGTTTAAATCTGGATTTGTTACCTTGATTGGCCGTCCTAATGTTGGTAAATCAACTTTTTTAAATTATGTGCTTGGTCAAAAAGTATCCATAGTTAGTCCTAAAGCTCAAACTACAAGAAATAAAATTAGAGGAATCTATACAACTAAAGACTCACAAATTGTATTTATTGATACTCCTGGAATTCATAAAGCCAAAAATGAACTTGGAAATGTTATGAATAGTTATTCGAAAAGTACTTTAAACGATAGTGATGCAGTTTTATGGATTGTTGATGGCAGTCAGGATTTTGGTAGTGGCGACGAATACATAATAAATATGTTAAAAAATGTTAAAAACAATATTTACTTAGTGGTTAATAAATTAGATTTGATTAAAGATAAAAAAAGATTAAGCAATAATATTGATAAGTTTATTGCTGATTTTACTTTCAAAGATATTTTTTATATTTCTTCAATAAATGGTGATAATATTAATAAATTATTAACATCTATTTCCAATAATCTTGAAGAAGGACCTATGTATTATCCTGAAGATCAAATTTCTGATAATCCTGAATCATTTATTATTAGTGAAATAATAAGAGAAAAAATTTTATTGTTAACAAAAGAAGAAGTACCACATTCGATTGCTGTAGTTGTTGAACAAATGAAAAGAGACGATAAAAATTTATTAAACATTTTTGCAACAATATTTGTTGAAAGAAGTTCGCAAAAGAAAATAATAATTGGTAGTGGCGGAAAGATGATTAAAGAAATTGGGACACTTGCTAGAAAAGATATTGTTATGTTAATCGGTGAAAAAATATATTTAGAATTATTTGTAAAAATTGAAGAAGATTGGCGAGAAAAGAAAAATGTTTTACGAAGAATGGGATATTTTAAGGAAAATTAAAAAAAAGGAATAGTATTGATTTTTTTGACTATCATATTAATGGTGGTGAATATTATGAAAAGAAATTCCTTATTTGACAAATTTGTTAAAACAGGAAAAATAGAAGATTATTTACGTTATAAGAAAGAACAAAATGGAGTAAGTAATGACACTAGAAAAGGGAATAGTACTAAAAACAATTGATTATCAAGAAAACTCAAAAATTCTTTATATTATGACAGCCAAAGGCTTAAAAAGCGCTATTGTTAGAGGAGCAAAAAGTTTAAGAAGTAAAACTTTTTCTTATGCTCAACCAATTACTTATATTGAATTCAACATTCAGAAAGAAAGATATATTGATGCTTGTAATGTTATTAATTATTTTAATAATATTAAGCTTGATTATAGAAGAATGATGTCCTGCTTAAAAATTGTGGAAATTAGTTATACACTTGGTGAACATATCACTGATTATAATATTTTCTTTAATTTCTTAGTGGATATATTAGTTCTAATCAATGATAACGAAACTAATTATTTATTCTTTGAATTAGTTTTTAAAATTAAAATCTTGTATTTATTAGGTGTTGCTCCTGTTTTTAGTAAATGCGTGAGTTGTGGTAGTAAAAGTAATATAGTTGGATTTGCGTTTAATAATGGTGGAATGAAATGTAAAAAATGTATTCAAAATGATGATTTTATTTATCCAAGAGAAACCATTAACTCAATTAAAAATATTTATTTATATAAACTAAATGTTTTAACTGAACTAATTGATAGTAAACAGATAGATTATAACTATGAAAAAATTGATCATTTTTTACGTTTATATTATTCACAATATTTAGGTTTTAATAGTAAAATTAATGATTTATAATAAAGATAAAGATATTCAAAATCTGAATATCTTTTTTTAATTATTTGGTCTCATATCATTTACAATTAAACATTTTTTACTTAAAAATTAATTAAAAAGTTTATTTACAATTATTTATTTTTGTGATATACTATGCTATAAGTATAATTATCGATTTTTTTAAGGAGTAAAAAATATGAGTAAAAATATTTCTATGACTGAATTAGTAGCATTTTTAAAACACCAAGGATTTGTTTATCAAGGTAGTGAAATTTATGGTGGACTTGCTAATGCTTGGGACTATGGCCCTTTAGGAGTTGAACTAAAGAACAATATCAAAAAGTTATGGTGGAAGAAGTTTGTTCAAGAGTCTCCAACAAACGTAGGATTAGATTGTGCAATTTTAATGAATCCTAATGTTTGGGTGGCTAGTGGTCATGTTGGTGGATTTAGTGATCCTCTAATCGATTGTAAACATTGTGGAACTAGACATCGTGCAGATAAATTAATTGAAGATTTTACACATGGTGAAATTACTGGTGATGGTTGGACAAATGAACAATTAATGGATTATATTATAAAAAATAAAGTTCCATGCCCTGATTGTGGAAGCACTAATTTTACTGATATTCGCAAGTTCAACTTAATGTTTAAAACTAATCAAGGCGTTATTGAAGATGAAAAGAATGCAATATATTTACGACCTGAAACTGCTCAAGGTATTTTTGTTAATTTTAAAAATGTACAAAGAACAACTAGAAAAAAAGTTCCTTTTGGAATTGGTCAAATTGGAAAAAGTTTTAGAAATGAAATTACTCCAGGTAACTTTATTTTTAGAACTCGTGAATTTGAACAAATGGAAATGGAATTTTTCTGTAAACCAGGAACTAATTTAGAATGGTTTAATTACTGGAAAAAATATTGCTTAGATTTTTTAGGAATATGCGGTCTTGAAAAAGAAAGATTAAGATATCGTGACCACGCAAAAGAAGAATTATGTTTCTATTCAAATGCAACTACAGATATTGAATTTAATTTTGCTTTTGGATGGGGAGAATTATGGGGAATTGCGGATAGAACTGATTACGACTTAAAAACTCATCAAACACATTCTAAAGAATCTCTTGAATATTTTGACCCTGAAACAAACGAAAAATATTTACCATATGTTGTGGAGCCATCAGTTGGTGTAGAACGCTTATTACTTGCTGTTTTAACATCAGCTTATGACGAAGAACAATTAGAAAATGATACAAGAGTAGTTTTAAGATTAAAACCATATCTTGCTCCTTATAAAGTTGCTGTATTACCACTTGTTAATAAATTACAAAGCAATGCAATGGAAGTATATAATTTACTTGCAAAAGAATTTAATTGCGATTATGATACAGCTGGTAATATTGGAAAAAGATATCGCCGTCAAGATATGATTGGAACACCATACTGTGTAACTTTTGATTTTGACTCATTAAACGATAATTGTGTTACTGTTAGAGATCGTGATTCAATGGCACAAGAAAGAGTTAAAATTGAAGATTTAGTTGAATATATTGCTAAAAGAATAAAATAGAAAGGATGTGCATATTGATGGATTTTAACAATTCTCTAAGAACTCAAATTGCTACAAAAGCTGATATTGTTAATGTTATCGGTCAATATGTAAAACTTGAAAAAAAAGGTAATAATTATATTGGATTATGCCCTTTTCATGATGATAAAAATCCTTCTATGTCCGTTTCTTTGCAAAAACATGTCTTTAAATGTTTTAGCTGTGGTGTTGGTGGTGATGTTATAACATTTGTTAGCAAAATTAAAAATATTTCCATTAGTGATGCGATGCGTGAAGTTGGTGAAACTGTTGGGATTAAGGTTAATTTATCACAAAAAGACATTGAATTTCAAAAAAATAGTAAATACTATGAAGCTTTAAAAGAAGCAATGCAATTTTTTAAATTTTATTTACATAATACTGAAGATGGAACTTTAGGACTTGAATATTTACATAATCGTAAATTACCGGATGAAGTAATTGAAATGTTCAACATAGGTTTGACAGGGGAAGATGATGTTTTATTTAAAACTTTAGAAAATAAAAAAATTATTCCTTTAGACATGATTGAAGTAGGATTAGTTAGAGGTGGAACTCAGTATCATGACGTTTTTAAGAATCGTATAATGTTTCCAATTGAAGATTTAGATGGAAATGTTGTGGGATTTAGCGGTAGAAAATTTAAAAAAGATGATCCTTCTGATAGCAAATATATCAACACTGGTGAAACAATATTATTCAAAAAAGGAAATATTTTGTATAATTATCATCGTGCCATAAAAGAAATTAAAGATCATAACGTTGTATATTTATATGAGGGATTTATGGATGTGATTGCATCAGTTAGAGCAAATGTTTTAAATGCCGTTGCAAGCATGGGAACATCACTTACACTAAATCAAATTAAAGCACTTAAACGTTTAACGAATAATATTATTGTCTGTTATGATTCAGATGGTCCTGGGACTATAGCTACAATTAAAGCTATTCACTTATTGTTACAAAATGATTGTAATGTTAGTGTTGTGCGTATACCAAGTGGTAAAGATCCAGATGAATTTATTACTTTATATGGTAATGATAAACTACATGAAGTTTTAACAAGTAATATAGTTAGTTCCATTGATTTTTTAATGGAATATGAGAGAAAAAATTGCTCTTTCGCCAATGTTAATGATATAGATATTTATAAAAATAAAATTTTTGATTATTTAAGACTATTTAAATCCACTTTAATTATTGAAAAAACATTAAAAAAGTTAGCTCAAGAATTAAATGTTAGTTTTGACAATTTGTTTAATGACTTTAATAATCAAAAATATCGTGTTATGGAAACGCCTGTTTCTGCAAATGATAATAAAAAAACTAAAATTATTGAAAACAAACGCTTTGAAATATCAAAAAATAAATATTTAAAATCCGAAAGAAAATTATTAAAAGCTGCATTTTTAAATCAAAAGCAATGCTTAGAAATTGAAAGTACATTAAATAATTATTTTTATGATGTAACAAATCGTAATATTTTATATAAATTAATGAATTATTATAAATTATATGATGTGATGGATAAAGATGCATTTATCAATTTAGAACTTAATAATGATGAAAAAATTATAATGAATGATATTCTTTTAAAAGAAGAAGTTCCAAATAATGATGAGATTGCACAACTTATTAAAAATATTCAAACGTGGCCTTATGCAAAAAGCATTAATAATATGTCCAATAAAGCTAATAAGACGGAAGAAGATTTGAAAAATATCTCTGATTATAAGAAAAAAATAATTATTATAAAAAAATAAGGAGTAAAATCGTAATGAGTGAAAATTTAAATGAATTTGTAAATGCACTAATCGAAGTTGGCAAAAAGAATGGCTATGTATCTATTAATGAAATTTTAAGTGTCGTTGATGAGGATACAGAAGAATTCGATGAAGTGACAAGAAGATTAGATGATGAAGGAATTACTATTACTGATAAATCACTAGATGAAGAAAATGTTAGTGAAGAAGATCTTCAAAATTTAGAAGATGAAGAATTTGAAGAATTCCTAGAATCTGAATTATCTAATCCTGATGCTGATGACATAAGTGCAGAATATGAAAATGATTTAAAAAATAAAGATATTGATGATATTGTTTCTTCAATTATGACTTCATCCCAAGCTGATGATCCTATAAGAATGTATTTAAGAGAAATTGGCCAAATCGAATTGTTGTCTGTTAGTCAAGAAATGGAACTATCAAGTAAAGTTCAACAAGGATTACTTGCGGAAGAAAAATTGAAAGCTATAAAAAAAGGCAAAAAATTAGATGTAAGTCCTGAAGAAATTAAAAAGCTTGAGGAAGAAACTGAAGAAGGAATGCAAGCACGTGATTTGTTTATTGAATCTAATCTACGTTTAGTAGTTTCTATCGCCAAAAAATATTTAGGTAGAGGTATGCAACTTCAAGATTTAATTCAAGAAGGAAATATGGGTTTAATGAAAGCTGTAAACAAATTTGACTATACAAAAGGATTTAAGTTTTCAACATATGCTACTTGGTGGATTAAACAAGCTATTACAAGAGCTATTGCTGATCAAGCGAGAACTATTCGTGTTCCTGTTCATATGGTTGAAACAATTAATAAACTTGCAAGAATGCAAAGAAAATTAACTCAAGAACTTCGTAGAGATCCGACTCCTGAAGAACTTGCGGATGCATTACATTTAACTGTAGAAAAGGTCCAACAAATTCAAAAAATAGCTCAAGAACCAGTTTCATTAGAAACTCCTGTAGGTGAAGAAGATGACTCAACATTAGGCGATTTCGTTCATGATGTTGAACTTCCTAATCCGCTTGAATATACAATTAATGAAAAATATAAAGAAGAAATTGATAGTGTCTTAAAAACATTAACGCCAAGAGAAGAAAAAGTATTACGCCTTCGTGTTGGTCTAGTTGATGGTAAACAACATACTTTAGAAGAAGTTGGAAAAGAATTCAATGTGACACGTGAAAGAATTCGTCAAATTGAAGCAAAAGCTATTAGAAGACTTCGCCATCCTACTAGAATTAAGAGATTATCTCAATACAAATAATCATGGAAAGGCTAAAAAAAATAGCATCTTTTATTGATGCTAATGATATTGTTGCGGATATTGGTTGTGATCATGGTTATCTAATTAAAATTGCTATCGATAATAATAAAATTAAGTATGCTTATGCCATTGATAATAAGATTGGTCCTTTAAATCAAGCTAAAAACAATTTAAAATGTTATGATAATGTGAAATTCATTTTAAGTGATGGGCTTTTAAATGTTTCATCAGTTGATTTAAATAAAATCAATACCGTTGTGATTGCTGGAATGGGAGGATTATTAATTAATAAAATAATTAATGATTCTCTTTCTTCATTTAAACAAATCAATAAAATTATTCTATCACCTCATAATAATATCTATGAGGTTAGAAAAAATATGAATAATTTAGGGTTTAAGATTATTAATGAAGCCATTATTTGCGATGAAACGTGCTTTTATGAAGTAATCGAGTATGTTTTAGGAAAAGAAAAACTAAACGATTTAGAGCTAAATTTTGGGCCTGTTTTATTAAAAAATAAGAATGAAACATTTTATAATAAATGGAATAACTATTTAAATCGAATATCTGATTTTCCAACAAAACTAAATGAAATTAAGATGATCAAAGAGGTACTAAATAATGAAAAATAAAGATATTTTAAAATATTTGGAGAATAGATTTCCATATACACTGGCATCAGATTTTGATAAAGGCAAAATTGGATTAACAATAGGATCTGTAAATAGCGATGTAAAAGGAATAGTTTGTAGCCTTGACTTAACTTATGAAGTGATAAAAGATGCAATAACTAAAAATGCTAATTTAATAATTACTCATCATCCTTTATTATTTAACCCAATTTCAAAAATTAATCCTGATGATGAAAAAGGAAAAATTATTTATGCAATGATTAAAAATAATATTTCTTTAATTTCTATGCATACTAACATGGATCTAGGCGTGAACGGTGTTGCTGATACGTTGGCACTTACTTACAATTTAAAACATTCTAATATTTATGCCAATACACCTGATGAATTCATTAGAATTGGAACTATAGATCCAACTACATTGAATGATTTAATTAAAAAGACAAAAGAAATTTTTCATTTGTCAGGAGTTAGATATGTTGGAAAACTAGATAAAAAAATTAAAAAAATAGCTGTTTTAGGTGGCAGTGGAGGACAAGAAAGTGAAATAATGGAAGCAGTTAGAAATAATTGTGATTGTTATATAACGGGAGAACTAAAGCATCACCTAGGATTACTTGCACATCATTATGATATTGCCTTAATAGAAGTGAATCATGGCGTTGAACAGCTTGTGTTTAATAATTTAATAGAAGATTTAAAAAAAGAATTTTCAAGTATAAAAATAGAATATTCAAGTTATAATACTGATCTATTTAAAACAATATAAAACAGGAGAGTTGCAACCTCTCCTGTTTTATATTTTATTCTTCAACAATTGAATCTGTTGGACAAGCAGCTTCGCATGCTCCACAGTCGATGCATTGATCAGGATTAATTACATAAATATCTCCTTCAGTAATTGCATCTACAGGGCATTCACCTTGGCAAGTTCCACAAGCAATACAAGTATCTAAAATTTTTCTTGGCATGATTTTGATCCTCCTATTCACAAGTTTTACAATATAATTCTATCATATTTTTTCTTAAAGGTAAAGCATATTTTATAAAATATCAAAAATTCTTACAAAATACCCCTTCAAAATAGCTTTAAAATAATTTTAATTATAATTTGTACATCTTTTTTAAATTAATCTTTTTCTCAGGCGGATTTTTATAAGTTTTTATCATTGAACTTGACTTATTTATTTTTTTATAGTAAAATTATGAAGTATTAAAGGAGTGATATTATGAATTTTGTTTTATTGTCTGTATGGTCATGGCTAACACCTTTACTTGTTGGTATTGGTTGCTTATTAGTTGGTGGAATTGTTGGGTTCTTTATTTCTAGACATTTCTTTACTAAATATTTGGAAAAAAACCCACCTGTAAATGAAAAAATGATCAGAGCTATGATGCAACAAATGGGACGTACTCCATCTGAAAAACAAGTTAGACAAATAATGGCTTCAATGAATCAAGCCAAAAATCAATAAATAGAATATCTAAAGATAAGAATACCCAAAGATAATCTTATCTTTGGGTATTCTACAGACTGTTGACAAATTGCTGTCAATAGTCTTTTTTTAATTGAGAAAAACTCAAAAATATGTTATAATATATATAATAAAGAATTAAATATATTAGGAGTAAAAAGTATGTATTTTGAAAAGTCAAAAGCCCAAATTAATGCTGAAAAGAACCAATTAGAATTCGTATGTCTAGATCAATTAGTTCCAAATGATCACATTTTAAGAAAAATTGAAAATGCAATTGATTTTGATTTTATACATACTTTAACTAAAAACTTATATAGTCATACTGCTGGTAGACGTTGCCTTGATACAGTTACATTATTTAAAATTGTTATTCTGAGCTTTTTAACTGGTAAAAACTCAATTCGTTCTACTTTAGAAGAAACTAAAGTAAATATGGCTTATAGATGGTTTTTAAATCTTTCACTTACTGAGGAAGTACCTAATTATTCAACTTTTTCTCAAAATTATATACGTAGATATCAAAACTCTGATGTATTCGATAAAATATTTAAAATGATATTAAATTCTTTAATTGATAAAAATTTAATTGATACATCTATCATTTTTGTTGATGGAACTCATATTAAAGCTAATGCTAATAAGAAGAAATATATTAAAAAAGAAGTTAATATAGCTTTCACTAAATTTGAAGAATCTTTAAGAAAAGATATTCAAATTGAAAGAAATGAATTAGGAAGAAATGATGATGATAATCCTAATACTTTTGTTGATGAAGAAACAGGTGAAATTAAAGAGTTAAAAGAGACTAAAACAATCAATGTAAGTAAAGTTGATAGTGACAGTGGAATGTTTGTTAAAGGAGAACATGAAAGAATTTTTGCTTATGTTGATCAAGTTGCTTGTGATAAGAATGGATATGTTTTAGGCTTCGATGTAAACCCTGCTAATATGCATGATTCGAAAGCTTTTCTTCCTTTTGCTGAAAATACACTATTTAGTTTAAATCCTAATGTGATTTGTTGTGATGCTGGATATGCTGATAAAAGCATTGCAAAAAACTTAAACGATAATAATATACAATTATTAGTTCCTTATGTTGCACCTAAGGGTAATAAAAATTCATTTGATAATAAATTTAAATATATTTTAGAAGCTGATTCTTTTATTTGTCCGGATAATAAATTATTATATAAAAACAATGTAAATAAAAGTGGCTATATAGAATATACAATTGCTCAACATGAATGTGAAAATTGTCAATTCAAAAAAGAATGTCTAAGAAACTATAAAAGAAAAGTAATTAGACGACACATATATCAAGATGTTGCTGATATGTGTAAAAACTATAGATTATCTGATGAAGGAAAAAAGATATATAAGCTTCGTAAAGAAACTATAGAAAGAGTCTTTGCGGAAGGAAAAGAAAAGCATGGACTTAGGTATACTAGATTTAAAGGGCTCCTTAAAAATAAGCATATTAGGAGCCTACTATATGCATGCCTTAATATGAAAAAAATAGCTCTCTTCTTATCAAGAAGAGCTATAAGTGGAGTTAAAATATGTCAAGAGTAATAATATACTCTTGCTTTTTTTATAAAATTCAAAAAAATATGCAACAATTAAAAAAGTGCTGACAAAAAAATTAATTTGTCAACACTCTGAAGAATACCCAAAGATAATCTTATCTTTGGGTATTCTATTTTTTTAATATATATTTACTTTCTGTATGATTTGCAAGTCTTTTAATATTAGATATATGTCTAATAAAAATTAGAAGAACTATTAATGTTGAAAAGATGACGAACCAAATATTTAGAGGCCATATTTTGGTTTCTGGTGTAGTGAATACATTGTTTAAAAACTCGTTTTTTAATAGACTAAAAGCAATGCATGAGATTAAAGCAACGCTTGCAGCTACAATTGAGGAAATTGAAACAATTCTCTTGATTAAAAATGCAATAATAAATGATGTGATTCCAAGTAGAAAAATTATTGGCGAGTATCCAAGTAATGCACCTGCTCCAGATGATACTGCTTTTCCTCCGCTAAATTTTAAAAATACCGGAAATACGTGGCCAAGTACCGCGAATAGTCCATATAACATAGGACTTAATAAACACCATTCATGTGGCAAAATATTGAATCGAAATAAAAATACAAATAGAAATCCTTTAAAACTATCAAGCAAAAAAGTGATATAGAAATACTTTTTTCCAAGTACACGCCCTACGTTTGTTGCTCCAATATTTTTGCTACCATATTCCCTAATGTCAACACCTTTTAGTTTTCCAAGAACATATCCAAAAGGAATAGAACCTAATAAATATGCTAAAACAAGAAATAATATTTTTAAAAATAATTCCATTTTTTGTACCTCTAAAATAATTATTAATGTATTTATTATAACAAATTTTCATACAAAAAGCAATATTAATTTTTTTGTATAAAATTGTTAAAATTTGAATTTATATGCGGATAAATATATTCATTTTTATAAAATGAATATATTTATTTTTCATTTTTGACAGTTGACTTTAGATTAAATATATGCTATAATATATATTATGAATAATTTAAAAATCTTTAGGAGGGTTTGAAATGGCAAAAACAGCTTACAATGAGAATGATATTCAGGTTTTGCAAGGACTTGAGGCAGTAAGAAAAAGACCGGGTATGTATATTGGATCAACTGATTCTAGAGGACTACATCACTTGGTATGGGAAATTGTTGATAACGCAATTGATGAAGTTTTAGCTGGTGAAGCTAACCATATTACGGTAACAATACATAAAGGAAATACTGTTGAAGTATCAGACAATGGACGTGGTATTCCAATAGGGATGCACAAGACGGGAGTGCCTACTCCACAAGTAGTTTATTGTACACTGCATGCTGGTGGCAAATTTGGTGGGGATGGAGCTTACAAAGTTTCTGGTGGTTTGCATGGTGTTGGTTCAAGTGTTGTTAATGCGCTGAGCTCATGGGTCGAACTTACAATTCATAGAGATAATAAAATTTACTCTCAACGTTTTGAAAAAGGTGGATCTAAAATATACAAACCTAAAATTTTAGGAACTACTAAAAAAACAGGAACTACAGTTCATTTTAAACCTGATCCTGAAATCTTTAGTACAACTATTTTTGATTATAAACAGTGTGCAACTAGACTAAAAGAAGCTGCATATTTGATTAAAGGATTAAAAATAGATTTGATTGATGAAAGAAGTGGAGAAACTAGTACATTTCATTATGAAAATGGAATTGTTGAATACATAAATGATATAAATAAAGGTAAACCTGCTTTAACTGAACCAATTTTTATTGAAGGAACATCAAATGAAATGCAAGTTGAAGCAGCTATTCAATATACAGAAAAAAATTATAATGAACTTTTACTTTCATTTGTAAATAACATTAGAACTAAAGATGGTGGAACTCATGAAACAGGATTTAAATCAGGTTTAACAAAAGCCTTTAATGAATACGCTCGTAAAAAGGGTTTAATTAAAGATAAAGATCCAAATATTGATGGTATCGATATTCGTGAAGGTATGACTGCAATTGTATCAGTACGAATTCCTGAAACATTATTACAATTTGAAGGACAAACTAAAAATAAACTTGGTACTGCTGATGCTAAAATTGCTGTAGAATCAATTGTTAATGAAAAATTAGGTTTCTATTTAGCTGAAAAAGGAGAAATAGCAAACAACTTAATTAACAAAGCTTTAAAAGCTGCAAAAGTAAGAGAAGCAGCACGTGAAGCTCGTGATAATGCTCGTATGGTTAAACAAAAAGCCACTAAACCAGCAAATTTAGTTGGTAAACTAGCCCCAACGCAAGTTAAAGATGGTTCAAAAAATGAATTATTTATTGTTGAAGGAGATTCTGCCGGTGGATCAGCAAAACAAGGAAGAGACAGAACTTTTCAAGCTATACTTCCTTTAAGAGGTAAAGTATTAAATGCAGAAAAAACAAAAGTTGATGAATTGTTAAAAAATGAAGAAATATTATCATTAATTCACGCGATAGGAGCTGGATTTGGAAATAATGATTTTAATGCAAACAAATCTAATTTCAATAAAGTTATTATTATGACCGATGCGGATGATGACGGAGCTCACATTCAAATCCTCCTTTTAACCTTCTTTTTTAGATATATGCGTCCATTAATTGAAGCTGGTAAAGTTTATATTGCTTTACCCCCTCTATATAAAGTTAGTAATAAAAATACTATTCAATATGCTTGGAACGATACTGAACTTCAGGAATTAACAAGAAAAATTAAAAATTATAATATACAGCGCTTTAAAGGATTAGGAGAAATGAATTCTAGTCAATTATGGGATACTACAATGAATCCAGAAACACGCACATTGATAAAAGTAAATATTGAAGATTTTGATGAAGCTGATGAACAAGTCTCAATATTAATGGGAGATGATGTTGAACCACGTCGTGAATGGATTGAAGATAATGTTTCTTTTGACTTTGAAGATAATTATGTTTTAGAGGAGGCAAACCCTGATGAACAATAAAAAGTTATCTAAAAAGATAGAACAATTTGCGAATGAAAAAATTTTAACACAAAATCTAGAACAAATATTTGGAGAGCGCTTTGGTAGATATTCAAAATATATAATTCAAGATCGTGCTTTACCAGATGCTAGGGATGGTTTAAAGCCTGTTCAAAGGCGTATTTTATATGCAATGTATCGTCTTGGAATGTTCCATAATAAACCTTATAAAAAGAGTGCTCGTATTGTCGGTGAGGTTATTGGTAAATATCATCCTCATGGTGATACATCTGTTTATGATGCTATGGTTAGAATGAGTCAAGACTTTACTATGTTAATGCCTTTAATTGATATGCATGGTAATAATGGTAGTATGGATGGCGATCCAGCAGCCGCAATGCGTTATACCGAAGCAAGATTAAGCGTTTATGCTGAATATATTTTACAAGATTTAAATAAAAAAACTGTAGGCTTTGTCCCTAATTTTGATGATGAAGAATATGAACCAACCGTTTTACCTGCAAAATTTCCTGCTTTGCTTGCTAATGGAGCAACAGGTATTAGTGCTGGATATGCCACTGAAATACCTCCGCACAATATTAATGAAATTATAAAAGGAGCGGTTTATAGAATCAATCATCCTAAGTGCACATTAGAAAAAATAATGGAGATAATTCCTGGGCCTGATTTCCCTACTGGTGGAATAATTGAAGGAACAGAGGGTATTAAAGAAGCTTACGAAACAGGAAAAGCTAAAATTGTTGTGAAATCAAAAACAGAGATTGTGGAAGGAGATAAGTATAATCAAATAGTCATTACCGAAATACCATATAAAGTTGTAAAAGCTCAACTTGTTAAAAAAATGAGCGAAGTTTATGTCACTAAAAATATTGATGGAATCATTGATATACGTGATGAATCAGATAGAGAAGGTTTAAGAATTGTTGTTGACATAAAGAAAGATGTAAATGCTCAATATATACGTGATTTTTTCTTTAAATCCACTGATTTACAAGTAAACTATAGTTTTAACATGGTTGCTATAAACAACAAGAGACCAGAATTAATGGGTTTACTTTCTTTGCTTGATGCTTATATAGACCATCAGAAAGAAGTTATCACCAATAGAAGTAATTTTGAGTTATCGTCTGCTTATAAGAGGCTTCATATTGTTGAAGGTTTAATTGCAATGGTTTCAATTTTAGATGCTGTTATTAAAACTATTAGAGAATCCGCAAATAAAAAAGAAGCTAAAGAAAATTTAATGTCTAATTATAGCTTTACAGAAGAGCAAGCAGAAGCAATTGTTATGTTGCAATTATATCGTTTGACTAACACTGATATCTATGCTTTACGCAAAGAGCAAGAAGAATTAAAGGAAAAAGTTAAAGAATTAGAAGAAATTTTAGCTAATGAAAGTAAATTATTAGAAGTAATTAAAAAAGAATTAATGGAAACAGAAAAAGTTTTAGCTATGGATCGTAAAACTGAAATTTCTGGCGAAGTTAAGGAATTAATTGTTGAAGTTACTAATTTAATAGCAAAAGAAGAAGTCCGTTTATTAATTACAAAAGATGGCTACATCAAAAAAATCCCATTAAAATTCTTTGCAACTGAAGAACCAACAAAACTTAAAGAAGATGATTTTATAATTAATGAATACTCATCTTTCACAACAGATACTTTATTAATGTTTACAAGTAAAGGTAATTATGTATACTTGCCTGTTTCTAAAATCCCCGATTGTAAACATAAAGATTTAGGATCTAATGTTAGTACACTTGCAAATATTACAGCTGATGAAAAAATTATTTATAGTGTGCCAATTGATGATTTTGATTCTGATAAATACGTAATGTTTGTAACAAAAAATGGTTTAATCAAGAGAACACAAATTAGCGAACTTAAAGCAACTAGATATTCTAATGCCCTTATGGCAACAAAACTTAGAGATGATGATGAACTTGTAAATGTGGATTTTTGCACTGGCTCAAAGAAGGAAGTTGTTGTTATTACTAAAGAAGGATTTATTAGTAGATATGATGCTAGTGAAGTGAGCATTTATGCAGCAGCATCATATGGTATGCGTGCATGTGAATTTGGCACAAGAAAAAAAGATACTGTTGTGGGTGGTTATTTCGTAAACCCTAAAGATTCTTTGATTCTTTTGCAACAAAAAGGAAATTTAAAGAAATTTAGAATTGATGAAATTGTCAAGATAAAACGAAGCAACGTAGGAAAGTCTATGTTACCAATGGCTAAAACTAGTCCTAATTATGTAATAAATGCAGTAATAATTCACAATCAAAATGCTAAAGCAGATATTTCTGCACATGTTATTGGTGACAAAGGCTTTGTTGAAATAGATTATAATTCTTTAAAATCTTCATCACCAACATTAGGTAAAAAAGCAACATCACAAACTATTGGGAAACCTGAAAAAATTATTATTACTCGTAACAATTTAGATTTAAATGAGTAATAGAAGTGAAAGGAATGATAACTTATGAGCTGTATAGAAAATATTAACCGCTATATATTTCCAAATGATGTTATTAATTCTTTAACAAATATTTATAAATACATTGGAAAAAATGATTTATATCAAGAAATAACTGTTGGAAGTATGAATAAAATTGTTGAACAAACAATTCAACGTGATGCTTTCTTTTTAGGAAAAATTTTAAAGATTGAAATTAGTGATACGAGACTTAGACTTATTATCACTAAGAATTCGACTCCTAGAAATAAAGAAGAAAATACTTTATTTACAATTCTAGAAATTCTTAATGATATCCAAACAACTTATAAAAAGTATTCATTACAATCAACAAGCTTGTTAAATATGATAAATTATATTTATGAAAATCAAAGTATCAAGTTTGATAATAGGACCGATTTGCCTTTTGGTCCTAAAGATAAAAGAGAATTTGTGGATTATTTGAGTAATGAATTAGAAACTCAAGATGATGTTGAAAAGATTACTTTATATTTAAATTATTTTATTGACATGTATAATGCCAAACCATTTACATCTAATAATGATACTTTAACTTATTTAGTATTATATATTGTGCTATTAAAAGCCAATATAGATGCATTTAAATACATCAGCCTATTTGAAATGATTTATAACGATTTTGATGACTTTAAAGCAAAATTGCTTGATGCAAGTTATAATTGGAGGGAAGGAATTTCCCAACCTACAACATTTATTAGATATATGTTAAAACTAATTATTGCATCATATAGAAAAGCTGATGGTATAATCACAGAATATAAAATCGATCAAAATATTACCAAATGTGATAATATTGAAAATACAATTTATTCATTGCCTAACATTTTTACTAAAGACCAAATTAGAGCAGATCATCCCTATGTTAGTGAAACTACGATTAATAGAGCTTTACAAAAATTAAGAGATGAGAATAAAATTAAACCTCTAGGCAAAGGCAGAAGTGCTAAATGGATAAAGATATCTTTATTATAATTAATTGTTTTATAGAAGCCTTACTAATGATAATTAGTAGGGCTTTTTTGCTTTATACTGATTTAACTTCCGATTATTTATCTTATGGTTAGTGTAAAATATATTGTTAAAATCTAATTAATTTTATTTTGTGCGTAAAAGTTAATTCGTCTTATTATTACTGATTATTAGTTAGTAAGAATGAATCAAAATAGAACTATATTTTGTATAAATTAATTATTAATTCTATTCATTTTGTGTTAAACATTAATATAACTTCCTATAATATATATTATGTTAAGTATAATATATATAGGTAATACCTAATTAATTTAATATTGTGCGAATTGTGGAATAGTTGCATAATTATTTATAGTTATAATAAAAATAAACCGATTATAAAGAAAAATTATTTATCAGTGACATTTTTATTATTGTTATTATTTATATAGAATCATCTCTTTATGGTTTTAGTATATATAGCCATTATTATATTTATTTGTTTAAATATTATTCATATGATAATAATGTAATTGTATATTTAAAATAATATATTATATCCACTCCACAATCGTTTTAAATAAATTAAACAGTTAATTGTTCAGATAATGTTTTATAAACCAGTTATAAGATTAAAAATTTATTAATTAAATCATTTGTAAATTAATAGTCGCTCTTATAATATTTATTTTTAGGATCACTATGAATTATATAAATAACTTATTCATTTATAAAATATTTTTAATTAAATGGATCAATCCTAATATTCAAATTATTAAACTTATTAAAGTTTAAAATTTTAAAAATAAGCTCGTTTTTGGCTCTATAATCAATTTTAAAAAAATTAATGATAATTTATTCATTTTAATCTTCTTAATTATTACAACTGAAATTTTAATAGGATATTATTTTTAAGTTTTAAAACATTGCTATAAATAATCGATTTTTCGCTAAATTAATGCAAAAAAATAGATAAAATATCGATAATAATCATTTTTAGTGGTATATTTAGTTATTATAATTCAAGCAAAAACAAAAAAATAAATATAGTCATAATTTAAATATGACTATATTTAATGAATTATTATATATAAAAATAAAAAACCACGCATTTTAAAAAGCATGGTTTCCTTTTTAATTTAGATTATTTGTCATCAGGCTTTTTATTGTCTGAATATGCTGCTCCAGTTGCTTTTCCAGCTGCGAAAGTAATTGTAATTGCTGGTACTTCTTTACCATCATTAATTTTTTTCTTTACATCATCAGTAGTTTTGCAACCTTTCCACCAAATACATACACCTGTTGCTTTATCTTTACCACCAACTATAGCACTTGTTGTTGGATCACCTAAATCTTTTAATACTTTTTCATAAGTATAAGCTTCATCATTCTTCATAGCTTCATTTACTTTATCAGCGTATGATTGTGAAACACTACCACATCCAGCTAACATTCCTAGACATAATGCTAAAAATAATACTAAAACAACTTTTAATGATTTAGTTTTCATTTTACGTTCTCCTTTCGTAATTTTATTTATTAATTCATTCTATAATCGTTTTGATTTATAAAATGTATTAATTTACTTAATGTATTTTAAAACGATTTAAAAGCAAATATACGTCTTAATGATTGTTAATCCACTCTAAAATGTCATTAACCACTTCTTCTTTATTGATTTCATTTAATAATTCGTGTCTTGCATCTTTATATAATTTAAAAGTTAAGTCGTTTACGCCTTGTTTTTTTAAATTTTTATATAGTTTTGTTGTACCTTTTCCATAATTCCCAACTGGATCTGCATCCCCAGAAATAATTAAAATTGGTAAATCTTTACGAATTAATTTTAAGTTTTTTGTTATTGTTTTAAAACCATGGGACAAATCTTTAAAATAAGATACTGAAAATATAGCTCCACAATATTCATCAGCAAGGTAATTCAAATTACTTTCAGTATCTCTACTTAACCAATCAACTGTTGTTTTATTAGGCTTGAATTTTTTGTTGTATGAACCGAATGCTACATTATCAACAAATTTACTTTTGTAAGATCTTCCTTTGAATTTTGTTATCATACTTGCAACAATATAGCCTAAATTGATAGCTAATCCTTTGTTATAAGAACTTCCACATAAAATTAATCCATCAATTTCGTCTCCGTATAATTCAGTATATCGTTGTGAAACAAACGATCCCATAGAATGGCCAAATAAATAATGAATTTTATTTGGAAATAATTTTTTTATATAATTGTTTATAAAATGAACATCTTGAACAAGTATATCAAAATTATCTTTGTCATCCATATAGCCTTGATTTTCTACACTCCCAGCTGTTTTTCCATGTCCTCTTTGATTATATCCAACTACTATATAACCATTATCAGACAAAAAATCCATAAAATCAAAGTATCTTTCGATATGTTCTGCCATTCCATGACAAATTTGAACAATCCCTTTTACTTCACAACTTGGTTCAGAGATATATCCATATAAAGTTACATTTTTTGATGATGTTATACTAAACTCTTTTCTCATTTTTTTAATTCCTTTAAAAAACTAGTTCCAATATTTGTTTTATCAATATTGAAATTTTCTGCTATAGTTGCAGAAATATCCGCAAATGTTTTCCTGATACCTAAATTATTTGGTTCAGTAATAGCTTTAGAATAAGCAATTAGAGGAACATATTCTCTAGTGTGATCAGTTCCTGAATGTATTGGATCATTTCCATGGTCTGCTGTAAGAATTAATAAATCATCATCAGTTAAATAATTAATTAAATCTTTTAATTTATTATTAAACTCTTCAATACATGTTGCATAACCAATTGGATTACGTCTATGCCCATACATTGAATCAAAATCAACTAAATTAACAAAGCATAATCCATTAAAATCTTTTTTCGCAATTTCAGTTGTAATATCCATTCCATTAGCGTTAGATTTAGTTTTATAAGATTCGGTTATACCAACACCATTAAAAATATCATTAATTTTACCAACCGCAATAACATCATAATTATTATCTTTTAAATTTTCTAAAACTGTTTTGCCAAAAGGTGATACTGCGTAGTCGTGTCTATTTGTGGTTCTAACAAAGTTTTCAGGCTTATCTCCAATGAATGGTCTAGCTATAATTCTACCAACCATCCATTCTTTATGATCTAAAGTAATATCTCTAGCTATTTGACAAACACGATATAATTCATCAATAGGACATATTTGTTCGTTTGCGGCAATTTGCAAAACTGAATCTGCGGAAGTATAAACAATTAAAGCTTTTGTTTTCATATGTTCTTCGCCTAGAACTTTAATTATTTCAGTACCAGATGCCGCATAATTACCAATAAACTTGTGGCCACTCTTCTTCTCTAATTCTTCAATCAGTTCTTTTGGAAAACCATGATCAGTAAATGAAGGAAATGGATGTTTAACTTCTAAGCCCATTATTTCCCAGTGGCCAGTTAAAGTATCTTTTCCTACACTAATTTCTTGCATTTTTCCGAATGAAGCTATCGGTTTATCAACGGGTTTAGTATTATTAATATCAGTGATATTACCAATTCCCATTTTTGCAAGTAAATCGACATTAAAGTCATTTTTGGAATAACTAGCGTGTTTTAGTGTATTTGCTCCTTGATCATTATATTTGTATGAATCTGGAGCTTCACCTGCACCTACAGAATCCATTATAATAACAAAAACTCTTTTAAATTTTTTTGCATTCATATAAAAATCACTCCTTCTTTCTTGCTCTTGGATGAGCATATTCATAAGTCTTAATTAAATCATCATTTTGAATATGTGTATATCTTTCTGTTGTTGAAATATTCTCGTGCCCTAAAAGTTCTTGAATTAAGCGCAAGTCAACACCATTTTTTAATAGATGAGAAGCAAATGAATGTCTCAGTTTATGTGGTGATATTTCTTTGTTAATGCCACAAGCTTTAACTTTTTCTTTTATGATTAAGAAAAAGCCTTGCCTAGTAATTTGTCCACCATCTCTACCATTCAAAAATAGTATATCTGTGTGTTTTTTCATTAGTTTCATTCTATCATTGTTAATATAATTGTTTAAACTATCAATAGCTATTTCGCCAACAGGAACTATTCTTTCTTTGTTTCCTTTCCCATGAACTTGTACAAAGCCTGCATCGAGATGTAAATCAGGTAATGTTAGTCCAACCAATTCACTAACTCTTAATCCTGAAGCATAGGCAAGTTCAATCATAGCTTTATTTCTTGATTCGATTGGTGTGTTGTTGGTTAAGGAATTTAGAAGCATGTCTACTTCTTCAACAGATAAAACTGTTGGTAATTTTTTGACTTGTTTTGGTAAATCAATAGCTGAAGTAATATCTTCAGAAACTATTTTTTCTTTAACCATAAATTTATGGAAACTTTTGATAGCAGAAAGTTTACGTGATTGTGAACTAGGAACTATTTTTTTACGATTTAAAGCATCTATATAACTTCTTAGATCAGATAAAGTGATATCATTGGGTTCATTAACGTTTCTATACTTTACAATGTAATTAATGTACTGAGATACATCACTTTCATATGAGTGCCATGTATTATCACTCAAATGAAGTTCGCTAATTAAATAATAATGAAATTCACGTATATATTTTTCCATGAAAACACCTCTTAATCTAAGATTTCACCTATAATGCTATTTTCTAAATATAGATTATTTGGTGAGATAGCTATATAATTACCATTTTTAATTAAAAATTTTTTCTCAATTAAATAATTAATCTTTGGATATTTATTTAATAATTCCGTTTTATACTTATTATAAAAAGTTTTAACATTAATTCCTTTAATTTTTCTAAGTCCTAACATGATTTCTTCATACATTTTATCTTCATTAGTAAGTGTACAAACATCGAAGTAAGGTTGTTTTGAATCAATACCATGAAAATATTTATTTAAATTATGGTAATTATAATATCTATTATTTTCAATATAGTATGATGCGCTGGCACCAATTCCTAAATATTCATTATTATCCCATGTGTTTAAATTATATTGGCATTCATAACCTTTTTTTGAAAAATTACTTATTTCATATTGAAAATACTCATGTTTATTTAAATATTTTTGTATTTTATAATATAATTTTGCCTCTTGATCTGGATCAAATAATTTAAATTCATTGTTTTTGTATTGATTATAAAGAATAGTCTTTTCCTCTAAAATTAATGAATAGCATGAAAAATGAGGTATATTTAATTTTATTAGGGTTTTAATGTCACGCTTTATCCCCTGAAAATTGTCTCTAGGAAAAGCATAAAGTAAATCTACGTTGATATTATAAATAAACTTATTCTGAAGCGATTTTATGGCATAAATTACATCTTTTTTGTTGTGATTTCTGCGCATTAATGCCAATTTTTTAGCATTTAAAGACTGGACACCTAAGCTAACTCGATTAACTTTATACTCATTAAACAAGTCTAATAACTCATTATTAATGTCTTTAGGATTACATTCTATTGAAAACTCTTTAATAGTATTTATATTTATGTATGTAAATAAATACGTAAAAAGTAATTTTAAATTATTAATTCCAATAGAACTTGGGGTTCCACCACCAATATAAATGCCTATTATATCTTTCAAATAATATTTTTTTATTTCTAATTCTTTTTTTAAATACTCAATATATTTTGTTATTACTTCTTCTTTCGCAATCATTTTATAAAAATCACAATATGAACAAATATGATCACAAAAAGGAATATGTATATACAAATATTTAATCATTATTTATCATCCAAACTTAATACTGCAAGGAAAGCACTCTGTGGTATTTCAACAGAACCTACTTGTTTCATACGTTTTTTTCCTTCTTTTTGTTTTTCTAGAAGTTTCTTTTTACGAGTTATATCTCCACCATAGCATTTTGCAAGAACATCTTTTCTTAAAGCTTTAATATCGCTTCTTGCTACTATTTTTCCTCCTATGGCAGCTTGCACAGGAACTTCAAACATTTGTCTTGGAATTAGAGTTCTTAGCTTTTCAGTAATTTGTTTACCTCTAATATGAGCAACATCTTTATGAACTATAGCACTTAAAGCATCAACTTTCTCTCCATTTAATAAAATATCCATTCTTACTAATTGACTTCTCTTATAATCAGCAAGTTCATAGTCAAATGAAGCGTAGCCTTTAGTATTAGATTTTAATTTATCAAAAAAATCAAATACTATCTCAGATAATGGCATTTCATAAGTTAGTGTTACCCTTGTTTGGTCTAAATATTCCATATTTTTAAATATTCCACGCTTATTTTGGCATATTTCCATCACTCCCCCAACATATTCATTAGGTAACATGATTGTTGAAGTGACATATGGCTCTTCTATGTACTTTATGTAATTAGGTTCAGGCATTGCGGATGGATTATCAATAGATTTCATTGTTCCGTCAGTTAAAAATACGTGATAGTCAACTGATGGTGCAGTTGCAATTAGGTCAATATTAAATTCACGTTCTATGCGTTCTTGAATAATATCCATATGAAGTAATCCAAGAAAACCAACACGGAAACCAAAGCCTAATGCTTGTGAAGTTTCTAATTCATATTCAAGTGATGCATCATTTAATTTTAACTTATCTAATGCATCTTTTAATTCATGATATTTTGAGTTATCAATTGGAAAAATTCCACAATATACCATAGGATTTAATTGCTTATATCCAGGTAAAGGTTTTGTTGCTGGATTATCAACTAAAGTTATAGTATCACCAACACGTACATTTTGAATATCTTTGATGGCAGCAGTAATAAAACCTACATCCCCAACAGATAAATAATCCTTTTTTATTTCTTTTGGGGAATGAACTCCACATTCCACAACAATATATTCAGCTTGCGTTGCCATGAATTTAATTGTATCACCAACTCTGATAGTTCCATTTTTTATACGAATTAATGGCACAATTCCGCGATATTGGTCGTAATATGAGTCGAAAATTAAAGCTTCAAGGGGAGCTAAAGGATCTCCTGTAGGTGCTGGAACTTTATGAACTATTTGTTCTAATATATCTTTTATTCCTATACCTTCTTTTGCACTGGCTAGTACGGCATCAGATGCATCTAATCCAATTACTCTTTCTATTTCTTCTTTTACCTTGGGAATATCGGCACTTGGAAGATCGATTTTATTAATTAGAGGTAATATTTCTAAATCATTATCAACAGCTAAATAAACGTTAGCTAACGTTTGTGCTTCAATACCTTGTGCAGCATCAACTACAAGTATAGCTCCTTCACAAGCTGCAAGTGATCTAGATACTTCGTATGTAAAATCGACATGTCCTGGAGTATCGATTAAATGAAAAATATATTCACTTCCATCATCTGCTTTATATGTCAATTCTACCGCATTTAGCTTAATAGTGATACCTCTTTCACGTTCTAAATCCATATTGTCCAAAATTTGGTCTTGCATTTCTCGTTTTTGAACAGTATTAGTTAATTCTAAAATTCTATCTGCTAATGTGGATTTACCATGATCAATGTGAGCAATTATTGAGAAATTTCTTATTCTTTTTTGTCTTTCTAATAGTTGGTCTTTATTAATATTCATGCTATTATTTTACTCCTAAAAATATAATATATTTTATCACGTTTTAAGGAAAAAAACAACTAAAATATATTTTTATTATGATAATTAAACGTTTTTTTGGACAAAATAATATAATTGTTGAGTATTTTTATTATTAAAGAAATTAGACAAAACCAAAAATAAATATAGTCAAATTTAAAAAATGAATATATTTATTGCAATAAAACTTATAATAAGGCAAAAATGCATAATATACACTGTTGTAAAATTATGCATTAGTTATTTGCCTAGATTAATCTAGATGTTAATTAATTTTATACCATAGAAAGCACATATTTCTTCTAGCTTTTTATTATATTTCATTGTTAAAACTAAATCGATATCGATTGAAATAAATATTTCATCTAAATAATAATTTAATTCTTCTACTAATCCTTCATCGTTAAGTGATATATCACCTATGAGAATAATATTATTTTTATTTTTTACATATTTTAAAGAGCAAACTTTTTCTAGAATGATAATATTCTTATCTTCAATTATATTTTTACTTTCTTTTGTTATTATAATCAACATAGATTTCACCTCATCATATTTTATGTTGTCATAATAACTTATGTATAATTAAAAAGCACATTATTTACATTAAATAAATTTTATGTTATAATAACTATAAAGAGGTAAATGATAAATGGTTAAATATCCGATTCCTAAAACTTCTACGCAAAACACAATCTTTAAATCACGAGGCATGGTTTTTGAAAATGAACTAAATAAATCCAATGAATATTATTTAAATGCTAATATAGCAGTTATATATAAAAAACCAACGCCTATAAGAATTGTAAAGGTAGAATATCCATCAAGATCACATGCAAGAATAGTTGAAGCTTATTACCAAACCCCTTCTACAACTGATTATAATGGTGTTTATAGGGGTAAATATATTGATTTTGAAGCAAAAGAAACTCAAAATAATAGCTTTTCATTTAGTCATATATTTCCTCATCAAGTAGAACATTTATTAAAAGTTAATAGACATGGTGGCATTGCCTTTGTTATAATATATTTTAAAAAACTTGATAAAATATATTTAATTGATATCATTGATTTTTATAAGCTTTATTCAAGCGGACTAAAAGGTGGTAAAAAAAGTGTTAGTTATAATGAAATTGAAGCTGATGGTGGTTTATTAGTAAGTCGTTCTTTTACTCCTCTAATTGATTATATTAAGCAAGTAGATGAATTATATTTTAAGAATTAATAGAATTTAATAATAAAGAAGCATAAATTGCATATATTTTATTTTCATTAATTTAATAAAAGAAACTCTGAATACTAGTTTATTTAGAGTTTCTTTTATTTCTTCTATATTCTTTAACACTTCACTTGTTAATATTTTGTTTTTTTAAAACAAAATGCATTTGAAATCCTAATAATTGTTTAAATTCTCCTTCTACTACTCCCGCTATAAATCCATCATAGGCTCATCTTCCATTTCTTTAGTAATACCTTTAAATACATTATCACCATTTTGATAACTTTCTATTCCATCTATTATCATTTGACTTATTGCAGATTGAGAAGTTTCATAAAGTGTTGTTATAATAGAACATAAAGAAAGTCCTATATAGACTAGCTATATAAGGCTTTCATTTATTTATTCTTTTGTATATCAAATTATAGTAAATTATTACGGTAGTCATCTACCAGAAAATTATTAAATTTATTTTAAGTTATGATTTTTTAAAAAATATCTAGTAATTCTAAGATGCATAAAAAAAAGGCCAAAAATAGCCTTTTTTTGCATCTCATTAATCAAAACTTTTTTTAACTCTTTCAATATATTTAATTAATGATTCCGATAAATGTTTATTCTCAATAGTTTCTAAATATATATTATACCAATATTCTTTTCTTATATCATTAGCTCTAGAATAGACAATTAAAATATATTTAAGAAAATTATCCACATAATCTTCTCCATCTTCAGTGTAAATAAATGCATTATAATACATCAAATATTTATCTAAAAATATTGCTAATGTATCCTTATCATCTATTTCTTCAACAGCATTATCAATAAAGATTGAAACTTCGGAAACCAAAGAAACAGAATAATCATTATTGTTAATTAAATTTTCGATTTTATTTGTGTAATAATTTATTTCATTCATTTTATTCAGGAATACCTTTATATATCAAACCTCTTACATGTAGAATTGTACCAACAACCATACAAATAACAGTTGAAATTCCCATATAAGGTAAATTATAGTAAATAAATGAATAAACAAAGTATAAAGCATTACCTGTAACATGCCAACTTTCTGGTAAAGCAGCATATTCTTTAAAGAATATCACACCACTTAAACTATGAAATAAATATCTAGCAAAACACAATCCAAAAATAATTAAATTGAATTTAACAACATTTTTACCTTGTTTTTGAAAAAATCCAGTACATCCAAGAACAGTGAAAGCAAAAATATAATCAAAGAATATAGATCCAATATGCAAAGTCATGCCATCAACAAAGAAATTTATAACAGCATAACAGAATCCACCTGCTAATCCATATTTCCATCCATTTCTAAATCCTATTAGTAAAACTGGTAACATAGCAAGAGAAATATGTCCTCCTTGAGGCATATTAAAAAATGGAACTAATTTAAATAAAATATCCAAAACAACGGCTAAAGCAACTAAAATTGCAGTCTCAGTGAATTTTCTAACTTGATCATGTGACATAATTATAATCCTCCTATAAAAAAATTCTTTGGTAATTACCAAAGAACGTAAGAAAATCAACTTTAAGATTAATAAATTTCCTACGCTAGCATTACCTAGATCAGGTTAAGGGTCGTTAACTAAATAACCTCTCAGCTTTCGCTCCCCTATTTACTATAATAGTATAGACCTTTTAGCTTTAAAAGTCAAATAAAAGTAGCACGCATATAAAAGAAAACGTGCTACTTCTTCTTTAATTATTGGCATTCTTTTTACAAATTACAGTAGAGTATGTATTCATTCTTTCTCCCCAATTATCTGAAGTTGTTACATCAGTAATATCAATTGTTAAATTGATACGTTGTGTAATAATTGATGTTGGAGGAATATAAGAATTATCATTTAATTGATTATCGCTGTTAATTTTGCTACTATCTGTAATTGTATAAGTAGCTTCATGCCCATCCATTAAATCAAGATAAATATAATAAAATCCATAAGGTAAAGCTTGAAATGTATTTTCAATCACAAAACTATTACTTGCAATATCGTATTTAGCAAAGGCATTAATTATATGTAAAATTTTTGTTGGTTTATAATCCTTTTCGCCTGTTTTTTCACTGCTATCATAACAAATAAATTGAACAAATATCTGTTTATCAGTATAATCTTTATTATTAGTCTTATCATTAATAGAGAAAGTAAAATAGATAGAATTTGTTAAGTCAATCACTGAAATATGATAATTTTTATAATATTGTGAAGATGGAACAAATGCTTCAGCATAAACAACATAATCTACATAATATAAATCATCTAAATCTTCGCTTTCCTCACCAACAAAATTCATAAATAAATCCATATTTGCATTTGTTTGCATACCAACATATTGATTAATTTTATAAGTTGTACCATTATAATTGATTGTTGAAGCATATAAATCGTCAGTTACAGTTGAATCTAACTTATTTCCTAATGATCTATCATCATTCATTAAATAGAATTCTGTTAAAGCCTCATTTGCATAGGTAATTAATTTATTTCCTTCATTATCAAAGAAAGAAACTATCAAATATCTTACATTATTAAAATAAACATATTGATAAATTGAAGCATGATCTTCTATTTTAAATAAAGGTGCGTAATCATCTAAGTTTGCATTACTTACTGTTCCAACAATATAATAATCTTTTGCATCTTGAGCTGCATTAGTCAAATAAGTAATACCATATGTAGTTGTAATAACGAAGTCTTTACTTTGATTTTTAACAAGATCTTGATAAGTATTACCAATTTTATTATTATCATTATCTGTATTATCTGCATAAATAAGGTTTAAAGACATAACAGTTGCTAAGTTTGCAAGTTTTGTTGCTTCAGTTATAAAGGTGATTTTTTTCAAGAATGCATCTGTCGATTTAGTTTTTGAAATAATCAAATCACTTGATAAGTAGTTTCTTCGGTACGATCCATTTTCCCATATAGCTGGTGTAGTAGTTGATTCATATTCTAGATTGAAAATGTAGTCATCAATTTCACTGGCATTATAAAAACTTAATGTATATCCCTTATGTTTAATAGTTGACGTAAATACGCGTGTACTTGAATCGGGATATTTTGTTTTATCATAAGTTGATTTTACGCTTATTAATTCACTAATATCTTTATTATCTGGTTTATAAAAGTCATCCAAGTTATAAATCACACGATATTTTGGATTATTTCCTCTTGAAAAACTAGTTTTAATTACTCCAGCAGTATCTGGTGTAATATCTAAAACTCCGCCATCTTGGTAAATAGATACATAATTATTTTTATTGTAATTTATACCTGTGATATAATCATTTCCATTTTTAGCCTTATTAAATGGCTCAATTTCTATCAAAGTATGAGTATATGTATTTGTAGCTGTACCATCTTCAGAAACGATTGTATAAGTGATTTTATAACTTAATTGACCACCTGTATATACAGTAACATTATCTATAACTTCTACTTTACCACCATCAAACATTATTTCTGCTGAAGTAGTTACTTTTGCAAGCGGACTTGTGACAAGATTATCTAAATAATCTGGTTTAACATTTCCGTCTTGTATTATAAAGTCATTGTAGTTAAAGTATCTACCAAATAAAATTGTACTACTTTGATTTTTACCCTTTGAAAAATCAATTATTTTTCC
This sequence comes from uncultured Bacilli bacterium, assembly GCA_934096585.1. Classification (GTDB taxonomy): domain Bacteria; phylum Bacillota_I; class Bacilli_A; order ML615J-28; family CAG-698; genus CAKOMG01. The sequence goes on from CAKOMG010000003.1 coordinate 47,823, forward strand.
ATCAAATGTTAATGAAATTAATTCAGCTTTATTAGACTGATTTTTGTTAAGTTTAATCGAATATTTTAAATTATTAGAGAAAATAAAATCTAAAGTATGTTCTCCTCCTGATAAATTAGGAGAGAATGTAATATCAAACGCAACATTTCCATCCCATGTTAAACCATTATCTTGAGTAATTGAGTTTACTAAAGGTTTATTGTTAAATGAGAACAAAGGCTCTTTATCAGTACTTTGATATCTTGAATCAATATAAACATAACGTGTTAAATCAATTAAATTTGCAACATTCTTAATATTAGCGTTTAATAATAATCTTCCATTATTGTACTCTATATTATTAATTACAATATTACTTTGATTATCAATTTGGACATTAGTTTGTGTATTTGTTGAATAAGATGTGAAATTTAATTCTAAATTACCCGTTTCAACAATTTCAATTTCATAGTCTTTATAAACTGTTGTATCTTCTGCATATACTCTTAAAACATTTTTAGTGTTTTTATTAATTGGTTTTGTTTCATAACCATTTTCAAGTGTTGCATTATCCGATATTTTATATGAATTAATAGAATAAATAACATCATCTCCAGTAATTGTTGCTCCTAAATTACTTGGGACATAATATGTAACTTTACCTTCTGTATCACTAATATCTAAAGTAATATATTCATCACTTGTTGTAAGAATATAACCATCTTTATTAACCAATGTCAAATCAAAAATTGTTGTTGCAATTGATAACTTTAATTGTTTCATTTCTTTTTTAATTGCATAGTTAATTGAATTAATATTTGTTGTTGACTCATCATCATTATGAACTTTACTGCGCCAATCACTTGATGGATTATCGGTAACAACAAAGTAATTACCATTTAATTCATATTTTGGATTATTATCTTTTTCTGCTAATACAAAGTTATCAGGAATAAAAGCGCCATTTAAAATACCGTGTGAACTAGCTAATGCATAAATTCCATAACCTTGTGTTGCTAAGTTAAATCCAATTTCTTTCATTAATGCTTCAAATTTGGCATTATCAATAGATCCATCTTCATTATAATAACGATAATCAGCTTTTAATGATCTAATAATATTAAAAAGTTCTGAATCTTTAACTGTGATACTTTCATTTGTCTTACTATTTTCATTAATGACATTAAAATCCGTACTTACATAAGCAGTAACTAAAAATTTCTTTTGTTCTTCTGTTAAATTACTTGAATTAATTTTATCCATTATTGATGTTATAAATCTACTTTCTTTAGATGTTAACTCGATAATTGCACTTTTAATTAAATCAATATCTTCAATTCTATTAATGTATTCTTTTAAAACATCATCACTTGCAATACCTAGTAATATTGCTAGTTCTTCTGCCTGATCATATGTTATATAGTTCCATAATGAATCATTATTATTATAATCAAACATTGATCCTGAGAATAATGTAATCAAATTAATAAAATCATTTTTGTATAAAGAATCAAGATTGCCATTTAAATCTCTTCTTGTGTTATTAATAAAAGCATTAATTCTTCCAATATAATTCAAATATTTACTATTGCTTTGTAATATTCTTTTAATCTCGGTTCTATCATCATCTGTTTCTGGAAAATTAACAAAATTATTATCTAATTTTTCATTTAAATTAATAGTTTTATTTACAATACATATCTCAAAAATTTGTATATCTGGAGAATTTGATTTTAAAACTACTTCTGTATTATTATTAATTCCATCAACATTAAATACATAACAACTTTCACCATTGATTTCTTTATAATAATCAGAATTATTATATGATAGATTTAAAAAACCAGTCCCTGATGCATAAACAAATACATAACTATCATTAGAAACATTAAATAAAATTTTATTATTTTCATTAACTAAATATAAAGCTTTAGTGTATACATTATTATCTATATTAACTTCAGATGATAATGTTAATATTTTCATAGGATTAGTATCTAGATTAAAAGTGAAATCTTGATATTCTCCTTGTGTTAAAATTCCACTAGAAACGTTAGTAAAATTAATATTATTGCAAATTAACTTTTTATAAATTTGCGAATATAAATGATTTAAATTATTATCTTCTGTATTATACTGTTTATCACGTAATTTAATTAAGTTATCACCTATTATATCATTTAAATTACGATCTAAATCATTATATTTTGATTTTGATTCAATATTAAATTTAAATATTGAATTTGTGCTACTACTAACATTATCAAAAATTAAACTATTATAGTTATTATTATTGTATTGCGTTATCGCAATACCATATATTTCAACAGGACTATTAAAAGTTACTGTATATGTAGCATTTCTTGTTAAATAATTATTTTCTGTTATAACCTTTTTTTCGTTAGTATATGTATACGAAGTAGAATTATTATTGACAATTAGAGACATAGAACCATTATCATTTATTCCTCGTATAACAATAGTAAAACGCAAATACCAAGCGTTGGGAACTGTAAAAGTAAATTGTTGATTCGCTAAAGTAGTTCTCAACACTTTATTGACAGTTGTATTTGTATTTCCTAAAGATATAGGTTCTGCTTTTGTTAAAGACACAAGTTCCCAATTGGCATTAGAATTAGCATTATCAAAATCATTATTTCCTTTTGTTTGAATATAAATTTCATATATTGTAATACCCCTAGATAACGTAAGCGTAACTGGATTTTGATCAGTACTATTATTAAATGTATATTCATTAATATTGTTATTTATAGTAATGTTATCAGTTGTAGTTCCACTACTTAAATTTATTGTTCCAGAACCTTTCGCAACTAATTTAATAGTTCCCTTCAAATTTGGTGTAAATGATATTATTGAATTATTTTGATTAGAAGTTAATCCGAAAACATATGTCTTATTATTAAAAGTATTATTCTCAATTAAGACATCAAACATACTACTATCGATATTTATATCAAAGTCATTTGAAAGAGTATTTAAACAATTATTAAGTAAAATGTCTGTAACATTAATTGTATTATAATTATCTAATAAAGTATTTTTGTCTAATTTTGAAATTATTTCAATTATTTCATCGTTAGATAAATTAGAATTATATTGTTTCAACATATCTGCAAAGCTAAATAAATATTTTATTCTGGTATCATTAAGATTAGAAATATCCATCTTTCCATATAAATATGCATAATAGCCATAATTATCATTTAATAAATAATCTAAAATAAATTTGAAGTTATTTAGTTTTACAGCTCCATAAATACTAACATCATCACTTGTGTCACCATTATATTGGTCAATCAAGTAATTCGCAAATGTTTTTGAATCAACTGTTAAATAATCTTTAATTGTGCCATGAATACTTGATATTGTATCATTATTATCCGCAATTGAAGTTAAAAAGTCGTTAACAAATGAAGCATCATTATTAAATAATTGTAACAATAATTTTTTTATTACTTTAATAGATTTAGATTTATTAGTACTTGAAAATAAATAATTATTACAAATATTATTTATAATATCAATTTCATCTTGTGATTCGACATAGGCATCAGTATAACTAGTAAGTCTACCATCTAATTTAACTAAATCTGAAGCTGAATAATCAATGTACTGTGTAGTATACCAATAAATAGTATTGCCATTATATGAATCTTTGGCGGTGAAATATGAAGCAAAACCAGCTTTCCATGGATTATAATACATATAAATACCTGTATAATTGGCGGATGAAATATAATATTTAGTAGCACTTTTTAAAATAATATCACTATATACATCAACATCAGTTATTGTATAATCTGTTTTTACACCATTAACATCAGTTATAGAATATGTATAGGTACTTCCGTTAACTGTTAAACCTGATATATGACTATCGCCATTAATAGTTGTACCACCAAAATTATTTAAATTATTACCCAAATTTGAAAAATTATCAAAATGTGATTCACTAACAAATTGATTATTATTTGTATCAAAAAAGAATATTTTACCATTAATTTGATTGCCTAAAGTTTTATTGGTTGTTACAAAGCCATTGACATATTTATTAGGTAATTGATTACCAGTTTGATAAGTACCACTAGCATATTTATCAATATCAGTAAAACTAGTATCATAAGTTATTCCGTTGATTCTATCTGTATATTTATTACCATTTGCATTAATAAAAGGGCCATAAAAATAAGTATCTGGATTAACTTTTGTTTGGTAATCAAATATTAATGATTCTCTTTTGTCATCGTCAAAGTTTATTACATTTCTTCCATTTGGTGCAGGAACTGTATCTGATTGGAATGTATTTCTTGCTTCTGTTGCCTTTGCATAAATTCCTTTGTGACTATTTCCATTAATGTCGTTAATATTTTTGAATAAACTATCTAAATAAGTTTGAAATTCAGGAATTAATCTTATTTTATTCCATAGCTTTAAATAATTATTATTTAATGCCAAATCATTATCTTGTGTAATTGAAGTATCAAGTTCTTTTGATATTTTTTCATAATATTTAATTTCAGAATTCAAATTATCAATAATATCAGAAAATGAATTATAATCAGTATTATTATTTAATACTTTTTCAAATAGTTGTTGCTTTTCAGTTTCACTCATTTTTTCCAGTACATCATACATTTTTAATATTTTACTATCTTCAGTACTTGTAATATCTAATTGTTTATATAAATCAAAAATTATATTAGTATCAATATTATTCAATAATATTTTAATTACTTTTCTTTTAGCGTTTAATAGATTAGTTTGATTAATATAATCTTTAATAATATTATCGTCATTATTTAATAATTCTATATAAGCATTAACTATTTGTTTTAATTTGTCATTGGACAAACTTTCAAAATAACTTTGTAACTTTTCTTTTATTACTACTTTTTCTGACAAGTTAGATGAAAATATATCAGTTAAAATAGTAGAAAATACTTTATTATTATTTGCATCTGTAAAAAGTATTGAATTCAAAAAAGCTTTAATATCAATGTCTTTATTTTCATTAATATATTTCATTAAAAGCGTTACAACACTAGATCTAATTTCACTAGTGATTGCATTAATATTTGAACTTTCAAAAAATAAATAACTTAATAATTCTTGCAAATTAGTTAAATCATTATTTTGAATTAGTGATTCTGTTAATTGAATTACTACTTCTGTTTTACAATTAGAAATCCATGAATCAGTATTTATAGCTTTTGATACTAATGAAGTATATTTAGTAACTGAAATATTTTCATACATTGTAATTACTTTTTCTAATGATGTTAAATCATTTGCAAAATCAATTGACGCATTTAAAAAAGCTATTGTTCTCCAACCAATTTTTTCAATTAGGTAATCATTAACTTTCGTGAAAGCAACAAATTGAAAATAATCACTAATAAATTTATCAGTAATTTCAGTTGCTTCTATTTTTCCTTCAACTGCTTTTCTAAATTGGAATTCTTCATTAAATACACCTAAATAAGTTTTACCCAAAATTTCTTCAGTTCCAGTACTTAATGGTCCATATTGAACAGTTGCTCCCATAAATTTATCAAAAGTATATAGCCCATTAGTAAAGTTAACATAAGTTGATACCATTGTATCTACGTTTGGATGAACATTGCTTGATATACCATATTGTCCACCAATAATTGATATTGTGTTACAGAAATTGATTAAGTATCTAATCGAAATATTTTGTGCATTATCACTATTATCAAAGTTAGCAATACCTATTATTGATCCTAAATAAGTGTCTTTCGCAAAACCTAACGTATCAATGGATGCATAATCAGATTGATTAGCAAATGACATATTCATTAATTCTTGATAAGTTTGATTATCTTTAGTTGGGTCATCTTTGATTCCTTCTTTAAAAGCTTGTGAACCTTTATTAATTCCCCAAATATTACCATAGTTAATAGAGTTAGCGATAATTACTTTATTAGTATTTGTAACTTCATTCTTAAATAAACTAAATTTAATTAAACTAAAAATACCGCTACTAATTTCAGATCCATAAATATTGCCATAGTTTACAGTATTAATAATCGAGCATAATCCTAAAGCCATAATACCAGCACTTTTTGCATGTTGTTCTTTTTCTATACTATCTACATTTTCACAATAATTATGTGAATATATTTCCCCATAATTTATTGTGAATAAAATCATTTGTGAAGCATTATTAGTAGTTCCATCATAATCATTATATAATTCATCAATATCATTACGAACAGATATACCAGCACTATTCGCCCATGAATTTGTGCTAGAAGACATATTAAATGCTTTAATTACACCATTATTAGCAGAATCTTTAATTTGTGCATATTTTCCAATATTAGAGAAAGTTATACCCGCTGAGTTAACTTCAAAATCTCTTTTAAAGTTATAATTTCCATTAGGTTTTACAATATAATTAAAGTTAGTAATATCACCAATATTAAATGTATTACTTATAATTGATTCATTAAATGAACAAATGCCCGAAATATTTGAACTACCATATAATAATGAAGTATTAGTATTTGATGAAGTATATTTAATTCCAATTATAATATGTTCATTTGCAGATTTAATTTCCTCACTTGTTATATTAACAGTTTCTGAAGCGTAATTTGTTGAGGTAATAGTTCCATTATTAATTGCATTATTTAACGTACCAATAAGATCACTATCATAATTATCATTTAAAGGGTTATATTTTGAAAATGTTGAATCAGTAAATGTAGATCTATTGGCATAACAAATTCCAGAAATATAAAGGTTATAAATAAATGTATTAACATTTTTATCAATATAAAAATTAATATTTCCATTATTAGAAATAATATTTGCACTATACCCTCTGCTCACTTCTTCAAACACACCAGTAATAACAAATTTTTTAAATCCATTAGTTAATGTTAAAGCATTGGTTGAGTTGTTAGAAATATTTGCATTAATGTTTCCTTCATTTCTTATATCTGTCAAATTTATATTTTTGCCACTTATGCAGCCTGTATATAAAACATTTGTGAAATAAATGTTAGCTGTAGATGTTAAATTAATATCTCTAAAGTTATAGATGCTTTTTACATTAGCATAGAATTCATTAGTTTTAATCAAACAAGGAGCATAATTCTTAATTAATGCAACGTCTATTGAAATAGTATCATTCAATTTATGTTTTTCATTGTTATTATCGTAATAATAATCTAGATTATATAAACCTTCAATTTCTCCAGCATTCTCTAAATAGATTCCATTTGTAACATTAATGTTTAAACTATTAGCAATGGATTCATTAATTACAAAGTTTTTATTTATTGATATAATACCACTATTTGATAAGCCAGAAGCATAAAAAACATTAAGTGATGAAATATTTAAAGACGAATCATTAGTATTTAAAGAAACATTAGTAATACCACTAACATAAACATTTTTATTTTCTTTAACATTCATATTTATATTCATTTGATTATGAATACCATAGATGCGATTACTAACACCGATTATTTTACCTATTATTCCCGAAATATAAACATTACCTGAATAACTATTATTAGCTGAAATTGAACCTAAACTTGAAATATTATTAAATTTATCAAAATATCCACATCCAACGACACCACCAATAATGGATGAATAATTTGTTGATGCAGAATAACCTAAAGCGTTAATAGTTAAATTTGTAGAAATATCGCTTATATCTCCACCTTCATTTGTAATATAAGCAATTGCTCCTCCAATAATATTTCCCAAAACATAATCAGTTGTAATATTATTATTTAAATTGTTGACATTTATTGTTGAACCATTTATACTTCCGCTAATAGTCAAATTATTAATTTTACTTTTTTGTGATAAAATGCCTATTGCTCCACCAATATAAACTTGCCCTAAATTATTATTACTTAAAGAAATATTGGCATAAACATTAACATTACTAACAAGCGCGCTTTCCATATAACCACTAATAACTCCAAAAGTTGAAATTGGTGTAGTGTTATCATATTCTTTAAAATTAACAAATTCAGAACTTAAGTAAATATTGAGATTTTTTATTGTTCCATCAAATAATGGAAATAAACCATATGATTTAAAACCTAAATAATTTATAGTATTATTAATATATGGATTATAAATTGTTGGTAGTGTAGTTGTTTTACCATTATTAAAAGTAAACTTACTAGTTACGTTCATGTCTTTTCCAATAAACGAAGCATTAATAAAATCATCATAAATGTAACATGTGTTTGGAAAAATACTTAAATCTAAATCAGTTGTAATATAATAAGTAAAATCTCTACTTGCAAAATAAGGATCTTTATTAAATAACTCATAAATATATACAAAATCTTTTTCAGACTTAATATTAAAAGTTTTGCCTTCACCATTTACTTCTTCCAATCCTCGAAATATAGGTAATTCTAAATTGAAATTTAAAGTTGAATAATTTAAGTTTGAATACCAACCATCGAAATCTTTAAATTCATCGCGAAGATTTGAAAGTTTATTTACATATTCACCTTTAATATTGTTTTTAGGAATTTTAACATCACCAAGTAATGTCTCATCATAAATATAATATTCAATACCATTGATTGTCTCAATTTTATCAATACTACTATCATAAAAATAAACATTTTTTAATATTCCACCATCTTGAACATCCGCAATAATTGGTCTAAAAGCTTCATAATCGAAAATTGTATAGTTTATTATTGTACTATAAGCAACGTAAGTATTTTCTATAGTTCCCTTATTAATAAAACAAAGTCCAGAAATATAATATCCAACAGCAGATATACCCGCTTCTTCATAAGGATCTCTTAAGTCCTTTACAAAAACATTGGAGATTGTTCCTGAATTTAATCCAACAAGTGGAGCAACACCATAAATATTATTTAATTTAATGCTTTGAACTAATTCTGTATCAATCAACCCAATACCATTGATTGTTCCAGAGTTTTTTGAAAACATAGCAATATATTCGATTTGTTCTTTTTCACTTGTATAACTTCTGAAATGTAAATTACTTATTTCATAGCCATTTCCTTCAAATAATCCACTAAATGGTGTAATAGTTCCAATAGCATTAAAAGCAATTTCTTTTCCATAATCAATATTGTTTGTCAATTGATATGAATAAGTTAAAAATCGATTATCACTATTGCAAAGAACTGAAAAAGCATATAAATCCTTTGAAGTAGAGATATTTATTAATTGCTTGCTTGTTGGTGCAACTGATGTAGCAATTATATTACCATTATTTTCAGTATATAAATCGTTCATATTAATAAATGTATTATTTTCAATATAATCAAAATCTTTAATTGTTGATGATGAAGGAACATATGCTCCACTAGCACCTTTATCAACAGTTGCTGCAATAACATTTTCTTTGTTTAATGTCACAAAAGAAATCGAAATTACAAAAGATAAAAACAATATTAAAATCATTATTTTTTTAAGTTTCATACTACTTACCCCATATTAAATCAGCTCTATTAGCTTGAACAGCATCTATATTAAAACTTAATGTTAAAAACACTGTTTCACGATAGCCAACCGAAGTTGTTTCAAAATTATAAAAATAATCATTAGGACCAATAATTTGTATTGTTTGTTCTTCTTCACTTTCATCAATTATTTGATTATAGTATGCATATCCTGTATTTGAATCATATGTCCAATTATTATCAAACGTAAATACTTTATTATCATCTAACCATTGTCTTGATATAGTATTTATTTTTTTTAATCCAGAAGTATATGTTTTTTCAGATTCCCAAACGTCCTGAATTTTTATTCTCAGCTTAATGGCAATACTTGTTTTGATAGTGATATTAACAACTAAAGAATTTGATTGCAAGTAATTTTCTAAATCAGTAGCCTTTCTTTCAGAAGCATATGTTTTAATAGAATTCGTACTAGAATTATAACCTATGGTTTCATTAGTAATTTCTTTTGTTGTTTCCCCATCTACATATTTATAAGTTATAAATCCTTTTTCAATTTTTCCTGTAGTTATATTTATATCTTCTCTTTTTTTAAGCATATAAAATGCAAAAACAGATGAAATAGATATTAAAACGATGCTTGATATTAAAAATAATATTATTGATTTCTTTTTCATTTTCCTTCTCCTACAATTTCAATTGAAAAATTATATGTTTGATTAAGAAATTCATTATTTGATGTTTCATCCAATTGAACACCAAACACATACATGTAGATGGTTTTACTTTCGTTAATTAACAGTTCTTCATTTTCTATTTGTTCATTTTCTTGTATAAATGATTTAAAACTATCAATTGAAGAAATTTTTTGATTAGTAAAAACACATTGTATATAGCAACTATTACTTATAATTGGTTTAATTTGCTTAATTGTAAGCATCGCATTAATGTCACCCGTATTTTCAATAACTATTTCAACACAAGTAGCCATATCAATAAAATAGGATTTTTCAGACTCACGATTAATATCAAAAAAGGCAATATTTTTAATCGTATAGTCTTCTTTTTGATAATCTTTTAACTCATATACATATTTGACTCCTGTCGTGTTACCATCAATACTAGGTGAATTAACACGATTTATAATCCATGCGTATGTTACAAAACATAAAGAAAAAACAGAAACAACTAACAAACTAATACTAATTGATAATTTATTTTTTAATTTCATTACTTTCACCTATTTCACATCCGCAATTATTGAATCAATAAAGAATGATTGATAAGAATAGCAATAACTATAATCAAGATTATCTAATTTCATTGCCTCTTCATTCAATTCTAAAGCAAAAATAATTGAGTAAGATTTATCTTTTGTTATTTTTGTTTCAGTAAAAAGTAATTCATCTATTGTTTTACCATTTCCATTAACAAATGATTTTATTTTAGAATTTAGATTTATTTGTTCATCAATAACATAGAAGCGTAATGCATGATGAACCTTATATTCATCTAATTTTATTTCACCATTTTCAATTTTATATAATGTTTTTTTATTAACTAATACTTTGTCATCTATAATATCATACAATTTTATTATATTATTTTTTTTATCAGTAACATATATTTCATTATTTTGATATTTAAGTTCATTACTAATAGTTGATGATACATTATAAAATCTACAATTATTAATTGTTACTTCTTTAGATTTTTTAGTTGATAAAGTTAATCGAAAATAAATATAATCATTTGGATTAATTAAATTAATATGATTAATTTTATCAATTTTTATCCATGATGTATCATTTAGATATTCAAAATTAACATCACAATCTATATCGATAATTCCAGTATTAATATCTTCACTTTTTGAATTATCATCAAGTGTAAACCATGCAAAAACTGCAAATATAAATACTAAAAAGCATGATATAAATAATGTGAATGATAATAGTATTTTGTTTTTCATAATTTTAAACCTCAAAAAAAGCCAGTTGCTCCATATAATGTGCAACTGGCTACCATGGTTAGGCCCTATAGTTTTGCGTCATCAAATTTCTTTGATTTTGCCACTATTAAACTAATTATATAATACTACTTTTTTAGTAAATAGTCAAGTTAATTTTTTATAACTTAAGGAATATTAAAGTTTATTCCTAATTATTCCATAAAAGAAAACCGCAACTGTTCCAGGACCGCATTGACTACCAATAGTTGTACCGATAGTGTTTATTTGAATTTTTCCTATTAAATTCGGAAATTTCTTTTCTATTTCTTCTTTTAAATATAATGCATCTGTTAAACAATTAGAATTACAAATATAACATTTATCATTATACATAAGTCCGTTATTCGCATTTTCTTCCATTTGTTTTAAAATCTCAATTGTTGCATTCTTTTTACCTCTTATTTTTTTACGTGGAACAATTTTGCCAATTGAATTCATTTCTAAATAAGGACAAATTTTAAATATGGACCCCAGAAAACCAGCAGCTTTAGAAATTCTTCCTCCTTTTGCATAATAATCAACGTTAGAAGAGAAAAAAGAATGATGTACTTTTAATTTAATGTCTTCTGCTAAATTATATAATTCTTCAAGAGTATATCCTTTATCTCGATAGTCTGCTAATGTATCCATAAGCATTCCAAACCCACTTGATGCGGCAAGAGAATCGACAACATAAATTTTATTATTTGGATATTTCTTGTCAAGTTCTTCTTTTGCAAGTATTGCATTATTATAAGTTCCAGACAAACCAGTTGATAAAGTTAAATGTAAAATGTCATATCCCTTAATTAACCATTTTTCAAAAAAACAAATGTATTCAGTAATATTAGCTTGAGCAGTTTTTGTTGACGCACCATTATCAATCATTTCATAAAATTTGCGATATGATAAAGTTTCACCCAAATCATCAATATATTCTTTACCATCAATATAAAAATGAAAGGGTAAATAATCAATATCTCTATCTTTTAATTGTGAATGTGGAATATCAACAGTTGATTCACATGTTAATTTAATATTCATAAAATACCTCCAATGTTACCATTACATTTTATCAAAATAAAAGTCAAAAAAGTATCTATCTATTGGTATTTTATTATACAATTTAAAAAAAATTAGTAGAATGATATTTTTGCACTCTACTATTAGTAGAAATTATTAATAAGCGCCAGTATAATTAAAATCAACATTATATTTAGTGCTTTTTAAAGATTTTTTATCGTTTTTTACAATATAAGTTTTAATTACAGTTAAACAATATGTACATTCTAAACATTTGTAAAATTCAAAGATGATTTGTTCTTTTTGACAGTTTAAGCTACAATTATTAAAATCATCTTCTTCAATTAATTTACCATTGATATAATAATTTATTTTAGATTCAAATGTTGTCATTTTATTGCAAATAGGACATTGCACCTTCATTATTTCGATCATTTTATTGATGGAATTATTCAATAAATATGTAAAAGCAACGAATAATAAACCAAATATTAAAGAAGCAGCTCCTAAAATATAATATTTTTTTCCTGAAAAAAAACTAAAAAATGCAATTAATATTAGAGTAGTGCCAATACTTAGAAATGATTTAATTAGTTTTTTATTTTTTTTATACTTTTCTTTCATAACAATCACCTATTAAAAATAGTAGTCACAAGACTACTATTCTTTTTCGTCTTCAACTTCAGAAGTATTTCTCAACTCTAAAATCAAAGATCTAATTCTTCTTTTTGCAACTCTATCAATAGTAAATATTAAATCAATTTCTTTAATAATAGGATTTTCAAAATCACTATCATCATCAACAGTTACATGATATGTCACAACTTTACCCTTATATGGAGGTTCTTCACATAATTCATATACAAACCCTCCTACATTACGATATTTAGATTCAGGAGCATTCCCTAAATTTAATTCATCAAATAAATCTTCTAAATCCATTTCAGGATTAACAAGATATTTATAATCACTTAATTGTTTCATTTGGAATGATTGTTCAGGAATATCATCAGATTCATCATAAATTTCACCAACTAATTCTTCCAAAGCATCTTCAAGCGTTACAATTCCACTAGTACCACCATATTCATCACACACAACTGCAAAATGCTTTTTCATATTTTGCATATCCTTAATCAAATCATCAACTTTAGTTGCTTCAGAAACAAAATAAGGTTTATCCATGATTGATCTTATATTGACATTATTACCATTTGTATTAATATATGAGGTAAAGAAATCTCTTTCTCTTAATATACCTATAATATTATCTTTATCTCTATCATAAACAGGCATACGAGAATATTGATATTCAAAGAATATTTTTTTAATATCTTCGACAGATTCATCGACATCCAAGGCAACAACATCAACACGTGGTGTCATAATTTCGTAAACTGTTTTATCATTAATATTTAAAGCATTTTGCATCAATTCGGCACCATTATTTTCAATTACGCCTTCATCTTCCATAGTTTCAATAATGGTTTCTAATTCTTGTTCAGTAACTTGAGGCGTAGAATCAAGATTAGATTTTTTCATAAAGGCTTTCTGTAGTTTATAAAAAACAAATGCAAGCGGCCATAATATTTTGTGAACAATAAACAAAACACCTGAGAATTTTAATGCTACTTTTTCCGAAGATTCTTTTGCGGCTGCTTTTGGTGTAATCTCACCAAAAATCAAAATGATAATAGTCATTATAACAGTATTAAGTAAACTAGATAATGTTGGATTAGTTATTAACTTTGTAAATACAAATGCAGCAATTGTTGTTGCACCAATGTTTACCAAATTATTACCAACAAGAATTGTTGTTAAAAGAGCATCATATCTTTCAGCCAAATATAAAGCTTTTCTAGCACCAGGCTTTTTATCATCACTTAGACTCTTAAGTCTTAAAATACTAACTGATGAATAAGCAGTCTCACAGCTTGAAAAGAAAGCTGAAAACACAAGTAAAACAATTAAAACAATAATAAGCGGAACAATTAGTTTCCATTCAATCTGATTATTGTCAGCTAAAACAATTGTGTTTAAAAAACACGCGAGAGGAACCAAAATAAAACACACTCCTTTTCTATTTATTTTTTTGTTTCTCTAAAAAGGCATCATACCACTCCATTACACTTTGCTTATTGAATGGAGCTTCACCTTTTTTTATCATATTAATCAAAATATCCATATTTCTACGAATAATTATCCTAATATCTTCTGAATAATGTAAATATTTAGTATTAAAATCATATTCATCGCGATCAAGTTCTAAAAAATCTCCTCCCGGAAACACTTTAATATCAAGATCATAATCAATATATTTAATGCCTTCTTCATCAATTACATATGGAGAACTTAAATTGCAATAATAATAAATATCATCATTTCTCAACATGCAAATAATGTTAAACCAGTAATTTTTAAAAAAATAACAAACAGCTGGTTCTCTTGTTTTCCACTTACGGCCATCGCCATCGATAACATCTACTTCATTATTTAATAAAATTACTTCATCCTTTGATTCAAATAATTTATCAACATTTTTCCAAACACGATGTAATTCACCATCATGTTTATAACTAATAATGTCGATTTTTTCCATTGCTATTAATTCTTTCATAAATTAATTATATCATAAATTTTCATAATAATCAATTTATTTTAAAAATTATCTTAAATTCTTTTAAATATTATTAAAAAATAAAAAGCAAAATAATAAACATATTTTGCTTTTCTTACTTAACGATATTTGTTAACCCATTCTTCAATTTCATCAAGATTCATATATCCTTCTTTTTTAGATAATATTTTTTTATCTTTCATTAAGAATAATGTTGGAACAACACTAACACTAAAATTTTTAGCCATCTCAGTAGATTCATCAACATCTACTTTAACAACATTTACAATTTGTTTTTCATTTAATTCTTCTAAAACTGGAGTTAACATTCTACATGGTCCACACCATGTTGCAAAAAAATCAACAATTGTTAAGTCGTCAGTTAATTCATTTAGATTTTTAATTATATTCATTTTAATCCTCCTATTTTGTTTTAAAATTTACAATTGTGGCTCCTTGTCCGCCTTCTCCAATACCACCATAGTGATATTCTTCAACTTCTTTATTATTTTTAAGTTTCTCATGTACTAATTTTCTAATTGTACCAGTACCAAAGCCATGAATAATCGTGACAGAATTTAATCCTCCATAAAGAGCATCATCTAAAAATCTATCAATTAATTCACTAGCTTCTTCATATCTACACCCTCGCAAATCAAGTTTAGAAGTAACACTTTTTTTAAGTGTAATTTCCTTTTTCTCTTTAGTTTTAATAAATACATCTTTATTTTCGGAAAGTTGCAAATCCTCCTTATTTACTTTAACAGTTGCAATTCCTATTTGAACTTCATATTGATTATTTTTAAGTTCTTTTAAAATGGTTCCATAACTATTATACCCCTTAACATAAACAGCCATGCCTACTTTATAATTAAAATTTTCTTGTTCAGTTTCAACTACTAAATCTTCTTCTCCTAAAGATCTAATTTTATGTTTTAAATCCGATATTTCATGGGGTTTAATACTTTTATTTTTTACTAGATCAATTTCATAAACCAATTCTTCTAATTCTTTTTTAGTTTTTAAAATCAATTTATCTTTTTCAATATTAGCTTCTTTAATTATTTTATCTCTTAAAGATATGGTTTTATTATTTTCTTCTTCTTGCTTATTAATTAATTGTTTTAAATTCTCTTTTTCTTCATCTACAATTTTTAATTTTTGATCTAATTCATTGGCTTGATTTACAACTTTATCTAACATAACTGACAAATTATCATTTTTATTAATTACATAATTATTTGCTTCATCAATAATTTCTTGCTTTAATCCTAAATGTGAAGCAATATTTAAGGCATTACTCATTCCTGGTACGCCAATTAATAAACGATATGTTGGTGATAATGTTTCAACATTGAATTCAACACTAGCATTGATAATTTTATCATTACTATAAGCATGCATTTTTAATTCAGAATAATGGCTTGTTGTAATAATATCGCAATTTTTGGCTAATAAATAATCAATAATTGCTATAGCAAGTGAAGAACCTTCGACTGGATCCGTACCAGATCCAAGTTCATCAATTAATACTAAGGAATTACTTGTAACATTTTCAATAATATCAATGACATTTTTTAAATGACTAGAAAATGTTGATAAATTTTGTGAAATAGATTGTTCATCACCAATATCACAAAACACTTTATCAAAAATTGCTATTTCACTATTGTTATCACAAGGTATTAATAGTCCGAATTTAACCATTATAGCAAGTAACCCAACAGTTTTTAACAGAACTGTCTTACCACCAGTATTAGGTCCCGTAATGATTATGCCTTTATAATTTTTTCCGAGTGATACATTGTTTTTAATTATTTTTTCAACATTTAACAATGGATGATAGCAATTAATTAAATCAACATAACCAATATTATTAATCTTGGGTTTAGATGCATTCATGATATATGCAAGGCGTGCCTTACCAAAAATTATATCCATTTTAACAAGTATCATAAATGAAAGTAATAAATTATCATAAGACAAAGCAATCTCACTAGATATTTGTTTTAAAATTAATTCTATTTCTTTTTTCTCATCTTCTTTAACTTGATTTAACGTATTACTCATTTCAACAATAATTTGCGGTTCAATAAAGCTTGTTTCACCACTTGCGGATTGATCATGAATTATACCTTTGATTTGATTTTTAAAATCGCTTCTCACTGGTATAACAAAACGTTCATTCCTTATAGAAATCGTTGAAGACGTAAGTTTATCTCCGTTCTTTTGCATTATTTCAATTATTTTAGATTGAATATTCTTTTCTAAATCTTTAATTCGTTTTCTAATTATTTTCAAATTTAAGCTAGCGTCATCGTTAATTTCTCCATATGGTGTTACTATTTTTTTTACTTTTAAGTTCAAATCTTTTTCATAAATAAGTTTATCAACATAAGATTTCAAATTAACGCAATTGATATTAGCATCTTCTAATTTTTCTTTATATAAAATAGTATCACGAACTGAATCAAAAAAATTACCCATTTCGGCTAATTCTAATGGCGATAGTATTCCATTTTTATTTATTTTATGTAAAGAGTATTCAATATCTGTATCTTTTTTAACATAAATAGGAAATTTGCCATATCTTTGAATTAAAATTAAAGCTTCATCAGTATCATTTAAATTTTTGTTTACTTCATCTAAGTCTGTTGAGAATTTAGTTTCATCTATTATTTTTTTAGAATAGTCTAAATATACTTCATTTTTAAGTTTATTTATAATGACATCAAATTCCAGCATTTTTTCATACTTATTCATAAAAATACTCCTTTCATTTAAAAAAAATATATGATATAATATAATTAGGTGGTGATAAGTTGACTTTTACAATAACATTATCCAATAATCAAATTAATAAAATAATTTCCCAATACGAATGTAATAGGAATGATAGTAACGTTACTAATAATTATACACTATTTCGTGCAAAAATCAAGTCTACTACACTAACAATTTTTAAAACAGGCAAATTACTACTTCAAGGTAATGATATAATCCCCGTTCAAAACGAAATAGAACAATTATTAAATCTAAAACCTTCTCTAAATATAAAAGCAAATACTAAAATTATTAGCATAGGCAAAAACATCATAGGAACCGATGAAGTAGGAACCGGCGATTATTTTGGTGGTATTGTTGTTTGCGCATCATTAGTCGAGAAAGATAAAATTCTTGAATTGACTAAAATGGGAATTAAAGATTCAAAAGAAATCACAGATGAAAAAATTAAAATTCTTGGTAAATATCTTATTGAAAATATCAAACACACTGTTTTATTATTAAATAACAAAAAATATAATCAAATTTATAGTAAAACTATGAATCTGAATAAAATAAAAGCTATATTGCACAATAAAGTTATTTTAAACTTTTTGAATAAATATCCTAATACTAATTTTGATAAAATAGTAATTGATAGTTTTTGCCAAACAAACAAATATTTTGAATATTTAGAAAATATAAACGAAACATATAAAACTGTGGAACTCATTGAAAAAGCAGAAAATAAATATATTTCCGTTGCGGCAAGTTCAATAATTGCAAGATATTACTTTTTAAAACATCTAGAAGATTTATCAAAAGCAACAGGTTATAATTTAATCAAAGGTGCTTCCAAACAAGTTGATAAATTAGCCTATAAAATAATCAATGAAAAAGGTTTAGATTTTTTATACAACATTGCAAAAATTAATTTCAAAAACACTTTAAAAGCTAAGGAGGATAATAATGCTTAAAATTAAAAGAATTTTTTTAGTTTTACTTCTGCTTCTTTCACTTTCTTTTGTTTATGCTTGTTCTGAAAAAGAACCTAGTATTAAAAAAGAATATTATTTAAAAGCCGATATTGAATCAATGGAAATCAACGTTGATGAACAATATGAAATCAAAATTGATACTGATATTCCCAATCCCTTAACATGGGAAAGTAATGAACCTGAAATTGCGGATGTTGATGAAAATGGATTAGTAACTGGGATTTCAAAAGGATTTACTATTATTACTTGCAGTTACCAAAAATATATTTTAGAAATATCAGTAACAGTAAGGCCTAGAATTTTACCCCCTAAAACACATAATTTAACAATATATGGTTATGAAACAATTGAAGTTAGAGATGGCGTTTCTTTATCATATATACTATTATCAAATTTTGGGAATTTACAACACAAAAACTTTGATGACTTAATATTTAATGGATGGTATCGCGATAATAACTATAAAAACGAATTAGATTTAAGTCAAAAAATATATAATGATCTCACAATTTATCCGAAGTATTCAAAAGACAATACAATTTGCGAACAAAAAATTGCTGTCAATAATACATTGTTTTATGAAGATGTTATTTTAAAGGATTCAAGTGTCCAAGTTTTTACAGCAGATTATGGAAAGACAATTGCGTATGAGGAAGAGACTTATAATGATTCATTAATTGCCATTACAAATTATAATTATAGTACCAAAAATACTACGATTATTGAGGTATTAAAAGATGGCAACAAAGCAAATACTATTATTCCTTACAATGGTTATGTTATTATGATTCCTAAAAGTAACGAATTATACGCGCAATATGAAGAGAAATTACAAGTTGGTAAAGTTGTTTCTTTAGACACATATTCAATAAATACAGCTAATAAAATTTATATTAATAAAGAAATTAATATAGATAATCCAGATGAATTAAATATTTCACTTGATGCCAATTATATTTCAGTGTATGATTATACGAACAATAAATACTTATATCAAAAGAATTCTGCATCAACTGCTTACCCAGCTTCTACAACAAAAATAATTTGCGCATTAGCTGCATTAGAAAATGCTAGTGTAGACACAATTATTACTGTAGGTGATGAGTTTGATGTAACTTATGAAGGCGATTCTCCAAGTACAGCAGGATTACAAAAAGGCCAAATGTGGACATTACGACAACTTTTATATGCATTAATGCTTCCATCCGGAAACGATGCAGCATATGTTATAGCAGCAGGTGTTGCAAGAAGCATTAAAGGTAATGAAACTTTAAATATTCGCGAGCAGTTAGAGTATTTCAATAATTTAATGAATAACGTTGCTAAAAAAATTGGTGCACATAATAGTCATTTCATGGTGCCAGATGGTAATAGTTACTATAATTCAGATGGTTCTTGGTCAAATAGATTAAGTCAACACTATGTCACAGCCGATGACATGATTAAATTTGCAATGCTTGCTTTAAATTATAGTATGCTTGCAAAAGTAGTGAGCACTTATACAATTAATTTTTCTATAGTTAGTGAAAAAGCTTATACTTTTTATAACACTAATCTTCTTATTAAACCAATTAGATCAGAAGTATATTTAAAAAATGCTATTGGAATAAAAACCGGAACAACAAATCCTGGTGGATATTGTTTAATTTGTGCTTATGAAGTAGATGGACGTATTGTTATAGCATCTATTCTTAAGGGAACAACTTCAATGAATAGATATTATGATGCCGTTAAAATATATAATGCTGTATACAATTAAAAAGAGCTCTTCTTGAGCTCTTTTATTTTATTTGTTTTAAGAAATCTTGAAAGTAACTTGGTAAATCACATTCAAAAGACATAAATTCATGTGTTCTCGGATGGTAAAATTCTAACTTTTTAGCATGTAAAAATTGACCTTTATGGCCTTCTATTTTTTTTGGTCCATATACGGGATCTCCAACTAATGGATAACCAATATATTTCATATGAACTCTAATTTGATGAGTGCGTCCTGTCTCTAATTTAACTTCAACTAAAGTATATTTGTCGAATCTTTCTAGAACTTTAAAATGCGTTATAGAATTTTTTCCTCCTTCTACCACAGCACGCTCTTGACGACTATCAGGATTTCTTCCAATCGGTGCATCAATCATTCCAGCATTATGTGGAATAACACCATGACATAATGCATAATAAATTTTGTTAACTTGATGGTTTGCAAATTGCTCACTTAAACATTTGTGAGCTAAATCATTTTTGCAAGCAACTATTAAACCAGAAGTATCTTTATCTATTCGATGTACAATTCCGGCACGAAGTTCACCATTTATGCCTGACAAATCTTTGCAATGATAAAGTAGAGCATTAACTAATGTATGATCATAATTACCATTTGCGGGATGAACAACCATACCACTTGGCTTGTTAACAACTATAATATCACTATCTTCATATACAATATTTAAAGGAATATTTTCAGGTTCTATTGAACTTGGAATAGCTTTTTTAACAAGAACCTTAATGTTATCATTGTTTTTTAATCTATAATTTGCTTTAATAGGGGTTCCGTTAACTAAAATCAACTCTTCTCCAATCATTAATTGAATTTGAGAACGTGTAAAATCTTCTAAACTTTCACTTAAATATTTATCAATTCTTACAGGAATTGCTAAATCATATGTTATGTTTATTTCTTCTTTAATGTTACCCATTTGTTACTCTGCCTTTGACAAAAACAATACTTTGATTATCATTAAAATTACCCCACACGTTAAACATATATCGGCAACGTTAAAAACTGGAAAATCATAACCAAAAAAATTAAAATCTAAGAAATCAGTTACATATTTAAATATAATACGATCAATAAAGTTACCTAAGGTTCCCGCAACTAAAAAGCATAGCCCAATACTATACACTTTATTGCTAGTCAAATCAAAGTCTTTAAACAAATAAGTTAATACACCTAAAGCAACTATAGTAATAGCAATAAAAAACCAATATTTACCGCTTAATGAGCCCCATGCACCGCCTCTATTTTCAACATATGTAAAATCAAAAAAATTTTTAATTATCGTTACTGATCCTTTAGGAAGTAAATACTTTCTAGCTATAAATTTAGTTATTTGGTCTATTCCAATTAAACCAAGAATAATTATTATTCCTAAATACATTTTTTTCAACCTTTCTCTCATTATAAACTCCTATCTTGCTAACCCTAAGAATAAAAACACAAGGATTACAAACGTAAAAAATATAAATCCTGGATTAAATGTTTCATAAATAAAGACTGCAAAACTATCTATTTTTTGAAGTTTAGGTTCTTCTTCAAAATATTTTTTTGCTATTTCAATTGTAAAAGCATTAGATAAACCATTACAAAACCATATTATTACCCAAGCGATAATTAAAAATAACATTTTTAAAGACAAATTATAATAATAGGCTTTAAAAAATTGAATTAAAATTAAAGCGAAAGGTAATATAACAATAATTGTTAGTAAAATGCCAAATAAAAAAGATAAAACATTATGTTTTCTTGATAATTTTACGTCATAAAACTTTTTTAAATCAAGCTTACCTTTTTTCCATGTAGAAATATGATAATTTTCTGGTTTAACAGGATTATTTTCAATTACAAATTTTCCCATATTATTCCATCCTTTCTAAATAATCTAAAGCATCTTGAAAAGTTTTGACACCTATAATTTGCATTTTAGGCTCTTTTAATTTATCATACATTGTTTTAGCACTTTCATAATTATCACTTGGTACGAAAAACACATTTGCAAGATAAAGATTTGCGGTTACGACTTTTTGTTGTTCGCCACCAATAGTTGTGACAGCACCATCACGCGTGATTCCACCAGTACCCATAATTCTTAAGCCCTTAGTAATATCAGTAGAGGTAATAGCATTATAAACAGCTAAAGTTTGCATAAGACCACCACTAGGTCCAACTGATGAAGTTTTAGAAATATCAATTGAAGGATTAGCTTTTTCATAATCAATATCAAAATATGAGAAACTACAATCTTTAATAGTATAAAGAAGTTTATTAGTATCCTCCTTTTTTAAAATTTTATGTGTAAGCAAATAAAATTCCATTCTTCTACTTGGAGTCACTTCTACTTCAGTTCCATTTCTAAGAACAGTAAATTTTTTATCACTATTATCTTTATAAATTGATTCAATAACATCCATTGTTAACGTAATATTTTCTTCAATTTTTTTGTTATTCTCATCATATAAATCAAATCGTTTTTCATCATATAATGAAGTAATTGATTTACCTTCATATAAAACATTATTTAAATCTTCTTTTAAATAATTTAATAAATCTAACTCACTACTTACAACTTTTCCATCAAATTTTGTTACTATATCACCATTTTTAAAGTCAGTCGACGAAGTTTTGTAAAGATTTGAAGGAATATGAATTAAATACTCCCCTTTATAGCGATAATCTAGAGTAACATCAATGCCTTTAGATTTTGCAGTATTATAAGCTAATATAATGGAATCTTGAATACTTTGACTCTTATATCCAACATTAGAAAGATAATCTTCGTTTTCAGTATAAATTTGGTATGTGGTTGATTCTCCAATGTTAATATCTATAAAATCATTATTCTTTCTTAAGAAATATTCTAATAAAGATACTTTATTTTCAGTAAATACAGATACTGTATAAATTGATCCTTGCGTATTATCAGAATTAATATGTACAACATTGTTTACTCTTGTAACAGTACCTGGTGTTGTTGAATCCACTTTGATGGTTATCAGACAAATACATAAAACGCCAATATAAATAATAGTTAAAAATACTAATAATATCTTTTTCCATATAGGATAACTTTTAATTTTATCCCAAATACTTTTTAAATATTTAATCATTTTTTACACCATTTAATACTATAGATATTTCAGGCATTTTACGATATTTTACATTTGCAGCATCAAGCATTATTTTAGATGCTTTATCACTATCAGTGCCATTATATTTATCACACATATAAACTATTTCTTTGATTCCACTTTGAATAATTAATTTAGCACATTCATGACATGGAAACAGAGTTACATATATTGTACAATTGTCCAATGGACATGTTGCATTTAATATTGCATTAGGTTCAGCATGAACAACATAAGGATATTTATTATTTAAAAAATTATCATCATTGCGATTATCCCAAGGAAATAATTCATCTTTACAACCATATGGCAACCCATTATATCCGATACCAACTATTCTTTTTTTGGGATTAACAATACAAGCACCAACAGTTGTATTTGGATCTTTACTTCTTTTTGCGGAAAGCAAAGCTACACCCATAAAATATTCATCCCAAGATATGTAATTTTTATTCATAAAACCTCCTGTTTATTTTTCAATTTAATGCGTCTATTATAAAATATAAGCCTTAAAATTGGCTTATATTTGCGTTAATCTTTTTAAAACATAATCTGCAATTTTCAGCCCAAAAGTGGCTACAACAGGCATATAAGACCCTAATTTTTCACAATTTGAACATTCGGTAGATGAAGCAACTTTAAATTTTTTGTTTTTGAAATTTAATCTAATTTTTTTTGCTAAAGGATCATATGATGTCTTTTCAATACTAGTTATTACTACTTTTGATGGGTCTAATTTCTTCGCAGCACCCATAGAACTAATGAATTTAACTTTTCTTTTTAAACATTCATTAATTAACAAACATTTACTATCAAATGAATCAATAGCATCAATTAAATAGTCAATTTTAAAATTAAACACATCCATATTTTCATTATTAAAAAAACTTTTTATTTTAATAACATTAATATTTGGGTTTATTTCTTTTAGCATTGTTTCTAAAACATCTACTTTATACATACCTAAAGTTTTATAACTAGCAACAACTTGTCTATTAATGTTACTTTCTTCTACTTTGTCGAAATCCTGTATTATTATGTTATTTATTCCACATCTCGCTAAAGTAATAGCACATATACCACCAACTCCTCCAATGCCTATAACAGCAACTGTAGAGTTATGAAGTTTATTTATACGATCATCCCCAAATAAAGGTATTAATCTTTCTTCCATTTTATTTCTCTACTTGAGTAAATTTAATCTTCAATTCATTTAATTGATAATCGTCAATTTTAGATGGAGCTTCACTCATTGGACATATTGCGTTAGCAGTTTTAGGAAATGCTATTACATCTCTGATTGATGGTGAGTGAGTTAATAGCATTGCAAGTCTATCTAATCCTAATGCCATTCCACCATGAGGAGGTGTACCGTATTTAAATGCTTCTAAGAAGAATCCGAATTTTTCTTTTGCTTCTTCATCACTTAGGCCAATTGCTTTAAACATATCTTTTTGAACTTGTTGTTCATGAATTCTAATAGATCCGCTACCAAGCTCAAAGCCATTTAATACAACGTCATAGCATTTAGAGTAGCAATGTGCAGGATCAGTTAATAATTTATCTTTCCATTCATCTTTTGGCATTGTAAATGGATGATGTGCAGCAACATATCTATTTTCTTCTTCACTCCATTCAAATGATGGCCAATCAACAATCCATAATAAGTTATATTTATTTTCATCGATTAAGCCTAAATCTTTACCAAAGAAGTTACGTAAATAAGATAGCGATGCATTAACGACATCCTTTTTATCGGCCACAAACAATACTAAGTCATTTGCTTCTAAATTTATTTTTTCTTTGAATTTATTTAATACTTCCGGAGTTATAAATTTACTAATACCACCACTTACATTTTCTCCATCATACTTAAACCATGCAAGGCCCTTAGCTTTAAATTTTTTAATTTGTTCTGCGAATTCATCAATATGTTTACGTGAATATTTTAAAGCTCCAGATTTAACGTTAATGCATTTAACAACTCCACCATTTTTAATGCTATCATTAAATACAGAAAAATCCATCAAACCGACAATGTCATTAACAGTTTTTAATTCTAAACCGAATCTAGTATCTGGCTTATCATTACCATAGCGTTCCATTGAATCATCAAATCTAAGTCTTGGAAATGGAGTTGGAATATCAATATTCATAACATCTTTAAAAATTGTCTTTAACATAAACTCAATAACATTATGAACATCTTCTTCATCAACAAAGCTCATTTCTAAATCTATTTGCGTAAATTCCATTTGACGATCAGCTCTTAAATCTTCATCACGGAAACATCTAGCTATTTGATAATATCTTTCAAAACCAGAAATCATTAAAAGTTGTTTAAAAATTTGAGGTGATTGAGGCAAAGCATAGAATTTCCCAGGATGAATTCTTGATGGTACAACATAATCACGAGCACCCTCAGGAGTAGATTTACCGAACATTGGCGTTTCAATTTCGATGAAATCTAATGATTCTAGGGCCTTACGAGCTGCTTTACAAATGTTATGTCTTAAAATAAGATTATGTTGCATAACAGGACGTCTCAAGTCCAAATAACGATATTTCATTCTAACGTCTTCTAATGCATCTGTTTTATCCGCAATAATTAATGGCGTTTGGTTCGCTTCGCTTAGCACTACACAATCATTTAGTTCTACTTCAATATCTCCTGTTGGAATATTCGCGTTTTTACTTTCTCTTTCTAAAACTTTACCTGTTACATTTAAAACATATTCATTTTTGACGTTTTTAACTATATCATAACAACTATTTTCAGGTTTACAAACTAATTGTGTAATACCATATCTATCTCTTAAATCAATAAATAAAAGTCCACCTAAATTTCTAATTTTGCTAACCCAACCAACTAGGCTGACAACTTCATTAACATTATTCAATCGTAATTCATTATTTTTATGAGTTCTTTTATATTCTGCCATTTTTATTCACCTCTATTATTTTTTAAATAAGAAATTAAATCTTCTTTTTTAACATTTTTTTGAACTTTTGTATCTGAATTTTTAACTGTATATATTCCATTTAATCTTTCTGTTTCACCAATAATTATGATGTATTTAGGGTTTACTTTATCACAAAGTTTAAATTGTGGTTTCATAGAAATATTTTTATAATCCATTTCAATTATCAAATCATTGTCTCTTAAAACTGATGCAAGTTTCATAGCTTCAATTTTCGATTCTTTATCTAATCCCATTATTACAGCATCAACTCTAGGGAATATATCATTAAATAATCCTTGATTTTCCATGACTGCAATTAGTCTGTCAACACCTATTGCATATCCCATTCCAGAGACATCAATTCCTACCATAGACTTAATCATATCGGCATATCTTCCGCCTCCACCTAAAGCTAATCCATTTAATTCATCATTACTTTCAATTATAAATTCGAAAACAGTATCTGTATAATAGTCAAGCCCACGAACTAAATTGTGATCCACAATAAATGGAACATCAAAGCCAGATAAAATATTAATTACTTCTTTAAAGTAGTTTTCTGCTTCTTCAGTTAAATAATCATTAATTTTAGGAGCATTTTGAATTACATTAACACCATTAACAATTGTTTTGGCATCAGCCTTACAATCTAGTATACGCATAGGATTTGTATTTAATCGACGCTTACAATCATCACACATATTTTCAACATACTCATTAAAATATAGTTTTAAAGCTTCTGAATAATGTTTACGAGATTCAAAATTACCTATTGAATTGATTTTTAATTTAATATTTTTAATGCCAAGCTTTTTAAAAATTGCATAAGCAGATAAAATAATTTCACAATCTAACAGTGGAGTTCCTTCACCATATACTTCTACACCAAATTGTCTAAATTCACGATATCTTCCAGCCTGAGGTTGTTCATATCTAAACATTGGACCAAAATAATACAATTTTGTTAGTGGTAAAGGCGAAGCATACATCTTATTTTCAATAAAACATCTTGCAACTGAAGCTGTTCCCTCAGGACGCAATGTTATACTTCGATTGCTTTTATCCTTAAAAGTGTACATTTCTTTATTTACAACATCACTATCTTCACCAACATTTTTTACAAATACATCTGTATTCTCAAAAATAGGTGTTACAATTTCGCTAATATTATATGTTTTTGCTACTTCTTTACAAACATTTTCAATATAAGTAAGTTTAATACTTTTATCTCCAAAAAAATCTCTTGTTCCTTTAATCTTTTGATAATTAGCCATAATTCCTCCAAATAAATACTAAATTATAAAAAAAGGCCTTATTAACAATTTAAAAAATAAATTGATAGTAAGGACGAATATTTCCGCGGTGCCACCTTAACTTCCCATAACATGGACTCTTTAATTATTGTTAACGCCAACATACGCCATTAAGGAAGCTAATAAGTGTCTTTCTTTATTTCTATATAAAATGTTTCACCAAACCATTTCTCTCTAAAATATAAAAATAAATACTCTTCTTATATCATTGCAGTATAATAATTAATTATATTATAAACCTTTTTTGTTAAAAAGTAAATACTTTTTAATTTTGAAACCATTTACTCATCCTTCTTTTTCACTAATAAAAATACACCTATAGGAATTATGCAATTAATTAATAGAGCAATCATAGGCGAATAAACATACTCATGCGTAAACACAGAAAGCCACATATGTGGATAAAACAAAGGGAATAACTCTTCAAGCATAGTATTATTTTGCAAATTATGAAAAATCAAGAATATTAATGAGTAAAACGGAATCGTGATAATAAATTTTACAAAATACATCTTATAATCAAACAATAAATCTTTATCAGCTAATCCAAATAAAATAATTGTTTTCAATATTACAAAGATTACTCCTGCTAAAATACTCTTAACCATAAAATCAGTAATAAAATCTGGCAAAATAGTGTAAAGAAAAATTCCCAAAAATAAGTGAATAAACAGAGTCAATATAATCGATGAGAAAGTAAGAGCAGGAATTGAAAACACAAAACTTATTGATTTATAAACAGATGAGATACAATGACCAACTTTAGAAAAAAAGTTTGTTAAACTATTTATAAAAACTTTAGAAAAAGAATTATTTTTTTTCTTTTTTATGACTGCTAAATTGTGAAGTGCTTCATGATATATTGAAATAGCAAAATTTGTTTCTAAAAGCTTTAATTTTGTATTTTCAAATACTTTTAAAACTTCTTCCCAACTTTCATCATCATAATCTTCTTTTTTATAATTGTCATTGAAATCAGTAATAAATTTTTGTTGCAACTCTTCATTACTCAATTCAAATAAATTTTTAGTTTCCATATTCAACCTACTTTAAGTATTTTGTTAAAAGAATGCGAGTATCTTCTATTATAATTTTCTTTTCTTTGTATAAAGAACCAATAGCTCTCTTAAATGCACTTTTACTCATTTTAAATACTCTTTCTATTGTGTTTGGATCAGTATTTTCTGAAAAAGGGATGACACCAAAATGATTATCTAAATAATTTAATATAAAATTTTTATCATCTTCCAAAACCAACTCTTTTTGTTCAATTGTTGTTGCTGAGTATTCATTTTCACTAGCTCTAGTATCATTAATAATTCTAGCTTCAATATACTCACCAACACGATAATTCTTTTTCAAATTAGATGAATGAACAAAGATAATATTGTAATTCTCGTCTACAAAATTTAATCCATCATCTGTGATGCGATAAACATATCCGTTAACTTTATCTTTATTTTTCAATTTTATATTTGTTTGCATTAATACAATATCATTTTTTGTTAATAATTTAATATATAAACAATTGTTTTTGATACGGATTTTACATAGTACTTTATCACCAACATTTGGCATTATTTTTCGAGGCAAATCATCTGATGATAGCAATAAATCTCTACTTATGCCAATATTAACATATGCACCTGTTTCTGTCCTATTAACAACTTCACATAAGCCACCTTTTTCAATAGTAATATAAGGCATAAAACATGTAGCTGCAATACGATGTTGTTTATCAGAATAAAGGAATGCTGTTATGATATCTCCATCTTTAAATCTTTGATGATTGCATTCATTGTGATGCAAAAAATATTCACCATCTGCATCACTTATAGTATATCCTAATTTTGTTTCTCTTTCAACTTTATACTTTGATATAAGCCCTAATTTCATATTTTATTCCTTTCATTTTTTTAGTTTATTAATACCTATATTAATAATATCACTACCTAATGTATTATTTATTTTTCCAAGTAGTTTATGTATATCATTTTCTTTTTCTATTTTATCCAAGTCATCAAACAAGGAATACTGTTTTACTTCTTCAGTTTTTTTAATCAGCCTGTTAGCAAATACTCCAACTAATCTAATAGGCGTGTCATCATAATATTCATCAAATAATTCATTAATTACACTGTACATTTCAATATTATCGTTTATTGGGGCTGATAAACCTTTGCTTCTATTTACAGTTTTAAAAGTGTTATACTTAAGTTGCAAGCCTATTGTATAAGCTTTTAATCCATCTTTTTCTAGTCGATAACTTACAGAATTAGTTAAAATTTTCAATGTATCTTTAATTGTTTTCAAATCTATTTCATCAAAATCAAAAGTATGGGAATTGCTTATTGATTCACTATCTTCTTCAACATCATAAATTACTGGAGTATTATCAATACCCATGCTTTTTTCTTTTAAATATTCAGTCATTGCTTTACCAACTGTTTTATTTAGCAATTCAATATTTTTATAATTAGCAACATCACCAATAGTATTAATACCTATTTCTTTCAATCTAGGTGCTGTTTTCTTACCAACACCCATCATATCATCAATAGGTAATGGCCATAGCATTTCAGGAATTTCACGTTTACGTAAAACCGTAATTCCTAAAGGCTTTTTCATATCAGATGCCATTTTTGCTAAAAACTTATTAGGAGCAATACCAATACTGCAAGGTAAATGAAATTTTGACATCAAAGTCTGTTGAATTGTTTTTGCAAGTTCTAATGCATTAACTTTTTGACATACTTCTGTTACATCTAAAAATCCTTCATCAATACTCATGGGTTCAACTTTATTTGTTATCGTATTTAAATATTCAAAAAATTGTTTTGAATAATAAGCATATAAATTGTAATGAGGTTCAAGAATAATAACCTGTGGGCATAATTTTATTGCATCTTTAACTAACATTGTCGTATAAATACCATATTTTCTAGCCTCATAAGTAGCAGTTAAAATAATACTTTTACGAAAGGCATCATCTCTAGCAATAATTAGTGGTTTATCTTTTAAAGATGGATTTTCCGCAATTTCACATGAAGCAAAAAAACAGTTCATGTCAATATGAAAAATTATTCGATAAGATACATTATTCATAGTTTTAACCTTCATTATCTATATTTATTATAACATAGTATTAAACTAAAATCAAACATAATAAATATATCATTTTAAAATATTTTTAAATTTTTGTTTATTTTTTTTATAATCTATGATATAATAGAGCTAATGATTACTGAGGTGTATTTATGGCAAAAAAAGATAATGAAAAAAAACCTTTAATAGTTACGAAACGCAAAATGGATAACTCTGTAGAAGTTCAATTAACAAAAAGTCCTTCAAAAACTCTTTTTGGTAAAATTGTAGCATGGGCCATTTGCATTTTAACATTATGTGTCCCTCTAGCAGGTTTAATTTATTTATTTGTTATGGCTGCAAAATAAAAACTATTGTTTAAGCAATAGTTTTTTTAATTTAAAGTATTATAATACATCCATTCCGCAAAAACTCCAAATCCATAAATAGGATCATTAACAATTACATGCGATACCGCACCAACTAAACAATCATCTTGTATTATTGGGGATCCACTCATTCCTTGAATAACACCACCTGTTGAATTAATTAATTCTTCATCAACAATTTTAAACTTAATTCCTTTAATTTCAGTTTCCTTTTGCTTGGCAACTTCCGTTATATCAATGTCATAGTATTTTATTTCATTTCCATTTATCACGGTTGCAATTTTAGCTTTTCCTGTTTTAACTTGTGAAGCCTTTATCAAAGGAATGGTATTATTTTGATTATGTTTGTTAAAGGTTCCAAAAACACCAACATTACAATTTTTTTCTATAACACCAATTTCATCTTTTCCAATAATTGCATATTTTTCACCAGGAACACCTCTTGTTCCTTTTTTTACACCTTTAATACTTGATTCTAAGATTGTTCCTGAATTTGATGCATTAGAAACATTGTGTCCTAAAGAAGCAAATTTATTAGTTTTAGAATTAATAAACGTTAATGTTCCAATACCGGTTATATGATCCTTTACATATAACCCAATAGAATTTATGTCTTTTTCATTCTTAACTACTTTAATATTAGTATTAATCATTTCTTCATTTCTAATTAAAATGATTGTCAAACTATTCATTTTACTATTTTTAACAACACTATTAAGATCATCATTTGAGTTAATTATGTTATTATCAATTGAATAAATAATATCACCATCTTGAATATTACTATATTCCCAAGGTTTGACATTACCATCATTTGTTAATACCTCATATTTTCCAACAATTTGAACATTCGTTTTAATATGTAATCCGATTGTATCGCCACCCAAAATTACGTCATCAATCTTTTCTATTTCTTTTGATGTAGTTATTATATCATTTTTAGATGAAGTACTAAAACAGCACAATGAAAGAATGAATAATAATAAAAATCTTAAGATTTTTTTCATAAAAACCTCCTTTATATTATTATTCCCGATAATCAAAAATAAAAAACACCATTAAATGGTGTTTAATAATTCTTTTGCATAATTTAAGGAAGCTTCTGTTGGAACTCCATTGGAAATCATCGATGCTATTTCTTGAACTCTTCCATCATAATCAAGAACATCAATTTTCGTAATAGTTCTTCCTTCAATTAAGGTTTTTGAAATTTTAATATGATGATCAGCAACTGATGCTACTTGAGGCAAATGTGTTATACATAAAACTTGGGAAGTTTTAGAAATATTATGTAATTTCTTACCAATGCTATAGGCAACATTTCCACTAACACCGCTATCGATTTCATCAAATATTTTTGTTTGCATAGGCAAATTATCACCTAGTACAGTTTTTAATGCTAACATAAATCTTGATAATTCACCGCCAGATGCAATTTTTGAAAGTGGTTTTACAGGTTCGCCTTTATTAAAAGTTACATTGAAATTTACTTCATCTAAACCATCTCTTAATAAATTTTTTGTATTATTAACATCAATCTCGAATAATGTGTTGTTTAATTGTAAATCTAATAGATGTGGCATTATTTCATTCATAATTTGTTTAGATATTTTAACACGTTCTTCATGTAAATTATTACCTGCATTCATTACTTCATCTAAATAAATATTTACATTTTTTTCTAATTCTTTCAAATTGAAATCAAAATTGTCAACTTCATTAATTGTGTTTTCTAATTTTTCTTTAAAAGCAATTAGTTCTTCAGTTGTCATTTTATATTTTCTTTTTAATTCTGAATATATTGCTAACCTTTCATTTACTTCATCTAAACGACGTTCATCAAAATCAATTACATTAACTGATAAACTTTTGTCATTAGCAACTTCTTCAATATTATAATAAGCTTCTTCTAAAATGTTTTTAAATTCTAAATATTTTTCATCATATTTACTAAGTTTTTGCATTAAATTTAATGATTCATATAAATTTGAAAGAGTTTGGTCGTTAAGAAAATTATTTTTTAACTCAAAGAGAGTTGAAGAAACATCTTCAAAGTTCGAAAGAAATTTTGATTCATTTTTTAATTCTTCTTCTTCACTAAGTGATAGTTTAGCTTGAGTCAATTCATTCAATTGATATTTAATAAAATCTAATCTTTTAGTATTTTCATCATTTTTAGATATTAATTCATCATATTCTTTTTTTGCCTTGCGATACTTTTTTAAATTATTTTCATATAACTCAAGTAGTTCATTTGTTTTTGAATTATGTAAAAATAAAATATAATTTTTTGGATTAATTAAACCAAATGTTTCTAGTTGAGAATGAATATCCCCGATATACATACTTATTTCTTTAAGTTGATTCAATGTAACATTTTGATTATTAATTTTACAAATATTTTTTCCACTTGCATATAATTCTCTTTTTACGATTAAATAGTCACTTTCATCATAATCAATATCATATTTATTAAGTAGTCCTTTAATATTAGAATCATAATTAGAAAATAAACCTTCAATTGTTGCTTTATCTTCTCCATATCTAATTAAATCATTTGATGCTCTCTCTCCAAATAACAAAGAAATAGCATCGATAATTAATGATTTACCAGCTCCAGTTTCACCTGTTAGCACTGTTAATCCGTCATTAAAATCTATTTTAATATTATCAATTATAGCAAAGTTTTTTACATTTAATGTTGCTAACATAATCTATTCCTTTCTTTAGATTTTAAAAAATCATCAAATTATAGCTTCTTTAAAATTGAATCAATATCTATATTTAAATCTTTCTTTATCTCTTCACGAGACCCACATTCAATAAATTGTTCATCAACCCCATAAGAACAAATTTTAATATTCAAATTTAACTCATTGTTATATCTTAAAATCATTGTGTATAACGATGCATCCAACATTACTTCTTCAATTACAATAATTTTTTTATTACTTAATAACTTCAGACATTCAATATCTATAGGTTTAACAAAAATAGCATTAATCAAACCAATATTATTAACTTTATGATAAATATCATTTATAACATCACCATAAGTTATAATATTAACATCACTAATTGGTTTTAAAATCTGCCATTTTCCAAGTTCAATTTTGCCATTAGAAGTAATGTTTAAATTAATATTATCTTTTGGATACCTAATCGCCATAGGATGCTTAATTTCAACTGCAATATCCAATAATTGTCTTGCATCATCAATATTACTTGGTGTTGCTATTACCATATTTGGCATAGATAAAAGCATAGGAATATCAAATACTCCCTGATGCGTTGAACCATCACTACTAACAATACCGGC
This sequence comes from uncultured Bacilli bacterium, assembly GCA_934096585.1. Lineage (GTDB taxonomy): Bacteria > Bacillota_I > Bacilli_A > ML615J-28 > CAG-698 > CAKOMG01. The sequence goes on from CAKOMG010000003.1 coordinate 82,633, forward strand.
ATGATCAAGCAAAAATATAACATGATTATCACTTCTACAAACATCATGAAGCACTTCATCATAAGCTCGCTGTAAAAAAGTTGAATAAATAGACACTATTGGAATTATATCACATCTACTCATAGCAGCTGCCATAACAACAGCATGTTCTTCATTAATTCCTACATCTATAATTTGATTAGGAAATTTTTCTTCAATTTCTTCAAAAAATGTTCCAACAATCATTGCGGGATTAATAACTTTAATTAATTTATTTTTTTCTAATAAACTTAATAGAATTGAACATATTGCTTTTCCCCATGGAACAACATTGACCGATAGTTTATTAATTTGTTTACCTGTATTAATATCAAATGGTCCAGTTCCATGCCAAAAGCCGTTAGAGTCGTCCTCTGAATATTTATATCCTTTACCTTTAATAGTATTTAAATGGATAACTACAGATGAATCTCTTTTTTTAGCATATTCAAAATATTTTATCAATTTTTTCAAATCATGTCCGTCAATTGGTCCATAATAGCCATAACCTAAACTTGTAAAAATATCATTACCATAAAGAAAAGTTTTTAAAGTATTTCGCAAAGATTTGCAGTTGTTATAAACAAATTTTGGAGTTATTTTTCTTAATGTAGCATGAGATTTTTTTATCCTTTTTTTACGTAATGTCAATGCCATTCTACCAACATTTCTTGATATTGACATATCGTTGTCATTTAAAATTATAATAGCTTTTTGATTTTTTTGGCTTCCTATATAATTTAAGCCCTCAAATGCTAAGCCATTTTGAATAGCTCCGTCACCAATAAAAGCTATTACTTCTCCAATTTCTTTGTTACTCTCCTTTGCTTCCAAAAAACCTGCAGCAGCAGATAATGAAGTTGAAGAATGCCCAGATTCCCACACATCATGTTCACTTTCTGAATAGGAAAGAAACCCACTTAAACCATTTCTTTTTCGTAAATTTGCAAATTCTTTTGCTCTACCAGTTAGAATTTTATGCGTATAACACTGATGACCAACATCGAATATTATTTTATCAGTTGGACTATTAAAAACATAATGTAGAGCAACTGTTGCTTCAACAACCCCTAAATTACTAGAAAGATGTCCTCCAGTTTTACTTACATTTTCAATGATAAAAGTTCTAATTTCCTTGCATAGTTCTTCTAGTTCATTGATATTTAATTGTTTTAAAAAATTGGGTGACTTAATATTTAATAAATCAAATGTCATTACCATTCCTCTATTCTACTTTTGTGATAATTATGCTTTTAGCATCTTCTAACATCTTTTGACATTCAGCGCTTAATTCTATTCCTTTTTGATATTTTTTAATAGAATCATCAAGTGATAAATTGCCACTTTCCAATTCTTTCACAATTTCTTCTAATTCTTTTAATAATTCTTCAAATTTCATTTTATATTCCTCTTGTTAATAATTTTGGTATCTAGTATACCATCACTTAATCGTATGTTAATAGTATCACCAATATGTATTTCTTCAACACTTGTTATAACAGTATCATTTTTAAAAGTTATTGAATATCCTTTTTTCATTACATTTAATGGATTTAATAATATAAGTTTGTTTATTATACTATTAATATGTTCTTCTTTTGTACTCAAAAATAAATTGTAATTTTTATTTAGATCAATAACATCTTTATGTAACTTATCGTTATAATCATTTAGCTTCTGATTTGGTGAAAGTAATGAAAGATGTTTCATTAAAAAAGACAATTTACTTTCTAATTCATCAAATTTATTTCCAAAATTTTTAAATCCATAAGATGACACAATATTATTATATTCATTAAACTTTGAAATTAAAACTTGTTTATAGTTGTATAATAATCTATTTTGTAAAATATTTATTTGTTTTAATAAATCAATTTTATCAGGCGTTGCAATAACAGCTGCACCAGTTGGTGTTGGCGCCCTTCGTGATGAAACAAAATCACATATAGTAAAATCAGCTTCATGACCAACCCCGGAAATTGTGGGAATGGAACTAGAAAAAATTGTTCTTGCCAGTCCTTCATCATTAAAGCATGACAAATCTTCAATCGTTCCTCCTCCTCTTGCAATAATCAATACGTCAACTTGTTTATCGTAATTAGCGCGATTAATGGCATTAATTAACGACTTTGGTGCATCTTCTCCTTGCACAATTGCGGGATAAAATACAATTTCAGTTAGAGGAAATCTTTTTTGAATTGTTGAAAAGATATCATGCATTGCATCCCCAGTACTACTTGTAATAACTCCTATTTTTTTACTAAAACGTGGAATTGGAAGCTTTTTGCTTTCATCAAATAGACCTTCTTTTAATAATTTTTCTTTCAAAAACTCAAATTTTAAATATGCTTCACCTAAACCAACATTTTCCATAGACATTACGGTTATAGCATACGTACCTCTTTTAACATACAAAGCAACTTTTCCAGAAACTAAAACTGTCATACCATCTTTTGGTTCAAATTTTAGTTTTGACAAAACATTATTAAACATAAGTCCATCAATTTCAGATTCATTATCTTTTAAAACAAAATATAATATTCCTTTTGATAATCTCACATTAGATATTTCTGCTTTTAAATAAACGCATCGCAAATTTAAATCATTATCAAATTTATAATAAAGATATTTATTCAAAGCAGAGACTGTTAAATATTTGTTATCCATTATTTTTTACTCTTAGCTATTGCATCTAAAACAGCATTATTAAATTTAGATGTCTTATAATCGTCAATTTCACTATATTCTTTTGAAATTTCAACTATTTCATTAATTATTATTTCTTTTGGCGTATCAGTAAAATATAATTCAAAAGTTCCTATTTCTAATAAGCTTCTATCAACAACTGACAAACGATCTAAGGTATAATTTTTTAAATTTAAACTTATTATAAAATCTAATTCCTTTTGATTATCAACTACCCCAGTCACAATTTTCATCAAATAGTTTTCATCAAATTCTTCCGTGTTTTCACTATTAATAATGTCCATTACTCCTAGATAATCTAATGTTTTGTTTATATTATAATTATAAATTATTTCCATAGCGATAATTCTACTTATAGTTCTTTTCATTTCATAATACCCCATTATTATTAATAATATAATTATAACATAATTCATTTTATTTTGAAAGCAAAATATAAAAAAAGTAGACTTCTATTTCTAGAAGTCTACCCATTAATTATTCAGTCACTTTTGTAAATGTTCCATTATTATTTACTAATTTTACAATAATATTGCCTTTAGAATCTTTTAATGTTAGATTAGCTTTTTGATAAGCATTACTTGCATTAGCAGTTCCATCAGTAGTTTCAATAGAAACATTTCCATAAACTTTGCCTTCAAACACGAATACATTCATAGTTTTAGTTCCATCTAATGTAAATTCTATTAATCTTGTTTTTCCACCATCCCAAGCAGAACCTTTATCTTTGCTTGTAGTAACAGTATTGTAACCACGAATTGCGATATAAAAATCATTTGTGAATGTTGAAGTATTAGATTTATAGTCAAAAGCAAGAACACCATTTTCTTCATCAAATGCAGCATAATAAGTACCAACTTTTAATACAGCTTTTTCTTCATTATAAGTTAATTGACCTGTCTTTGAACCTGTCATTTTACCATTAAAGTCAACAGCATATTTTAAAGCTGATCCAGACATATAGTCTGTATTACCTGGTTTTGAAGAATTGCCCCAGAATTCAAATCCTAAGTATTCTCCATAATAAATTGATGCAGATGTCCATACAGCATTAATAGTCATATTTTCAGTAATTTTACCTAATGTATAAGCTGCTCCATTATAAGTCCATCCAGTTAATGCATAACCATTAATTACTCCTGTTGGAACTTCAAACGAGATAGTATCACCTTTACCAAATTTATATTCTTCATCACTTCTAAATGACACACCATCAACAGTATTATAAACAACGTGTAAAGTAACTTCTTCAACCCATGTAGCTTTGATTGTTGTATCAACAGTTGGAGTCAATTTAAATACAGGAGTAGTTGCAGAACCAACTAAATATCCTTTGAATACAAATCCTTGTTTTGTTGGAACAGGTAATGTAACTTCAACTGATTTATTATATGATACTTGAGCATCAACACCAGTACCACCATCTAAATCAACTGTTAATTCAACCATTGGTTTAACCAAAGTATAAGTGCCTTCGCCTAATGTTATTTCAAAATATTGTTCATTTACAAATGCTTTTACTACTACAGCTCCACCAATATTTTCAATTTCATAAAGACCCATTGCATTTTCTAAATTAAATGTTGAATCATTAATAGTAACTGTTTTAATACCATCCATAACTATAGTATTAGAACCATTAGTATATGTTCCTCTATATTCATCAGCTAATACCATTGTAGTACCATTAAATCCATAATAAGCAATCAAATTATTTTCTTTATCAAGAATTTGAATAGCTTGTGCGTTGTAACATGTATCTAAATCAATTGCTTCACCAGCAACATCTTTAAATGAAACGCCAAATACAACTTTCTTATCATTAATGAATGCAGTATAAGCAGTATTATTAAATGTATATTCAATAACACGTGTCTTACCATTATTCCAATAAGCAGATTTAATATGAGTTTTACAAGTACTTGATTTTTCAAATGGTTGCAACATCCAAACTTGACTAAAGTTTCCATCAGTATTTGCATCAACAATCATAATTCCAGTTGTTAAATCAATAAATCCTTCATGTTTTTCACTACTACCAACAACTAAAGTAAATGTTCCAGTTACTTTATTATAGTTAATGATTTCAAGATCTTTTCCATAGAATGGCCATGAACTTGGATTTGGTGCAAAACCTTCTGGATCAAATTTTAAAATTGGATCTCTATCATCTTTATCAGTAGTACCACCATTTTTAGAAGTACCTTTCAAATAAATGAAATAGTAATTTTGGTTATAAATTGGAGCATCTTCCCAGTTAGCATTAACTACAGTATTTTCATTAATAGCAGTTCCGTTAACAAATTCTACTCCATTAGCATCTGTCCATTTAACAAATTTATGTTTTTCATATTTTGGTTTTTCAATTGTTACAATTTCACCTTTACCATATTCAACAACAGTAGCTTCAGTTAAACCATTATTATAATTGATTGTTAAAGTAACTTTCTCTAACCATTTAGCATATAAAGTAACAGTTCCTGTTTCAGTAGGTGTATAACTTGTAATAGCACTTCCACTAAAATCAGCACTTGTATACCAACCTCTAAATACATGTGTATCTGTATTTGCAAGAACTGGTAGATCAAAACTAATATTAACATTTTGGTTAACAGATGGAACAGCAGTTACAGAAGAATCAAATACTATTTCTGCCATTTCTTTTGTTAATACATAAGAATCAGCAGTAAGAACTAATGAATAATAAGAAACCAAATTGTTTTCATCAGTTAAATATACATCAAAATGATCGCCTTTTAATTCATAAGTACCTAATAATTCACCAACTAAAATACCACCAACACCATTTAATTTAATAGTTTCATCACCATTTGTATAAACACCATAATATTCATCTAATGGATTAATAGTAGAATTTGAAGTTGCAAATGATTGTGAAGTAGTACCAACAGCAAGCAATGTGCCTTCAGTTCCTTTTACAATTAATGTATTACCACTATAAATGTTTGCTACTTCTACTTTTGCACCAAATGCATCAGTAACTTCAGTAACATTATATAAAACATTATCTTTAAATAATACAGTTTTTTCACCATTAGCAGTTGCAACAGTGATGATTCTTGTCAAGTAACTTCTACTAGAAGCACCATTATGGAAGCCTAAACCACAGTTTGCAACAATAGGTTTTTCATCTTTTTTAGCACCTCTAACATATGTATCAGTATCATAACCAATTTCTAATGTTGTTGCGCCATTATATTTTGTAACTAAAATTCCAGCTTCTTCATTGAACCAGAAATAATATGTTCTTCCATTAGCAACAATAGTAACAATTTTAGTTTCAGGATCATATTTAGTAACATTACCAGTAAAGTTACCACTTACAGCTCCATCTTTATCTATTACTAATGTCTTAGTAGCAGATCTGATATTATTCTTACCATCAGTATTTACACCAGCATAGCTACCATAATATACAGGTAATTTAACCCACTTAGCATATAACTTTAATGGTTCTTCTGATTCTTCAATTTCAAATGATAAATCAGTTACTGCATCTTGATCAGCACATGAACCACTAGTAAACCAACCTGCAAAGTAAGCCCATTTAGCTTCATCCATATCATAAGCAGGTAAATGTTTTTCTAAAGCGTCACCTGCAACACCAGTAATTACTAAAGGAGTTTCACTTACTGAACCATCAATTACATCAATTAATTCAATTGTAACATTGTTAGCCCATTTTGCATATAAAGTCACATCACTTGTTGGAACATATAGTCCGTTTTCATCTAGAACAACAGGTTGTGTACATGCAGAATCTAAGAACCAACCCATTAAAGTTTGACCCTCTTTAGTTAATTTTTGTAAAGCCATTGGAATATTTTTATTAACTTTAACTACTTCTTGGCTACCTTCGTTAACATAAGTAATTTCAACTTCAACATAAGTTAAAGTAAATGTTTTATTTTCTTTATCAATAGTTAAACTATAGAATTTATTATCAACAATAACTGTCAATTCATTAGCATCATATGTACCAACAAATTCAGTTTCAACACCATCTACAGTTTTTGTTAAGTTGGCTACACCTGCACCAGATAATACTAATTTATCAGTGCCATTAGTATATGTTCCTTGTAATCCATCTGCTAAAACCAATACATCATTTTTCTTAACAAATTCAGAAATTACAGTTTCGCCAGATTTAACACTTACAAATTCTGCTTTATAAGCTTCATTAGCCTTAACTTCAGTTCCATCAAATGCACTAAATTGCACATCAAAATGAACTTGTTCATTACTAATAAAAATACCTTTTAAAGAATCATTAACTTTATAAGTGATTGCCATTGATTCAAGTAGTCCATCAGACCAAGCAGATGCTTTAACATCTTCTAAAGTACCAACAGTTGTATAAATGAAATCGTAGAATTCATCTTTCCAGTCGCCTTTTTCTTTATCCCAGTCTCTATCATATCTTAAATCATCATAATTTACTTCAGGTTTAAATTTTTTAGAAACGTCTTGAGTAGTATATGGAGTATAAATTAAAACATTATTATAAGAATTTGAGAATGGTCTAACAATTATACCAGTTTCGAAATCTACATATCCTACATATTCAGTAAATGTTTCTCCAGCAGTTCTATAAATTGTTACTACTATTTCTTCTCCATAATTCATACTATCTGGGTCAGTATCAATTGTTGTAATAGTTGACTCAGTTACATATCCGCCATTCTTTTTAATTTCTTTAGCTTGTGCTTCTGAAATCTCAACTAAATCATATACTTTAATACTAACTTTTCCTGTTTTTTCATCAATCATTGAAATTTGATTTACACCCATGAATGGATATCCTGAACCAATACCATTACCATTTTCATCTAATATAAGACTAGATTTTGCCCATGAAGTTCCTAATGATAAACTTCTATTTGTTGATGATGAAGCATCTAATGCTACAGCATAATATGTTTTATTATCATATGGAGCAACTAATTTTGCAGCACCATCCATAGTAACAACACCATATTTTTCAGATGAATAAACAACTTGTCCTTTAGCATTGTAAGTAGGAGCAACTTCTGACTTAGTCCATACAGTTTCATCAGTTAATACAGGAATTACTTCGCCACCACCAACAAAATCACAATGTTTACATTTTGTAGTTGCTGCAATACCTGTTTCAGTTAATGTTGGATTAACTTGTTCACTAGTGTTTTCCAATTCATGAATATGATCTAAATAGAATTTTGGACTTGATGATAATTCTAATGTAACAACATTATTTGAAACAAATTTTTGGAAATAAGCTTCTACAACAACTAAATCTCCAACTTCCATATCCTTTGTATATGATTCATCTTTTGTTCCATTATAAACAACTAATACTTTTGTTGCATCTTTAGCATCGCCAATTGTAACATTTTTTCCTGAAATTTCAAGAACATATCCTTTTACAAATCCTTTTTCTAATGAATATGCACTACTGATTAATTTATCAGCAAAATCATATCCTAAAGAAACAGTTAAAGGTGTTTCTTTTGTTCCATAGTTTACTGCAAATGAATGAGTTACAGCATAAATAGTAACATCATTACAAATTTCTAATTTTGGATCAGATCCTTCTTTTTCAAATTTTAAATATTTACCACTAACTACAATTGTGTCACCTACATAAATTCCATCTACATTATCACCTAAAACAGGTTTAAATACTGTAATTACTTTAGTTGAATCAGTAGCTGATGCAATATTAATTGAGTAATATTTATTTTTAGTGTTATAATAAGATCCTTCACTTACAATAATACCTTTAACATAACCAAGTTCTAGTGAAGATTCACCGCCACCTAATTTATTGATTTCATCATAAGCAACATCAACAGTTAATGGAGCTTCTTTTGTTCCATAAACTAATTGTTTCATTGGGTCAACAATACTTTCAAGTACTGTTGTTGCGTCTTTATCAGCATAATTTAATCCACATCCTGCATCACAACTATAATATTCAATAGTTCCATCTTTAGTATAAGTTGCTGGAACAGCATCATGATGAGTTAAATGATGAGGTTTTTTAGGATCAACAACTGATTCTAATTCAACTTTACCTTCGCTATCTGCAAAGTTTTTATTACAGCCTGCTTCACAATGATAGTATTCAACATTACCATCTTTAGTACAATCTGCTGAAACAGCATCAACATGTGATAAAAGATGACTTAATTTAGCGATAACAACATTTTCAGCTTCTTGTGTTGCAGCTTCGTCTAAATAATTCTTTCCACATTTTTCACAATGATAATATTCAATATTTCCTGCTTTAGTACAATCAGCTTCTACTCTACTAACATGCGTTAATGCATGGGTATGAGCTAATTCGTTAATTGACTCACTAACTTCATAAGAACAAACTGTACAAGTTTTAACTCTAGTTCCTTTTGTTGTTTCTGTTGGTTCAACAGTAACTTTCCATTCACCAAAACTATGTGCTTCAACATCTGATTTTTCTTCGCAATCTGGAGTTGTGCATTGATGCCAATGATTTACATCATCATGCTCCCAAGCGCTTGAAAATTCATGTTTATGACCACAACCAGCTAAGGCAAGTGTTAAAACAAAAAGGACTACAAAAAATAAATTTTTAAACTTCTTCATATTCTCCCCTTCGTTTAAATAAAATTATAGATTTTTTTATCTTGTTCTATTCCAAGAAAGTTATAAATTGTGTTCCTATTTTAAAATAACCTGGTTCATCACTACCTAAATTAGTTAAAATGGTTTTTAAAGAAATAGGATTCATTATATTTTCAATAACAAAACTAAATGTGTATCCTCCTGAAACTACATTTACTACATTTCCACTTACGGTATATGTGCCATTGTTTGTCATAAACACTGGCTCATAACGATCATACACACAAGAACTATCATGTGATGCTGAAGTTGATGTGATTACGACCTTGCCCTCATTCAAGAAGCTAAATGAAGTGGAAACTTGGTACTCTTCGTCATTACAAATGAATGTATATTCACTTGTATAAACATGATTTATAATTAAACTATTGTCTAGTTTAATATCAATTAATTGATAAGTATGACTTGAAATATCAATCCTAACAACAATGAAATCATCAGATGAATCAATAGTCATATAAGTAGCGCCTTGATAAACCAATATTTCATACTTACCTACTGCAGTTAATTTGGCAGAGCCAAAACCATCTATAAATAGCTTATCTTCACCATTCCTATATTCTCCATAATATATATCTGGTTCAATAAGTCCAGTTACTAAATCATTCCAAGAATTAATTTTAAACCTTAGTTCTTTATTATCATAATTAATATAATAGATATCATCGATAATGTCAACAGCTACAATGTCGCCATAAGAATTATCTGCCTTAGAGATAATATAAATATCTTTATCTTTAATTTGGAAGTTTCTTAATTTGTAATTCGCATTACCAACAATTTTACTAGTTCCAATAGTAAAATAATCATTAAAAATTGCAGCTCCACTAGATCTAACATATAATATACCATCGTTAAATACATTTCCTATTAAAGTAAGTAAAGATTTTTTTTCATCATACGCTCTAAGAACAAATGAGACGCCATCAGTATTATATAAACCTTTATACTGAACACCATCAATATTCACAATACCAACTCCATATGAATTTAGTTCTAAATAAATATTTTTATTAAGCAATCCATAACCATAACTATCCACAATTGAGTTATCTTTATATACTTCTTTTAAAATTTCAACTGAATAATACTTTGAAATTATTTCATTACCAACTGGAATATTAATGACAAGCTCATAAAAACCTGCAGTACCAAACTTAATTTTACTTGTAACAATATAATTAACATTTGTACCTGGGATTTTTCCTGTCTTTTCACTATCACTCAATATGCCATCTTTTGTGATAATCTTAATAGATCTTATTAAATCTTCTTTTTCAAATGATGGTGAACCATAAAAATAGAATTTATCTAAATGAACAATTGCACCTTTGGATATAATACTATTTTCAAATTCAATATTCATTAATGAACTATTATCACAATCGCCAACAGTTAAAACATTATATAATTCACTTGTGTAAAGCATTATTTTTTGACCATAACCAAAGTTTCCATCATTAAATTCAATATACATTTGATTATTTGTAACCGTGTATTTAAAACCACATTCATTATCTTTAAATTTTGCTATTCCAGTATTATAACCATCTATAAATATGTACATATCATTATATAAATAAAGTCCATAATAATCATCTTTATCATAAATTATAAAACTATTATCATTTGTATTTACTTTAAATTTATAAGAATACGTGCCATAATTTGAATTATTAATAGCATAAGCAAAAATAATATCATTTTTATAATCAATATACCCATTAATTGAATTTTTAATTTCGCTATTTCCCATATTAAATATCATTTGAGTTCCTATTCTAAAAGTAAAGCTTTCAGAAACACTAGTAGTTAAACGATATTGTATATTATCTATAGTTGTATTAAAATTAGAATTAATATATTTTATTTGATTAATAAAGTTTTTATCAATTAATCCTTGAGCTGGGTTAACAACATTAAAAACATATTCCTGTTCGTTTAAATATAAAGTTCCTTCAGATGAAGTTGCTTGTGAAAATTGATCATCAAATTCACAATAGCCCCATGATACTTCATATATTGAATCTGAACTAGTTTTATTTGTTAAAGCAACATTTAATCCATACCAAAATTGTTCCTTTGTTTCCAAATTTGTAACTTGGAATGTATCAATTGAATATCCAGTAATTGTTGAAAAAATGATGTAACCTGATGATAAATAATTTATAGTAAAAATATTATCAATCTTATAGATATTTGTGTTAAAGAAAACAAGTGGACGATTAGTATTATTAAATGACAGTTTATGTTCATTTAATGGATTCAAAATAATAATTCCATTATCATAATGCATTGTATAATTACTATCACCAATAAGTAACTCAATTGTATTTTCATCAACACTTCGTATAACTTCAATTGTTCTATTATCAAAATGATAAGATCCATCATCATCAATCACAAAATCACTAATAGCTTTTGCTGGTTTTGTGATTACTTCTTCATCATCTTCCAAAGCAGTTTCAGGAACAGTTCTTAATGGAGTTTTATAACGTCCTTTAATACTCGAATCTAAAATTGAAATAATTGCTTCAGTCGTATGATTTTTATAAGTTAAAGTAATAACATAATTGCCAACTTTAAAGAAATTAATAGCACCAGTAATCATCTCAGATTTTACTTCTATATTTATGTCATTTTCTTTGATAGCAAATAAATCAGTTAAGTAAATTGTATCACCTGTGTAAATTGTTTTATTTACACTTGATAAAATAATTTGATCTTTAAATTGATATTTAAAGTTCACAGTTATCGGTTCTTGTTCTAAACCAAATACATATATTTTTAAACTAATATTATGAATTAAAGTATCATGAATTAATGAATCAAATTCACAATAAACATACAAATCACTAGCCCAATCTTTATTTGTTGTTAAATCAACAGATAAATTTCCTAATTTTAAATTTACATTTTTTAAAATATCTTTTTCACTATTGATTTCAACAATATCTTCTTTAATATCAAGAGAGTATTTTAGTGGTACTACTTGATAAGTAATTGTTTTTGTATAATAAGTAAAATTAACACTTGAAAGACCCAATTTCTTTTCATTATAAGGTATAGTTAAAGTAACTTCATAATTGCCTAATTCATCAAAATTAACATTAGATAAATCAAGAAAATAATTTGGAATTTCTAAAAATTTTATACCATTTATTATTACATCAAAGTCATTAGCAAAATCATAATTATTTTGATTTGTACCTTTTGTAATTAGAATTGTATCTTTATAGCGGTAGTTAATTAAAACTCCAAATTTGACATTAACAATTGAAATATATTCAACATTATTAAATGTATAAACAATTTCATACTTTCCAACTTTTGAATAATTGACACTACCTTTGATATCATTTAAATTCACATCTAATTTAACATCTTCACGATATAATTCAAATAATGTTGTGAAGTCTATTGGTTTTGAATTAGGATAAATCGTAATTTCTTTTGTTAAAACTTTATAAACATCATTATCAATTATTGTTACTTTTATTGATGAGGTTGCATTTAGTCCTTCATATGAATAATTTAAAGATACATTGAAACTATCCCCAACATTATATTCTAATAATTCATAGGTTAAATTTGAATTATTAATTTCAGCTACAGCTCCATCTAAATAAAGAATGAATAAATTAGTATAATCATATGTTTTATATTCATTAACAGTTAACTCAAGTTCTTTAATAGTTTTAACAATATCAATTGTATGATCTGGAACAACATTTACCAGTATCGTTTCATCAATATTTTTGTATTTAAATGTTAAATAATAACTGCCTACAATTGCTTGAATATTTGTTTCAATCATATCATCAGTTATTTTCATTTCTATTCCTTCACGGTATAGCTTAAACAACTTTAAATAATCAAATGATTTCAAATCACTTACTTTGATGTCAATGCTTTCAGCAGATTTTTGGATTGTATATTTTGTTTTATGAACATTCACTTTCACTTTTAAAATTATATCATTAAATTTACATATAACATTGTAAGTTCCTTCTTCTTCTAAAACAAACGAAGAATCAACATATTCTTGCTTAACTTCGATGTCATTACCATCTTTCGTAATTCTAAATAATTGAGTAAAATCATAGGTAGCAACATCTTCATCGTTAATATCTAAACTCTTAACTGTTTGCAAAACTTCATATACTGTTTTACTAACAATAATATTAATACTCGCTGTTTTGTTTTTATATGTACATGTAATAACATAAGCACCAGGAGTATTTCTTAAATTAGATAAATCTAAATAATCATTAATAACTTGAATTTCTTCTTGATCTTTGTAAATTTTAAACAATTTTGTATAATCATAACTATCAACATTTTCATCCTTAATAGGAAAATCATTAACTACATTTAAAACCGAATATTCAACAGCAATTACTTTAACATCAATAGAGCATGTTTTGTTTTTATAATTACAAGTAATAGTATAATTACCTTCTTTCATCGATAATTGCGAAAGATCGATATATTTATCTAATACTTCTATTTCTTTATTATCAACTTTAATAGTAAATAAATCTTTAAAATTATATGTTGAAATATCTTCGTTTTTGATAGTAATACGTGCCTGCTTAGAAGAAATTTCAATAACATGATCCTTAGGGGGATCTACATGTCCCCCAGGATCTGGAGTTGTAGGCTTACACGCAGTTAAAACAAATATAAATAATAATATAATTAAAATTAAACATTTTGAGCGCTTCATCGAACTCCTCCTTGTTATTTTTAGTTATTTGATGATAATTTCCAATCACCTAAAATATAGAAATAAATCCATAAATATCTTGTTCCATTGTTTTCAATAACAACTTCTATTCCTTCTTGTGTTACAGGATCTTTTGCAGTAAAAGTTAAATAACGATTAGAACCAGAATTTCCTGAATTGCCACTATCTTTTGTCAATCCACTAGCATTTAAAGCTTTTGTCAATTGATCTGATAAAGCATCCCATTGTTCACTAGATATTTTAGCATTTTCATCAGCATAATCAGTTCTAACTGTAAGTGTAATATATCCATGATAAATATCATTTCCGTCTTGATCTGTTGCCACAGTCTTCCAATTATAGAATGGTCCAAAAATATTATCGCCAACTACATTCAAGAATACTTCTGGAGAAGGCATTAATTTAGCTAAATCACCATAAACAGCTTCTAATACAACACTTGTATCTTCATCACGAGTTGTTTTAGATGAGAAATCAGGAGAATAATATTTTGTTATATATTGGCTCCAGCTTGTTTTTAATTCTCTTGGAACATAACTATCAAATGTTCCAGCAGCAATTTCAGTAGTACCAATATTAGAGAATGTTGTAGTGATATATCCCATGTAAGTACCATTAACAAGTGAATATGGATAAGTAACAGACATTAATTCGCCTTCATCACTAACTTTAATTGTAAAGTTAACAGAAGTTGAAGCACTTGCATCAGTGGCATATGAATGTGCAGATAATTCTAATGCAACAGCACGCATAATAGCAGTTTCTCTTAACACAAATGTATAAGTAGTTTTGCCATTTATAGAGACAGCTCCTTGTAATTTAAAGATATTAGGAGAAATATTAAATTGAGGCATTACATCAAACATTTCACCAATATATCTCTTAACACCAGCTAACGTTTTAAGTGATGTATTATATTCAAATCCATCAAATGATCCATCAGTTGTATCATAATCATAATATCCTGAATATTTAGTAAAGTAAATTTTATCATCCATAGAATAATCATACTTACCAGTTTTTGCAAATAATACAGCATTTTCAGTTACTTGTCCATAAATACCAACTGTACCATTTGCTGAAGTATTATCAGCTACTCTACTTGCTAATTTCTTAACAGGACCTGAAGTTGTAGATGCAGATTGAATTTCATAATCACCAGAATCTCCTGAAGGAGCATAAGTTTGAGTTTCAACAGCATGGAATGTATAATTCTTAGCGTTTTTAATGCTAGTTAAAGCAGCTTCTAATTTATCAGCGTATTCAGGAGCTTCATATGGAGCAGGATCTTCAACTGTAGTACTACCCATAGCGCTAAATGATAATTCAGCAACTGTATAACTATCTCCAGTAGCATCTTCTTGTACATCGGCACCATATAATAAGATTTCAGTTTGTGCAACCATCTTAGTAATATGTCCATCTTCAACAATAAAATATAATTCAAAGAATGTATCTTCTAGCATTGGTGTTAAAGAATAAGCTAAATAAGTCATTAGATACAAATCTTCTTCTTTTGTATCATCAATAATATAGTAATAACGATTAGTATCACTATCGTAAGCAAATTTATTAATATCTAAATTACCTAAATGATTCCATAAATGGTTAGTTTCCCAAAGAGATGGAACACTATTATAATCTTTTACAGTTTCATCTTTTGCTGCATTATTTTTATCAATATAAACTGATTTTAATGCATGTCCAGTAACACCATTTACATCAGTAACTTGTTCAGTACCGCGTTTATAAATGTTAGTTAAAACAGTATTTTTATTAGAAGAGTGGCACCAAGAACCAAACCATTTGCCTTCTTCCATCTTTACAGTCATATCATAAGAATTTGTAGAGTTATTGAAACTTTGTTGATAATCATGATAGTAATCTGTTACAACACCTGTAACTGTAATATTTTCATTACCGATTTCTTCAATCATTTGTGAAGTTAAATCACCATTGTTACCAGCTACTAATTGCGCTTTAACAACAAATGTGACAGAATCATAAATTGATTTATCTTCATCAAGTGTTACTTTTACATTAACAGTTGTATCAACTTTAACAGTTTTTAAAACAATTAATTCATCTGTATCAGTAACTTCTACTAATCCTTGAACAGAATAACTCCATGAATAAGTTCCAATTTTTGCATCAGTAACAGCAACTTCAAGTTTAATTCTATCACCTTTACTAATTTTGCCAACATGAGTTGTAAGAACTTGAATTGTTGGAACTAATTTATGCTTAACAGTAAATGTTTTGCTAAATGATATTTCTTGATTATCTTGTAATGTTGCAGTAACAGTTACTTGCGTATCATTCTCAACATCATTTAAAACAGTTAAAACATTTGAAGCAGAAACTGTAAGAATTGATGGATCAGAAACTGACCAAATAACTTTTTTGTTTTCAATATTTGTTGCATTAACATTTAATGAAATAGCATCACCTAAAGTAATTTCATTTGTTGCAGATGTAAATTCAACAGTTGGTGCAACAACAGTAATTTCAAAAGAACTTTTAACTGTATTATCACTATCTAAAACAGCAGTAACAGTAACAACAGTATCTTCTTTAACATTACCTACGCATTTTAGCGTATTTACTTCTACTTGTAATAATCCTTCAACTGAATAATTCCAACTATAACTTTTTTCCTCTGTATTAACAATAGAAACCTTTAAATCAATACTTTCGCCTTTTGCAATACTCGTTTTTTCACAAGTTACTTGAATTGAAGGAACCTTTTCAGCTGCAATAACATTAAATACTTCATTTTTCTCTAATGTAGTATTTTTATATGTTAATTTTATAATAACATAAACAGCTGTATCCTCATCAGGGCGATTTACATTACCGTTATTAGCAATTACTTTTGCATTTGTAGAAATGTAACTAATAGTAACATCGCCAACTTTAGTTGGAAAACTTAAATCATCAGTTATTTGAGTCTTATCAACATTTGAGAATAAATCACTGTATGTTTTTTCCAAAATTTTATTTTCATCTTCGCTACAAGCTGAAAGTCCTAATACAGCAACAATAACTAACATGAAAATTGAAACAATCCTCATTAATTTCTTCATATTTTTTTCCTTTCCGTTTTCAATAAATCCAATCCCTCAATTTATTTCCAAACATAAATAACTAAGTCTAAACTAGAATCAACGGGTGCAACATAAATACCATCTTTTGAGTATTCATCATTAGCATTCTTTGTAAATCCTAATGATAATAAATATTCACCGACCTTATTCAATGATGAATCAATTGTATAATCTACATCTAGTGGTACATCGTAATAGAATACTACCGATTGTTTTGCAATGCCTGTTCCGGTTGGAATATGGATAGTGGTTAGACCAAAGCCATATGTATCACCTAACACATTACCAAAGAATGGCAATTTTTCACCTATATTTTCATCATTATAAAATGTTTTTAAATATTCAAGTGCATTAACTTCTGTATCATCTTCAGTTGTAGTAGATTCACTAGATACTTGAATAGTTAATTCACTCCAAGAAGTTGGAACATTACGTTGTGTAAATTCTATTTTAGTATCTTCTGGTAATTGTGCTGTATTAAAATCAGAATATTTTAACTCAACAACTCCATACATAGAACCTAAATAGAAATAGAAACATGCTGATATGATATAACCATCTTTTACAGTAACATAAGGTGTAAATGATGATGTTGAAGAGATATACCCTTCAGTTGCAAATATTCCGTATAAATTAATATCATTTCCAACACCATAGAAGAAAGTTGAAGCAACTGGACTCATTACCTTATCAACATAATAAGTAATAGTTCCTTCTTTTTCATCTATAAAATATTTTGTAAAGATTTCACCAGCAAAGCCAAATGTAGGTTTTGCGTTTTTAAAATCATTTTCATATGCTCTAGTTGCATAAAACTCACCATCTTTATTAACTGAATACGCATTATATAATTTATCATTGAATTTATGATAACCATAAGCATCATTAGTGTTTGGAGTATGTATTTCTTCTCCTTTTGATGAATATTTCACACTATATGGAACAAAATAACAATCATTTTCAGTTATTGTTTCCACAAAACCACTTTCAGCAATGCCAGTTGCCATATATGAAGCAACCAATGATTTAAAATCCAAAGTATAAGATTTTAATTGTTGCATATTTTTAATTGCTGTGTTTAATTCATCATGAATTGGATCATGTACATATTTTTGAATACTTGGAACTTCCACAGTATCACCATAATTAACTGCAACAATTAACTCTTGTATTCCTCTATATCCCGGTGAAATTGTATAATCGTCGCCACTTTTAGCATAAATTCCTAATACTTCTCCATCATCAATAATTAATGAAAAACCATTAACAATAAAGCTGTATGGATTTGCTGAAGCAACCATCTTAGCAGCTAAAGTCGAATCTTGGCCAACATAATCATATCTCCAAGTATCTTCATTAAATGCAAAATCACTTACCTTTAAGCCTTTAAAATTGTTATATAAACCTGAATCAACAAAACTTACTTGTTTATCATTATCATCAAGCATTGGTTCAAATTGTTCTTCATTAGTGAAACTAACTCCCACTTGACAGGCTAAATCATTATGATTTTTAAAATATAACCCACTCATAGTACCAGTTGCACTATTTTCATATTCAGAATACCAATTAGTACCATCCATTGCAGTTTTTACTGTTAATGTCGCAGTTTGATAAAGATTTGTGCTAATACCAAATTTATATAAACTAATATTGATATAGCCTTCAAATCCAATTTTATCTGCTGTCAATTTATCTAACATATCTTGACTTAGTGTAGGTCTAGCAGTAATTGTAATAATTTTTGTTGCACTCTTTTTAGGATTAGCAACACTTGTAGCAACTACTTCTATTATTTTATCTCCATCAACAGACTTTGCTGTTAAACGACCTTCTGGAGTAATCGATGCATATTCATTTCCTGTCTTAATAGACCATGTAACGCCAGCATCACTTCCATCCTCATTAACCACGGCTGTCAAATTAATTGATTTTCCAGATTTCACTTCACTAGAACCACTGATGCCTACTGTAACATTTTCAAATGGATCTTTGGCTTTAAATGTTTCAGTTTTAGAATAAGGACCTACTTCATCATTTCTTACAGCTGCAACACTATATTCAAAATCAGAATATAAAGAACTCACTTGATAACTATTATTTTTTGCTAATCTTGGGTTACCATTAATTTTAACCAAATAGGCTGTTGCACCATCAACTCTATTCCATGTAATTAAACCATCACTTGATATTTTGACGTTAATTGGGGCAGCTAAATCAATAGCAGGAGCTTTTTTAACTGTTATTGTTTTATTAACAGAAACGTTTGGGTTTGAATTCAATGTTGCTGTTAAAACAACTACAGTATCGTAATTAACATCCTTGATGACAGATAATACATTTGTTTTGGAAATTGAAACAACATTTTGAACCGAATAACTCCATGTGATTGATTTATTCTTTGATCCTATAACATTAATGCCTAAATCTATTGTTTGACCTTTATAAATTTCTTTAGTGTCATTTTTAATTTCAACTTTTGGAGCAATAATATTAAATACTTTAGTATTTATTACACTTGAATCATCTTTTAATGAACCAATTACCGCAACAGTTGTATCTTCAGTTAAATCATTTTTAATTGTCAAAACATTATTTTCATCAATTGTGGCTAAACTATTATCAGATAGCATTAAAGAATATTCACTTTTACTATTTTTAACTTTTACGTAAATCTCCGTATTATCACCAGCAATCAAATCATATACATCAGCACTAATTTCAATTGTTGGTTTTTCAGATCCACAAGCAAATAATGTGAATGAAGAAACTATAAATAATATAAATAATAATATTTTTTTATTTTTCATACGTTCCTCCTAATACACGAAAGATATAGTGATTGTAACATCTTTATTAGAATCACTAATAAATGATGCTACAATTCTTTCTATATTTTTATTATCATTATTTTGAACAATAACATCAGCAATACTATTAATTGGTAACTTCTCAATACCAATGAAATCACAAAAATAGAATTTTTTAATGCTCAAATTTAAATCGTCTTTTAATTCAAATGATCTAATATATTGTTCGTCAAATACTACATTTACATAATCTCTACGATTATATTCATCCAATGTATAAGAATTCTCATTAGATTCTAAAACATATTTAGAGTTTAATTTAGATTCCGTCACAGAAACATCGCAATTATTTTCATTAAATTTAACTTTTATTAAAGACTTATAAACAGTTACTTCTTTATCATTAACGTTATATTCTAATGAAACCTGTTTAGCACTATCTAGACTTGTTTCAAAATACTTATTATATTTATCAGTCATCTTTTTAATATCAGAATCATTGTTACAGCCAAATAAACTAATAGAGAAAAGACAAATAACAAATAATAAAGTTAATTTAAAAATATTTTTCATTATTTACCTCCCTTATTAAATTTATTTATGAATGGATTAGATTCTTCAACAATATTTTCAACATATTCATCATAAGATTCAAGTAATACATTATATTTATCTAATGATAATAATGCTCTTTCATCACCTTTTAAAGCTGTTAATCTAGATGCAATTGTTAATAAAGTATCAATATTATCAACTGAGAAAGTTGAAGGAAGACTATCAATAATCTTTTGTAACTCTTTAACTTTTGTTGAAGCAGTTAAAAATTTTAAATTTTTAATAGTTTCATTAGCAGTATAAACATAGTTATACATATTTTCCCATATTTCTTCAGTATATCCAAATTTAGTATAATCAGTTTTAATACCATTATATGATGTTAAAGCTTTTGATACCAATTCTTCATTCGCTAAAGTAATTGTTTCAATGTCTTTTAATTTGTTATAGTAATTAATATAGTCAACCATATTTTGTTCCATAGCAACATAATTACTTCTTTCAGCTTGACTAGCTTTGCCAAAGAAAGCTTCATAAACCAATGTATCATAGCCTACTAAATTATCATTATCAGGCAAAATCATTTTAATAGCCTCTTTTTTACCTGCTAAATCTTTAAAATTAAAGTAGCATAGTTCATAGTTAAACAAATCAAATGCTGAATGTAACAACTCATAGCCAGGATCATTCTCATCTAATTTAACATTTGAATTAAATGTACTTTCAAGAGTTGGTGCTGTGACACTTCTAAATTCTACTTCTTGTAAATTATTGAAGCCATAAAATGCAAAGTCACCAATTAATTCTAATTGATCTGGCAATATTATTTTATAAACATTTTTATTTGTATTACCAGCATATGTATCAATCCTTGCAGTATTATCTAAAACTTGAATTGTTGAAACTCTTAAATTACCTGGAATTGCTTTTAATTCATATTTATTAGTTGGAAGTGTTACATATAAAATACCATGATCTAATAATGCATAATCATTAATTCTTCCTGTTACTGCTTTATTATCATCATTCATATAATAGAATGAATTCAAATTAGTGCAACCATTAAATACAAATTGATCTACAAATTTAATATTATTTGAGAAAACAAATTCAACAAGATTTACACAATTACTAAATGCGCCTTCTCCTAATGAAGTAACATTTAAAGCGTCAAATGTAGTGAATTTAGCATTTTGGAATGCATAGGCACCAATTTCTGTAATATTGTTTCCAACAATTTCTCCTTTAATTGGAGCACTTGCAAATGCTGCTTCACCAATTTTATCTACGTTACTTAAATCAATATTTTCAAGTGATGTACATGAAGCGAATGCATATTTTTTGATTTCATAAACATTTTCTAAATTTATATCAGTCAATAATTCACAACCTGCAAAACTATAATCACCTATTGAATTAATTTCTTTAGGAAGAACAACTGTTTCAAGTTTCTTGCAATATGCAAACATATAATTTCCAATCTCGCTTAATGATTTAGGTAAAGTAATTTCTAATAATCCTTCACATCCTAAAAATGCACCATTACCTATTGAAACTAATGTTTCAGGTAATTGAATTGTTGAAATAGTTGGAGCTCCACCATAAGTACTATAGCGACCAAATGCACCTTCACCTATAGTTTCAACAATAGGAATATTAATATAATTTAGTGTTTGACAATCCGCAAAGGCATAATCGCCAATTTCTTTTACATTTAATAGATTAGCTGTTTTTAAATATTTACAATTATAGAAAGTCTCTTTTTCAATAACTGAATCAGTTTTTGATAAATCTATATTTGAAAGTAAAATACAATTTGCAAAACATGCCACACCAAAATGCACATTTCCTTCTTCAGGCATAACTACTTTCTTTAAAGAACTATTTTTTTGGAAAGCACCCATACCAAATACTGAGTTAGCACCTATTGTAACTTCAATAAGGCCAGTATTGAAAAATGCACCTTCACCTACAACAACATTTGCACCTAATGTAACACTTTCGAAAGATGTATTAGAAAATGCATAATCACCAATTTCAACAACACTAGATAGATTATTGACATTTCTAATTCCTTTACATGCATAAAATGCATAATTGCCAACTTTACTGCCTCTTTCAGCAGCAAATGTGACACTAGTTAAAGATTCACAATTTTTAAATGCATAATCATTAATTACAATATTCTTATTCATAAATGTAATCGAATTAACATTTGCCCCTGTGAATGCACCAGCATTAATTGTTGTATATTTTTCATCAATTACTAAATCACTAAAATCTTTATTACCAATAGCAAGAATGATTGTGTTTCCATCTTTATTTGTTAAGAATCCACTTATAGTATCATAAGAATAATTTTGATTTGTTGAAGTAACAATATTTTCAATTTTAGTTTCCCTAAATGCAGAGCCTAAAATATTTTCGATATATGTTCTTTCATTTAAAACTAATTCTTTTAATGCAGTACATCTAAAGAAAGCATATTCGCCTAATGTAATACTATTATTAGGAAGAGTAAATGTTGTTAAACTCTCACAATTATAAAATGCTTGTTCATCAATCAAACTTAAAGAACCCATAATATTAAATTCCTTCAAACTGTAGCAATCACTAAATGCACCATATTCAATACTATATATATCATTATGTAAATTGACGGTTTTTAAATTTTCACACTTGGCAAAAGCAAACTTAGGAATAAAAGTTGTATTATAGATATCAACAGAAATTAATCCACTACTTGCAAACATTTTTTCTGATAACTTTGTATTTTCGGCAAGAACAACATTAGTTAAATTAGAACAATTTAAAAATATTGCTTCACCAGCATTTCTTAATTCAGATAAATCAACAGATTTAAGTGAAGTACAATTTTCGAATGCATTTGCGCCTATTGCATATACTTTTGATAAATCAATTTCTTTTAATGATTCACAACCATTAAATGCTGAAGTACCAATAACATAAGCATTCTCAATATTAATTTCTTCTAATTTTTCATCTTTGCAAAATGCATATTCACGAATGAACTTGATTGTTTTTGGTAAGACAACTTTCTTTAAACTTGCACAATTGTAAAACGCATATTTTTGAATTTCTTCAACTCCATCAGGAATAACAACAGATGTAATTGATGTATTCATAGAAGGAATTTTATTCTTATCATAATCATCATCAGTAAGTTCTATTGAATTATCGGTATCATATAAACAGAATGCATAAGCACCAATATATAATATACCTTCATCATCAGGAATTACTACTTCTCCTCCAAGTCCTTTATAGGCTACTAAAACACGATTTTCAATGACAAATTCGCTTTTAATAGTAACACGAAGTTTTGCCAATAAAGTAGATCCTTTAACAGATAATGTAATATATGTGCTTCCTTCTTTTAATCCCGTAACAATACCATCTTGGTCAACTGTTGCTACTAATGGATTTGATGAAGCATAAGTAAATTCATAATTATCTTTTGCATACCATGGATCAAAGTCAAATGCTAATTGAATCTTTTCGCCAGGATAGAATGACACCCCTCCGTTTAAGCTTGATATAAATGTTCTACCCCCTGTAGCACCTATTTCACTAGTCTGTGCAGAACGGGAATATGCAAACAATGTATCAAAGTAGGAAAATTTAATATCTTTTATCTTTTCACTGCTTACATCAGAACTAACAACATTATTTGTACTATTTTTATTTTCTTTTACATTTAGAATCAAAACAGCTTGTTTTCCATCCATTGTTTCACGAACAGTTATCGTGGCTTTACCTGCTTTAACTCCTTTAGCAATACCTTCTGTTACCTCAACTACTTTTTCATTTGAACTATTCCAAGAAAGATGAGATAAATAATCTTTATTTTCATCAACTGAACTATCAGCAGTAGCCAAATATTTAGTTAAATCAATTGCTTCACCTTCATTAACTGATAAAATCATCAAATCAGTTCCATCCATTGTTCCATCTTTTGTAAATTTAAAGTCACCCTTTGTGCCAGGTAGTTGACATAAATAGATGTTGGAATTAAGTGCATAATCATCAATTGAAAAGGCTAAAGCACTAGTTATTAAACTATCATCATAAATTCGATCTAAATAATCAGTAATCTCAAATCTTACTGTTGTATCACTATTTCTTTCTGAATAAACAGGAATTGGATTGTCACTTAAAAATGTATAACTTGATGATGATGTAAATATGATTGGTGTGATACTCATAGCATATTGATTATCATATACAGTCATATTAATATAATAACGATCTTTCTTTAATGTCTTATCGTAAATCTTTTCATAAGTTACTTTTTTTAGTACTGGAGCTTCATTATCTAAGTAGAAATCAAAATCGAATGTATTTCTAACATTAGTATTTAATCCGCCATCTCCATAATCAAGTGATCCAACCATCTTAAATTCATATTGTCTATTATTAACTAATCCTAAATTTTTAGATTTAAGTTTTAAAAAGTCATAATAAGGAATTGGAGTTCCATTTTGTGGATGGGCTTTATTAGCATTATAATCAACATATTCCCATACAACTTTACCAGTTGTTTTGTCAGTGATTGTATAATGCATTTCCTTTGCATTTCTTAATAAACCACCGTAAACAGCAGATATTCCATCAATTGAGCCTAGTGTGTCACTTAAAGCTATTTTATCCTTTGATGCAGGAATTGGATCATATAAGTTTGTATCAATATCATATAAATATGTTCCAAGTGGAATGATATAATTATAGTAGTATGATCCATATGGTGTTGTTGCAAAATAATCTGCTTTAATTTTATCTTCTTCATCAATTGAAGCATCATGAGCTTCGCTTTCTACTTCATAATAAGTTTTATCAAATAAAGGAGCTTCTAGCCAATCACCATAAAACGCCAAGAATGGAATATTTAAATCTATACCATCAGTTTCATTATTTTCAAGTTTAACAAAACCTTCAACATACATTCCATAAGGGAATAGTTTATCAATAGTTTGTTTATCTTTTTCTGTTAAAACATATTTAACAGTCACTTTAGCCGTTTGATTTGGTCCGACTGTTAATATATTATCAACAATTTTACCATTTTCTTTAACACTGAATGTAGCTTTTCCATCAAGTAATTGAGCCATTTCACGTACATGTGTTTCATCACTTGTTGAAACAGATTCAGTCATACCAATCAAGCTTAGGGTATATTTTAATGTTTCATTAGATGTATTCACAACATTAAATTCCATATTGTAAATACCACTTCTAGTTTTATCATCGAATAATTCTAATTTACTCTTTTCATTGCCATCAACAGTTAAATAAGCTTTAGTATTAACAGCGTTAAATAATGAGGCAAGACCAGCGCCTTGTTTACGCGGTGAATAAGGATTGCCTTCTTCATTTATAATTATGGATGCAGTTGACATCATATATTGATTTGCAAGAACAGAGATTTCTTTAGCTGTTTTAGTAGGGTATTTTTCCTTTAAGAATTGTCTAATCAACACCATTACACCACATAAGTTTGGTGTAGCCATTGAGGTACCTGATAAATTATCATATTTACCGCCAGGGATACTAGATTTAATATTACCTCCATGAGCAGTAATTTCAGGTTTTAATCTTAAATCAGGAGTAGGACCCCAACTTGAGAAGTCAGACATAAATGGTCCTGCTTGATTTTTATAACTAATTTTTAAAGTACCAGACGACTTTGCAGCTAATATAGTTCCATCATCTTTTGAAATCGAGATTGTTGGAATATGATCTGTTTTACCCATTGACATCATAATATCGCCATCAATATTGTTATAAATTATACAAGCAACAGCACCTGCGTTTTTAGCTTGTAAGGCTTTGTCCTCAAAGGAATTATCTCCTCTTCTTACTAAAGCAATTTTACCTTTAACATCGATATCACCAGTATAATTTATTCTTTTACCAACACCAGGAATAGTAACATACTCAAGTTCAATATCTTCGTCTGTACTTTTTCCAAGTGCAGTATATAATTCTTTAAAGAAGTCACCTTCTTTACCGCTAATTGAATTTGATTCTTTATAAAATACAACATTATTATTATTAGCAACTAAATACTTTGATTTAACACCGCTAATAGATGCAACTGACAATGATGCAGCATATGTTGAAGGTGAACCTACAGTTGCTGAATCAGGATTTGTAACAAAGTTAGTATCACCTTGAGCACCTCCAAATGAAGATGAATAATCATTTGATGCAGCTGTAAGTAAATTAATACCACTTTCACCAATTTTATCATAGACTTTATTAATTTGTACCTCATCTACTTCTCTTGAAAATCCACAAGATGAGCCAAGAGATAAGTTAATACAATCTACACCTAGTAAAACTGCATCTTCTAAAGCTGCTAAGATATCATCGGTGTTGGCACCAGAGTCTAAATCAGGAAATACTTTTAATAGAACTAATTGCGTATCAATAGCAACACCTGTAATTGTATCGCTTTTGCCTCCTATAATACCAGCAACATGTGTACCATGTTCAGAATCATATGGGAATATATCACTATCTTTATCAGCATAATCATATACAAATGGAATTTTATTACTATAATAAACATCAAGTAAATCTAGGTTTTGTGTTGTTTTTTTTGCATTAGTTTCATTCAAAACGCTAGAAACAGTTTTTTGAGTAATAGCAATTTCATCATCACTTAAGCTTCTATTAAAAACTTCATGACTACAATCAAATCCAGAATCAAGAATAGCAACGCTAGTTCCTTTACCTGTAAAACTTACACTATCAGATTTATAAATACCTGTTTCATAAACATCAACAATATTCTCAACAACATTATAAGATATATCGTTTGTTGTTTGAGGTTTATTAAATGTATCTGCTATTATGACATTAGAAACAGTATTTAGTTGTGATATTTTTTTAAAATTTTTATATTTAATTTTAACAGCAATAGCATTTATAATAGTTTGATAGCAATGCTCAACACTTAATATTAAGTTGCTATTGTTTAATTGATTGATTAACTCTCCTTGTTCTCTTTCAATTTTCGAAATTTGTGATTGTCCAGTAGGAGATTCAGCATAACTACTAACATCATTATATTGATTAGAAAATTGTTCTAAATAAGTATCAATCAATGCTTCTTTTTCAAGTGAAAGCATTACAATAATTTCATCATTATCTGCATAGCCACCATTTTCTTTAATTTTATCAGCCTTAATTTTTGATAGCATTTGCTCCTGAGTTAACTTTAAATCTGTGTTAAAAATTTGTAATTCATCACTTGCTTTATTATCATTAGAATTCGTTGAACCACATCCAACAATTGCAAACATAATTGCAAAAATCAATGATAATAAGAAAACTCTCTTCATTTTTTGCATAATTATTAACCTTTCTATTTTAACCAAAAATAAATAATCAAGAAAGCAATTCCAAAGCCTATGATAAATGTTAGAAATCTAGGTAAATAAGCTTCAAAAGCAGCTTTAATCATTGCTCTTGTTTCTTTTTTAGAAACATTCAAATTATCTTTTTTATCTATTTTTATTTTATGATTCCCTACATTTGACATATCATAAATTGTACGGCCATCATCTTTCTTGTATTTATTTTTCATTTTAACCTCAATAATTTTCAAAAAGAATTAAAGATTTTCGTTTTTTGAAGTGTCTTCATCAGTTTCTTTATTTAATTCTTCATTATAATCTTTATCTAAATCAATTGTATTATCATACAAATGACAACATACATAATGTTCATTTTCAAAATAAGTACACTTAGGTTGAATTACTCCACATGCATTTCTACATTCATGACATCTTGTATGAAATTTACATCCCTTTGGTGGGTTAGCAGGTGAAGGAATATCGCCCTCTAAAATAATACGATTCATTTTAAAATCCGGATCAGGAACAGGCACAGCACTAAATAATGCCCTTGTATATGGATGAAGTGGATTATTAAAAATATCACTTGTTTTCCCGTATTCCATCACATTACCTAAATACATAACCAAAATATTATCAGTAATATATTTTACAACACTAAGATCATGAGAAATAAATATGTATGTTAATCCTAGTGTATTTTGAAGTTCTTTAAGCAAATTAATAATTTGGGCTTGAATTGAAACATCAAGTGCACTAACAGGTTCATCACATATTACAAGTTTAGGTTTTACAGCCAAAGCACGTGCAATACAAATTCTCTGACGTTGCCCTCCACTAAATTCGTGAGGATAACGATCATAGAATCTTGCTGGTAAACCACATTTTTCCATCATTTCAATTACATATTCATGAACTTCTTCTTTTGGTACAATATTATGTACTTTAACAGCTTCACCAATTATTTCACCAACTGTCATTCTTGGTGGTAATGATGAATATGGATCTTGAAATATGTATTGAATGTCTGTACGATATTTCATCATTTGTTTTTTATTAAAATGAGTAATATCTTCACCTTTAAAAATAATTTCTCCATTATTAGGTTCATAAAGTTTTAAAATAGTTCTTCCTAATGTTGTTTTTCCACATCCAGATTCTCCAACAATTCCTAAAGTTGTTCCAGGTTTAATTTTAAAGGAAACGTTGTCCACAGCTTTTAAAGATTCCAAAGTTTTTCCAAATAAACTTTTTTTAATTGGAAATGATGTAGACAAATTATTAACTTCTAAAATATATTCATTATTCATGATTAACCTCATCATACAAATAGCATGAAACATAATGCGTTGGTGAAACCTTAACTAATTGTGGATATTTTCCATTACATTTTTCAAAACATTTGTTACAACGATTTTTGAAAAAACACATATCAGGCAAATTAATTGGGTTTGGAACTTGGCCTGGAATTGAATATAAAGGCTTATTTTCATCAGAAGTAATTAAAGGTTTACTCTTTTGTAAGCCAATAGTATATGGATGCATTGGGTTATGAAAAATTTCTTTTACTGTTCCTTTTTCAATAATTCTTCCCGCATACATTACTACTACTTCATCAGCCATTTCCGCAATAACACCTAAATCATGAGTTATAAGCATTATTGAACATTGTTCACGTTCTTGTATTTCTTTCAATAATTCTAATATTTGAGCTTGAATTGTTACATCTAGAGCTGTTGTTGGTTCATCCGCAATAATTAATTTAGGATTTCCAGCTAAAGCCATTGCAATCATAACACGTTGACGCATTCCACCACTTAACTCATGAGGATACATATCATACACATGTTCTGAATTAGCAATGCCAACTTTAACTAACATTTCAATGCTTTTTGCTTTAATTTCTTCTTTAGTTAAGTTAGATGAATGAATAAAAGATACTTCATCTAATTGATTACCTATAGTAAATACAGGATTTAAAGAAGTCATAGGTTCTTGAAAAATCATTGTAATATCTTTTCCACGAATTTTATACATTTCGTTTGTTGGCATTTTAACTACATCATAAGCAAGTTTATTACCATTTTCATCATATCCCAAATCATTTGAATTAAATCTAATTGATCCACCAACAATTTGGCCTTGTGGTGCTTGTACTAATTGCATAATAGACAAGCTCGTCACACTTTTTCCACATCCTGATTCTCCAACAACACCAACAATTTTATTTTTAGGAATTACAAATGAAACTCCATTTACACTTTCAACTGTTCCATTATCAGTAAAGAAACAAGTTTTTAAATTTTCTATTTCGATGATGTTATTAGGGTCTTTCATTGTTGTTGTATATTCTTCTAAACTTACTTTACGTCTTTTAAGTTTTTCGTAATAACGCATTTGCGCAAGATTATATTTAATAATTTTGCGGCTTTCACGTATATCAATATAGTTATTATTCTTTTTCATATTTATTTCTTAGCTTTAGGATCCATTGCATCCCTTAAGCCATCTCCTACAAAATTAAATCCTAAAACCGCAATTACAATTAAAATACCTGCTGGAAGCCACATATTTGCATGATATTGCAAAATAATTGGATCATTAGAAGTTGCAATCATTGTACCCCATGCAGCCTTAGGTAATTGAACACCTAATCCTAAATAAGATAATGTAGATTCATATAAAATTACACTACCTAAGCCTAATGTCATTGATACAATCAATTGAGGCATTACATTCGGAATTAAATGTTTAAAAATTTTTCTGCTAGTTGGAAGTCCCATAACTTCTGCGGCCACCATATATTCTTGTTCACGTAACGATAAAATTTGTCCACGGACAATTCTAGCAGTACCACTCCAACTAAATATTGTTATCATAACCATCAATATATAAATACGTGCATTACTATTTGGATCAATATTCCATGAATCAATTACTGATGAAGCAATTAATAAAATTGGTAATGTTGGTATACAAGTAAATATATCAACAATTCTCATGATCAAATTATCAACCCAACCACCAAAATATCCAGCAAGACCTCCAAGTAATATACCAATAAGAGTTTCTAATATAACAACAATAAAACCAATAGTAAGAGAGATTCTTCCACCATACATCAATCTAACAAAGACATCAAATCCATTGTTATCAGTTCCTAAGAAATGATTTTTACTAGGAGATGCTAATGTGTTAGTATCTGATTGAGAATAGATAACTTCAGTAATACTAATTTTACCATTTGTTCCATCTTTTGTATAACCTTGAACAACTGATGAAATGCTTGGAGTAGTATCCCATTCAGTTTCACCCCATTTAGAATAAATAACAGGTCCTAAAAAGGAGAACAAAAATAGAAATACAATCATAACTAATCCAACAATTGATAATTTAGATCTAAAGAAACGACGTAAAATCAATTGCATTGGGCTCATTTCTTTAAACGTTTCTACATTATCATCTGGTTTATTATCATTTTTCGAATTATTTTCTTCTTCAATTTCTTCTAAATTTTCTAATATTTCTTTATTTTCTTCCATACTA
Organism: uncultured Bacilli bacterium; assembly: GCA_934096585.1. Classification (GTDB taxonomy): domain Bacteria; phylum Bacillota_I; class Bacilli_A; order ML615J-28; family CAG-698; genus CAKOMG01. The sequence continues at coordinate 114,170 of CAKOMG010000003.1, forward strand.
TACCTACTTTCCTAACTTAACTCGTGGGTCAACTACAGAATACATAATATCAGAAAATAAAGTTCCGATAATAGTTAACACAGCTAAAAACATATTATATCCCATTACAAATGGAACATCTCCTTCTCTTAACGCTTGGTAAGCAAGACGACCAATACCATCTATACCAAATACTTGTTCTGTTATCATCATACCACCAAATAGTGAAGGCAAAATTCCTGCAAGTAATGTAGCAAGGGGAATTAAAGTATTCCTAAAAACATGTTTATAAACAACTTTATGTTCAGATAAACCTTTTGCTCTTGCTGTTCTAATGTAATCAGCATTAAGAACTTCTAATGTATTTGTTCTTGTATATCTCATTAAGCCACCAATTGATAAAATTACACTTACAAAAATTGGTAAAACTAAATGTTCGCAAATATCACCAAATTTAGCCATCATCCCCGCAAAATCTTTTGTATAGTTTGCGGCTGGATCAATTAGCCCACTATTAGGAAGCCACCCTAAATCCATTGCAAAGAATTTAATGGCTACAGCCGCAAAGAAATATGTTGGTAAAGAAATACCTATCATAGTAAATATTGTTACAACATAATCAAGGGCCGAATATTGGTGCGTAGCACTAGTAATTCCTAAAGGAATAGCTATCAAAAATTGTAATACTGTAGCAACTAAGGCAATAGCAAATGATATCCACATATTTTCCCCTATTACTTGGGCAACAGGTTTTTGATATTTGAAAGAAATACCTAAATTACCATGTAATAAAGAGTTAATCCATTTAGAATATCCAACAATAATTCCTTTAAAACTATCATCATCTATTCCGTAGGCTTTTTTGTATTCATCTATTTGTTCTTGAGTTATAGCTCCAGTATTCAATTGAGCTGCAAATTTATTATCAACGTAATCTGCTGGCATCATCCTTACTAAAGAATATATAATAACGGAAACACCAAACAGAATTACGATTGATATTAATAGTCTTTTTAAAATATATTTAAACATTACCTTTCCTCAATTATCTCTCAACGACTAATGATACGTTGTGTAAATCACTTGTTAAACCCTTGAATGCGGATGGACTTTGATTGAATGTTGAAGTGTCAATTTTATCAGTATTATATGCAAATAAATCATCTCTTTGATATGTTGGTAATTCAATTGCAAGTTGCATAACAATATCTAGAGCTTGTGAATAAATTACTTCTCTATCTTCTCTAACTGTAGTTTGACGTCCCAAATCAATCAATTCTGATAGTTCATCAATTAATGCTTTTTCAGTATCATATTTACCACCAACATTAGCTTGAATTTGTTTATAACCCCAGTTAAGAGTCGAAGTTGCTAGAGAATCCTTATGATAAACTTGATACATATCTGGATCAATTGTTGAACCCCAAGCAGCTGCCCAAACTGTTAATGCACCACTAGCCAATTTTTGTAATGCTTGTGCATCAGTTGTAACAGTGATTTGGAATCCTGCCTTATTAAGTAAAGCTCCGCCATGTGTTAAAGCTAACCAAGCTGGATGGTCATCTGTTTCACCAGCTACAGTGAATGTATACTTTAAAATATTTGAACCTTTAACATATACTCCGTTTGAATTTAAAGTATATCCTGCATCTTCTACTAACTTTCTGATGAACGCTAATTGTTGTGCTTCTGTCATTACATCACCTGTATTTAATCCTAATTCTGTAACATATTCAGCATAATCAGGATTTACAACAGATAAATCTTCAGGAACAGGTCCCCCAACAAAAGGATAATAAGCAGTACATCCATCAGGATATGCCCAACTTTCTTTAGACATTGATCTATAAATTGCTTTTGCAGTAGTTTTGTAGTAAGAAACAGTTTCTAATGTATTAATTGAATGCATAATAGCTTGACGTACTTTTAAATCTGGAACTTTACCAGCATTAACGCCAATATATCCATAACCCATTGTCGTAATTGATTTATTACCAATTCCTTGATCTTTTTTGTCATTTAATTCAGTAATTGTTTCAGGTTTAGCATTTGGTTCTACAAAGTCTACCTTCTTACTATACAATGAGTTTAGCATTTGTGAATTAGGTGTAACTTGGAATCTAATTTGTTTTATTTTAGCAGGTCCCATAATGAAATATGGATTTCTTTCAAAATAAACAACACCTAAATTATAGAAATCACTACCCTTAATATTTTGAATACCACCATCAGATTTTGATGCTGCATATGCACCAGCTCCTACTGGAACACCGATTTTGTCAGGACTGTTAATTACTTTTTGCATAAATGTTTGGCTATTATATTCAACACCAAAGTTGCTTTCATAATCAAATTTCTTTATATGTTCTTCATCTGAATAATAATACATAGGTGCAACAGCAAATGAAAAGTTCCAAATTGCTTTAGGGTCAACACCATTAATTGTGATTGATAATACTTCATTACCTGATTTAACCGAACCATCTTCATTATATTCAGGAACATCATAAGTAACACCATTTACAGTTACTGGAGCTTTTCTATTAATAAATTTAATTCCTTCAATATTAGGGAATTTACGTGTTGTATTACCAGCAAAGTATTTTTCAATTTCTTGATTTGTTATAAATTCTTTTAAATTAACGGCAGTATTCCAATAATTTAAAATTTCTACAATTGAATCAGGAATTTTGTCATTTAAAATATATTGAATTGCTTGTTCTTTTGTCCATTTTTTCAATGTAGATAAATCATTTGTAATTGAAGACAATAATGTCTTTTCTTTTTTGTTCCATGAAATATAACCTTCGTTATATAAGAAAACTTCTACATCAGTTGTAAAAAGATTAGCATATTCTTTTCCTTCTTCATCATAAAACTTAGTAGTTTCATAAAGATTAAGAGCATTAGAATAGTCAGCATTTAATTCTTCATTAAATAGTTCTAATGTTTTATCATAATCATCAACAATATTTGCAAATGTTTCGTATGCTTCTGTGCCTTTTAATGCATCGGCATAACTAACTAAATAGCCTCTTAAAGCAGCACTATCAACACTCTCAGAATTTTTGTGTTCTTTTAAGATTTCATCGCATGCATCAGATAAAGCAGAAATTCTTTGGCTTGCTTTAATTTCAAATTTAACATTGAAATTATCTTGTTCATTTTTGTCTATTTCTTGTGTACGATAAGCATTCAAGCCAACAATATCAGTCGAATACATAGTTGATGAACCTGTGTATGCACGATCCAAGTAAACATATAAATTGAATAAAACATCTTTCATAGTTAAATATGATCCATTTGAAAATCTAACATTGTTTTTCAAAACAAAATAATATGTTGTAGTTTGGTTTACATCTTTTACCCCATCAGTAATTATTTGTAAATCTTTTGTAACTACTGCTTCATTATCTCCATAAACTGGATTTCCTTTAGCATCATTACTTAACATTCCTATTTGTGTCATACCAACAACATTTGAGTCAGTAGCACTTGTTGAAAAGAATGGATTAAATACTTTATCTAATTCTTGAGTAGAAAAGATTAACTTATCTGTTTCATTGTCATAATAAACCTTTTTTCCAGGTTCATTTTTAGGATTACATCCTACAAGCACTAAAGCAAGTGCACAAATTAATAGTAAAATAAATATTTTTTTAAAGTTTTTCATATTAACCTCCTATTTTAATCTTAATTCAACAATTGTTGTCTCAACAATTGAATTATTATCTTTAACATAATAAACTTTATCTTCACACACAATTACATCTTCTTCTTGATTCATGCTATCAGGAAGACTAGATATAACATACGTTCCTGTAAATTTAACATTCTTTATAGTTGAATTTGTTAATTGTGTAGCAATTGGAGCTAAATAAATTTTATAAGTATTTGAGTATAATGTTTTAATATCAACACTTACATTTTCGAAAATAACATCTTGAACAATTGCGTTGTTCATTTCACCGAATAAACTAATCATTAAACTTTTTTGCGTAGAATCATTAAAATCATTTTTCAAATCATTTTTTTGAGCCGAATAACTAATCACAACATTTGAAATAGTATGACCATTGCCCATAAAAACTTTAGAATAATCACCAAAATTTAATGATTGACCTTCCATATCTATATTTGCGTTTAAATAAATATTATTATTTTTGTTTTTAATTAATTCTTTTGCATTGTTGACAACACTAAAAATACCTTTGATATATTTACAAATAATTATCACTTGTTCCATAGCATCTCCAGGATGAGTAAATGAAGCAACATCAAATAAATTACCGTTAACATCTTCATAGCCAATTAACGTATAACCATTTCTATTAGTAAATTTTTTTGTATCTTTAAATTTTTCACCTTCATCAACATAATAAGTTCCTTTAGTAATGAAATTACCATTTTCATCTTTATAGCCAACTACATAAGTGTATCTATTCCATTTAGCGTATAAGACAAGTTCATCACCTTGCACAATATCATTTTCAAAATCCCACGGATCTGAATACTTAATCTTACCATCAATTTCTTCTCTAGTTTGATACCATCCTCCAAAAGAATAACTATCCTTTGTAACTGGTTTACCAGATAAACTTTGTGGATCAAAGATTAAATGTGGCTCACCTTCTTCGTAATTATAGTAATTAATGAAACTTAAACCACTTTCATGGTATTTGCCTCCTTCAAGATTAAATATTACTTTAACTTGACCTTCATAATTAGTCTCATTTTTGCATCCGATAAGGCCACTAAAAAGAAATAATAGCACAATGACACATAACACATTAATTAATTTTTTCATTTTTTCTTCCTTTTTTCATATTTTCATCTTAAATATAATTCTAGATTGTATAATTATACCATTTTTTTGTAAAATTTTGAATACATCCGAAAGTGAAAGTGTTTACGAAAAAGACATCAATTTTTATTAAAATTATCGTTTTAAGAGCAAATTAAGGATAAAACTGTAATATTTGTCCTTTTTTAATGTGAATATTACTATTTTATTAAAAATTTATTAAAAATACAAAAAATATTGAAAACGTTATTTTTTTTAATAAAAAAAGTAGAAAAAGACCTATTTATTTATTAAATATTTCCTATTAAATTATTAATTTGTTTTCTTCAATTAATAGATTAAAAAAATAAAAAACCTCAAAAAATGAGGTTTAAAAACTCTATAAAGTAATTGAGAATCGTTTTAAATATAATTCTTCATCTTTTAATAACTCAACCGATTTAAGAGTGCAATTGCAATTTAAAATAGTATGTTCATTTAAATCATTTTCATTATAGATAAATATATTCTTGATTTTTTTCTTTTTTAAATAATTTAATAATTCCCTTAACAATCGCATCTCAATTTCCTTATTTTTTTCGTTTGCTTTAATAATGAAAAATATATGATTATCAAGTATTCTAATAATGCTTATTATTCTATTATCAAGTGTTCTCTTAAATAATAAAATTTTTTCATTTTTAATATTAGTTGTCAAACTATTATCATAAAATATTTTTTTATAAGCTGAATAATTAGGTTCAAACTCTTTTTCCAGTTCTTCTACTTCTTTAGGATTTTTCATATTATTTTTTTTCAATATATACTCATAATCACAATGTACATTGCAATTAGAACAAGAGCAATGATAACATTTAGCTTTATTAGTTCCTTTTTTGATATGAACAAAAAGTTGTAAAAATACACAAATTAATACAATAATTAAAATAATAATTGAGGGCAAATTTAAATTTAAAATCATAATATTGTGATTAATAATCCTATTGCATATATAAGAAGTGATACAATCCAAGCAATTGCACATTGAAAGACAACAATAATTAAAGCCCATTTTTTTCCTAGTTCTCTTCTAATAGCAGCAATTGCAGCCACACATGGAGTATACAATAAGCAAAATGATAAAAATGATAAAGCTGATAACATAGTTAATGATGCAGCAATTGCTTCTGTTGAGCCAAACAATACTGTCAAAGTCGAACTAACACTTTCTTTTGCTATAAATCCTGTAATAAGAGCCGTCACAATTCGATAATCATCAAATCCTTGAATCTTAAAAATAGGTGCAATTAAGTTAGCAAATGTTGCTAAAATACTTTTAGATGTGTCAGTTGTGTAATTTAATTTAAAGTCAAATGACTTTAGGCACCAAACAACAATTGAAGCAAGAAAAATAATTGTAAAAGCTCTTTGTAAAAAATCTTTTGCTTTTTCCCATAATAATTGTAAAACATTTTTTGTTCCAGGAACTCTATAATTTGGCAATTCCATAACAAATGGTATCGCCTCTCCCTTAAAAATAAATTTTTTAAAAACAATTGCAACAATAATTGCCATTACAATGCCAAGCAAATATAAACCTAATATTACTAACCAAGCTATATTTTTTGAAAAAATAGTATTAGCAATTAAACCATATATCGGTAGTTTTGCTGTGCAACTCATAAAAGGAGTTAATAAAATTGTCATTTTTCTATCACGTTCAGATGGTAAAGTTCTACTTGCCATTACGCCAGGAACAGTACATCCAAATCCAATAAGCATTGGGACAATGCTTCTTCCAGATAAACCTATTTTACGCAAAGGTTTATCCATAACAAAAGCAACACGTGCCATATAGCCTGAATCTTCTAATAATGATAAAAAGAAAAATAAAATAACAATTATAGGAACAAAGCTCAAAACAGAACCAACACCATTAAATATTCCATCAATGACTAATGAATGAATAATTGGATTAACATTAGCATTAGTAAACATTTTATCAACAACTTCTGTTAATTTGTCAATACCTAATTCCAATAATTTTTGTAGTCCTCCACCAATTACGTTAAAAGTTAAAAAGAATATTAAAGCCATAATTGCAATAAACATTGGAATGGCTGTATATTTTCCTGTCAAAATCTTATCAATTTTTTGACTTCTTTTATGTTCTTTACTTTCATGTGGTTTTACAACACATTTTTTTGCAACAGATTCTATAAATGAAAAACGCATAAATGCAATTGCAGCTTGTCTATCAATACCGCTTTCTTCTTCCATTTGAACGATTATATGTTCTATCATTTCTTTTTCATTTTGGGATAACTTTAAGCTTTCAGTAATAAACAAATCTCCTTCAATTAACTTTGTAGCTGCAAAGCGAATTGGAAGTTCAGCATTTTTAGCGTGATCTTCGATTAATTCCATTATGCCATGAATTGCACGATGTATCGCTCCATTATTTGTTTCTTTATCACAAAAATCGTTAACTATTGGCTTTTCTTGATATTTTGCAACATGAATTGCATGTTCAACCAATTCATTGACTCCTTCATTTTTTGCAGCAGAAATTGGTATAACAGGAACACCTAACATATTTTCCATATTATTTATATAAACTGTGCCACCATTGCCACGCACTTCATCCATCATATTTAGTGCAACAACCATTGGTATATTTAATTCCATTAATTGCAAAGTTAAATATAAATTTCTTTCTATATTTGTTGCATCAACAATGTTAATAATTCCTTTAGGCTTTTCATCAAGAATAAATTTTCTTGAAACTATTTCTTCAGAACTATAAGGCGATAATGAATATATACCAGGCAAATCTGTAACAACAGTATCGCTGTACTTTTTTATAGCTCCACTTTTTTTATCAACTGTAACACCAGGAAAATTTCCAACGTGTTGATTTGATCCGGTTAATTGATTAAATAATGTTGTTTTCCCACAATTCTGATTTCCAACAAGAGCGAAAGTTAATAAAGTATTTTTAGGCAATGGATTTTCGCAAGTTTTATCGTGAAATATTCCGTTTTCACCTAATCCTGGATGTAAATCAGTTGTTATAGTGGCTGTCTCATTATTAATTTCAATTGTTTCAATAGGTTTAATTTCAATTTTTTTTGCATCATCAATTCTTAATGTTAATTCATAGCCATGTATTAAAATTTCTAACGGATCTCCCATCGGAGCGTATTTTATAATGGTTACAGGAACTCCTGGAATAACACCCATATCTAAAAAGTGTTGACGTAAGGCGCCATCACCTCCTACATTAACAATAATTGCTGATGATCCAACAGATAAATCATTTAATGTCATAATAGAACCTCTTTTGTAATAAACTCATAATATTATATCACGTTTATTGCTTTTTTTAAATATTTTTTTAACAAAAAAGCATTACATTAAACTATGTAATGCTAAATATAATAATTTGACTAAGATTATTATAATTTAAGAAATTAAATATTACTTCATACTAGAAAAATACATCTCTTGCTTTTTCTTTAATTTCTTTTGAAGCAATAAATGGAATTCTAGTAGTATATCCATTTTTAGCAGCAACAATCATTTTAGTAGGCCATACTTGAATATCTCTATTCCAAATATTTACTGTGTCATTATATTGTTCACGAGCTGCAGTAATTTCTTTTTGTAAATAAGAGTTTTGTTGAATAGCATCAGCAATTTCTTGATGCGCTTTTAAATCTGGATAATTTTCAAAAGCTAAATTCAATTTTGCTTCTACTTTATCAGCTTTTGCTGCTTCATTTGCCATTTCATCACCATCAGTAACATGTTTTCCTGCACGTGCTTCTGCAATGGCTGTGAATGTTTCTTTATCTAATGTTACTGCTTTGTCAACTAGTTTAGCTAAATTAGATAAAATTACAACACGTTGTTCTAAATAATTGTCAATTTGTGAAGCATCATGTTGAATTTTTTGTTCAAGTTGTCTTAAATAAGTGCCTGCTTTAATCTTTTTAATTAAGAAAATTAACCCAGGAATAATTCCACATACCCATAATACAATTTCAAAAATTGTTGAACCTACTCCTACTTTAACAGGAATTTGTTTAGCAATTACATTAACATCTTTTCCTTCTTCTCTAATTGGACCAGTTTCTTCATCTAATAAATTTGCCATAGTTAAATTCTCCTTTTCTATTCATTTGAATCATCTTCGTCATCGATGTCATTCTTTTTTTCTTCAATATTTAATTTCTTATCATCTGCTTCAATATCATCATCAGAAGCTTCTACTTCTTTGCTTTGAATATTCTTGTCGTTTAATTTATTTACTAATCTTTCGACATCTTCAATATTCGATCCATTAATTGCTCTAATTTCATCAATTTCTTTTTGAATACCTTTCGCTATTTGCTCACTACCAATAGTAGTTTCAATACTACTATTCTCTTTATATACATTATTTATAGAGTCAACATCATTTTTAGATATTGCTTCATTTAATAAAACAGCAAATAATCCACGTTCATATAAGCAAGCATCATGTTCTGAAAGTCTATTAATTATTGAAGAAAATGCTCCATTATTAATAAAATAATTAAATTCATTTCTCGAACTATTCTTTGCTTCTATCATCATTTTAGTTTGTTTTTCAACAGGAACATATTCAAACCAATAAACGGGTACATTATGGAATAGTCCATCTCCACCTAATTTTGAAACATATGTTAATCTTTTTTGAGCGTCAAAAGCATAAGCATTAATGTTAACGTTATCAGCATTACCTACTTTGCCAGTAAATGTTGTTTTTAAGATTGATGGAGTATCAGCATTATCAGGTTTTAAATAATTAGCATTAAACGAATTAGCCATAGCTTCATGTTCATATGTTGAAACATTAGTATCAAAATCTTTATTATAAATAAAATCTCTTGTTTTAGTTTGCTGATAAAGTGGTATACTCATTAATGGAGCCATATCAAAATAAAAGCCTTCAAAAAACTTTTCCATATATTCAACAAAATTCTTTTTTGCAAATTCACAATCATAATGAACAAATGTAGTCGGGTTAGCTAAATAATCAAAATATTGAGAATGCTTTGATTGAATATAATTTATTTTCAAATCTTTTTCAAAGTAGAAATCATCCCCATAAGGAATAGGATTCTTAATTAAATCCAAAAGATTATTTTGGGCTAAAGGAGTAAACAATAAACGATATTGAATCTCATTATTTCTATTAGAGCCACCAAATAACACTTCAAATTCATCATTACCAAGTTTTGTATAGCCTTGATTATTTATTATTGCTTTTTCTGATTTTTTTTCTAATTTTTTTGAACCTTGTCTTACCATTTTTTCTACTTGTTTTTCGTTTTTGCCATTAATTTCGCTTGGATTACGATAAAACTTCAAATCTGGCGCAGCTTCATTTCCATATACTAAATAAGTTTCAAAGTTATATGATGGTGCAGGACGAGTAAGAGATGCATGTAAAGTTTGCGTTCTCGTTACAGTTTTATAGCCATTATCTGTTCTCACTCTTTCTGTCCAACTAATTGTTAAATAGCCATCATATTGTTTTTGAATCCATGATTGCCTATAGTCTTTACAAATTAAAAATGGATTCCCTAAAATTGAACCTGATAGGCAATAATACGTTGAAATGTTTTTATCATTATTAGGTTCAAAACCAAATTTTTCATGTAAATATTGATACTTTTTTACATCAAAATATTTATCCCATTCAATGACAGGTATTGTTCTATTAATTAGTTCTCCTGGAATACCCCAGTCATAAATAGCATTTATTGGAGCCATTTGTTCCCAAGCATTATTTAATAATATCTGTGCTTCTTCTTCAAATTTGGTTTTTTGTTCTGCAAATGATTTGATTTTAGGATTAATCTTTTTGATAATCGCCATTAATAAAATAACAAATAATATAACTGAAACTATAGGAATAGAAATACCAATAATTAAATTAACCAGTTTTGTTATTGCAGAAGCAATAAAAGCAATTGCGGCAATCGCCAATATAACCATTAAGAAAATAAAGAACCCTCTGACTCCTTTTTTCTTACTTACTAATTTATTTAAAGCGTTAATCTTAGCAACTTTTATATTATATTCATTTACTGTATGCTTGTTATCTAAGGTTTTAATTTGTGTCTTTTTTACTAATGTATCAAAATATTCTTCTGCATTTTTTTTAAACAACTCTTTATAAACTTTATTATAACCTTCTAAAGGTTCCATTAAAGGATCATTTGTTCCCATAAAATCACTTCCTTAATAATTATAACATTATTATATCAAATTATTTTTTTAATGTCAAAAAAAATTAGGACATTTTCAAAAACTATTGACAAAAAAATAAAAAAATAAGGCCCCTAAAAAGGGGCATCAAAAAGGGGAGATAACATGAAATATCATAAAGAAATTCAATGTTAACTAATTATATAATACAAAGTATAAAAATAACTTAAAGTTAAGTTTTATTTAACTAAACGTATCATATCATTTTCACTCACTTTGAAATCAATATGCAAAACTATTAATTGTTTAGGATGTCTAGCAGCATCCAAATAATTGCCTTCATTGTCTTGAATTGTTTGAACTAACATTAATGTATTCTTTAATTTTGGTCCAAAAAATTCTAAAGTATCCCCTATTTTAAAATAATTTCTTTGCTCAATTAAACAAGTCTTATTTATTTCATCATAATTCTTAACTATTCCAACAAATTCTTTTGTTGGAGTTTCATCGCGATCATATAGCTGCTCATTTACTGTTACATCACCTTTTAAAAAGCCAATTGATGATGCCCTATTCTCTGCTTTAGAAATTTCCTTATTAAAATATTCATAATCAATATTGTTACCAATAAGAATACTATCAATTAAATTTCTATATGCTCTAACAATTGTAGCAATGTAATAATCAGATTTCATTCTCCCTTCAATTTTAAAAGAATCAACTCCAATATTTATCATTTCTTTAATTACTTGTATAGCACATAAATCCTTTGAACCTATATGATAATATTCATTTTGATTAATTTTTATATTATTATTAAACAAATCATAATTCCATCTACATGAGTGAGCACAACCACCTCTATTAGCATCACGATTAACCATATGATTGCTTAACATGCAACGACCAGAGTATGAGCTACACATGCCTCCATGAATAAAAACCTCAAGTGGCAAATTTGATTTTTTTTTAATTTCTTTCATTTGCTTTAATGAAACTTCTCTAGCTAAAACAACACGTTTTACTCCTAATTTCTCATAAAACTTAATAGACTCAGAATTGGAAGTTGATAATTGTGTACTCAAGTGAACTTCAATTTTTGGAGCAATATTTAAGCAGGTATTTATAATATACAAACTTGATGTGATTATTGCATCGACTTTTACATCTTGTAAATATTTCAAATACTCATTTAATCCTTCAAAATCATCATCATGGGGGATAATATTCATTGTTACATAAACTTTAGCATTATGTTTATGCGCAAAATCACATGCTTCTTTTATGTCTTCTAATGAAAAATTATTTGCTCTCGCTCTTAAACTAAATTTTTTTCCACCAATATATACAGCATTTGCACCATATAATATAGCAATTTTTAGTTTTTCTAAAGAACCAGCTGGGGCTAATAATTCAATATTTTTATTCATTATTGGTCTCCTTTAAAATAGAAGGTCTTATATATAAGAAATGATGATTTATATTATCATTCAAATTCTTTAGTTTTATTAAATATTTATTATTAAAATTATTTTCAAACGATCTATAATAAATTTTACTTACTTTCAATACTTCATCTTCTGTTAATAAATCACTAGCAATAATAAAAATATTATTTTTGTCAATTTGTTTCATTTCTTCAAATAAATAATATCTATAAGGAGTATAAATAAAAGTTCCATTTTTTGTTTCCGTTATTGGATATTTTTCTTTTCTTGTTTCTTCAACAATGTAACAATCACTTTTATTACTCTTATAATTGAATTGTTTCTCAAATAGAGTAATTAATTTTCGCTTTGAGTAAAAAATGTTACTATATCCATAAATTAAAAATGCATTATTATTAATATTGCTTATATCTATAATATTTTGCAAAGTCAATTCTGTAGAAACCAAACATTGAATCCCTAATTTATTATATTCCTTAATATCATTTACTGAACAACAAAGTGTTTTAGAACATAAAACAAATTTATTTTGTACACCATAGCTATTTAATATATAATAAACGCTCATGTCACTAAAGAAATAATAATCAACATTCCATAATAATGTTTCTTTTAAGAATTCTTTTAAACTTTCTATCTCGTCTTCTTCAATTATTTTATCTACATTCAAGGCGATTTTTTTATTAGTTTTCATTAAAGAAAAATCAACTTTTAATGAATTCTTGCTAGAAGAAAAAATAGTTGGGATAATTATAATATCACAATCATATTTATTAATATTTTCTATAGATTTAATTTCAACTGCTAACATTATTTTTTAATACTTATTGCCATTCCATCACCTATTCTTAAGAACGTAGTTTCAAAGTTTTTATTATCTTCTAACCACGAATTATAATTCTTAATTTTTCTGATTAATGCTCTTAAGTCCTTTCCTTCTATATTATCTTTTTCAACAAGACCATGGAATAATAAATTATCACTAATAATAATTCCCCCTCTTTTTAATAATAAGTTGTATTTTTCAAAAAAGCGAATGTATTGTGCTTTGGCAGCATCAATAAAAATTAAATCATAATCGTTATTTAATGTAGTTACATCAACATTTAACGCATCTTCATTGATAACATTTATGCGATTTTCTAAACCGATTGCTTTAATGTTTTTTAAAGCCAGTTCGTACATCTTGTCATTTCTTTCAATAGTATCAACTGTTATATCTTTATTAATTAACGCACAACTAATGCTTGTATAAGCGATTGCAGTTCCTATTTCTAATATTTTTTTTGCATTAGTCAACTTGATTATTAGTTTAATCAACTCTAAGCCTTCGCTTGTTACAATAGGGACATTATTAGATTTTGCATACTCATACATTTCATTAATAAATGTTCTTTCATTAATAGTATTTAAATTTAAAAAATAATCATTCATATGTTACCAACTTTCTTTATTCTAATCGTTATTATTATTTATTGTCAATAAAAATTGATATGCATCTTTATAACGACATAATTTGCCTAGAAGTTCACAATAACGATTTTTTATATATTTGTCATATAGAGGAAAAGATAGTTCTTCTAACTCTTTTAATAAATAATTTTTGATGTAATTTGCAATTACTTCTTCTTCGCATCGATCAATTTCATATTGCATTAATCTCAAAAAAGCAACATTAAATAAATCACATTGTTCTTGTTTAATTGTTTTAATGTAGTTTATAAGTTCATTCTTTAACAATTTAAATTCATCAGTATCTATATAAAGTTTATTAACAATCTCTTTGCTCTTCATTTTATAATTCATCTTTTTAACAATGCAATAAGCAAATAATGTCACAAATCTGAAATCTTTTTTGTCATAACTTCTAATAACATCAAATGCCTGATCAAATTCATTTAAAGCAATTAACGCTTTTGCCTTCATATACACAATTTCATTTATTGTTTTTTCTTGAGTAAAAGCATTAAAATTAATGTTAGAGCAAAACTCAATAACTTTTTTAGAATCTAAATAGTCAAAATATATTAAAGAAAAAATAGTACTTTTTTCATAATTATAATATAGCATTTTATCTCTAATTTGAGAAAAAGCATATTTAGTTTCATTAGATTTCATTTTACTTAATAAAATAAATTCTCTTTCTTTAATATAATCATTGCATTGATCATTCAAATTGTTAAAAAGTTTTAGAACATCTAAATATTCTTTTGCTTTATTTAATTGCAAATTCATAAAATTATATTCATATACAATTAAAATCAAAGCAAACAATTCTAAATCACTCAAGCATTGTTTAATAGTATCAAGCTTTAAAACAGTTGCTTGTAAATTTTTGTAATCTTTTTTAATGTATTGTTGAAAGCATTTTACTATTTCATCTTGCGCAATATATTCACCTTCACAAGTACAAGAACTCATAGCCAAAATACTATCAAAGTCTTGCTTAAAAAAGTACAACAACAATAGTTCAATCTTTTTATTATCATCAAGATTAATTAAATCATTATAATTTAAATTATATCTTTCGCAAAGTAACTCAACTCTTTCATTTCTAGGATCCATAAGATTTCTTTCAACCTTTGAAAGAAAGGCTTCTGAACAAATGTTTTTTGTTGCTTCATGTAAAGTTAAATTGCGCATCATCCTTATATTTTTTAATATAGTTGAAATATAAGTAGATTGGGTAACAGGGCCAACAACCCTTTTTAAAACTAAAATTTTGACGTCTTTTAAAATTATTATAATTATCATATTTTTAACTCCATTTAATTTGAATTACATATATATAATTACCAAATTATCCGGAAATTACTTTTGGCAAACTTGCAAAATAAAAGAATGCAACGAATTATTAATAAGGCATTCAATTAATTATATGACGTACGCATATGATTTTAGTTCTTTAACTCTTCTCTTATAGTCAGGGCAATATCTAGAAACATAATTATAAAAATCTTTACTGTGATTTGGATATTTAAAATGAGAAAATTCATGAATAATGACGTACTCAATAAGATCAAAAGGAATATGTATAATCGCTTTTGTTAAAGCAATTTTTGATTTTTTCAAATAACATACACCCCATCTGGTCTTCATTTGTTTAAACACTAAACTAGCCGGTGTAGATTTAAAAAAATCATTTTGAATTCTATAAAACATTTTTTCAATGATCTCATAAGCGTAATTATATATATCTAAATAATTTATTGAAAAGGAAAAAATTGAATTTTCTTTTATTTCAAAACGATCCAATGTCTTTATAACTTTAAATACTTGACCAAAAAGTAAAAAATCATCTTCTTTTAATGGATTTTGAGGAATCTTTTTAATTAGTTTTTTAATAGCCTCCATATTTTTATTGATGAATATTAAGGCATCAGTCTCTGTAAGATATCTTGAACTAGTAATAATCAAAGTATTTTGACGTATTTTTATATTACTATATTTAACATTTTTACGTTTAATTATTATTTCATATTTTTTGTTATCTATTATAATATCCATTGGCGCTAAACCTACTACTTTTATATTATATCATATTTTTTATAATAATGTATAATCTTTTTTCATTTTTTAATTTTAAATATTGAACAAAGTTAATAATTAAAAAAACAGCAATAAGAAATAATCCCAGTGATTGTTTATAAATAGCAATAAGGCTTATACTAAATAATAAAATTAAAGATAAATTAGTTAAAATTGTCTCAGGTAAAAATAATGAAAGTATATTGAATCCATCAAGGGGGACTAACGGAATACAATTTACAACTATTAATATTAAATTACATTTAATTAATAACTTGCTATTTAATAGAAAAGCTAACATTAAAAAAATTATATTGAAAATTATTCCATTGGCAAATAAAAGAATTTTTTTAAAAACTGCCACATTATTTAAATGAAAATTCATCTCACCGCCAAAAATTGATAACTTAAAATAATTAATTTTAAATTTAAAAATAAAAGCAATAATCAAATGACCAATTTCATGAATCATTAAACATAATAGAAAAATTATTAATTCATTAAAATAGCCCAAAAATAAAGAATAAATTATCAAAAACCAAAAAGAATATTTAATCTTCATTTATTATTTGAACACCATATGTATATTCACCATTAATGCAAGATGACAGCCCTATTAAATCATTACATTTAACAATTGTATACATATTAACATTTATTTCTTTTAAATTAATATAAGTATAAAGAATATTGCTTTTTGATAAAATAGTAACCTCGTATAGATTATTTTTCTTTAAAATTTTAACTACACTACCAAGTTCTAAATTATAAACATTAGAGTTATATGAAGTATAATAAATTATGCCATTTTGTTCATATGTTTTAACATCATCGCTAAAAACTTTCACAACATCATCACCCCAATTAATAACATTTAATTTTCCATCAACCATTTTCGCAATTTGAATGAAATTAATGTTATGGTTTAGTTTTATAGAAATAGCATCCATATTTAAAATTTTAAAGTTATCCAAAATAACAATAATTAATAAAAAAAGCGTTAAACAAAATATCTTGCCAATAAATTTATTCAATAGTTTCATTAGTATCTCCACATTTAATATTATGAACATTAAATATTTTTATTACTATTAAAACTATAATAACAATTATTGCAAATGATTAAATGATCAACAAAAAACAAATCCACAGCATTACAGGCTTCTATTAATTGTCTAGTAAAATTATAGTCTGCTTGACTTGGCGTAGGATCTCCCCCAGGATGATTATGGGCCACAATTACAGCAAAAGCTGATACTTTTAGCCCCCATTTAATAACATCTTTGTAATTCCCAATAGTTTTATTCATAGAACCAATGCTTATTACTTTTTCAAAAACAATTTTGTTTGTAGAAGAAAGATAAATAGCTACTAAATGCTCTTGAGATAAATTTGTTAAACGATTTTTTAAATATCCATAACATTCTTTGGAACTTTCAATTTTAATATTATCATTCTTTTTCATTAAAATTCTTGATGAGAATTCAAATATAGCTAATAATTCTATTGCTTTAGTCTTTCCAATCCCTTTAAACCTAACCAGTTCTTCAATTGTTAATTCTTGACAATAAGCAAAAGAATTTAACTCTTTTAATAACTCTTTTGACAGTTCAATAACATTTTTATCTTTCGTACCAGTTCTAATAATTATTGCTAATAGTTCAAAATCCAATAATGATTTTGCACCTAACTTTACTAGTTTCTCTCTTGGTTTTTCTGAATTATTCATTTTTTTAAATTCATTTTCCATATAATAACCTCACTCATATGCTCCGTCATTATAATTACCTCAATAAACAAAATTTACTTTATTTTTTTTAAGTAAAAGAATCAATGTATTTAATTGATAATTCAGTTTAATATCTTCATTTCTTATACTTTGCAAAATACTTAATGATGAAAACAACTCAATATCTACAGGATCAATATAATATTTTTCATCAATAATTATTTCGTCATCTTTTAAACTTTTCAATAAACAGTCAACAGCAAATTGATAAAATTCATATTTTTTCGCGTCTGTAATAATGTTCTTGGGTAAATCAAGAATATAATCACTGCGTATTGCTGGAGAAAACTCATAACTCTCTAATATAGCTTTTTTCGTTTGTGCTTTCTCCAACTGATTAAATGTAGAATTAAACACATAAAATTTATTATTTTCTTCATAAACTTCATAATAAATGTTTAAAACTTTTAATCTTTCAATTGTTGAGGATAAAGCATCAAGTGAATTATTTGTCGCAATAATGACAGTATAAACTGTACCTAATTCATCTTGCTGCACAATAACAGGTTCATTTTCATCTTCCACAACTACTTTAGAAAATATAAAGTACCCAAGTGCACATCCTATTACAATTCCTAACAAAATACCGAATAAATCAATTTCACGTTTTTTCATTTTTTCACCTCTACATTTATAAGTATAATACTTTTAAATGTAAAAAATCGTCAAAATTAGTAATAACCTCCTTCATTTTCATGCGTCATATAATTTATCGTATAAAATAAAATGAGGCACTATGGTGCCATTCATTTTATTGTTCTAATTTTCTAATTTCACTAACAAAATATAAACTTCCGGAGAATATCCATATTTCGTTTGAATTTTTATTTTCAAAAGCTTCTTTTAATAGTAATTTATAATCACTTACTAATTCCTTTTTTGGATGCTTAGAAAACAAAAATAATGTATTGGCCTCTTCACTTCTACTATAATTAAATTGTGTAAATATTATTCTGTCTACATCATTTTCTATTTCAGCAATCATTTTAGCTTTTTCCTTATTTGCGGAAATTGCTAAAACTAAAACAATTTTATACTTTTTAAGTGTTTTTATAAACTCATGCAATCGTGTAATGCCATCAATATTATGAGCACCATCAATAATGACATATGGATTTTTATGAATTACTTCTAATCTACCAGGCCAAAAAGTATTTTTTAAACCAGATAAAATAATGTCATTATCAATTTTAAAATATTTTTTTAAATAATTACATGCTTCAATAACTATTGATGCATTCTCAGTTTGATAAATACCCGACATGTTTAAATTGACATGATAGTTTTTTTGATATTTATCAATATAATCAAAACTTGTTGTTCCAATATAACTTTCAATATTTTTAATATCTTTCTTTTTTACAATTGTAAAATCTGAATGATGTTTCTCACAAGTTGACACAATCAACTTTTCAATTTGCTCATTCTCTATAGTAACAAGAGGAACATTGTCTTTTACAATTCCCAACTTGTTTTCCGCAATTTTTTCAATTGTATCACCTAAAATATTCATATGATCATAAGAAATATTACTGATAATGGAAAGAATTGGAGTAATTACATTAGTATCATCTTTTAACCCTCCAATACCAACTTCCATTATGGCAACATCTGGTTTAACATCACGAAAATACATAAAACACATTAGTGTAATGAAACTAAAGAAACTTGGATGTTCAATATTATACCTGTCAAGATAATCATATTTTTCAACTATTTCATTGGAGTACTTTAAAACCAAATCGTCAGGAATAAATTTTTTATCTAAAGTTATTCGTTCATTAAACTTTTCTATATAAGGCGAAGTAAAACTACCAACATGTAATCCAGCAGCACATAATATTTCACGCAAATAAGCAACTACTGAACCCTTACCATTAGTTCCCGCTACATGAATGAAAGTAAGTCCTTGTTCAGGATGACCATAAGCTTCACATAAGCGTTTCATTAAACTTAAGTCTTTTACACTTTTTCGGCTCTGTTTTTCAATATAATTTATACATTCATTTATATTTGTAAACATTATAAATCCAAAAGCAACTTTTTTATTTCATTTAACCTTGCTTTATATGTATCTAATTTTTGTTTTTCTTGATCTATTTTTTGAGTTGGTGCTTTATTGATAAAATTAGGATTATTTAACATTCCTTCGCAACGCTTAATTTCATTAATCATTTTTTCTTCTTCTTGTAAAAGTTTTTGTTTTTCTTCTTCCATATTTACTAAAGCACTTAATGGAATAATTACAATAACATTATTTAATACATTTACTAGGCATTTATTTGTATCATAATCATCAATAGTATATAAAATGTCATTAAAATTAACAAATTTTTGTAAATAATGTTCATTTTCTTTAACAAATTTTAAATATTCATTATCTTTAAATTGTAAAACTAAATCAATTTTTTTGCTTAATGGAACATTTTTTTGATTACGTATATTTCTTGTTGAAGTAATAATATCAAAAATTATATTAAATTTTGAAGCATTTTCAAAATTGTATTCTTTTTTATATGTTGGCCATTTACTTATGGTGATACTGCCATCATTATATGCTTGATAAATATCCTCAGTAACAAAAGGCATAAAAGGATGTAATAGTTTTAAGCAAACTGTTAAAACATAATTCAAGACGGCACATGTATTTATCTTTTCTTCACTTGTTCCAATTGATAAAGCAACTTTAGTCATTTCAAGATACCAAGAAGCAAAATCATCCCAAATAAAATTGTATATAGTTTTGGCTGCTTCTCCAAATTCAAATTTTTCAAAGTTTTTATCAGCATCAATAATAATTTCATTAACTTTATTTAAAATCCACTTATCGCAAGTAGATAATATATTAGTATTAATTGGTTCATTATTATAATTATTGTTTTCAAAAGTTAAACCAATATAGCGAGAAATATTCCAAATTTTATTAATATAATTCCATGCAGCACTAATTTTTTCATCAGAATATCTGATATCTTGTCCAGCTGAACCTGTAGTTGTTAAGAAATATCTAACACTATCCACACCATATTGATCAAATGTTTTTAAAATATCAGGACCATTTCCTAGTGACTTACTAATCTTTCTTCCTAATTCATCGCGAATTATACCATGTATCAAAACATTTTTGAATGGCTTTTTACCAGTTAAATATTTTGATTGAAATACCATTCTTGCAACCCAGAAGAAAATAATATCATATCCTGTAACTAATGTATCACCTGGAAAATACTTTTCCAAATCTTTAGTTTTTTCTGGCCAACCTAATGTAGAGAAAGGCCATAAAGCACTAGAAAACCAAGTATCTAGGGCATCTTCATCTCTTACCCAGTCTTCTCCATCAGGAGCACTTTCGCTAACATAAGTTATTTCATTACCATTTTCATCCTTTTTATACCATGCTGGAATTTGATGGCCCCACCATAATTGTCGACTGATGCACCAATCTTGAATATTATTCATCCACTGTAAAAATGTTTGTTCAAAACGAGAAGGTGTAAAAATAATTTTATCATTTGATTCTTGAAGTTTAATAACTTCCTTTGCTAATGGTTCCATCTTAACAAACCATTGCTTAGAAAGTCTAGGTTCAACAATAACTCCTGTTCTTTCACTATGACCAACTGAATGAATCATTTTTTCAATTTTAACTAAGTAACCTTGTTCACGCAAATCATTTACAACTGCTTCACGACATTCGAAGCGATCCATTCCTTCATACTTTCCAGCAAGACTATTCATTTTTCCATCTTCTGTCATGCACAATGGATGTTCAAGATTATGGCGCAATCCAACTTCAAAATCATTTGGATCATGGGCTGGTGTAACCTTAACAACACCTGTTCCAAATTCCCTATCAACATACTCATCCGCAATAACTGGAATTACACGATTAGTTCCTGGAATTTTTACATCTTTACCTATATATTTTTTATATCTTTCATCATCAGGATGAACCATCAAAGCTGTATCACCAAACATTGTTTCAGGTCTTGTAGTTGCAATTTCAAGACCTCCTTCTTCTGAAACAAAAGGATAAATAAAATGATAAAATGCTCCTTCAATATCCTTATATTCAACTTCAATATTTGATAAAGCTGTTTTACTCTTTATATCCCAATTGATAATTTTTTCACCGCGATAAATTAAACCATCATTATACATTTTAACAAACACATAGTTTACGGCTTTATTTAATCCTGCATCTAAAGTAAATCTTTCTCTAGTATAATCTAAACTTAAGCCTACTTTTTCCCATTGCTTTCTAATGATGTTTGCATACTTATCTTTCCATTCCCAACACACTTTCAAAAATTCATCTCTTCCTAAGTCATATCTTGATATACCTTTTTCACGTAATGCTGCTTCAACTTTAGCTTGTGTAGCAATACTTGCGTGATCCATACCAGGCAAATACAAAGTATCATAACCCATCATTCTTTTTCTTCTTACAATTATATCTTGTAGTGTAGTATCAAGAACATGACCTATATGTAGTCTTCCTGTAATATTAGGAGGTGGAATGACAACAGTATAAGGTTTGTTTGAAATATCTCCAGCCGTAAAATACCCGTTTTCAATCCATGTTTGATATTTACCTTCTTCAACTGTTTTAAAATCATATTTAATTGGTAAATCTTTTAATTTTTTCATAATAATCCTTTCTATAAAAAAAGTCCTAATGAACTAATTCATTAAGGACGAAATTTTCCGTGGTACCACCTTTGTTCCCATAAAGGGCTCTTATTAACATTTTAACGATGTAAACCGGATATTATTTAAGATAAAATCTTTTTCAGTAATATCAACTCCAAAGCTACTTCCTAAACAGATCCATAAGGTTTTTCATCAGCCAACCTCTTTCTATAATGTTTCTATTTATTACTCCTCTTTTTCATAGTCTTTAATTTATATATCTATTATACAAAATAATTGATTAAAAATCAAGACATTTTTTATTTATTTAGTCATTTTTATAAAAACAAAAAAGGAATTGTGTCATTTTTTGTGATTTTGTCAAGTTATCGTTTAAACTTGATATATTTTCATCAACTATATATTTGGGATTATCTATTAATTTAAATATAAAAAATATAAGTTGCCTTATAATGGAAATAGGTGTTAAAACTATCTCTAAAAGAAAATAAAAAACATTAAACCTATTCATTAATCGAAACTCAACACTTCCAACACAAGATATAATTAATAATACGGTTAAAATAACTAATAATGTAATTTGCGTTTCATTACTAATTAAATTTCCAAAAATAACCCAAAAAATAATTGATTGAATAGTAGATAAAATAGTTAATAAAAAATGCTTCATAAAACACCTCTTATTAATTATACAACTTTTTATTTATTTTTCAAACAATTTATGAATTAATTTAGTAAAATGTTCTCCTCTTTCTTCAAAATTATTGTATAAATCAAAACTAGTTGATGCAGGTGAAAATAAAATTACATCAACATAATTAATATCAACTAATTTTTTTACTAATGCTTCTAAGGAACTAAAAGTTTTACAATTAATATCTTTTGTTTCAAAATAATTTTTAAAATCCATTTTATTTTCTCCAAATGCAAAAACTTCAACAACACATTTAATTTTATTATCTAATAATTTAAAATCATCTTTTCTTTTTTTCCCCCCAACAATTAATAAAACTCTTTTTTCTTTGAAGCAGTCCAAAGCAACTCTAAGTGAATTAAAGTTTGTTGACTTAGAATCATTATATATTTTAACTGTGCCATCATAAATTAATTCAATGCGATGCTTAATGGTTATAAAATTATTAATAATATCCCTATAATTTGCTTTCGTATTTTTATAATTTATTAATAATCCAATAGATGCCATAATATTATATAAATTATGATTACCAATTAATTTAAAATGTTCTATTGACATTATCCTTTTATTTAAATAATATATGAATCCCTTATCAATAAAAAGTGTTGCTTTTTTATTATTTTGTGAAAAACTAATTTTTTTACAATTATATATAGATACAATTCTTCTTAATAATTGATCGTCATAATTATAAATTAAATAATCATTTTTGTTTAATTTTTTCATAAATGAACATTTGCTTTTTACATAATTCACAAAAGTATTATGATGCTCTAAATGTGTTACAAAAATGTTAGTAATAATATTATATTTAAAGTGAACGTTATGTGCAGTTTCTAACATAAAGCTTGAAACCTCAAGAATATAATTATAATTTTTATCTATATAATCAAAAAAAGGTAAACCATTATTTCCTATAGCTTTCCCATTATCTATACATTTTTCCAGGATACTGACTACTGTAGTTTTACCATTTGACCCAGTAACTAAAATACTACTTTTAACATTCTTTTTTATTTTAATAAATAATTCCAAATCATTAGTTATACAAACATGTTTATTTTTTGCCTCAATTAATAATGGAAAATCCATTTTAAAACCATTACTTTTTACAATCATTTCATAATTTGATAGATCATATTTACTTTTTTGATTATAAATATCATATTCAATTTTATTATTGTCAAAATATTTTTTTATGCTTTCATTTGAAACACCTAAACCTAATAATAGTTTTCTCATTTTAGCCTCACATCAAAATCATAATTAAAGAAAATACTAGAGTAACAATTGCACACATCCAAAATATAAAATCAATTTCCCATTCTGTGTAACCTAATTGTTCGAAATGATGATGCAATGGAGCCATTTTAAAAAATCTTTTTCCATGTGTTATTTTAAAGTAAACAACTTGAACTATAACAGATACAGTTTCAACAATAAAAACAAAAGCAATAATTAACAATAACATCTCTTCATCTAATATAACCATTAAAGTTGCTAAACTAGCACCTAACATCATTGATCCTATATTTCCCATAAATATTTTTGCTGGATAATGATTAAACATTAAAAAACCAAGTAGAGACGCAATAATACAAGTCGAATAATAACATACTATTTGATTTTTTTTCAATAAGCCTAATATCAACGTTCCTATAAAACTAATAATCAATAATCCACATGCTAGGCCATCTAACCCATCAGTTAAATTAACAGCATTTGTTGTAGAAACAAAAATCAAAACTATAAATAAATAATAAAAATGATGCAAATCCACTTGAAATAAACCAATATCAACATTAGTATTAAAGTTTTTATTGAATATAAAATAATACATAGAAACTGAAATTAATTGCATCAATACTTTAGTTAAAGGTTTTACACCCTTATTGCTATGTTTTGCTATAATTAAAATGTCATCAATTAAACCAATCCCCCCATAACAAAATAATGGAAACACACAAAATAATAATTCATTAAAATTCAAATTAAGAATAAAAACTGATGCAAAAACAAAAGTGCAAGTAAAGGCAATCAAAACAATTAACCCGCCCATTGTTGGTGTTCCATTCTTTTTTAAATGTTCACTTGGCCCATCAGCTCTAATTGTTTGACCAATTTTAAGTTTTCTTAACATAGGAATCCATAAAACAAATAGTAAAGTTGAAAGTATAAAACCAAATAAAAAAGTAATAAATAGATTATTATTCATTGTTTAATACCTCTTTTGCCCATTTATAATCATTTAAATATATTTTTTCATCATTTATATAATAATAATCGTCGTTACCTCTTCCTAGTATTGCTAATAAATCATTATTCTTTAACATACTAATTGCATATTTTATTGCTTTTTTTCTATCGGAAATTTTTATATACTTTTCTTTTTTAAAATTGAAAGTTATATCTTCTATTATGTTACTAGGGTTTTCATTTCTAGGATTATCACTTGTTACAATAACTTTATCCGCATATTTACATGCTGTATTCATCATTAGCGGCCTTTTTGATTTATCTCTGTTACCTCCACATCCAAACAAAACATACAATTTATCTTTCTTAATTTTATTTAAATAATTTAAAACTTTATCCATTCCATCAGGAGTGTGTGCATAATCAATATAAATTTTATTATTTTTGCTTTTTAAGACTTTCATTCTACCATCAATTTCAATTGTTTGTTTAAAAAAACTTTGAATATTTACATAATTAAATTCATTAATGTTTATTAAAATACTTAAAAATCCTAATATATTTGAACAATTAAAATCGCCTAAAAGATTTGTTTTTATTAAATAATCATTATCATCAAAACGAAAAATAAATTTAGAATAATCTTCATACAATTTCATGGCTATTCCTTGATATACTGAATTATTTAAAAATCCATATGTTTCTTTTTCTTTTCTTATTTTTTTATTAAAATAATCAATTTCCGTCATATCATTATTAATAATAACTTTTTGTTTATTTAAACCGCTATTGATAAATTTTAATTTTGTCTTGCGATAATCTTTAAAAGTTTTATGATAATCTAAATGATCAATAGTTACATTAGTTAAAAGTTTTAAATTAAATCTTATGCCATAAATTCTTTTTTGAACTATAGCATGGCTACTGACCTCCATAATAATATATTTTATCCCTTGTTCATAACTTTGTTTTAAAATATTGTATATTATATTCATACTTGGCGTAGTATTTATTGTTTCAATAAAAACATCGTTAATATAAATACCATTTGTTCCAATTAATGTTGCTCCTATTTGATTATATCTTAAATATTTATAAACTAAAGTCGAAATGGTTGTTTTGCCATTTGTACCTGTAATACCAATAACATATAATTTTTTAAATAGATATTTATTTTTATTTTTCATAATTCTTCTTTCTTTATTATCCATAATGACTCCTTCATATAATATATATGCAATTATTATATTATTTAGGAATTATTTTAAATAAAAAAGGTCTCAACCGAGACCTTTAATTTAAGACATCATTTAATTTATTATTTGCTATAAATAATGAATGTTCCAATATTACAATTGTATTGAAACTAAAATCTTTTACTTTTAGTTCTTTAGTAATATAATTAGTGTTTTCAGAAAGTTTATAAATGTACTTAATTTTTATATTCGTAAAGCAATCTATATCAATGTACTCTGAGCTCTTTTGATTTTTCAATAATTCAAAGTCAGATTCATTAACACTAATCATTATTTTATCCAGTGAATTATCCGGATCACTCATTGTGATCGCATATGTATAACAATTATTTTCAAATTTTATTGTTATTTTGTCAATTACCGGTTCTTTTTTTAAAGTTTTTATTGATCCTTTAATATTGGAAGATTTGATTATTCCATCTTCCATTGTATATAATTCATAAGTATACTCAGTATTACTATCTAAATCTTCATATTTTAAACTTTCAGTAAATAATATTGGTTTTTTATCAACATTTTTCATTCTAATATATAATGTATCTGTATTATAACCATTACTATTAATAACATTATAATTTAAGTTAAATGAGTTACTTGTCAAATTACTAACATTAATTTCAATGTCAGGTTTTTGTACTACAATAAATAAACCAGCAAGAATAGATCTTGGTGATCCATCGCCAGGCTCATTTAACATATCAAAGCCACCATTTTCATTACGCTTTATAAATGTAACTGAGCCACCTCCATCAAATTGATAGGCATCATAACAATCCATCATCTTCAAGTATTGACCCACTTCGTATTGTGTTGGTCCACCTTTTCCAGTATGTGCTGCCATAATTACAACATCACCATTTTCTTTAAATCCTATGCCAGCTCTTTCTTTATTTGTAGAATACCAATAGGCATGAGATCCATATTTTGTTGAATAATGTTTTTCTGGTTCTAAATATACTTGATAATCAGCATCACAAATTACTCCTTTATCAATATATTTAAACCAATAGCCTATAACAGTATCAACTTTACCAAATTCATCTAAATAATCATATTGACATTTTACATTAGTTCCAATAGATAAAACACTATTTAAAGAATCATCTTTTGAAACTAAATAAAACTTGTTACGGCTTATACTTGTCAATGAACTAACTTTATTAATATTCACAAGACTACCTTTCACAAACACTCCTAAATTTGTCCCCGTTAATGTTCCAGTTGGACCATTTGGAAAATTTGTAGAGATGCGATATAAACTAGTATCGAATTCATAAACATTATAACCACTTAAATCAACAGACCCTTTAAAACTAGGAATAAAAAGTCCTATTTCATTGCCATCAGGACAACTATTGATGTTCTTTATTTCTAGATGTTTTAAAACATTAGACCCAAATTGAGATTCATACACATAAAGAAAAGGATTAGAACTAACTTCAGGAACTCTTTTTACTGTATAACTACGATCATCATCAATCGCAATTAACTCTTTTGTTTCTTCACTACTAACATCTTTTCTAATTACATCGCCATCTTGCACTAGAGCATTAGTTAATTCATATTGCGAATATCCATCATTGCTAGTACAATATCCTTCCGCATTGATACCACCAATTACCATCCAACCAGGATGATTTTTTTCATAATCTTCTGCAATAGTCATAAGATTTTTGGCTGAATATCCTAATTTATCATTATAAGTCCATGTTGCTAACTTAACTTTACTTGATGCCTTAGGTATAGTATAAGAAAATACATTTCTATCTAATTTTGAATTAGTTCCATAATTACTATTAATAACTTGATAATTATAAATCACACCATCTTCTAATATCTCTTGCTCATTTTTTACAACCTTAACATTTTCAAAAGTAATAGCATTAACATTATTAAATAGAATTAAAAAGCTCAAAAATATAAGTAATATTACGATTATAATCTTATTTAAATTGGTTTGTTGTCTCGTCATAATAACATCCTATCTTCTGTAAAATTTTTATGATTTCCTCTCTATTTTCATCTTCTTTTTCACATAATTCATCAAGTGAAGAATAAAAATCCCTAAGTTTTGTATTTATGACACTCAATAAAATATTTGGATCTTTAATAACCATATTATCATTCCTTTATTTATATTATAATATAAAAATAAAAAAAGAGCAAACATTTTTTACTCTTTTTTAGTTCGTATATAAATAAACTCTATTGCCTTCTTCTATTATTTCACCTGGATTAGGGCTTTGCATAATTATTGTATCGCCATCCCCTATAATTTCTATTGAATAATAAGGATTACGCTTAACTAATATCGTTTTTTGGTTTAAATAACTTTCAACTTTATATCGATTTTTATCAATAAAATACCTTATTTCTAATTCATATCCTCCTTCTTGTTTTTTTAAGTCTAAAATATTTATACATTCAATTAAAACTTCGCGAACAATTGGAGCAACAACTGTACCACCATACTGTATTGAATTTATAGGGTGATTTAGTGCAATATAACAAACTAATTTAGGATCATTCATTGGTGCTATTCCCATAAATGATAAAATATATGTATTTTCTTTATATTTTCCGTCTTCTGCAATTTGTGCAGTTCCTGTTTTGCCACCAACACGATATCCTTCAATATAACAATTTCTTGCTGTTCCCAAAGAAACTACTCTTTCTAATGCATCTCTCATAATAAGTGATGTTTCTTCACTTATTACTCTTCTTACTTCTGTTTTTTCCTTACGAATAATTTTAGAAGAACTAATGCCAATTCCTTTTAAAATATAAGGTTCATTTAAAATCCCTCCATTTACACAAGCACTAACACCATTAACAATTTGAATGGGTGTAGCGCTAATACCTTGACCAAATGAAGTTGTTGCTGTTTCCACATTTCCTATTTTATCTTTATTAAAAACAATTCCAGTTGATTCGCCTAATAAGTCAATATTTGTTTTTTCTCCATATCCATATTTTTTAACATATTCAAAAAGTTTATCTTTGCCAAGCCTTAATCCTATTTCAATAAATCCTGGGTTACATGAATTTTGTATAACTTCATAAAAAGTTTCTTCGCCATGTCCTCCAGCCTTCCAATCTCGAATTCTGACGCCATCAACTATATAAAAGCCTTTATCATAGAATCTTTCATTTACATCGAATACTCCTTCTTCTAATCCCGCTGAGTAAGTTACATATTTAAAAGTTGACCCTGGTTCAAAGCTTTTCCAAATTGGTAAATTTCTATTGTAAATTTTTTGATCATAGTTTTGATAATCAACTAAATCATAATTAGGACGACTTGCCATAGCATATATTTCACTCGTTTTAGGATTCATTATTAAACCCATTGATTCTTCTGGTGTATATCTAACATCACTATTATCTAGCATTCTCTCTAAAGAAATTTGCATATCTATGTCTATTGTCAAATATAAATCAATCCCTTTAGTTGGTTCTGTATAAGAGTCCGTTATTTCACTCAGTTTATTTCCATGCGCATCTGTAAAAATATTTGTTGAACCCATATTTCCAATGAGATAATCATTATAAATATATTCTATCCCTGTTAATCCTTGATTATCTGCCCCAACAAAACCTAAAACATGTGCTAATACATTATCGTATGGATAATATCTTACAACGTCACTTGATATATAAACTCCTTTTAACTTATAACCATATATTTTTTTTGCTTGCTCTATATTTATTTTTGTAGCTTCCGGTTTTAAAATTTCAATAGAAACATTTTTATTGAAATGATATATAATATCACCTACATTTAGTCCTAATACATCCGCAATTATACCTGCTGTTTTTTCTTTATTATCAATTTGCGATGGTATTATTGTAACTGTAGGAGCTAACTTATTTCCTACTATTAGTTTTCCATTTCTATCATATATATTTCCTCTTCTTGAATTGACAGTAATATTTCTAGTCCATAAATCATATGCTCTATTTATGTAAGCTTCACTATTAAATATTTGCACATATAAAATGCGCGTTAATAAACTAATAAATAAAATAAAAACTATTAACAATGTTATACTCATTCTTTTTTTTAATATTTTCATATTATCACCTTAATAATTATATTAAAAAATTAAAATGTTTATACATAAATCTTTAATACAAAAATGAAAAGAGCTGCATTAGCAGCTCACAAGGGGGTTAATATTATATAATGTAACTTTTTTTTTGCTTAAAAACCTAATTTCTAGGCTTAATTGGTTTTGGTAAAGGTCTAAAATTTGACATAACTATTTTCTCCTTCTGATACTCTTTCTATAATTCTTAATTTAGCACTATGTGCTCTATTGTTATAACTCAATTCTTGTTCAGTTGCTGTTATAACTTTTGTATTTACTAATTTAAATGTTCTTTTAATATCTTTTTCTTTTATTGCAATTCCTTTAGGAACCACGATATCAACTTTATTTTTAAAAACTGTTTTACATATTCTATCCTCTAAAGAATGGAAAGTTATGACAGCTATTCTTCCATTCACATTCAAAATATTTAAGGCATCTTTTAAAGATTTTTCAAATATATTTAATTCATCATTAACAACTATTCTTAATGCTTGAAATATTTTTTTTGCGGGATGTTTACCAGATCTTCTTACATGATTTGGAACAGCACTTAAAATAATTTCTGACAATTCTTGTGTAGTTTCTATTGGTTTAATTGCTCTTTCTTTAACAATTTTTTTTGCGATTAAATTACTGTACTTTTCTTCTCCATATTTATAAAAAATTTTACATAATTCATCATACTCATAAAAATTGACAATATCATACGCTTTTAGGTATTGATTTGTATCCATACGCATATCTAAATCTGCATTTATATGATAACTAAATCCTCTTTCACCAATATCTAGTTGATAAGAGGAAACACCTAAATCATATAAAGCTCCGTCTATTTTATTAATTCCTATTTTTTGTAGTTCATCAATCAAATTGACAAAGTTACTTTTGATAACAATAAAATTATCACTGATTTTTTGTAAATTTTCAGTACCTCGTTTTATAGCATAATCATCTTGATCAAAACATACTAGTTTACCATTAGCATTTAATCTTTTTAATATTTCTTTTGAATGTCCTGCTCCACCCATTGTGCAATCAACATATATGCCATCAGGCTTAATATTTAATCCTTCAATAGTTTCATTCAGTAAAACAGGGATATGATTATATTCTTCCATTATATATCCAACTCCTCACTAATAGCAGGGATCAAATCTTCATTTTCTTCTAAATACTTATCATAAGTCTCTGTATCCCAAATCTCAATTCTATTGCCTACACCAATGATTGTACATTCTTTTTTTAATTGAGCGTAATCAATTAGTTTTTGAGCTATGACAATTCTTCCTTTTGAATCTAATTCTACTTCGTAAGCACCAGAATTAAAACTACGATTAAACTTTCTATTTTTTTCTTTTGTGATTGATAAGCTATTTAATTTTATGGATAACTCATGCCATGTTTCACCAGAAAATACATAAAGACATTTTTCAAATCCTTTCGCAATAACAAAACTTCCATCTAATTGTTTTTTAAAAGAGTTTGGAATGTTTAGTCTATGACTATCATCTATATTAAAATTATATTCTCCTATAAAGCCATAATTATTATCCATATCATTTGTCCCGTTTTGTCCCTTTCAATCCCATATTTATTATATTACAAATCAATTATAAAAGCAAGTGTTTTTTCAAAAAAAATAAAAAAAAGCAATGTTAAAAAAACATTGCGTAAAAAAGCAAATTAAAAGCGCTTCATTTAAGAGCGCTTTAATTAAATTATTAAACAATTATTCAGCATCAGCAGCTTTTTCTTTGATAGTTTTAACTTGTTTACCATCATAATAGCCACAGAAACGACATACAGTGTGAGCTAAAGTAACTTCTCCACAGTTTTTACAAACGCTCATGCCTGGTGCAACAATTTTGTAATGTGTGCGACGTTTGCGTTTTCTAGTTTTAGAAATCCTTCTAGGAGGACAAATTGGCATGCCTGTTCACCTCTTCCTTGCAGTTATTTATCATCATCTTGATCGTTATAAAACTCTTCAAGTTCATGAACATCGTTTTGATACTCTTCAGTACCTTCTTTAAAAACGCGCATAGGTTTTTCTAAATAAACATTCTCCCATATAACGTTTTTTAAATCTATTGTTTGTTTTTCAATAAGATTAACTTCTCCATCATCAATGGTATCAAATACTTCTTCAATATTTAAATCAACTGGAAATAGAACGGGATCTAAAGTTCTAGCACACTCAAGTGTTAAAACTCCAGTGATATGTAAAGTAAATAAATACCTATCATCAACAATGTTTCTTCCTGTTCCTTCAACATTAATTAAAGAAATGTCCAAAATATCATCAATATTTTTAATATAGTCATGAAAATCAAATTGACAAGTGAAATTAAAAGGAGTTTTACCATATCTATATAATTGTGCTAAAGCCCATTTCATATTTACACCTTCCACAACATATATATTATATCACTTTTTATCACAAAAGTCAATAAGAAATATCATCGATTGTTAGTTTAATAATATTAACAATTCTAGTTATTTCATTTTTTGAAAGAGAACATATAGCTATTCTTACACCAGTGGAAACAGCTAGAACAAATACACCTCGAATTTTTAATTCATTAGCAAGTAATTCAGGATTTGAATATATTACAGTAATGAAAAATCCACCACAAAAAGGATACATATATAGTCCTTTATTTTTAGCTTCACTAACAAACAATTGAGCTCTTTCGTTAACTAATGTAATTGCACCATTTAATTCATCAATCACTTTGTTTTTTAAATCAGAATTTTTATATAAAATTGTTAATAAAGAAATACCTGCTTTAGAAACATTGCTCCACCTAGTTCTTGCCAAAAATTTTGTTGATTCATAAACTTCTTTCACCATTTCTTGCGATTTGGAAACAATCACTTGAGCACCTACCCTTAATCCATAAATTGAAAATGTCTTTGAGCAACTAAAAGCTATATTAAATAAAATATTATCATTTGCTTTTGTTAGTAAAGAAAATTTCTGTCTACTTTCTTTTCTGTCTAAAATACTATAATCAAAATATGCTATATCTAAAACAACATTAAACAATGCGTTAGGTCTTGAATTCATGTAATCAATTATTTCTAAAAACTCATCATTTGCAAGTGAATAGCCAGTTGGATTGTTACAAGGGTCATTTAAAATTGTGACAACCTTCCCCTGCTTTGCAATTATTCGATCGCAATACATAATAAAATCTGTCAAATTAAATTTATTATTTCTTATAAATGGGTATTCTTCAACAATAAAGCCATTTGAATTAGCCATATCTAAATAAGGTTTCCAATAGATATTAGGAAGTAACAATGTCTCGCCCATATCAAGCGCATTATAAATTGAGTTGCTTACCGCCCCTGTACCACCAGGTGTTGGGATTGCTTTGCAATACATATTATTCAAAATGTATTTTTTTTCATCTTCGAAAATCCAATCCGTAACAGCTTCATAAAACTCATTTGTTCCAGAAGATGCAGAATAAGCATAAAAATCGTCATCACTCAAATTTTTAATAATGTTATCGATTGTCTTAAAAGAATAAAACTGGTTGTTTTCATCATACAAAGTGCCTATTGTTGAATTAATAATATTTGGGTCTTTAAGCTTTGCTTTTTTAGCTTCTGCAGCTAATGCTAAACCATCGTTTTGTAAAATTTTTCCTTTTGAATGTTTTGCTAATATATCCATAAAAATCACCTTAATATATTATACAGCATTTCTATTTTTTTTTCAACAAAAAGATGATTTGTTAAACAAATCATCTAATTACTCATTTTTTATACTAAATCTTTTAAAAAAATCTCTTATACATCTAGTAGTATAAATAAAACTCTGAGTAGTTATATAATCTTTTTCATTGATAATTAATCCTCTAATATAAATTAATAAAACTAAAAACTCAAAATACTCAATATAAAAAGAATCTTCATATTGTGAAAAATAATCATTAATACTTGAAGTAAAATCAAAATTTAAATCCTCGTTTTCCACATAGAATCTAGCAATATCTAAAGATGGAATACCAATTTTGCCATTATCAACACTAATTAAATACTGTTCACCATTATTAGTAATAATATGTTCTAACTTTGGATTATTATGAATAAAACAAAACACAACATTCTTTTCTTCTTTTATAGCATTAATAATTTTCTTATTTAATTTAATCATGACCTTTTTGGCATCCAATATATATTGATAATTTTTAAGAATAGGTATGCTAAACTCATCAAATGGTAATGCTTCAATAGTCCTAACAAACGATTCAATTAAAGTAAATTTATAATCTAAATAGCTCATTACTTCATCCATTTTCTTTTTTGAACGGCTAACATTCAACATCTTTTTATATGAAGTTTGTTTATGTAATATATTTAACTGTTCTAACAAATGTTTGGCTTTTATTTCATTCATTGCGTAAGTATCATCAATGAAAGGCAACACATAATATTCGTCTTCTAAACTTATCCCAGTTGTAAATTCATTTCTCTTATTCATTATGGGATAAACGATATTGGATATACCTTCATTATGCAAAAAATTGTATTTGTTTTTTAAATTAAAATTTGTTTTTTTAACTAAATATTTTTTATTTGTTTTTGATAATACTTTAAATGATTTTGAAGAAATAGGATAAAAACTATCAAATTCTAGGTCATAAGCCTTTAATGATTCAGATGCAATTTTTCTAATTAAACTATCTTTCATCAATTATTAATCTTCTCGTTTTGTTAAAGTCGTCATTATCGTTTAGTAATTGAGTTATTGAAATTCTTTTTTCTTTTGCTAATTGTTCTATTTCTTTTTCATTTTGTAAATAATAAACATTTATAGAAGCATAGTTTTCTTTCAAATTATTAAAATTTACATTTGTGTCATTAATTAAATTAATGCTATCACGGACATTCATTTTTTCTTCTAATTTTTTTGTGTAATCATCAGTAATTTCATCAGTTGTATTTGAAACTTTTATTATTTCTTCTTCTATTTCTACAGGAACTTCCATTATTTGTTCATCCAATGCGTAATCAACAACTAATGTAAAAGAACAATTTATACCATCATTATTTTCAGATATTTTTTCTTCATCAATAATTATTTTATTAATTTTAATATTTCGATCTCGAAATACTACAGTAAAAGGTACTAAATCCTCAAAGCCTTGATGTGTAGATATCTCACTTGTATTTTTTTGATATGTTCCATTAATTTTTACATCTCCATTCAAAGTATCATTTTTTAATAAGTATGATGACACCTCAAAATTAACCGTTTCTAACTTTACAAACTGATTCAATTTTATTTCATGTTCACATTTGATTTTAATTTCCATTTAAATTCCTCCTATTTTATTTATATGTAAAAAGATAAAAAAATAAACATTAATTTTAAAATTAAACTAAAAAAAGCAGCTATGCTGCTTCCTTAACTGTTCCCATAACTTCTTCTACTGTTTCAAATTCTACACATACGTCACTATATTTACCATTAAATTCTAAAATTGTCATTTTAATAATTTCATTTGCCTTTGTAATACTATGTTCATTTGCGACAACAGTTACATCCACACTTTTATCAGTTGCGTGAACAAAAGCATCTTGATATCCTAAATTCATAATTTCTAATTCTAATAATAATTCGCATTCAGTCGTAGCATTAATTGCATTTTTTTGTTCAATTGCATTATTAATTTCAACAGTGGTTGCATCTATCGATCCAATAATGGCATCGAGTGCAGTAATTTGTTCATTTCTTTCATTTTTTAATGTTAGACGCATTGCGGACAAAGCTTCTAATCTTCCAGTTGTTTGGGTAACGTTATTTTGATCATCACCATTTGGATTATCTGCTCTTTTTGGTGCTTTAATGAAATAAACAGTCAACATCATTACTAAAGTTAATAGTATTAAAGCTAATTGATTTTTTTTAAACAAGTTTTCACCCTCCATAGTCAATAAACTATATGATAACTAAAATAATTATATTACAAAAAAATAAAAAAACCCACTAATAAATAGTGGATTAATTATTCTATTTCAACATTCTTATTTATAATATTGACAACAAAGAAATAATAAATTGCAAAAAACACAATGTATAATTCCATAATGCCTATTCGAATGAAGAATGGAATCCATTCTAAAGTAAAAAACACTATGGAAATAGGAATACTTGTTAAAGCTGCAATATTATAATAATGTTTATATGTAATTAATGTATTTTTATTTCTTATAAATATGAATGCAAGTAAAGCTACAAAGATAGGACCTAATACAGCATAAATAAATGTATTAAATGTATATTGCATTTTCATTTCAGGAATTAACACTTCTGTTAATTTATGAGTTATATAATCCATGTTTTCCATTTCACTAAAATCCATGTCAACAGATCCAAAATTAAAAATATAGGATTTTCTATTGTTATCAATCATATACTTATTTCGATATGCAAACCCTGATCTATAAAATACAAGTAAAAAATGATTAAATTCATCTTCAGTGTATAAAGTATCAAATTTTTTCTTTACATCATAAGTCGAAGTTTCATTATTTTCAAACATATCAAATGTTATGTGAATATAGAAGATTGAAGATTTTCCTGTTCTTTCACCTTTTGCATTGACTTCAAACACTTCTCTTTTTAGTAAATATTCTTTTTGATTGTATGGTAACTCTTTGATTGAATTGACATTACTTGGAATAATTACTTGGCTATTTTTTTCTTGAAAGCCTATATTTTTTAATTCCGCTTCAGTTAAATAAATATACTTATCACCAAAATTTGCTTTTTCTTCATCCGTAAATGCAAGTTCTTGCGATTGTTCACTATCCATAACATTAAATGAATAAGAAGCAGAATCCCTAAAAGTCTGATAAGCATTTTTCTTAAAAGTCGAAACGTAAGGGATAGCAATAAGGTAACTTATTAAAACTAAAATCAAAAACGAAATAAATATATTTATATTTTTCCTTTTGCCCATTAATCTAGGGATAAATAATGTTTTTATATAATTCCAAAATTTCATAATAACCTCTTTTTAAAATGGTATTTTTTTAAAGTTTCCTGAATATATTGTAACTTTTTTATAATCATTAATTTTTTCATAACTAATCAATTCTAAATCAAACATGTTTGATAATCTCAATACTTTATGAAATTCATTAGGATTAATCTTTTCAGAAATAAATATTCCTTTTATAATACCTGTTGTAAAATAAAAAGCATCCAACAAATTAATAATTTTAATATCCACGTAAACTTTTAAGTCATTTTCTTTTAACTTATCAAAAATTTCATTAATGTTCTTATCATATTCGCAAATAACAAATATAAAATTATTAAATCGTTTCAAATCAAACGCACATAAAATATGTAATAAATATTCGTTAGAAACACTAACAAAACAATTATGTTTAAAATTATTATCAATAATTGAAGAAATTAATTTATCATCATATTTTTGCTTTAGCGATGTTCCTAAATATTTATTAATATTTTCTTTGATGTCAATACCTGGTATTTCAGGTTTTATTTCATAAATATAATTGTCATCAAACGTTTTAAATTCCAAGCCGTTAAGTATTAAATCTGAATTTAATATTGAATCGATTCTATTAACTAAATTATTCTTTTTAATATATCCGCGATAAATATCGTCTGTAAAGTATAACTTATTATAATCAAGCATAATTGTTGCAATACTAAGCATTTCATCAATATTAATAATATCGCGTGGATATCTAATTATTGCTGCTCGCGTTGCATAATTTTTAATCAGCTTATCAAGAGTTCGTTGATTAACTTCATTTTCAAGAATTATAATAAATGATCCATCGTTAATATAGAAAGGTTCGACTCCAAAATTCTTTTTAATTTCAACATACTCATCTACCAATCCCTTAATTTTTATAATTGAAAATTTAAACTCTATGGCATTGCTCTTATTTTTTAAATCTATAATAGCTTTATCTAAATCCTTTTGTGATAAAGCATAACCAACACTTTCATTTTCTAATGATTTAATAATACCTTGATAATAACAAAGATGCTTATTATAATCATAAATTGGTTCTCCAATTTCTTCAAGTTGTATCACCTTGTCATCAAGATTATATTTAAATGTAACTTTATATTTTTCTTTCTCAGTGAATTTACTCACATATTTATCATAATCTGCTTTAGCAATATTTTTAATAAAATCATTACAACTAATTGTATTATGTTTATATGAGAAAAGTTTCTTTAAATAAGGTGACAAATACATAGTATTATTATTTAAATAAAATAAACCTACATTATTATCATTTGTTACCATACTTATCGTTTTTTCTAAATAATTATTTTTTTCATTTGCAAACTCTATTGCCAAAGCTGATTCTAACAATTTAGTACCTAGTTTTAAAATTACAGTATTAGTCTGTTCAGTTAAATCATTATCATTTGAAGAATAAATGACAGCCGCAAAAGTATCATTATTGTAAATGCAAGGAATTGTATTAATAAATTTTACTTCTTCTTTATCATACTCGTTTCCATTAAAAATATCTTTAAAAGAAAGACGGGAAAACGAAAAATCAATAGCTATATCTCTATTTTTGGTAACCATCATCTCAACTACTGTATCTCTTAATGCTTCATAGTTAATATTTTTTTCATATAATCGTTCATTTTTAAATTTAAAGCATTTTATAGAATCACTAATTTGATAATCAGCTTCATTTATTTTATTAAATAAAACAAACGTAAGTTCTTTAAAATTAATAATCTTTTGTAATTTGGAAGAATAATCCATTATAATTTCTCTCAAAGTATTACCCTGTAAAGCAATATTTACTAAATTTGTAAGTATGTCAAAGCGATAAACTAAATTATTAGTTGTTTTTTCAATTATATCATTTTTATCATCTTCATTATTTTCTGAATTAATTTTTTCTTCATTATCATTAATTATTTTTTCAATTTTTTCAATTTCTTTCATCGTGTTAGAAATTTGATTAGTATCATTTACACCTATAAAATAATCTAATTTATTATGATAAAATTGATCCTTAATTATTAAGTCATCAGTAGCGTTAATAAACAATGAAATCTTATTCATAACAAGTAATGATTGTTCATATTTTTTTAAACCATTTAATAATTTAAGATAATCATTAATAATATTTAATGTCATATTATTGATTTCTTCATTTCCTAAAATATTATCATATAGCTGTATAGCTTCGTTATTTTTTCCTTCCAAACTAAATATTCTAGCAAGCAAATATTCAGAATATACTTCGCCTTCGTGATTAGTTTTTATTGCCAAGCAAGAATTTAATGCTTCTTTAGATTTTTTTATTTCGTTTTTATCAATGTATATTTTTGTAATATTACTTAAAACGTAAGATTTAGTTTCATCATCAGGATTATTCTGCAATATTAGATTAAAATAAGATAATGCTTTGTCTAAATCATTCATTTCACCATATACATAAGCCAGTTCTAAATAAAATCTGTTTTTTGAAATAGTATCTTTTTCATTTATGTACTTCTCTTTTAAAGTTATATAACGCAAAGCTACTTTATAATTTCTTTTATTTATATATAAATATATAAGTTTATCTAAGAATTCTAAATAAACTTTTTGAAAAATAACTTCATCAATTTTTTTAAATTCCTTTAATAATAAAGAAATTGCTTCATCATTATTTTGATGTTCAATATAAATATCAGCAGTTAAAAGAATGCATTCATAATAATATTCTTTATTATTCTCTTTTATGCATTGATCTTTTAATACATTAATTTCGTTAAGTAATGAGAAAGTTTTTTCTTTTTCTTCTAAGATTTTAAATTGTTCACGAATATTCAAAGCATTCACCTCATTTTTTTTAATTATATCATAAAAAGATAAAAAAAGCCATAAAATAATCAATTATGTTAGTAATTAGTTAAAGATATAATAGCATTTATATAGTTTTAAACATTAAAAATGCTCATCTAATTATAGGTGAGCTCTTTTTTAATATTTTGTTAGAATTCAAGTAAAAATGTTGATGGACCATGATTAACAAAATCAATATCCATATCAGCACCAAACACTCCCGTTTTAGTAGTAACAAAGGTGTTTAATTCATTATTAAAATAATCATATAAAAGAGTAGCTTCTTCTGGTTTCATAGCATTAACAAATGAAGGTCTATTGCCATCGTTAGTATTACCATATAAAGTGAATTGAGAAATTGATAACACTTCACCATTTACTTGATTAATATTTAAATTCATTTTACCATTTTCATCTTCAAATATACGTAAATTCACAATTTTTTTTACCATTTTATCAACTACCATTTTAGTATCAGAGTGAGTAAAACCAACAAGAAGCATATAACCTTCTTTAATCTCTCCAACTATTTTATTATTGATTATACATTTTGCTCTTTTTACTCTTTGCACAATAACTCTCATTTCATAATCCTTTCAACTGAATAAACATCATTTAGTTTTTCAATATTAGCAATAGTTTTTTGTAGTGCTTCCAAACTTGGAGTTACTACTTTAACTTTCGTTAAAATATCTCCATCTTTTGTTTTGCTTGAACTAATTGCCTTAATAGACATAGAATTGCTATTAATCGTATTAATTATATCAACAACAATGCTCTTTCTATCAAAAGATAAAATAGACAATTGCGTTTCGTAATTGATACTATCACCACTTGTATCCCAAAATACATCAAGCAATCTATCAGTATCTATTGACTTAACATTTGGACATTCTAAACGATGTACAATTATACCTGAACCTTTAGAAACATATCCAACAATATCGTCGCCTTTAATTGGATGACAACAATTAGCCAATTTAATCTGTGCTTTGTCAAGACCTGCAACAACAACTCCACAACTATTTTTATAATGTCTAGGTTCAACTCTTTTTTCCTCACTATATTGCTTTATTAGCATCTCTTCATCACTTTCAGCGATTCCGAACAATTTATGAGCGGCACCTTTTACAGATAAAGTTCCTTTGCCTAATTCATAATAAAAATCTTCTAAATTATTAACATTATATTTTGAAAATGTATCAACTACTAATTTTTCAGTAATTTTACCTTCCAAATTTTCAGTTTTCAAAGCATTTTCAAAATCAGTTTGACCTTTTAAAACTAGAGAATCTCTCTTTCGTTTATTTAATATTGAAATAATTTTATGTTTAGCATGTGATGTTTTAACAATTTTAATCCATTGTTCAGTTGGGCCATTAAAGTTCTTTGATGTTTTAATTTCAACAACA
Organism: uncultured Bacilli bacterium; assembly: GCA_934096585.1. GTDB lineage: Bacteria > Bacillota_I > Bacilli_A > ML615J-28 > CAG-698 > CAKOMG01. Next base: position 156,111 of record CAKOMG010000003.1, read on the forward strand.
TCACCAGTTTTTAACCTATAAGTTAAAGGAACGATTTTGCCATTGACAATAGCACCTACCGTATGATTTCCAACCTCAGTATGAACGCGGTATGCAAAATCCAATGGAGTTCCGCCATTTGGAAGGTCAATTACATCACCCTTAGGTGTAAAGATATAAACGTTGGCGGAAAAAATATCTTCTTTTAAGTTTTCAAGAGGATCTTTTCCATCTTCTTCTGCGTTTTCAATATAGGTAATCATATCTTTATACCATTTAAATTTACTTGCAAGTTCAGCTTGTTCTTTTTCCGGTGTATAAGAAGTATTATCTTCTTTATATGCCCAATGAGCAGCAATACCCATTTCAGCTATAGCATCCATATCATAAGTTCTAATTTGAATTTCAAATATTTTGCCATTTAATCCAACAACAGTAGTATGTAAAGATTGATATAAATTTGGTTTAGGTGTAGCAATATAATCTTTAAATCTAAGTGGAATTGGCGTCCATTCGCCATGAACAAGTCCCAAAGCATGATAGCAATCTTCAATTGTTGGGACAATGATTCTTAAAGCCAATAAATCATATATTTCATTAAATTCTTTATTTTTAGTGTTCATTTTTTTACAAACACTATAAATGTTTTTTACACGCCCTTTAATGTCAAAATTTTTAAATCCATTGGTATTTAAAATTTCTTTTAATCGCTCAATCATTTTAACAATATCGTCGTCGCGTGCGGCTTTTTGTTGTTTAATTAAATTCAATACACGAATATACTCTTCAGGATTTGTATACTTAAAACTTAAATCTTCTAATTCCGCTTTTAAGCGATACATACCAAGACGATGTGCAAGTGGTGCATATAGATCGAGCGTTTCTTGAGCTATTCTTTTTTGCTTTTCAGGTGTTTGGAATTCAAGAGTACGCATATTGTGAAGTCTATCATATAACTTCACAAGAATTACTCTAACATCTTTAGCCATTGCAACTAAAATTTTTTGATGTGACTTTTCCAAAACTTTTTCTTTGGTCATATACTTTAATTTACTTATTTTAGTAACACCATCAACTATTTTTGCTACATCACTACCAAAATACTTTTCAATGTAATCTAATGAAATATCGGTATCTTCTACCACATCATGTAACAGTGCAGCTGCAATTGTGGATGGACCAGCGTGTATTTCCGTAAGCATATATGCCACAGCAAGTGGATGATTAATGTAAGGTTCACCAGACATTCTGAATTGTCCTTCATGTTGTTGTTTAGCTAAATTATAAGCATCCTCAATTAATTTAATATTTTTTTCTTGTTTTAAATATGTTGATGCTAAAGATAATAAGCTTTCAATTGTAGCAGGTTCCATACATTAACCCCCTTTCTATACTTCTAATATTTAACTAATGATTTTACATTATAATCTTTTAATAATTTTCGACCATTTAAATCGCTTAGTTCAATTACAAAATACATGCCGACAACAATACCGCCTAAACTTTCAATTAGTTTTGCGGCTGCATGCACAGTTCCACCGGTAGCAAGTAAGTCATCAATGATAACAACTTTTTGACCAGGTTTAATCGCATCTTTATGAATACATAAAACATTTTTACCATATTCTAAATCGTATGAAATTTCTTTAGTTTCACGTGGTAATTTACCAGGTTTTCTAACTGGAACAAATCCAACGCCCATATTTATAGCTACAGGACAACTAAAAAAGAATCCACGAGATTCAGGTCCTGTAATAACTTCAGCACCTACTTCTTTTGATAATTCAGTTAATTCATCGCATGCTTGTTTAAAAACTTCACCATCTCCAAGCAATGGCGTAATGTCTCTAAATAAAATGCCTTCAATTGGAAAATCTTTTACACTTTTGATATAATCTTCATAATTATATTTCACTATTTTCACCTCTTATAGAATAATTATAGTTTATAGTATCATAAAAATTCATAAACGTATAAATTAATAAAAAACTATTTCCTATAATACATATTTTATCACTAATTGACATATAAATCAATACGAGGTTTATTTGAAAGTGCTAACAAAAAAGAAAAAAATCATTAATAACACTTTAATTTTAATAGTTTCAAGTTTAATAATTAAAGTGTTAGGCTTATTTAACCGCATAATTTTGACAAGATTTTTAGGAAATCCTGGAATCTCATTATACACACTAGCCATACCAACAATAATGCTTTTTGTATCGCTTAGTTCATTATCACTTTCCACAGCAATGATAAAAATAAGTTCAAAGTACCAATCAAAAAGAGTAATATCTGTTGGTATATTTATAGCAATTATTGCGTCTTCGCTTGCTTCTATAATCTTATTATTATCTTTAAATACCATTTCTTCGAAATTATTAAAACAAACTGATACATATTATCCTATATTATTTTCTATTCCATTATTATTTTTTACTTCAATTAGTTCAGTAATAAGAGGATATTTTTTAGGTATTGAGAAAACAAATGTAACATCTTATGCAAACATTATAGAACAATTAACAAGAATTATTTTCACTTTAATTGTTTTTTCATTATTTAAAGATAAAAATATTGTTTTTTATGTAAACATTGCAATTATAATGATGTCTATAGGAGAATTATGTTCTCTAATTTATACATTCTTAAAATTAAAAAGAATAAAAAATAAAAAGCAAATTGATAATAAAATAATAAAAAAAGAACTACTAGATATAGCCGTTCCTTCAACTTCCTCTTCTATAATTAGTAACATTACTTTTTTTATGGAGCCGATTATCTTTACATTTGTATTAACTAAATTAAATTATAATTCAAAAGAAATATTGTATAAATATAGTGAAGTTTCTGCTTACGCATTGCCACTTATTACTATGTTTTCCTTTATTCCCATTTCGATTTCAATGGCTGTAATGCCTAAACTTAGTACTTCTTTAGACAAATCAATTAGTTCTTTTATATCATCAATTATTACAATAATTTTAATACCAGCCTTATTAATTTGTTTGATCCTTTTTGACTACAGTAAAGAAATATGTTTACTGTTATATAAAACGGATATTGGTGGTAATATAGTTAAAAAATACATTTATTTATTTATCGTTTTTTATTTCATTAATCCTTTTAGCACTGTTCTTTTATCAACTGGAAAATCAAAACTACTATTCCTTTTTTCTACAATTACTCATATTATTAAATTGATACTATTATTTATTCTTCCGTATATTACTAACGATTCATTAATTATTAGTTATTTAATATCGTATCTATTATTATTCATTCTTTTACTTGTCTTTTTAATAAAGAAATATCACTTTAAAATTCAAATAATTAACATTTTATCAATACTACTTATATTTATTATTACCTTTTTATTAAATAAAATAGTCATTAATTTAAATTTATCATTTTTAATAAAAATTTTAATAATTAGTACAATTTATTGTTTATTTAGTTTCTTCTTCATTATTAAGAATAGGAACAACGTATAATTCCCCTTTTTCTAAACTAGCATAGTAAACATCTTTTATTCTTATACCATTTAATTTCTTTTTAAGCCAATAAACGCTTAATCCGAGCATTTTCAAATTATCTTCTTCTACCTTTCCGCTAACAATTAATGGGAAAGGATTTGTTGGGGAATCTTTATACTTAAATACACTAATATTACCATTATTCTCCAAAACCAAATATTGTACTTCTTTTAAACTTGCAACCGAATTCAGTCTTAATTGCGTTATTAAATCATCCATATTATATCTTTGTTTTTGCATTTCTTTTACATTTAATTTTCCATCATAAATCAACACAGATTCCTTACCATCAAAAAATTTTCTTGCTCTTTTCCATTTCAAGAGCATTAAGGCAATGGATCGTTGCACAATTCCTAATACAACAGCAACTATCAAATAATGGAAAAAATTTTCATTATCTTCTTCAATACCGATTACTAGTATATCCGCAATTACAAGTATTATAGAAAAGTCAAATAAATTCACTTGTCCTATTTCTCTTTTTCCCATAAAACGCAAACATACGAATAATACAAAATACACAACTAAACATTTTAAAATAATTCTAAACATCATATTCTAAAAAACCAATCCTTTCATATATTTAATTAGAGGTTTATTTAAATGGAAAAACAAAAAAATAAAATTAAAAAATTTTTATTTGTTTATTTATTATTTTTTATTATTTTAACCACAGTATCATTAGTTTATGCAATATTACTACACAATGGAATTTTATCAACAAGTTCTGCTTTCTTTAATAGAATAACCTTCATTATAGGAATTGTGATGTTTTTTATTTTAGGTTTTTTAATCGGAAAAGTTGCAAAAAAAAATGGTCTAGTAGAAGGATTAATTGCAGCGCTCATAATAATTTTACTTTCTCTTTTAATAAATTTAATTATTAGAATAGAATTAAGTAGTTTATTTTTTATTAAGGCAGGAAGTTACATCTTAAGTTCAATGGCTGGTGGAATAATAGGAGTTAATTCATTAAAAAAGAAATAAATAATATTTTACAATACTCATAATTTGTGATAAAATATTTAAGAAGATTAAAGATTTATCAAAGGTGTAATATGGAAAATGAATTATATGAAAGACCATTAGCATATCGACTAATGCCAAAAAAACTTGAAGACATTGTTGGGCAACAACATTTAGTTGGACCAAATGGCTATATTTATCGGATGATTAAAAGTAATAAAATGGCATCCATTATTTTATATGGAAAACCAGGGATTGGTAAAACAACAATTGCAAATGTAATTTGTAATGAATTAAATGTTCCTCATGGAATTTTTAATGCTTCAAATGATAATAAACAAACACTAACAAAATTAGTAAACGAAGGAAAAAATTATCCTAAATATATTTTGATTATTGATGAAATTCATCGTATGAAAAAAGATATTCAAGATTATTTGCTTCCACATGTTGAAAATGGAAATATCATAATGATTGGGATTACTACCGTAAACCCATATCACTCTATTAATCCCGCTATTAGATCGAGATGTTTAGTATTTAGATTAAATGACTTAACAAATAATGATTTAAATCAAATTATTGATAAAGCCATAAAAAGCATCAATCCAGAAATAACAATAGATAATGAAGCTCGTAATTACTTAATTAGCAATGCAGATGGTGAAGTAAGAACATTAATTAATTTTGTTGAAAACACATGCATAATTGCAAACAAAAATAACATAACTGTAGATGACTGTAAAATTGTTGTTCAAAAAGCAGCCATAAATATGGACAATGGGCAAGATTCATTTTACAACAACTTAAGTGGCTTACACAAATCGCTTAGAGGTAGTGATGTTGATGCAAGTCTTCATTATTTAGCACAATTACTAATAAGCGAAGACTTGGTTGCTATAACAAGACGCCTTAAAATGGTTGCATATGAAGATATCGGCCTTGCCAACCCTTCGATGGGTCCAAAAGTTAAAGCAGCATGTGATGTAGCACTTGAAGTTGGTATGCCAGAAGCTATGATTCCACTTGGAGCTATTGTTTGTGATTTAGCCTTATCACCAAAATCAAATAGCGCCTATTTAGCAATCGCAAAAGCATACGAGGACATAGAAAAAGGTAACACTGGACCACTTCCACCACATCTAAAAAATGTTTATGAATTTGATAATAATAAAGATAAATATTTATACCCTCACGATTATCCTGGTGCATGGGTATATCAACAATACTTACCCGACAAAATAAAGGATGTTAAATATTATATTCCAAAAGATTCTAGTAAATATGAAGAAGCTTTAAAAGAACGATATTTAGCTATTGAAAAAGCAAAAGAAAAGTATAAACAGAGCAAATAAATATTGCTCTGTTTTTTAAATATTCTTTTCTATCTTTTTAATCTCATCAAGAGAAAGCTTTGGTGTCTGTATTCTTTTAATAATATTATCACGATAAAATAAACATTCCCCTTTATTACTTAATACTTCTAAATGTTTATATTCTACTAATTTAGAAGTTGCTTTTCCAATATTAAATAATAATTTATATTTAAACAACGAAAACATAATACTTGTAATTTTATTGACATTTCTACTAATAAAAACAACGTAAATCCCAACATCTCTTCCCACTTGTATAATATACATAATTTGATCATCAATGTATTGATAATCATAATCACGATTATAATCATCAACCTCTATTATATAAAAAATTCTTTTATACTTTTCTTTATTTTGTTGTTCCATTTTAATATTATATTCATCAATTAAGTGCAAATTTAAAGAACTCAGATAATTAACACGCATATCAATTTCATTAATAATTTTAGAAAAATAATCTTTTAAATCTCCATTATCAGTTTTATTAAAAAGAAAACTATAATCTTGAAATTCTCCTATTTCATCAAAAATATTAAATTCTATAGTTTGCGTTCCAAGTTTTATTAAACAAGACAAAATAAAACTACTTATAAAAGTTTTTATTCCAACATTAGCTTCACCAATTATTAAAAGATTAGGTTCTTTGGAAATATCAATCTCTTCTAATTGATTCTTTATATTCAATCCTATTGGAACTAAATAGTTATTATATAAAAGCATTTGTTTTATTAACATTTCTTTTAATGAAAGAATCGAGATATATTTATTGTTAATCTCAATATTTAACATATTGCCAACTTTGGTAATATAAATACTTTCTTCAATAAAATTTATCAATTTATTACCTATTTCTTTACAATCAAAATTATCGTAAATATAAAATGATAAAAATGATGATGAATAACTAACTAAACTTTGCGCAACTCTAAATTTTAAATTCATATTATTTAATAATGATATTACTAATCCTTTAGTTTCATCTATGTATTTTTCCTGAGTAGTATTATAATTTATATTATGATAATCATCTAAGTATTTAAGCGTAATTTTTTTCTTAACATTGTACAAATTTTTATTAGTTTGTTTAACACCAATTTCATATTTGAAAAATTTATTAAAAGATAATCGATATGATTTAGCTTTTTTTAATCCAGACACAAACCCTTTTCCAATCTCCGTTAATGGTTTATTAATAATCATTGTAAAACCAAGTAATATAAAAATTAGTGACACTAAAATTACTCCAAATGATCCAAGTAAAGAATAAAAAATATAAAATAATAGTCCCCCTATTATTCCACCTCCTAAATATGTCTCTTGATGATTAGTAATAAACGATTTATAGTGTAACCACGTTTCCTTAAAATACGAGTATTCTCCTTTTATTACGTACTTATGAACTGAAAAATGTGTAAGCATTAAAACGCCAAATAAACAGAAAATATAGCCCAAAAATCGCTGATTCTTAAAGTTAAATCCATGATGATTAAATATTAAATAAAGACCAAATATAAGTAATAATACAACAATTAAAAGATACCAATCGCCAAATAAAACTTTTAAAAGTGTGGTTAAAAACGATCCTATAACACCTAGTTTTGCTATTATAACAGCTGCAACAATTAACAATAACATTCCTATAGTTTCATAATAAAATTGTCCAGCGCTTTGTTCTAATTCTTCTTTTGATTTCTTTTCTTTCATCATTATACCTTCTTTTGGTTATTATATTAAAACAAATAGATGGTAAAAAGTTGTCAAAAAAAGTACCTAAAAACTAAAAAGGAAAAAAATAAAAAAATGCCCTCTAAGGCATTTTTTTATAAATTGAAATAAAATTTTATTTCTTAGTTTTCTCTTTGTGTAATGTTTGTTTCTTACATTTTGGACAATATTTCATTTGTTCAAGACGATCAGGAGTGTTCTTTTTGTTTTTTTCTGTTAAATAGTTTTCTTCTCCACAAACGCTACATTTCATTAAAAAAGTTACACGCATAGCTTTCCTCCTATTTAGTTGGTAATTACAACTACATTATATTATACAATATTATTTGAAAAAATGCAAGTGTTAATTTGAAAAAGATGATATCATTATTAGTTTAATAAAAAGTTCCATTTATTCAAATTTCTTCACTAGCTAAAATAATAATTATAATCTATCATTCAAGATATTAATTATTAAACTTAACTAAAAATCAAAAAAGAGACTTGAATTATTTAAAAAAATATGATATTATATTATATAATAAATAGGAATTAATTATTAAAAAACTTTTGACAATAAAAGGAGTGATAAAATGATAGATAACATCTTACATATTGAAATTATTGAGGAAGAAGTTAAACCAGTCAAATTGACAAAAGATGAAAAAAGAAAATTAAAAGTTATAAAAAGACTGATTAATGGTGAATTCAATGGTACTAAAGCTGCTAAAATGTTAAAGGTATCAACAAGACAAATAAGAAATTTAAAACGTCAAGTACTAACTGAAGGTGATGCTGGTATCATTCATAAAAACAAATATAATAAACCAGCAAACACTTATGATATGACAATTAGAAAAGATTTAGCAAGCATTTATCGTAAAGAATATCGTGGAACAAACTTTACTGTTTTTGCAAAAAAGATGCAAGATGAACGTGGATTTGAACAATCTAGAAGCACTATTTATAATATTCTAAGAGAGCAGCATATTCGTTCACCTCAAAGAAAAAAAACAAAAAGAAAAAAAGTGACTGAATAAAATGACAAAAAGAATTCATAAAAAGTTAATTAAAATAGGTAATTCATCAAATAAAGTTATCTATATTGGCGAAGGCAATCGTATAGCTATTCAAAGCATGTGCAATACTAGAACTAGTGATACTACTTCTACCATTAAACAAATATTAGAGCTAGAAAAAGCTGGTTGTGAAATTATTAGAGTTTCTGTTCTAGATATGAATGATGCCTATGCCATAAAAGAAATTAAAAAGAATATCCACATACCTATAGTTGCGGATATTCATTTTGATTATAAACTAGCTTTAGCATCGATTGAATCTGGAGTTGATAAATTAAGAATTAATCCAGGCAATATTGGTTCTATTGATAAAATTAAATTAGTTGTAGATAAATGTAAAGAAAAAAACATTCCCATACGAATAGGCGTTAATATGGGATCACTTGACAAAGATGTTGAAAAAACGTATGGGCGTACGGCTCAAGCTTTAGTAGAGAGTGCAAAAAAACATGTTAAAATATTAGAAGATTTAGAATTTTACAACATTGTAATTTCACTAAAAGCAAGTGATGTTTTAACAACTATTGAAGCTTATGAACTTGCTTCTTCCACTTTTAATTATCCATTACATATTGGTATAACTGAAGCAGGAACAACATATACAGGATCAATTCGATCTGCCATCGGACTTGGAATATTAATTAACGAAGGAATCGGAGATACAATCCGTGTATCTTTATCTGATGATCCCATTAAAGAAATAAAAGCTGCCAAAGAAATTCTATCAACTTTTAATCTTTATACAAAACCAAAACTAATAGCATGCCCAACATGTGGAAGAACGCAATATGATATGTTTCCAATTCTAAACACAATTGATGAATTTTTAGAGCAATTTCCAAATGCAAATATTAAAGTTGCAATAATGGGGTGTGCAGTAAACGGTCCAGGTGAAGCCAAAGATGCAGACATTGGAATTGCTGGTGGAATAGGTGAAGCTCTTCTATTTAAAAAAGGAAAAATAATTAGAAAAATAAAACAAGAAAATATTATTACAGAATTAAAAAATGAAATAATTAAAATGATAAATGCTGACTAATTAGTCAGCATTTTTTATTTTATCAAGCAAATTACTATCAAATTCTCCACTCTTTAACATTTCAATTTCGAATTTATATGGTGGATATTTGATTTTTTTATCTCCCTCAACGTATGGAGTTTCTAAGATTTTTACAATATCTTTAAATCTAACATCCGTTAAAACTTTATATAAAGTTTCAAAACCTATATTTCCAAATCCTATGTTTTCGTGACGATCCTTATGACTTCCGCAAACATTTTTACTATCATTCAAATGAATAACTTTAATATTCTTAATACCGATTGTTTCATCAAGCTTTTTTATTACATTTTCATAATCATTAACAATATCATATCCTGCATCCCAAATATGGCATGTATCAAGACATACTTTAACTCTATTATTGTCAACTTTATCTAAAATATATTTTACTTCTTCAAATGTCGAGCAACACTCAGAACCTTTACCGGCCATTGTTTCAAGGCATATAATAGAATCTTGGTCCTTAGTTTTTTCTAATATTGTTTTTAATCCTTCAACAATTAAATCACAACCAATGTATGCACCTTGATTCATATGAGCACCTGGGTGTAAAACTAAGTATTTTGCACCGATTTTATATGTTCCTGTTAGTTCATTTATAATAAAATTAATTGCATATTCTCTCTTTTCAATATTAGGATTGGCAAGATTTAAAATATAAGCACAATGAACAATTACATCTTCATTTTTTATATTATGCTCTTTCATTATATGTTGATATTCATCGATATGCATTTCACTTAAAGGTTTCCTAAAAGAGTTTTGTGGGGCTCCTAAATACAACATAAAACAATTGGCATTATAGCTTAAAGCTTCACCTACTGATCCAATTAACATTTCGTTTCCACTATTTCCAACATGGCATCCTAATTTAATCATCGTTTTTTTTATGTCCTTTCTTATGATAAATGCTGTCAATCTTTGCTCGCTTCATTTTTCTTAGTTCTTTTTTAATTTTTTCATTTCTTTTTTTGCGATAACCTGGTTTTACTTTTTTTGGCATAGGAGTTTTTAAATGAATGTGTTCTTCTATTTTTTTAACTTCGCTTGTTTTTTGCGGTTTATTTCTTTCCATAGTTTCTTTAAATGCTCCATTTTTAAAAACCATGTAAGTACATTTTAAGCCTTTTTTCTGAAGATTTTTTATATATTCATCATCTTCATAATCATAAAATGAAATCGCAACTCCATCTATATTATAGCGTGCTGTTCTTCCAACTCTATGAATGAAAAAATCAATATCTTTAGGTAATTCATAATTAATTACATGACTGACTCCAGTTATATCGATACCACGAGATGCAATATCACTTGCGCAAACATAAGTGAAATCACCATTTTTTATTCTTTTTATTACTTGCTTACGTTCTCTTGGTTGTAAATCCCCAGTAAGTCTGGCTACATTATACCCATTTTCTGCCAAAAAATTGGCTAGTTCATTTACTTTTTCTTTAGTATTGGCAAAAATTAAAACTAAATATGGAGTAATATTCCCAAGAATTTCTAACAATAACTCATCTTTATTTTTATTTTTTGTTGGAACAAAAATATGATCAATTGTACTTTTAGTCAATTCATTTTTATTTGTTATATCAATAACTTCACATTTATTTAAATATCTATTAATAAAGTTATTGACTTCTTTAGACATTGTCGCACTAAATACAGCAACATTGATGTCATCATTGAATTTGGAGAATACACTATCAACTTCTTCCATTTCCGTATCTTCAAATACCATATCAGCTTCATCAATAACCACCATTTTTGACGTATGAATTTTTAAAATATTATTATCTTTTGCCAAATCTTTTAATTTACCAATAGTACCAATAACAATTTGAGGTTGACTCTTAGATAATCTTTTGATTTCTTGCTCTCTATCAGTTCCTCCAATATACATTCTTAAATCAATATTGCCATTAAACTTAATGATTTTATTGACTTCATTATAAATTTGTAAAGCAAGTTCCCTTGTTGGAGTTATAATTGTTGCTTGTACTTCATTTAATTCTTCATCTAAATTTTGTAATAATGGAATAATAAAAGAATGAGTTTTTCCCGTTCCTGTTTGGCTTTTGCAAATAACATTTTCTTTTTTCAAAAGCTTAGGGATAACAAGAGACTGTATTTCAGTTGTCTCATAAAAGTCAATACTACGCAAACCTTCTTCAATATATTTTTTTAAATTCATATTTGCAAATTTCATTTTATTTCAACCCCTTTACATACTGGATAATTAATTTCTGTTAACAATACATTTGCATATTCATTATCTTTAGCATTACCACTAAACGCTACTTCTAAATAATTAGATGTATGACCAAATAATAATCCATTTTTCTTTCTTTCAACAAGAACAATTATTTCTTTATTTAAATAATTATTGCGATATTCTAATGCTTTTTTAGCATTAAGTTCTAGTAGTTTTTTAACTCTTTCTTTTTTAACTTCTGGACTAACTTGATTAGGATAATTATATGCAACTGTTCTAGGCCTTCTAGAATAAGGGAAAACATGCATTTCACCAAAATTTATAGAATCAATAAACATTAATGAATTATTAAAGTCGTCATCAGTTTCACCAGAAAAACCTGTAATAACATCAGTTGTAATATTTATATCTGGAAAATATGATCTAATTAAATCTATTTTTGCTTTATATTCCATAGTATTATATTTTCTATGCATTCGTTTTAATGTATTATCACACCCACCTTGTAAAGGCACATGTATTTGATTACAAAAATGATTATTATACTTTTTCATTACTTCAAGTAGTTTATAAGTAATCTCCGTCATTTCAATTGAAGAAATACGTAGTTTACCTAAATTTTTGACTTGACAGCATATATCTGTTAGTAAATCCGCAAAATCATAATCTGCAAGATCATGACCATAATGGCCTGTATTTATTCCTGCAAGAACAATCTCTTTAATTCCCGCATTAGACAAAATCTCAATTTCTGATATTACATCTTCTTTTTTTCTACTTCTAACGTGACCTCTAGCATAAGGAATTGTGCAATAACTACAATAATTATCGCACCCATCTTCAATCTTCACAAAACCTCTTGTTTTATCATTAAAGCGGTTAATCTTCAATTCTTCGTATGTTTTTGTTTCCAATATGTCGTTTATACAACTAATGCTTTGTTTATTATTTAAAGCTTCCATAATTAAATCAAACATTTTATCACGGTTATTTGTACCAATTAATACATCAACACCATCAATTTTTTTTATATCTTCTGGTTTTAGTTGAGCGTAACAACCCATTACAGCAACAACGCCATTGGGATTTGATTTTATGGCTTGTCTAATGATTTTACGACTCTTAGCATCACTTACTTCGGTAATACTACATGTATTAATTAAATATACATCGCATACATCATCAAACTTAGATAAAGTAAAGCCTTTATCAATAAATTGATTTATAATAGCTTCAGATTCATAAAGATTAACTTTACAACCTAAAGAGTAATAACTAATTTTCATATTGCTCTCCTATAAAAGATAAAACAGCCATAATATATAATGGTGCTGTCTCCGTTCTTAGAACTCTCTTTCCTAAACTTATAATTTTTGCGTTATAATTTTTTAAAGCGGAAATTTCGGAATCATCAAAACCACTTTCTGGGCCAATTATGACAAGAATATTTTTAAAATCTTTATTTTTAATTTCATTAAATAAATTAATATTTTCTCTTTCTTTTGCGTGACAAAGTAATACTAAATCATAAGAATTAAATATTTTAATTAAAGAATTGAAGCTAATAACATTACTAATTTTCATAAGTTTTGTTCTTTCAGATTGTTCACTAGCTTCTTTAATAATTTTATTTAATCTATCTAAATTTATATCTTTATTTTTAACTACACTTTTTTTCATATCAACTGGAATATATTGATAACATCCTAGTTCTACAAGCCTTCTTACTACTTCTTCCATTTTTTCACGTCTTACAAGGCCATGGGCTATCGTTATATTTTGAATTAGTTCAGGATGTAAATCAAGTTTATCAATTATTTCTAGTTCAACTTTTTTTCCTAACTTAATTACTTTACATAAATATGTATTTTCATTGTCACAAACTGTAACTTTATCATTTAACTCCATACGCATAACAGTTGTAATATGATAACTATCATCCTCATTTATTTTTACTATTGTTTTATTAATTTGTTCTTTATTAACAAAATAACGTTGCATCTTTCATTTTCTCCTATTTTTTTACATTATACTATTTATATTATACCATAATTTTAAAAATATTGAAAGTATTAAAACTTACTAAATTAAATAAAAAAACTACTAGCAAAAACTAGTAGTTTTGGATTTTATTTAACGACTGTTACTTTAGTGATATGAGGATTAACTCCATTATACCAATATAAGAAACCTTCCATATCAATTTTATCACCAATTTTTAAATTCTTAACAGCTTTATAAACATCAGAATCTTTATCGCATAAATATGATTCAACTGTGAATGTATATTTTGTTCCGTTTAATGAAACATCAAAGTATAAATCATCGCCTTCTTCACCTGAACCATTCCACTTATATAAGAATGCTACATCTTTTCCTTCTGCATCTTTCTTAGCTTCTACTGTCATACCTTTGAATGAAACTAATTTATTTTGATGTTTAATTAATTCTTCTGTTCCAAGTAATGCAGTTACATCTAATGTTTCAGCAACGTATTTACCTTTAACGATTTCAAATGTACCATCCATTATTTCAACTTCGCCAGACCATACAGCTTTATTTCCTGTAACTTTAATTCTTGTACCAACAGTTAGTTTTTCATATTCTGCTTTTGTACATTTTAAATTATAAAAGAAATATCCACCATCTTTATCTTGTGCATAAATTGATGCTTTTCCTTCTTCTTCCCACCAAGCTTGTTTTGCTTGTACATAGGCAACTACTGTTACTTCAGTATTTGCTTCTTTTTTCATATATTCTTCATATGTTAAAGCGCCTTGAACTACAGGATCATTATTTACTGTTACTTTAGTGATATGAGGATTAACTCCATTATACCAATATAAGAAACCTTCCATATCAATTTTATCACCAATTTTTAAATTCTTAACAGCTTTATAAACATCAGAATCTTTATCGCATAAATATGATTCAACTGTGAATGTATATTTTGTTCCGTTTAATGAAACATCAAAGTATAAATCATCGCCTTCTTCACCTGAACCATTCCACTTATATAAGAATGCTACATCTTTTCCTTCTGCATCTTTCTTAGCTTCTACTGTCATACCTTTGAATGAAACTAATTTATTTTGATGTTTAATTAATTCTTCTGTTCCAAGTAATGCAGTTACATCTAATGTTTCAGCAACGTATTTACCTTTAACGATTTCAAATGTACCATCCATTATTTCAACTTCGCCAGACCATACAGCTTTATTTCCTGTAACTTTAATTCTTGTACCCACAGTTAATTTTTCATATTCTTCTTTTGTACATTTTAAATTATAAAAGAAATATCCACCATCTTTATCTTGTGCATAAATTGATGCTTTTCCTTGTCCTTCTTCTTCCCACCAAGATTGTTTTGCTTGTACATATGCAACTACTGTTACTTCAGTATTTGCTTCTTTTTTCATATATTCTTCATATGTTAAAGCACCTTCAATTTTTGGATCATCATTTGAATTACAACCAACAAGTGTAAACATTAATAATAATGCGAAAACAACGTATAAAATTTTTTTCATTTTTTTCTCCTTATAAAAATTTCTTTTACTTTAATATTATAACCTTTTTTTATTTTTTAGTCAATAATCTATTGTTTTTTTTCAGATTGAACGCGTTTTAATTGCTCATATTTTCTTTTATTGATAAATGTAATAACGAAATATATTGATAATCCAATCCAAATTATTGCTATTGATGAAATTAAAACAATTGAACCAACTGGCAATTTTCCTAGAGATTTATTATTATCATTGCCATTATTATTTTTGTTTTTTAAATATAACGATGAAACTTCTTCATATAATTTTTTAATGAATTCTTCATCAATTGTTACTCCTCTTTTCACATTTTTAACAACCTCTTCAATCATTTGTCCAGAAGCATTTCTTAATGATGCTGATCCATTAAATACAGGAGTCACAAATGTATTATCAAGATTGTTTAAAAGTATATTTGTAGCATCGATTTTAACATCATAATATTGATTATTATCTTCTCCTCTTTTTGACAAATACGTTTGATATTCACTTGTGTTTTGTGCTTTATAAGTGACAGGTACATATCCTTCAGTTTCTGAATAAGCAATTTGAACTGAATTAGTAATTAAAAATTGCATAAACAACCATGAAGCCAAAACTTCTTGTGGATCACTTTTGTTAAATAAGCAAATTGAAGGTCCTTGTGAAATCATTTGAACATTATTTACATCATATTGAGGAATTGGTCGAACAATTGTTTCAAATGGAACAACCTCTTCTTGATGTATATCAAGTAATGGTGCATTTGATCCCATCCATGTTGCTCCAGCAGTAGAATCAATTGCAAATAAACATCTGCCTTTATTAAAAGTATTTCCTGGATAGCTTGAAATTTTGAATGTTGAAAAGCAATCTGTTTGACAATGTTTGCTTAAATCTAGTAAAAGACTTGTTGTTGTATCATTAAATATTAAAATATCCCCATTGCCATTTGAGTATCCAGAATTTTTTTGTTTAATCATTTGAATCATCATATTATCCGTTGATTTATATATGAATGGAATAATAGACTTAGAATCTTCAGTTTTATTGTGTTCATAATCTTCCATCGCTTTTTCTGATACTTCCCACACATAGTCCCAAGTAACAATGTCAGGAATATCATATCCCAAGCGATTTACATAATCTTTATTAATATATAAGGCTTCAGTAGAACGCATAAAAGGTAATAAATAATATTCATCCTTAATAATACATTCATTCATAAAACTAGTTACAATTTCATCTTTCTTAACAGAATCAAAGAGTAATTCGCTACCACCTAATCCATATTTTGAATCATTCATCAAATCATCAAGTTTTACTATAACATTATCACCAGACAAATATGTTGCTACATGATCAGGATATGAAATACAAACATTAGGTGTTGTATTCGTACGAATGTTTGTTATAGCATCATTATAAATTGTATTATAATCAGTATAAGATTTTATATTGACTTTAATATTTGGATATAATTGTTCAAAATCACTTATTGCCTTGTTATAAATTTTCTTTTGTGTTAAGTTAGTATCATTTTTAGCCCAAAAAGTAATCTCATAATTACGACTCGTATCAAATGAATCAGGCATTTCAAATGGTGCAGTCTTTCTTTGACCATGACAACCAAATAAGCAAATGACAGACAATAATATTATGAACAAGTAATTAACTTTTCTTAAGAAATTAGTTTTTATATTTCTCTTCATAATTATCCCTTTAATCCTCCTCTAGATACCCCTGACATGATTTGTTTTCTAAATATTAAAAATATTACAATCAATGGCACAGAAATAACAACAACTGCCGCCATCATTGCGGGAACATTTTCTCTTCCAAATCCGTTTTGTCTAATTTCTTGGATACCATTAGAAACCAAATAATATTTTTCTTCATCAGTTATTAATCGAGGCCATACAAATGAATTCCAACATTCTATAACTTTTAAAATTATTATAGAAACAATTGTTGGTTTACAAATTGGAACCATTACTTTAAATAAATATTTAAAATCTGATGTGCCATCAACTTTTGATGCATAATATAATTCGTCTGGAATTTGTGAGAAATTTTCCTTTAATAAATAAATATAAAATATTGAAGTAATTGATGGTAGTATTAACCCAGTAAAAGTATTACGTAAATCTAAATTAGTAATCGTTGTAAAATTGGTTATTACTATTAATTCATTTGGAATCATCATTAAAGAAAGGAAAATTGTAAATACTAAATTTTTTCCCTTAAAATCAAGTCTTGCAAATGCAAAAGCTGAAAGAATTGTTATAATTAACATTGCAGCCGTTGTTATAACCGTAAAAATTACAGTATTTAAAAAATATTTTCCTAAATCAACAGCAGTAAAAGCAATTTTATAATTTTCAAAAGTGGGATGTAGAGTAATGAATTGTGGAATAGTTTCTGAATTATAACTAGCTGAACTTTTTAAAGAAGTTAAAACCATCCAGTAGAAAGGGAATATTATTATTATAGCCCATATTATTAACAATGTATAGGTTAAAACCTTGAGTATAGTATTTTTAATTTTGTATGATTTTTCTTCTTTTTTAATATCTTCAAATTGCATATTCATAATTTTTCACCTAATAATGAACTTTCTTTTTACTAATAATCAAATTAATTACTGTTATGGTCAAAACAATAATAAACAAAATAATTGCAGCAGCTGAAGCGTAAGATGGATAACCACCACTATCACCATAAAGCATATCATAAACATATCCAACAATAGTGTTCATTTCAGAAACATTTAAATCCGTTCCAAATAAGGCAACAGCATCATTGTATTCTTTAAATGCACCTATAAAACCTGTAATTATTAAATAAAATAACATAGGCGAAATCATTGGTAAAGTTATTTTTGTAAATATTCTAAATTTTGATGCACCATCAATTTTAGCAGCATTATAATAATCCTGTTTAACTGAAGCTAAGGCACTTGTTAAAATAAGAATTTTAAATGGCATTACAATCCAAATAATATACACACATAGTACAAACATTTTTGCCCAGTAAGGACCAGCAATAAAGTCAACAGGTTTTATTTTGAATATTCCAAGTATTACATTCATTAAGCCGATGGAATCAGGAGTCATTTTAAATATAATCATAAATACTAGACCAACAGCTAAAGTATTAGTAACATATGGTAAAAAATAAATAGTCTGGAATGCATTTCTAAGTGGTTTAATTGAACTAAGGCCAACAGAAATTAACAGAGCTAAACCAGTAGATATTGGAACAGTAATTATAACCATAATGAATGTGTTTTTTAATGCTTGCAAAAAATATGGATCATGCAAAACATAAGAATAATTATAAAAGCCAATACCATTATATCTTTGAGATACAAAATTGAAACTCTCCTCAAAAGAATAAATAAAAACATCTATTAAAGGATAAACCATAAAAACAGCTAAAAATAGTATAGCAGGCAAGAGATATAACCATCCTTTTAATTGATTTTTAGTTTCCATCGTTTAGTTCTCCTTTTTGCCATATTTTATTTCCGCAACTAAATCTTTAATCTTAGAGACATTCATATAAAGAGTATCTTCATAAATATGCTTATTCTTTAATTCTTTTAAAATTTTTGGTTTCGCTTCTTTTGATATAACAATGGTATCAATGAAATCGTTAATATTGATATCTTCATTCTTAAGGATTTTTTCAAAACATTCATCATTATTACCCCAAAGCAAAAATAATCCTTTTTGCATGTAAAGTCTGTCAAATCCTTGAGTGGCATCAATAAAAATTGGCATATCAATACCTTGATTATTCATTGATGTTGCTTCACGATCAATATATTTTTGTAACCACTCGTATAAGTATTTATTATTTCTAATTACTTGACTTGATAGCTTATTCTTATCCCTTAACATTTGTTCATACTTACTTTTATTAAAAATAAAAACTTTACCATCACAATCATTATATTTATTTTTTTGATCATGACATGCAAAAAATAATGCTACATCAAATGAATATGAAAAATCTAACATTCTTGTTGGCAAATTAAAGTGTTGTGCAATTTCAATACAAGTAAGTTCATCAAAATTAAACATTTTCTTCATTTCATCAACGAATTTAAACATTTGGGCATCAGCAGTTTTAATATGTTCATCTCTTAGTCCTGATGGAATCAAAACAAAGTCACTATTTGCTTGTCCTCGAAACACAAAAATATCACCACGGCCACCTAATGCATTAATATAATCATTATAACTATTAATTGGTTTCATAAACACTCCTATAATTTGAATTTATTTATTATTTTCTTTTTGTTTGAAATATATATAGCTGCTAAGACAATGCCAACCAAATTAATAGCTATTGACATTCCTAGTAATAATCCTTTAAAGAAATCGCCAAAATCACTAGTATTTACGTTGTTGATAATCACATATAGCCAATATAATAAATTACCTAAAATTATTAATAAAGGTCCTCTTTTTTGTTTTTTCATTTTAACTTCTCTCATTCATTAATCCATTTATATAAAAATAATTGTGTTCTAACACTCATTAATTCTTTATTATCAAATAAATCTTTCACTTCTTCTTTTGTATACCATTTCGTTGAAATTTCCTCATCATAAGAATCACTTAGCCTTGGGATGCCTTCACCTATCCCTACAATAGTAATCAATGTTTCATCGATTGTTGCAGCAGAAACATAAGCTTCTGGTAAAACATCGATTATTTTATTTAGTTTTATGCCTGTTTCTTCATACAGTTCCCTTATGGCAGCATTTTTTGAATCTTCATTTTTATTTATTAAACCAGCTGGGAAGTTATAAATGTAATTATTACAACCCAATCTAAATTCCTTTTCAATTAAGATTTGTTTTTTATCATTTGAAAAAGCAATTATTCCTACCCCACAAGCTTCATGATTACCAAAGGAATCAATTGTCAATAGGGGATTTCTACTAACAAATTCATATTTTTTTATATTATTATCCAAATTTAAATACTTAGCAATATAGTAAGATAGATATGATCCTTGATATACTTTTTTGATATTAATTAATTTCATAATTACACCTTTAACTAAATTATATCATAATTTATAAAAAAAGTTAAGTCAAAAATTGTTTTCATATTTTAGAAAATAATAATATTTAAAAAATAAAAAACTCAATCAAATAATCTTATGAAAATACTATTTATCAAAAATTCAAGTTAAAGCAATTTTTAATCACAAAAAATTATGGCAGATTCAAATAAAAAAGATAGTGCATACATAGCACTATCAATTTTTAAAGAATTTTTTTATTTTAGAAAAGATTGATTCACTCTTCTCATCAGTTTTACTAAGTTTTGTAAATAAATCTTTTTGTTCACTTGATAATTTAGAAGGTGTAATAAGTTTAGCGATAACATATAGATTACCAACTTCACCAGTACGAGCGTTTTTAATTCCTTTACCTGGAATCCTAAATTTAGTTCCAGTCTGAGTACCAGCAGGTACTTTTAAATTACACTTTCCATCAAGAGTAGGAATTTCAATTGTAGCACCTAATGCTGCTTGACTAAAAGTAATTGGCATTTCAAAATATAAATGCACACCTTCACGCTCAAATAATTCATGAGGCTTAACAGTTACTTGAATATATAAATCTCCTGGAAGACCACCATTAGTACCTGCTTCACCTCTACCAGATACTGTTAATGTTTGATCATCTTCAACACCAGATGGAATACGGACCTTTAACTTAGAAGTAACTTTAATACGTCCTTCACCCTTACATGTTGTACATTTATTTTTAATGATTTTACCTTTACCACCACAATTTGGACATGTAGTTTCTGTTTGTACACGGCCAAATATAGAGTTTTGTTCAACAACAACTCGACCAGTGCCATGACATCTTGAACATGTTTCAATGTCTTTACCAGACATAGCACCAGTACCACTACAATCTTTGCATGTTTCTAACTTTGTTAGTGTAATTTCTTTTTCAACACCAAATGCAGCTTCTTCAAAAGTTAATGTAATTGATGTCTTAATATTTCTTCCTCTAGTTGGACCAGTTGAAGAACTACGACGAGATGATCCACCAAAGAATGATGAAAATATATCTTCAAATCCTCCAAATCCGCTTCCACTAAAGTCAAATCCTCCAAATCCACCAGCACCAGATCCCATATTAGGACCTTCATGACCAAATTGATCATATTGTTG
This sequence comes from uncultured Bacilli bacterium, assembly GCA_934096585.1. GTDB lineage: Bacteria > Bacillota_I > Bacilli_A > ML615J-28 > CAG-698 > CAKOMG01. Next base: position 177,769 of record CAKOMG010000003.1, read on the forward strand.
ACGTTTTGTTGAATCACTCAAGACTTCATATGCTTCATTAATTTCTTTAAATTTTGCTTCGGCATCAGGTTCTTTACAAACGTCTGGGTGATACTTTTTAGCAAGAGAACGATAAGCTTTTTTTATCTCATCTTCAGTTGCATTTTTTGATACACCAAGTACTTCATAATAATCTCTTTTGGCCATTCAAAATCACCTTAATTAGTCAGTATAATCAGCATCTACAGCGCCGTCACCATCACTAGTTCCACCGCCATTATTGTTATTGTTATGTGCTTGTTGAGCTTTTTGATAAGCTTTTATAGCAACATTTTGACTAGCTTTTTCTAATGCTTCCTTCTTAGCTTTGATATCATCTAGGTTAGAGCCTTTTAAAGCTTCCTCTAATTCTTTAGATTTAGCTTCAATATCATTCTTTTCTTCTTCAGTAACTTCAGATCCTAAATCTGTAACAGCCTTTTTAGCAGCAAAGATAATTTGTTCACTTTCATTTCTTAAATCTGCTTCTTCCTTACGTTTCTTATCTGCTTCAGCATTTTCTTCAGCTTCTTTGATCATTTTATCAATTTCGGCTTCACTTAATCCTGAACCACTTTGAATTGTAATGTTTTGACTCTTTCCAGTACCTAAATCTTTAGCACTTACATTGAAGATACCATTAGCATCAATATCAAATTTAACTTCGATTTGAGGAACACCACGAGGTGCAGCTGGAATATCACCTAATTGGAATCTACCTAATGTTTTGTTATCAGCAGCCATTGGTCTTTCACCTTGTAAAACATGAATATCAACAGCAGGTTGATTATCAACAGCAGTTGAGAATATTTGTGATTTTGATGTTGGGATAGTAGTATTTCTATCGATTAACTTAGTAAATACACCACCTAATGTCTCAATACCTAATGATAATGGTGTAACATCAAGTAATAATACATCTTTTACATCACCCATTAATACACCACCTTGAATTGCAGCACCCATAGCAACAACTTCATCAGGGTTAACACTCTTATTAGGTTCTTTTCCTAATTCTTTCTTAACTAATTCTTGAACAGCAGGAATTCTTGTTGAACCACCAACTAACAATACTTCATCAATATCTCTTGGAGTCATCTTAGCATCAGTTAAAGCACGTCTAACTGGTCCAACGCATCTTTCAACTAAATGATGAGTTAATTCATCAAATTTTGCTCTAGTAAGAGATGTATTTAAATGTAATGGACCATTAACTCCCATTGAAATAAATGGTAAACTAATTTCTGCTTTTGTAATACCTGATAACTCTTTCTTAGCTTTTTCAGCAGCATCTTTTAATCTTTGTAAAGCCATTTTATCTTTACTTAAATCAACGCCTTCTTGTTTCTTGAATTCATCAATTAACCAATTCATAATAACTTCATCAAAGTCATCACCACCAAGTTTATTATCACCAGCAGTTGCAATTACTTCAAATGTTCCATCAGCTAATTGTAAAATAGAAACATCAAATGTACCACCACCAAGGTCAAATACTAAAACTGTATGTTCTTTATCTGTCTTATCAATACCATATGCTAATGCAGCAGCAGTTGGTTCATTGATGATACGTTTAACTTCTAGACCAGCAATTCTACCAGCATCTTTTGTAGCTTGACGTTGTGCATCATTAAAATATGCGGGAACTGTAATAACAGCCTCAGTAACTTTTTCACCTAAATATGCTTCAGCAGTGGCCTTTAAGTTTTGAAGAATCATAGCACTAATTTCTTGTGGTGTATAATTTTTACCATTAACACTAACAGTTTCTTTAGTACCCATTTTTCTCTTAATAGATGAAATAGTATTTAAATTAGTAATTGCTTGACGTTTTGCAATTGCACCTACTTGAATTTCACCATCTTTAAAAGCAACTACAGATGGAGTAGTTCTATCTCCTTCAGCATTTGGAATAACCTTTGGTTCTCCACCTTCCATAACAGCGACACATGAATTTGTTGTACCTAAATCAATACCTATAATTTTACTCATTATTTTTTACCTCTTTTTTGTTTACTTTTACTAATGTAGGACGTAATACTCTGTCCTTGTATATATAGCCGCCTTTTAATTCGGCTAAAATTGCATTTTCCTCATATTCTTCATTCCATTCAGTTTGAAGAGCATGATGATATTTAGGATCCATTGGATCACCGACCTTAATAACAATTTTTTTAACTCCTTCTTCAGTTAGAATTTGTTTAAAATTATTATTAATCATTTCAAATCCTATTAAAAAGTTTTTTAAAACAGGATCATCCGTTTTCATTTTAACAACACTATCAAATAAATCAATTTGATCTACGAACTTTTCTAATAGACTTTGATTAGCATATTTGATAGAACGATTTTTATCTTCTTCTAGATGTTTTTTAAAATTGATTTCATTAGCTTTGCATTTTAAAACTTCATTTTTTAAATTCTTAATTTGCTCGTTTAAATCTTCAATTACTTTTCCATTATCTTCTTTATCGTTTAGATCTTTATCAATTTCTTCAGCTAATGTTTCTTTTGCTTCATCTTCATTAACTAATTCATCTTTTTCTTCTTCGCGATATCGATTGTTCTCGTGTTTCTTTGACATTTTTTACCTCTATAACTTTCCTAAATATTTAGCAATATAATCAAGCAAAGGAATAACCTTTTGATATTCCATACGTGTTGGACCAATTACAGCTATAGCACCTCGTATACCATTATCATTTTGGTAAGGAACTGTTATAACAGTACAATCTTGCATTGCTTTTAATTGATTATCTTTACCAATATTAACTGTAATATCTTGATTATTTAAACTAATAAGTTTAAACATATCGTCTTGGTTCATTACATCAAATAAATTTCTAGCTTTTTCAATATCTTGAAATTCAGGGAACTTCAGTATATTTGTTTGGCCAGACATAAAGAATTTGTCTTGAACCATCTCACTTACAGCTCTTACAAATACACCAACAAGTTCATCATAATATTCGATACTTCTTTGAATATTATTTTCATTTTGAATTTCTTTTAGTTTTAAATCAATTTGATTAATTGGACAATCATGTAATGTTTCATTTAAAAGTTTAATTACTTTATCAATATCTTTAAAATTAATTGAATCAGGAATATAAATCTTTCTACTTTCAACATAACCTTGATCAGTCACCATAACCATCACAGCCGATGACTCAGATAATTTAACAATTTGTAAACTTTTTATTCGTGCGTTATATGAACTTCCGCCTAATGCAATAGATGCATAATTAGTAAGTTGTGAAACAAGAGACATTGATTCTTTAATTGCTTCTTCTCTACTAGTTTCATTTCTTTTAAATATTTCATCAATCATTGGAAATTCTTCTTCATCATTATTTTTTTGGCTTAAAATTTCACTAACGTATAATTTATAACCTTTAACAGATGGAACTCTTCCGCTTGATGTATGAGTTTTTAAAAGATATCCTTGTTCTTCTAATGCAGCCATATCGTTACGAATAGTTGCAGAAGAATAATCAAATTGTGGTTGTTCAGATAGAGCCTTTGAACCAACTGGTTCTGCTGTTCTAACATATTCTTCAACAATCCATTTTAATATGTTAAGTTGTCTCTCGGAAATCATTTCATTCACCTCTTTAGCACTCATTTACTTTATATGCTAATATTATACTACAATATATTAGCACTGTCAATAGTTTAGTGCTAATTTTTTAAAATTATTCGTGAAAATGTTTACAGAATATATCCTACTAATTATTAACTACAAATAATTCTTTCCTAAAAAAGATATTATTTTATAAATTAAAAATGATTTTGATAGATTAACTATCAAAATCATTTTATCATTTCATTAAACATAAGATTATTTTTCAGTTCATCACCTATTGTAGTAGCTCTATCATGTCCAGGATAAACAATATAATCTCTATTTAAAGATGCAATTTTTTTCAAACTATTACTTAAAGATAAACTATTTCCTGAATATAAATCACTTCTACCAATAGATCGATAGAATAAAGTATCACCAGTAAAAAGAATATTATCACTCTTTATTAAATAGGAAACTGAGCAAGATGAATGACCAGGTGTATATAACACTGAAATAGTAACATCATTAATATTAATACAATCATTATCCTTTATACAAGTAAAAATTGATTTATCTAAATCAATGTTAAGTGCTTTACCAAATAAAGAAGAAAGGTTTAAACTGTCATTAAAAATTTTCTCAATTGCATTTTTATGGCAAAATATTTTTGGTTTATAAATCTTATAAACTTCTTCTAAATAATAAATATGATCAAAGTGAGCATGTGTTATTAAAACATTGTCTACTCTTATGATTCCATATTTTGATAATTCTTTAACACTTATACAAGGATCAATAATTATAGTGTAGTTATTCACTTTAATAATATAACAATTTGCATCTAGTACCTGTGAATTTAAACACCTAATATTCATACTTTTATTTAGTTATAATTAACAATTATAACTTCTCCTCCAAGTTTAATAATTTTATCCCATGTGATTTTAATCTTATTACTGCCAATACCTAAAAAACTTTTATACTTTGAAATAGTTAATTCCTTAATTTTACCCGTTTCAAAATCTATTTCGATATCAGTAATTCTTCCAAGTTTATTGCCATCAGTAACATTGACAACATCTCTATTTTGTAAATCTTTTAATTGCATATTATCACCCATTAAATAATATGCAAAAATTAATTAAATTATTATTTTGTTTTCAACAATAGGTAATGTTGCATATAGTTTATCTAGTGAATATTTATTTCTATCTTCTTCAGTAAAAATATGTAAAATTATATCTCCTAAATCGATTAAAGTCCATCCTTCAGCAACTTCGCTACCTTTTATTGTAAATTCTTCTCTTAAGTACGTTAAAGCTGCTTGCATTTGTTTGTTTGATGCACTTGTTGCTACAATCGCATAATCATACAACGGGCTTCTTTCACGCATATCATAAATCATAACATCCTTAACTAGGTTTCTATTTATGCATTCTAATACATTTTCAAGTTTATTGTCTCCATCTAATTTTTTATATTTTTTGTAATAACGATAAGCACTTGTAGTTAAAGGATCAAGTGGTAATCCCCTATCTAATACACATTTAATAGTTTCGTCAAGTATATAGCAAATAGCTCTTTTAATATTTACAAAAGCCAGTTCACGAGCTCTTTCAAAGGTAATTCCTTTTCTTCCTACTTCGATATAGTCACTAACGAACAATACTTCTTCTAATGGAGTCATATTTTCTTTACCAGTAGTATGAAATTCAATAGCTGACAAAATCTCTTCATCATGAATATCTAATTCATTCTCAACAACATATCTGCCCAAAATAGCATGCCATATTTTTTTCGGTTTATCAATTAAACTTGTATCTAAACTTTTTTCTAGAATCAAATTTTCATATTCATCACGAGTGACAAATTTAGCATAATCATGAATTAATCCAGTCAGTTTAGCTTTGTCAATATCAATATTTAAATGCAATCTTTCAATTAATTCAACACACATTTTCGAAACATTTAACGAATGCTCATAGCGTTCATACATTTCTTCATCATTTTTTTCTTTATATTTTTCTAATAATTTGTTTTTATAAAATTCTAAATCAAACATTAAATCATTGCCTTTCTTGTAATTACTCTTACATTATTAAAATATTCAACTTCTAAGTAACAATTGCCAGAAACAGTTAAAAAGCCCAATCCACTAATTGCAATATCTATTTTTGCATCTTTATTTATTTTTACTTTTTTAGTGACAATTTTGCCAAGTTTACTTATTTCATCAGCAGTCGGATAAATTAGTACATCAAACTTATGTTCATCATAGAATTTATTTGCATTTTCTAATTTAGTTCGATGAATTAGAACATTGTTTGCAAAATGACCAATAAAAGAACTTCTTTCGCCTTCAATGAAATTAATTCTAACAAATCCTTGAATAAACAACGATTGGCCAGGATTAAGTTGGAAAGTTTTAGGCTTAACATATTTTTTAGGAGTTATGAATTCTAAAGTTTTCTTATCAACAAAATAAATTAAGTTATTGCGATCAATTAACCCAGGAGTATCAATAATATAATTTTTATTATTTAAAGGAATATAAATATTATCCAAAGTTGTATTTAAAGTATTTGACACAGTAATAATATCTTCTTCACCTGTATATTTTTCAATTATTTTATTGATAATTGTTGACTTACCAACATTAGTCATTCCAACAAAGTATATATTTCTATTTCCATGTAATTCTATAATCTTATCATATAATTTTTCAATATCTTGATTATTAAAAGCAGACATAATCAACATATCTTTCACTTTAATATTTTTTTCTTTTATATGTTTTCTTACATAAGTAATTATTTTATTGGAATTAATAGAATTTATATATAAATCAACTTTATTTAACACTAATAAAATATTTTCGCTTTTAAAAATTTTATTAATATTATTTGATAATGTTCCTTCCAAATCAAATGCATCAACAATGTAAACAATTAATCCATTATCCTTTTTAATCTTCTCTAAATTAGCTATATAATCACTTAAACTAACATTTATTTTAGTATCTTTATTATAATGTTTTAAATCAAAGCATCTTTTACAATAAAATGATTTTTTATGTTTTTTTAAAACATTTGGATCAATATAACCTTTTTTATCTACATCATCAGTCTGAATAGTAGCTCCACAACCAGTACATTTAATATTCATGATTTTCCTCGATTTGCTTATAAATATTTATATCATATTTTTTTATTCTTTTAATTACACTTTTTTCCATCTTACGATTATTTTTTGTATACCATTTTTCTGTTCCTTTTTTAATTGGATGCACAAGAATTGAATCAATTCCACATCTATTTGAACCTAAAATATCTGTCATCATTTGATCACCAATTGTAATCACTTCTTTTTTATTTTTTATATTTAATAATTTCAAAGCTTTTTTAAATCCCTTTTTTAAGGGTTTGGCAGCCATAGTAATGCATTCTATATCAACATCGTTACAAAAGTCACTAACTCTTTTGTTGTGGTTATTAGAAACAACCATTAAAGTATATCCCATATTTTTTAATTCAGTAATTAAAGATTTCAACTTCTCATCAGCAAAATCAACGTCATAAGAAATTAAAGTATTATCCAAATCAAAAAGAATAAATCTTTTTCCATTAGCGTATAATGTAGTAAAGTCAACATCATAGATTGTTTTCACGATTATTGTTGGGATAAATTTCTTAATTTTAAATAAGTAATCTAACATAATTGTCCTTTCTATAACCTATTATAAGGAGTGTAAATGTTTAATATTTTATTAATGTTGCTTCCTCTTTTCGGCTCTGTATCAACAGATTCATACCCTGAAATACTAACGCCATCTGAAGAAGAAAAATATTTGAAGTTGTGGGAAAATCACGATGAAAATGCTAGAGCAATTTTAATTGAACACAACTTACGATTAGTTGCCCATATTGTAAAAAAATTTGACAATATGAAGGAAGATAGAGATGATTTATTATCTATTGGTGCATTTGGATTAATTAAAGCTGTAGACACATATAATTTTAAAGCAAACACAAGACTTGCAACTTATGCATCTCGCTGTATTGAAAATGAGATTCTTATGTATATTCGTAGTAACCGCAAGAAAAAGCAAACAGTATGGCTTTATTCCCCTATTGGCACCGATAAAGAAGGAAATGAAATTAGGTTATGCGATGTGATCGAAGATAATTCTCCTTCTATTATGGAAAAACTATTAACCGAAGAAAACAGCAAAACTATAAACGAAGCTTTAAAAATCCTTGATGCAAGAGAATTAGAAATTATTTCTAATCGCTATGGTTTTGGATGTCCCGTTGAAACGCAAAGACAAATTGCGAAAAGATTAAATATTTCTAGAAGTTATGTATCAAGAATTGAAAAGAGAGCCCTCACTAAACTATATTTATATATTAATAATCTTAAATAAAAACCTTACAATTGTAAGGTTTTTTAATTATTCTATTTTTTTTCAATAACTGGCAAACTTGCTGCTGCAATTGATTGTCCAACACGACGTGTTTTATCATCAGGCATATGTAATGTTGTTCTTTGCATTTCTGGAAATTCTTTATATAGAACCTTACGAGCACGATTAAGAATTGTATTTCCACCTTTACCACTAACAACACGGCCTAATAATAATACATGTTTAATATCATAAAAATGTGCATAATAAACAAGTGTATATCCTAAATAAATACCAATATCATTGAATATTGCATCAACTGTTTCGTTTCCTTGTTCATTTAAGTCTTGTAAATATTTCAATTTTCTTGCTGGACTCCATGAAGGGTCAAGTTCAATTCCGGCTGCTTCTGCTAATTTAATTACACCATCTTGTGAAAAGTATTTAACTCCACATCCGTAATCTCCGCTCCATTCATCTACCATTGCATCTTTATTGAAATCAACTGGAACGAATGCTAATTCATTTAACCACCCTGTTAAGCAATTATGAAGGCCAATATAACCTGCAGCTTCACTTGTACCCATTGCAATACCTAAAACGCGATCTTGATTCAACTCAATAGCACCAGCTAAAGCTGTTACATCGCCATCATTTGCAACAACTAGTGGAACATCACCGAATTGTTTAGCAACATCAATATAAATAGTTTTTACACGTTTATTAAATTCTTCTTCAGGCACTTTAATGAATAATGAAGCAACCATAATTTTATTATCAATACAAATACCAGCAGTTGAAACACCAATTGAATCAACACGAGGCAAATATGATGCAGCTGTTTTCATAGAATCCATTATGCCATCAAAATGATATTGTGGATCACTATTAATTTTTGGGAACCATACTACTTCATCACTAAATACAACTTCACCATCAATTAAAGCTGAAACTTTTCTATCAGATCCTCCAGCGTCAAAACCAATACGGCATCCACCTAAATTATTTTCCATTTTTTGAGTTTCTTGTTTTAATTCAGGAATATCTTTAACATCACATTCTATTACTTGAAATTCATTTTCATATACCTTGCTCATAAAGTGATAATCAAATGATCTTAATCCTTTATCAGAATATGCATCCTTTAATTTTAAAGCCAAATAATGAGATCCAGCAATATATATTTTATATCCACCAACAATCCACAATAGTGTTTTTACGATTCTTTCAACAAAGTCAAAATTTTCTTCATCATGACCTGTTTCATCTTGAAAGATATTCATTTTATATATATAATTATATCCTTTAGTTCTTTCAAGGCAAATAGTTAGTTCAGTTTGGACATCACTATTTTTTACTTTTTCTTCAAATTCTCTTAAAGCAATAATTGCTGGTTTAAATCCCTTGTCATATTTTGGAATATACATTTTAAAATTCCTCCTGCTTAAATAAATATGTATCTATTATATCATACAATAATTGAAAAATCAACCAAAGAAATAATAAAAATAGTTATAACATTATGTTATAACTATTTAATACTTAATACCTTAACGCGATATGAAATATTGTCATTTGCAATTGTAACTATATCACCTTCACTTGCTTTCATCAAAGCATCTCCTAGAACAGATTCATTTGAGATTTTTGGAGTAACTTCATCAAATGGATTTGACTCGATACTACTAACTAATAGGAATTCACAGCCTCCAAATATATCATGTTCATCTGTGTCTAAAACTTCAAACTTAATTGTTTTACCTAAATTTGAAGATGTACTTGTAATTACAACAGCATTTTTTAATGTTATTTCTAATTCTTTAATTCTTCTTTCAATTTCTCTTTGTGCTTCACGTGCAGCATCATAATCCGCATTTTCAGATAAGTCACCTTGAGCACGAGCATCTTTTAAATCTTCTAGATTTTTTACTCTATCGACAGTTTTTAGCTTATTTAACTCAGCAACTAAGCCATCATAACCTTCTTGTGTTAATTGTATTTTTTGTTGATTCATAAAATCACCATTCCTTATTACAATGCATTATATCACATTTTTTTAAAAAAATCAAGATTTATAAATTGATTTTATTTTTTTAAAATTTTCCATAATATTACTAATTCACTTAATGAAATTCTTGCGTTTGCACTCGAAGTTGAAGGTAAAGTAAAACATTCAACATTTATATCATTATACTTTTTAAATATTTTTTCTGCAGTCTTTCCATTTAAAAATATTTTCTTAATGTTTGTATTTCTAATAAGTTCTTTTATATCTGTTGGTATTATATTCATTATTGTATTGTCTTTTGATTTATCAATATCACATTCTAAAACTGTATCATAAAGTGCAATTTTGTATTTTTTTAATAATCTTATTTTTACATTTATATCCTTATTATTAAAATCATCATCATATAGAATTGATAATACCTTCCAAAATCGATTATATTCATTCATATAATAAAAATTTTCTTCTCTAGATTTAACAGAAGGAAAACTTCCTAAAATTAATATTTCACTATTAGAATTTATAATAGGTTCAAATTTATTTTTTACTTTCATATCATTATTTTAAAAAACTATAGTATAATACAAAAAGCATTATACTATAGTCTAATTCTATTCTTCTATTTGTTGAACATCGCCAAACACATTATAACCCATAGTAAGGGCCATGCCATTATAATACAAGCATAAATAATTACCCTTATAAATGTTGTTATTTACATCTGTAATTAATTTATTAGAAAGATCAAACAAACCAGATTTACCATCTGTATATGCGTAACCCGAAGTTAAATCAGCACTTGAAGTTTGGAACGCAGGGGCATTTTGAGTAAACGTTTGATCTAACATAGCTTTAATATACGGATTAGTTTCACCAAAATCAAACGCCATATAATCATCAATCTTTAATGATCCCTTAATTTTTTCAGCTGTAACACCCTGAGCACTACCCGATTTATTAACACAAATAAGATTCATATACGTAACATTTGGATCCTTACTTGATTGCTTTAAGAATGATCTTTGGAATGGATTAAATAATTGATCTAATTGTTTAATTAAAGGAACTAAAGCACTAGCCTTAACAATTGTGAACCATCCTTCTGATCCCGCAACATATGATTCTAATTTACTATTTTTAACTACTGTTTTAGCAACTCGTCCGCCATCAGCACTAGTAGGTTCAACATGATCTTGAATAATTATCGGTCCACCTGCACCAATCATTTCGCATGAGTCAATTGTAACTTTATCAGAGCCCCAATTATAAACAAATGAATTGAATGCATCATAAGCTTTACATTTAACTATATCGAATGTTGCCTTTGTAGACTCAGGAAAATATGTAATAAAGAAGCAAGTCGAAATGCAATTTTCAACAACAAACTTAGGTCCTTCAACTTTCACAAATATTTGTCCACCAGACTTAATAACATTTTCAACACGTGGTGCATTACCAATTATATTTAAATTATTAATTGTGGATTTGCCAGTTTCATTACCTTCAAATCGCATTAGAGTTGCATGGCTTATAACTTCACCTTCTGTTGTTATTTTACCATCTTCACGAACCACTTCTCTAAATTGTGAAGAATTGATTGTAAAATAATTGCCTTGTAATGTAAATTCTTCATTTTCATTCATATTTCTACAATACATATTTTTAAAATCTTTCATTGAGCCAAGGGCACGATTATAATCAGAATCACCTTTACTTAACTCACTTGCTTGATAGAAATAGTAATTAGGCACATAATCTTTTGTTAAAAGCAAATTATTATGTAAAATAATATTTTTTGGTGAATAATCTACATTTAATCCATTGTTTTGTTTAAATAATTTCCATGCTTCCGCATCATCACCTGATGTTCTATTTTCAATATAAGCAAGTTCAATTTCATTGTAGACATTATATCCTTCAATAACTTCGACTTCAATTTCCATTGTATACTTATCAATATTTTCTTTTTGTTTATCCGTTAAATTATTAGGAATAATTTGGACTTTAATTTTCTTGTTTAGAGCTTCTTTATTAAAATCAATTAAACAGTTTTCAGCATCAAAAGAATCTATATATAGATTATTATCAGTTACTAATTCATAACTATCATTAACTAACATATAAAGTTTTAAAGTAAAACTCCATGAATCAACATCAACATCAGTTACTATTTCGCCTGTTTGATTATTTTTTTTGATAAAAGTTAAAATAGGTTTAACGTTAAACGCATTATCAATTCCAACTAAATAATTTTTAGTTAAATCAAAAAATTCTGTTTGTTTATTCATTTTTTGTTGTTTATTTACTAAATAAGTTGAATAACTTTTTGGTAAATCGACGCTATATACTGCATAAATTGCATCTTCTTTCCATTTTGCATAAAGGGTAATGTCTGAAGTTAAAACTTTATCAAAATCAAATAGTTTTTCAAATTTTTGATCGATATACCAACCTTCGAAAATATAACCATTATAGACAATATCTTCTGGTTTAGTTAATTTTTCGCCAACATAAACTATTTTCTTATTTAAAGTAGTATCACAATTTGTAACAAAAACAACTTCATAACTTTCAAGTTCTGTCCATTTAGCATAAAGCGTTAAATTACTTGTAACTTCTTTATTAAAATCATATTTTTGTATAAATTCTGAATCTAAATACCAGCCTTCAAAAGTAAATCCTTTTCTTTTAAAATCTTCTGGTTTTTTTACTTTATTGTTAATATAAACAAATTGATCATTAACTACTTCATCACAATTAGTAATAAACTTAACTTCAAATTTTTCATTTTCAGTCCATTTGGCATATAAAGTATAATTTTTCTTTATTGGTGAGCCAAATAAAGTAAATTCTTCTTTAAACTTAGAATCTATATACCAGCCAGCAAAAGAATAATTTTCTTTAACTGGATCAGTTGGTTTTGTAACGTTATCTTCAGCCTTAACAACTAAATCTGCAATAGCAGATCCGCCATTTGATTCGAACTTAATTACATACTCACCTTTTTTACATCCAATAACTAAAAATATAGTACTAAATAACAATACTAAATATAATAATTTTTTCATTTTAAAAAATTCCTCCCGAATCGACTACAATTACTTTAATTCTTAATGTAGCTTTATGATTATCTGTAGCTGTAACAATGATAGTATATGCAGTTGCTTCTTTAAACTTTATACTTGCAGTTCCATCATTTTTAATTGTTAATTCATATCTATTTGTATTACCTAATATAGAATAATCAAATGATTTATTTGTTGCATTATCTGGATTAGGTTTGCAATTAATTTCAACAACCAAATCCTTTGCATATTCAACTTGAATATAGCCATCATGGTCTTTTTTAATTTTATCTTCTTCAGAATATTCATGATAACCCTTTGTTTCACAAACAATTTTTTCCACATAGATTGTTGGATCATAAACTCGCATTTTTAAGCCTAAAAATCCAACTATAACAATTGCAAAAATGTAAACTGCTGATACTAATAAAATTACTGATTTTTTCATACACTATCTCCCTTGCATATCATAATAATATGCTTTAACACGTTTAATAAATAAAACGGATATACCGATAAATAATAAACAACTAATAATAAATAACTTTAAGAATCCTTGAGTTAGACCATTAGTATATAAATTAGATTCCGAAAGTAATTTATATGCAAATAACGAATAGGCAATCGAAATAACAAATGCTAAAGCAGTAGATTTAGTTTCATTTGGGTTGTCCACTTCTTCCCCAGTAGTAGCATATTGTTCATTTTGCGGATTCATTATGTCAAACATTGCACTCCACAACATATGTGCATAATGAAGAATTAAAATCGCTAAAGCAAAAATTAACATATTTGTTTTACTTATATTATTTAAAATTCCAAAGGCATAAACAGACACAAAAACTGAAGGAATTGAGAATAACATATTAAAAAACAATTTTGCAATAAGTGGATATGCCGCAAAAATTGGCTTTGATTTTTTCATATAGCCAGCTCTTCCTTCACGACTATAATAGGTTGCCACTAAAGCATTTGAACTCAAGAGTGGTAAACATATTAACAAAACATTAAAAGTATAGATCAATAAATTTCCTAATTCCCTAGTATCCATTGCTTGATACAACTTATTTAATAAAAATATTGAAATAGGAACTATAATATATACAACCAAATAATTAACAGAAATATCAATCGTACGTAAATTGATAATAAATTCTTTATGTATAAAAGTTAAATATTTATTTCTTTTTACATTTCTTTTCTTTTGCGTTGCCTTTTTGTTAATTTCAAAATTCTTTGCCATCATTTTAAAGAATAAAGGCCTAGATAAATAATATGTAAGTACTAATAATACAAAATCTGTTGCAATCAATATTAATAGTTTTAATATAGATACTAATTCCAACGAATAACTAAGTGATGGTTGTTTTTCTCCTATTATTGTACTAATTAGTCCCCCACAAATTTTTAAATTTTCATCAATCAGTAACAAAAACTTTCGAATATGTTTAGCAATTGCTGGCCATTGATTCATTAAATCAATATTTTCTGGGATTAAATCAATTGCTTTAACAACTAAAATTATCAAGGCAATTAAAGTAAATATAGCAATTAAAGCTTCAAGTACAGGTAATTTCTTTAATAATCTATATATATACATAGCTGGAATAGAAAGTAATGCCCCTAGTAATACAGGTAAAGCAATTACAAAAAGCAAAGGAATCCACATATATAAAAGTGCATAAAAACTGACACACCTTTTAGTGAACATGTATAATACGCATGAAAAAGAAATAGGTATCAAAAAGCTAAAAGCTCTTTTTACTTCATAAACAAAATAAACAACTAATTTAGATAAAAATATTTTATTTGCATTAACAGGAAAAGTAATTAGCACTTTATTATCTTCAGAAAAATATAAATTTTTCATTAAACCTGAAGTACAAGAAATCACTGACAACACTAAAGATAACGTTAATACTAGTGTCATTACAATAGGTGATTCACTGTAATAAAAAATTACAGACGGTGGTGATGAACTAAATTTAAGCAATAAGAATATAAGGATAGATATAACAATAAATTTAGTTACGCCTAACACTATATTTCTAATTCTTAATTTTTTATCATGAATCCATGATAAATCAATTTTATCACGCAATTGCATTGAAACTAATGTCACTAATTGTTTCATTGCATCTCATCCTCATTATTAATTATATTCATATAAAAGTCTTCTAGGGTAACTCCTGATGCTTCTATTTCTTCAATTGTCTTTACGCATTGAATTTGACCATGTTTAATAATCGCAATTCTTTCGCATATTTTTTCTACGATATCAATAATATGTGAACTAAAGAAAACAATATTTCCAGCTTTGGCATGTTGCTTCATACACTCTTTAACTTGATAAATACTATTTGGATCAAGTCCTGTTAGTGGTTCATCAAGAATCCATACTTTAGGATTATGTACAAGTGCAGCCATAATTGTTATTTTTTGTTTCATACCATGACTATATGTTTTAATTTTACAATCAATTGAATTTTGCAATTCAAACAAATTGATATATTTTTCAATTCTTTCATTTCTATCTTGCTCTGAAACATCATATATGTCAGCTATATAATTGATATATTCTCTGCCTGTCAATTTTTCATATAAAGCATAATGATCAGGAACATAACCAATATTATATTTTGCAGCTACTGGATCATTTTGTTCATCGTATCCACAAACATTTATAGTTCCTGACGTAATGGTTTGAATACCAACAATACTCTTAATAATGGTTGATTTTCCAGCTCCATTAGGGCCAAGAAAACCGAATATTTCTCCACCATGAACAGAGAAACTTGCATCATTAACAGCATACACTTTACTCGAAGCATATTTTTTGGTTAAATGGCATATTTCAAGAACCGCCTCTCTTGGTTCATTCATTTCTTTTTCCTTTCTACTATGCTCTAATATTGACATATTAGCATAGTTATGTATTTTCATGTTGTGTAACTTCATGTGTAATTCGTAGTGGCTATCCGCAATTCTAAAGAATTCCCCATATATAAACCACATGCCTAATCCAAGCAAAACATATGTGAAGAAAAAGGCTATTTGATATAATGGATGTAAAACAAATGTTTTATCATTAATAACCAAAGAGAAAGAAATATTAAAAATATCTTCTGCCCATTTTCCTAATTTATCAGCAACGAAATTACTATTAATAAAGAAATAATCGACATTATGACCATATGCTGAGAAAACAACATTAAATACTAATGCTATGACATAATAAACTAAAAAGCCGATCATTGAATATTTGAATTCTTTTAAAGTAGGTCGCTTAAACACTTTAAGTGCCACAACTAGCAAAGGCATAAAAAACGCAATCCAGTGATTAAACCAAAAGCTAAACATACGTATACTTAAAATGTTTGTTGAAGTATCATAGTTTGGCATAAGCATTGCAAGCATAGCTCCTAATACATTTATGAAATATGTAAAATAAAATAACTTCTTTCTATTAAACACTAAACATATAGGAACAATAAACATAGCAGTATTACATAAATGAAATGGCCAAGCCCAAGGTTTAAAAATTGTTGTGTAATTATAATTAACCATAAAGCCTACCATAGTAGTAAGGGAAATATAAATTAAAGCAAATTTTCGTTCTTCTAATTTTTTATTTCTAAGCCAAAAGTATAAAACAAATGGAATAATTATAGAAATATAAATATATAAACGATGTATAGGACTAATACTCTTTACAAAAATTGTATCCTTTCCATAACCAAATACAAATTGAAAAAAGTATGCTGGTAACGCAGGAGCTAACATAATAAAAAATAATCCTAAACTTTTAATAATATCTTTCGCACTATATTTTTCTTTATTTGCTAACACGTTATATATAGATAAAATAAATCCTATTATTGTTTCAAATAGCAAAAATATTTTTAATACTACAGTTTTATCGCCAGCTAATAAAATGGTTATTTGATTTATTAAAATAATATTTAACAAATAAACAATAGGACAAATAAACTTATTCATAAACTGAATACTTTTAATTTTAAACCAATTATTTAAAATAGTAATATTTACACATGCATATTCAAACCAAATGCATAATAAACAAATAACAGTCAATGTTTTACTAGCTAAAGGACTAGAAAAAAGCCCTATATAGTTTCCTATTTGTTCTTGATAACATAGGATTCTAATAGCAAACACTATTATTAAAACTATCGGTAATACTAAATTAAACAATTTATTTATTACTTTATTTTTCATAATAATTCACCTTGTGTTACTATTATACTATATAAGGCTTTAAATATCAAGTTTTAGAAGCTTAAGAAATTGTTAAATAACAATATTTAAGTTTATTTTAACAAATTATTAAGGTTATTTTGGAACTCTTCTAATTGGTAATCCATAAATAGATATGAAGATGTAATTTTTAATTTTTCTATTTCAATTATTTCTTCTTGTGTTCCTTTTCCATCTGATTTATCATAAATAATTTTAATTTTAATGTTAGCATTAAGTAGATTTCCTAATTTCTCATCAATAGTTAAAGATTTATTTTTCGTACTATACTCCACATCATTAATTATAATCTTAACATCTATTAAAGATTTATTAGCACTAAAATTAACAGTTAATATAGTGTCAAAATCACTTGTTGATGATTTCTTGATACCATAAGCTACAGAAGAAACGACAGGTTTTTCCTGAGCTGTTGATATCGTTCTTTCAGTAAGTAAATCAATAAATTCGCCATCAACATTTGCATATAATCTAAATTTATATACTGTGTCACTATCTAGGTTATCAAACGTAACTTTTCCGTTTACAACTTGATTCTTTTTTCCATTTAATTGTACATAAACATACTTATATTTTTCAAGTTCACTAATTGTAATTAAAGAAATGGTAATTGAGTTTTCAGTAATTTCATATTTATAGTCATATTCATTAACACGTGTTGCAACTAAAATACCATTGCTATCCTTTCTTGGTTCTTTTCCTAAAGAGTCACTTGGTGAATTGACTATTTTTAACTCATTATCAATTAAGACTGCCATAGTAGTAGAACCACCACCATCCATTTGATATGCATCATGAAATCCATAATATTTAAGAATAGCAGATGTTTCAACACCTGTTGTACCATAATAATCATACACAGCTTGACGTCCGTCAATTACTGCCATCATTAATTTACCTTGTTCGTTTTGACCAATTATTGTTCTTGGAAAACGTGCATTGTCATAATCATCAAGTGCGTAGATTGGATTTCCATCCTGCATAAAAATGCCTTTACACCCAATTGCGGAATCAGCATTTCCAAGTTCTCCTTCTGCTTCTTGTTGCACTCTAATAGTAACACCTAAATTTAACATTGTTTCTACTTCTTTATTGTTTGTTACAATGGCAAATTGATTTCTATTTAAAGTAGTTTTACCTTGTAAAGATATTTCTCCTTTGCCATAAAACGCATCAGCATAAGCAGCAAGTGATAATGTTGCATTTCCAACAACATAAGCTTTTTCATTTTCAACAACTTGTGGAACAACATTGTGTTTATTATTCCAAACACCATAATAAACACTTGTTTCATTGTCACCAGGCGCTTCATTAATTTTATTAACAACAAAATTTTTAATAATATTGTTATTGTTATCGTAAATAGATAAAGTAGGCGTTTTAGAAAAGTTATTATTATTAGGGAAAAACTTTAATTGTTTTTGTTCATTATAATAAAATCCTAACATGCCCCAACCACCACTGCATTGTGATTTAATAACATCTCCATCAGATATCATAGCTCCAGATGGAGTAAATGGACAATCTTTTGTTTTGTTAATATCAAAAAAGTCACCATTTATGGCAGCAACAACTCGCCATCCCGGATGTAATCTTTCATAAGATTTCGCCATTTCTATGATGGTATTTTCTTTCCAAACACCATTTTCTATAGTGCCCCAAGCAACAACTTTAGTATTTTCATCTTGATTAATATTTAACACATTTGTTCTTTGTGGTAAAAAATTAGTATCAATTCCAGGCCTTGCATATTTTGATTCAATTTGAGAATAACCTAAATATCTATTATGCGATACACCGTATCCTACTTCATTTGTTTGATCCACTTTTGTTTCATAATAAGCGCCGCCATCAATTCGTAAAATATTGTCTTCAGTAGCATTAACAGAAATTGTTAAGGCTAGTATACCTATTAAAGTCAATAAAATGACATTTAATTTTGTGAAAAAATGATTTTTAAAAACTTTCATTTTTATCTCCCTTTATGAAATTATTAATGTATTCGTACACTTTATCATTTATAGATTCATCATTAATTAACTCAATACAATTCATTTTGTTTTTAAACCATGTAATTTGCCTTTTAGCATAATGTCTTGTTTCTTTTTTTATTTTTTCTTTTGTCTCTTCAAGAGTTATTTCATTATTTATGTATCTATAAATATCTAGATAACCAATTTCTTTTATTAAAGAAATATCAATACCCATTTTAATTAAAGATTTTACTTCTTCAATCCATCCTTCTAAAAACATTTTTTCGCATCTTTTATTTATATTATTATATAAAACTTCACGATTTTGATTAATAAAAAATATTAACGCATCATAATAAGGAACATTCTCTTTTTTTTCAATTGTTCCATTCTCCATAACAAGTTCTAAATATCGTAAAACTCTTTTTCGATTATTAGGATGCGTTTTATTTGCAGCATCCATATTTAGTTTTTCTAAAAGTTTATATAGTTCATCATTAGTATAATCTTTATATTTATCTTCAAAACTACTATCGCGTTTATTTACATTTAAATCATAGTCAGTTATTAAAGCATCCACATATAGTCCACTTCCACCAACAATTATAGGTAAACTATCTAAATTATCAATTATTTGACGAGCCTCTTTTTGATAATCGCCAATCGAATAGTTGTCAATTGCATCAATTGTATCAATAAAATAATGCTTCACACCTTGCATTTCCGTTGGTGTTATTTTTGCAGTTCCAATATTCAATAATTTATGCATTTGTGATTGATCGGCATTTATTATTTCACCATGATATTTTTTAGCAATTTCAATAGATAATTTAGTTTTACCAACTCCTGTTGGTCCAACTATAACAATTATCTTTTTTAAACTATTCTTTTGAACCATTTTTCTATCTCATTTTGTGTAAATTTGATTATTATTGGACGTCCATGAGGGCATGTAAATGGATTTTCAGTATTTCTTAAATCTTCGAGTAAATATTCAATTTCTAAAGAACTATGATATTCGTTTCCTTTTATGGATTTTTTGCATGCTAACGATTTAGCTAATGAATTCAAAAAGTCCTTTTTTGTTTTTTTATTATCGTGAATGATGTGAGTTATAATTTCTTCTACAAATTCTTGTTCTTTTCCCCTAAATATCCAAACAGGTATTCTTCTAATTACAAAGGTATTGCTTCCAAATTCACTTAAGTCAATACCTATTTCTTTAATTTCATCAATGTGTTCTCTAACTAGCATGGCATCATTCATAGAAAAATCAATATTAAACGGAATTAATAAATCATACCCAATTTTTTCATCTTTATCTAGTTCTTTAATTATTTTTTCATAATTGATTCTTTCCGCAGCTGCATGCTGATCAATTACATAAAATTCATTTTCAGATTGTGCTAAAATATAAGTTCCAAATAATTGTCCAATATAATTAAGTTTGCCTAATTTATCAATTGGTCGATAGTTTTCATCAACTACTTCATCATTATCAAAAGTAAATTTTTGTTGGAGAAAAGAGTTCTCAACATTTTTTGTTTCTTTTTCTTCTTCATCTTCTATACTTACTTCAGATGGTTCTTCGTCATCTTCTTCAAACATTGCAAAGCTTGAAATTATATCGTCTTCAGATTCAGTTGTCTCTTCATTTTGATTTTCTTCATCAACTTGTTCTAGATAAGAATCATTTTCTTCATTTTCATCATTTTCTTCATCATCAACTTCAGATGAATCTACATCCGTATTATATTGAAAATTATCTTTTTCAAATACTTCATTTGTTGACATATCAATTGATAAATCTTGAAGTTTTAAAGCCTTGCTTATCATTGCTGTTATTTGTTCTAATAACATTTTTTCATCAGAAAAACGAACTTCAGCTTTAGTTGGATGAACATTAACATCAACAATGCTTGCGTCTGATTCAATATTTAAAACGCAAACTGGATATTTTCCAACCATTAATAATGTGTCATAACCTTTCACAATAGCGTTATTTATATTATTACTTTTAACTGGTCTTCCATTAACAAAAAGATAAATATAGTTTTTACTAGATCTTGTCAATGAAAGATTAGAAATATAGCCATTTATTTTATATACACCATTATTATCAAATACTGATATCATATTTTTAGCAGCATCATTACTAATAACTGATGCGATTACTTCTAGTAATTCATTATTGCCATATGTTTGCATAATAATATGATCATTATTTATTAAAGTAAAACTAATATTTGGATTACAAAGTGCTACCCTAGTAACATAGTCTGTAATATAACTAAGTTCAACATTAGGTGATTGTAAATTTTGTAGTCTTGCAGGTGTATTAAAAAATAGGTTTTTAACTATAATTTCTGTACCTTTGCCATGAGCAATTACACCTTCAGACATTGGTACACCACCTTTTAGAGAATACATCATTCCACTACTGCCATCAACACTTGTAATTAACCTAAAATTTGAAACAGCAACAATTGAAGCTAACGCTTCACCTCTAAATCCTAAAGTATGAATATTAAAAAGATCACTTTCATTTTGTATTTTACTTGTCGCATGTGGCATAACGCATAACTTGGCATCAATAGGATCCATTCCAACACCATCATCTATTACTCTTATTTCTGTTAATCCCGATTCAACAAGTTGAATAAGTATTTTTGTAGCTTTTGCATCAATACTATTTTCAACAAGTTCTTTAACAACTGATGCTGCTCTTTCTATAACTTCTCCAGCCGCAATCAAATTTGTTGTATGTTCATCTAGTTTTTTGATTATTCCCATAACATTCACCTACTTTAATTTTTTATTTAGTTCATTTAATATATTCATTGCATCCATAGGATTAATTTCATAAATATTTAAATTTTTAATTTCATTGATTACATCTGTTTCAACTTCTGATTTAGAATCATAAATCAATGGTGCAACATAATTATCTAAAGATAACAATTTTGCGTCATAGTTTTCATTAACTTGTAATTTATTTAAAATATCATTAGCCCTAACAATTACTTCTGTTGGTATTTTAGCAAGTTTAGCTACATTAATACCATAGCTTTTTGAAATTGGTCCATCTTTAACTTTGTGTAAAAAAACAATATCTCCTTTTACTTCTTCTGCGCTAACATGAACATTCTTAAGATTTTTCAAATTAGAATCCAATGTTGTTAATTCATGGTAGTGAGTTGAAAACATTGTTTTGCAACCAATCTTATTATGGACATATTCAATTATTGCTTGTGCTAAAGCCATACCGTCATAAGTTGCTGTACCTCTACCTATTTCATCAAATAATATTAAACTATTTTTTGTGGCAAAAGTTAAAGCATTATTTACTTCCATCATTTCCACCATAAATGTTGATTGACCACTTACAATATCGTCACTTGCACCTATTCGTGTAAATATTTGATCGAATATTGGAAGATTTGCTTCTTTAGCGGGAACATAACATCCAATTTGAGCCATGATAGCAATTAAAGCAATTTGACGCATATATGTTGATTTACCACTCATATTAGGACCAGTAATTAATAATATGGAATCATCTTTATTCATAACTAAATCATTAGGAATATAGTGAGTAGCAAGTGCAGTTTCAATTACTGGATGTCTTCCCTCAATAATTTTAATCTCTCCATTATCATTAATACTTGGTCTAACATATTTATTTTCATTTGCAACTTTACTGAAAGCAAGCATCATATCTAGTTCAGCAATTATTTTTGCAAGATTTTGTAAAACACTACAATATGATTTTACTTTATCTCTTAATTCTTTAAATAATGTTGCCTCAATTTCCAAAGATTTTTCTTCTGCTCTTAAAATTAAGGCTTCTTTTTCTTTTAATTCTTGAGTTATATATCTCTCCGCATTACTTAATGTTTGTTTTCTAATGTAACCATATTCATCTTTTACAAGTTCACTTTGTAATTTTGATACTTCTATATAATATCCAAAAACTTTGTTGAAGCCTACCTTTAATGTTTTTATTCCTGTTTTTTCTTTTTCTTTAGCTTCTAGTTGTAAAATATAATTTTTACTATTTAAATTAATATCTTTTAATTCATCTAATTCTTTTGAATATCCTTTTTTTATAACATTTCCATCTTTTAAAACATAGGGAGCATCTAAATTTATAGCATCATCAATCAACTTAAATACATTCATGTAATCTTCATAACTTGTATTTAAATCGAAATCATCTTGTAAATCCATCTTTTTTACCAAATCTTTAATCTTTGGCAAATATTCTAAAGATTTTCGAAGTTGTAGAAAATCTCTAGGATTAGCATTTTCATAACTAACTCTTCCTACTAATCTTTCTAAATCATAAACGTTTAAAAGAAGTTTTCGCAAATCGTTAGCATTAATAAATGCTTTTTTAATTTTTGCAATTATATTATATCTTCGTTCTAATTTATCTTTTTCAATAAAAGGAAATAGTAATGCTTTTTTTAAATATCTACTTCCCATTGCGGTAGAACACTTATCTAAAACATTTAATAAGGAGTTCTTTCTATTTTGAAATCTTAACGTTTCTAGTAATTCTAGATTTTTTCTTGAAGCAATATCTATTTTCAAATAACTATTAATATTATACTTAACTACCTTTTGCATATGAACTAAAGTTCTTTTTTGCGTTTTAATTATATAATTTAATAGTCGACAATAATTTTTCTCTTCATCTTTATCCAATGATACAAGTAAACCTTTAAAATATGAAGGAACTTGTTCATTCTCTTCTTCTGATAATGCGAATGTATAAGTTTGTTTTAAAGGATTTAAAATTTCTTTAGGAAATGTTGGGGAAACAATAATTTCTTTGGCATTCAACTTAATTATTTCCGCAAATAATAAACTTTCATTATTGGGAATGTTTGTTAAATAGCCTTCACCTGTTGATAAATCAACATAACTTAAAATATATTGATTTTTGGCAAGTGATAATGAAACTAAAAAATTATTTGTTTTTGCATCTAAAGCCACTTCATCAATTAGAGTTCCTGGAGTAACAATTCGCACTACATCCCTTTTGACAATACCTTGAGCAAGTTTGGGATCTTCTATTTGTTCAACTATTGCTACCTTATATCCTTTTTCTGTTAAGGTATCCAAGTAACTATCAACGGCATGATATGGTACCCCTGCCATAGGAATTCTTTCTTCAACTCCTGCATCTTTTCCTGTTAAAACTATTTCTAATTCTTTTGCCCCAACAATTGCATCATTAAAAAACAATTCATAAAAATCGCCAACACGATAAAAAACTAAAGTATCAGGATATTGTTCTTTAATTTCTAGATATTGTCTTATCATTGGAGAATACTTCATTTTATCAATATTATCATACATAATTATTGCCTCTTACCACATAGTATATTATATCATTTATAAAGATATTTCGCAAATGTTTTATTAAAATAAGGAACCAACTATATTATAGTTAGTTCCTTAGAAGTTTAAATAAAAAAGTTTTAGATAACTTTAATCGTTATTATAATTTTATAATAATTATTATATTTATAAATTCCTGTTATTGTTATAGTTCCTAATTGACTTTTTGCAATAATTGTACCATAAGCACTAACAGTAGCAATACTTGAATCACTAGTTGACCAATTAAAATCTTGAACACTTGTTGTTGGACTATCAGAACCTACACAAATCAATCTCGTTTTATTTTTATGAATAGTTACTATAGAATTATTATTTGAAATTGGAATAGTTTCACCTAAACCACTTGTGACTTCTGTTCCACTTATTGTTCCACCAGTTCGGCAATCCATTCCATACATTAAATAAACATCTTCATCTAATGTTGATGGAACAACATCAATTATGATTTTTCCAACAATTGTTGTATCATTTTTATATGTTGCACTAATAACAACTCTTCCAGTTCTTATTGCTGTTATAGTTCCATAACTACTAACAATCGCAATTTCTTCATTAGATGATGTCCATTCGTAATTCAATCTAGAAGTTTTATCTGGAGCATTATCTCCCAAATAACATATTCTTGTAAATCCTGCCGTAATTATTTTGCCCTTATAGCGACCTTTATTCAATGATACTTCTGATCCTACAGAAACATTACGATTAACATCAGTAACAATATCAAATTGTCTAGAAATATACTTATTTATTTCAACATTTATAAATCCATTTTGCTCACCATTAATATATCCAAAATATAATCGGTCACCTTCTAATACTTCAACATTAAAATTAAATTCAATAGCATTATTAAATTCACACAAATTATAACTATTAATGACTTGCAATGAATTATTTGCATCTTTAAATACAAAGAATACAAAATTATTATTGTTTATTCCTGAATATTTCAAATTAAATGAATATGTTCCCGTTTTTTGAACATTCCAATAATTAAAACTATCTCCTTTAATTACTGATTCATTTAAAATAAACTCGTCATTTTTGTCTAAAGAAACCGAAGTGTAAGTACTAATAACTAAATATAATGTATCAACACTATAATCATCAAAAGTAATTTTAATTTTATATGTTGTTCCTTTGTCAGCATAAAAAACAAGATTATTAGAATTATCAATACTTGAACTATTATAATTCAAATCATTAATTCTAAATCTTTTTATGATTTCATTACCATAAAGAACCTCAATTTTTCCATTGAAATAATTTTTTTCGTATTTAGAAGTCGCTTGCAGTATTATATTATAAAATCCACCTTTTGCTGTATAAAAACTATAGATTTCTTGATTTTTATGTAAATGTGAAAGTAGTTCTTTAGGAGTATCTTCAGAAACTATTAAATTTTTAGTTATATTTGATCTTACATATAATGTTATATTATCATTGTTCTCTTCATCTTCTATTAATAAATAAAATTTTCCTTTTGTTAAATATGCATTAATACGCATATCAAGATCAGAATTAGATATCGTAATATTCGGTTCCTCAATTTTATTCATGTTTTCGTCATATAATGATAACCAAGAGCCTAAAATTGATTCTGTTTCAAACACATAGTAACCTTCACATTGTATTAATACCTCAATTAAAAAGTGTTTTTGCTTTGTTACATTGACTATCAATGGATTCAATTTGTTATCAGTATCACAATCCAATTTAAGGAAATAAGAAATAGTAACATTTGCATCAATTCCTATTATTCCGTTTTTACCTTGTTTTCCATTTTGGCCTACTGTTCCACCAATACCAGCTGCACCACCAGCACCGGCAGCACCTCTATCTCCAGGTCTACCATTAATACCTTGTATTCCCAATGTAGCATCGAAACTAACGGCCTGTTTTCCAACTCCCGCGTTACCGCCATTGCCACCATTACCGCCGTTTCCACCATTACTGCCTTTACCAATTATTTCTTTATCATCTTTATCTGAGTTAACAGAATCACCTAAATCAATTCTATATCCCTTTCCTCCGTCGCCGCCTTTGCCACCATTTCCACCATTACCGCCATTACCACCAATCAAAGTAATATTTTGATTAATAGCTGAAAAAGTAGAAAGAGTATATATTGCAAAGGCTCCATTTCCGCCATCTTCTCCATTTTCACCATTTGTACCATTTTCTCCATTTGTTCCAAGAACTTGATTAAACAAAAATCCTTCTGGATAATAAATGCCATCATTTCCTTTTTCTCCATCTTTACCATTCAAGCCATTATATCCATTTCCACCTTTAATTGTTAAATTATCACCAGATATAATTAATTTAAAGGCCATTATAGCACTGCTACCATTTTTGTTTTGTTCTACACCATCTCCACCTTTTAAGTAATTGTTGCCATCACAATTAATATATAATGTATAAGAACCATTACTAGCATCAATTAAAGATTTATTTAAATGTGCTTCAAAATTAACATTACTTAAATTTATAATTAGATCTTCTTTCCTTGATTTAACGTTTATAAACACATTTAATTTTTTATTTTCTGAGCTGATAAAAGTTACTTGTTTTACATTATTTTCAATATTAAATGTATTATTTGCTGTAGTAGAAAGATTATCACAATAAATTATTGTATTTGCAGCATTAATTAAATACTCATTACTATTAGTAGTGCCATTAATTATATGTGCTTCCCAATGTGCAACTAAAGTGATATTTTGATAAGTACCTTCTTTAATTTCAATAATTTGACTACCATTTAATGTCCACCCTAAAAATTCATAACCATACTTCATTGGTGAATCTAGTTCAATTGTTTCATCAGCTAAAAAATTAGATGGATTATTAGGAGAATTAACTCCCCCATTTAAATCATAAGTAATATTAAATTGTTTTTTTTCAAAGCGAGCAAATAAAACAATACTATCATTATTGTTCCAATCAAATAATGATTCCCCTTTTTCATTTGAATATTGTAACGAATCACTTTCATTGCCATCAAACCATCCTATAAATATATATCCTTCTTTCACGGGAACAGGATATTGAAATGACTCTCCATATCCAATAGTATATGATCCCAAGTCCTCATCAGCGTCATCAAAATTCAAATAAATTTTATATTGAGCTTTTTCAAATACAGCACTGAAAGTCACAGGTCCTTCATATATATCAAATATTGAACCATTTTTATATATTTTGCCTGTTTCATCACAATACCACCCAACAAAATCATATCCATCTTTTTCTAGCTCATCTAATCCAGATAAAATAGAATAAAATTTTACTGTGACAGAATCAACTAAATTTATGCCATCTAACAATTCAACACGAATCCATTTTGGAACAATATTCATTACATAATTTGAATAAGATGAATCATTTTTATAATCATTTATATATAAACTAGGCACATAAATTTTTAAATTTTTATTATTTAGAAATGTAGTTTTACTTATACTAGTTGGTATTCCCCTTAACATGTATACATTTAAAAGGTTTGGACAATCTGTAAAAGCATAAGCTTTAATAGTTCTAACATTACTTGGAATAACTACTTCTGTTAGTTTTTTTGAAGCAAAAGCACTATTTCCTATTGTTACAACATCACTTGGAATTTTATATTTTGTATTAGTTTCATTATTATATTTGATTAATACACTTCCTAAGATAATAATATCATTATTATCCAACCATTTCGTTGAAGTAAAGGCTTCCCTATTTACATATTTTACCTTCGATCCCCCACTAACACTTTCTAATTTTGTACAATTCAAAAATGCATAATCATTTATTCTTTCAACATTACTTAAATTAATTGAAGTAATGTCATTATTATTAAAAAATGCATATTCTTCAATTGTTTGAACTGAACTAGGGACAACAAATGCATTTTTAGCATATGAAACTATTAATCTTGTTATATTTTTATCATATAAAGTAGAATTAAAAACTATAAAGTTTTCATTACTTGAATCAATACTAATATTAGATATATTCGTTGATAAAAATACAGAATTTCCTATTGCTTTTAAATTTCTTGGAAGTACAAATTCAGATTCACTTCCATTATATTCACCTATCAAATTAACACAATATGCAAATGCATAATTTCCAATTTTTTCAACACTTGATGGAACTTTTAATTCTGTTATTTTTGTACAACCATAAAATGCATTATCACTTATTTCTTTTAACATAGAATTATTGGCAAATGTTACTTTTTCTAAATTAGTACAATTCTCAAAAGCAGAATCTCCTATTATTCTAACTGTATTAGGTATTACCACTTCTGTTATACTTGTTTCACCATTAAAATCATTCGCAAAAGCAAATTGACTAATTTCAACTACTTTCTTTCCGTCAATATAGCTTGGTATAAATAATTGATTGCCATTTGCTTCTTTTAAAAATGCACTAATACCAACTTCATTATTCCCTAAATCATAAATTTCAAAATCTGCATCCTTTTTACCTGAAAATTTTATATTTTTTAAAATATAATTTAACATTCTTTTATCACGAGGTTCTAAATTATGTACAACTGGAATATTGTTTTGAGCATATGCATCAGTATTTGAATTGTATGGAGTAAAACAGAATTTTTCTCTTTTAAATCCTTCATAACCATCAGTAGTTATAATAGTACCGCCATACAATCCTAATTGAGATGTTAGATTAACTAAGCAATCGTTATACCATGATACAAACGGATAATGATAATCAAGATTTAATTCAGATACAAGAATTTGAATTATATCATCAATTATTATATCACTTAAATCAAAATTCGCTAATGCTTCTGATACGATTGTAGAGATTAATCTAAACAATAATGCTTTACCTGATGTAAGTATATCTAGATATGATTTCTTAACAGCATATTCAATTCCTGAAAAAACAACAGTAATTAAAGTTGAAAATAATTCTGGTGGAATATCTTTCCACATAGCTTGTAAAGCTCTTTTACATTGATCAGTCCATGCCATATAACGATAAAATTCTAATGTTGCATATCCGCCTAAAGCATGAACATTAATTTTATCATACCCTAATTCTTCATAATTAGAATTCCATCTTTCCATATAATCTCTATAAATACTTTCAGTGATAATATCATGTTCACCTTCTGGGCTATTTCCAATTGGACAACCAATTTTATAATCTATTGAAGCAGACGTTGATCCACAATATGGAGTACCTAAACTAAAAACTGATGCTACCATATCAGGATGATCAAGAGCATATTCAATATTAGTGATACCACCTCTACTATGTCCAATTAAATTAATTCTAGGTAATACATTATTATTTGCTAATTTAACATCATATACAACTCTACTTATTGCATAATTAAATTCTTTATAAACTTTGTAGTTTTCAAGATTAGTAGTTGACCCATCAGATTGAAATATTACAATACTATGTTTAGAAATATCTGTAATACTGCTAATTTGATTTTTTTCATCAAATTTTATTTCTTCTAAATCTGTTTTATTACTTAAAAGTGCATCACTATACTGCTTTGTTATATCATATAATTCAAAAGTATTATTTGTAACCTTAGCAATATATATATTAGAATTACCTCTTTTGAATAATTTAGTAATTATAGAGTCTGGCGTATAGCCAAACAAATTATTATCTGCTCCAATATTACTCCAGTGACTAGCATCTCCTCCTAATCCATGAGTTAAAACCGTAATTAGAGGTGCTTCTGTACTTACTACATTACCATTTCTATCATTCTTGGAATTCATTATATATAATCTATTATTTTCTATTCCTGGTCTAATACTATCATTTATATTAGTATTATAATTATATGTATTAGTGCTTGAATATAATTGTGAACTATTTATATTAAAATTATTACTACTTGCATTGATAATTACACTTTTGTTTTTAAACAAAATAACTGCTAGTACAACAACGATTAATAAACTTAAAACTCTGTTAACTAACTTCTGAATCTTTTACTCCCTTATTTCCATTTTGCATATATTATTGTTTCTTTATAATCATAGTTTCCTTCTGAATCATACATCTTTTCTGGTATTATTTCTTTTTCAAAATCCCATATATTTATACATTCTTTCTCTTTATACCATCCATCAAATGTATATCCTTTTCTTTTTGGATTTGGTGGTATATTTATTATTGTTTCGTTAAATACATTATCTATAAAATATGTTTGATATCCTTCTTTTTCATAGTTATAGTAATAACTAATGTTTGCAATCTTATTTATATTTGTTTGTTTTCCAGCAGCTTTACGATTTAAATAATCCTCGTATGAATAAAAATCATTACTAGAATCCTTATAAATATGAAAAAAATGACTTATTTCATCTTGATAGCTTGGAATATAATATGTCACTTCATTAGAACATGTTTCGATTAAATGCCCTGACACTGAAATATCTATAATATTTGTATTAAAATACATTTTTTTTAAATTTTCTGATTCTACATAAAAATTTTGACCACAAAAATAACCATCTTGATGATATATATAAACCTTATAATTTCCAAAATCAGTTGGCCACATAATTACTTCTTTTTGTTTTCCTTCTTCACTTAATCCACGCACAAACACTGTATTCATATTATTATTGACAAAACATTCAAAATCACCTATTGGTTCTAATTTATGACATCCATTA
>CAKOMG010000004.1 GCA_934096585.1 uncultured Bacilli bacterium
GGAATAGAAGAAATAAAAAAATATCTTAAAATGGAAACAACAAGATATAAACCTATTACTTCTATAGAAGGTGATTACTATGATGCAAAATTATCATTTGATAAACCATTACTTACAAAGTATAAAAATATTGAAAATCGAAAAATTCTTGATCCAAAAATTCATGAGCATGAATGTATGTTTGATGGTAACAAAAAACCTGTAGAAATTTTAGGCTCCATTCCAAAAGAAGCTAAATTGTATTTTAGATATTTACATGAAATGACTAAAGATATCTTTATTCCATATTGTGATCAAAGCATCATTATAGTATCTGAAAGATTTAAAGAAATGTGTGAAAAAGAAAAACTAACAAATATTATTAATAGGTTTGTGGAAGTATATGATGAGGATGAATATACAGAAGAATAAGTAAATAAAAGTCTTATATAGATTGAACTGATATTTGTTAAGAAGAAAGTAATAAAAATAATTAAGCAATTAAGGTTTGATTTCGATACTATATCGGAGTTAAGCCTTTTAATTTTGTTTTTAATTTTTTTATATTATAAAACTATGTGTATTTTTCTTGAAACAATAGAATGTAATAATAAAGAAATTAGAAGATTTGAATATACAGATAATTGACAAAGATAATAGAAAATGATAAAATAATTTATATAAAAGACAATTAATCTATAATTTAAAAAAGAGGAAAATAATTTAAGTAAAACTAAATTATAAATAAAGTATGAAAATGAAGTTTGCGATATGTGATGATAACAGTATTGATTCAAATTATGTATATGAATTAGTAAAAAAATGGTCTAATGAAAATAAATATCAAGTTGATATAGAAACATTTTCATCTGCTGAAAGTTTTTTGTTTCATTATGTAGACAATAAAGATTATGATGTTTTATTACTTGATATTGAAATGAAAAAAATGGACGGCGTATCACTAGCTAGAGAAATTAGAAAAACAAATAAAAACGTTCAAATAATTTTTATTACAGGATATTCAGAATATATTGCTGAGGGATACGATGTTGAAGCATTAAACTACTTAATGAAACCATTTAAAACAGAAAAATTATATGAAGTACTAAATAAAGCAGTTACAAAGATTATTCAAAATGAAAAACATTTGTTATTAAATACTTTTGATGAAATTATTAGAATATCATTACATGATATCATTTATATTGATGTTGATAGAAATTATACAACTATCCATTCAAACAAAAATTATACAATAAAAATGACCCTTGCTGACATAGAAAAAGAATTAGATGAAAGATTTTTTAGAATAAGTCGTTCAATTATTATTAACCTAAAGTATATAAATAGAGTTACAAAAAGAGATGTCTATTTAACTAATGGCTCCATATTACCATTACCAAGAGGAAAATATGAATCTTTAAATAAAGCTATAATTAAAGAAATGTAGGTAAGCTTTATGAGACAAAAAAAACTAGATAAACAAATGGAAAATTATCAAAGAGAAATTATAGATACGCACTATCAAGAAGTTGAAACAATGTATAACAAAATGCGTGGATGGAGACATGATTATCGTAATCACATTCAAACCATGAAAGTTTTAGCAGAACAAGGCGACATAGAGGCAATCAAAGATTATTTAAATAAATTAGATGAGGATTTAGCAACTGTTGATACTGTTATAAAAACAGGAAATACCAAAGCAGATGCTATTTTAAATAGTAAGATTTCTCTAGCAAAATCGAAAGATATTACAGTGAAAGTTGATGCTCAAGTTCCTGTTAAATTAAAAATGAGTGAACTAGACCTTTGCGTTATATTAGGAAATTTATTCGATAATGCAATTGAAGCAAGTTTACCTTTACCTAAGGAGCAGAGGTTAATTAGAGTATATATAGTTATGAAAAATACACAATTATATATATCATTTACTAATTTTACTGCTTCCAAAAAACAAATTAAGGAATCAAATGTGTTTAAAACAACAAAAGGCGAAGGACATGGTTATGGTTTAATTAGAATAGATAGTATTATTAAAAAATTAGATGGCTATTTAAGTAGAAATAGTGAAGATGGTGCATTCACTACAGAAATATTAATTCCTCAAATATGACAATTCGTCCCCGTATTTAACAATTCGTCCCTTTTTTTAAAAGAGACGAATTTTATATGATATACTATGTATATAAAAAGGAGCATGAAAAATATGAAAAATATCAATGAACAAAAAAAGAAACCCAAATATAATATGTTTCAGAATTCTTGGTTTATGATTCAAACAGCATGGAAACAAAAAGAAAAAAAAGTAATAGTTACTGCACTTTTTTTAGTTTTGTTTGGAGTTGCAATTAATTTGATAAATCTATATATAGCTCCAACAATACTTGATGCTATAGAAACCCATGCTTCATTTAAACAATTAATTATGACAATACTAGTTTTCATTGTAGCATCTATTTTAACTTATGGTTTGAATGCATATGTTAATGCAAATGTTTTGTATGGACGAATAACTGTTAGAACATCTATTGTAGCAATGCTAAATAGAAAATGTTCAAGAACATCATATCCAAATATTGAAAGTGAAGACTTTTACAAATTAAGTTCGCAAGCATTTTCATATTGTTCTGCAAATTCTGAAGCAACTGAAGCAATTTGGGAAACGCTAGTTCAAATCCTAATTAATGCTATATGCTTTGCGTTTTATACTGGGTTATTATTAATGGTAAAACCCATTATGTTAATTGTAATATTAGTAACTACCATTATAGGATTTTTAATTAGTAATCATTTAAGTGATTATAAGTATAAACATAAGGACATTGAAGCAGAAGAAGAAAAAAAATTAATGTATATTAATGATTCTGCAAGTTCATTAAAATTCGCTAAAGACATTCGTATTTTTGGCCTTCGTCCTTGGCTAATGGAACTATACAATAAATCGATGGTTGCATTGCAAATGTTTTATGGTAAAGTGGCAGGGGTATATTTTTGGTCTAGTATTGCCGATTTAGTTTTAGCTTTTTTAAGAAATGCTATTGCATACTTTTATCTAATTAAACTTGTATTAAATAATGAGATATCTGTTGCAGAATTTTTACTTTATTTTTCCGCAATTGAAGGTTTTACTAATCTAGTGACAGGTGTAATGACACAATTAAGCACATTAAAAAAACAAAGTATAGATATATCAATTGTTAGGGAAGCATTAGAATATCCAGAAATTTTCAAATTTGAAGATGGAAAAAATTTAAAAATTGATTCAAATGAAGATTATACAATCGAACTTAAAAATGTTTCTTTTAAATATCCCGGAAATAATACAAACATTTTAAGTAATATAAATTTAATTATAAAACCTAAAGAAAAAATTGCTATAGTAGGACTTAATGGAGCAGGTAAAACAACATTAGTTAAATTAATTTGTGGATATTATGATCCTACTGAAGGTGAAGTTTTATTAAATGGAACAAATATTAAAATTTACAATAGAGAACAATATTATAAGTTGTTTTCTGCCGTATTTCAAGATTTTTCTTTACTAGCTGGAAGCATAGCAACTAATGTTGCCCAAACGGAAGATAATATCAATTATAATAAAGTATATAGCTGCATTGAAAAAGCTGGATTAAAGAAAAAAATTGAATCACTTCCTCAGAAATATGAAAGTAAATTAAATAGAAAAGTGTATGAAGATGCTATTAGTTTATCAGGTGGAGAGACACAACGATTGATGCTAGCTAGGGCCCTTTATAAAGATGCGCCATTTATTGTATTAGATGAACCTACAAGTGCACTAGATCCAATTGCGGAAGCAGATATTTATAAAAAATATAATGAACTTTCTAAAAATAAATCATCGTTGTTTATATCACATAGATTAGCTTCAACTAGATTTTGTGATCGAATTATATTTTTAGCTGATGAAAAAATAGTAGAAGAAGGAACACATGAAGAGTTATTAGCTTTAGGTGGAAAGTATGCGAAATTATTTGAAATCCAAAGTCAATATTATCGTGAAGGAGAGACTAATGATGAAAAATAAAAAGTCTAATAATTTTAAAAAATCATTTTCTATAAATAATAGAGCCTTAAAACTAATTTATAAAAAATATCCCTCTATGATTATTTCAACTGTTTTAAATTCTATTTGGAAAGCTATTAATCCATATGTTTTAATTTATTTATCCGCATTAATAATTGAGGAGTTAGCTGGTTCAAGAAATATAGAACAATTAAAAATATATGTTATAATTACTATAACAATAGGTGCATTAATTGCACTAATATCCGCATTATTAAAAAAGTGGAATGACATAAGTACATCTAATTTATTTTTTAAATTTGAAAAAATATATACAGAAAAGTTATTAGATATGGATTTTGTAAGTTTAGATGATAGTAAAACATATGAATTGTTATCAACTATAAGACAAAATCAAAATGGTGGTGGATGGGGGTTTTATAAAGTAGTGACAAATTATGGATCCTTAGTTACTTCAATCTTTACATTACTAGGAGGCATTACTTTAACTTTCACTTTATTTATATCTAAAGTACCTGAGTCAAATCAAAATTTCACTTTCTTGAATCATCCACTTTTTATTATATTAGTTGTTTTGATTATGGTAATAATTACACTACTAGCTCCATATTTTGCATATAAAGGAAATAGTTATTATGCGAAGTATTCTAATCTTCATAATTTAGGTAATAGATTGTTTGGTTTTTTTGGATGGTTAGGTTATAAAAAAGAATTAGCTACTGACGTTAGAATGTATAGGCAAGATTTATTGTGTGATAAACATACGTTGAATAAAAATGATACTTTTACATCAAAAGGTATGTTTGCGCGATTGGCTAAAGGACCAATGGGACTTTATGCAGCCCTTTCCGCAATTATTTCTGCTGTTTTTATAGGAATAGTATATTTGTTTGTTGGAATAAAATCTTGGGCAGGTGCTTTTGGAATTGGAATGGTTATGCAATATATTACATCTATTACTAAAGTGTCATCAGGATTAAATAGTTTTGTGAGCGCAATTGGAAGTATAAAAACAAATAGTAGTTTTTTAGAATTAATATTTGAATTTTTAGATATACCTAATACTATGTATCAAGGATCTTTGACAGTCGAAAAAAGACTTGATCGAAATTATGAAATCGAATTTAAAAATGTATCATTTAAATATCAAACAAGTAATGATTATGTATTAAAAAATATCAATTTAAAATTTAATGTCGGAAGTAAACTTGCAATTGTTGGGATGAATGGTAGTGGCAAAACAACGTTTATAAAATTATTATGTAGATTATATGATCCAACTGAAGGAGAAATTTTATTAAACGGCATTGATATTAAAAAATATAATTATTTAGAATATTTAATGATATTTTCAGTTGTATTTCAAGATTTTCAATTATTATCGCTTAAACTTGGAGAAAATGTTGCTTCCTCAATAAACTATGATTCATGCGTGGTAGAAGATTGTTTAATAAGAGCTGGATTTAAAGACAAATTACGTAAATTAAACAATAATTTAAATACTTATTTATATAAACAAATAAATGAAAACGGAATTAATATTTCCGGTGGTGAAGCACAAAAAATAGCTATAGCAAGAGCGTTGTATAAAGATTCGCCATTTATTATTTTAGATGAGCCAACGGCTTCTTTAGATCCAATAGCCGAGGCAGAGATTTATTCAAAGTTTAATGAAATCGTCGGGGATAAAACAGCGATTTATATTAGTCACCGATTGTCTTCGTGTATATTTTGCGATGAAGTTGTAGTTTTTGATAATGGCCACATAGTTCAACATGATACACATAAAAATTTGTTAGAAGATAAAAAAGGCAAGTATTATGAATTGTGGCATGCCCAAGCTCAATATTACAAATAAAAAATCTATCTCAATAGGGATAGATTTTTTACTAAAATGAAATATAATCGTTATTAGTGAATTTAGATATATAATGTGAATCTTTAATTTTGTTTATTACTTCATCTACTAATTTGTTAGGAGTAGAAGCGCCAGCTGTCACTCCTATAGTCATATTAGGAATAAACTTAATATTACTTATATCATCTATATTTTCAACTAATACAACATCTTTATTATTTTTTTCACATAGTTCTTTAAGTTTCATAGTATTATTACTCAATTTGTCTCCAACTACTACAATTAGATTACATTTGTCTAAACAATTTAATAATGCTAATTGACGCGATTTAGAAGCATTGCATATATCTATATCAAATGTAATATTATGATATTTCATTTTTAAAGTATTTACAATTTCTATTAAATCTAAATAAGACATAGTAGTTTGATTAGTGAAGTATATTTTATCATCCAATATATCTAATTGATTAATATCTTCTATACATGTTAATAAATGAATTTTAGAGTTTATACTCATTATACTTTTACATTCTGGATGATTTAATTTTCCATAGTATAATACTGTATATCCGTCATCTATTTTTTCTTGCACATTAGTTTCTATTCGTAATACTTCTTGACATGTCGTATCAACAAGATCTAAACCTTTATTTTTTATATCTTGTTTTTGCTTTTGACTTAATCCGTGAGCAGTAACAATAATTGTTCCTTTTGAGATATTGGAATATTCATCAATAATTTTTATTCCAAGATCTTGGTAAGCATCGGTAACATGAGTGTTATGAACTAGTTTTCCAAGCATGTAATAAGGTTTTTTGTGTGTATCTTCTTTTAACAGATTATTAATAGTTTTGATTGCACAAACTACGCCTTTACAATATCCTTGCGGAATTATTTTTATAACTTTTATATTTTTTTCCATAATGACATCCTTATATAAATTATATCAAATAATTTTTAAAATATAAATATTTAATTATAATATTTTCTCTTTATTCATTTGACTTATTGAATAAATTATAATACAATTATAGTGGAGGTAACCATATGAAACGAATAACAAAAGTGTTAATTATTTGTTTTCTTGTTATGTTTTTAGTAGCATGCGATAAAAAGCCAAGCGATGAAGCTGAAGCCAGAAAAGTTATAAAACAAGCTTTTGATACACTATCAATTGGAGAAGAGATAAATCATAGTTTAATATTACCCAAAACTCTTAAAGTAAATAACTATATAGTAAATTTGTCGTATGAGTCATCAGATGAAAGTATTATGACCAATAAAGGCGAAATAATAAGAATGTTTGATGATCAATTGGTTACTTTAAATATTACTGGTGAAATTAATAACATAATTGAAAAAATATCAAAAGAAATAATAGTTTTAGGAACAAAACAAGATTTTAGGCCAGCTAATGAAGTTGAAAAACAAAAAATATTAGAAGAATTGGAAACAAATATTAGTTCTACACTTACAAAAATAAAAGAAAATAATGGCAGTACAATAACTAATGAAATTAGTGTTAGTATTAATGGTGAACTAATAACACAATCTAATAAAATTAAAATAAAGAATGATCCATTGTATTTAGAAACAATAGATGAAAATAATAATTTAAATGTATATAAAGAAGAAGACCAAAAGATAATAAAATATATTGTATACAAAAATCATATATATAGAAATCTTGAAACAAGCACAAAAGATGAAATACTAAACTCAATATATAACGAAAGTTTAGATAGCGATTTTTTTGTCAACTTAGAGTGTGAAAAGAAAGATAAAGATTATACATTTAAAGCCAGTGTTAAAAATATATTAAATACTGAAATAGGAATGGAAATAAAAGAACTTTTACAATCAATGGGGGATCTTGATGACTTGGAAGAATTACCTATTTACTTCAAATTACAAGTCGATGAAGATAGTATTATTAATACTGCTTATTTGAATTA
Organism: uncultured Bacilli bacterium; assembly: GCA_934096585.1. Taxonomy (GTDB): domain Bacteria; phylum Bacillota_I; class Bacilli_A; order ML615J-28; family CAG-698; genus CAKOMG01. The sequence continues at coordinate 7,844 of CAKOMG010000004.1, forward strand.
TAAAATTGAAAATTTAGGATATGTTTTTTGCAATGTTAAAACAACTTATAAAATGGAAGATATAGTAGAGTATGAATTTCCAAAAGACTTAAAAATAGAATTACCAAAGACTATTGATTCAGTTACATCTTATAGTAAATTAGGTGAAGAAATAGAGGTATATAAAAGTGATTATGGTTATTTTAGATATGATTTAAAACGAGGAACATATTGTCTTGATTCAGATGGAAATTTTAATCGTCAAGGCGTTAATAGCTATCATAATTATAAAATTTATGATCAAAATGGAAAACTACTTCATTTAAGCTTAGATTATACTCCTAGTAAAAGGTATTATGGATTTTTAGGAATGAATTATGTATTTACTATCCCAAGTGATGGAATATATTATATCAAAATGGAAAACTATGAACAAAAAGATATATTATTCACTGTAAGAAAATTAGATTATGAAAGTGGATGCTCACTGAATAAAGCAAAAGATGTAGTATCTACAACAGGCACTATCAATGGCTTATATGACTTTCATATATTTAAAACTAATACAAAAGGATTTTATACATTAACTAATATGGGTGATAAAACAATATTTATAGCTATTCCTACGATTCAAGATACTTTTGAATATTTAGAAGTTTTGCCAAATAAAGAAGTTTTTATATATCTAAATAATTATAGATACTGTTTCTTTGTATGTGCAAATGAACAACAAGAAAGTTATACTTATAATTTTAAAATAGAAAATAGAGAAGAAGAATTAAAATATGCATCAAGTAATGATTTTCAAAAAATGCCAAATCTTGAAACGAATAAAAGTTATCTATTTTCTAATGCTGAATATGATAAAAAATGGTTCAAAATAAACATTGAAAGCAAGGGTGAGTATAAATTTGATGCTTCAGCTAGTAATTTCTATATACAAATTAAAACCATAAACAATGAATATATTGATAGAGCCAGTGTTTATAAGTTAGATATAGGAGAATATATTATAGAAATAGGTTATAGCGGTGACAATAATAAATATTCAATTGATCAAACAACAATAATTTTTAAACAAATATCCTAATAATTAATATGCAATGCTCATTTGGTGTTGCATATTTTTTCTTGACAAAGTTCATCTATAAAAGTATAATTAAAATATAAAAAAAGGAGATAACAATTATGAATTATAGTATTAAAAATGAAAATTTGGAGTTAGTAGTATCATCACATGGTGCAGAAATGCAATCACTTATATCAAAAGAAGGCATAAGTTATGTACGAGATATTGATCAATACTGGAATCGTCACGCTCCACTATTGTTTCCGATTGTTGGAAAACTAAGGGATTTAAAGACAATTATTAATGGAACAGAATATCATATGAATCAACATGGATTTTTGCGTGATCAAGAATTTGAAGTGTATGAACAAAAAGAAGATGAAATAACTTTTATAAATCGATATAGTGATGAGACTTTAAAAATGTATCCTTTTAAATATTGTGTTTATGTAACGTATAAATTACACAGTAAAACAGTAGATACTATTTTTAAAGTTGTTAATGATGATACTAAAGAAATGCTATTTAATTATGGCGGTCACCCTGGATTTAAATGCCCATTATATAGTGGCGAAAAGTTTGAAGATTATAAAATAGTATTTGAAGAAGAAGAAAATTTTGATGCACCAACAGTAGTGCTAAAAAATGGAACATTAAACTATGATAATACTATTGCTTATCGAAATGTTAAAGAGCTACCTTTAGATTACAAAAATTTTGTAATAGATGCTATTTGTATTCCTGATATTAAATCAAAATCTGTGAAATTAGTTAATAAAGAAAATAAAGGAATTAAATTTGATTTTAAAGACTTTCCAATGCTTGCAATTTGGACTAAGCCAAATGCACCATTTGTATGTTTAGAACCATGGATTGGTCATGCAGATATGTATAATTCTAATTATGAGTTTAAAGAAAAAAGATATTTAATTCATTTAGAAAGTCATAATACATTTAAAGCTATTTACTCAATAACAATTTTAGATTAAGAGGATTATATGTTAATTACGTGTGAAAATATTACAAAAGCCTATACTGATAAAGTGCTAATTGATCATCAAAATTTTAATGTTAGAGAAAATGATAAGATTGGTATTATTGGTGTTAATGGCTGTGGAAAAAGTACATTACTTAAAATCATTGGAAAACTAGAAGAACCAGACACAGGAGATGTGACTTACCAAAAACATAAAAAGGTAACATATTTATCACAAGAACTATTATTAAATGAAGAGTTAACAGCTTTAGAGCAAGTTAAAATGAATGTAAAAGATAAAGATGAATATGTGACTAAATCAATGTTACAAAAATTAGGTATAAGTGATGTTAATAAAATAATTAAAGAAATGAGTGGAGGCGAGAAGAGAAAAGTATCAATTGCCTCTACTTTAGTTATGGAAACTGATTGTTTATTGATCGATGAAATTACAAACCATTTAGATAATGACACAATTGTTTTCTTGGAAAAATATTTAATAAAGTTTAATAAAGCTATAGTAATGGTAACGCATGATCGTTATTTCTTAGAGCGTATAACTAACAATATTGTGGAAATATATCGTGGAAAACTTTATTACTATGAAGGATCATATTCTAGATATTTAGAGTTGAAAGCAGAACGCTTAGAAAATATGATATCTTATGAGAAAAAACGTCAAGTATTTTTAAGAAAAGAATATGAGTGGATTAAAAGAGGAGCAATCGGAAGACTTACTAAAAGCAAAAAAAGAATAGAAAACTATTATAATGCTTTAAATGAAGAAGGATTAGTAGAAGATAAAAAGATAAGCTTAACAAGTATTTCTCAAAGATTAGGAAGAAAAACAATAGAAGTAAATAATGTATCTAAAAGTTACGATAAAGTGATAATAAAAGATTTCTCTATGAATTTAGAAAATGATGCACGTATTGGAATAATTGGAAAAAATGGAAGTGGTAAGACAACACTACTAAAACTAATTACCAAACAAAGTGAGCCTGATAGCGGAAGTGTTGTTATTGGGGAAACTGTTAAAATAGGATATTTTTCACAAGAGAATGAGAAACTACCTCTCGAAAAAAGAGTTTATGATTTTTTAAAGGAAAAAGGAGAAGTTATTGAAACAGTTGATGGAACGCTATCTATCACGCAAATTCTAGAAAAATTCTTATTTTTTAAAGAAAGCCAATATGCTTATATAAGTAAATTATCAGGTGGAGAAAGAAGAAGATTATATTTATTAAGTATATTAGTAACATCACCAAATGTTTTAATCTTAGATGAACCAACTAATGATTTAGATATTGAAACGCTAGAAGCATTAGAAGAATATTTAAATATTTTTAAAGGCGCTGTTATCACAGTATCGCATGATCGTTATTTCTTAGACAAAGTAGTAGATATGATATATTTAGTGGATGAAGGATGTGTTACTAAATATCAAGGCAACTATTCAGACTATGAAGAAAACGACAAGAAAAATAAAAAGATTGAAAAAAAGGAACAAGGTAAAAATATATCTAACGAACAGCCAAAACAAAAAGTTAAAATGACTTTCAAAGAAAAAAGAGAATATGAAACTATTCTTGATGAGATATCACATCTTGAAGATAGGATAAAAGAATTAGATAACATTATAAATAATAGTTACCAAAACTATAGTTTAGTAAAAGAAGAAATGAAAGAAAAAGAAATGGTAGAACAAAAATTGGAAGAAAAAATGAATAGATGGGAATATTTATCACTTTTAGATGAAAAATCAAATAAATAGAAATCTTAAAATAATCTTAAAAAATTCACAAAATTAGCACTCAACTATTGACACTGCTAAAAAAAGTGGTATAATATAATTAGCATTTGAGATATGAGAGTGCTAAAATATAGATATAATAGTTAGAAAGGTGTGAATTATATGAACTATTTAAACAAAAGAAATAATAACAATACAAGTATTTTTGGAGATTCTTTCTTTGATTTATTCAAGGATAGCGACTTTGATAATAAATTCTCACATCTAATGAGAACAGATATAAAAGAAACAGACAAGGAATATGTATTCCAAATCGAAGTGCCTGGATTTACCAAGGAAAATATTAAAATGAATCTAGAAGATGGATATTTGAACATTGAAGCTGTAAAAGAAAAGAATACTAATGAAGAAGGAAAATATTTGAGGAAAGAAAGATATTATGGATCTGTTAGTAGAAGTTTCTATGTAGGTGAAGATGTTACTGAAGAAGATGTACATGCTAATATGAATAATGGTGTTTTAACTATTAGTATTAATAAAAATGTACAAAAGAAAGAAAAAGAGAAAAAATATATTAGTATAAATTAATTCCCTTTTAGAAAGAATATAGTAAATAAGCTATATTCTTTTTTTCTTGACAAAATAGGAATATAGATATAACATATATGTAAACAATAGTTTACATATAAAGGAGAATCTATGAAAAAAATCAAAAAAATAATAAAAGAAGATGTGAATAAAAATTATGATTATAAAAAAGATATAAAAGAAATAATTAAAAAAAAGACCCAAAAAGATAAGTAAAATATTATTGAATAAAATGTCTAAAAATGATATAATTTTATATATTGGTATAAAATATGGAAAAATTAACAGAAGTAATATCTAAAATATCTGAAGTAGTTTGGGGAATACCATTAATAGTGCTTATATTGTTTGTTGGGGTGCTATTAACGATTAGATTAAAGGGGCTTCAGATTACTAAACTAGGAAAATCAATAAAATATTCAGTAATGAATGAAGAAGGTGGTGTTGGCGAAGTTTCATCATTTGGAGCTTTATGCATCTCCCTTTCTGCAACAATTGGCACCGGAAGTATTGTTGGGGTTGCAACCGCAATAAAAACAGGGGGTCCGGGTGCATTATTTTGGATGATTGTAGCCGCTATACTTGGTATGGCCACTAAATACGCCGAAGGATTTTTAGCAATACGCTACCGCCATATTAGAGAAGATGGAACAACTATTGGTGGACCATTTGCTTATATTGAATATGGTATGGGGAAAAAATGGAAGTGGCTTGCTAAAACTTTCAGTATATTCGCAATGATTGCTGGAGTAATGGGAATAGGAACATTAACGCAAATATCTGGTATTACCAGTTCAATTGAAAATGTCTTTTTAACATCAACTTCAAAAACAATTAATATATTTGGAAATGATATATCATTAATTGCTATTATTGCAGGGTTAGTTGTCACGATTTGTACGGCTTTAGTCATAATTGGTGGAATAAAAAGAATAGAAAGTGTTTGTATTGTTATTGTTCCTGTTATGGCTATTAGTTATGTGCTTATCTGCATATTATTACTTATTTGTAATATTAAAACAATACCTAGTGCGTTTTCTGAAATAATTAAATGTGCATTTAATACAAAGGCAATTACCGGTGGATTTACTGGTACTTTACTTGTCGTTATTCAAGTGGGTATAGCAAGAGGTATATTTTCTAATGAATCAGGTCTTGGAAGTGTTCCTATTGCATCATCAACTGCTAAAACTAAAGATCCAGTAAGACAAGGATTAGTGGCAATGACGAGTACCTTTTATACTATTATTATTTGTATAATGACAGGTCTTGCCATTGTTGTTACAAAAACATGGCTTCCAGAAACAGGAAATGAAGGAGTAATCATCACAACAAAAGCATTTGAACAAGGATTACCATTTCCAGAAATTGTTTCAGCCTGTTTATTAATGATTTCAATGGTATTTTTTGCTTTCACAACAATCGTGGGTTGGAATGTGTATGGAGTTAGATGTCTTGAGTATTTCACAAACTATAATAAAATTTTTACTATTATATATAAGTGGTTATGGGTACTTGCAGTCTTTATTGGCCCTTATTTATCAATAAAAATAATATGGACTACTGCTGATATATTTAATGCATTTATGGCAATTCCTAATTTAATTGCTTTGATATTCTTAAGCGGTAGAGTTTCCAAAGAAACAGATATATATTTTAAAGAAGGCTTAAAGGCTTTAAAATTGGAGGAACAAAGCGATGATAGTATGTGTTGATGTAGGTAATACCACAATTTGTTTTGGACTTTATGATAATAATAAGTTAATAGATACGTATAAAATTGAATCAAAACTATCTAAAACAAGTGATGAATATGGAAGTTCATTACTTACACATTATAAACTTAGTAATATCGATAAATCATTTATAAATGGTGCCATAATTGCATCAGTAGTTCCAAGCGTTGATCATGCCTTAGAAAATATGTTTTTAGATTATTTTCATGTAGAGGCAATGTTCATAAATTCCAATCTTCCACTTGGATTAAATATTAAGGTCAATCCAGTTTCTAGTTTAGGTGCTGATTTATTGGTTGGTGCATATATTGCCACTATTAAATATGGAGTTCCTAATATTGTTATTGATATGGGGACAGCGACAACTTTAATTGTTGTTAATAAAAATAAGGAACTATTAGGTGGAATAATTTACCCAGGCGTAATTGCAAGTTTTTCATCACTGATTAAAGCAACATCATTACTTGAAAGTACAAAATTAGAAATTCCAGATAGAGTAATTGAAAATAATACTAAAGGTTGTTTGCAAAGTGGAATGACATATGGTACTAAAGCTACAATTACTGGACTTGTTGAAATGATGAAACAAGAATTAAATGAAGAAAATATTAAGGTTATAATGACTGGAGGAATATCGAAAGTTTATAAAAAATTATTTAATGAATATATTTATGATGAAAATCTTTTATTAGAAGGATTATATGAAATATATAATCTCATTAATAAATAACATATAAAAAACGCCCACAACATATATTATTGTGGGTGATTTTTTTGAAAGAAAATATAAATGAAGGTCCTCTTTTATTTATTGATACAATAAAAGAAGATGTGAAACCATTTAATCAAGAACTATTTGATAGTCGTATGAAACAAGACAAGAAGAAAGAAGAAGTTATAAAAACAAAGCAACAAGATACCAATTTTTATATAAAGGTTAGTAGACTTATTGAGATGTTTAATCGTAAGAAAAGAATAATTTGTAAAATAGCATTACTATCTTTTGAAGAATATTATGTTATTGTCAAAGAACTTGAAAATAATGAATTAATATGTGATCTCTTAGATAATTCTAGTGTTTCTTTTGATGTTAATCAAATAGATGAATTAACTATTGAACAAATTAATTAGTTGCTGTTGGCTCATTGCATAATGTGCAAAGAATTGGAGAATAACATTGTAATCCGCAGCAACAATCTAAATCAAATATACATGTATAATTAGAGCATGTAGGTGTAGCTGTTGAATAATCAATTAATTGTAAGATAACTGAATTACCTTTAAGTTCTTGAATTCTAAATATGTTAGTTGTAGTAGCATTAGTTCCAGTACCTAATTGAGCTACAAATTTAGAGCCATTACATAACATAAATGATACAGGTTTAGTATTGTATAAGCGTGAAAATAAAGAACCTTCACAACCAGTGCATGTATTTTCTAATAATACTTCTTTTTGTAATTGATCTATTTTCTTAACTGTTTCATAAATAAAATTTCTTGTTTGAGGTGTAACAGTTACAGAAGTAGGTTTATCGCAAATCAAAACAAATACCTCCTTTCTACTTTAATATATGATTATAGATTCCTTTTTGACAAAACAAAAATAAAATATTGTTCAAATCATAAAAATATGGTATACTAATAGTATATTGTAGAAAGAAGGAAGAATATGATATTTTTAGATTTACCTATAGCTTATATAATTTTAGCTTGCTGTGTTGTTGTTCCAATTTTTGTACTACTTATTGTTGCATTTATAATAGCAATAGTAAAAAGAATTAAACTTGCAAAAAAATATAAACCAAACAAAAAAACGGGAATTAATGATGAAACAAAAACATTATTACTTGAAGCTTTTGGTGAAAATAATATTGAAAGTGTAAGCGTTGAAATGTCACGCCTTACTGTTGAAGTTAAAGATGTAGATCTTGTTAATCCTGATAAAATTAAAGAAGCAGGAGCGAATGGAGTATTGTTAGTAGGAAACAAAGTTAAATGTTCATTTGGAGATAAAGCCATAGAAGTATGCAATTTATTAAAATAAAAAATAGGAGTTTTTATGAATAAAGAAATAGATAATAAATGTATTGAATATATTCGTATGATTTGCTTAGAAATGATTGATAAAGCTAAGTCTGGTCATCCAGGAATGGCTTTGGGATCGGCACCCATTATGCATACTTTATTCACCAGATTTTTGAATAAAGATTTAAATAATGAATGGTGGAATCGTGATTACTTTATTTTATCAGGCGGTCATGCATCAAGTCTATTATATACAATTTTACATTTATCTGGCTTTGACCTAACAATGGAAGATTTGAAGTCATTTAGACAACTTCATAGCAAAACACCAGGACACCCAGAAGTGGATGTTACATGTGGTGTGGATGCATCAACAGGACCATTGGGGCAAGGCGTAGCTACAGCAGTAGGAGTTGCAATTGCGGAAGAGTATTTAAGAGCAAAAACAAATATGATAAATCATTATACATATGTATTGCTTGGTGATGGCGATATGGAAGAAGGCATAAGTTATGAAGCGTTATCGATTGCCGGACATCTAAATTTGTCAAAACTGATTTTATTATATGATTCTAATGATATTCAACTCGATGGTAAAGTTAATGAAACTTATAACGATAATACAAAAGAAAGAATGGAAGCAATGGGCTTCAATTATCAACTAGTTAAAGATGGAAATGATGTTGAAGCGATTAGTGATGCAATAGCAAAAGCTAAACAAAACAATAAACCATCGCTTATTGAAATTAAAACAATTATCGGATATGGAACTAGTGTAGAGGGAACAAATAAAGCACATGGTGCTCCTATCCCTCATGATGAAGTAGTTGCTTTGAGAAATAAACTTAATAGTGTAGCATTTACTATTCCACAAGATATATATGATTTTTATAAAGAGACATTTGTTAAAAGAAGCAACGAACAACATGAAAAATGGTTACATAAGTATAATAATATAGATCATAGTTTATTAGATAAAATTATGAAAGACGATATGATTATTGATTACGAAAGCATATTTACAAAGTATGATGAAAATGTGAGCATCGCTTTAAGAAAAGTTGGTGGAGAAATTTTAAAAGCATTATCGCAAGTCAAAGAAAATATGATTGGTGGCAGTGCTGACCTTGCATCAAGTACTAATGTAAGAGGTAATGATGGAACATTTTCAGTTGATAATAGAATAGGAAGAAATATTAACTTTGGCGTTAGAGAACATGCTATGGGTGCCATTTGTAATGGTTTAGCGTTACATCACCTAAAATCTTTTGCTTCAACATTCTTTGTTTTTTCTGATTATATGAAACCAGCAATTAGAATGAGTGCATTATCTAAACTTCCTGTTACATATATCTATACTCATGATTCCATTGCAGTTGGCGAAGATGGACCAACTCATCATCCTATTGAACAATTAACAATGTTAAGAAGTATTCCAAATGTTAATGTCATTAGGCCTGGAGATCCATATGAAGTCAATGAAGCATATAAAATAGCTTTTACTTCAACTTATACTCCTACTGTCTTAGTTTTAACAAGACAAAATGTGCCAGTTATATTGAAAGATAAAGAAATACATGTAGAAAAAGGCGCATATATAGTTAGTGATTCGAAAAAAGAAATTCCAGATGGAATTTTAATTGCCTCTGGATCAGAGTTAGCATTAGCATTAAATGTCAAAAAAGAATTAGAATGTGAAGACATTGATGTACGTGTTGTTTCTATGCCTTCAATGTATTTATTTGATAAGCAATCTAAAGAATATAAAGAACAAGTTCTACCATCAATTGTATCTAGGAAAATGGCTATTGAAATGAGTGATGCTACTCATTATTATAAGTATGTGGGTATAGATGGAATGGTTTATGGTATAAACAAGTTTGGTATATCGGGTCCTAGTACACAAGTAATTGAAGAATATGGTTTTACCGTTAATCAAATTAAAGAAGCATTTAAAACTTTAGATAAAGTTGATTATATAAGATATATAAAATAATTAAAATAGAGTTAACTTAAAATTAGTTAACTCTTTGTTGAAATAAGTGGAGGGTATATGAGCAAAATACCAAGGTTTGTGAATGATGCTTTTAATAATGCAGAAAATGATGCAAGTAGTGCTATGGATGCAGGATACTATACTTTTACAGGATCATATTGCGAACAAAATTTTAATAAAGCATTACATTATTTTATACTTGCAAATAAGCTTGGACATATAGATGCAATCAACTATATTTATTTATGCTATATAATTTTAAATAAAGAAAACACTAATGAATCCTTAAAAAGGTTAGAAGAAAATGCATATAAAGGCAATAGTGTTGCATGTGATATATTATTTAATCTGTATTATGAAGGAAAATATGTACAGAAAGATATTTCAAAAGCAATTTTATTTAAAGAACTATATATTGAAAATACGCAATATAATCAAATAGTTGAATATAATGAATTAATTAATATTTGTAAAGAAAATAATGTTAGTTTCTTAAAAGAAAAAATTTCAAAATATGAAAATGAAATTAAAAAACTTACCTTAAAATAGGTGAGTTTTTATTTTATATTATTTTTAATATACTTCACAAATTGTTTTCTTTCCATAGGATTTGCTTCTTTCCAAATTATTTCGAATAATAAACCCATTTCATACATTGTTTCTTCACTTTTATTTTTTAAACATCTGATTATATTGGTTTTTAATGAACTTTCAGTTAGATTTTTATAGTCTACTAATAACTTTTCTTTTACATCAACTTTCATAAATAGCTCCTAAATATATAAGTATTATATGTCTAAAAAAACTAATTATTACAGTTTTTAAATAAATTTATAAAAAAAAGAAATAAAAAATATACAAAATGGGTAAAATATGGTAAAATACATATTATGCAAGGAGTATAGTTATGAATTTTCAAAAATATGCAAATGAATCAAAACAAAATTTCTTAAATGATTTGGATAAACTTTTAAGAATAGACACAGTATTGGTTGAACAACCAGAAATTAAAGAAGCCCCATTTGGAGAAAACTTAGTTAAAGCATTAAATTATATGTTAGATTTAGGAAAACAATATGGTTTTAAAACTAAAAATATTGAAAATGTTGCTGGGCATATCGAATATGGTGAAGGGGATGAAATCATTGGTGTGCTTGCCCATTTAGATGTTGTACCAACAGGTGAAGGTTGGACAAATCCTCCATTTGAACCAACAATTAAAGATGGTAAAATTTATGCTCGTGGTGCATTAGATGATAAAGGTGCAGCCGTTGCTAGTTTGTATGCTTTAAAAGCACTCAAAGATATGGGTGTTCAGTTAAATAAAAGAGTTCGTTTGATATTAGGTACAGATGAAGAAACATCATCTCGTGGAGTTAAGAGATATTTAGAAGTAGAAAAAATGCCTGATTTAGGATTTTCACCTGATGCAGAATTTCCAATTATATATGGCGAAAAAGGGATTCTTTCATTCGATTTGGTAACTAACAAAGTTAATAGTATTATCAAAAAATTTAAAGCTGGAGATAGATATAATGTAGTTCCCGAAGTAGCATATGTAGAGTTAACAAAAGATTATCAAAAAGAATTCATTGAGTTTTTGAACTTTAAAAATTATGAGGGAGAAATCAAAAATAATACTTATATCATATATGGCAAACGTGCTCATGCTATGGAACCTAAAAATGGAATTAATGCAACGCTTAGAATGGTTGAGTTTTTAGATACAATTTTGGAAGATGATTTTATTAAATTTATAAATAAATACTTACAATCTTCACGTTTAGACAATATGAATGAAAATTTTACAGATAAAGAAATGGGTGATTTAACAAGTAATGTTGCTGTTATAGATATTGAAAATGGTCATGGTAGATTAGGAATTAATTTTAGATATCCAATTAATTGGAATAAAAATAAATTCTTTGATAATTTAAAAACATTGGCATCATCATATAAAATAGATGTAATAATTCTTTCTGATAGTGAACCTCATTATGTTAGTAAAGATGATGACCTAGTTAAAACATTACATAAATCATATGTAAAATATAGTGGTGATGATAAGACGCCAGACTTCACAATTGGCGGCGGTACATATGCAAGAACAATGAAGAAAGCTGTTGCCTTTGGCCCTAATTTTCCAACAAGGCCAGATGTATGTCACCAAGTTGATGAATATGTTCATATTGATGATTTAATAATGAGTATTGCCATTTATGCAGATGCAATTAAAGAGTTAGGAAAATAATATGAGACTTAGAAAAGTAAAAAATGCTTTAGAAAAAATTAATAGTAATCCTTTGCTAGTTATTCAAAACCCTAGTGAATATAAAGGAAAATGGAAAACAATATTTAAAAATAATAATCCTATTTATTTAGAAATAGGAATGGGAAAAGGAAAATTTATAACAACACATGCGTTAAAAAATCCCAATATTAATTATTTAGGATTAGAAAAAGAAGAAAGTGTATTAGTTAGAGCTGTAGAAAGAGTAATGGATAATCCTCTCCCTAATCTATTATTTATTCATGAAGATGCATTTTTAATAAATACATTATTTGATGAAGGAGAAATAGATAAAATTTATTTAAACTTTAGTGATCCATGGCCAAAATCTAGACATGCAAAAAGACGATTGACATGTAATACAATATTAAATGATTATTGTAGGATACTTGCAAAAGATGGAACAATTGAACTTAAGACAGATAATAGAAAACTATTTGAATATAGTTTACAAGAGTTTACAACAAAAGGACTACCTATTGAAAAATTAAGTTTAAATCTACACGAAGATGAAGAAGACATAATAACAACGGAATATGAAGACAAGTTTGTTTTAAAAGGAAATGTAATATATTTTATCGAGGTAAAAAATTATGGAAAATAGATATGAAAAATTTAAACAATTATTAGATATGAATGGTATTTCTGGACACGAATACAAGGTAAGAAAGTATGTAAAATCAGAATTAAAAAGATATACAAATGAAATTTATGAAGATGGTTTAGGTGGAGTGTTTGGAGTGCTTGGAGAAACAGGCCCAACAATTATGTTTTGTGGGCACATGGATGAAGTAGGATTTATGGTATCAGGCATTACACCAATGGGTATGATCAAATTACTTGCCATTGGTGGCATTAATCCTGAGGTATATTTATCACAAAATATGAATGTAGTTTTAGATGATGGATCTATTATTAAAGGTATAATTGGCGCTATCCCACCACATCTTGCAAAAGGTGAGAAGAAACCAACAACCATGGAAGATTTAGTTTTAGATATTGGTGCAGATTCAAGAGAACATGCTATAGCAATGGGAATAAAAATAGGTCAACAAGTAGTATCAGATAACAACTTTTATTTTACTCAAGACCAAAAGAAAATAGTATCAAAAGCATGGGATGATCGCTTTGGTGTAGGCATGACCTTAGAAATTATGGAAGAAGTTAGTAAGATGAAACATAACAATAGAGTAGTATTTGGAGCAACTGTCCAAGAAGAAGTTGGATGTCGTGGCGGCCAAGTATCAGCCCAAATGATTAAACCTGATTTATTTATCACTATTGATGTTTCTCCCGCAGATGATTTTATTAGAGGAAATGAAGCTGATGCCTCACTTGGAAAAGGATTTTTAGTTAGATATTATGATCCTAGAATTATAATGAATAGAAGCCTTCATGAATATTTCATTTCATTATGTGAAAAATATAATATTAAATATCAAGAATTCAAGTCAATGGGAGGAACAGATGCAGGGCTTGCTCAATATGCAGGTAATGGTATTTTAGCAACAACATTAGGGCTACCAGGACGTTATATTCATACAACAGCCGCAATGGTACATACAGATGATATGGAAGCTGTAAAACAAATGGCCATAGCTATTGTTAAAACATTTGATCAAGAAATGTTTGAAAAAATAAAAAACGGATTTAATGAATAAAGGTGAACAACATGAAAGGGTTAATTATATTAGTTGATGGATTCGAAGATGTTGAAGCGTTAGCTACAATTGATGTTTTACGTAGGGCATTAATTCAATTAGATATGGTTTCCTTAGATAAAAAAGAAATAACGACACAATCAAAAAATATAATCAAAGTGCCTTATTTAATTAATGAAATAGATTGTAAAACATATGATTTTTTAATTATACCTGGTGGTAAGGCTGTATTTAATATTTTGGATAAAGATTCAAGAATAGATGACATCATTACAAACTTTTATATTAATAATAAATTAATATGTGCAATTTGTGCGGCACCAAGATTACTAGCAAAACATGGATATTTTAAAAATAATAAATATACATCTTTTCCTGAATGTGTTGACGAACAATATTTAGACACAAGAATAGAAGATGGTGTAGTTATAAGTGGCACATTGATAACAGCTAAATCGATGTATTACTCAATTGACTTTGCCTTAGCCATTATTGAAAAACTTTGTGGAAAAGAATTAAAAGAAAAAGTCTTAAAACAAATTAAGGGTGAGATGTAATGAAAAAATTAGTTTTAATAGTATTAATAATTTGTTCATTTTTATTTATTGGATGTGATAATAATGCTTCTGAAACAAAAGATGATAGCCTTAATGTTTTGACTACAACAACTAAAATAGAAATCAAAAAAGAGTGGACTAAAGAAAGTTTTAGTGACAATAAAGTAGTGACAAATTTAAACAGTTTAAAAGAATTAATTGTAGCTTTAAATAATTTAAAAATAGAAAAGCAAAAACTCGATAACTATCAATTTGATAAGGCAATGTATTTAGTTGAGTGTGGTAGTAAAAAAATATATTTTATTAATAGTAAAACTATATATGTAAAAGAGGATGACACATTAAAATATACTATTACTGAAGGAAATATTGAATTCTTAGATTCTATTTTCATTAACAGAACATATCAATTTAATGAGTTTAAACTGGGTGGCGAAATTGTTGTTAAAAGTATTGAAAAAAATAAAGAAGCAAAAATTACAGATGAAACAAAATTCTATGAACAATTAAATGCAATTCAGTTTAAGAAAATTGAAATAAATGAACTAAATGCAGAATATATTATTTATATTGGTCAAACACAAATTGAAGTGGCTAATGATTATTTAAAAATGAACAATGCATATTATAATGTTGTAGAAGGCAATTTTGATTTTTTAAAACAATTAAATTATAATAGCTCGGGTTGGTTACCTTGGGTATAAAGAAAGAGGCTTTATAAAAGCTTCTTTTAGTTTAGGCTCTGTCAAAATTTCTTGCGATTTAAATTCTCTTTCATAAGAATTCTTGACAGATAGGATTTTTTGAAGTTTATTATCTATAGTTTAAATTTATAAAAAATAAGTATAAAATATTACTTCTTTCTTATATAATTATATAGGTGATAAATTTGAATAAAAGCATTAACTTAGTACTTCAAGGTGGAGGAATTAAGGGGTTAGCATATGTTGGGGCACTAAGATATTTAGAAGAAAATAATTATACAATTAATTATATTTCGGGTTCATCAGTTGGGGCCATAATAGGAGGGTTGGTTAGTGCAGGATATGATTCCTATGAATTAGAAACGATTATTAATGGTTTATCTTATAATGCTTTAGCAAGTAAAAATAATATAAGTGATACGTTAAGAAAGCGAGGGCTTCACTCTATTAGAAAGCTCGAAAAATACATAGATTATTTACTCATAAAGAAAAATAAAAGACTATTTGGTGATTTTAAAGTAGGAAATAATTATAAAATAATTATTATATCAACATCAATAAATTTTAAAAGAATATTTGTTTTACCCTATGATTTAAAGTTATTAAACATTAATCCTGATTCTTTTCCAGTTAGTAAAGCAATAGCTATGAGCGCAAGTATGCCCCTTTTTTATGAACCATATATTTTAAACGGATATAAATTTTATGATGGTGGTGTTAGTGATAATTATCCAACATGGTGCTTTAGTAATGCATTGGCTTTAAAGTTATCAAATGAAAATAAAACAATTAAAAAAATAAAAAATAGAATATTTGGTTCTATTAACAATAAAAGTTCCATAAAAGAAATATTTATTGATACAAAAGAATTTAAGTCAACTGATTTAAAAAAAGGACTAGTTAACAAATATGTACTATATAACAAAGGATATTATGCTTTAAAGAATTATCTTGAAAAAAATAATGATATATGATACAATTATTGAAAAAGGGTAATATAGTATTAAAGGGGGTTGGTTCATATGACAAGTCAAACATCTGAAAAAAAAATAAAATCACAAAAGCAGAAAAAAATAAAACCTATTGAAACAGAAGAAACAATCGATGAAATAAAAAAACCAACTACAAAAATAACAGAAGATATAAATGAAACTTTACTTGAAGTAAATAGCCAAGATAACAAAGATGAAGTAATGGCAGATGTAGAACAAAAACTTCAAGAAGAAAAAAAACAATATGTATTTCAAAGAATGGAAAATGTTGATACGAGTAAAGGATTAAGTAGTGAAGAAGCTGCTAACAGAATTCTACATCATTACAATAATGTAAATGATATTAAGACAACAAAAACAGGATGGCAAATTGTCAGAGACAATGTTTTCACATTTTTTAATATGTTATATCTGGTTATCGCTGTTTTAATAGTTATTGCTAAACAATATTCAAATTTAACATTTTTAGTTATTGTCATTTTAAATACTGCTTTAAGTATATATCAAGAATTTAAAACAAAGAAGATCGTGGAAAAATTAAACTTAATTTCTTCACCTCATGCTACTGTTATTCGTGATGGCGAGAAACAAGAAATCAATACAAAAGATGTTGTTTTAGATGATATTATTAAATTTGCAACTGGTAATCAAATAATTACAGATTGTATAGTTCGTGAAGGGTTCATAGAAGTTAATGAATCAATGATAACCGGAGAGCCTGATGCTATAGGTAAAAAAGAAGGAGATACTTTATATTCTGGAAGTTTTGTTGTTAGTGGTAGTTGCTTAGCTCAAGTTGAACATGTAGGAAAAGAAAACTATATTGAAAAATTAGCTATTGAAGCAAAAAAGCAAAAAGGAAATAAATCTGAATTACTTAGAACACTAAATTGGATTATTAGAATAATAGGTATTAGTATTATACCTATTGCGGGAATATTATTTTATCAATCATTCTCAAAACTAGATCCAAGTTTATCATTCTATCAAAAGTTATGTGAATCAATAGGTTCAATAGCTGGATCAATTATTGGTATGATTCCTTCAGGCTTATATCTTTTAACAACTATGGCTTTAGCAAGCGGTGTTTATCGATTAGCTAAAAGACATCGCACTATGGTTCAACAATTATACTGCATCGAAATGCTTGCTCGTGTTGATATTTTATGTCTTGATAAAACGGGTACAATTACTGATGGTTCAATGCGTGTTATTGATTGTGTAGAAATAAAAAACACAACAGATTATACAATGCGTGAGATTGTTGGATCAATGCTTAATTGTTTTGATGAAACCAATGCCACAAGTGAAGCATTAATTAGATTCTTTGATGTGAATAAAGTTTTAACTCCGGCTCGAGTTTTACCATTTTCATCACAAAGAAAATATAGTGCAGTAGCATTTGAAGATGCGGGAACTTTTTATCTTGGTGCTCCAGAATTTGTTTTAACTGAAGGATTAGACAAGTTAAAAAATAAAATTGATCGCTATGCTTCTCAAGGTTGTCGAGTATTAGCTTTAGCACATACACCAACTATCGTTAAAGGGGATTTGGTTCCAAAAACTGCAAAAGCAATAGGTTTAATTGTTATTCAAGATCATATTCGTGAAGATGCTTTTGAAACCATTGAATTCTTTAGAAACAATGGTGTTGATGTGAAAGTAATATCTGGTGATAATCCATTAACAGTATCAGAAATAGCTGCACGTGCCGGTATTGCTAATGCCAATAGATATGTAAGTTTAGAAGGATTATCAGAAGAAGAAGTAAAAGAGATAGCTTTTGACTACACAATTTTTGGCCGAGTAACACCTCCTCAAAAAAGGGCGTTAGTAGAGGCGTTTAAAGAAAAGAAAAAGACTGTAGCTATGACAGGTGATGGTGTAAATGATATATTAGCTTTAAAAGAGGCTGACTGTTCAATTGCAATGGCATCTGGAAGTGAAGCGGCAAGAAATGTATCTAATATTGTATTAATGGAATCTAACTTTAGTGCATTGCCTCATGTTGTTGCAGAAGGTAGAAGAGTAATAAATAATATTCAAAGAACTTCTACATTGTTCCTTGTTAAAACAATTTTTACAGTTCTGCTTACAATATTCTGCATGTGTATGCGTATTAACTATTTCTTCGAACCATCACAGTTAATTGTAATTGAAGCATTCTTGATTGGTTTGCCAGCAACATTTATATCGTTACTTCCTAATAAAGAAAAAGTTCAAGGAAAGTTTATATCTAATGTCTTGAAACGAGCTTTTCCTGGCGCTTTAACAGTATTTATTATTGATGTTACGTTATATATTATTGCGGGTAAGATCCCAGCATTTGGTTGGGTAGAAGATGGTGTTACTACACAATTATTTACAACAATTGTTTTACTAGCTACAACAGCAACATGTGTAATAGAATTGTATCGTATGTCCCAACCATTTAACTTAGTCAAATTATTAGTATTTATTTTCGTAACAATGGTTGTATTTGTGACTTTCTTTATATGCATTGGTGATGAGAGTGTAGTTCAAATATTTATAAACAATTTCTTGAAGTACGATTGGCCAAAAAATAATGAAAGCTTACAATTAGTTAATACATTAACGTTAATTATAATTGTATTGGTAATAGATCCAATAATGAAATTAATGGAAAGATTACTTGGCAAAGTTAGAGAAATTAAACTATAAAATTAAATCACTTACTTGAGGATAAAAACTTAAGTAAGTGATTTTTAAATTTTAATAGCCTATATTTGTTAAATAGTTATAATAATATAAATTATTATCATAGATTAATCATAGTTATAATAATATATAGTATCATATTGACAAATAATTATAAAAGTGGTATAATATATGAAGTGAGTAATCCTCACCCCTTGCTTTTAGAAAACTAAAAGCCAATAGACCAGAAGGAGGTAAAAAAATGAGAAAGTATACAGGTATGTACATCTTAAGACCTACTTTAACTGAAGAACAAATCAAAGCTAACGTTGAAGAGTTAAACAAACTATTCACTGATAGAGGCGGAGAAATTCTTTCAGAGGAAGAATGGGGCTTAAAAGAATTAGCCTATGCTATTAATGATTTTAATAAAGGCTATTATGTTAAATTCTCTGTTAATGCTAATAATGAAGCAGTTGCTGAATATGATCGTATTTGCAATATTAAAGAAGCTGTTATTAGACATATCTTAGTAAAAGATGAATAGTTAAGGAGTACTAAATGAATAAAGTAATTCTAATTGGAAGATTAACAAAGGATCCAGAATTAAGAAAAACACCAACAGACGTTAGTGTTGTTCAATTTACAATTGCTGTCAATCGTTCTTATCAACAAGGAGGGGAAAGACAAGCAGACTTTATTAATTGTGTGGCTTGGAGAAATCAAGCAGAAAACTTAGCTAGGTTTATTAAAAAAGGTGGATTAATCGCTGTTGAAGGAAGTATTCAAACAAGAAGTTATGATGATGCAAATGGCGTTAGAAGATATGCAACAGAAGTTATTGCTTCACAAATAACATTCTTAGAAAATAAAAAATCAGATTCGGGATATGGTGATTTAAGTCAATTAGAAGTTCCGCCTATGAGAGAAGAAAATAAAAATAGCTATTCTCAAGAAAGTCCATTTGGAGATGTAAAGAGTAATTTTGATATCTCTGGTGATGACTTACCATTTTAATCATTTATAGGAGGATAAGAAAATGCCAGGCTTTAGACCAAAAAGAAAAAAGACTTGTTATTTTACAGATCATAATATTGAACATATTGACTGGACAGATTATGAATTATTAAAAAGATTTATATCTGACCGTGGTAAAATTTTACCAAGACGCGTAACAGGTACAAAAGCTAATTATCAAAGACAATTAGCAGTAGCTATCAAACGTGCTCGTCATATGGCGCTATTACCATTTGTAAAAGAATAGTTAAAAAAAGAAAATAACAAAATTATAAGATCGTGCTTATGTGCGATCTTTTTTATATTATAATTATAAGTTTAATATATTCCATTATGAAAACGAAATGAAAAAAATATTCCTTTTTTTTAGGTGCAAACGATTGCAATTTATTTTTAATTATGATATAATTAAATTGTATTCAAAAGATTAGAATCTTTGAAAAAAAATACAAAAAAGGAGAAGAAAAGTGAAAAGTTTGAAAAAAGTTTTTGTTTTTGCTTTGTTCTTTATCTCTGCATTAGTATTTGCGGGATGTGGAGCAAAAGTAACTATCGAAATTACTATGAATAGTAAAATGATGGTTGGCGAATCTTATGATTTAAGTGCAAAAGTAGAAGGAATCGAACTTAGCCAAGTTGAATGGAGTATTGATGATACAACAAAAGCAACTATTGAAAATGGCAAAATTTTAGCAAAAGCTGAAGGTTCATTTATTTTAACTGCACAATATGACAAAGTAAAAAAATACATGGCAATTACTGTTGAAAAAACAGCAGTATATTCAATATCTTATAGCTTAAATGGTGGAAAGCTTGACGGAACAGAAGTAAAAGAATTTACTGATCCATCTTTAGTTGTTTTACCTACACCTACAAGACCAGGATATGAATTTGTTGGCTGGACTGAAAATGGCAATGAAATTACTAAACTTGAAGAAGCTAAGCATTATACATTGAAAGCTAACTGGGAAGTTGCTGATATTGAAATGACTTATGAATTATATGGTGGAAAAGTTGCTGGTAAACCATTACCAAAAACTAGAACTATTGAAGACATAATAGAATTATCAAGAGTATCTAAGAATGGATATACATTTGAAGGATGGTATGATAATCCTAATTTTACAGGTGAAGCAATTACTGAATTGAATGATACTAATATTGAAATAACACATTTATATGCAAAATTAGTTGCTGAAACATATGGTATTTCATTTGAATTAAATGAAGGTACTTGCGAAGGATTACCAAAGGAAAGATCATATGAAGATGTAATTACATTACCTATACCTACAAAACAAGGATATGTATTTGTTGGTTGGTTTGAAAAAGAAGATTTTTCAGGAGATAAAGTTACTCAATTAGATCAAACTAATACAGAAATCGAAAAATTATATGCAAAATATGAAGTAATGACATTCAAAGTAAAATATGTATTAAATAACCCTAATGCACAAGTTAGTGAAAATGAAGTAGCTACTGAATTCTTTAATACATATACTTTAGTTACACCAACATTTAATGACAAATGGTATGCTTTTAAGGGTTGGTTTGCTGATGAAGAATTAACAGAACAAGTAACTGAAGTTAAAGAAAAAGAAGGCACTGTTGTTGTATATGGTAAATGGGAAGATTTAATGACTATTTTAACTTACGAAACAAATAGTGGTAGTTTCCAATATGGAAGTCGTGCTGAAATGGTAGCAGATTTCATTAATGATTATAATACATTAATGGAAAAAACATATAAACTAGATGGATCTGATATTCCAACAGGAGCATGGGATGAATCAGGTTTATATAAATTCTTTGATAAAGAAAATGCACAAAAAGTTAAGATGTATGATAAATGGCAATGGCTTGCACAATATTTATATAATGTTTCAAAAGAACAATTAGCAAGCAATAACTGTAATGTATTAGGTTTAAATATATTACTTACTACTAAAGATTATTCATCTTATAATGATGCAATTTATGGTATTACATATGCATTCCGTGCATTCTTAGCTCAAACAACAGTTAGACCTAATTCTGGATATACATCAGTTGATTTCTCTAACTATGATAATGCAAATAATTTCTGGGCAACTCTTTCTAAATATGAAGATCATATAGTAGTTGCTGAGAAAGGAAAAGAAATTGAAACAAAAGAACCAAAACGAGAAAATTATTCATTTGGTGGTTGGTATAATAATCCTGAATTTAATGGTGATCCAGTTACTAAAGTAACATCTACATGTACTTTATATGCTAAATGGAATGAACCAAACCCAGTAACTAAGGTTACAATTAATGGTAGCATTTCAGAAATGGAAAGATTTACAAGTCATCAAATTACATGGACAATTGAACCTGCTGATGCAACAATTCAAGCTGTAAAATTAACATCTTCAAATACAAGTGTTGCAACAATTGATGATAAAGGTTTAATTACAGCAGTAGGTGAAGGAAAGACTACAATTACTGTTATGTCTAATTCTACATCTCATGCTGCAGCAACATTTGAATTAGAAGTATATGCTCCTGATCATTTTGAAGTATCATATGAGACTAATTCATATGTTGAAATGGGTAAAACTATTAAATTAAATGCTAAACTAGTTAAACGTGATAAGACTGTTACTGATATAGAATGGGCAAGTGCTGATACAAATGTTGCAACTGTTAAAGATGGCGTTGTAACAGGCGTTAAAGCTGGTGTAGTTGAAATTTATGCACAAGATAAAACAAATAAAGATGTTAAGTTTAAATTTGTTGTTACAGTATTAGATAACAATTTATCTGACGTTGTTAAATTTATTGTTAATGCTAACGAAAGCAATGCATTTACAAGATATAATTTAGGAATTGGTGCTGGTAATCCTGCATATTACCGTGATATTATTGGTAGCGTAAGTAAAGTATTATTCCAAGACTACGTTGTTGATCGTACATTTGAAGCTGCTCAAGCTGCAATCTCAACTAACCATGGTGGAACAAAAGAAAGCACTGAATTTATTACTGTTCACTATACAGGTAATATGAGTCCAAAAGCTACTGCAAGAGCAAACGCTGATTACTTCTCTAATGGTGGTGGTGGAACATCTATCCATTATGTAACTGGTAATGATGGAATATTCTCTTCACTTGATGATAAGTTAGTAGGATATCATGCAGGTGATAGTACAGATGTGAGATTTACATGGACAGCTACAGGCGTTAAATATAAAGATACAGATCCTACTTACCCAGTATGGGGAATTACATCAAATTCTAAGTTCTCAATTAATGGTCAAGAAACTAGTATTGAAGTTCCACAAGGTAAAAAGAATCATCCAACATACAAAGTAACTGGCAATACATTTATGTATAATGGCACTGTTCAAAATTGTATCAATGATATGGGTCTTCCATTCAAAGTTGTTGATGGAGAATATTATATGGGTACAACATGGTGGTGCTATAGCCAAGTTGCAGCTGGTAGAATTTGCTCTAAAGGTGGAAATAATAACTCAATCGGTATTGAATCTGCAGTTAACCCTGAATCAGATTTATGGTTAACATGGCAATTAACTGCACAATTAGTTGCACATTTAATGATAGACAATAAACTTGATATTACAAGAGTAGTAGGACATCATTTCTATTCTGCAAAAGATTGTCCACAACCATTACTTGAAAATGATCTTGAAATTTGGTGGGAATTCATTGAATTAGTAAAAGCTGAATATGAAGTGTTTACAACATTTAAAGATTATACATTCAGTGCCGAAATCGTTGGAACTGATGAATATGCATCAAATAATGGTAGAATTTTAGAAACTACTGAATCAAGAGTAGTAACTTATAAAGTAACTATCACTAATACAAAGACTAATACAACTGAAACTATAGTATTATCTTCATTAGTAAATAGTGTTTATGCAGTAAAAGATAGTGCTTATTTAGGTAATTTATCAACTTATAAGAAATAAGCATAGGTAAAGGAATTTAGGTTTCTAAATTCCTTTTTTTTGCATAAAAATAAAAAAATTTAATATATTAATACTAGAGGTATTAATATGGACAAAGTTAAAAAGATTATTTTCTTTATTGCTGTTTTAGCTGTTTTTCTGATTCCTGGTTTTTTATTTGGAAGAAATACTGAATTCTATGATCAAATTAATAAACCAGTATTTGCACCGAATAGAGTATTATTTACAATTATTTGGCCTATAATATATATAATTCAATCTTTCTTTATAACAAGAATATATTTTAGTTACATAGAAAATATAGAATTTAAAAAATTATTAACGTTATTAGTTATTAATGCTATTATTAATATTATGTATATGCCAATCTTTTTTGCTTTCAATAGTATGTTTGGAGGCTTTGTTATTACACTATTAGTTGTTGCATCAATTATTATAATAATTATAAATGCAAAAGATTTAAAAGTAAAAGAATGGTATTTAGAAATTCCTTATTTATTATGGTCAGTCTTTGCTTTGGTGTTATCAACTAGTATATATTTGATGAATTAAATATAATTTGATTTCTCAAATCAATTAATATAGATAATATCATAGGAATTTTTTCTTTAAAAATTATATAAAAAAATTAATAAATACAATAAGTAGAAATGTAAGTTTAGACTTTGGATATTCAAATAACTACTACTTGTACATAAAAACAGTACTAAATAACGGTTATAAAGGTAGTAATAGTCCAAAAAACAATATAAACAGAGAGTAGTAATAACTTAAAATAAAAGCGGTATTTTTATACTTGCTTTTTTTTAAAAAATAAAATAATTTACAAATTGATAAAAAAGTGATAAAATAGTATAAGCAGTTTTATGCTTAATTAAATGGTGATTATTATGAAAGTATTTAGAAAATTACAAGTTTTAATAATATTTTTGTTACTAGTATCGGTTGGAACAATAGTATATCATTACGCATGGAAGCCACTTCCTAGTAGTTATATACTATATGTAGCTATATTTTTCTTAGGTATAACGGTAACATACGAATTAATTTATAAATCAGTTTTAAAAAATGCAAAAAGAACAACCTATCTTGAAGAAAAAATGAAGTTGTGGAATAATATTTCTTTTAGAGTTAAAGATGCTGGTGAAACATCATTTAATGAGATGCCACTGGGTATTATTGTTTTCGATGATGACTTCATTGTTGAATGGAGCAATCATTATGCTCAACAAATATTTATGAGTAATTCTTTAAATGATCGTTCTTTGGAAGTTTTAGATAAAGAATTTGCAAAATTGATTCGTGAAAGAAAACAAAACTTTGTAGTAACAATTTATGATAAAGTTTATAAAGTTGAACACACTTTAAGAGATCATGTAATCTATTTAACAGATATTACAGATGAAACACGATTAGAAAATAAGTATAAATCTAGAACTTTAGCACTGGGAGTTTTAAACCTAGATAACTTAGATGGTGCTTTTTCAACACTTGATGCTCAAGAAAGATCTTTACATATGGCAAGAATAATTGGTATATTAACAGAGTGGGCAAAGGATTATAATATTTGTTTTAAAGGATATAGTGATGAAAGATATTTATTAATTATGAACTATCAAATAGTTTTAGAACATACAAAAAATGGTTTTCCAGTATTAAATAAAATTCAAGAATATGGTGAAAAAGAGGGAATAAGAATTACAACAAGTATAGGAATTTCTTGTCGTGATATTGATCCTGTTCAATTACTTGATGAAGCTAATGCCCAATTAGAATTAGCCTTGAATAGAGGAGGAAACCAAGCTATTGTAAAACTTGATGACCAAATATCTTATTATGGTGCAACTAGTGCTTCCTTTGAAACTAGAACTTCAGTATATATTCGAATAAAATCTGAAGAACTATCAGATTTGATTAAAAATTCCAAGAAAGTCTTTATTATTGGACATAGGGAAATGGACGCTGATAGTTTTGGCTCATGTCTTGCAACGTGCAAAATATGCCAAGCCTTGGGCAAAGATGCTAAAATTATTCTTGATGAAAAACAAATAGATGAAACAGTCGAAAATGTTTATAAAAGTATAAAAATAAATTATTCTTCTCTATTAGATTTGTTTGTTACTTCTAGTGAAGCTATCAAAGTAATAGATGAGAATTCTTTACTTATAATTGTTGATTGTCAATATCAAAATTTACTTATGAATGATAAAGTTTATAAAAAAAGCAAAAATATTGCAATTATTGATCATCATCGTCGAAACCCAGATGCTATTAGTAATTTCAAGTTTTTATATATTCAACCTTCTGCTTCATCAGCAGTTGAATTAGTTGCAGAAATGTTCGATTATATTGGCTGTGATGTTGATATATCTGCTATTGAAGCGACATGGATGTTAATGGGAATATTTGTTGATACAAATAGTTTTATATATAGAACTACATCAAGAACTTTTAATGTTTTAGCAAAACTGCAGTCGTATGGTGCAGATATGTCTAAAGTTCAAAGATTCTTACGTGAGAATTATGATGAATATGTAAAACGTATGGCTGTTTTAAATAACCTAGAAGTATTGGATGGCGGATTTGGAATTGCGCTTTGCGATAATGAAATATATGAAAGAAGCTTTTTAGCAAAAATTGCGGATAATATTATTACAGTAAATAATATCAAAGTAGCATTTTGTATAGGCCGTGTTGGTCCAGATTTAATTGGTATTAGTGCACGAAGTTTGGATGAAGCTAATGTACAAGTTATAATGGAACGCCTTGGTGGTGGTGGTCATTTTAATAATGCTGCTACTCAAATACATGGTATAACAAAGGAAGAGGCAAAAGCAAGATTAATTGCTGTATTACATGAAGACAAGGATAAAGGAGAAAAAATTATGAAAGTCATTTTAACAAAAGATGTAAAAGGAAAAGGAAAAGTTAATGATTTAATAGATATACCAGCAGGTCATGCTAATTTCTTAATCAGAAGTGGTCAAGCTATTGAAGGTACTCCAGAAAATATTAAACAATTAGAATTAAGTAAAATTAAAGAACAACAAGACCAAGAAAAGCACTTAAGAAATATGCAAGAATTAAAAGCTAAAATTGAAAATATGACTGTTAAAGTAAGTGTTAAAGTTGGTCAAAATGGTAAATTATTTGGTACTGTAAGTACAAAGGAAATAGTTGAAGCATTTAAAAATCAAAACGGAATTGAACTTGATAAACGAAAAATCTTATTTGACAAAACAATTGATAGTCTAGGAACATATAAAATTCCAATTGAACTTCATAAAGACGTTAAAGCAATAATTACTTTATATGTTGTTGATCAAGGAGTTAAATAATGGAAGAAAAGCAAGTAATGAAAATTCCTCATTCTGATGAAGCTGAACGTTACATATTAGGATGTATGCTTATTGATCAATCAATAATTGACCAAACAATAAGTGAAATCAGTAGTGAAGATTTTTATAGTAGACCTAATAAGAATGTTATGCTTGCTATTGAAACATTAGTAAAAAATAATACAATTGTTGATTATACAACTGTCCTTGATGAATTAAAAAGATTAAATTTATTAAAAGCAACAGGCGGTAATGATTATTTATATGCTTTAATGGAAAGTGTACCAACAGTTGCTAATATAGAAGCATACTTAACAATTCTTCATGATAAATCTTTAGAACGTAAATTATATGAAGTAGTTAATCAAATTGCATCAAACATATTAAAAGGTGATGACAATTTAACTGATCTTCTAGCTAAATCCGAAAAATCATTTTCTGATGTAATTAATCGACAAAAAGTAAGTGATTTTAAAAGAATAGATTTATTAACGGATAGTGTAATTAGTATTATTGAAGAAAATAAAAATAAAGATGGTAACTTAGTAGGAATAGATACTGGTTATGCAGATTTAAACAAAATGATTTCAGGCTTTAAGAAAAATGAGTTAATTATTTTAGCTGCAAGACCTAGTATTGGTAAATCAACATTAGCTTTAAACTTTGCTGCTAATGCTTGTAAGAATAAAAAACATGTAGCTCTATTCTCGCTTGAAATGGGCCATGATCAATTAATTATGAGATTACTAAGTACTTATTCAGGAATATCTCTTAGTAAATTGGTAAGTGGCGATTTAACAGATGAAGAAATGCGTTTATTAATGCAAGCAAGAACAACTGTAAATAAGTTTCCATTATATATTGATCAATCTTCAACAACAAATCTTAGAGATATAAAAGCTAAGTGTTTAAAACTTCATCGTGAGGGCCATTTAGATTTTATAATTATTGACTACTTACAATTATTAAGTAGTGGTGAAAATCGTTTAAGCCGTGTTGAAGAAGTAAGTAAAATAAGTCGTGGATTAAAAGAAATGGCAAGATTTTTTGAAATACCTGTGCTTGCCCTTTCACAATTATCACGTAATATAGAAACAAGAGAAGATAAAAGACCAGTTCTTGCTGACTTGCGTGAATCTGGTAGTATCGAACAAGATGCAGATATCGTAATGTTCTTACATCGCGATACACCAAAAAAGCAAGAAGGAGAAGATACAACTAAAGTCTTTAGAAGTGCAAAGACAGAATTAATAGTTGCCAAAAACCGTCAAGGCAGTACAGGCAGTGTTAATTTAATATTTAAGGGAGCACAAAGTGTTTTCGCCAGTGAAGGATCAATTGAAAAGAAAAATCAAGGAGAATAAATGTGTTTAATAGATTAGAATTAATAGAAAAAAGATATAATGATATTAATGAAATGTTACAGGATCCAAGTGTTACTTGCAATGTTAAGAAAACGACAGAACTAATGAAAGAATTGAGATCATTAGGTAAAATTGTGGATGTATATCATGAATATCAAAAAATAGTAAAATCTATTCAAGATTTAAAAGAATTAACTAAAGAATCTGATCCTGAAATTGTAGAAATGGCTCAAATGGAGTTAGAAGAAATTAACGGAAAAGATGAAAAACTATTGGATGAATTGAAAATTTTACTATTACCAAAAGATGAAAATGATGAGAAAAATGTAATCATGGAAATCAGAGGAGCTGCTGGTGGAGAAGAAGCCAATATTTTTGCAGCTGATTTATTTAGAATGTATTCGAGATATGCTGAAAGCAAGGGTTGGAAAATAGAGATTGCAGACTCACAAGAAACAGGTTTAGGTGGCTTTTCTCAAATTTCTTTTATGATATCGGGAGAAAACGTATATTCGTATTTGAAATATGAATCAGGAGCCCACCGTGTACAACGAATACCAGTAACAGAATCAAATGGTCGAATTCAAACATCAACGGCTACAGTACTTGTTATGCCAGAAGCTGAAGAAACAGAGGTAGAATTAAATATGGATGATGTTAGAATTGATACATTTTGTGCATCAGGTCCAGGAGGACAATGTGTTAATACAACTAAATCCGCAATTCGTGTAACTCATATTCCGACAGGTATTGTAGTGTCATGTCAAGATGGAAAGAATCAACATGAAAATAAAGCTAATGCTTTAAAAGTTTTAAAAGCTAGATTATATGATAAGATTATGGCTGATAAAGCTGAAGCCGAAGGAAAAGAAAGATTATCAAAAATTGGTAGGGGCGATAGAAGTGAAAAAATAAGAACTTACAATTATCCACAAAATCGTGTCACAGACCATCGTATAGGTTTCACCATTCAACAATTAGATCGTGTAATGGAAGGAAAACTTGATCCTGTAATTGATGCTTTAATTCAAGAAGATCAAAAAGAATTATTATCAAAAGCAGATTTTAAAAATTAGATTTGGATATTCCAAATCTTTTTTTGTGTTTTTTAATAAAACATGATATAATTAACCTAATGGAGAAAGATATGAAAAAATTAATTTATTGTTTATTATTTATGTTTATTATTTTGGCAGGATGTAATCCTAAGATTGTGCAAATAGAATGTGTTCAGAACAATATAGTTGCGGATATAAAAGAATTCAATATTTCAAACTATAATTTAAAAGTGAAATATAACAATGATAACGAAACACAACTACCAATTACTAAAGATATGATAAATAGTAGTGATTTGGAAAAGTTAAATATTTTAGGTGAGCATACTATTACTATTAATTATGAAGGCCTATTCACTACCTTAAATATTACTTTAACAAAAAAAGTAATAGATTTTGATGTCGACTTAACAAATGTTAATAAAGAAATTGATAAGTTTAAATTATCTGATATCAAATTAATAGTTATGTATTCTGACAACTCAAAGGATACAATAGATTGTAGTAATGAAATGTTATCAGAAAAGGATAATCAAAAACTTACAAAACTCGGCTATCATAAATTTTATATTAATTATCAAGGATTATATAAGGTTGTGGAAATAACTCTCGAAAAACATATTAACATTCGTTTTATTTGCGATGATGAAGTAATATATGAAGAAACAATTAAAGTTGGAGAAATGTTAACAAAAATTCCTGATGTAAAAGAAAAAGAAAATTATACAGGCATATGGGATTTAGATGATTTTAGTAATTTGTGTGAAGATACAGATGTAACTGCTATATATACTTATAATAAAGAAGTATTATTTGAAGAATTAAAACAAGAATTGTTAAATATGTATAGCAACATTACTGTGGAAAGTAATTTAAAATTAGTAACTTCATATAAAGATTGCACTATCACTTGGCAAAATGAATATATTTCAAATAATGGAACTTTATCAAGACCTTACAAGAAAACAAACTCATATCTAATTGCTACTTTAAATTATAATGGTGATCAAGAACAAATATCAATTCCTGTTACTATTGAAGGATATAAATCTTTAGATAAAGGAATAGCTTCAAATTATATTTATCGCTATTATAATAAGGTAACTGCAGAGTATTTTGATACAATGGACATTATTTATTGTGCCTTTATGGAAATAGATACTAAAGGTGGGTTTAGTGGAGTTGATGCTTCTAATAATTCTATTGCCAGTTCTAATGCAAGAGTAAGAGAAAACATTAAAAATTATATAATGCCAAAAGCTAAAGAAAAAGGAATCTATGTAATAGTTTCTTTAGGTGGTGGGGGAGCAGCGCCAAGGAATACGTTTAAAATTATTGCAGGTGATGCAACATTAAGAAAAACATTTGCTAATAACATTGTTAATTTAATAAATAATTATGGATATGATGGTGTAGATATCGATTGGGAAACTCCAACAGCAACTGAAAAAGAAAATTTCACTTTATTAACAAAAGAAATTTATGAAGCAGTTAAAAAGAACAATCCAAATCATTTTGTTACTGCCGCAATTGGTGGGGGAAAGTGGCAACCACCACGTTATGATTTAACTAACTCAGGAAAATATTTAGATTATATAAATATAATGACATATAGTATGTGTAGTGAATCAGGATATTATCAAAATGCATTATACCCTTCATCAACGTTTCATAATGCTGAAGCAAAAGTTGGAAAAACATTAATATCATGTTCAATGGAGGAGTCAAAACAAATTTTCTTAAACTATAATATTCCAGCCTCTAAAATGATTTTTGGTTTTGCTTTTTATGGTATAAAAGAAAAACTTGTTAATGGGGTATGGTCTAGTGGTGGATCAGTCATGTATGATAAAATCAAAGCATATCAAAAAAGTGCGGATTATACATATCATTTTGATGACATTGCAAAAGTTCCATATTTATTAAGTGCTGATAAAACTATTTTCATTACTTATGATGACCCTATGTCAATTAAAATAAAATGTAAATATGTGTTAGATAACAAAATGGCAGGAGTTATGTACTGGGAAAATGGATGTGATACAACAGGAGATTTAGTTCATGCCATTAATGAAGGAATGAATAAAAAATAATATTAAATTATAAAAAACTAGTTTAGAAATGTTCTGATATTTCTAAAGTAGTTTTTTTCTGTTATAAATATATTTTTTTTTAATAAGATTTGTGATATACTATTAATGGTGAAAAGAATGACATATTTGGAGTTTATTAATAATAATAAAAATATTGAAAAAGAAGCTATAATATTGCTAATAACAGAAAAACTTAATATAGCCAAATGGGAACTAAATTTGAATGATGATATTGATGAAAAATTAATAGATGATTTAGATTTACTAAAACAAAATATACCTGTTCAATATATTCTTGGCTATACATATTTTTACAAATCAAAGTTTATTGTTAATAAAAATGTTTTAATACCTCGCTTTGATACTGAAGTATTAGTAGAAGAAACGCTTAAAATAATAAAAAACTATAATAACCCTAAGATTTTAGATTTGTGTACAGGGTCAGGTTGCATTGGTATATCTATAAAAAAAGAAATGCCACTATTAAGTGTAACATGTATAGATATATCTATACAAGCATTGAATGTTGCTAAAATGAATGCAAAGCTTAATAATACTGAAATTACATTTGTTCAAAGTGACTTATTAAGGAATATTGAAGATACTTTTGATATAATAGTATCAAATCCTCCATATATCGATATTAATGAAGAAGTTATGAGTTTAGTAAAAGATAATGAACCTTCTCTTGCTTTATATAGTCCAAATGAGGGATTATATCATTATGAAGAAATAATGAAGCAAGCACAAAATCATTTATCTATGGATGGATGTATATTATTTGAAATACCATCAAATAAAGATGATAAAATCATTAAGTTAGTATTAAAATATTTTAATGAGTATAAAATAATTAAGGATAATAATCATTTAAGTAGAGTAATAATTTTAAAACAAAGGAGAACATTATGAAAATAATATTTGCGTTTTTATTTACATTTTTAATATCGTTAGGAACTTTACAAGAAAAAGTAGATAACTTTAATACAAGTTGTAGTAATGCTTATGAATTATATTTAGTGGATAAAGAAATTGATAATGATTTGATGTATTTAAACATTACTTTAGGAATATATGATAACCAAGCAGGATATTCTATTTGCTTTTTATCTGGTGATGCTGGAAGATACACTGCAAGAATAAAAGTTCAAGTTAGTGATAATACCTATAAACTACCCCAAGATGATAGAGGAGATTCATTATTATATTTTGTTGTGGCAGATACTGCTTCAACATTACAAATATATTTAGGAGAAACTTGTATTGCCAGTTATGATTTGCCAAAGGTTAGTGTTGATAGTTTACGTTTGAATGAAAACTTAAAATCAGGTAATAATCAAGGGTTTACTGAATGGGGTCTAAGTCATCAAAAAACACCTAAATTAACTTTTATATTATCAATTGTATTTTCATGTATAATTGTTCTAAGTATAGTTGTAATTCTTGTTTTAGCACTAACTAAAAAAGGTATATTTAATAAAGCAAACCGTATTGAACAAGCAAAAACAGGAATGAACTATTCAACCATGAATAATTATTCAACCATGAATAATGAAGTAGAAGTTGTTGAAGAAACTACCATTACTCCTAGTGCACCTGAAGAACCTAAAGTAAATGCGGATACCCATGAAGAACCAAAAGAAGTTTATAAAAAAGTACATGATTACGAAAATGATGGGCGCGATGTTTCACAAATACTTATGAACAAAGGCTTTAATGTAAATTATAAAGAATTATCAATGGAAGATAAAAACAAGGTTATGCTTGAATTAATGCGTATGAAAGATTTTAAAGAAATTACCAATGATGAATATCGTTCAGAGGTTATAAAACTATGGAGTTAGTTAGCGTAGAACAATTACTTACAAAAGATATAAGAGGTTGTGTTGTGTGTTTTCCAACCGATACTGTATATGGAGTTGGGGCTATTGTTAATGATTTAGAAGCAATTAAAAAGATATATGATTTAAAAGAACGTGACTACTCTAAACCTCTTGCTATTTTAACTGCGAGTACGAAACTAGATGATTATGTTAAAAATATAACCCCTAAAGCTCGTAAACTAATGGACGAATGTTGGCCAGGAGCATTAACAATAATATTTGAAAAGAAAAAAATAATTCCTGATTTAGTTACAAGTAATTTAAGTACAGTTGGTTTTAGAATGCCTAATAGCAAAATAGCGTTACAAATTTTAAATCATTTTGGAATTATGGCAACCACTAGTGTGAATATAAGTGGTAGTATGCCATTAAATGATTTAGATACAATTATTAAATTATTTAAAGATAAAATTGATTATATCGTAACCGATAAAGAATCACTTTCGCATGTCTCATCAACAGTAGTTAATTGCACAACTGATAAGATTAAAATTCTTCGTCAAGGAGATGTTGTAATAAATTAAAGTGTATAAAAAGGAAAATAATGGAAAAGATACCATTCGTAAGGGTGGTATCTTTTTTATGAAGAAAAAAATAATTATTGTTTTATTATTTATAGGAGTATTAATTTTGTTTTTATATGATGGCAATGATTCAAGAGAATTAAGAATTAGAGTAATTGCAAATTCTAATAGCTATATTGATCAAAAATTAAAAATGAAAATTGTTAATAAGATACAAAAAGAAAATATTGATTTGAATGATTTAAACATAATAAAACAAAAAGTAGAATATATTATAGAAGAAAATAACTATAATTATAAGGTTAATGTTCAAATAAAAAATCAAAAATATGAAACAAAATATTATAAAGATAAAATAATTGAAGGAGGAAAATATAAAACATTAGTAATAATGATAGGTGAAGGAGCAGGAAATAATTATTGGAGCATACTTTATCCAGAATATTATGGCATTGGATTTGAAGAAGTGAATACAGGGAATGTTACTTATAAAATATGGCTATTTGAAAAAATAAAGGAATGGTTAGATTAATGCAAGTGATTAATTATAGTAGTAATATGAAAGAAAGAGTTTTTGAATTATTAAGTAGTATTGATAATTTAGAAATTGATGATAAAATAATTGAGAATTGTGAAATATTACAAGATAATAATGATATTAAGGGCATAATATCATATGAAAAATTTAATGAAATTGGGTTAATACGGTATTTTATTTTTAAAAGAAATTTAGATTTAGATAGTTTAGCATTGCTTTATCAAGGATTAGAAAAAAATATGCGTGATGCCTATGTAAGAATAGTAATTGGCATTGTAAATTCAAAAACCATAAAAGATGTTTTTGAATATATAGGATTTAAAGAATCAAATCCTTCGTTATTATATTTTGATGAAACAACATTTACAAAAACTAACTATAAGGATTCATTGATATATAAAAAAACAATTTAATTAATGAAACATTTTCATATAATTAATATTTTATTTTTATTGAATTTGTGGTATAATTAGACAAGAAAAGAGGTATATTATGAAAATTTGTATTGGTTGTGATCATGGCGGTTTTCTGTTAAAAGAACAAGTAAAAAAATATTTAGAAAACAAATATGGTCAAATAATTGATATGGGTTGTTATAGTGAAGAAAGATGTGACTATCCTGTTTTTGCCAAAAAGGTTGCAAGTGCTGTGCAAAATCATGAATGTGATTTTGGAGTTCTAATTTGTACAACTGGCATTGGTGTTTCTATTTGTGCAAACAAATTTAAAGGTGTTCGTGCAGCTTTAGTAACAAATGAAGATGTGGCAAGTTTGTCTAGAAATCATAATGACAGTAATATAATATGCCTTGGTGCTAAGTATACGTCTTATGATGAAGCAATTAAATATATTGATATATTTTTAAATGCTAAATTCGAAGGTGGAAGACACGAAAGACGTGTGGCACAAATCGAGAATTAGGAGGACAAAAACACATGGGAAAATTAGTAGTATTTAATCATCCACTTATGCATCACAAACTATCATTAATACGTGATGAAAAAACCGGCACAAAAGATTTTAGACAAACTGTAAATGAAATAGCAATGTTAATGGCATATGAAATTACAAGAGATTTACCAACTGTAACTGTAGATGTACAAACTCCTGTTGCTGTTGCTAAATGTCAACAATTAGAAAAAGAGGTTGTGATAGTTCCAATTTTAAGAGCAGGACTAGGAATGGTTGAAGGCATTACTGCTTTAATACCTACCGCAAAAGTAGGCCATATTGGTTTATATCGTGACGAACAAACTCTTGAACCCCATGAATACTATGCTAAATTTCCGCCATGTATCGTTGAAGCTACAGTTTTGCTTGTTGATCCAATGCTTGCAACAGGTGGAAGTGTTGCACATGCAATCAAGTTATTGAAAGAACGAGGCATCAAAAATATTAGTTATGTTGGAGTAGTTGGCGCACCAGAAGGTGTAAAAAGAATCCAAAAAGAACATCCAGATGTAGATATTTTCTTAGCTGCATTAGATGAAAAATTAAACGAAAACGGTTATATTGTACCAGGACTTGGTGATTGTGGAGATCGTTTATTTGGAACAAAATAAAATAAAAAATGTTGGCATATAATTGCTAACATTTTTTTATTATATAAAAAGTAATTTTTTTCTTTTGTGGTAATTATATAATTGAAAGGAAGAAAAGATATGGCAATAAAGAAATTTATTAAACAAAAAAAGAAATTAATAATTACAGTATTAAGTATTATAATTCTTTTATTAAGCGGAATGATAATTAGTAATAGCAAACCAAATAACGAAGCAAATGCAATTTCTAAACCTCATGATAGCATAAAAGTATTTATTGATGGATACGTACAATATCCAGATGAATATAATGTTTCACCTTATACTAAAATTAAAGATCTAATAACGATTGCTGGGGGAGCTTTGCCAAACGGGGATACATCATTATTAAACTTAGAGAAAGTATTAGATGCAGGAGAAATAGTATATGTGAATAATAAATTATCACAAAGCAACAAAGTAAACATAAATTTAGCAAATGTTCAAGTTCTTAAAAAAGAACTAAAATTGACAAACAAACAAGCCAATAATTTAGTGTTATATCGCACATTAAATGGTTCTTTTAAAAATGTGTACGAATTATTGAAAGTAGATGGATTCAATGCTTCCACAATTAATGAAATAATTAATGCAATTACTTTATAACAAATTAATTAATAATTGCTTTATAATAGCTTTTGGCATTGTTTTATTACTATTATCTTTAAATGTTTGGTATATTTATATAATACTAATCCTATATTTAATATATCTATTAAAAAAAGATAAATTATTATTTAAAATACAAATATTTTGTTTATTGTGTATAATCATAATGTTTTATTTAATAAAGATATATCAAAATTATTTAATTAATAATTTAGATACTAATAATATAACCGGAAAAATTATAAATATTGTTAAAAAAGAATATTATCAAAAAATAACTATTAGATATTCTATTTTTAAAATT
Organism: uncultured Bacilli bacterium; assembly: GCA_934096585.1. GTDB lineage: Bacteria > Bacillota_I > Bacilli_A > ML615J-28 > CAG-698 > CAKOMG01. Next base: position 45,092 of record CAKOMG010000004.1, read on the forward strand.
AATATTTATGATTATGATTTTAAGGAATTAAAATTAGGAATGGTAATTGAAGTTGATGGCGAACAAAGAGTAATAGAACTAAATCATATTCCCAATGCGTTCAATTATAAAAATTATTTTTATAATAGTTTATATATTGGGGAATATAAAAAAATAAATCTTCAAATAATTAAACAAAGTTTCACTATTAATATTTTTAATAATTATATGAATAAATATTTAGATAAATATTTTGATGATGAAAGCATTGTTATATTAAAAGCATTTATTATAGGTGATTCTTCAAATTTTAATGATACTTTTAAAGAAGCTATAAAAACAAATGGCATTGTTCACTTATTTGCTTTAAGTGGACTTCATATATCATTGTTTATTAATATTTTAGAAAAAGTGTTTAAAAAAATTAAAAAAAAATACATAATTATAAATATATTTCTTTTAATCTATTTGGTTATTACTAAATTCGGTGTATCCATTTCTAGAGCAATTTTTACATACTATCTAAAAATGATATGCAAAAAATTAAATATAAGATTTACATCCTTAGATCAAACTAGTTTAATATTTATATGTATGTCTATTATTAATCCCTATTTAATGTATAATAATGGATTTGTACTTAGTTTTTTTGCCACATTTATTATTTTGCTTATTAATGACAAGTTAAAAAATAAAAATGAAATTAAAGCTATTTTAACCATTTCCTTTTATTCCACAATTCTAACATTTCCAGTGATTGTTAATATTAATAACGAATTAAATTTACTATCGCCTATTATTAATATTATTATGATTTTATTAGTGGAAACTATAATATTGCCATTTTCTATAATTGTTTGTGTTGTACCTTATTTAAGTTTTATATATAAATATATTATTAAGGCTTTTATTCTCATTATTGAGATACAAGCAAATATTTCGTATAAGCTAGGTTTAGTGATTACATTTAAAAGTATGAATATGTTAGCGGTTATTATATATTATTTATTGATATTTTTTATACTCTCATACCATACACATAAATATAAAAAAGCATTGTTTCTTCTTTATATTATATTTCTATTAATAATTAATATAAATTTTACTCCTACTTTTACAATCACTTTCCTAGACTTATACAATGGTGAAGCAACACTTATGGAATATTGCAATGAAACAATATTAATTGATACAGGTGAAGGTATCAATCACGAAGTAACGTCGTTTCTCAAAAGTAAAGGAATTAGAACTATTGATTATTTATTTATTACACATCCGCATTCAGATCATAACGGAGAGTTTAATTATATTAAAAAAAACGTAATAGTAAAAAATGTTATTAAAAATAAGTATGATAAAACTAATTATTGTGATAATATGATTTTAGCATCTAATGGTGATGTCATTAAAACAAAATATCTAGAATTTAGGGTTTTAAATCCGGAAACCTATAATAGTAATGAAAATAACAATAGTTTAGTATTGTATACAAAAATTAAAAATAAAACCTTTTTGTTTTTAGGAGACATTGAAGCAGAATGCGAAGCGAAATTGCCAATAAATGAAAAAATAGATGTAGTAAAAGTTGCTCATCACGGCAGCAATACTTCCACATCTATTCACCTTCTAAATAAGATTAGACCGCAATATGCTATTATAATGAACGGAAGAAAAGAAGTATACTCATTTCCAAGTGATGAAGTAATAAAAAGACTACTAGATAAAAATGTTAAAACATATACTACAAAAAGGAGTTATACAATAATACTAAAATTAAAAAATGATAAATTAATGTTTTATGAAACAAGAAAATAAAAAGGGAAACATATTTTTTGTTTTCCTTTTATTTTTTTAAAAAATATGATACAATTATGTTAATAGGAGTTAAAATATGGGCTATTTTACTATTAAAAAATATAACGATCAACTATATCAAATTAAAGATAAATTAGGAGTTTTATCCACATTAGTAATCGGTAATAATAAAGCTTTATTGTTTGATACTGGTTATGGCATCTGTTCATTAAAAGAAGAAGTAAAAAAATTGACAAATAAAGAATTAATAGTTATCAATAGTCATGGCCATATGGACCATGCATGCGGAAACTATGAATTTGATGAAGTATATATATCAAAAAAAGATATTACAGTTGCCAAAAAATACAATAGTAAAAAGTGGCGTATAAATAATATTTTAAGAGCAGAAGCCATGAATGCTTTACCAGATAATTTTGATAAAGAAAAGTATATTAATCAAAATGAAGGAAATTTAAAAATTATAAATGAACATGATATAATTGATTTAGGTAATTTAGATATTGAAGTTATAAATATGGAAGGTCATACTGCAGGTTCAATCGGTTTGTATATTAATAAATGGAGACTATTACTTGCTAGTGATGCTGCTTGTCCCTTTGTTTGGTTATTTTTAAACGAGTCTACAACTGTGAAAATATACATTAAAATGTTAGAACGAGTATTAAAATTAGATTTTGATAATTTCTTAGTTGGACATGGAATGATGATGCTTCCTAAACAAAGGATGTATGAATTTTTAGATGTTGCTAAAAACATTGATTTAAGCAAAAGCGTAAAAGTAACGTTTGATCAATTTGAAGAATTAAATTCTTATTGTTATACAAATGGGACTATGTATGATCAAAATGATTCGGGAATTGTATTTGATCCTAATAAAATGTAAGGAAGGTTTTTATGAAAAATATATATTTATTTTCTGGTAAAGAAGAATTGATGATCAAAACTAAAATTGACAAGCTTGTATCTTCTTTTACTACGAATCAATTTAATATTACGAGCTATGATATGCAACAAAACAATGTTGCTATGGCGATTCAAGATGCATTAACTCCACCATTTCTTGCAGATAATAAAGTAATAATAATTAACAATCCCATCTTTTTAACAAAACAAAAAAGTGAAATTGAACATAGAACGGACTTTTTGATTGATTATTTAAACAATCCTTTAGATACGACTATTTTGATAATTAATGCTAGTGGCATAGAAATAGATCCCAATAATGAAGTATATAAATTACTAAGCCAAAAAGCTGAACTTTCGGAAACACGTGAGTTAAGTGATGTTGAAATGAAAGGATGGCTAAAAAGAAAATTTGGTATTGCGGGAAAAGACATTTCTGATGAGGCCGTTAATGAATTTTTTGAACGAATCGATTGGAATCTATTAGTAGCTAGTAATGAATTTGAAAAAGTATTAAATTATGTTGGCGAAAGAGAAAATGTTACAATAGATGATGTAACCAAAGTAGTAGTCAAAGAAATAGAGACAGATGTTTTCTCTTTACTTCGAGCTTTAGAAGAAGGAAAAAAGAAAAAGATTATTTTAATATATCAAGATTTAGTTAAAGCAGGGAATGATCCAACAAAGCTTCTTGCTTTAGTTTCTAAATCTTTAAGAGAAACATATAATGTTATTGTGATGCTTGAAGCTTCGTATAAACAAGTCGATATTGCTAAAACATTAGGAGTATCTACAGGAAGAGCATACTACATTATTAAATCTGCCAGAAGTTTTAAAAAAGAGAACCTAGAACACTTAATTGTTAACTTGCATGATTTGGATTTCAAAATAAAAAGTGGAAAAGTTGATAAAAACACAGGCTTTGAAATGTTTTTATTTGGTTATGGAAAATAAAAAAACACCTGAATGAACAGGTGTTTTTTTATGCTAATGAATTAACTTTTTTGCATAATTGAGATTTATGTCTAGCAGCATTGTTCTTATGTAAGAATCCTTTTGCTACAGCTTTATCTAATTTTTTGCATGCAAATGCACAAGCAACTTTAGCAGCTTCAACATCTTTATTATTAACGGCTACTTGAACTTCTTTCATAGCAGTTTTTAATGAAGATTTAAAACTAGCATTTTGTAATCTTCTTTTTTCATTAGTAAGGTTACGTTTAACTTGTTGTTTAATATTTGCCATAGTCTACCTCCATATATTTTTACGTATTTTAACTTCTATTATTATATCAAAGAATATATGAAAAAGCAAGAAAAAAATTATTTATTTGTTTAAATAGTTAAATTGCGGAAAAAATAAATATATAAAGGCAAGGAACATATAATGAATTTAAGAACTGATTTGGCTATTGAAGCTAGTAAAACGTTACAATCTAACAATAAAGAAATATATATAGTAGACAATGTGAAAGTCATCGAAACAATCGTAAATGAAGAACTAAGCAAGACCATAAATAAAAAAGAAGGGAATTACTACTTAATGGATTTGAGCGATTACAATTTAAATACTATTGAAGATTTTAATTATATTGAAAATGCATTAATTAAATTAATAAAAAAAATATTAAAAGAAGAAAAAATAAAAGTCAAAGATAAGGGAATGATTGTAGGACTTGGAAATATTGATGTTACACCTGATAGTTTAGGACCTTTGGTAGCAAACAATGTTATTGTTACTAGACATTTATATGAACTACATCAAAAAGAACAGATAAAAGGATTAAGAAGTATATGTTCGATATCACCTGGTGTTATGGGAGTTACAGGCATAGAAACGAGTGATATCATTACTTCAATAATTAAACAAATAGATATTGATTTTATTATAGTAATTGATGCATTAGCTGCTTCAAATATAAATAGAATTAATAAAACAATACAAATAACAAATACCGGTATTAGTCCAGGATCAGGAGTAGGTAATAAAAGAAAAGAAATATCAAAAGAAACATTAAATATACCAGTAATTGCGATTGGTGTACCAACAGTTGTAGATGCCGTAACAATAGCATATAATACTCTTGACTATGTAATAAATAATTTAGAAAAAAATTTAAAAAAAGATAAAAAAGAAATTGGTGGGACATTTGGAATATTGAATGAGCAAGACCAAAAAAATGTAATTAATTATGTTTTAGAAGAAAGAGGAATAAATATGATGGTTACACCTAAAGAAGTTGATCAAGATATTGAAGTATTAAGTAAAATTATTTGTCATTCATTAGATAAAGCGTTGCATAAACTTCCATAAACCATCATATGATTTAATGGGCTATATTATGTTTATTTACTTATGAATAAAATTAACAAAGCAAAGTGTTAAAATCAATTAGAGTGGAAAAAAAGGGCTTATTTTTGTAAAATAGAAAGGAAATAAGAAGATATGAAGAAAATTTTATTTATTGTTTTTATTTTGATCATCTTTTTGTTAGGTATTAATGTTGGAAGTGAAAATGATAAAACAAAAGCGGATATTATTCAAGATAAAATAAATGATTATGAATCAGGAAAGAATAATGGTAGTATCACACAAGAAACTATAAATCCTAATATTTTAAATAAAATTGCTACTAAATGTAATGATACAGTTGAGGCAGTAGTTAAAAAAGTATTGAAATCTATAATTAAATGATTAACTTGGTTTTATAAAACTAAGTTATTTTTTTGTTTTATTAAAAGTTATAAAACAATTTAAAGTAAAATTAAATAATATAATAAATTATACTTTCATTTTTGAAGAAAATAATGTATAATATTTATAGGTGAAATATATGAAAACAAGAATAGGTATAATTGGAGGGGGAGCAAGTGGATTGCTTTTATCCATTCTTCTAAAGAAAAAATTACCTAATATTGAAGTAATGGTGTTTGAAGCACTTGATAAAGTTGGAAAGAAACTGCTGCAAACAGGTAATGGCAAAGGAAATATCAGCAATATTAACATTGAAAGTATTTGCTACAATCATAATATTGATTTAACTTTAAGTGCTAAAGACTTAAGGGTATTATTCCAAGATCTTGGTTTAATTACTAAAGTAGATAATGAAGGAAGGGTTTATCCCTATTCAGAAAGAGCTTCAAGCATATTAGATATATTTCTTTTGAATATTAAAAAATATAATGTTAATATTATAACTAATTGTCCAATTGACAAAGTATTATATGAAGATAAATATATATTATATAAAAACAAAGATATAATTTATAGTTGTGATTATCTAGTTTTGGCAACAGGAGGCAAGGCTAGTATTAATTTCTTTAATGTTGGATATAACATTGCCAAAGATTTTGGGCATAGTATTACCAATTTATGTCCCTCTTTAGTTGCGTTAAAAACTAAAGAAAATACTAAATCATTAGCTGGGATAAGAGTTAAATGTAAGGCTTCAGTTTATAATGATGATACTTTGAAAGAATCAACTATAGGTGAAGTATTATTTAAAGAAGATGGATTATCAGGGATTGCTACATTTATTCTTAGCAGGCATTACATTGATAAACATACTCGTATGGTTTTGGATTTATGCCCAGAAAAAAGTCAAAAGGAACTGGATGAAGCTTTATTAAATACAAATATTCAAGAATCTTTAATCGGATATTTCCCAAAAATGATTAATTATGATTTAATAAATAGATTAAATAATAGTAATAAATCGATAGGATATATTATTAAAAACTATGATTTCACAATAATAGATACATATGGCTTTAAAAATGCACAAGTTACAAAAGGTGGGGTAACTCTTGCAGAAGTTAATTTGCATACCAATGAATCATTAATTCAAAAAAATATGTATATTTTAGGTGAAGTGTTAGATATTGATGGTACATGTGGTGGCTATAATTTACATTATGCTTTTACAAGTGCTTATAATTGTTATTTAGATTTATGTAATAAAATTCGAGGAGTTAAATAATGGAAGAAAATAAAAAGAATATAGCAAAACATAAAATGAATTTACCAAATAGAATTACATTAATAAGAGTTATTCTATTACCCTTAATAATTATAATTCCGATACTTGCAAAAATTAATTCATATAATAATTTTCTTGCAAAGAATATTATTATTCCAGGTGTCTTAGAAGCAGAATATAATATTACTTGGTGTAATGTTATTGTACTTATAATATTTGTTACTGCCGCAATTACTGATGCGATTGATGGGCATATTGCTAGAAGTAGAAAATTAGTAACAGATTTCGGAAAGTTTTTAGATCCGCTTGCAGATAAATTATTAGTTACATCTGCAATGTTAGTTCTCTTAGAAGAAGGTAGATTATGGGGATGGGTTGTTGCCATTATTTTAGCTCGTGAATTTGCGGTTACAGGTTTAAGAAGCATAGCGGCAAGCAAAGGTAAAGTTATTGCTGCTAGTATGTATGGCAAAGTTAAAACAACATTTCAAATGATAATGATAATTTTATTATTAATAAACAACTTTCCATTTTCTATTATTTACATTCATACAGGAATATACATTCCAATGGATAAAATAATAATTGTCGTTGCTACATTATTAACAATTATATCTGGTGTTGATTATTTTATAAAAAATAAAGAAGTTTTAAAAGACATGTAAGGAGTAAACATATGAGTGAAGATAAACAAAAAGCCTTAGCCGATGCCTTTAAACAAATTGAAAAACAATTTGGTAAAGGTTCAATAATGAAACTTGGTGAAAAAGTATATGATAATATGGAAGTTATCCATACAGGATCAATATCATTAGATATGGCTCTTGGAGTTGGTGGATATCCAAAAGGAAGAATTATTGAAATATATGGACCTGAGAGCAGTGGTAAAACAACATTTGCTCTTCATGCGATTGCGGAAGCACAAAAACTAGGTGGATATGCCGCATTTATTGATGCTGAACACGCCTTAGATCCAAAGTATGCTAAAGCATTAGGTGTTGATGTAGATAATTTAATTTTGTCTCAACCTGATACTGGCGAGCAAGCATTGGAAATTACAGAGCAATTAGTTAGAAGTAATGCAATAGATATTGTAGTTATCGACTCTGTTGCGGCATTGGTTCCCAAAGTTGAAATCGATGGTGATATGGGAGATTCTCATGTAGGTCTTCAAGCTCGTCTAATGAGTCAAGCCATGAGAAAACTAAGTGGTGTTATTAGTAAAACCAATACTGTTGCAATATTTATTAATCAAATAAGAGAAAAAGTAGGAGTTATGTTTGGTAGCCCTGAAACTACTTCAGGTGGCAGAGCTTTAAAATTCTATGCATCGGTTAGACTTGATATTCGTCGCGTTGAAGGTATTAAACAAGGTGATCAAATAATAGGTAATACTACAAGAATTAAAGTAGTTAAAAATAAAGTAGCAGCTCCATTTAAAACAGTTGAAGTCGATTTAATATATGGAAAAGGTGTATCAAGATATGGCGAAATTTTAGATTTAGCTGTTGACAGAGATATAATCGATAAAAGTGGAGCATGGTTTAGTTATGAAGGTGAAAAGATAGGACAAGGTAGAGAAAATGCAAAAAAATACCTTGAAGAGAATCCTAACCTTTGTGATGAAATTGAAACTAAAATTAGAGAATATAAAGAAGCTGAATAAGAACTCAAAAATTGAGTTCTTATTTTCTTATGAATTATTTTTTTAGTTTGACTAACGATAAAAATTGTAGTATAATAAGATTGTAGACTAAAATCAATATATAAAAATTATATAAATATATAAAAATTATATATAGAAACGGAGGAACCTATGGTAGGAATTATTTTGTCTGTTCCATTGGGCATTTTTCTCCCTATAGTTATATTATTATTGGCAGGAATTATTGCTTCTGTTATTTTTTGTTTAAAACAAGGAGTTAAAAAAGGAAAAGAACTTCAAAAACAAATAATAGACAAAGAATTAAGTGATGCCAATATTTCAGCTGAAAAGATTATTGAGGAAGCAAAAGAACAAGCAGAGAAAACTAAAAACGAAAAAATATCTGAATCAAAACGTGAAATTCAACAATTAAAACATGAAGCAGATAACGAAATTCGTGAACGTAAACGTGCAGTTCAAGATGCGGAAAACAAAATCAATCAAAGAGAGTCAAGATTAGATAATAGAAGTGCAAGTTTAGATAAACGTGAAGATTCACTTACTCTAAAAGAGCATAAAATTGATGAAAGAAAAGCCGAAATTGAAGAACAATATAACAAGGCAGAATCTATTGTTCATGAACAAGAAAAAAAGTTAATGGAAATATCAAATCTAAGTCAAGAAAAAGCAAGAACCATTATTCTTGAAAGAGTAGAAAATGATATGTCATTGGAAATTGCATCTTATATTAAAGATGAAGAAGAAAAAGCAAAAATAGAGGTTGCAAGAAAAGCAAAAAGTCTACTAGTAAATGCTATTCAACAATACTCTAACGATACTGTATATGAAACTACAGTTTCTGTTGTTGCTTTACCAAACGATGAAATGAAAGGCCGTATTATTGGACGTGAAGGTCGTAATATTAGAGCTATTGAAGCTGCAACTGGAGTAGATATTATTATTGATGATACTCCTGAAGCTGTTGTGTTATCTTGCTTTGATCCTATTAGAAGAGAAATTGCAAGACGTGCTATGGAAGCATTAATTCAAGATGGTCGTATACAACCACCTCGTATTGAAGAATTAGTTGCTAAATATAAAAAAGAATTAGATGTAGAATTAAGAGAAGCAGGAGAAAAAGCTGTTTTTGAAACAGGAATTGGAAAAATTCATCCTGATTTAGTTAAGTTAATTGGTAGATTAAAATACCGTACAAGTTATGGTCAAAATGTTTTAAAACATTCACTAGAAGTTGCATTTTTAGCTGGAAAACTAGCCGTTGAAATTGGTGAAAATGAAATTTTAGCAAGACGTGCTGGATTACTTCATGATATTGGTAAATCAATTGATGCAGAAATGGAAGGAAGCCATGTTGATATTGGTCTAGAACTTGCTAATCGTTATCGTGAAAAACCAGAAGTAATCGATGCTATTGGAAGCCATCATGGCGACCGTGAACCTTCAACTTTAATTGCTCCACTTGTTGCTGCTGCTGATACATTATCTGCTGCTAGACCTGGTGCAAGAAGTGAATCATTAGACAATTATATTAAACGATTAACACAATTAGAAGATATTTGTAATGGATTTAAAGGTGTTGAAAAAGCATATGCTTTACAAGCAGGTAGAGAAATTAGAGTACTTGTTAAACCAGAAGAAATTACAGATGTTGAAGCATATAAAATCGCTCGTGATATGAGAATTAAAATTGAAAATGATGTTCAATATCCTGGTACTATTAAAGTAGTAGTAATTAGGGAATTACGAGTAAATGAAGTTGCAAAATAAGAGGTTAATTATTGAGAGGTTTCTTAATAAATTAACCTCTCTTTTTTTGGTTTATTCATTATCTTTTTATTTGAATTAATTAAAATAGTATGATATAATCAAGTATGTAATGACTAGAAAAGAGGATAATATGAAAATATTAATCGTGGGAGATGTTGTTTCAAAACTTGGAAGACAAGCTTTAGAAGAAAACATTAAAAGAATTAAACAAGAACAAACTATAAATTTTATTATAGTTAATGGTGAAAATATTTCACATGGTAAGGGAATGAATATTAATCATTATAAATGGTTAATGAGTTTAGGCGTCAATGTTGTGACAATGGGTAATCATACATTTAATAATAAACAAATTTATGAATTATTTGATAATTATGACAATATTGTTAGACCCCTTAATTATAAAGAAGATAAACCAGGAAAGGGATATGTCACTATTAATTATAATGGTATTAAAATAACCATTTTTCAGGTTATTGGTAATACGTTTATGGAAGAAGGTAATTATTCATTATTTGAAAAAGCAAATGAGTTTGTAAATAATATAGATACTGATATTTTAATATGTGATATTCATGCGGAAGCGACAAGCGAAAAAATTGCTTTTGGATATTATATGGATGGTAAAGTGGATGTAGTATTTGGTACACATACGCATGTCCAAACAAGTGATGAAAGAATATTACCAAATGGCACAGCTTATATAACAGATGTTGGTATGACTGGAGCTTTAAATGGTGTGATTGGTACAAAAAAGGATATAATTGTTAATAGATTTGTGAATAATAAAAAGGATGTATTTGCGCCTGAAGATGATGGCCCAATGCAATTTAATGCAATAATTATAGAAATTAATGATTCAACGCATAAAGTGACACATATTGACAGAATTAAAGTGATAAAATAAATCTTGTGAAATGAAGGCATAAAAATAAATATAGTAGCATATATTTTTATGACCAAGAAATACAGGAGGTAAATATGGACGTATTAAAAGTTTCATCAAAGTCAAAACCAAATTCAGTTGCGGGAGCACTTGCCAATGCCTTTAAAGATAAACAAGGTATTGAAATTCAAGCAATAGGAGCAGGAGCTTTAAATCAAGCTATAAAAGCAATAGCTATTGCTAGAGGATACGTTGCACCAACAGGTAAGGATTTAATTTGTGTCCCAGCATTTAGTGATATTGAAATTGATGGCGAAGAAAGAACAGCAATTAAATTAATTGTTGAATCAAGAAAATAAAGAATTAAGGTATCTATTTTTTAATAGGTACCTTTTTATTATAAAAAAATTTCGCAACTTGGTTGCGATTTTTTTTAACGTTTTTTCACTATTTTTATTAAAAAACCTCACTTTTTTAAAGAAATCCTTCATTTTGAGTTCATTTTATCCGCAACTACCTTGCGAATTCGAAAATACCAATTTGTTATAATGTATGTGTAAATTAATTTACACAAGAAAAAAACAATTGCAATTATCAAAAAGAAAGGAAGAAGAAAATGAATAGTTTTATTAATAGACAAGTAAAAAATCAAAATGGAAGAAGATTAGAAGTAATAGGGGAGATTAAGAATGGATACAAGTAAAATTAATCAAAAAGAAATAGATTATAATTTAAATGAAGGAACATTATTATTAAACTTAGTTAATAAACAAGTATCATATTATTATCCCGTATCAAGTATAGGAATGAGTACATTTCAAATTAATTTATCCCTTATTTATAATTCAAAATATTTACTAACTGATTTTAATAATATAAAAATAGGAATAGGTAATGGATGGAAATTTAATATAGAAGAATATGTATTTGAATATAAAAGCATATATAATATTGAAGGCTTTAATACTAGTGATTATGTTTATATTGATAGTGGATGGAAAACACATAGATTTGTAAGATATAGAACACCAGATGAATTTGATAATGATGGATATTTATATTATGATGAAAGTGGTACAGGATTAAAATTAATAGTAAAAGAAAATAGTAATTATGAAATAATTGATCAAGCAAAAAACAAATTAATATTTGATAAAGATAGTAAAAGATTAATACAAGTAATATCAGGAGTAAATGAAAACATCATAAAAAAGATAAAGTATGATAATAATGATTTATTAAGAGAAATATATGACGAAAGAAAACAAACAAGAAAAATTATTATTAATTATAACGAAGATGATTTACCAGTAAAAGTAATAACTACTGATTCTAATACAAGAAAAGTAATAGAATATGAAAATAAAATGATCAAACAAATAAGTAAAGAAAATGATGTAACTAAAACTGTATTACAAAACTTTATTTATACTAATAATGTATTAACAGAAGTAAGAGATATAGAAAAAGAAGAAAATATTAAAATAGAATATAATAACGAATCAATTAAAATTATAGAAGGAGCATTTAGATATAAAGTAAAACCAAAAGAACAAGATATGTATTTAACTTCTTCATATGTGAAAGAATCATATTATCTAAAGAAAGAACATGTAGTAGACTGCTTAGAAATACTAACTACTAAAAGAAGTGAAGATAAAATCATATATAATACTTCCTATACTGATATTATTGATGAAAAAGGAATAAAAATAAGATGTTATTTTGATACATCAGGAAACGTATTAAATGCCTTTTTAGTAGATGAAGATGAAAAGTTTATAACACTAGCTAAAGAAGAAGGAGTTGAAATAAGTGTTAAAGGAAATAGTAATATATTTATTAATAATAAAAAAACAAAACAAGTAGTAAGACATAATAATATATATAATGTTAGTATAGATAATAATGAATTAAATACTTTTAAAAATAAATATAAAGATGATAGTCAAACATTCACATATTTCAATTTATCATTTTATTTAATGTTTAAAGATCAAGAAACAAAAAGAAAGATAATTAAAATCAAATATAAATTAAATGATGAAGAAAAAGAAGAACAAGCAGTAATTAAAAATACAAATGGACAAGCATTCCAAAAAATAATTGTGCCCCTATATTTAGACTCATTTCTTCAAACATTAAGTGATTTAAGAATTGTAATAGAAGATAGTGTGGGAAATAATAGTACGATGTATATATCTAATTTAATGGTTGATAAAGGAAGTAAAAGTGTTATATGTATAGAAAGTACTAAATATAATGATGCCTCATTTATAGAACTAAAAATGGGAAGTAAAATATATGTTTATGAAGATAGTGAAAAAGAAATAACTATATCACCAGATTTCTATTTCACAAGTCAAGATATTATCTTAACTTACAAAAGCATATATGAAAGTATTCAAAATAATAGTTATTTATATGATTTACATTACTGTAATAATACAAAACTAAAAAGAGTTGGATATGTTAGTATGGAGTCATATTATAGTAGTGATGGATTAAATACAAATTGGAAATATAGTGTTTTTGGATTTGATAAATATGATAAAAATGATGAAAGAATAAAAACAAGTATTCCCAATTATCATATAAGAACCATAGATTTAGTAATACACAATGAAAAAGAAAAATTATATCGAGTAAGTGAAGTAAAGAATAATATAGAGTATACTTCTAATAAATATTATTATATAACAAATACAAAAGTAAAAATAATTAAGTTAGATGATATAGTAACAAGATTAAATGATGATTCAATATATATGAAAGTAAAAAGAGATGAAACAGGAAAAGTATTAAAACAAGAATATCAAAAGGGAAATGAAAAAGTATATAATGAATATATTTATGATTCTTATTCAAATTTAGTTAAAGAAATAACATCAGTTTCTTCATCTAATGAACAAATAGTAAAAGAATACAAATATACAGAAGAAACAGAAAAAGAAAGAGAATATATTGAAGAAATAACAAGTGAAGGAAATGTAATAAAGTATTTATATAATAGTAATGGTTTAGTTAATACAGTAATAAGAAGTGTTAATAGAAAATATGATAATGAAGTATATAATATAAATCAAGTAATAAATAAAGAAGTTTATAAATATGATTCCTTTGATAATTTAATTAGTATAGAATTTTATGATAACAATAATAAATTAATAAAAACAAATAATATTAGTTATAATAAAAAAGGAGATATTAATGGACTTAGTGATAATTATAATAAATACGGATTTTTATATAATTCATTTAATGATTTATGTGAAATATATCATAATAAAGTTTTATTACAAAAGAATTTAAAAGAAAGCATTGATAATAAAGATGTATATACAAGTTGTATTTATAATAAAGATAATACTAATTATAAACAAGTATATAACAAATATGGAAGAATAGAATCAAGTAGTGTAAACGAAGGAAGTAATAATAAAGAAATAAGTTATGAATATGAAAGTAGTTATTCTGAGCTTGTAGAAAGAATTAAAAAAATTATAGATCCATTTACTAATCAAACATATGAATATGAATATATAGATGATGTAAGAGAAGAAACAACTGTAACTACAAGAACAAATGATTTAACTATAACAGAATATCAAAATAATATGAAAGTTTATGATATAAAGGAAGATAAGATATTTGTAAGCTTCACAAAGGACGAAAATAATAATTTAATAAGTTATCAAAATATTAAAGCAAATGAAAAACCTAATACATCATTATTTACTTATAGTTATGATGAGTTTAATAGATTAAAAGAAGTATTAGAATTTTCAAATAATTCCTATATTAAAGATGAGATTACATATTATCCATTAACAAGTTTACCAAAGAATATTAAGTATAATATTGGAGATAAGACAATACTATATACAAATTCATATTTAAATAATAATATCATAAAAGTAAAAGAAGGTTCCAAAGAAACTAATTATGAGTATGATAGTATGAATAGATTAGTAAAAGAAAATGATTATAGTTATAAATATAATACCCATCAATTTCTTGAAACAATAGAATGTAATAATAAAGAAATTAGAAGATTTGAATATACAGATAATAAATTGACAAAGGTAATAGAAAATGATAAAATAATAAATATAGAATATGATAGATATGGGAATATTATAAAACTAGGTAATAGTAATATAAAGTATAATAAAAGACTATTAATGGAAAGTTATGATGATATTACCTATGAATATAATTATCAAGGAATAAGAACCAAGAAAACAAAAGCAAATGAATATGAAATAAAGTATTATTTAGATTATGATAAAATAATAGAAGAAGAAAAGAAGGATTTAAAAACAAATGAAATAACAAGATTAATATATTATTATGAAGCAAGGGGAATAAGAGGAATAAGCTATAAAAAGAATGAAGAAGAAAGATATTATAGTTTAATAAAAGATTCATTAAATAATATATCAAAAGTAATAAATAAAGGAAAAATAGTAGGAGAATATAAATATAATGCTTGGGGAGAAATAGAAGTAGAAATAAAAGAAATAAGTGATGAAGTAGATAGATATGTAATAAATAATAATCCATTTAGATACAAAGGATATTATTATGATAAAGAGATATCATTATATTATTGTATAAATAGATATTATTCAAAAGAACTATGTCAATGGATTTCACCAGATTCAATAGAATATATAGACATAGAAAATATAAATGGACTTAATTTATATTGTTATTGTTATAATAATCCGGTTAACTACTACGATCCTAGTGGGAATATTGCAATTTCAATAATTATTTTACTAGTGTGTATAGGGATAGGTGCATTGGTTGGCGGTACATATGCTGGTGTTACTGCTTACAATAATGGAGCAAGAGATTGGGAATTAGTTGGATGGACAGCATTAGGTGCTTTTCTCGGTGGAGTGGTTGGTGGAACTTTTGGATATTATGCAGGACCAATAGCTGCGAGTTTGTTGTCAGCTGGAGAAATTTCATTTGCGGGTATAGGTGCGGCAGGATTATATGTCTGGAGCAATGGCTGCAAATATTGTTGTTGCAGGAGCTATTAGTGGTACTTCAGTTGTAACAGCACTTGGATTGGTTGGAATTACTGTTATGGGTGTAAGAATTGGTAAAAGTGGTGGTTACAGAATTGATCATCATTATCCAAATGATCATGCACCGGCACATGTTCATATTAGTGGTGATGATGGAGTAACTAGAGTTGACATCAATGGAAATCCTATTCAAGGAGATAGACAAATGACTCCTGGTGAAAAAAAGGCGTTCTGGAGATTGATTGAAAAAATTATTGAGGCGTTAAAACCTTGGATGTAATGAAGGAGAATAAAATGAAAAACATTGATGAATATCTTTATAAATATGGTTTACACGATTGTGTAGTCGAAAAAATATATGTACAAAATAATTCACTTATATTTTGTTTTAACACAGGAATTTATAATTTAAATGAAAAAGGCACTGAAACAACAAAAACAACTAATTGTTTAATGTGCTTAGAAATCGAAGATTTGAACACCGAAAAAATGTGGGAACATATAGAAATTTCAAAGATTACTAAAAATAAAATTAGTGAAATTGATTATTCAAGCTTTACTGAAGAAGTTGACAAATTTAACTTTGAAATTATAGAGAATTATATATCTCATTTTGGACAAAGCGTATTTTTAGATGGATATTCATCAAGAAATAGATACCAAATTAAAGTATCTGAAATAAAAATAATTAAATTTAAATTTAAATAGATAGATATGTAATAAATAATAATCCATTTAGATATAAAGGATATTATTATGATGTTGACACATCATTATATTATTGTATAAATAGATATTATTCAAAAGAACTATGTAGGTTCATAAGTCCTGATGATGTAGAATATCTTGATCCAGAATCAGTTAATGGACTTAATTTATATTGTTATTGTTATAATAATCTAATAAATTATGTTGATAGTTCTGGATGCTATCCAGTGAGGATTCAAGTTGTTAGGTTAACAATTTATTTTCATCCACCGCATGGTAATGGACCAAATGCACAACGCCATATACACATTAAAAATGGCAATGTTAAGATTGCGTCTAGAAATTATGATGGTTCTGTGCATGATAAAAAATATGGTAAAAATTATGTGCCATCTAAAGAAGTGTATAATGCTTTATTAGAACATGGTTGGGATTGGTATGGAAACAAGTTTTCTTTGATAGATTTTAATGGATTTTATAGAGAAGAGTTTCCATTGCAGCAATCCGGATATAGTTTAGAACAATTCCCAGTTACAAATGTAGGTTCTTCATTAGAAGTATTTCCAAGTTTAAATAATGGTTTTGAACTTGAAACCTTTCCACAAGTTTCATTAGACATTCCTTACTACAAGCCATTTCCACTTACAAATCAGGAAAAACAAATTCTAGTTACTACCGTTATTGTTGTTGCCGTAGTAGTTGTGGCAATTGCTTTAATTCCAGCTACGGGAGGGGGCAGTGCAGTATTGTTATTTGCATAAAAGGAGAGATTAAATGAGAAAAATTGTAAAATACATCAAAATGGATTCTAATATTGATAAATATATGATTAAAGGAATATCTTTGATGGATGTTCAATTATTTGTTAATGAATTAAAAATACCTAAAGACAAAATAATGATTTACCAAGATATTCCACAAAAATCAGAAAAAGAACAAGTTCCTTTAAATGCGGTTAAATATGTAGATTCGATTAATAAAAGAACCAATGATTTTTATACGGGTAATGATTGTTTTATTATAACTAATGAAAAAGATATAGAATTACTAAATAAATCATGTGATGATATTTTCTATCTTGAAGAGAATATTTGTATTCCGGAAGAAGTTTTAATGATTTTCTATGTTCATGATATTGACTGGTTATCAAAAGTTATTTTTAACGATAAAGGATTACTGACAAACTTTTTAGATTATATAAGTAAACATTCAAAGCTAGTTTTAGAGTCTAGTGTTGATGTGTTTTACGACTAATTAGAAAGAGCATAAGGAGAATATTATTTTATAATATTTCTCCGAGTGCTTGATATATGCAAATTGGATACCAATTTCATTACTAACACATTATAATTAAGATAAGGTTATTGTGAGGATACTCATAAGAGTCCTGTCGAGACATCATTATATTATTATTGTATAAATAGATATTATTCAAAAGAACTATGTCAATGGATTTTACCAGATCCCATAGAATATATAGATATAGAAAATATAAGTGGACTTAATTTATATTGTTATTGTTATAATAATCCTGTTAACTACTATAATCCTAGTGGGAATATTGCAATTTCAATAATTGTTTTACTAGTGTGTATAGGGATAGGTGCATTGGTTGGCGGTACATATGCTGGTGTTACTGCTTACAATAATGGAGCAAGAGATTAGGAATTAGTTGGATGGATAGCATTAGGTGCATTTATAGGTTGAGTGGTTGGTGGAACTGTTGGATATTATGCAGGACCAATGGTTGCAAATATTGTTGTTGCAGGAGCTATTAGTGTAACTTATGCTGGTGCATTAGTAGCTAGTGGAGATATGATGTTTGCTAAAGGTAATGGCCCTAGAATGGGACATAACAAATATGAAAACAAACAATTCAATTCTTTATGCAACAAATATAAGTTAACGAAAGAACAAAGAAGAATTTTACATGATTATATCTCAGGTCAAAATTATTCATATCATGAAATTGAGAAAATAATTAAGGAATTATTTTTTAGTTAGTAAGGAGAATATGATGAAAGATTTGTTAAAAAATATGAAAATTAATAAAATTAATTTTGTTCGAGGATTAGGTATAGTTGAAGATAGATTTGAGTTATTTTTTATAGGAAATAATGAGGAAATCATAATCGAAATCGAGACTAATTTTAGAGTAAGAAACAAAGAAGAAGTTTTGTTAAGTTTCAACGATTTGTATTTAGATAATAATCGAAAAGAAATGAGTGTAAAAAAATATAGAAGTCAAGCAAATATAGAAAAATCATATTTACACAAACAATTAGAATTTATTAATTCAATAATAATAAACGCAAAACCTAAAAGTGTTACTCTTAAATCATATGGAGATTTATATATAACTTTTTATAGAAAAGGAATTGTATTAGAAATACTAAATGATACACATTTAGAAGATGCTTGTTTATATAGAGTCATTTATAAAAGTGAAAAGGTTAATTATGCTTATGAATACTGTGTCCAAAACAATAAACTAGTATATAAAAATCTAAATTTTTAATAAGTCTTCTTTAAAAAAATATGTAATAAGTAAGAATTAGATAATAAATAATAATTGAAATAAACTTTTGATAAAACTTATTCATTTTATAATTTGGCGAATCTACTTTATTGTGGGTTTGCTTTTCTTTTATAAAAAAATACAATATTAAAATGCGCACAAAAAACGCGCAATATTCTTGATTTTTTAAAAAATATAGTTTAAAATAATTGTGGCAAAAGAGTAGGTAACATAACGGATATTTTTGATAAACAAAAAAAATATTGAATATTTAAAAAGGCATAATAGAATTGGAAAAAAATATCCAAACAATTTTGAAATAGTAGATATAAAAATTGATAACTTTAATGTATGGTCAGAGGTTTTGAAAAACTAAATAAATAGTATTAAAATTAAATATTAAAAAAAGCCATTTTTAACATTAAGGATGGAACTATATTATATAACTTCATCCTTCCTTAAAAATAAAACCATTTTTATGCTTTTGAAGTTAGTAACATAGATAAGTAAATTCATCAATAAGAACCAAATAAGAAATAAAAAAACATCACTTTTAACATTAAGGGTAAAACTGATATTCTCAGTTTCACCCTTTTTTACATTTAGTGAATAAGAGCAAGAGATGGACATCCTAGTTCTTGCAATAGTCGAAAATGCTACTTGTTGCATTTTCCTTATCCTGTCTATAAAATAAACAAATATATAACATTTTATTAAACATAAAATAAAATCCTAAGAGTGAAATTGAGTTAATTCTTTTTTGCTCTTTTTTAAAATTAACTAAAAACACTAATCAATATAAAGTTTGCAATTAATCAATAAAAGTGTTATAATCTAAGAAAGTAGGTGAATTATGAATAAGTATTATGAAATGTTTATAAATGATAATGTTGATGATAGCATTATTAATGTTAATCCTAATAGTTTATCTTATGAAGATCGCTTTTGGCATTATGTTTGTTTAAGTTGCTATTATCAAAAACATAACAATAAATATATGCGCAAAAAAAGTTTAAGTGCAGCATGTGATTTGAATTATTATTACAATGCATTTATTTTTTATAATGCATATGGGGTACTACCAAAGAAATATGAAAAAGATATGAAAAAATTTGAACATCCAATGAACAATTCTAAGTTAGAAGAATTAATTAAACAAGTAAATAAGAGTGAAAAGAAATTTGATTTTAAAGGTTTTATTTTATATATGTTAGTAACATTATTAATAATTCCATTGATGCTTCTTTTAATACTTGTATTTCATATGGATAAAACAGTTGCAGTTGTTATATCTGTACTTGCGCTATTTATTGGACAAAGTGTTTTTAGTCCTATAAATAAGCAAAGAAAAGAAATGAAACAAAGAAAACAAGAAGAAATAATATCTAAAAATGAACAAAATTTCTTTAATTATTTGAATCAATTAAATTTTACTTTTTCTGATCCTAGATATATAGAAATGATTAGAGCTAAAGATGAAGAACAAGTAAAAGAAATCGCCAGACTGATCAAAGAAAATAAACCATTACCAGACAAAAAGAAAAAAAATAAGGCATAATATCTTTATTGTGATTATACAATAAAGATGGGGAGATAATTTGAATACGAAATTACCATTTATAGAAACAAAAAGACTAATTCTACGTGAAATAGAATTAAGTGATTGTTATGATATGTTTGAATATGCGAAATTACCATACTTTGGACCTACAGCTGGATGGCAACCGCATAGATCAGTTGGTGAGACACAAACAATAATTAAATTGTTTCGTGATAAAAAGAAATATGGACAATTAGGTACATTCGCGGTAGTATTAAAAGAAGAAAATAAAATGATTGGAACATTAGAACTTCACACATATATCAGAGGTTTTAAAGCAGAACTTGGTTATTCAATAAATCCTAAATATCAAGGCAATGGATATGCAACAGAGGCAGCTATTGAAGCTTTAAGATGGGGATTTGATGAATTAAAATTACATCGTATTGAATGTAGTACGTATGTAACAAATATTGCATCCCAAAGAGTATGTGAGAAATTAAAAATTCCATTTGAAGGAATTAGAAAAAATGGATATCAGTTATATGATGGAACGATTCATGATTTAAAATGTTATGCTATAACTGATTATTTGTTTTATAGTACTAGTTATCAAAAATATTTAGAAAACTTATCAAAATAGGAGGCCATTATGGGTTGTGATCATAATTGTAGTAGTTGCAATGAAAAATGTGAAGAAAAAGATTTAAGAGTAAAAGCACATCATATGAGTAGTGTAAAAAAGGTAATAGGAATAGTAAGTGGTAAAGGTGGAGTTGGAAAATCTTTAGTTACTAGCTTACTAGCTATTATGATGAATAAAAGAGGATATAAGACAGGAATATTAGATGCAGATATTACGGGACCATCAATTCCAAAGATTTTTGGAATTAAAGGAAAAGCAGAAGGAACAAGTGAAGGCTTATTTCCCTCTGTTTCAAAAAATGGTGTAAAAGTAATGTCAAGTAATTTATTATTAGAAGATGATACTGACCCTGTAGTATGGAGAGGTCCAGTAATTGCAAATTTAGTAAAACAATTTTGGACAGATGTTATTTGGGAAAATGTGGATTATTTATTTGTTGATATGCCACCGGGAACAGGTGATGTTCCGCTTACTGTATTTCAAAGTATAGGAGTAGATGGTATAATTATTGTGACTAGCCCACAAGAACTTGTTTCCATGATTGTTGAAAAAGCTGTTAAAATGGCCAAAATGATGGATGTTGAAGTATTAGGTATAGTTGAAAATATGAGTTATATTGAATGTCCAGAATGTAATCATAAGATTAATGTATTTGGAAAGAGCAATATTGAAGAGGTTGCAAACAAATATCATATAAATAATATATCTAAACTACCAATTGATCCAGTGTTTGCTTCCCTTTGCGATAAGGGTGATCTTGAAAGTCTTGAAGTTACATATTTAGATAATATTTGTGATATATTAGAACAACTACCTGTATCTGTAGTGAATGTTGCTATACCAGTAGATAATGATGAAATAGATCATCATTTTGGTAAGGCTAAATTATTTTACATATATCAGGTTGTTAAAGATATGGTCGTTGGTGGGTTTAAGTGTCCAATTACAAAAACAGGTCATGAAGAAGTTATAAAAACATTACTCGAAAAACATGTCAATATTGTTTTGTGTGATCATGTTGGAAGAGAAGCATTGGAATTTGCTTTAAGTGTTAACATGAAAATAATTGGTGGATTCACTGGAAAACCAATTAATGCTATTTATAAATTATTATCAAAAGATATAAAGGAAGATCAACATACACATACATGTGAATGTGATGATTGTCATGATGAAGCATGTGATTGTCATAAGAAAAAATAAAAAAGTAGCCTCCTAGCTACTTTTTTATACTAATTATTAACAAACAATAAATTAAGTTATTCACGTAATCACTTGTTTTTAATTATCTAATGCAATTGGCTATTAGATTCTTAGTACATTATTATTATACACATATGGTTAATAATTATACATCTTTTTTATTTATTTTTTTAAAACATTATGGTATAATAGATATGTTAATAGTAGTAGAGGAATAATATGAGTAAAGATTATAGTACATATTTTGCACCATCATTACAAGATGCAAGAAAAAGAATTAATAAAGATGTCAAAAACATTGATTTTATAATTGAAGATAAATATAAAGGTTTAGGATATAATAAAACTTTTATGCTTAAAACTTATGGTTGCCAAGGAAATATTGCGGATAGTGAAAAAATCGCAGGTATAATGAATGCATTAGGTTACCATGAAGTTTTTCAAGAAAGTGATGCTGATGTAATATTCTTTAATACATGTGCAATTAGAGAAAATGCGGAAAACAGAATTTATGGAGAACTTGGAAGATTAAAAGGACTTAAAAAAACTAATCCTAATTTGTTAATATGTTTATGTGGATGTATGCCACAAGAAGAAGTTACGGTTGACAAATTAAGAGATAAGTATACACAAGTTGATATTGTCTTTGGAACTCATAATATTCATAAAATACCAGAATATTTATACGAAGCATATAAAAATAAAGAAAGAGTTTTAGAAGTATTTAGTTATGAAGGAGATATTGTTGAAGGAATTCCTCAACAAAGAAATCATAAAGCTCGTGCATGGGTTGATATAATGTATGGTTGTGATGAATTCTGTACTTATTGCATTGTACCCTATACAAGAGGAAGAGAAAGAAGTAGAAGCAAAGAGCATATTCTAAATGAAGTTGAAGATTTGGTAAATAAAGGATATATTGAAGTAACTTTATTAGGACAAAATGTTAATGCGTATGGTAAAGATTTTGAAAATGAAAATTATACTTTTGGAGATCTTTTAGAAGATTTAGCCAAAACAGGAATTAAAAGAATAAGATATACTACTAGTCATCCTCGTGACTTAGATTTACATACAATGGAAGTAATGGCAAAATATGATAACATTATGCCACACTTGCATTTGCCAGTTCAATCAGGAAGCAATAAAGTACTAAAGAGAATGAATAGAAAATATACAAGAGAGATTTATTTAGAAAAAGTAAATAAATTGAAAGAATTAATTCCATCTCTTGCTTTAACAACAGATATCATAGTTGGTTTTCCTGGGGAAACAGAAGAAGACTTTAATGAAACATTAAGCCTTGTTGAAGAAGCAGGTTTTGAAGGTGCATATACTTTTATATACTCTCCAAGAAAAGGTACTCCTGCCGCAACTTTTATTGACCAAATTGATCAAGAAACAAGTAAAAGGAGATTATTGACTTTAAATAAAGTAATCAATGATGGCTTTTTAAAGGGAAATAAAAGATTTGAAAATACTGATGTTGAAGTGTTTGTGGATGGAGTAAGTGAAAAAGATCCAAATATTTTAACGGGATATACAAAACATAATAAATTAGTTAACTTTGAAGGACCAAAAGAAATGATTGGAACTTTACAAAATGTTCATATTACTAAAGCCTTTACTTGGCATTTGCGTGGTGATTTAATAAAAAAAGAATAAGTCTAGATTTATTCTTTTTTTATTTATATTCATATTGCAAATATTTATTACATATATTTATACTGAAATGTAGTAGCAAAAAAGGTTTAAAAAGAATATATTGTTATTGAGGAGGGATTTGAATGAATGAAATTCGTGAGATAGTTACTAAAGCAGTTGTAGCCAAAGGCAAAAAGACTATGAGAATGAAAGTAGTTGTTGAACCAAAAAATGATACATTTAGTATTTTGGGTTGCTGGGTTATTAATCATAACTTTTCCGCAACACTTGATCAAAACTGTGTTACTGTAAATGGAGATTTTGAAATTAATATTTGGTATGCATATGATAATAATACTAAAACTGAAGTAGCAAGACAAGTAGAATCATATGAAGATACTATAAAAACAAGACAAATAGTTAAAAACGTCAATAGCGAAAAAGATGTTATTGTTCGTGTTCTTCAACAACCAACGTGCACTAATGCTAGTATAACTGAAGAAGGAATAGAAGTAGATATTATTCTTGAAGAAGCAGTAGATGTAATTGGCGAAACAAAGATTGCAGTGACGGCCTTCACAAATATTGATCCAGATACAATGGAAGATTCTTTTGAAAATGAAATTAATGAAAACTTCATTAATGAGAATACAATAAGGTAGGAGATGATGATAATGAAATTTCACATAGTAGGTTCAAATGAAACAATAAGTGAAATATTAAGTGCTTATGATATGACATTTGAGGAATTAAAAAAAGAGAATAAGCATATAAGAAGATGGGATAATTTAATTCCAGGAACGAAATTGAAAATCCCAGTTATAACAGAATCTATGAATGAAGAAATTAATTCGACTGAACCATTTATAGAAGATTATTATCCAAAAATGAGAATAGATGAGGAAGAATATGAACCTCTTAATGAGGAAATTTCTAAAGAGGAACCTATTCAAGAAGAAGTTAATGTTCAGGAACCTATTATTCAGGAAGTAAATAATGAAGAAGTAATAAAAGAAACATTTGAGGAAAAGGAACAAGAAATAGAAAACAAAATAAAAGAAAAGCCTAATATGAATAGAGTTTATATTCCTTATAATATTTATCCTATGTATTCTTATAGCCCAATAATTTATGTTATTCCACGACCAAAACAAAAATGAAAAGCACAATAAGTGCTTTTTTTTATATTTTTTATTTTATTTTTAATATTTAAATGTTATAATAATGTAAATAATAAAGGTGAGGAATCTTAGGAGGATTCTAATTATGAAAATAAACGCACAAAAAATAGTTTTTTTCGCATTTTCTTTCATATTTATGTTGTTTGTAGTAGGATGTACTCCTCTATCAGAACATAACAAAGATGTAGAATTTGATACAAATGTGTATACATTGATTGGTGATACATATACTAGAACAATCAAGAATCAAGTGGAAAGAACAAAAATATGCACAGGAATTCAAATTCCACATGATGCAAAAATAGGATTTTATGTTGATGCTGAATATCAGTTTAGTTTTTTATCTAAAGAAGATGATATGGTAGAAGGTGACAATTATTATTATGCATTAATTACTTTTAAAGATGGTTCAACAAAAAAAGTTAAAATTAACATTCATAGATTACAATTATTTACAGTTAAGTTTAAAACAAATTGTACACAAAAAATAGATGATGTTGTTGTTGAAGAAGATTCATTACTTGAAGAACCAACAGTAGAACTAAAAAAACAAGGTTATACATTTAAGGGATGGAAGCATAATTTTAAAAATGCCATTAAAAGCGATTTAACAATTGAGGCAAAATGGTCACCAAACAACTATATAGTGACATTTGATCCAAATGGTGGAGAATATTATGAAGAAAGTGTTGTTGTCACATATGATGAAGATTTTGAATTTACAGCACCTACTAGAGAAGGGTATGATTTTATAGGTTGGAAATATAACAATAGAACATATTTGACAGGCAAATGGTTAATTGATAGTGATGTAACAATGGTAGCTGAATGGGAAAAATCAGAAGTTACCTATGAAATTGATTATGTCATTGTTGGGGCTGTTGGTCCAAATCTAGAAAGAACTTATAGCAATAAAAAATCGTTAGTATTGAGGATACCATATAAATGTGGATATAAGTTTGTTGGATGGTATTATGAAGGTGATTTTAGTGGCGAAAGAATATATGAAATACCTGTTGGTACAGAAGGTAATTTAAGATTGTATTCAAAATGGGAAGCATTCAATATTGTAGGTTCTAAAATTTCTATTTTAGGCGATAGTATTTCAACGTTCTATGGTGCCAATTCAGAATTAAATAGTTATTGGCATGAAAAAGATCAGTACTATTTCCCAATATATAGTACTACTGTTAAGTCTTATAAACAAACATGGTGGGGAAGATTTTTAGAAAATACTAAAGCAGTACTTGAATGTAATGAATCTTATAGCGGCTCTACAGTTTATAACTGGGGTAATGAAACAAGTAATTCTCCCGCAATGAATAAAACAAGAATTAGTCATTTAGGCAAACCTGATATTGTTATTATTTTTATGGGGACAAATGATGTTGTTAATGGATTCACAGATTCAAAATTTGAAAATGCATATCGCACAATGTTACAAAGAGTTAAAGAACAATGTGAAGATGCTTATATATTCTGTTGTACATTAGGATATAGTGCATATAAAAAGTATTATTATACAGATGAAAAAAGATTATCTTTTAATGAAATAATTAGAAAAGCATGTGAAAATGTTGATGGTAAGGTAATCGAATTAGCAGAAGTACAAACTCAAGAAAATTATAATGAATATTTAGGTGATAGCTTGCATCCTAATGATATTGGAATGGAAGCATATGCTAATAGAATTATTAAAGAAATTCGTGAATATACAGGTAATTTAGAATTATAAAAGCCATACTTTAAAAGTATGGTTTTTATTTTAAAAATATTTTGCCAATTAGAGGTCTATTTGTTTTTGTGATAGCATTTTGTGGACAAACTTCAGCACAACACCAACATCTAATGCAATTAATTGGTTTAAGTGATGGATAGTTTTTATTTTTTATTATCATTGTTTTTGGAGGACAAATTCTTGTACATTCTCCACACTTTATACATTTATTTTTATTAATAGAAGGATGTTCTAAAAGTAAATTTTTCAAAAATTTTATTTTCAAAATTTTCAAACCAATATTTGATAATGAATCACTAGGTGCAAGGAAATGAATATCATTAAATTCATTTAACGAATTTCCTATAATATTAATTTTATTGATATTACCTTCACCATATTTTCTTGCAGTAGCTATTTTATTAATGTATAACTTATTATAATCCAAGTGGACAACATTACAAGCGACACTGTCTAAAGCAACAGCATCAGTCGATGCAATTAATGCATTAGCTTTTTTAGCCTTTCCTCCAGTACTTGGTCCTTCGCCTTCAAGTCCTATAATTCCATCCGCAATATGAATTAAGTGTTTATCTTTAAAACTATTTAAAAAAGCACCATATAAATCATTTATTGCTTCTCCAAATTCTAATGGACTGCTAGCTTTGGTATGCCATGCTGATTTATTAAGTCCATATATCAAACCAAAAAAGTTTTTTTCAGCACAAGTCATATAAGCAAGAGAGTGAGTTTTAATTTTAGGTAAATTTATTAAGTATTCAACATTGATCATCTGTGATGATACTTCAAATTTAGAGTAGGTTTTTGCATTTTTATTTTCAATTGTTATAAAGTTTGTCCCATTAATAATGGATACATTATATTTTTTAATAATGTCATATAATCCACATTTTTTCAAAGTAAAAGTAATATCTTTAACAGCAGGGTTATCACCAACAATGATATTATTTGTTTTTTTAGTTATAATGTTTAGCACTGCATCTAGAATAATGGGATGAGTAGTAATACCCATATTATAGTCAAAAGGGCCAACGCAGTTCAATTTTACAAAAACGTTACTACTTTCATTCATATCATCAAGAAAATGAAAATAGTTAAACATATATTCAATTTCATCAACTATTTTTTGATAATTATATTCTTCTATTCTTTTTAATATTACATCCATAAAAAAACCTCTATATATATTATATAATAAATATGAGTAATTTTCAATAAATTATTATTTCTCCTTTTTTTTACATTTTTTTATTCTTCAATAATATATAGTATTATGGAAAGGAGTGAATAATGGAAATAAATTCAGAAAAAGAAAATAAGATAGTAGAATTCAGTAATTACTTGATTCAGAATTTGGTTAATATTAAAAAAAAGAACAAGGTTGAAAAGATAAAACTTAATATTACAAATAAATATATTACTATTTATTTAGATAATCAAAAACATAAAATAACAAACTTAATTGAATATAAGAATCTAATTGATGAATTATCACTTGAATATCGCATGATTTTAAAATACTTTCCTAAATATACAAATCACTTTAACAATTCTATAATTATTCTTAAATAAAAATGTTATTGATTTATAGTATTATTTTTGGTAAAATTAAGTAGTAAAGAGGAGAGAATAATGAAAAATAATAAAATTTTAATTGTTATAATGTTACTTGTATTATGCGTGTTATTTGTTGGATGTAAAAAGGAACATGATGCTAAATCAGAATGGAAATATGATCAAAAATACCATTGGCATGAATGTACTCAATGTGATGAACATATCTATGATAAACAAGAACATCATTTTATAGAATGCAATGATCAAAAAAAATGCCAAGAATGTTTATATGAGACAGCCTTTACTGAAGAAGAAAATTTTGAGTATTGGAAAACAGGAAGAGATGCTACTATAAATCACAAAGGGGAATATACAATTGAACAAAAGAGATATTTATATGATGAATTATCATTATATGGAATGGAATATGTTTGTGAAAGCTTTGATACTAATTTAAAATACTATTGTTTAGAAGAAACATATAGTAAAGTTGAAAATGACTTAGTAAAACAAAATAAAACTTTGCAAGTAGTAAAACAAATAAAAGAAAATAACGAAAAGAAATATAAATATTATGTTGAAAATGATGAAAAAGAAGAAATAACAAAACAAGGTTATTTTGTTAGATCAGATTATGCTAAACGTATAGCATTTTATGGACCAGGAGAATGGTTTGAAGGAATTGATTTAGGTACTAGCACAACATATCAAGAGTTTGTTAAAGAAATGAAACAAAGTGTACGTGAAAACGGGTTTACTGATTGCACTGTTTCTGTTAAAAGAAATAACGATGAATCAGTTACAGTTACAATTAATAGTAAAGGTGATTATGTTGATGCTGATGTGAATAAAGAAGGCTACATATCAACTTATTCAGATAATATTTTAGAAATAAAAGTTTTAAATGGCTACATTATTTATAGTAGTCTAGTTATTGAAGAACAATATAAATTTGATAATGAACAAGATAATTATTATGATAAATATTCTTCAGAAATATTTATAAGTTATGCATTTAATAATAAGTTTTATGATAGTATAAATATTGATACAGACGAAACTGTAAATATGTGGAAAACAGAAATTAATTTCTTAATTAATGGATACGAAGTAAGAAGATATAATGATTCATATGTGAATGAGGAATATACTTTAAACGATGTTATTACTTTTTTTAATGAACAATTTTCTTTTATAATTGGTGATTTAGAAGATGTGAGTGACTATTTCTTAGTTTATACAGATAAAGAAATGACTAAATTATTTGATAAAACGACATTAACTGAAGACACATTAACTTTATATATTAAACTAAATCCTAAAAATAATAAATCATTTATTTTATATGTGTTTGAAGATAGTGAAATAACTTATTTAAATATGATTTATGTTGAAGAAACAAATAAATTAATTGATTTAAAGAATCGCTATTCTGATTATAAGGTCATTTCTATTGATGGAAAAGAAGTATTAAATGATGATGATTATAAAATTACATGTGAGGATAATAAAGTTTATGTTGTAATTTATACAAATTTAAATGAATAAAAAAGTTCGGGAAATCCGAACTTTTTTAAGGAATCTTTTATAAGGCGCAATTATTTAATATAAGGTCCTGGTGGATAGTTAGAAATATATGTTGGTGGAACTTGATAATATTGTACTGGAGGATATTGATATACCGGTGGATTATTTTTATTACTTCCCGCAACTAACCAAAATGGAGCCGATACTGCTGCCCCCGCAATAAATGGAACTAAAAATCCACCTAAACGGTCATTAGATACTTGATCGACAGCAGGAAATTGTTGATAATTTTCATTTGTCCATACTGTTCGCGGATATATGTTTTTAAATATAGTGTTCATACATTATTCTCCTTTCAATTTAATTTATGATAAAGAAGTAAAAGTTGTTACTATATTTCAAAATTTTGATAAATATATTCTTCTAAAGTTAAATTATTTGTCATAATATATGTAGCACTTTCCCTCCCAACAAATCTAAAATGCCAAGGTTCATAACTATATCCAGTCAAACTCTCCTTTCCTTTTGGATATCTTAAAATAAATCCGTAATAATGACAATTAGATATTAGAATCTTGAATTCCCTAGATTCTTCAAAGTGTGTTATTAAACCGTAATTGAGAGTAGATATATCTATAACTAGTCCGGTTTGATGTTCTGAGGTTCCAGGATAAGCTACATAGCTTAAGTCAGTTGCTTTATTATAAATTTCCATTTGACGTTCATAGCTTCGATAAGAAGAAAATATATATAAATCATCAAGTTCTAAGTCATCAATCATTTGTAAGTAGGATAATAGTACTTCTTTTTTAATTTCCATATTATATTTAGTGACTTTAACAGGGTAATCATCAATTGAAATTAAAGTTGGTTTATATGATTTGGTTAAAAAATGATTTTTATTTACTAAAATAATATTAGTATTTTCAAATACTGCATTGTTTTTGGAATAAAAATGATTTATAGTTTCGAGATACGAATATTTATATTTTATTCGTATTTTTTCTAGTTCAAAATAATCTAGAAAATTGAATCGCTTATATTTTAAGTATGGTTCTATTTGCACAATATCAATATTGTTTTCTTTAGTAAACGTATCTAGTTCACTTAAATTTTGTTTTTTTGAACTTGATGTTAAACAAAATGTAATACAAAAACACATAATTATTATTAGAATATTTTTCATATAAATATTATTTGTAAAAAATATTAAATTAATGTATTAATTTTAAGCTATTTATGGTAAAATTAATATATGGTAGGTAAAAATATGAATAAAGTAATAATTATAGATGGAAATAGTTTAATGTTTAGGGCATATTATGCAACCGCATATACTGGTAATCTAATGCAAAATAAAAATGGATTATATACTAATGCTGTTTTTGGCTTTTGCAATATGATAAGCAAAGTAGTTGATGACAGTGTAGATAAAGTATTTGTGGCATTTGATGCAGGCAAACAAACATTTAGACATAAAGAATATGATGATTATAAAGGCGGAAGAAAACCAATGCCAGAGGAATTTAAAGTGCAAATTCCGTATATCAAAAAATTCTTAGATGTTATGAACATTATGCATTATGAAACTCTTGACTATGAAGCTGATGATTTGGTTGGGACAGTAGCTACAATCTTAAACAATCAAGATAATGATATATATGTAATAAGTGGTGATAAAGATTTACTTCAACTTGCTAAAGGTAATATAAAAGTATGTTTGACTAAAAAAGGAATTACTGAACTTGATGAATATACAGAAGATAATTTTAAAGAAAAAATGGGAATATATTCATATCAAATCCCAGATTATAAAGGACTTGTAGGTGATAGTAGTGATAATCTACCAGGCATTAAAGGCATAGGTGAAAAAACAGCATTAAAATTGCTTGATGAATATCAAACATTAGAAAACATCATTAGTCATGAAGAAGAACTAAAAGGAAAAGTATATGAAGCAGTACACATTAATAAAGAAACGGGGTTAAAATGCAAGTTTTTAGCTACGATTAAAACAGATTGTGAAGTGCCTTTTTCAATGGATGAAATTAACAAAAAGAAACCTAATATTAATGCTTTAAAGGAATTTTATAAAGAATTAGATTTTTATTCATTTTTAAAGAAATTAGAAAAAGAAGAAAAAGAGGAAGAAGCTCCAAAAGATGAAAAAGAAACACTAATTAATGATTTTATTATTGCGGATGAATCAACGGATTTTTCTAATTTAAATGAAACATATATTATAGCCGAATCGTTTAAAGAAAACTATTATGAAGATGATATTTTAGGTATATCTATTTTATCAAGCGATTTACATAATAAATATTATATAACTTCTCTAGTACTATATAAAAATCCAAGTTTAAAAACATATTTAGAAAGCGAAAATAAAAAGAAAACATTTGATTATAAAAGATTATATGTTGTATTAAAAAAACACAATATTATATTTAATAATGTTATATTTGATGGTCTACTGGCTTCTTATCTTGTCAATCCATCGTTTGCTAGTGATGATTTTAAAAAGACAATTGAAAACTTTATTGCTACACCATTGAAATATGATGATAATGTTTATGGTTACAAGTCTAAAGCTCAAGTTCAAGCTATAGAAGTGATGGCTAAACATTCAATTAATAAATGCTTTTATTTAAAAGAAGCAGAACCTATTATTTTAGATAAAATTAAAGAATTTGATCAAGAGTATTTATTTAATGTAGAAATAAATTTAAGTAAAGTACTTGGCGATATGGAATTAAATGGTTTAAAAGTGGATAGAGATGTTTTATCTAAAGTAGGGGAAGATTTAACTGTTAAACAAAAAGAAATTGAAAAAGAAATATATGAGATAGCAGGCGAAGAATTTAATATCAATTCTGTAAAACAATTAGGTGATATTTTATTTAGTAAACTTTCACTTCCATCTGGAAAAAAGAATAAGACAGGATATAGCACATCATCTGATGTTCTAGAGAAATTAGCACCTAATTATAAGATAGCTAAACTAGTTTTAGATTATCGTGCTGTTACTAAAATAATTAGCACATATGTTAATGGTTTATTTGATGTTATTAATGATAAAGGTTTTGTACATCCGTTATATAAACAAGCATTAACACAAACTGGAAGATTATCTAGTGTTAATCCTAATATTCAAAATATGCCAGTTAGAAGTGAAGTAGGGCAAGTGATTAGGAAAGCATTTATTTCTAGATATGAAAATGGAAAAATAATGGGTTGTGATTATTCGCAAATCGAATTAAGAGTACTTGCCCATATGGCTGATGATGAACCGATGATAGCTTCATTTAATAGTAGTGAAGATTTCCATACTAACACTGCAAGTTGGTTATATGAAGTAGAGCCAAAAGATGTAACAAAAGACATGAGAAGAACTGCAAAAGCAATCAATTTTGGTATCGTATATGGCATGAGTGCATGGGGTCTATCAGAAAGTATTAATATAACACCTTTTGAAGCTAATATGTATATTATGAAATATTTTACAACTCATCACAAGGTCAGAGAATTTTTAGATCAAATAATAATTGATGCTAAAAATAAAGGCTATACTAAAACACTATTTAATCGTGTTAGATATATTCCTGAACTACAAAGCACAAATAAAAACTTAGCAAGCTTTGGAGAACGTACAGCTATGAACGCACCAATTCAAGGTACAGCAGCTGATATAATAAAGATTGCAATGGTAAATGTTCAAAAAGCATTAAAAGGAATGAAGAGTTTGTTAATAGCTCAAGTCCATGATGAATTAATATTTGATGTATATCCAGGCGAATTAGAAACTTTAGAAAAAATAGTAAAACAAACAATGGAGTCAGTAGTTAAATTAAAAGTACCACTAATAGCTGAAGCAGAAAGTGGATCAAATTGGCTTGAAGCATAGGAGAATGAAATGCCAGAATTACCAGAAGTCGAAACAGTACGTCGCATTCTAAACAAAAGTATTATTGGAAAAAAGATATTAGGTATTGATATTAGATATGATAAAATTATTCAAAATGTTTCTGTAGAAGAATTTAAAAAAAGTTTGATTAATCAAACGTTTATTAATGTGAATCGTAAAGGCAAATATTTAATTTGTGAATTAAATGACTATTATTTACTGGTACATTTACGAATGGAAGGAAAGTTCTTTTTAATGCACGATGAAGAATTATCTAAACACGATCATATTATATTTAAGTTTGAAGATAGCAATTTAAGATATAATGATACTAGAAAATTCGGAACAATGCATTTATTTAAAAAAGATATTGATATATATAATGTTTATCCTTTAAATAAAGTAGGGCTTGAACCATTTGATGAAAAATTTACAAAAGAATATTTGCAAGAAAAATTTAAAAATAATACAAGACCTATCAAAACAGCTTTGTTAGATCAAGAAATAGTTGCGGGACTTGGAAACATATACGTTGATGAAGTATTGTTTATGTCTTCAATCTACCCAAAAACTAGAGCTAAAGATGTCAATATTGAACAACTAGATAAAATAGTTGAAAGTAGTAGAATAGTTTTAAATAAAGCGATAAATTTAGGTGGAACGACTATTAGAAGTTTTCAAAGTAGTCATGATATAACAGGACGATTCCAAAATGAATTACTTGTCCACACCAAAGAGATATGCCCAAATTGTAATAGTAAAATTGAGAAAATCAAAGTTGGCGGAAGAGGCACTTACTATTGCCCGGTATGCCAAAAATAATCTTTTCTTGACAAACAATAATCTTTGGTATAAAATTAAAAACGCTAGAAAGGTATAATAATGGTAATTGGAATAACAGGGAGTATTGCTAGTGGAAAAAGTTTAGTAACAAATTATTTAAGGAAAAAAAATTATAAAGTAATAGATTGTGATAAAATTGCTCATAAAGTACTAGAAAAAAAATGTGTTATTAAAAATATTAATGACGCATTTCCTGGTGTTTTAATAAATGACAAAATCGATAGAACTAGACTTGCTAAAATTGTATTTAATGACGACAGTAAGAAAACAATACTTGAAAATATTACAATGCCTTATATTATAAAAGAAATTAAGGCCCAGATAGCAAATGAAAAATTGATTTTTCTTGATGCTCCCACTTTACTTGAAAACAATTTGTTATATTTAGTTGATAAATTAATTGTTATAAAAACAAGTAAAGATATTCAGTTAAATAGACTAATATTAAGAGATAATATTGATGTAGAATATGCAACTAAAAAAATTAATTCTCAGTGGCCCATAGAAAAAAAGATAGAATTCGCAGATTATATTATTGATAATGATAAATCTATGGAAGAAACATATAAACAAATAGAAACAATATTAAGATGTTTTAAGGAGACAAAATAATGAAAATAAAATATTATTTTAGTAAAGAATTTGCAACATCAGACAACCATGAAATTGAAACTTTAAGAACTCATTATTATCGAGCTAGAAAAGAGCAAGCAATGGAAGTTGTATGTGATATATTAAAAAATGATAAAGCAAAAGTAAGAAGTATTGATGAAGACAGAGGAGAAATCATTTTTGATCATATGGATTATTCGGGAACTGCCACAGTTACAGCTACATCATTTTCAGAAATGGCAATTGATTTTAATGTGTTGACATATAATGTTTTACCAACTGCAAAAGGAAAAAAAAT
Organism: uncultured Bacilli bacterium; assembly: GCA_934096585.1. Taxonomy (GTDB): domain Bacteria; phylum Bacillota_I; class Bacilli_A; order ML615J-28; family CAG-698; genus CAKOMG01. The sequence goes on from CAKOMG010000004.1 coordinate 81,055, forward strand.
AATAGAAAATATATATAAATTAATAGATAAAAAATTGGATTTCAAGGGATTAAGTTTATATAAATAATTTAAAAAGGAGAAAAGTAATGGCTAATTTATTATATGAAAAATTTAAGATTAATCAAAATGTTCAATTAAATAATGAAGATATTAAATCATTATCATTACTTTATCTTCCATTAATGGGTATTGATAGTTTTGCAATATATTCAATATTTTCTAGTTTAGATAAAGAAACTGAATATAGTTTTAAAAATATCATCGACCTTTCAACAATCAAAACTCTAAAATCTTTAAATAATGGGTTAGATAAATTAGAAGGTTTAGGATTACTTAAAACTTATTTTAATGAAGAAAAAGGATATATTTTTGAACTTATTCCACCACTAACTGAAAAAGAATTTATACATGAAGAAGTTTTAATGTCTTTATTAGAATCAGAAATTGGCAGTATCGAAATTGAAAAAATTAAGTCAAGATATAAACCAGTAAGTAAACAATTCAAAAATATATCAAAATCATTTCAAGATGTTTATCATATTAATACAACCAAAACACAAAATTATATATCTAATTTAGTAACACCATCTATTACTATTAAGAATGATGAATTTAATTATTCATTATTTAAACTTTTATTTGATTCCTCTTTTATTGATGAATCACTTTTAGAAGATAGTGAATTTAAAAGGTGGGTCAATAGAATTAGTTTTGTATATCGTTTAAATGAAGAAGAAATGAAAGATGTTGTTTTTAAAACTATAATTACAGATAAAAGAAGTGATTATCCATCTCTTTCGAGAAATGCAAGAATTGCTTTTCAAAATAAATATAAAGTTGATACACCAAAGATTGAAACTATTAAAGAAGATGACTTTTTAATAAGTGAGCAAGATGATGTAGTAATTAAACTTGCTAATGATTTAGAGAGCAAATCTCCATCGGAAATATTAGAAAGTATTTCGGGAATGAAACCTAATCCTGGTGAATTGAAGATCGCAGAAGATTTAAAAAACAATACAAATTTATCATATGGTGCTATCAATTTTATGATTATGATGGTGAGTGCAGAAAAAGAAGGAGTGCTTCCAGGATATAATTACTTTGAAAAAATTGCAGCCACATGGTCAAGAGCTAAAGTTAAAAATGCCTATGATGCAATAAAATATACTGAAAAGAAAAATCAAGAAAAGAAAGAATCATCAAAAATTAAAACAAATAATAAAAAGCAAGCACCTGTCCCTGAATGGTATGCGGATTACGAAAAGAACCTACAGGAGAAAAAGGAAGATAGTAATGTTAATTTAGATGATTTAAAAGAAGCAGCAAAGAAATTATTTGAGGATTAGTATGGAAGATTTTTTAACACAAATAAAAAAAGATAGAGAAGTAAAAGAATTTATTTCTAAATTATCAAAAGATGAAATTGAAATGAATATATGTTTATTTCTTGAACAAGTAAGTGCTAACAAAATATGCAATAACTGCAAAGGAAAAAAAGAATGTTTAAGTGATGTAACTAATATGCAAAGTTATTTGATTAAAGATACATCAGTTATATCAAGAGAGTATTATCCTTGTAGTTATAAAAATATAATTGATGAAGATTTGTTAGAAATATTATATACGCCAAATGATATAGAATTAGGTGATATTGATGTTACTACAGAAAGAAATGAAATAATAAAATCAATTCAAGAATATAAAGCATCAGATGGAGTAAAAGGAATATATTTATATGGTTCATTTGGAACTGGTAAAACATTTCTAATGTTAAATCTTGCTAAGTATTTAGTGAAAAAAGGAAAAAAAGTAATATTTGCATATTACCCTGAATTAGTTAGAAAAGCAAAGAGTTCAATTGGTGATAATACTCTTGAAAAGTTAATAGTAAAATTAAAAAACGCAGATGTATTAATGCTTGATGATATTGGAGGCGAACTTAATACCTCATTTATTAGAGATGAATTTTTAGGACCAATATTACAATATAGAATGATGGCAAACTTACCAGTATTTATGACATCAAATTATGGAATTAATGATTTAAAGAAACATTTTGAAGATTCAAAAGAAGCTAATGATCCAGTTAAAGCATCACGAATAATGGAGCGAATTACTTACTTAATGAAACCTGTTGAATTAACAGGTAAAGATTATAGAAAATAAGAATAAAAAAAAGCAGTAATATATCAATTATTATTGCTTTTTTATATTATTTTCTTTAATCATTTTATTCCATGCTAATAGCCCATTTATATTTAGAATTATGCATAAAGAATTTTGAAGTACGAATGCTAGTCCACTCATATCATTTTTTAAAGTAAGTGACCAAGTGGTAATAGCAGCTACACATAGGAATAACCAAAGAAACCATTGATGATAATATCTTTTTGCGGTTAAAAATCCACAAGTAATAGTTAATGCAGTTAGTAGGGAATTGAAAAATGGTAGAGTTGAATCAATTGCTTTCAATACAAAACCATAACATACTGTTATAGTTATTATTAAAGCAATAATTAAGCATAAAGTTTTAATATTCAAAAATCTAATATCATTATTACTATTTACTTTTCCTTTTATATAATTAATGAAAGAAATAAAATATAGAGGAGTTAAATATATAGAATAAATGATTAACTCACCATACATTTTTGATATAAAAGATTGAATAGCATATAGTATGCAATGAATAATATAAAACAAAAAACAAATCTTTTTTCCCGATGAATTATATATAACTGCAGTCATTCCAAATAAAGATGACATGGTTGCTATAATGCTTACTTTGAATATAATTGCAAGAGTAATAATAATTACATAACTACATAGTAAGAATAATAAATCTTTTGTTTTTAAACTGAATACTTTTTTAAACATTTCAAACCTCATTAAACTATAATATTATATCACACTTTTAAGATAATTTAAAGCCTTTTTCTATTGACATTCACAAAGTATTGTAATATAATATTATTAAATTAAAACCTTATATAACACAATTTTTAAAAACGATGAAAAGGATATGGTTAATAATTTAAGTTTCTTAAGCGAGGTAGGTATGGTGAAAGCTACTAGTAAACAGTTATTGATTACTCCCTTGGAGTTGGCTTCGAAAGAAGATTTCCGTATATCTTGCGTTAAAAGATAATTGAGTGCTCATGATAAATGAGAATTAAGGTGGTACCGCGAAAAAAATCGTCCTTTATAAACAAAGTAATATTTGTTATATAAAGGTTTTTTATTTAGGAGGAACAATTATGGTTAAACTAACTTTAAAAGATGGAAGCATTAAAGAAGTTGAAAAAGGCACATTAGTTATTGAAGTTGCAAAAGAACTTTCACCTTCTCTTGCTAAAAAGTGTTGTGTAGCAAAATTAAATGATGTTTTAGTTGATTTAAAAACTAAAATTGAAGAAGATGCAAAATTAGAATTAGTATTATTAGATGATAGTGATGCTTTTCCAGTATTAAATCATTCTTGTGCTCATTTACTTGCACAAGCAATGAATAGATTATATCCTGGAACACAATTTGGTGTAGGCCCTGCTATTGAAGAAGGGTTCTATTATGATTTTATGGTTAAGGAACAAATCACAAATGATGATTTTGTTAAAATCGAAAATGAAATGAAAAAGATAGTTAAAGAAAACTTGCCAATAAATCATTATTATTTATCAAAAGATGAAGCAAAAGAATTATTTAAAAATGATAAATATAAATGTGAACTAATTGATGCAGTAGATGATGATAAAGTAAAAGTTTATGAGCAAGGTGAATATAAAGATGTTTGCCGTGGACCACATGTTATATCAACAGGAGTTTTAAAGAACTTTAAGTTATTGAGCGTTGCTGGTGCGTATTGGCGTGGAGATTCAAAAAATGAAATGCTAACAAGAATTTATGGAACTTGCTTTGCGACTGAAGAAGCATTAAAAGAACATTTAAATGATTTGGAAGAACGTAAGAAAAGAGACCATCGTAAACTTGGAAAAGAATTAGGATTATTTATGATGAGTGAATATGGTCCAGGCCTTCCTTTCTGGCTTCCTAATGGATATACATTACGCCGTGTTTTAGAAGACTATTGGCTAGATTATCATCGTAAAAATGGATATAAAGTAATCGAAACACCTATAATGTTAAGTAAAGAGTTATGGGAGATTTCAGGTCACTGGGATCACTATAAAGAAGATATGTATATTACTAAAGTGGATGAACAAGAATTTGCCATTAAACCAATGAATTGTCCAGGTGCAATATTATGTTATAAGAATGATATTCATTCATATAAAGAATTACCACTTAGATATGCGGAATTAGGCCATGTTCATAGACATGAAGCTAGTGGTGCATTAAATGGACTATTTAGAGTTAGAACATTCACTCAAGATGATGCCCATACTTTATTAACTGAAGATCAAATAGAAGATGAAATCGAAAGAATCTTAAAAATATATGATCATATATATTCAATCTTTGGCCTTGACTATAACATAGAGTTATCAACAAGACCTGAAGATAATTATATAGGTGATATCAAAGTGTGGGATAAAGCTGAAGCTGCATTAACAAGAGCATGTTTAGCAACAGGTCATAAGTTTAAAATTAATCCTGGTGATGGAGCATTCTATGGACCTAAACTTGATTTCAAATTAAGAGATTCAATGAACAGAATTTGGCAATGTGGTACTATCCAATTAGATATGCAACTTCCTGGTAGATTTGAATGTACATATATTGCGGAAGATGGAAGTAAGAAAACACCAGTAATGATTCATAGAGCTTGCTTTGGTTCATTAGAAAGATTTATTGGTATTATTACAGAAAACTATGCAGGTGCTTTCCCAACATGGCTTGCTCCTGTTCAAGTGAAATTAATTCCTGTAAACAATGACTATCATTTAGATTTTGTGAATAAGGTAAATAAATTATTTGAAGATCATAAAATTCGTTGTGAAATTGATGCACGTGATGAAAAATTAGGTTATAAAATTCGTGAAGCACAAACAAAGAAAATACCATATCAATTAGTAGTTGGTGATAATGAAGTAAATAATAATCAACTAACAGTAAGAAAATATGGATCTAAAGATCAAGTAACAATGAGTGTTGCTGAATTTATCGATATGATTTCTAAAGAAATAAAAACATTAGGATTAGATAAGTAATGGAAAGAAAATTAAATTTAAGAAGTATATTAGAATTTGGAGTAGCTTTTATGTGGCTTCTTTTAGGAGCCACATTCTTCTTAATTCCAATGATTTCCATAGGTGCTAGAGTATCAAATCTTCCGTTAATGGAATATCTCGAAAATCAAGATTTGATTCAAATACATTCAACAGTTTGTTCATGTGTTGGCCATTTATTAGGTATTTCTTTATTTGTTATTTTATTTACACAACTTATTAAAAGTGATCTAATTTCATTTAAGAAAAATTTGTTAAAATATATATTAATAATAATAATAGGTTTTGGTGTTTTATATGGTTTAACAATATTGATGAATTATATATATTCACTTTTCGGGTTTGGTGAAGAGGACACTTCCGCAAATCAAGAACTTATTATTAAAATATTAAATTCAGATGCGAAAATATATATGATAATTTATTCAGGAATACTTGCACCTATTTTTGAAGAAATAGTATTTAGAAAACTATTTTATAAGGCATTAAAGGAAAATACGAAATTACCTTGCTGGGCTATTGTTTTAATTATATCAGTTGTTTTTGCACTTATACATGTAACTGATAAGGCAAGTTTAGTATATTTCCCTCAATATTTTGTATTAGCTTTAATTATCACAGCTTCATATGCAATATCTAAAGAAAATTTATTTGTTTCAACTGGTCTTCATTTTTTGAATAATTTATTAGCAATCTTAGAAATTTTATTGTAAGGAATAAATTATGAAAAAATACGATAAATTAATAAGGGAAGCAAAACAAGCATTTGAAAAACATCATTTAGAGGATGCGGCTAGTTTTTATGAAGAAGCATTTAAATATGAAGTTAAAATATCTGATTATATTATGCTTGGATATATTTATATTGACCTTGGTAAATATCAAATAGCAGAAGACATGTTTCAAAAAATTAATGATTTAGAAGATAATGATGAATCTAATTATGCTTTAGCAAATATTTATGAAAGAACAAATAGAAAGAATAAAGCAATTGAAACATATGAAAAAATTAAAAATAAAGCTTTTTTACCTAGCTCTTTATTTTCTTTAGGATATCTATATGATGAATTAGCTGAAGAAAATAATGATAATTTTGAAAGTGAAAATATTCAAAAAGCAATTAAGTATTATCAAAGATTCTTAGAATTAGAAGAAAATGATTTTTGGGGTCATATCAATTTAGGATCAATATATGAAAGATTTAATTATAATGAAGAAGCATTAAAACACTTTTTAATGGCTCATGAAATTGATAAAGATATGAATACAGCTTGCTTTAATTTAGGAGTAGTTTATAATAAATTAAAAGACTATGATAAAGCACTAGAATATTATTTAGAAGAATTGACTAAAGAAGGTTTTTACTTAATAACATATTATAATTTAGGAATTCTTTATAAAGATCATTTTAACGATTATGAAAAAGCTAAATATTATTATTTAAAAGGATTAGAAGAAGATCAAGATAATTATGACTTATGGTATAATTTAGGCTGTATTCATGTACTATTAAATGATTATAGTAATGCTTTTGACTGCTTTAAATATTTATATTATAAACAAAGAAAATATATTGAGTATATGGAAAAAGATAAAGAACTAACTGAGTTTAGAAAAACACAGTATTATCAAGAATTAAAAAATGAAAAACGTTTTTAAAACAAAAAATATTGACACTTTAAAACATAAAAGAGTATAATATAGAAAAGGAATGAAAAGAGGAAAAAAGTATGAAACAAATTACAGTATCTTTCTTTTATGGTTACTATTATTATCCAAGACCAATTGTGTTTTAATTGACATAATATCTTGGAAGTTTTGTCATTCCTGATAAAATTCCAAAATAAATTGCTAGTTATTACACAAGTAAATCTTAAGTAGTAACTAGAAAATAGATGGTTATTACTTAAGTAATAACCATTTTTTCATTTCGATTTAGGAGGTATATTATGAAAAAATTATTAGTTTGTTTAGTTATGTTATTATCGTGTTTTGTTATTGTTGGATGTAATAATTCAGATGTAAAAACAATAGGTATATTACAACCTGTTACTCATGAAGCATTAGATAAAGCCAAAGAAGGATTTATTGATGCATTAAAAGAAGCAGGACTAGAAGAAGGAAAAGATATTAAAATAATTGTAAATAATGCTCAAGGAAGTGATTCTGATTTAGGACTAATGGCTAAATCATTAGTATCAAAATGTGATATAACACTTGGCATTGGTACTGGTGCAGCTCAAGCATTAAAAGCTCAAGAAGAAAAAATAGGAAGTACAAATCCATTATTATTTACAGCTGTAACAGACCCAGTAGATGCAAAACTTGTTAGTTCACTAACAAATCCTGGTTCATTTGTTACTGGAACTAGTGATATGAATCCTGTTAGCGACCAAATTGCATTAGTAAAAAAATATATTCCAGAGGCTGATAAGATAGGTGTGTTTTATACAGCTAGTGAAACAAATTCAGCTGTTCAAGCAGAAATGGCTAAAAAAGAAGCTGAAAAAGAAGGAATTGAAGTTATCATTGCAACGGCAACCGATGCAACTGATCTTCAACAATCTTTAAGAAAATTATGTGCAACTGAAGGTTTGGATGCTCTTTATATTCCAACAGACAATGTTGTAGCCGCAAATATGAATGCGGTTAAAAGTGTAGTGAATGAATATAGTATTTTAACTGTATGTGGTGAAGAGTCAATAATGAACGCAGGAGGACATATTACTTTATCAGTTGATTATTATATGCTTGGAAAAAGAGTTGGTGAAATGGCTGTACAAATTATCAAAGAAGGAAAAGAACCATCATCAATTCCAGTAGGCGTAATGACTGCAAGTGAATGTAAATTTGCATTTAATGAAGAAAATATAAAGGCTGCAAAACTAGAACATTTAAATATAGGTAAGTAGTATGGATATAATATCAGTTATACTAAATATATTAACATCAGGTCTTCCAGCTTGCTTAGTAGCTCTTGGTATATTTATATCTTATAGGTTACTTGATATGGCAGACTTAACCTGTGAAGGAAGCATATTGTTGGGTGGAGCGGGGACACTTTCATTAATAGTATGTGGAGTTAACCCTTTTCTTGCTACATTAATAGGAGCGTTATTTGGGGTGATCACGGGGTTAATTACTGGATTATTAATTACTAAATTACATATAGCTCCATTACTATCAGGAATTATTACTTTAACGGCTTGTACATCCATTGCTTTTATTATTATTGGTTGGAGTAAAGATGGACAAATATTTGCTAACCTTGTGGCTTTAAATGATGAAAAAACAATATTTGATTATTTACATATCTTTTCTAAAAGATTGTCGCCATTAAATGAAGTTATTGTGTCACTAATAATTGTAATAGTAGTTGTAGTAGCGCTTTATTATTTCTTTGGAACAGAAATAGGAATGAGTATAAGAGCAACAGGAATGAATCCACAAATGGCAAGAGCTGAAGGAATTAATACGACAATGGTTACAATTTTTGGATTAGCACTTTCAAATTTTGTTATTGCTTTAGGTGGATCATTGTTTGCACAAGATCTAAAGTCAATGGAAATTAAATCATCATCAGGATTTTTAGTAATTGGGCTTGCTTCAATAATTTTAGGTGAATCAATATTTGGTAAAAAGACTTTCAAAAGTTGGATTATATCTGTTACATTAGGCGGTATTATTTATTATGCCATCATAACAATAGCAATAGAACTTGGCTTTCCAACAAACTTAAAGAATTTATTATATGCAATACTTATAACTATTGCTTTATGTATTCCTTTAATTAAAAAAATCTTTAGAAAAAAAGGTGATATAAAATGTTAAAGATAGAGAACGTTACAAAAGTATTCAATTTAACAGGGAATATTGAAGACAAGAGAATTGCATTAAATGATATAAGTATAGAAATTGAAGATGGTGAATTTGTTACTGTAGTTGGTGGAAATGGTAGTGGTAAAAGTACATTAATGAATATCATTAGTGGCGCATACCAACCAGATCATGGAAAGATATATATAGATAACATTGATGTAACAGGTGAAAAGGAATATAAACGTGCTAAATATTTAGGACGTGTGTTCCAAGATCCGATGATGGGAACAGCAAGTAATATGTCAATTATTGAGAATTTGGAATTAGCAATAAGAAGAGGAAAAAGAAGAGGACTAAAATGGGGCTTCAAAAAAGAAAATGAGAATATGTTTAAAAGTATTCTTAGTGATTTAAATTTAGGCTTAGAAGATAGATTAAATCAAAAAGTAGGACTTTTATCAGGAGGTCAACGCCAAGCAGTAACATTGTTAATGGCAACATTAGAAAAACCAAAAGTATTATTGCTTGATGAACATACTGCCGCATTAGATCCTAAAACTGCTAATTCTGTTCTTGAGTTAACAAATAAAATTGTTAATGAAAATAATCTTACAACATTAATGATTACTCATAATATGCGTGATGCTATTAAATATGGTAATAGATTAATTATGATGTATAATGGTAAAGTTGTTTTAGATGTTAAAAAAGAAGAAAAAGAAAAATTAACAGTTGAATTCTTATTAAATAAATTTAATGAAATGAGTGAAGTAGAATTATAAAAAGTAGTATAAAGTACTAAAAAGTAGTGCTTTATACTTTTTGTTTTTATGTTAAATCTTACGAACACTTGACAAAAAAATTTTTTTTGATATAATGAAACTAGAAAGAGAAAAAATAATGAGTACATTTGAGGAAAAGAAAAATTTTATTAAAAAAATAATAGCTATTATAGTTTTTGTTTTTTGTATTCTATATCTTATCATATATTCATTATATATGAAGGGAGTTTTTGTAAAGGAAAAGTATACAGGAATAAAGTTGAATACATTATTAATTTGCGATGGAAGTGCTGAACAAGCTAATATAATAGAAGATGTTGACAAATTACAAAGCGTTAAATTATCAATATCTGAATGTAAAGATAAGTATATGCTTATAAGGGGTCATTGGGAATATGAAATTAAATATAAATACCGTGATTATAAACATAATGATCCACTCAATTATGAATATAAAGAATTGAGTTATGAATTATCTAAAAATGGAAACATAAAAAAATACAAGAAAAATGATGAAATTAAGTATGAGAAGAATGTTTATATATCTAGTTATTCATATTTTAGTTTTACACTTGATGAAATAGGAGAATATGAATTAACTATAAATTTATATTTATTTATCAATGGTAAAGATTATTCACAAACAAGACAACTTAAGATAATTGTAGATGAATAAATGGTAGGGCTAAAGCCCTACCATTTTAAGGCTAAAGCCCTACCATTTTAAATCTTAACTTATCCTTTTTATTTAATCATTTTTAAATAATTAAAGATAAGTCTTTGAATTTTAATCTCTTTATGTTATAATGAATTAACATTAATAAGAATTGGAGAAATATATGGATAATGTAAAAAAGCAATACGGAATATGGACAGGTATTGCTATGGTTGTTGGAATTGTCATTGGTTCTGGCGTGTTTTTAAAAGCTGGTGGAGTATTAGAATATGCGGGTGGAGACTTGAAACTATCATTACTTGCTTGGTTGATTGGTGGAATAATAATGATAGTGTCCGGCTTTTGTTTTGCTATATTTGCAACACGCATTAAAAAATTCAATGGCGTTGTAGATTACGTTGAAGTGACAACATCAAAAAGATTTGGATACCATTTAGCTTGGTTAATAACTACTTTATATTATCCAATAGTTGCATCAATAGTTTCTGTATTTGCGGGGGCATATTTTTTAGAATTAATTGGTTTATCCAATGCTTCAGTAATATATGAATTATTAGGTGATTATAAAACATATATAGTTGCATTTGTTTTTATAACTATTTTTTGTTTACTAAATTATTTAGCACCTAAAATATCCGCAAGATTTCAAGTTTCCGCAACAATCATAAAAATAATTCCTATTTTTATAATAGCAGTTGTTGGGTTATTTGCTTCACTATTTATAGAAGATGGTGGAATTATAAATGCTTTTAATCATAAAGCAACAGATATAAATGGAAACACATTAGCTATTAATTTTGGTGAAGCCATTAAAAAAACAGCCTTTGCTTATGAAGGATGGGTATGTGCAACATCAATAAATGCGGAACTAAAAAATTCAGAACGTGATTTACCACGTGCATTAGTCGGGGGAACTATTGCTATATTAATATTTTATTTAATATATTATACAGGCTTATCCGCAATTCTAACTAATACTAATATAATTAAATATGGTGCTAATGCACCAATAGTTGCCTTTGAAATGATATTTGGAAATATTGGTTCAAAACTATTTAACTTATTTATTATTATTTCATGTTTAGGAACAGTTAATGGTTTGGCAATAAGTTGTTGCAGAGGAATGTATACAATGTCATGCCGAAATCAAGGCATATGCCCTAAAAAGTTTTCTAAACTTGGTAAAAACGGAAGTACTTCCTTTTTATCATGTTTGTTTGGATATTTAGTTATAATAACTTTACTTATTATTTGGTATTTAGCGAATAATAATATTGGAATATTTAGATATTTAAGTACAATGGATGAAGTAATTTGCGCAATAATTTATGGCATATATATTACAATGTATATATACATAATGAAAAATTTTAAAGATTTAAACTTCTTTAAAAGATTCCTTATACCAACTATTGCTATACTTGGATCTTTATTCTTTGTGATATGTGGAACGGGAATATTCCAACTTATTGCAACTGGAAGTACTGAAAGTTTAAAATCGTTTGGAGTCTTTCTTATATTATTCCTTATTATAATGCTACCTTCATTCTTCTTTTATCGAAAAGAAAATGAGCAAATGAATAATAGTAACAATTAAAGCTATTATTCATATAATAAGATGAGGTGAGAAAATGAGATTTGATTTTACAAGAGATGATTCATATGTTGTTAAAAAAGGTGATTCCTTATATAAGATTGCTAAAGAAAATAATGTAACAGTAGATGCCTTGCTTGAGGCTAATGGTTTAGAAAATGCCCTTATCTTTCCTAATCAAGTTTTAATAATTCCAAAAACAAATAATGGTGGTATTTATTTTATGGAATATGTTGTTAAACCAGAAGACACATTAGAACTTATTGCATCAAAAAATGGTACAACATTAACAGAACTTGGTAAATATAATGATTTGGGTAAATTATATTTATTAACTGATCAAACAGTTAAAGTACCATCAAGATATAAAACATATACAACTGTTGCTACAGATGATTTAGAAAATATATTACGTGTTACGGGAATGACATTAGAAGAATTAATAACATTAAATTACAATACACTATTTCCAAAAGGAACAAAAATAATGTATAAATAAGGAGTACAAAATGAAAAAGAAATTTATAATTATAGTTTTTATATTTTTATTAACAATGTTAGTGGGATGTAAATTAGGAATGCCATATGATGCAAAAATTATAACAAACGACTTTGAATTTAATAGTGAATTTTTAAAAGATAATTTAACAAAAAAAGAAGAAAGTGAAAAATTGCCTCAAGAAAGAAATTATTATATTGATAAACAAGAAACATTAGATCAAGTATTTAATACTTTTCCAAAAACAAATTTCAAAAAGGAAATGATAATATTATATGGGTTTACATCATCTGAAAACTGTAATTATGAATTATCTAAAGTATCAGTAAATAACAAAGTATTAACAATAGAAATTAAACCAACTAATACTGCCGTTTCAACAATGCCATTTACAGAATGGATTGTTATTAAAATGGAAAAAATAAAAATCAATGATTTAAAAATAACAATAGTATCAAAATAAAACAGGTTAAATGCCTGTTTTTATTTTTTAAATATTTGATACAAATTTTACTTTAATTTTAAACACTTTTAGTGTATAATTTATAATAAGAAAGAGAATGATTAATATGAAAGAAATAGTAGTAAATGTAATAGGTGCTGGTCTTGCTGGAAGCGAAGCAGCATACCAATTAATAAAAAGAGGAATCAAAGTTAGATTATTTGAAATGAGAGGAAAACGCAACACAGAAGCCCATGTAACTGATGGTTTTGCGGAACTAGTTTGTAGCAACTCACTAAGAGCCAAGGCACTAACAAATGCTATTGGATTATTAAAAGAAGAAATGAATAGATTAGATTCATTAATTATGAAAGCGGCATATGAAAATGAAGTAGAAGCTGGTGGGGCTCTTGCTGTAGATAGAGTAGGTTTTAGTAATTATATAACTAATTATTTAAAAGCAAGTCCACTTGTAGAGTTTGTAAATGAAGAAGTAACAGAAATACCATCAGGATATACAATCATTGCAACTGGTCCATTAACAAGTGAAACATTTAGCCAAAAAATTAAAGAATTTTGTGGCAATGAATACTTGTATTTTTATGATTCGGTAGCACCAATTGTAACGGAAGCATCAATTGATAAATCAAAAGCATATTTGAAATCAAGATATGATAAAGGCGAAGCATCATACTATAATTGTCCAATGACAAAAGAAGAATTTGAAAGATTTTATAATGAATTAATTCACGCGGAAAGAGTAGTCCCTCATGAATTTGAATTAAAAGTTTTTGAAGGGTGCATGGCTATTGAAGATATGGCCAGTAGAGGTGAAAAAACTTTATTATTTGGCCCAATGAAACCAGTAGGACTTCGTCATCCAGATACATTGGTACAACCATATGCGGTAGTACAATTAAGACAAGACGATGCTAAAAAAACACTATATAATATAGTAGGTTTTCAAACACATTTAAAATGGGGAGAGCAAAAAAGAATACTTCAAATGATTCCGGGATTAGAAAATTGTGAAATTGTCAGATATGGAGTAATGCATAGAAATACATATATTAAAGGACCACAAGTATTAAATAAATACTACCAAACAATAAAAAGAAGTGATTTATTTTTTGCGGGACAAATTACTGGAGTTGAAGGATATTTAGAAAGCGCATCTAGTGGAATGGTAGCAGGAATTAATATGGCTAGATTAATTGAAGGAAAAGAATTAGTTGACTTTACGAGTGATACTTCAATTGGTGCATTAGCAAATTACATAAGCACGCCTAATAGTAACTTTATTCCTATGAATGCAAACTTTTGCTTGTTTAATGAATTAATGATTGTTACGAGGATGAAGAAAAAGGATAGAAAAGAACTATATTCAAATCGTAGTTTAAAAGTGATTGAAGCTATATGTGAGGAACTAAATGAACAATAGAATTAAGACACTAAATGAAGCAAAAGAAGATAACAATGTTCAAAAAAACAAAGAAGCAAAAGAAGAGTTTATCAAATATATTCAAAATGAAAGAAAGTATTCAGAATATACAGTAAATAATTATCACAAAGATATTTTAGAATTTGAAACTTTTTTAAAAGAAAATAAATTTGGAAATCTTCTTGATCCTATTAATTCATCAGGAAGATACTATACTTCACATTTAAATGAACACTATCATAAACCAAGAAGTGTGGCAAGAAAATTAAGTTCACTAAGGAGTTTTTATAAGTTTTGCATAAGAGAAGGATATACAACAAGTAATCCGTTTATTAATGTATCATCTCCTAAACTAGATAAAACTTTACCTAAGTTTTTATATGAAGAAGAAATAGAAATATTATTTGATAGCATTGATACTTCCACTATTCTTGGAATAAGGGATTATGCCCTTTTAGAATTCATGTATGGAACTGGGGTCAGAGTTAGTGAGTTATGCAGTATTAAAGATACAGATATAGATTATATAAATCATAAAGTTATAGTTTTAGGAAAAGGTGGAAAGGAAAGGTATTTACCTTTACATGACTTAATAACAGAAGCTTTGAAAAATTATCTTATGTTTTCAAGAAATGAATTGCAAGTAAAAAATAAAAAAGAAATTAGTAATATACTATTTTTAAATAATCACGGAGGACCACTAACCCCAAGAGGAGTAAGAGATATCTTGAATAGGATTGTGGAAAAGGCAAGTGAAACATTTAAAATTAGTCCGCATATGATTAGACATACGTTTGCAACTCATTTATTAAATCATGGTGCCGATTTAATTTCCGTACAAGAACTTTTAGGACACGCTAATTTATCAACTACACAGATATATACTCATGTATCAAATGAACAATTAAGAAGAGAATATATGGATAAATTTCCAAGAGCTAAAAGAGAAGAATAAAATTTTATACTGTAAATATAAGGCATAGAATGGTTATAAATAACTATTCTATGCCTTTTTATGGTAGATATAATTAAATATATTATCTTGAAATTTATTGCAATTTGTTTATTGCTATGCTAAAATGTAGTTATAAAATATTAAACTATTAGGAAAGAGTGACAAGTTATAATATTTAAATTTATTTATCCGGAGAATTATTATGTATATTTATTCCAAAGAAAAATTGAAAAATACCGAAATAATTGGTAGCAAATTGCTCGTAACATATCTTGAAGAAGATGAAGAAAATGTAAATAGAATTAAAGAAGCATTAGATAAAAGAGGCATATATTATAGTGCTATTAGTAAAAGCTTAAAAATGTGCAAAAAAAATATTTATATTCCAACAATTGAACATGAAATTGATGAATGTAAAATAGCAACAATTATTTTGTCTAACGCATTTTTTGAAGAACGTAATAAAGAATTACAAACTATAACATGGTATGAAGTTGGACGTATGTTAGGTAAAAATAAAAAAGTTGTATTATACTTTTTAGATATTGATAAAGATATAATACAAGAAAAACTTTACCGTACACCTGTAAGACAAATACAGGGTTGTTCAACATTAGATGATTTACTTGAATTTTCAAGTAAAAATCATATATTAGAAAATCATTTTTATGCGGATAGTTCTATTAATCGCTTTGCATCAAAAAGAATTTTTTATACAAAGATTACTACTGTTTTTAATATTTATCGTAAGAATATTAAAGAAATACAAGAACAATTAAATCACTTTTCAGACATTGAATATGATGAAAAAAGATCATTAGATTTGTTTTTGCAAGAACTTGTTTGCGGATGCACTGTTTTAAGATTTAATCGTAAAGAATGTTTAGGAAAAGAATTTAGCCCTTATTTCAAAGAAACTGATATTCTTTTAAAAGATTTTCCTTCAAACTTTCAATATATTAAACCAGAAGTATTAGATTATTCTTCTGCTGATGATATTTTTGCTACAATTAAGTCTGATTTTATTTTACCAGTACATTCTTTATTAGGTGTAGACTTTAAATTTTTTGTAGCTATTAAAAAAAGATCAAAATTTAAAACTGATAATATTTTAAGTATAATTAAGAAAAATTATAATACTTTTGATTTATCTGATAGAGATATTTATATTAAAAAAGATGAGCAACTTCAAAGAGTTTATTTTCTTTTAGATTTAGATGTAGTTGATGCGCAAGGTTTAGGAGTTGGTACCAAAGCTCACTACATGTTCCCACAGTAGGAGGCATAATATGAAAGTGCAAATAAAAACCCGTAAATTAAATAAAGAAGAAAAAAAAGAATTTGGTGTATTCATTTCGCATTCTAACGATAATGATTTATTTAAAACAGTATGCAAAGCATTTGAGGAAGCTGAAATTGATTATCTTGTTGATAAACAAATAGAAATAGCATCATTAGATTTTGCTAGTGAAATAAAAAAATTGATATACAAATGTAAATGTGCTGTTGTTGTTATTACTGAAGGAGCTTTAAAATCTTCATGGGTGAATTTTGAAATAGGTATGCTTGCTGGAAAAGATAAAAAAATATTTTTATATGACCCTAATCATCTATTAGATAAACAAGAAACTTACCATATGGAAGATTTTCCTGTCTTTGATGAAATACGAGATATTATAGTAGCTATAAATGGTATAAATTATTTCTCGAATTTATTACAAAACTATACAGAAACTTTAACTGAAGAATTATATAAACAAAGAGTTAGTGTTTATGTTGAACCAATCAAATTAATTGTTAAAATACCAGGGCTAGAAGAATTAGAATTAGATGACTTTCATTTTTCAGTCTTAATTAGCACTTTTGGTTCATATTGTGGAAAATACGGAAAAGATAATTTTTGTTTTCAAAATTTTGAAGAAACTAATAAGTGTCCAATAAGTAATTATCCATGCGCACTTAATAATGCTCCAGATATAGATAACTTCCCTGAATGTGTAGTATTAAATACAACAATGGAAGATGCACTTATTAATAAAGATGAAATTAATATAATAGTGCCACTACATAAGATAAATGGTACTTGTTTCAAAATATATGCAGAACTAACAGATAGTAAGCAAACAGATAGATTATATGCTTTACTTGATGAATTAGGTTTAATGCCAGGATGTGCTAAGAGCGGTGATGCTAACAGAATATATTTTAGCTTACCTGATTCTACGTGGAATGGAGTGTTTAGACTTAAAGATATATTTTCAAATAATTTTTTATGCCCAGGAATTCTTGCTTCGGAGGATGAATAACAATGATAATTTTAAAACTTTTTGGTATAATTATATTATTCATAATAGTGGCTTTTTTGATTACTAATTACTTGGATAAACAAACAAAGCGTAAATTTTTATATTTATTGATTATTGGTATATTAGGCTATATTATCAATACAGGGGCCTTAATTTATGATCTTATAAAATCAGGCAATAATATATCGCTTGACTATTTTATTGCTTTAGTAAAAGGAGGCCAATATACAGCTAGCTTTTTAGTGTTTGAAGATAATTTTTCGTCTTTAGGCCTTTTAACAAATTATATATGGTTTAAAGTTATATATTATGTGTTCTTAAGTTTAGCATATATTCTTTATAGCATAACTTTAATTACGCTAATATCATACAAAACAATGTCTAAATAAAGAATGTTTTTTATTAAAAAAGATAAAGTATATTGCTTTACATCTTTAAATTCTAAATCATTGAAGTTAGCATCTTCAATAAAAGAAAAGTTTCCAAATGCTTCAATTGTATTTACTCTAATGTCATTTGCGCCAACTGATGAAAATCAAGAACAATTAAAAATACTGAAAGACAATAGATATATGCTTTATACAGCAGGACAAGATAAAGAAGATGAACAATATTTAAAAATGTTTCCGCTTATCAAAAAATTTAATTCAATTTATGTATTTTGCCTAAGTGAAAGCAGTGAATTAAACATAGAATTTTGTAAAAACTATGCTACAGAAAAAATAGAAATTTATGCACTTACTGAAGAAGAATTTAGTGGTTCTATATATTTATATAAGAATAACATTCATATAATTAAGCAACATGACTTAACAGCAAAAATGCTAATAATGACAAAACCATGTTACAATACTATTTATGAAGATAAAGATGGTAAGGAAATGAATGTTCTTATACTAGGTAGAGGCCGTTCTGGTAATGCAATATTTAAAAATATTTTTGTAAGTAATCAGTTTAAAAATGTAAAACTTAATATAACAGTTTTTGATTTAAAAGATAGAGATGGATTTTATAAATTACAATATCCAGGAATATATAATTTTAATAATATAAAATTTATTAATGTAGATATATATTCTTCATCTTTTATAGAAAAACTTTCTAATTATATAAAAAGAAATAATTATATTGTTGTAGCGCTAGGTGATGATAAAAAAAATATAGAAATTGCAAACATTCTATATATTTATTCATTAACAAAATCAAATTGTAATGCTTCTATTTATTGCCATGTAAGAGAAGAAAAAAACAAGACTTTGTTACAAAATGCATATAAAGAGAATGTGACTATTTCATCTTTTGGTTTGGAAAACCAAGTATTTAGTTATGATATTGTTGTCGGAGAATTTATGGATAGATTTGCCAAGTCTTTAAATGATTATTATAATCAAACAAATCCAAAAAATGCGGTTCAATGGAACGAATTAAGTGAATTTACTAAATCTTCTAATAGATCAGTTTGGCTTGCTGCTGGTGCTAAATTATTTACTTTAGGACTTGAAATAGTTGATATAAATGATCCTAGACCTGAATTTGATTTCAATACATTATCAGAAGATGAAAAACTATTAGCAGCACAAGAAGAGCATTTAAGATGGAATGCATTCCATATAGTTAATGGATGGACAAGATTAACTATTGAAGAAGCAAAAACATATGAACAAGGCAAAAAGATAAGAAAAATAGAAGAAAAAAAGAAATCTCTATCATTAGTTGATTGGGATGAACTTGATGATGTATCTAAGTATTTAGGTGAAGATGTTAAGTCGTATGATTTCTTGTGGCAAGATGCTTTAAAACAATCTCTCAAAGCAGTAGGTAAAAAGGCTGTAAAAAAATAAAACATAAATAGTATAGACAGTTGCTTTATTAGTGACATAACTATACTATTTTTTTAAGTGTTATGTAAATTAAATAGGAAATAATTAATTAATAATTATATGTTTTTACACAACTAACTTTTTACAAAAATAAAAAAGTTATAAATGTTTGTAAAATAATTTGCAAAAAAGAAGAAAATGTGGTATAATATGGATGGTAAAAAATACACACATCATGGAGAAGGTCGTCATGTACTTAAGTGGGGCGGCATTTGGTGAAATGGTGGAGGCCAAAACAAAATAAAAATAAAAAAGGAGAACAAAAAAATGGCTGTAATTAGTAAAAAACAATTACTTGAAGCAGGAGTTCATTTCGGTCACAATACTCGCCGTTGGAACCCTAAAATGAAAGAGTATATCTATGAAGAAAGAAATGGTATTTATATCATTGACTTAACAAAGACTGAAAAGTTAGTTGAAGATGCATATAAAGCATTATACACTATTGCTCAAAATGGTGGTAAAGTTTTATTTGTTGGTACAAGAAAACAAACTCAAGATGTTATCAAAGAAGAAGCAACAAGAGCTAATATGTTCTATGTAGATCAAAGATGGCTAGGTGGAACATTAACTAACTTTAAGACTATTAAAAAGTCAATTGCTAGATTATATAAAATTGAACAAATGGCTGAAGATGGAACATTTGATGTATTACCTAAAAAAGAAGTTATCTTATTAAAGAAAGAACAAGAAAAATTAAATAAAAACTTTGGTGGTATCAAAACATTAACTGGTATTCCAGATGCATTAGTTGTAGTAGATCCAAAAACTGAACATAATGCAATTTTAGAAGCACGCAAGTTAAATATTCCAATCTTTGGATTAGTTGATACTAACTGTGATCCTGAAGATGTTGATTATGTTATCCCAGCAAATGATGATGCAATTAGAAGTGTTAAATTAATCGTTGCTACATTAGCTAATGCAATCGTTGAAGCTAATGGTGGAACACCAATCGAAATTGTATTCACTGATGAACCTGTTGCTGAAGAACAACCAAAACAACGTCGTCAAAATCGTGATGGAAAAGGACGTAAACCTTATCCTCAAAGACAACCAAGAGAACCAAAAGTGAAAAAAGAAGAAGCTCCAGCAGAACAACCAAAAGAAGAAAAAGTTGTAAAAGAAGAAAAAGCTGTTGAAGAAGCTCCAATTGAAGAAACAAAACCTGCGGAATAATTAGGAGGAACCAAATATGATTAGTGCACAACAAGTTAAAGAACTTCGTGAAATGACTGGCGCCGGAATGATGGATTGCAAGAAAGCTCTTGTAGAAACTAATGGTGATATGGAAAAAGCTGTTGTTTGGCTTCGTGAAAGAGGTATTGCCAAAGCTGCAAAGAAAGAAAGTAGAATTGCAGCTGAAGGTGTTTGTACATATGCAATTGATGGTAATCTAGC
Organism: uncultured Bacilli bacterium; assembly: GCA_934096585.1. Classification (GTDB taxonomy): domain Bacteria; phylum Bacillota_I; class Bacilli_A; order ML615J-28; family CAG-698; genus CAKOMG01. Next base: position 102,039 of record CAKOMG010000004.1, read on the forward strand.
TGCAGTTTATGAATTAAATAGCGAAACAGATTTCGTTGCTAAAAACCCAGTATTTAAAGAATTATGTGAAAATGTTGGAAAAGCAATTTTAAGCGCAAAAGCTAAAAATGATGAAGAAGCATTAAATGCTGAATTTAATGGTTCAAAAGTTAGTGATATGTTAGTTAATGCTACTGCTACAATTGGAGAAAAAATCACTTTAAGAAGAGTATCTTTATTTGAAAAAAATGATAGTCAAGTATTTGGTGCTTACTCTCATATGGGTGGAAAAATTGTAGCTTTCACAATTTTAGATGGTGACAATGAAGAAGTTGCTAAAGATGTATGTATGCATATTGCTGCAATGTCTCCTAAATATTTATCAAGAGACGTTGTTGATCAAGAATATTTAGCAAGTGAAACAGAAATTATTAGACAAGAAGCATTAAATGAAAATAGAGAATCAGCAAAACCAAAACCAGAAGCAATTATAGAAAAAATGATTGAAGGTAGAGTAAACAAAATGTTAAAAGAAGTTTGTTTATTAGATCAACCTTTTGTTAAAAATCCTGATGAAACAGTTGGACAATATGTTGCTAATCATAAATGCAAAATTGTGTTATATGTTCGTTTAGGTGTTGGTGAAGGAATCGAAAAACGTAAAGATGATTTTGTTGCTGAAGTAATGGCAGCAGTTAATAAGTAGTCATAAGTTCGCATCTTTTGAATTACAAGGAGAACAAAATGAAACGAATTATTCTAAAAGTTAGCGGTGAAGCTTTATCACAAAATGGTAATGGAATCAATATGGAAAAGGTAAATCAAATAGCTTCTGAGATTAAAGAACTTTATGATTTAAAAGATATACAAATAGGAATAGTTTGTGGAGCAGGAAATATATGGCGTGGAAGAGATGCTATTGAAAACGGAATGGACCGTACAAGTGCCGATTATATGGGCATGTTAGGAACAATACTTAATGCAGTAGCTTTACAAAATGCTCTTGAAAAACTAGGGTTAGATACTCGTGTTATGACAAGTATTTCAATTCCTCAAATTGCAGAACCATATATTAGAAGAAAAGCAAATTCACATTTGAATAAAGGTAGAATATGTATCTTTGGTGGGGGAACAGGAAATCCGTTTTTCTCTACAGATACAACTGCCGCCCTTAGAGCTTTAGAATTAGGATCTTCACTAATTCTAATGGCAAAGAATGGAACTGATGGCGTTTATGATAGTGATCCTCGTAAAAATCCAAATGCGAAAAAATACACAAAAATTACTCACAAAGAGGTTATTGAAAAGCAATTAGGTGTAATGGATATGACGGCAGCATCATTATGTGCTGAAAATTCAATTGACATTTTAGTATTTGATATGAATAAAAAAGATAATATCAAAAATGTAGTTCTAGATCCAAGTATTGGAACTCTAGTAACTTCCAAATAAAGAAAGGAATATAAAAATGCCACAATCAATTATTAACGCTGGAAAAGAAAAAATGGAAAAGACTATTGAGTCTTTAAAAAAAGATTTACAAAGCGTCAAAACTGGACGCGCTAATCCAAGCATATTAGCGAATATTCAAGTTGTTTATTATGGCTCACCTATGCCATTAAATCAATTATCTTCAATTACAGTTCCTGAAGCACAAATGTTAATGATAAAACCTTTTGACAAAGGAATTTTAAAAGATATTGAAAAAGCAATTCAAATGTCAGATATTAATTTACCAACGCAAAATGATGGTACAGTAATTCGCTTGGTTTTTCCACCTTTAACTGAACAAACAAGAAAACAATTAGTTAAAGACTTGAAAGTAAATTCGGAAAATAGTAAAGTAGCTATTAGAAATATACGTCGTGAAGTAATGGAACAATTAAAAAAATACCAAAAAGATGGTTTGATGAGTGAAGATGAATTAAAACGTTATGAAGAAGATACTCAAAAAGTAACTGATACATATGTTTCTAAAGTGGATGACGTAATTAAAGAAAAAGAAAAAGCTATTATGCAATTTTAAATATAAACTCTACCTATTGGTAGAGTTTTTATATTATTATTTTAATAGGAAATATTTGATTAATAATCGAAAAAATACATTTTTAAAAACTTCGATAAATCAAAGGAATAATTAAAAAAATATGTGAATATTAATATAATGAAAATTTAAAAAAAGAAAACGTTTGACAAAAAAAAGGAAATATAGTATAATAAAATGGTAAATAGATGATTTTTTATAAAATCTATTTAAAAATTTATAAAAATCAAAAAGGAGAAAGTCATGAAATTGAAAAGATTTTTATTAGTTTTATTACTTTTGGTCTCTGCAATTGCATTAGTTGGTTGTGGTGCACAAGGTCCTCAAGGTGAACCTGGTCCTAAAGGAGAACCTGGTGAAAAAGGTCCTGATGGAAAAGATGGAGAACAAGGAGAACCTGGTGAAAAAGGTCCTCAAGGAGATCCTGGTAATAAAGGAGATGAAGGAGAAACAGGTCCTCAAGGTGAACCTGGAGAAAAAGGTGAAGATGGTGATTATTTAGTATTCCGTACTAATAATGGTGTTTTAGAACAAAAGTATTCTAAAGAAGGCGAAGATGCTTGGAAAAAAGTTTTAGATTTATCAATTGTTTTAAAATATAGATATAAATATACAGTTACATTAGATGTAAACGGTGGCGTTTATGCTGATGAAAACCAACAAGTAGAATGGAAAGATCAAGAATTCACTGCTATGATTGAACTTCCTGCTCCAACAAGAGAAGAATATGTATTCAAAGGATGGAGCGATGGAAAACATGTTTATGAAGCTGGACAATATCAAGTTGTTGATAATGTTACATTAAAAGCTGTATGGGCAAAAGCAGGTATTGAAGTTTCTGTTGGTGAAAATAATCATGCAACAAAATTTGTTAGTGTTGAAGCTGCAACAATGGTTGATGGTACTAAAACTCAATCAACTAACAAAAAAGAATTAACATTTGGAACAGATTTATTTGCAACACTTTCTGGTGCATTAGAAAAAGCTGTTGAAAATGATATTATTTATGTTGCTGAAGGAACATATGAAGATGCTGTAACTATAACAGCTAAAAATGTTACAATTATTGGACCTAACTATGGCGTTCATGGAAATGCTGAAAGAAAAGCTGAAGCTGAATTTATAAAGAGATTTACTATCAAAGGCGAAAATGTAGTTGTTGATGGTGTTAAGTTTACTCAAGATGGTGCTGTAGATTTAGGTGGATCTAAAAATGTTACTCTTAACCATGTATATGCAGATGCTACACCATGGAGCTGTGGAGAATCAGTTAATAGATTTGGTGTAATCGGTGCAGAAGCTGCTTGTTCTGATGTAAAGATTTTAAATTCTTATGTAAATTCAGGTACAAGTTCAGCACAACGTGAATGTATTGACTTTGAAGGTATAGTAGATAATCTTACTATTGAAGGTAACTATTTGAAAAATGATTGTGAAAAATGTGGTATTAATGAACTTATTATCGCTTATAATTTAAGAGGCTTTATAAAAATTGCTAACAACGAATTAGTTGGTGCTACTGATAACTATAGTATTTATTTAGGTCAATTTAGTAATAATGCAACTAGAATTGATATTGTTGAAAATAAGATTTATGGTTTAAGTGATAAATTATATAATTCTGGTATTAGAGTTCATCAAGCTCCAGAAAATCAAGTTATTAATATTTTTGGTAATGAATTTGATATGAAAGGTAATTCATTTGCATTTAACGAAGGAAAAGTAGGCGCACAATTTAATATTAAATATAATTACTTTACAAAAGAATTTAAATTAACAAATCCTGGTAAGGGTTCTACAGTTGTTACTGATCATAACATTTATGCTGCAGGTATTAAAACTGCTGGATATAATCCTGATCCAACAAAAGAAACAACTTATGAAACTAAAGAAGCAATGCTTGCAGCTTATGCAGCATTCAAAACAGAACAAGTTTTAGGTGATAATTATCCTAAAGCAGTAGAATTAAAAGCAACTAAAATTGTTGATGCAAATACTGAACTTGAAGGCCAAGAAATTGGTGGAGTAAAATTCTTTAAGGCATTAAATGAAGCAATTAATGCAGCAGCAGATGATGATATTATTTATGTAGCTGCTGGAGAATACGAATTAAGCGTTGTAATTTCAAAGAAAATAGTTGTTTATGGTGTTAATGCAGGCGTTAAAGCTACAGAAACAGTAGCCCAAGAAACAAAAATTAACATGATTAAAGATGTTAGAAGTAATGTAAATACTGCATATTTAAAATTTGATGGTGTTACATTAGCTGGACAAGGTGGAAAAGCTGGTCAAACAGGTGTTTACCTAGAAGGTACTGCTGCTACAAAAGATATCGTATTATCAAATTGTGTAATTTATGGTATGAATACAGTACTAAAAATTCAAAATGGTACAGGTGATGGCTCTATTACAGTTGAAAATTGTAAGATTAATGAAATAGGACAATTCTTCGCTTGGATTACTAAAGGAATCGCTAATACAACATTTGTTGGTAACTATGTAAATGCTGCTGATTGCGGCGGTGTTACAAATGCTAATGCTGCTTTATTAAGAATTAGATTAGGTAATGCTTATGTTTATAATAACCATTTTGAAGGAACTGTTCTTGATATTGATGGTTTAATGGAAAACGGCGTTAAAGGAAATGAATTTGTAGTTAAATATAACACATTTGCAAATGTTCAAAAATATGTTCATAACAATGGTGGAAATGCAATTATATTCGATCAAAACTTATATTTAGATGCTGAAGGTGTTGCATTAACAGCTACTCCAGAAGCTGTAAAAGTTGCTGGTGTTACAGTAGATGCTAAAGTATGTGCTACAGAAGAAGAAAGAGCTGCTGCATATGAAGCATTCGTTAATGGTACTGTAGTTCCTGAACCAGAACCACTAAAAACTCCAACTGCAAATGCATTAGCTGAAAATAAAGCTGGTGATGCTATTGATACAGATGCATATATTTTATATGTTAATACATCTTCAAAAACTATGGTTGTTATAACAGATAAAGGAACTATGTCAGTAAACTACTATAGTAATAGTGCATTATATACTGAAGATATGGTAGCTGGAAAATGGATTCATGTTAAAGGTACTGTTGCAGTAGGTAGTGGTGGTGCTGTTAAAAATGCTAATACAGTTGCTCCAACAGAAATGACAGTTCTTGATAAAACTGATGCTGCTCCAGAATTAGTTGCTACAGAAGTTGAATGGGCTAGTATAGCTGAATTTGTTGCTGCACATAATGATGCAACAGGATTTGGATTATATGTAACAATCAAAGGCGTTCAATTCTCTTCAAAAGATGGATCAGATACAGATGGCTCTAAATATTCATATTTTACTATCGTTGATGGTTTACCAAAATTTGGTATCTATTATTCATCAGCTGCACAAGATGTTGATTTAACTAAAACTTACACTGTATCAGGATTCTTAATTGGTGGTAATGCTAAATGGGGAACAGCTGGCAAGATTATCAGATTATATGGACCTATTACTATTGTTGAAGAAGCATAGTTAATAATTAATGAATTTAAGGAACTCGTCTTGAGTTCCTTTTTTTACATATAGCTACATAATTTGACAAATCAAAAAAAAAGTGCTAATATATATACTGTTTAAAAAGAGAATAGTTATGCTAGAAATTAAAGAAGTTAAAACAAAAAAGGAAATTAGAGACTTTATTAATTTTCCGTTAAATTTATATAAAGGAAATCCATACTTTGTACCACCTCTATACTGTGATGAAAAAGCTCTATTTAAAAAGAACTATCATTATTATGAAACATCAGAAGCCATTTATTACAACGCTTATTTAGATGGAAAAATTGTTGGAAGAATATCTGGAATACTTCAACGTTCAAGTAATGAGAAATGGAATCAAAAAAGAGTTCGTTTTACAAGATTTGATGTAATTGACAATCAAGAGGTTGCCAATAAACTACTTGGCAAAGTTGAAGAGTGGGCTTTATCAAAAGGAATGGAAGAAGTTGTAGGGCCAATTGGTTTTTCTGATTTGGAAAGAGAAGGATTATTAATTGAAGGATTTGATTATTTAAATACATTTGAAGAGCAATATAATTTTCCATATTATCAAAAGTTAATTGAAAATTATAATTATACTAAAGAAGTTGATTGGTTAGAACATAGATTAAAAGCACCAAAAGAAGTAAATCCTAAATTAAAAAGAGTAAGTGATTTAATGATGAAAAAATATAATTTACATTTTTCTAAGGTTAAATCCATTAACGAATTTATTAAAAAATATGGTGATGCATTCTTTGATATTTTAGATATTACATATGACAAAATATATGGAACAGTTCCGCTTACAAATTCAATGAAAAAGAATTTAGAAAAAAGTTTTAAACTAATTGTAAGGCCAGAAGATGTATCCTTAATTTTAGATGAGAATGAAAGAGTAATAGCTTTTGGATTATTGTTTCCATCAATATCTAAACCTCTTCAAAAAAGTGGTGGGAGATTAACGCCAATTACAATAATTAAATTATTGAAAGCAATTAAACATCCAAAAACTATAGATTTAGGTTTAATTGGAGTTTTGCCAGAATATGAAATGAGAGGAATTAGTTCCGCTTTAATTGCAAGAATTGTTGATATGTTAGCTAGTGGCAAATATGAATATGCTGAAACAAATTTAAATTTAGAAGACAATTTACATATAATAAATCAATGGAAACATTTTGATTGTCTTCAACACAAAAGAAGACGATTATTTATAAAAAAGTTAAATATAGGAGAGTAGTATGAAAAAGTTTTTTAGTGAATTTAAAAAATTCATATCACGCGGAAGTGTTATGGATATGGCTGTAGGTACAATTATTGGAGCAGCTTTTACTGCAATGGTAACAGCTTTATCTAATGGTATTTTAAAACCATTAATTAATACTGTTATTTATTATATATGTGGAGGTAACTCTGATGCATTAAATAAAATGTATACACCACTTGTTCCTCAATACATTATTAACGAAGCGGGAGAAAAGATTTTAGATTTAACAACATCTATTTATATTGACTGGGGAGCTTTTATTTCCGCAATTATTAATTTCTTATTAGTTGCCTTTGTTTTATTCTTAGTAATTAAGACATTTAATGAAATTAAAGAGGCAGACTCAAGAATGAAAAACGTATTATCTAGAGCACAATACAAAGAAAAGAAAGGTAGAAAGCTATCTAAAAAAGAAGCAAAAGCTCTTGAAGAATTTAAAAAGCAACAAGAAGAAGCAAAGAAAAAGGAATTAGAAGAAGCTTCAAAACCTGTTGAACCAACGTTTGAAGAAAAGCAATTGGCATTACTTACTCAAATTAGTGAAAAGTTAGATAAATTAAATTAAAATGCCTAAAATAGGCATTTTTTAATATAATTTATAAAATGACTAAAAATATTAAAAAGGAGAAATAGATGGTTAAAAAGAATCAACATCTATCAGTGATTGGACTCTTATCACTAGGATATATTATAACAATCATAATAGGATCGATATTATTGCTACTACCTTGTGCAAGTAAAGAAAGTGTAAAATGGTATGATGCATTATTTACCGCAACATCTGCAACGTGTGTTACAGGATTAGTTCCATTTCCATCCACAAACTGGACCATGTTTGGTCAAATTGTTATATTATGTTTAATTCAAATTGGTGGATTAGGATTTATGACAATCATTAGTTTGTTATTTATATTATTCAAAAAAAGAATTGGTATATATAATCGTATGGTTTTAATGCAATCTGCGGGAGGATATACAATATCAGGTGTTACAGATTTAATCAAAAGAGTTATCATAATAACATTTAGTATTGAGGGCTTGGGAAGTCTTATCTTATCTATTAGGTTTTCTCAAGATATGGAAATAGGAAAAGCAATATATTACGGAGTTTTTCATTCAATATCTGCTTTTTGTAATGCGGGATTCGATATCTTTGGGAATTCTTTAATTGCGTATAAAAGTGATTATATAGTTTTAGGAACAATTATGTTTCTAATAATAATGGGAGGATTAGGATTTATTGTATGGTCTGATATTATTGATCATGGTTTTAAATTTAAAAAATATGAGTTACATTCCAAAATTGTATTAGTTTTTAATGGACTATTAATTATGATTCCCGCAATATTATTCTTCATATTTGAATTTACAAATCTTGGAAATGCTGGAAAATTCATAGATTTACAACTAAGTGATAAAATATTGAATGCACTATTTTTATCAGTGAGTCCAAGGACTGCAGGTTTTAATAGTTTACCGCTTGAAGAATTAACTAGTTCTGGTAAACTATTAACAATTGTCCTTATGTTTATAGGTGGTTCACCAGGATCTACTGCAGGAGGAGTAAAGGTCACAACAATCGTAATAGTTATTGCTAATGCTATAACTCTTGCAAAGGGAAATAAAGAAGTAGTACTATTTAAAAGAAAAATAAATAATAATATCATAAAACAATCAAGTGCATTAGTTCTTGCTTATTTACTTATTTCTATTTTAGCAACTATGTTTATATGTGCGGTTGAAATTAGTGAACCGCTTGAAAAAGTATTGTTTGAAGTTGTATCAGGAATCGGAACAGTCGGATTATCATTAGGACTTTCCGGATCATGCACTATATTTACAAAATTACTATTGACATTTTTAATGTATATAGGAAGATTAGGAGCATTTTCATTATTTGATTTAATATTTAAAACAAATAATAAAGTATTACTAGAAAAACCAGAAGGAAAGGTATTGGTAGGATAGTTATGAAATCTTTTTTAATTATAGGCGTAGGGGAATTAGGAAAACACTTGGCATATAAATTACAATTAATGGGTAATGAAGTTTGTCTAATTGATTCAGATAAAACCATAACAGATGTTTTAGAAAGTGATTTTGAGAATATATTCATTGGTGACTGTATGAATATATCTACATTAAAAGGTCTAGGCGTACAAAATTATGATGCGTGCGTTGTTGCTGTTGGTCAAAATTTTCAAGCATCATTAGAAATAACATCACATTTAAAAGAATTAGGCGCAAAATACATTATTTCTAAAGCAAATAGCGATATTCAAGCAAAGTTTTTAAAAATGGCAGGAGCTAATGAAACAATTTATCCAGAAAAAGACGTTGCTGAAAAAATAGCTTTCAAATGCACTGCTACAAATTTATTAGACTATTTAAAAATATCTGACTTATTTAGTATTTTTGAAATTGAAGTTCCAAATTCATGGATTAATCAATCTTTACTTGAACTTAATTTACGAAAAAAGTATAATATTAATGTTATAGCTATATTATCTGACAAAAAAGTTGAAATACCAGATGCAGATTATATATTTAAACAAAATGATCATATATATATATTTGGAAATAGTAATGTCATAAGTAAATTAAAATAATATAAAGGTTAATTTAAATAAAAAGCATAATATTTAATATAATATTGTAAAAGGTGATTAAAATGGATATAATAAAAAGCAAACGATTCGGTGAAGAAAGAGCCCTATATAATCAAGAAGATATTAAATTGATTGATTGTCGATTTGAAGGTATTGAAGATGGAGAATCAGCTTTAAAAGAATGTACTAATATCCAACTTGAAAATTGTTATATGGATTTAAGGTATCCTTTTTGGCATGATTATAATTTAAGTATAAAAAATAGCGAAATGACAACGAATTGTCGTGCTGCATTGTGGTATAGTCATAATGTAGCTATTAAAAATACAAAATTACATGGTATTAAAGCACTAAGAGAGTGTTCTAATATCAAAATGGATAATGTTGATGTGGTATCAAACGAATTTGGCTGGAAGAGCAAAAATATTGAAATTACTAATTCTATAGTGGAATGTGAGTATTTATTTTTACTAAGTGAAGATATAATACTTAATCATTTCACATTAAATGGTAAATATTCTTTTCAATATGTTAAAAATATGAAAATAACTAATAGTTATTTAAAAACAAAAGATGCTTTTTGGCATACAGAAAATGTAACAGTGGAAGATTCAATAATAGAAGGTGAGTATTTGGCGTGGTATTCTAAGGGTTTAACGTTGATAAATTGTAAAATAATAGGAACTCAACCTCTATGCTATTGCGAAGATTTGAAATTAATTAACTGTGAGATGGTTAATTGTGACTTAGCATTTGAATATAGCAATGTTGAAGCGGATATAAAAGGACATTTAATATCTATTAAAAATCCAACAAATGGAAAAATTGTGTATGATGAGTGTGATGAAATCATCTTAGACCATAGTAAATATGCACTAAATGCCATTATAGAGAAAAGAAAGTAAGAAAATTATAGATGAAAGAACTAATATTAGCTGAACTAGTATTAGTTCTTTTTTAATAATAGAACCAATGCTAATTATTTAAATAAAAAAATTAAATAAAACTAGATAAATATCTTTATAAAAAAGTAAAATTTATAGTATATATATTTTTAGTTAATTCTTATCTAACATATACCCCTTATAAAAATATAATAATTATTAATTAATAAGCTTGGAAATATTAAAAAAATTGAGTTAGAAAAATATGAATTATTTTAAAAAATAAAAAAATTTTAAAATAAATTAATTATTATAAAATATGTAAAATGAAAATATATATCACATGATTTTATTAAAATAAATTGTCAAAGGCCTTTATGTTTTTTAAATAAAATTAAAATAAAGAATTTGCTTGGAAATTTATGGTATGATTTATTTTCTAAATTTAAACGTAAAGTTAAAAGTTCAAGAAGTAAAAACCAAAATAAGCGAAATTTCGGCTTCGCTTAATATTTAATAACCATAGTGAAAAATAAAAAATACTTGTCAATAATTAAAATATGTGATAAAATAAAATTGTAAATATAAAACAAAAAAATCGAACTGGAGAAAAAAATGGGAAACTACGAAAAGGCTTTACAATTTTTAAAGCAAAAATATTCAGAAAGTGAGTATTTTCAAAGAAAACCATGGTCAATGGAATATCGAATTAATCACTCAATTAGATGCGCTAATATTGGACGTGAAATCGCAAGAAATGAGGGTCTAAATGAAGAAGCAATTGCTATTGCATGCCTGCTTCATGATGTCAGTTATGCCTTAGATTTTAAAACTAAAGAAGACATTATAAATCATGGTAGAACTAGTGCAAAAATGGTAAGACCTTTCTTGAAAGAATTAGGATATAATGATGAATTAATCGAAAATATGTGTTATGGAATAGCAATTCATGTCGATGATAAAGCTGATTTTCCAGGAACTGTCAATCCTTTTTCCTATACAATTGTGGCTAGTGATAATATTGATCGCTTTGACACATATCGTATTTATGATAATATGGAACATGTTCATTTCGATAAATTATCAATCGATGATCAAATAATATATGTTGTTAAAACATTAAAGCAACTTAAAAAAGCCAAACTACTCAACTTTTTAACAAAAACAGCTAATGCTATGTGGCAAGACAAAGTATTATTCCAAATCAAATATTTTAATCGTTTATTAAAACAACTTCAAAATAGTTTTTAATTAACCAAAAAATAAACTTTTAATAAATAAAATATAAACTTTTAATAAATAAAATATAAACTTTTAATTAGTAAATAAATAATAATTAAAAGTTTTTTTTATTTGTTTTGATTTTATTTAGTTATTAATGTATAATTAATGTTATAGGAGAAAAAAGATATGTATGATTTAAATTATTTTAATCAAAAAATTATAATAGCGCCAAGTTATATTAAGGAAGATATTTTAAAAGAAATAGACGATAGTAATAAATTGTATAATATCAAAATAATATCATTAGAAACTTTGTATGAAGAATTTACATTTAAAATTTCTAAAGAAATGATCTATTTTTTAATGAAACATTATAATACTACTGTTGATATTGCTAAAAGGTATTTAAAATCATTACAGGATATAATGTTAATCTCTAATGACATATCTAATTTTCAAATAAACTATTTAATTCAAATAAAAAATGAACTAATTAATTACCATTTAATAAGAGAAGATCATGAAAAATGTTATAATTATTATAACAATTATCAATTAATTGTTATAGGCTATAATTATATTGATAATAAATACCGCTTGCTTCTTAATAGTTTTAAACATGTTACTATTATAAATGATGATCAAAATATAAAAGAAGGGTTAATAGTATATAAATTTAAAACAATTGAACAAGAAATTAATTATGTTTTAGATGATATTTCTAATAAAATTCATAACGGAGTAGATATTAATAAAATTAAAATTACAGGAGTAACAAAGGATTATTATTTTTTACTTAATTTTTTCAGTAAAATGTATAATTTACCGATAACAATTCCAAATGAAATATCATTATTTGATACTTTAATAGGTAAAGAATTTTTGAAATCAATTAAAACTAATGAGACAACTTTATTTTTAGATAGAATTCAAAATAAGGAACTTTATAATAAATTTGTGAATATTATTAATGAATATCCTTTTAGAACAAGTTTTAGTGATGTATATTATTTGATTATGGATGACTTAAAGCACACTTATCTTAATAATGAATATATCAACGATATTAAAATTGTTTCTTTTAATAATTATCAATTTAAAGATGATGAATATATATATGTTATGGGTTTAAACCAAGGCTCTTTCCCTAAAGTAATGAACGATGAAGAGTATTTAAGTGATAAAATTAAAGAACAAATCGATCTTACAACTACTACAATTTTTAATAAAGAGGTAAAAAAAGAAGTAATGATTAAACTTTCACATATTAATCATCTTTGTATTTCATATTCTCTTGCATCTACTTTTAACTCTTTAGAACCATCAACTATTATCAAAGAATATAAAATGCAAGAAATAGAGAAAGACTTTTATATAACTAATTATTCAAATCAAGTAAATAAATATATTTTAAATACTAAATTAGACGATTATAATAAATATGGAAGTATTGATCAATGCTTAAAAGACTTAACAAATAAATATGGATATCTTGAATATGATAGTTTTGATAATAGTTTTAAGGGTATAAATAACCAATTATTAAGAGAAAATCTAAAGAATATGGTTACATTATCATATACAAGCTTGGATAAATATAATAAATGTGCCTTTGCATATTATATTGAGAGGGTTTTAAAGTTAGATATTTACGAAGACAAATTTCAAACAAAAGTAGGGTCTGTATTTCATTATGTTTTGGAAAAAGCATTTCAAAAATCATTCAATTTTGAAAATGAATATCAAAAAGGTATAGATTTGTATTTCAATAATATGACAAATAAAGAAGAATTTTTATTGATTCGTTTAAAAGAAGAATTAAAGTTTGTTATAAATACAATTAATGAACAATTAGAGTATATTAATTATGATCAAACATTATATGAGCATGAAGTGGATATTGAAATTAATGCAAATTTAAAAATCAAATTTAGTGGGGTAATTGATAAATTATTTTTTAAAGAGACCGATACAAAAACATATGTAGCTATTATTGATTACAAAACTGGTTCAATTACAACATCAATTAATAATAGTAAGTATGGACTGAATTTACAATTGCCTATATATATTTATTTATCTAAAAAATCCAATTTAAAAAATGTTATTGTAACCGGATTTTATTATCAAACAATTTTACAAAATGAAATTAAAGCCGATAATACCATTGACTATTTAGATAAAAAGAAGAAGTATTTGCGTCTTCAAGGCTATACTCTTGATACAACCGATGATAGTATAAAATTTGATAAAACAGAAGCCAATAGTAAATTAATTCAAAGTTTAAGAAGAAAGCAAGATGGAACATTTGATTCTAGAAGTAAAGTATTAACTCAAGAAGATATTGATAGCTTAGAAAAATTAGTAGAAATAAAAATTAAGGAAGCTGGTAATGATATCATTAATGGTAAATTTAATATCAATCCTAAAGAAATTGACAAGGAAAATGTTTCATGCAAGTTCTGCAAATACAAAGATTTATGTTATATGAAACCAAATGATATTGTTAAGTTATCAAAAGTAGAAGATTTATCATTCTTAAGGGAGTATAAATGATATGTGGACAAAAGAACAAGAACAAGCAATATATAAAACAGGAACTAATATTATTGTTAGTGCGGGAGCAGGTAGTGGAAAAACAGCAGTACTTACTGAACGTGTAATTACAAAATTGAAATCCGGAATAAATATTAATGAACTCTTAATTTTAACATTTACCAATGCGGCAAGTGCAGAAATGAAAGAAAGAATTAGAGAAAAAATTGTTAAAGCAAAAGGGTTAGATAGACAATTAGATTTATTAACTAATGCTTATATATGTACTTTTGATAGTTTTAGTTTGTCACTAGTAAAGAAATATCATTATGTATTAAATATTGATTCTACTGTTTCTATAATGGATGATAATGTTAATTATTTACAAGCTTCATCAATCCTAGATGAAATAATGGATGAGTTATATCAAAAAAAAGATGCAAATTTTGCAAAGTTAATTACAGAATATTGCATTAAAGATGATAAACAAGTTAAACAAGGTATACTAGACTTATACAAAAAAATTGATTTACTAGTAGATAAAGATACTTATTTGCAGAATTATGATGCTTTAGACAACGCTTTAATTTATTATAAAGATTTTGAAAACTTAGCATTAAAAATGATAAAAAACATCTATAAACTGACATGTAGTTCTTATGATATAGACTTGAGTGATTATCAAAACTATTTATCAAAATTTATTGAAGGCACATATGACATAAACAAATTTAAAGAAAAATATGATTTACCAAGATTAAAGAAAAATACAGATGAAGAAACAAAACAATTAAAAGACTTATTAAATAAAGAAATTGAAAAAGTTCAGGATTTTATTGGTGAAGAAAGTAAAGATACTAAAATAGCAAGGTATTTAAGTACTAAAGATAATGTTTATACAATTATTCAAATAATTTTAGATCTTGATAAACGATTAAATAACTTTAAAAAATTGACAAATACTTATACTTTTATGGATATTGCAAAAATGGCAATAAGATTAGTTAAAGAGAATGAAGAAATTCGTTTAGACTTATTAAATACTTTTAAAGAAATAATGATTGATGAATATCAAGACACATCAGATATTCAAGAATATTTTGTTAGTATGATTGCGAATAATAATGTTTATGCTGTTGGAGATATTAAACAATCAATTTATCGTTTTAGAAATGCAAATCCTTATTTATTTGAGCAAAAATATGATAATTACAAAATGAATAATGGGGGATATAAAATTGATTTGACTAATAACTTTCGTTCCCGTAGTGATGTTGTTTGTGATATTAATAATATTTTTAAAAAATGTATGACTAAAGAAATGGGGAAAGCAGCTTATAGCGTTGATCATATCATGAAAGCTGGAAACCATGATTATGATAATGTTAACTGTACTAGTCATACTGCTTATGTATTAAAATATCAAAATGAAAAAACGGGATTAACAGATGTGGAAATTGAAGCTTACTTGATTGCAAAAGATATAAAAGACAAAGTTAATAATCATTATCAAGTGATGGATAAAATAACAAAAGAGTCACGTGATGTTAGATATAGTGATTTTGCAATATTAATTGATCGAAGTAATACTTTTGATTTATATAAACAGATTTTTAATTTTAATCAAATTCCATTAAATGTGTTTAAAGATGAAAAAATAAATGATAACTATGATATTAAAATTATCTATAATATTTTAAAATTGTTAGTAGCACCTAATTTTTCTGAATTTTCTATAAATGAGAAATATGAGTTTATCAGTATTTTGCGTTCTTATTTATTTGAAACAACAGATGATGAAATATACGAAATGTATTGCAATAATAGCTATTATAGTCATCAATTATATGATTCATTAAGCAAATTAAGAAGTATGATAACATCATTATCAATTAGTGAAATAATTAAAATTATAGATCAAACATTTGGGTTTGTAAGTAAAGCAAGTAAAATAACAAATACAAAACAAGTCTTGGTGCATCTTGAATATTTAGCTTCACTTGGTAATTCCTTATCTTTAGTTGGTTATACAATTGATGATTATGTCAAACATTTAGATGAAGTTTTTGAGAACAAACTAGATATTAGATATAAAAATAATTTGACTTCTTTTGATGATGCTGTGAAGATTATGACTATTCATACTTCCAAAGGGTTAGAATTTGGTATTTGTTATTTTCCAAGTTTAAATAATAGTTTTAATATGGAAGATATTAAAAAGGATTTTGTTTTTGATAATAAGTATGGAATTATTATTCCAAGTGTTGATAATGGCAAACATGATACTTTTTTAAAAAGAATAGTAAATAGTATAGAAAAAGATGAAACAATAAGTGAAGAAGTAAGGGTGTTTTATGTTGCTTTAACAAGAGCAAAGGAACAAATTGTATTTGTTTCCAAAGAAGAGGATATACGCCCTACATTAAAACCATCTAATTTTAAATACTTGGTTTATGGATATCTAGATAATTTAAAAAGTTATTATATGAGCGAAGAAGATTTGAACAATTTCAAACAAATAAATGAATCAATTTCCCATTTATCCATTGAAAAATTAAAAGAAGGTCATATTAATTTATTACCTAATACAATAGAAAACTCAGTTATAAAAGAGAAGATCGAAAAAGGGTCTTTTTCTAAAAAAATAAATGATTTGATAACTTTGGAAGTAACTAATGTATTATCAATTGGAACCAGTCTTCACGAAGCACTGGAGCGATTAGATTTTAAAAATCCGGACTTTAGTGTTGTAAATATTGATGAAAAGTATTATCATTATTTGCGTAACTTTTTAGATTCTGAATTAATGAAGAATATTCAAAATGCAACAATATATAAGGAATACAACTTTTACGATCAAAACAATGATAATCATGGAAGTATTGATTTGATGTTAGAGTATAGTGATCATATTGATATAATTGACTATAAACTAAAACATATTGATGATGAAGGTTATGTTAGTCAATTAAATGGTTATAGAGACTATATACGCTCTAAAACTAATAAACCAATTAATATATATTTGTATTCAATTTTTGATAAAAAATATAATAAATTATAGGATGTGTATTATGGCAGTAAATGAATTTTATGGATTAGAAAAATTATCTCTTGTTGATTTTGAAGGGAAAATAGTTTGTACTTTATTCACAAATTTATGTAATTTTAGATGCCCTTATTGTCATAATTCTAGTTTAGTATTAAATAGTGATGAATTAGATTATGTAACTAAAGAAGAATATTTAAGTTATCTAAAAATAAGAAAGGGAGTATTAGATGCTGTAGTAATAAGTGGAGGAGAACCAACTCTAATGCCAGATTTGATAGACAGAATAAAGGAAATTAAAGAATTAGGGTATTTGGTTAAATTAGATACAAATGGTTCGAATTTTAATATGTTAAAAAAATTAGTAGAAGAACACTTAATTGATTATGTAGCTATGGATATAAAAAACAGTTTGGAATTTTATAGCCAAACTGTTGGAGTGAAATTAAATAATAGTGTAACAAATAATATTTTACAAAGTATAGATTATCTAAAATCAGGAGTTATTGATTATGAATTTAGAACTACATTAGTAGATGAACTTCATAACGAAATAACAATAGAAAAAATGGGTAAATTAATTAAAGATGCTAAAATAATTTATTTGCAACATTTTATTGATCACGGAACATGCATTAAACAAGGTTTACATGCAGTAGAAAAAGAAAAAGCACTTGAGTACAAGTGCCTTCTTGAAAAATATGTTACAAATGTAAGGTTAAGAGGATACTAAAGTTTATCAATATAGGCAACTGCACCAACACTTGCTATAGCCCCATCGGCTACAGCTGTTGTCAGTTGTCTTATTTTTTTTGTTCTACAGTCTCCAGCAACAAATACTCCTGGTGTTTTTGTTTCCAAATTTTCATTACAAGTAAAGTATCCATCTTTATCGAGATCTACAATATTTTTAAATGCATTATTTTCTGGTATTTGACCGATAGCTATAAAGCATCCTTTAACATTTAATTCTAACTTATTTTTATCAATAGTATTTTCAAAAACTAAACCAGTAAGGTTTTCATCATATTTAAATTCTTTTAAAGATATGTTATGAATAACTTCAATATTTGTTCGTTCTAATACTTTTTTAACAAGAGCCATATCACCAAAGAAGCGATCAAACAAAGTACATAAATAAACTTTATGACAATAGTTTGAAAGTAGTAAGGCATATTGTAAAGCTGTGTTAGCATCACCTACTAAAGCAACATCTTCCCCAGCATAAAAAGCACCATCACAAACAGCGCAGTATGATAGACCTTTTCCAACAAGTTCATCTTCATTGTCAACACCGATATGACGATGTTTTACACCTGTTGCTAAAATGACTGCTTTTGCTTCATAAGTGTTATAATCAGTTGTCACAGTAAAAATATTATTGTTTTTTTCCACATTTACTACTTTTTCTAATTCGAATTGAGCACCTAAATCTAAAATTTGATCAAATAGTTTTTCTGAAAATTCGCTTCCCGCAATCTCTTTGATTGATGGAAAATTTTCAACTCTTGGTGATTGTGATATTTGGCCACCAATACTTTCCTTTTCTAATAACAAAACTGTTTTACCGCCTCTAAGTGAATAAAGAGCAGCAGTCATCCCTGCTGCTCCACCACCGATAATAATTATATCGTACATTATTTTAATCCTTCAATATATTTTTTAATATCACTAACATTGTCAAAAACATCATAAGAATCATTTTTATTTGGTACAAACATTGTTGGTGCTTTTTTAACTTTAAATTCATTAGTAAGTTCTTTGTTTTCATAAGCATCAATTTGTTTATATTTAATGCCTGCTTTATCTAAAAGCATTTTAGCCATTTTACAATTTGGACAAGTAGGAGAAGTAAAGATTAGGATTTCTTTTTCCTTTTCTTGTTTGCATTCACAATGTTCTTCTTCATGATGTTGTTCATGTTTTTTTCTTAGTACTGAATGTTCAATATCGTATTCTTTACGTTCTTTGAATTCTTCAGCTTTTCCATCGTTCCAGTTTTGAACAGGACGATAGTAACCAGTTATACGGCTATAAACTTCTGTTTTTTCGCCACATGTTGGGCAAGTATATTGTTCACCTACAATATATCCATGTTTTGGACATACTGAGTATGTTGGTGAAATAGTATAGTAAGGAAGACGATAGTTTTCCGCAATCTTCTTTACTAAAGTGGCACAAGCTTGCCAACTAGGCATCTTTTGTCCTAAAAAGGCATGGAATACTGTACCTGAAGTGTATAGTGTTTGTAATTCATCTTGAATATCTAATGCTGTAAAGATATCACTAGTATAACCAACAGGTAAGTGAGAACTATTTGTGTAATATGGTGTTTTATTATCTTTACTAGCTGTGATAATATTTGGATAATTCTTTTTATCATGTTTTGCTAAACGATAAGAAGTTGATTCAGCAGGTGTTGCTTCAAGGTTATATAAATCACCATATTGTTCTTGATAATCTGATAATTTATTTCTCATGAAGTTTAATACATCTTTTGCGAATTCTTGACATTCTTTATGAGTTAAATCTTTTTGCAACCATTTTGCATTTAAACATGCTTCATTCATACCAACTAAACCAATTGTTGAGAAGTGGTTATTGAATGTTCCAAGATATCTCTTTGTATAAGGATATAATCCTGCTTCCAAAAATTTAGTAATAACATTACGCTTAATTTTTAAACTACGAGCTGATATATCCATCAATTTTGTTAAACGATCATAAAATTCATCTTTAGTTTGAGAAAGGTATGCAATCTTTGGTAAGTTGATTGTTACAACACCAACAGAACCTGTTGATTCACCACTTCCAAAATAGCCACCACTCTTTTTACGTAATTCACGTAAATCAAGACGTAAACGGCAACACATACTTCTTACATCACTTGGTTCCATATCACTATTGATATAATTTGAGAAATATGGAGTTCCATATTTAGCAGTCATTTCAAATAATAAACGATTGTTTTCAGTATCGCTCCAATCAAAGTTTTTAGTGATTGAATATGTTGGAATTGGATATTGGAAACCTCTACCATTAGCATCGCCTTCAATCATAATTTCAATGAAAGCTTTATTTATCATTGCCATTTCGTTAACGCAATCTTTATATTTAAAGTTTTGTTCAACGCCACCAACGATAGCATTTAATTCTGCCATATCATTTGGAACTATCCAATCAAGAGTAATATTTGTAAATGGAGCTTGAGTTCCCCATCTAGAAGGAGTGTTTACGCCATAAATAAAAGATTGAATACATTGTTTAACTTCTTTATAACTTAAGTTATCTTTTTTAACGAATGGTGCTAAATAAGTATCAAATGAAGAGAAGGCTTGTGCACCTGCCCATTCGTTTTGCATGATACCTAAAAAGTTAGTCATTTGGTTACAAAGAGTTGAAAGATGAGATGCTGGAGAAGAAGTGATCTTTCCAGGTACACCACCTAAACCTTCCTTTATAAGTTGTTTTAAAGACCAACCAGCACAATAACCTGTTAACATAGAAAGGTCGTGTATATGTATATCCGCATTTTTATGTGCTTGGGCTATTTCATTATCATATATTTCAGATAACCAATAGTTGGCTGTTATTGCTCCAGAGTTTGATAAAATTAGTCCGCCGACTGAATATGTAACAGTTGAGTTTTCTTTTACTCTCCAGTCATTAATTTGTAAATAATTATTTACTGTATCTTTATAATCCAAATAAGTCGCTTTTGCGTTTCGGATGTTTTCATGTTGTTTGCGGTATAAAATAAATGATTTTGCCACTTCAACATAGCCAGATTGAATTAATGCAATTTCAACGCTGTCTTGAATATCTTCAACGGAAATTGTATTATTAACAACTTTACTACTAAAACTAGCAGTAACACGTAATGCTAATAGTTCAATTACATCATGTGTATATGAACAATTAACAGAAACAAATGCTTTTTCAATAGCATTTTCGATTTTTTTCAAATCAAAAGGAACGATGTTGCCATCCCTTTTTTTAACATTTAACATTTTATCAGCCCCCTTATTATGCTATATTATATCAAAAGATATAGTGAGTGTCAAAGGAATTGTTTCATGAAAATAAAAAAGTTTTTTCATTCTTTTTTGACATTTTTTTTGAAAGTGCTTTTATGAAAAATATTTACATTTTTCATAAAGATAGATAAGTAAAAAGATTATGAATTATAGTTGAATTGCTCTTTTTTTTAATAATTAATATTGAGAAAAAATGAAAAACATGGTAAAATAAACTATTAAGGAGTATTTTATGGCAATTAATAATTTTGATTCTTTGAAAGACATTGATGTAATAGACTATTTTGGTTATACGATTGCTAAAAGAGGAGAAAGCTATTTTAGAGAAGGACTTGTTACTAATGTTAATATAGTAAATAGAAATTACGTAACTGGGGTTGTCAAAGGAAGCAAAGATTATGATGTTGAAATTAAAATAGAGAATAATAATTTATATACGCATTGTACTTGTAAATGTGATTTTCCATGTAAACATGCTGCTGCAGTTCTATATTATTTAATTGATAAAAATCACGAAGTGGATAAAGGAAAAATTTTTATCCAATTAGTTAGAAAAATGAATGGAATATTGTCAATTAATAAAAATAATATAAAGCAATTCATAAGTATTGTTAGAGAAGAAGTAAAAGAATCACAATTATTAAATGGTGAAGAAAAAATAAATAGATTATTTGATCTATTAAAAGCAATCAAATCGTTTTCTGTTCAAGTTTATAATGCGCAAATTAGAAACATTATTTTAGAAGAGTTCCAAAATGTAGATTACAATTCTGATTATTTTTATGAAAAAATGCTATATTTAAAAGACGAAGATGATTATTATTTAATGCTAGAAATTGTACCCTATTTAGATAAAGACCATATTACTAATAAAAAGTTATTAGACTTATTTTCAACGTGTGCCTTTTTATTAGAAAGTTATTATTCTAATGTTAAATCTAGTCAATCTTTGGGAATATATAATTTTAATTTTAAAGAATCTGATTATCGAAAAATCAAAACAAACAAATATAAAGTTGGAGAATATGTTAAGGGATTATATGAAGAAAAGCGATATAATGAAATAGAACCAATATATTTTTCTCAAACTAATTTAGTGTTCAAAACAGTTTATTATTATATAAAATCCAAAGAAGGAGATGTTCAAAATCAAGTTATAGAGGAATTGATTAATTCTATTGTTACAAAATATGATTTTGAAAGATTTGTTAATTTAAATCTAAAATTAAGTGATAGCACTTATATATATCTTTTAGAACACTATAATAAACAAGTTGCATTAGAACTAATAAAAAAAGACAATAAAATAGATGTATTATTAGATAATATAAGTTTAAGTAATTTCGAATTAATTGATGATATATTTGATGATATCAAAGAGGAATATAACAATAAATTATTATTTACATATCAAAAAGTTATTTATTTTCATTTGAAAAATATGTTTAATTTATCTGATGAAACCTTTAAAAAACATTTAAAAAATTTGTATAGTTTGAAAAGTGGAAAATACATTTTATATTTTATGTATAGGGCATTATCAAATCAGTATTATTGGTATGACCACAACTTAATGTTGATATTTAAAAACTTTTTAATACAAAATAATATTTATTCGGCGGTGATGTAATTATGGAAACAAAAATTATTATTGAAAACCAATTAAATGATTACTTAAATGCCCAAGTGAACGAAGATTTGCAAGCTAATAGGTTTTTTGAAATAACATCTTTAAATCAAGAAATTATTATTATAAAAGATCAAATATTAATTAATTATAATTTATTTATTCCGGAATCGCTATTTGAATATCCAATTATGACTTTAAAGGTCAATGGTGATTATAATAGTCCTCAATTTGGTAAAGTTTTAAGTTTTAATTGCGAAATGTGTTATGCAAGTAAGTATATGTGTTCTCACTTAATTGCTTTAATTAACCAAATTAATGCACATAAATTTGATAATATTTTATATGACGATGCTTTAATTGCGGAAATTAAAGATAAGTATAATGATTATATTCAAAATCAAAAAAGTAAGATGGCAACAATTGCCTTAACAAAACTAAATAATTTAGTAACGGATATTAAAAAAACAGAAAAAATCTCCATGCACCAACAATTATCCTTAGAACCAATTTTAAGAATTGATGAACCTTCTAAACAGATAGGAATAAAAATTGGGGTTGGTAAAAAATTTGTAGTCAAGGATATTGAAGAATTGTTAAAGGCAATTAAAAATAAAGAAGTAATTAATTATTCTAAAACATTTAGTACGGATCATAACATTGATTCTTTTGATGAAAATAGCAAAAAATTTATAAATTTATTATTGTTAAATGGTGTATCTGCATTAACAAAAGATAAAAAAAATTTATTAATTACTCCAGCTTTTTATGATGAAATTTTTAAAATTTATGTTAATAGTAATATAACTGTTGTTTTTAATGGAAAAAGCCTATCCTATTTAGTGACTGAAGAAAAGTATGATATCAAAGTACAAATAAAAAATAATACTTTATTATTTAAAGATTTGGATATTGAATTTTTGTTGATAGGCGAAAAATACAATTATGTGGGAACAAATGGAATAATTAAATATATTGATGAACCTTCAGAAGTAAAAAAATTACAAGAATTTTTGTTAAGTGAAAAGAAATTTGATTTTTCACTTATTAAAGAACAATTTGTGCAAGAAATATACTCTCGTTTTTATGATTATATTGAAGTTGATGATAAATTCAAAGAAGAAAACCCATTAAAAGAATTAGATATAGAAGCTTATTTTGATTATCAAAATGATGAAATAATTTTAAATACGAAATATTACATTGATAAACAAGAAACTACAATTGATGAAGTAAATAACTTTGCAAACATCTCTAAGAAAGCAGTAAAATATCAATCTATAATCGGCAATATAGGATTTATTGATAATAAACTTTCATCCATTGAAAAAGTGAGTATGTTTTTGAAAGCAGATTTAAGTGAATTAAAAAAATATGCACAAATATATTTATCAAATACATTATCAAAAGTTCAAATAAAAAAATTTACTAAACCTGTTGCGAGATTAAGTTATAACTTAGGAATGTTAGACATTGCCTTTGATAATTTAAATTATACAGAACAAGAGTTACAAGCAATATTGAGTGGCATCAAGAAAAAAAGCAAATACGTTAAATTAAAAGATAATACAATCATCGAATTGGATACAATTGCTAGTGAACAGTTTGAAAAAACAATTGAAGAGTTTAATTTAGATTCTAAAAAATTAAAAGAAACACAAACAAAACCATTATATCAATCTTTAAAAATAATTAATGATAAGGATAGTTTAGTAAGAGTGGAAACAGATGCTTATTTAAAAAATATGATTAATGATATTAAAAACTTCAAAAAAAGTGATTATCAAGTAGATGATACACTAAAGGAAGTGATGAGAGATTATCAAATAGAAGCATACAAATGGATAAAAACCTTAATTAAATATAACTTTTCAGGAATTATTGCGGACGATATGGGGCTTGGTAAAACATTAGAAATGATATCTGTTTTAAAAGAGGATAATTCAAAGTATCCATCTTTAATTGTATGTCCCAAGAGCTTAATATACAACTGGGCTAATGAGTTCAAAAAATGGAGTCCCAATGATACTGAGGTAGCAATTGATGGAATTAGCAGTAATAGAAAAAATTTAATTTTATCAATCCCTAATGATAAAAAAATTATTTATATCACTTCATACGATTCTCTGCGTAATGATTTAGCATTATATAAGGACAAAAAATTTAAATATATGATTTTAGATGAAGCACAATACATCAAAAACCATAATACTTTAAAAGCGCAATCGGTTAAACAAATTAATTCAATCCATCGTTTCGTTTTGACGGGAACGCCAATTGAAAATAGTGTTATGGATTTATGGAGTATTTTTGACTTTTTAATGCCATTATACTTATATAATTACAATGAATTTAAATCAACTTATGAAAGAAATATTATCGAAAAAGATTCTACAACTATCAATAACTTAATTAAAAAAATTACCCCTTTCGTTTTAAGAAGAACAAAAGAAGATGTTTTGAAATCGTTGCCTGATAAAGTAGTTCAAGTTTATTACGCTAAGATGCAGGATGATCAAAGGAAAGTGTATGAAGCTGAATTGTTGAAGACTAGAGAGATTTTAAAAACAAAAAAAAGTAAAATTGATATTTTAGCATCTTTAACCAGACTACGTCAAATATGTGTTGATCCAGCATTATATATTGAAGGATATAAAGGAACGAGCTGTAAATATGAATTATTGAAAGATTTAGTAAATGATTTTATAAGTAATAATCATAAAGTTTTAATATTTAGCCAATTTACTTCAGCGTTCATTTATTTAGAAAAAATGTTTAAAGAAATGAATATTTCTTATTATATGTTAACAGGTAAAACAAATGCTAGTGATCGTGTATCTATGGCTTCATCATTTAATGAAGAGTCTAAAGAAAAAGTATTTTTATGTTCATTAAAAGCTGGAGGCACAGGGTTAAATTTAGTGGGAGCAGATATTGTTATTCATCTGGATCCTTGGTGGAACATTGCGGCTGAAAATCAAGCGACTGATAGAGCCCATCGTATCGGGCAAACAAATGTAGTGCAAGTTATAAAAATCATATGTCAAGATTCTATTGAACAAAAAGTTTTGGAATTACAAGAAATTAAAAAAGATATAGCCAATATGTTAATTTCATCAAATGATGATAATATATCTAAATTGAGCGATAAAGATTTAAAATATATTTTAAGTTAGGAGAATAAAATGATTAAACATATAGTATGTTATAAACTAAAAGATAGTAGTATAGAAAGTAGAAACAAAACAAAAGAAGTTTTACTGTCCATGCAAGGCAAAGTAAAACATTTTAATACTATCAGCGTAGGAATTGATTGCCTTGGCAGTGAAAGAAGCTATGATATAGTTTTAGAAATGACATTTAATTCATTTAATGATATGACTTTGTATCAACAAGATTCATATCACGTAGAAGTTGTAAAAAAATATATGCATGCTGCACGCCTAACAAGTGTTTCAGTAGATTATGAATTTTAATGAAAGGACAAACATATGAAAATATTGATATGTTCAAATTTAGGTAAAGACAAAGCTTTTAATAAAAGTAAAGAAATAATAGACTACTTAAATACTAAGAAATGTGATATCGTCGTTGCTGATAATATGATTGACAGTTTTCCATCATATCAAGTATTTAGTGAAAATATTGCTAAAGAAATAGATGTAATGATTATTCTTGGTGGTGATGGTACATTCTTGTCGGCTGCTCATAGATATTATCAATTTCAAATTCCATGTATTGGTATCAATTTAGGAAGAGTTGGATATTTAACCGAATGCGATGTATGTGATTCAATGGATGTACTAGATAAAATAATAAACAAAGAATATGATATAAAGAAAAAAAGATTATTACAAGTTAAATTCTTTAACAATGGTAGAATGCGTAAAGTTACAGCGTTTAATGAAATTGTTATACATCGTGGTGCATCACAAAAAATGATAAAATTAAATATTAAAATTGATGATTATTATATGAATTCTTTTTATGCTGATGGATTATTAATAGCTACATCACTAGGATCTAGTGCATATAATTTATCTGCGCGTGGACCATTAGTTTTAGGTAATGCACCTTGTTTTGTGATTACACCTATTTGTCCGCAGTCAGGTATTATGCCCTCATTTGTTGTTGCAGATACAGATTATTCTGAAATTAATGTTCTTTGTAAAAATAGGGAGGATTATTCGTTGAGTATTGATGGTAAAGGACAATATTTAATGCCTAGTGGAAGTACAATATATGTAACTAAAGCACAAGCTTCTTTGCTAGTAATAAATGTTAAAGGAAAGAGTAAGAAAATAGACCATATAAATAAAATGTTCAGCGGATATATTAAGTAGGAGCATTATGAAAAAGAAACTAATAATTTTACTTATACTATTATTATTTTTAACAGGATGTAGTAAAACAATTTTTGAAGGCTCATATAAATATGATGATAGTGCATACACATTTGGTAATACTACTTTAACAAGTGAATCAATTAAAACAATAAATGTTGAATGGTTAGTTGGTAAAATAATAATTATTGAACAAAATACAAACGAATTAATTATTAAAGAACAAATCGATACAACTTCTGAAAATTATAAATTAGGATGGAAAGTTATAAATGATACAGTTGATGTGAAGTTCATGCCTAGTACTGATTATTTAAAAAATAATTTTCGTATAAAAGATTTATATCTTTATATTCCATCTTATATTGAAGCAATAAATATCAAAGCTAATAAGACAAATAGTATTCAAGGAAAAGATTTAAACATAAATACTTTGTCTATTGAAGGACATGACACGTTTATTGATTTATCTAATTCAAATATTGATAATTTAGAAATTAAAACTAATAGTGATTATATTTTTTTAATGGATAATAAAATTAAAAAAATCAATATTGAAACTACACAAAGCAATATAGGATTAGGAGTATATAACAATTTAGAAGAGTTAAAGATTAAAACAGAAACAGGAAATATATCATTGTATCCTAAAGAAGATTTTGATTGTACAATAAATTTTAAAACAATCAGTGGATCGTTTATTACAAATTTGAATCATAAGCAAGAAAATAATAATTATATTTTTAATAAAGGAACTAATAAATTTTACATAGAATCTACTAAGGGAAGTGTTAAAGTTCATAACCCTATTTAAGTTTATATTGAATTGTATGGGATATTTTGATATAATTAAAATAGAAGGAATAATATGAAGAAAATAATAAGTAATTTTAATATTAGAAGAATCTTAGTTGTATTTTTAGATTTAACTATAGCAATAGTATCGTGTTTTATATCATATTCGTTTTTTAAGGATCTGGGATATTTATCAAAAAACATTTATAAATATTTATCGATAACTACAGCATTAACACTTTTAATTTTTTGGAAATTTAAACTTTATAATAGTTTATGGAAATATGTGGGTATAACCGAATTAACAAAAACAGTACTAGCCGTTACATTAATAACTCTCATTAATATTATAATTTGTCTATTCACAATTAATGATGGGATAGGGTATATACCATTTAGAGCCATTGTTGTAACAGGAATATTACAAATGCTTTTAACGATATTTGAACGATTTATATATCGAATGATAAGTAATATTGCCAATGAATCAGATCGTTTTTTTCATAAAAACAAAGAAAGAGTAATGTTAATTGGAGCGGGAGATGCAGGTATTTCTCTAGTAAATGAAATGCGTAATCCTGCTTTAAGTAATTTGTATCCAGTATGTTTTATTGATGATAACAAAAATAAAATAGGAAACTATATTGAAAATGTGAAAGTAGTAGGTAACAGATATAGTATTGTTTATTTTGCTAATAAATATAAAATTGATAAAATTATTATTGCTATGCCTTCTATTAATCCAAGAGAACTTTCAGAAATAATTAAAATATGTCAAGAAACAAAATGTAAAGTTCAAACGATTCCAGGAATATATCAACTCATTAATGAAACTGCTACATTAAGCAATTTAAGAAATGTTGATATAAAGGATCTATTAGGTAGGGAACAGATAGTTGTTAATTTAGAAGAAATTAATGGTTATTTGAAAGACCAAGTTATCTTGGTTACTGGAGCTGGTGGTTCAATTGGTTCTGAACTTTGTAGACAAATAATAAAAAGCAATCCTAAACAATTAATAATTTTAGATATATATGAAAATAACGCATATGACATTGAACAAGAATTAAGGAGTAAATATAAAGATATAAACTTAGTAGTTTTAATTGCGAGTGTTCGTGATTCAAATAAAATAGATGATATTTTTAATATTTATAGACCTAATATAGTTATTCATGCTGCCGCTCATAAGCATGTCCCTTTAATGGAAACTAGCCCTAATGAAGCGGTAAAAAACAATGTTTTTGTGACCTTAAATGTGGCTAAAGCCAGTGATAAATATAATGTAAAAAGATTTATATTAATTTCAACTGATAAAGCTGTCAATCCAACAAACGTTATGGGCGCAACAAAACGTATTTGTGAAATGATTATTCAAACAATTAATAAGCATTCCACAACAGAATTTGTGGCTGTAAGATTTGGTAATGTACTTGGATCTAATGGCTCAGTAATTCCTTTGTTTAAAAAACAGATAGAAAACGGAGGACCAGTAACAGTCACTGATGAACGCATTATTCGATTCTTTATGACTATTCCAGAAGCAGTGAGTTTAGTGTTACAAGCAGGAAGTTATGCAAAGGGTGGCGAAATATTTGTTCTTGATATGGGCGAGCCAGTGCGCATTTATGATCTTGCTGTTAATTTGATTCGTTTGTCTGGCTATACTCCTAATGTTGATATAAAAATTCAAATAACAGGATTAAGACCTGGAGAAAAATTATACGAGGAAATATTGATGGAAGAAGAAGGTCTTGTAGATACTCCTAATAAACGTATTCATATTGGGAAACCTATAGATTTAGATGAAAATATATTCTTTAAACAATTGGATGAGTTATATAAGGTAGCGTATGAAGAAAATAAAGATATAAAGGATTTAATTAAACAAATTGTTTCAACCTATACATTTACAAAATAAGGCTATTTTTTAGCCTTTTTTTATGTCTAAATATATAACCTATTCATATATATTATTAGGAGTCAATAAATGGAAAAATGTGTAATGTGTCATAAATCTCTTAATATCAGTGTTAATACGCCTGTTTTTAAAAGAAACTATTATGTTCCTGGTGCTGGACAATTATGTGAAAAATGCTATAAAAAATTATATAAATAATTGAAAAATATGTAAAAAAAGTGTATATTAATAATAGGAGATAATGTAAATGATAAGAAAAGCACAATTAAAAGACATCAAAGATATTAATAGATTATTATATCAAGTACATGAAATACATGCATTATCGCGTCCTGACTTATTTAAAAAAGATGCAAAAAAATATAATGATGAAGAACTTGCTCAAATAATGCAAGATTCAAATCGACCAATATTTGTTTATGAAGATAATAATAAAGTTTTAGGTTATGCTTTTTGTGTAATTAGTAATCATGCTAATAGTGCATCATTAGTAAATTATAAAAACTTATATATTGATGATTTATGTGTTGATAGTAGCGCTAGAGGACAAGGTATAGGAAAAAAAATATATGAAGTGGTTTTATCATATGCGAAATCGATAAATTGTTATAATGTAACACTTAATGTATGGGCAAAAAATGAAAAAGCATTAAAGTTTTATCAATCAATAGGAATGGATGTTCAAAAAATAGGTATGGAAAAAATATTATAAAAAGGATAGATTTATGTGGTTATTAGATTTTTTAAAAGGAGTATGTATAGGCATAGCTAATGTGATTCCGGGCTTTAGTGGCGGCACAATGGCTGTTATACTAAAAATTTATGAAAGAATAATAGGAGGATTTAGCGATTTTTTTAAACATCCTCTTAAAACTTTAAAAGACTTAGTATTTGTTTTATTAGGTATTATTGTTGGGATAGTAATAGCTATATTTACTATTACTAAGTTATTAAGTGTTTTTCCTATTCCAACATCACTTTTCTTTGTTGGGTTAATTATAGGTTCCATTCCTAATTTATTTATAACATATAAAGAGCAAGGAAAAACTAAATTTATAGATATAGTTTTCTTGATAATTGCCGTAGCAATAATTGTTATATTACCTCTATTAAATGGTGGCAATGTCACTAATATACAAATAAATGTTTGGCTAGTTATTTTAATGTTCATTTTAGGGGCAATTTGTGCAGGCACGATGATACTTCCGGGAGTAAGTGGTTCACTTGTTTTAATGGCTTTTGGTTATTACTTATTTTTAATGGATCATATTTCAATTGTTTTTAAAAGTATTTTAACTTTTACATTTGATAATTCCTTAAATTCATTTATTGTTGTTTTATCTTTCGGTTTAGGAGCAATAGTAGGAATTGTAGGAATTTCAAAAATATTGAAGAAATTATTTAACAAGTATCCAAAAATCATTTATGCATTAATTTTAGGTTTATTAGTAGCTTCTCCATTTGCAATTATTTATTCAATTGTGAAAGAGTATAATGATGTAATTGCTAGTGCATCATTATTAAATTATGTCTTTGGAGTGGTTAGTATGTTAGCCGGGGTATTTCTTGTTTTATTGCCAAACATCATAAAAAAGAAAGAAGAAGAAGATAATGAAGAAATACATTAAATACATTTTTCTTATATTATATTTGGCTAGTATAGGCATGATATTTATGTCGTCTTTAGAAACTGGAAAAGAATCAAGTGAAGATTCATCAGAAGTAACAACTGTAATAGTAGATGAAGTTAAAAAAATTACCGATGATAAAGTGCAACTAGATTTTGACACTACACATTTTTATGTAAGAAAAATAATAGGCCATTTTGGATCATTTATGCTTTGCAGTATTTTAGGATTATTGTGTTTTTATTTATTTACTTTAAAGAATAAAAAAGCAGTAATAGTATCAATAAGTACGGGACTCACAGTTGCAGTAGTTTCAGAACTTTTACAATTATTGTCTGAAGGTCGAAGTTGTGAAATACTTGATATGTTAATAGATTATAGTGGTTATTTATGTGGAACCATATTTACATTATTAATTATTTGTTTAATAAAAAAGAAGAAAAAAGCCTATAATTGACTATGTCATTTTATAGACTTTTTCTTTTCAAATGTTTGATCATTTTCATGAATTGGTTCATTAACATCTGCACGAAACATTTCTTGATCACGATAAAAATAATCACAATTGTCGCAAAGATTACTGTTTAACTTATTATTTTTTTTCTTATTTGTCATTCACTATTCCTTCCAAATATATTATTTTCACATTTATAAAAAATATAAATGGAAATTAGTAGAATATTATGATATAATAATTTAGAGGTATAATATATGAAGAGATTAAAAAAATCTATAGTCATTATTTTGCTGTTTATTTGTTTAACTGCTTGTACAGTAAAAAACAAAACATATAATGTAACTATAACCATTAATGATAATATAGAAAAAGTCGAAGTGAATAGAAATACAAATCCTTTGGATTTGCTAATAGAACCAGAAATAGAGGGATATGAATTTTCAGGATGGTATTTAGATAAGAATTATGAAATTCCTTTACCTGAGAGTTATAAGATTAATCAAAATATAAACATTTATGCTAAATTGGTTAAAACATCTTATACGTTGACATTTATCGTAAATGATGAAGAATATAAAAAAATAATTGTTGAACATGGAAATATTTTAAAAGATGTTCCAACAATCAAGCAAGATGGATATGAATTTTTGGGCTGGTCAACTAGAAAAAATAATGGCTTGATCTATGATTTTAATAATCCAATTGTTAAAGCAAATACCTTTTATGCTCAATTAAAAATAATTACATTTAAAGTGAATTATATTTTAAATTTTGATGTTTTCCCAACAAAAAATTCGCTATATGAAGCATACTATACTGATTTTTATAATTTTTTATTAAAAGAAACGGATTGTGATTTTACTAAATATAATATATCGAGTTTAGATGACTTTTTAAAGTTTTGTAAAACATGGCGTGCCAATGGTAGAAATGAAATGGGTGGTTTAGGTGATGCTTTTGGAAAATATTATTTAAATGTAGAAATAGGTGGAAAACTAGAAAATCAACCCACTACTCATTTTATAGGTTATTGTTATAATCAAGGCAAGTATATAGATTTTATAAAACATTTAATGGTGTTTTTTGCTTATTGGCGTACAGACGAAGGTTATACCGGTGGACAAAACGACCCCAATAATTTAGGAAATGATTTCTTTGCTAGTGCGTGGGCTTCGTTTGTAGATACTTGTAAATTCTTTTACTTTACTGGTGATACATTAAATAACACTTATAGTTGGTTTAAATCAGAACGAGTAAAATATGCATTAGACCATATTCCATCAGTATTTGAAGGATCTTTTAGAACAACAGGAGATATTAATAATCCAATTTATTTAGATAATATCACAAGAGAAGGATATGAGTTTTTAGGATGGTTTGATGAAGAAGGGAATATTGTCACTGTCATAACAAAATCAATGACAATATATGCAAAGTGGAAGCAATTATAATATGGAAAGATATCAAGAAATTGAAAGAAGTATAATAAAAAAATATAGAAAACAAATCTGGGCAAAATTTGTACAAGCCATTCAAGAATTTAAAATGATAAATGATGGTGATAAGATTGCAGTATGTATAAGTGGTGGCAAGGATTCAATGCTACTTGCTAAATGTATGCAAGAATTAAAGCGTCATAGTGATACAAATTTTGATGTTGTTTATATCGTGATGAATCCAGGATATAATGAAGTCAATTATAATAAAATAATTGAAAATGCTGAAACAATGAATATACCAATTGAAGTCTTTTCATCAAATATTTTTAATGCAGTTAAAGATATAAAGAACAATCCCTGTTATTTGTGTGCAAGAATGCGACGCGGTTGTTTATATGAATATGCAAAAAGTAAAGGCTGCAATAAAATAGCATTAGGACACCATTTTGATGATATTATTGAAACCTTATTAATGTCAATATTATATGGTTCGCAAATTCAAGGAATGTTACCTAAATTAAAAAGTACAAATCATAAAGGAATGGAACTTATAAGACCACTTTGTTATGTGAAAGAACATGATATAAAAAAATGGGCAAGTTCTAATGAACTCAATTTTATAAGATGTGCTTGTAGATTTACAGAAAACATTGAATTTGGATCAGAAGATTCTAAACGAAAAGAAATTAAAGAATTAATTGAAAGTTTAAGAAAAATTTATCCAAATGTAGATATGAATATCTTTAGAAGCATGTATAATGTTAATATTGATACTTTAATATGCTATAAACAAAATGGTATAAAGCATTGTTATTTAGATAATTATGAGGATAAGTAATTTATGATATATATGTTAATAGGAATTCAAGGTAGTGGAAAAAGCACATTTGCGAAAAAATATGCCAAAGAGTGGAATTGTAAAATAATTTCTACCGATCAAGTACGAAGTGATAATCCCGGTATAAAAGAAGAAAAAGTATGGGAAACTATATATAAAACAGCATATGAAATAACTTTAAAAAATGAAGATGCTATTTTTGATGCCACAAATATCACTCCTAAAGTACGTAAGAGATTTTTTGATGAAGTTGAAAAATATGGAGAAAGACCAAAAGTTGGTGCATATTATTTTTCAACAGATAAAAAAATTTGTTATGATAGAGTAGTTGAAAGAAATAAAAATAAGAATGAATTATTTTTACCACCTGAAGTTGTGTATTCGTATAGCGAAAAACTTATTCCACCTACTTTAAAAGAAGGATTTATTTTTATTAAGGAAGTTAAAGAGGATTAGTGTTATGAAAAAAAATATAGTTATCGATGGCTATCAACCATCATTAAATTTAATAGAGACAGAAGTTGCTATCAAATTAGTTAAAGATACGTTTGAAAGAAAACTTGCGGAAGAATTAGATTTGGTAAGAGTATCTGCCCCTTTGTTTGTTGATCCAAAAACAGGATTAAATGACAATTTAAATGGATATGAAAAAGCGGTCAGTTTTAAATCAATTGAACTAAATCAAGAATTAGAGGTTGTACAATCACTTGCTAAATGGAAAAGAAATGCATTAAAAAAATATAATTTCGAAGTTAATAAAGGCTTGTATACTGATATGAATGCAATAAGACCATATGAAGAATTAGATAATTTACATTCATTATATGTTGATCAGTGGGATTGGGAAAAAATAATTACTAGTAAAGATAGAACTTTAAACTATTTATTTAGCGTTGTAAAAAAGATTTATCAAGCATTGTTAGATACGGAAGCAGTAATTGTTGAAAAATTCCCTAGATTAAAACACGGATTACCAAAAGAAATTCAATTTATATCTACATCTGAACTTGAAGCAATGTTTCCTGAATTAGATAGAAAAGAAAGAGAAAATGAAATTACTAAGAAATATAAAGCAGTATTTTTATACAAAATTGGTTGGCCATTAAAAGATGGTAAAAGTCATGATGGTAGAGCTGCGGATTATGATGATTGGAATTTAAATGGTGATATCATGTTATGGTATGATTCTTTGCAAATTGCATTTGAAATATCATCAATGGGAATTAGAGTAGATAGTAAGTCAATCGTAAAACAATTAAGACATAAAGGTGAAGAATATAAATTAGATAATGACTATGTTAAAGATGTTATTAATAACAATTTACCTTTAACAATAGGTGGAGGTATTGGACAATCACGAATGTGCATGTATATGTTAAAGAAGGCTCATATTGGGGAAGTTCAATCATCTATATGGTCTAGTAATGATATAAATTTATTTAATGAACACAATATACATTTATTATAAGTAATAAAATTTCTTGAAATATATTAATAATTTTGGTATAATCTAGGAGTATAAATTTTAAATTTATTTAAAAAGGGGTTAATAATATGAAAATAGGAATAACAGCTGATTGTAGTTCTGGAATAGAATATGCACCATTTAAAAGTGATGTTAAAATCACACGCACTACTATTCATTTTGGAAATGAAGAATTATTAGACGGAGTTGATATCACAGCAGATGATTTTTATAAGAAACTAAGAAATAGTGATATTGTACCATCAACTTCAGCACCAACTCCTGGCGAAATCGCAAAGAGGGTTGAGGAGTGGAAAAATGAAGGATGTACTGATGTTATTCATTTCCCAATATCTTTTGGATTAAGCGATTATGGAAAAAATCTTCAAGCTACAGGAAATGATTTAGTTGAAGGTGTAAAAGTACATGTTTTTAATTCTAATACCGCATGTTTAATGGAAGGTTATCAAGCTAAATATGCATCTATTCTTGCAAAAAAAGGTTATAGTGTTGAAGAAATATTTGCAGAATGTGCTAAAGTAAGAGATCATACGGATACATATTTGGTCGTTGATGATATTAAATATTTAGTAAAAAATGGAAGATTAAGTGGAGCTGCTGGCTTCATTGGTGGACTAGCTAAAATTAAACCGGTGTTAAACTTAGGACATGAAGGAAAAATATTACCTTTTGAAAAAGTAAGAACACATCCAAAAGCTATAGCTAGATGTATTGATGTTTCATTAGAAAAAGCAGCTAAGTATAAAAAAGTTTTATACATTGTTTTGCATACAGATAGACTTGAAGATGCTAAGAATATTGCAGAAGAATTGAAGTCACGAGCAACAAATTGTTATCATATGGACGTTACAACAATTACACCAACTGTTGGTGCTCATATTGGTTGTGGAGTTATTGGAATTGCAAGTATAGCTCTAGATGATTTGAAAGAAAATATTATAGATTAATCAAATGGGCATAGAAATATGTCCATTTAAAAAAAAGGAGAAAAACAATGAATTGGGACTTAACATATTTATTTAAAACAAAAGAAGATTTTGAAAAGAGTTTGAAAGAAAGTAATGCTTACCTAGAAGAAGTTAAAAAGTATCAAGGTAAATTAGACAATCAAGAAGCATTTGTTAACTATTTAAAATTAGATTTAAAAATAACAGAACATATCGAAAGGCTTTATCAATATGCATCATTGAGTAGCGATTTAAACAAAAAGAATGTTGAAAATGCAAGTAACTTAAGTAAAGTAAGAAATTTTTTAACACAATTATCACAAGCTACATCTTGGGTTAATCCAGAAGTCTTAACGATAGGAAAAGAAAAAATTATTGCATATATTGAAAGTGATGAAGAAGTAAAACAATATAAATTCATTTATGAACAATTGTTCCATGAAAATGAGCATGTTTTAGATGCTAAATCAGAACAATTAATATCATATTATTCTACTTTATTTAATAGAGGTGGTGACCTATATAGTTCACTTGCTGTAGGAGACAATGTCTCTAAAACAGTTGAGTTAAGTAATAAAGAAAAAGTTACAGTTACACAAGGCAATTGGCGTGGATTAATTGCAGACAATAAAAAAGCAGAAGACAGACAAAAGATATTCGAAGCTATTTTTAATGAATATGAAGAACATAAAAATACTTTTTCAGATATCTATAATACAGTATTACTTACTGGTGTTGCAAATGCTAAAGCAAGAAAATATCAATCTGTTTTAGAAAGTCATTTATTTGGCAATAATATTCCTACATCAGTATTTATGAACTTAGTGGATGTTGCTTCACATCACAATCAAGCCTTAAAAAAATATATTGAACTTAGAAAAGAATATTTAGGTTTAAAACATCATTATACATATGATCGTTTCTTAGAACTTGCTCATTCTAACAAAAAATATACTTATGAAGAAGCTAAAAATATATTCTTTGATTCTATTAAAAAATTCCCAAAAGATTTTCAAGATAAGGCTCACGAAGTATTAAGAGAAGGATTTGTTGACGTATATGAACAAGATGGAAAGAGAAGCGGTGCTTATTCATCAAGTATGTCTAATTTACATCCATTTATATTATTAAATTATTCAAATACTTTAGATGATGTGTTTACTGTTGCTCACGAGGCAGGGCATTCAATTCACTCTATGTACTCTGCTGAAGCACAACCAACAGTTTTACAAAACTATACAATATTTGTTGCGGAAATTGCTTCAACATTTAATGAACATGTTTTATTAGATTATTTTATGGAAAATTCTAATACAACAAAAGAAGAAAAAATTGGTTTACTTCAAAAAGCTATAGATGAAATAATGGCTACATTCTATCGTCAAACATTGTTTGCACAATATGAATATGAAGCACATACTTTAGTTGAGAATAATGAACCTATAAATTACGAAATTCTTTGTGCAATTATGGAAAGATTATATAAAGAGTATTATGGTTTGGATATAAAAGAAGAGAAAGTTAAATCCTTTGTTTGGGCATATATTCCTCATTTATTCTATACACCATTCTATGTATATCAATATGCAACATCTTTTGCAGCAAGCTTTAAGATTTATAAAGATGTTAAAGAAGGAAAAGAACAAGCCTTTGAAAAATATATTGGATTATTAAAAGCAGGATCAAGTAAATACCCTGTGGATGAAGCAAAGGATGCTGGCGTTGATTTCACTAAAAAAGAAACATTTATGGCAGTAGTTGAAAGATTAGAAGAATTAGTTGAACAATTAGATAAATTAATGCATGAATAGTTGAAAGGAAGGAATTTAATTGAGTAATAGTAATACTTTATTAATGACCGAAGGAAACATTTATAAAATTATAATTCGTTTTGCAATTCCAATCTTCATTAGTAATGTATTTCAACAGCTATATAATACAGTAGATAGTGCTGTTGTTGGGGCAATTGAAGGAACAGAAGCCATCGCATCTGTTGGGACAACTGCCCCTATTATTAACTTATTAGTAGGATTATTTTTAGGTGTGGCTACGGGATGTAGTGCTGTAATTGCAAGACACTTTGGTTCAAAAAATGAAAAAAGATTAGAAGACTGTGTTCATACTGGTATTGCTGTTGGACTTGTAGGGGGAATTATTCTTATGATAATAGGAATAATAGGAGCCAAGTGGCTTTTAATACTAATTAAAAGTCCAAACGATACTTTAGATTTATCAACTTTATATTTAAGGATATATTTTATTGGAATGATTCCTATGATTTTATATAACATGGGAGCTGGTATTTTACAAGGTGTTGGCGATTCAAAAAGACCCCTAATATATTTATCTATTGGTGGTGTAGCTAACATTATTTTAGATCTATTGTTTGTTGCTGTGTTTAGATGGAGTGTTGCAGGTGTAGCTATTGCTACAGTGTTAGCTCAATTTGTATCAACTACTTTAGTATTATATAAATTATTACATACAAATGATGTATATAAATTATCACTTAAACAAATTAAATTTCATAAAACTGAATTAAAAGATATATTAAAGTTTGGAATACCTGCAGGACTCCAATCTGCTTTTTTTGCCATTTCTAATCTTTTAATTCAAGGATTTATCAATGATTTTGGCTCTAAAGTTATGGCAGGTCAAACTGCTTATTCTAAAATTGATGGATTTTTATATATGCCAACATCTGCTTTTGGCATTACAACAATGACATTTGTTAGTCAAAATATAAGTGTTAACAATATTAAAAGAGCAAAAAAAGGAACAAATATAGCTTTATTATTATCTGTTTTAACAACTTTAGCATTAGTAGTAATTGTTCTAATAGTTGGTAGACCACTAATAGCATTATTTACAAAAGGTGATGAAACGGCAATAAAATATGGGGTTATAATGATGTATTGTATGGCTCCATTTACTGTTATTTATGCTTTTATAGAAGTGTTTAGTGGATTTGTTAAGGCTGCCGGTGCAACGACAGAAGCTATGGTTATAACCGGATCAACAATTTGTGTATTTAGAGTTGTATATTTATTATTTATGTTTTATGTATTAGGCATTAAATCAATTTATGTTATTTTTTCAGCGTACCCTGTATCATGGATATTATGTTTAATAGTTTACTTAATTTATTACTTAAGCAATGGTTGGCAAAAGTACTTATTTAAACATAAACCAAACTAAAAAGGGAAAGATATTCTAATTCTTTTTTCTCGACATATTAAAAAAAAGATGTTATAATAATTAATATAGAAAGGGCAAAGTAATGAAAAAGTTTATAGCATTTATTATGGTTTTAGCACTTTCATTTATGCTTTTTGGCTGCGACAAATCAAATAGTGATATTAAGGCAATTGAAAAAGTTTATGAAAGTTTATTTAAAGATATTGATAGACAAAATGTAACTAGTGATCTAAACTTTCCATCATCAGTTGGTGAAGTGTATATTGTATATTTATCAAGTGATGATAGTGTTATTTCAACAACAGGAAAAGTTATTAGAGGAACAGAAGATCAGGTAATTGTTATTACAATTAATCTTAGCAAGAATGATCAAAATATAGAAAAACGTGTAAGTTTCGTTGTTAAAAAACTAGAACAAAATGACACTGATGATAAAGCTTATATAGAAAAAACATATCAGAAATTATTTGAAAACATTGATAAAGATAATGTAACAAATGATTTATCATTTATTAATTCATTTGATGGTGTAACTATTAGATATTCATCAAGTAATGAAAGTGTCATCTCATCAACAGGAAAAGTTACAAGACAAGCAGTAGACACAAAAGTAACAATTGATGTTGAATTAACATATAACAATACAAAACTAGAAAAAATTATTGAATTTACAGTAAAAAAAATAGATGAAATAATTCCAGATATAAAAGAACTTCAAACAGCTTTTAATAAATTGGTTAATTTTAAATTAAATGCTCATGTTGTGATGAAAGGGAGTAATTCAGGTGAATACACTATCGATTATTTATATGATACTGATAAAATTGCCTGGGTTGATTCTGAAGGATTTGAGTATTATGTAGTTTATGAAAATGATTCAATTTATGGTATCTATAATGATGAAGATGGAAAGTATTATAAAACAAAAAGTGACACTGATGAATTCTATTTAATGATTCAATATTATGGTGGTTTTGATGATTTCTATTTTGATGAATTAAATGCAAGTGATTTTGAATATAAGGATGGTTATTATGTGCCAAAAGCTGATAAATTGCAAGATGTAGCAAAATTAGTAATTGGAGACTTTAATTATGAAGATACAGACGGTAGTGCTACTGATGTATTTAATTATTTCAAAATAAAAGTGGAGAACGAAACAGTAACAGAAATAGTTTGTGAATCTGTTTATAATGAAGTCACAACAAATGCAACAACTACTGATACATATAAATACACTTTAACGTTTACTGATTATAATAAAGTGAATATTACTTTACCAACAATTAGTGATAAACCAGATTCAACACAAATTAATGAAATATCTGAAGTATATGAAACAGAAAATAATTTATCTGTTTATACTGGAGGTAATGTTACAGGAATTTTAGGTCAGTATATGTATATTAGTAATGGTAATCAGTCATTAACACTATATTTCGATAAAAATTCTGAAGTAGATTATAGTAATGTTAAAATTGGTGATTATATAGAAGTATTAGGAATCAAAACTGAATATAAAGGATTAGTTGAAGTATCAACAATCACAAGCTTAATTATTAAAGAAGATAAATATCATGTTTTTCCAGCTATTGATGTGACTACACTTAGTGACATTAATAAAGTCACACAACAAGGAACTATAGTTAATTTAAATAATGTAGTTGTAAAAAGTGCTTATGAAAAATCTGGCACAAGAGGTGATTATAAATTAACTGTTACAGATGGCACAACTGATATGTTAGTATTTATAAA
This sequence comes from uncultured Bacilli bacterium, assembly GCA_934096585.1. Taxonomy (GTDB): domain Bacteria; phylum Bacillota_I; class Bacilli_A; order ML615J-28; family CAG-698; genus CAKOMG01. Next base: position 143,632 of record CAKOMG010000004.1, read on the forward strand.
ATCAGTTAATGAAAGCAGTTATCATGATCAATTAGCTGCATTAGCAGTTGGTGATTGTATTAACTTAAATAATTTTGTAGTTTCATGGTATGATGGCGTTCAGGTTATGGCAATAAGTGATTCTGCTATAACAGATGCGTATGGATTAAAAATTGGAACTACAGTAATAACAGTAGATTTGGAAACAGAATTAAATGATGCTTTAAATGGTATTGTTTTAAGTTATGTTACTAAAGATGGCGAAGAGCCAGTTGAGTTAAGTGCTTGTACAGTTGATTCTTCAACTTATAACAAGAGTGTTGCTGGGACATACTTAATTACAATAACTTATAAAGATTCAAGTGCTACAGTTAAAATAATTGTGAAGAGAGCTTTAACAGATGCATTTAAATCTGATGATGCAACTGACATTAAAGGTTTATCAGAAAAATATTCTTTAACTGTTGGACTTCCTTCAACAGGAAATGTAAATGTATTAGTTTTGCCAATTGCATTCACTGACCAAACTGTTCCAACAAACTATAAAGATACATTAACAAAAGCTTTTAATGGGACTAGTGAAGAAACAGGATGGGAAAGTTTAAATTCTTATTACCAAAAATCTTCATATGGTAAATTAAATATTTCTGCAACTGTTATGGATGTTTACAATACTAATGAAAAATTTGATAAAACTGCAAATTATGATTCTGCAATAGATTTGACTTATTTACATCAATCATTAGCATACTATGATTCAACAATCAATTATAATGATTATGATGCTAATGATGATGGCTATATTGATTGTGTATATTTAGTTTATCTTGCTCCATATTCGACTGCTGATGACTCTATATGGTGGGCATTCACATCAAAAGATGAAACATCTAAAAAATATGATGACAAGCAAACAGATTTTTATATGTTTTTAAGTTACGATTTCTTTAATGATCCATTTATTATGGATGATGAAGATGAATCAAAGGATGTTTATATTAATATTAATTCACAAACAATCATTCATGAAACAGGTCATGCTTTAGGACTTGATGACTATTATGATTATGATACTTCTAAAGGACCTGCCGGTGGTATTGGTGGTGGCGATATGATGGATTACAATGTTGGTGATCATAATGCTTATTCGAAGACATTACTAGGATGGATTACTCCAACAGTTCTAATTAATAAAGATTATACAGCTACCTTAAAATCATTTGGTGCAAGTGGAGATGCAATAATTGTTGCTAAAGATTGGAATAATTCATATTTTGGAGAATATTTCATTATTGATTTTTATACATGTGATGGTTTAAATACTGCATCAAAAGGAACAAGTGGATTATTTGCAGTTAATGGAGTACGAATTTATCATATTGATTCAACTCTTTCTAAAACTAAAGATTCTATTTGGGAAGTAACTGAATATGATAATAGCTATACAGCTCATAAATTAATTAAATTAATTGAAGCTGATGGAAGAAATGATATTGAATCTACGACAGGATCTATTTATGGAGGCCATAGTGAAGATTCAGATTTATTCCAAACTAATGATTCTATTGAATTAAAATGGTATGATGGAACTATTGCAACAACAATGACAGTTAATCAAATTACAACTGATGGGGCAAATATTTCTTTTATTTTCAAATAGAATAGTTATTACAAAGATAGTAATAGATTTATTTAAGGATTTATCTATTATTATCTTTTTTTCGTATTGAATTTATAAATTAAAAATGTTATAATATTAATACTTATGAGGTATAAAAATGAATCGAATTAGCAATTATCATAGCCATATATATTTGTGTGGTCATGCAACTGGAGATGTTGAAGACTATGTTAAAGAAGCTATTAAATGGGGGTATAAAGAAATAGGCATTTCTGACCATGGACCAATTCCTGAAAGTTTTGTAGGTGCGGAAAAATATAAATTATTTTGGCTAGATCGTTTTATGACTTTAGATAAATTTAAAAATGTATATTTAAAATCATTAGAGGAAGCCAAAAAAAAGTATTCAAATATTAATATATTAAAAGGATTAGAAATAGAATATATTCCTAATCATGATGATTATTATCAAATGTTGTTTAATCAAGTAGATTACTTAAATTATGGAGTACATTTTTTTTATAATGGACAAACAATTATTGATACTTACTTAGAAATGACAGAAAACGATATGGAATATTATGCCAAAAATGTTGAAGAAGCATTGTCAAAAGGATGGTTTAGTTGCCTCGTACATCCTGACTTATATTTATATCATGTAAAGACATTTACAAAGTTTCATGAACAAATAGCTAGATCAATTATTTCATCATGTATAAAATATAATGTATATTTAGAAATTAATGCTAATGGCAAAGATAAATATCCCAGAATAGAATTTTGGAATATCGTTAAAGAGTACAAAGACGCAAAAATTATTATTGGTAGCGATGCACATAAAATTGAAGATTTTCATGGTGAAAATGTTAAAAGGGTAATGGAATTTGCGAAAGCATTATCACTAAATATACAAGAAAAAATGGTTTTAAAAGAACACAAACAGGTAATACAAAAATGACAATTATTGAAGTAAAAAATAAAAAACAATTAAAACAATTCATTGATTTTCCTAATCAATTATATAAAAGAGATACTAATTATATATTTAAAAATGATAAGGCTATTTTTTATAAATTGAAAATTAAAGTTTTAAAAGAAAAATTTATAAAATGTTTAATGTATGAAAAAAATAGTGTTATTGTTGGTAGAGTTGCATTTTATTATGGTATCCATGAAAAAGTAAAAACTTGTTTCTTTATATATTTAGATTTTATAGAAAATGCAAAAATAGTTAATGAAATGTTCGACTATATATTTCAGGATATGAAAGTTAATGAAGTGAACAAAATTATAGGGCCAGCTAGTCATGATATTTTTGATGATAATGGAGTCTTGGTTCAAGGATTTGATTTTCCACCTTCTGTTTTTAGTACTTATAATAATAATTATTATGGAAATATTCTTGAGAATTTTGGATTTGAAAAATTAAATGATTATGTGGATTTGAAAATAAATGAAAACTTAATTAGACAAAAAGATTTAAACGTTATTGCATTGACAATGAGAAGAAGATATAATTTTGAAATTATTAAGGCAAGTTCAATAAAAAATAAAAACGAGCTAATCGCTCAAATCTTTAATGATACAAAGCCAGGAAAAGAAGAGTATATTAAAAAATATTTGTCTTTTATTGAAAAGCAAATAAATTATGATTTTGTTCTTATTGCAAAAGAAAAAGAAACAGATGAGCCAATGGCCTGCATTGTTGCTGTTCCTGATTATAATGAAATGCATACGAAAAAATCTAAAATAATTAAAGCTTATAGATTAAGGAAAAAGCAAACTAAAAAAGTTAAGATTATTGAATTAAGAATAATGCCTAAATATTATAAAACTGACTTAGGAATATATTTATGTAGTCAATTATTAAAATTACTTGATGAGCAAAATATTCAAAATGTTTCAATTGGAAGAATAAAAGAAAATGATTCTTATAATATGAAAATTTATAGAAAGTTGGGTGCAGAGATATCACATGTTTATCGGTTATATAAATATGATATAGATCAAAACAAAGAAAAATAGAATATTTAGATAAAAAAAGAACTCATCAAGAGTTCCTTTTTTTTATTATAACTAGTCAATCCACCAAATTGGTTTGCCTAATAATACACAAATTAAATCCACAATCCAAAGAATTACAAATCCTCCGCATAATAATAATATTAATGCTAAAACAATTCCTAAAACATTGTTTGCAGCGATACTTTTGAATAATCTAATTAAATTTCCATAAGCACCATATAATAATACTAAAAGCACACGAACAATCCATGGAAGTCTTTCTAACGCTTTTACTAAATTTTTCATAATTAATCTCCTTTCATTATGATAATATAATTATACAATAAAGCGTTCAATTTTGCAATATTAAATCTATTACTTAATTGATTTTTTATATTTGTTGTGATATAATTATTAAAAATGGAGATAATATATGAGAAAAAGACCAGTAGTTGCTTTAATGTATGATTTTGATAAAACTTTATGTAATGAAGATATGCAAAATTATGGTTTTATTCCAGATTTAGAGATGACACCTGAACAGTTTTGGACTGAAACATCAGTATTTGGTGAAAAGCAAAATATGGAAAAAATACTTGCATATATGTATATGATGGTTACAAAAGCAGAAGAAAAAGGAATTACATTAACAAAAAAATATTTGCGTAGTTTAGGTACATCAATTAAATTTTATAAAGGAGTAGTTTCATGGTTTAAACGTATAAATGATTATGGAGCATCTTTAGGACTTGATGTGGAACATTATATTATTTCATCGGGCATAAAAGATATTATAGAAGGGTCTGAGATAGCCCATGAATTTAAAAAAATATATGCGTGTGAATATGTATATGATAAAAATGGTGCTGCCATTTGGCCGAAACTAGCAATAAATTATACCATGAAAACTCAATTTGTGTTTAGAATTTCTAAAGGTGTTGATCGAATTAATGATGATGATACAGTAAATGAAAAAATGTCTGAACAAGATAGAAGAGTGTTATATCGTAATATGATTTATCTAGGTGATGGGATAACAGATATACCTTGTATGCGCTTAGTAAAGGATAAACAAGGCAAATCCATTGCTGTTTATCCAAAAGGCAAAAAAGAAAAAGTGGCAGGTTTATTACGTGACAAGAGAGTAAATTATATATCTCTTGCCGATTATTCTGAAAATTCAGAATTGGAGAATATCGTTAAACTTCAACTTGAGTATATTGCTTTATTATCAAAGATTGAAGAAAAAGAGAAAAAGCAATTGATTAGTGTGACATCTAAGGAGGATTAGTAATATGTTTAAAAAAGCCAATAAATCAGAATTAAAAACATGGATGATAGGAGACATTATTCTGTTTATAATATGTACTATTGCATCTATTTCTATGTTAGGTACATATGTCAATGATAAAAAGATTAGTTATTTAATATTTGGTATTATTTTTATTTGTGTTATTTTATTTTGTGCATTTATGTTCATTAAGATGATTAAAGCTTACATTACATATGATGGCAGAAAGAAAATAATGGATGAACAAGCAGAGAAAGATAGATTGCAAAAAGAGCAAGAAGAAAAAGAAAGATTGCAAAACGAGCAAGAAGAAACTAAAAAATTTATAGAAGAATATCACAAAAAAGTGCAAGAAGCTGAAGAACAAAGAAAAAAAGAACATGAAAACGAAAATAGGAATAAGTAGCTGTCTATTAGGGTTTAATTGTAAGTACAATGGGCTTTCTAATTATATAGAAGAAATAGAAGAGTTAAAATCAAAATATGAGCTTGTGCCTATATGCCCAGAAGTATTAGGTGGGTTAGGTGTTCCTAGACCACCAGCTGAAATAAAGAATGATAAGGTTATAAATGCAAATAGTTTTGATGTAACAGAGAACTACCAACTTGGAGCTATTAAAGCTTTAGAAATTTTAAAAGAAAATAATGTAAAAATAGTTATTTTAAAATCGAAAAGTCCTTCTTGTGGTTATAAAAAAATATATGATGGATCGTTTACTCATTCTTTGAAGAACGGCAATGGTGTTTCATCAAATTTGTTTTTAAAACACGGAATAAAAATTTATAATGAAAATAATTTTAAAGATTTACTATAAGTAAGTCTTTTTTTTATGGAATGTTTTAAACAAATATGGTATAATAATATTACAATTACTATTATAAAAATATTTCTTTTTCTTATTATATATAGGAAGAATAGAAAAGAGGAATAAAATGAAGGTTATAAAAACAATTTTTAGTAGATGGATAATTATTTCATTATTGATACTAATTCAAATCATTGGTGTTGTAATTTTATTGGCTTATCTAGAAGATTCTTTTGTATATGTGTCAGTGGGATGTAGAATTTTAAGTATTATAATATTACTACATATTGTGTATAAGTATGAGAAACCTGAATATAAAATACCATGGATTATTGCTGTATTGTTAATTCCTTCACTTGGATTAGTTGTTTATTTCTTATTTGGACATGTAATTATGTCTAGAAAAATGAGAAGGAAATATCAAAGTGAAGAGGATATGAGGCAAAGGGCATTAGCTAATAAAAAGGATTTAACAGTGGAATTAGAAAATATTGATCCAGAACTAGCAGGTCAAGTGAAATACATTACCGCAACTGCAAAAGAAAAAGTATTTTCCAAAACTTCATGCACATATTTAAGGTCAGGCGAAGACTATTTTGCCAGTTTATTAACAGACTTAAAAAATGCAAAACATTTTATTTTTCTTGAATATTTCATTTTAGGAAAAGGAAAAATCTTGGATCAAGTAATAGAAATTTTAGAAGAAAAAGTAAAAGAAGGCGTAGAGGTAAGAGTTATATATGATGATATAGGAAGTATTAAAGTTTTACCTTATAATTACGATGATAGATTAAAGAAAAAAGGCATTAAATGTATAAAATTTAATAAATATCGACCTTTTGCTAATGTAGCATATAACAATAGAGATCACCGAAAAATTGTTGTTATAGATGGTTACATTGGTTATACTGGTGGTATCAATATTGCGGATGAATACTGTAATTATATAGAAAGATTCGGACATTGGAAAGATACCGGAATTAGATTATATGGTGAAGCTGTTGAAACTTTGACTTTTATGTTTATAAAAAGTTATAATATTTTTGGTAATGAAAAGTTAAAATATGCCAATTATGGTTCAAATAAATATTTAAACGAAAAAATAGAGTCATGTGGCTATTTTCAACCATTTGGTGATGGCCCTGCTCCAATTGATGAGTATTATATTGGTGAAAATGCTTATATGAATATGATTAATCAAGCAACCAAATATCTTTACATTACAACTCCATATCTTATTGTTGACCATGAGTTGAGTAACGCTTTATGTAATGCAGCTTTAAGAGGAGTAGATGTAAGAATAATTACGCCAGGAATTCCAGATAAAAAAATTGTTAATATCATTACAAAAAATAGTTATGGACCACTTATAAAAGCTGGTGTAAAAATTTATGAATATACTCCTGGTTTCATTCATGCTAAATCAATGATAGCAGATGATAAGTGTGCAATTATTGGAACAATTAATTTGGATTATCGCAGTCTAGTTCATCATTTTGAATGTGGTTGCTTAATAATAAATAATCCAGTAATTCAGGATATTAAAGATGACTTTCTAAAAACACAAGAATTATCACAAATGCCATCCAAAAAAGTATATGAAAGTAAGCATTTGTTATACAAACTATTTGTATGTATTTTGAAATTATTTGCGCCATTGATGTAGGTATATTATGGTAAAAAATATAAATTATAAACCAAAAATTATCATAATAGGAAGTGGTATTTCGGGTTATGCAGGTGCGGTTATATGTTTAAAACAAGGATATGAAGTTAATATCATTGAAAAAAATGATTATATAGGCGGAAAAAATGGGCAATTCAATAAACATCCTCTGTTATATTATTATCCTAAAAAAATGTTAATTGACAATCAAATTTTTGAAGAATTAAATATTAAACCACAATTTATAGATTCTAACATAGCCTTTGTTTATAAGACAGATAATCAGAGTTTATGCATATATAATGATATAACAAAATTATTTAATGAATTATTAAACTACTCAATAAATGATGAAAAAAACATTATTGAGTTAATTAATCTTATAAAACAAGGCCAATTATTTTATATTAACTCTGTCAAACCACAAGATTTCTTTCGCTTTTTTGAATATAGTAAAGAGAAAAAGAAACATATTATGACAGACAAAATTAATAGTAAATATCATAAAATATCAATAAAAGAATACTTTTCAAAGTTTAATAGTGTTATAATTAGAAGAGCCTTTTCTTGTATATTACCAGAAAATTGTAGTATGAGTTCACTTATTTTTTATCTAGGATTGATAACTTCCGATAAGTTAAAATGTGTAAAAAATGATTTAATAGCAGAACTGAACAAAGAATTTAATGATTTAGGTGGGAAAATATTGTTAGGTAAATGTGTCACAAAATTTAATTTCAATCATTTAAATCATGTATCGAATGTCGTTTTAGATGATGACAAGAGAGTTGAAGGCGACTATTTTATTAGTGCAATCGACCCGTTATATACATATAACAATCTATTGAAAAAGAAATATATTGATCGAAAGTTGAATTTGAAATTTAATAATCATTATGATTATTATTTGAATAGAAAATTTATTGTTTGTTTTTTAATTAGCGAAAATATTGTAGCTAATGAGATTTTTTTGGAAGTCAATGAATTTGGATTTAATACACAACGTTTTAATTATTTGCATTTAATTAATAATGGAAAATATTTGTATTGCGTTATTAATCAAAATAAAAATGATTACGACTATTTAAAAATCCTTTTAAATAAACCGATAGTTTTAAAAAAGATTTATAATGAATTAATTGATTTGGTTATTACTAATTTCAAAAAACATTTTCCTAAAACAAAAATTAGTTATGTTGATATTGTAACACCATTTGATATTGAAAATGAATTCAATTGTTACGAAGGATATACTAGCGGCTTCTTTGATATGCCAAATGGATCCAATATCGTTTGTGATTTAGTAGTGCCATCAATTAACAATCTATTTTTATGTTCATCTAATTTATCACAAAATGGAGGAATATTTAATGGATTGGTTAATGGGAAATTTAGTGCTTTAACTTTAATAAGGACAGTAGAAAATGAAAAAGAAAAAAGATAACAGCAATTTATTTGCATCGATATTTGCAATACTGAGTTTTGTAATAATGGTAGTAATATTAATTTATTTCATTATTGGAAAAATCAATAAAGTAATCACAATAATTTTATTTAGTCTAGGTGGATTGTTTGCAGTGCTATTTATTATATTTACAATTATTTTCTTTTTAGCACCACCATCTTTAAATAATAAAAAATAAAAAAGGAGTGAACATTATGGAAAATATAACAGTAGTAGGAGCGGGGAGTTGGGGATGTGCATTGGCTCGAATTTTAGGTGACAATGGTAATAATGTTTTGTTATATGATAAAGATAAAAAAGCAATTGATGAAATTAATACATATCATACAAATAAAGAAAAGTTAAAAGAAGGCATATTACCAGATACTGTTTCAGCAACAACGTCATTAAATGAAGCCTTAAAAAATAAATACATTTTGTTAGTAGTGCCAACAGCTGTAATTAGAAATGTTTTAAAAGAAATGAAACCATTAATTAATGAACCTAAAATATTCATTAATGCTTCTAAAGGAATTGAACCAGATACTCATAAACGAATATCACAAATTGTTTATGAAGAAATAGATAATAAGTATATTGAAGGTTTTGTTGCTTTAACAGGACCAAGTCATGCAGAAGAAGTTGTGATGCAAAATTTAACATTAGTTGCTGCCGCAAGTGATAATAAAGAAATTGCAAAACAAGTGCAAGTGATGTTCAGTAATAAATCTTATTTTAGAGTTTATACAGTAAATGATTTAATTGGTGCGGAGTTAGGCGGTTCCTTAAAGAACATTTATGCCTTAGCCAGTGGAATCAGTGAAGGACTAGGTTTTGGCGTTAATGCACGAGCTGCCTTAATAACAAGAGGGCTTGCAGAAATGAAACGACTTGCTGTAGCAATGGGCGCTAAAGAAAGTACATTATATGGTTTAACGGGAATTGGAGATTTAATAGTTACCTGTACATCAAAACTAAGTAGAAACTATCAAGCTGGTGTAATGATAGGAAGTGGGGATAATTTAGAAGAAGCTCTTTCTAAAATGACAATGGTTGTTGAAGGAGCTAGAACGTGTGTATCCGCATATCAAGCTAGTAAAGAATTAAATATATATACTCCCATAATTGATGCTGTATATAGCGTTTTATATGAACATCAAAACCCAAAAGTTGCAATAGGAAAAATGATGGCAAATGCTTTAAAGGATGAAGATTAATGGATTCAATAAGAAGTATTTATAAAGTTGGCACTGGTCCTTCGAGTTCACATACAATGGGACCAAGAAGGGCAGCAATAATTTTCAAAGAAAGAAATAAAGAAGCAACCTCATTTAAGGTAGAATTATATGGTTCTTTAGCGTTAACTGGCAAAGGGCATTTAACTGATATTGTGTTAAAAAATGTATTGGGAATTAATTCGGAAATTATATTTAAACCAGAAATATATTATTCTTATCATCCTAATGGTATGAAATTATTTGCTTATAAAGAAAATGAATTAATAGATGAATGGCTTGTATTTTCTATTGGAGGTGGCGATTTAAAGAATTTAAACGAAGATAGAAATACATTTGGTATTGATTTGTATAAAGAAAAAAATATGAAAGAAATATTAGATTATTGCAAACATAAAAATATTAGTTTATTTGAATATGTTTTAGAAAATGAAGGTAAAGAAATAATAGAGTTTGGCAATGATATAATTGATAAAATGTTTCAAAGTGTTGAAAAAGGAATAGAAAACGAAAATATATTGCCAGGAGCATTAAAGATACATCGCAGAAGTCATTCTTTTTATTTAGAATATTTAAAGGACAAAACAATATCAACTCTAGTTTTTGCATCAGCACTTGCTGTTAGTGAAGAAAACGCATCAGGAGGGTTAATTGTTACAGCACCGACATGTGGGGCATCAGGTGTTGTGCCTGGAGTACTGTACTCTCATTATAAGTTTTATAATATGAATAAAGAAAAAATAGTAGAAGGTTTATTAGTTGGTGGTTTAATTGGAAATATTGTAAAAACCAATGGATCAATTTCTGGAGCAGAAGTTGGATGTCAAGGCGAAGTAGGGGTAGCTTGTGCTATGGCTGCAGCAGCACTAACACATATTAAAGGTGGGACAAATAAACAAATTGAGTACGCAGCTGAAATTGCTCTTGAACATCATTTAGGACTGACATGTGATCCAGTAGATGGCTATGTGCAAATACCTTGCATTGAACGCAATGCTATGTCTTGTAAGAGAGCTATTGATAGTTCACAGTTTGCAATGTTAACAGATGGTAATCATTACATTAAATTTGATGATGCCATCCAAACAATGTTAGAAACTGGCAAGGACTTGAAAAAGGCCTATAGAGAAACTTCAATAGGCGGTTTAGCAAAAATTAAACATTAAAATTATTTTTGTAAATATATGGTTGTGAAAAAAATCCCTATAAAAGGGATTTTTTATTTTACTTGTTCAATTGATTTGATATAAACTATAGGATAAGGAAAATCAGTCATTCCACCGCCAACATTAACTGTTGATACTTTAGATATACGCATAACATTATCTAAACTTTCTTGATCTATAGTTTTTCCAAATGCGGCATAATCACCATCTAAATGGGGAGTAGTAGCAGAGCAAATAAAGAATTGTGATGTGGCGCTATTAGGGTCGCTTGTTCTTGCCATTGAAATTACTCCAGGCTCATGCTTTAAGGTATTATTAACACCATTGCTTTTAAATTCACCTTTTATAGGCTCTAATTTTTTTGCTTCTTTAATAGTATTTCCATCTATATAATAGCCTCCACCTTGAATCATAAAGTTTTCAATAACGCGATGAAAACATAAGTTGTCAAAATAATTTTGATTAACTAGATTTAAAAAGTTTTTAACAGTAATGGGTGCAATATCCGGATATAATTCTAAAAGAATTGTTGAATCGTCATCCATTGTAATTTTTATAATTGGATTGTTCATTTTATCACCTCGTCTTATTATAACATTTTTTAAAATAAATATAAATAAAAATAGATTATATTTTAAAAATATGTTAAAATAGAGTTAAAAAAGGTGATAAAAATGAGTAAACTAGAAAAATTAACAAAACTATTTAAAGAAGCAAATGAAAAAGAAATAATTGTAAAGGATATTGAAGTATTTGGATATCAATTTAATTATAATTATCAAGTATTAGGAAGTGTATCTAAATACTGGTTTGGAAAGCATGAAGTAACGGAGTTTATTGCCCCACTAAATAAAGATAGTGGCAATGATAATAGACCTGGAACTAAAAAAGCATCAACACAATATATTGTTGTTCATGATACAGCATCTGCAGCAGAAAGTGCAAATGCTTTAGCCCATGCAAAATATGTTAGTAATGGTGGTGGCGGCACAAGTTGGCATTATAGTTCTGGAAGTGATGGTATATATCATCAAATTCCTGATGATGAAATTGCATATCATGCCGGTGATCAATTAATAGTTCCTTTTTCTCTTACCAACACTAATGTTAAAGGAAATGTTAAAAATCCAAGTATAGACATAAATAATGGATATTACTATATCAATGGTGAAAAATCGAGTATTAAAGCTCCAGTTGTAACATTTGAAAAAGGAGAAGATGGGTTATTACATTATGCAAGTGATGGTGTATTACAATCAAGAAAACCAAAAGAAGAAGTCAAAGAACATGAAATATATAAAAGTGAATGTACATCAAGAATCAATGAAGAAGGTATAAGAATTGATTTAATTGGTGATACATATTATATGGGCCCTACATATTATAGTAGTAGTTATGAATGCATTGCTAATAGAGGTGGAAACTTAAATAGTATTGGAATTGAAACTATGGTCAATAAAGGATCTGATTTATATTTAACATGGCATAAAACGGCAAAATTAGTAGCTCATTTATTAAAAGATAATAATCTAGATATATCAAGAGTAAAGCCTCATCATTTCTTTAGTGGTAAAGATTGTCCAATGACAATGAGACATGCCGGACTTTGGAAAAACTTTTTAGAATTAGTAAAATATGAATACGAAATATTGATGCTTATTGATAACACTAAAATAGAATTTATATGCGATAATGATTTAATCGATAATACAGGAAGACTAATAAAACTACCTATTACAGATGAAGTAATAAAATACAGCATAAAAGTAACTAATGAAGAAGGAACAAAAATAATAGATTTAGAAACTATGATTAAACTAAATAATAATAGTAAATAATAGAGAGTAAGGAATAGTTTATGAATCGTGAAGAACAACAATTTGTAAAAATGACACAAACGCCTGTAAAAAGATTAATCATATCTTTAGGTATTCCCACAATCATTAGTATGCTTGTAACAGCAATCTACAATTTGGCAGATACATTTTTTGTTTCTAATATTGGAATTGGAGATGAAAGAACATATGCTTCAGGAGCAGTTGGTGTAGTATTTTCATTAATGGCTATTGTGCAAGCAATAGGATTTATGTTTGGAATGGGAGCAGGTAGTTTGATTTCATCAAAACTAGGTGAAAAGAAAGATGAAGAAGCCCAAGTTGTTGCTTCGTCTTCTTTCTATATAGCCATTGCCTTAGGAATAATTTTATCCATAATTTGTATTATATTCATGGATTCTATTATGGGTTTACTTGGTGCAACAGACAAAGTTTTGCCTTATGCTAGAAGTTATGCTTTGTACATTGTATTCGGTTTTCCAGTTATGGTGGCTTCATTTATAATGAATAATCTTTTAAGAGCAGAAGGAAAATCAAAACTAGCAATGATTGGCTTAACAACTGGTGGAGTTTTAAATATAGGACTTGATCCATTATTTATATATGTTTTTAAAATGGGAATTTCAGGTGCAGCTATAGCAACATTAATTAGTCAAGTTATAAGTGCTTTGATACTTCTTTCTATGTTTATTTTCAAAAAGAGCATTATTAAATTATCAATTTTTAAAATTACAAAACAATTTAGCATATATTTAGAAATAATAAAAATTGGCCTTCCTTCATTATGTCGTCAAGGATTAGCTAGTATAGCTACCATTTTACTTAATCGTCAAGCAGGACTTTATGGTGATGAAGCGGCATTATCGGCTATGGGTATCGTTAGTAAGATATTTATGGTTATATTTTCTATGTGTTTAGGAATAGGACAAGGTTATCAACCTGTATGTGGGTATAATTATTTTGCCAAAAAATATGATAGAGTTAAAGAAGCAATGTATTTTACATTTATATTTAGTTTAATCTTTATGACACTATTTTGCTTATTTTTCTTTATTTTTGCTGAGAGTGTTATAAAGTGGTTTATTGATGATGATTTGAAAGTAATTGAAATTGGAAAAGCAACGTTAAGGTATCAATGCATTGCCTTACCATTCCTAACGTTAAATGTAATAACAAATATGACATTTCAATCAACAAAACAAAAATTCAAAGCGAGTTTATTATCTTCATGCCGTCAAGGAATATTTTTTATACCTGTTATTTTAATCCTTCCTTTACTTAATGGAATTCAAGGCGTGGAAATGACTCAAGCAATTGCGGACTTTTTAACTTTTTTATTTACAATTCCTTTCTTTATAGGTTTTGTGAAAAAGTTAAATGAACAAATAAATCAAGAAATAATGAGGAATGAAATATGATTTTTTTACCTAAACAATATTATTTAGTAGTTGGAGATAGATTTGAATTATTTTATCGTGGTGTAATTAAAAGTTTTAATCCTTATAAGTTTTATATTAAAGCAGAATGTGAAAAAGGCAATACTTATAATCGTTACTTTACTTTCACCCCAACGCAAGATGAAGTTGGAAATTATCCACTTTCTATTAATGTTTATGATGATGATGGTAATATTATGGAAACAGCAAGTACAATATTAATTGTTAATGAAATAGAAAAACCAAAAAGAAGATTAAATGTTTTATGTATTGGCGATAGTGAAACAGTAAATGGTGTATGGCCATATGTTGGATATAAAAAATTTGAAGATAAATATCCTAACCTTTTAAATTTTATTGGTATTATGAAAAAAGAAAAAATAGGATATGAAGGATACGGAGGATGGCAATGGAAAACTTTTTGTGGATATGAAACAGAAAGTAGAACATCTCATTTAGTTGTGAAAACTAAATATAAAGTTGAAAGTAAATATATAAATAAAGAATTTCTAAGCAATGATTTAAGTTTTATTGTTACCAATATTGATCAAAATATTGTTAAATTCAAAAGAGGAAAAAATAATACTTCAACTGTCAACCCAAAGATTGGAACAAGTTTAAGGGCAGTAGAAGACAATTTTACTATAGAAGTAGAATCTTATGAATATTGTGATGCCAATCCTTTTTGGAATAATGAAACACAAAAATTAGATTTTAAAAAATATATAAAGGATAATAATTTTGAAGAACCTGATTTAATATTTACATTTTTGACTGGAAATGGATTATATATTCCTTACGCTGAAGAATTTCCAAATCATCAAGTATATGGCGACTTATTTTTAAAATCCTTGCACGAAGCTTTTCCTAAAGCATTATTTGGTATTATGGGAATTGAAGTACCTTGTGTAAATGGTGGCGTTACAGCATGCTATGGAGCGAGTGGATATTATAATGATTGGTATGGATATATGGTGAGTGTATTAAACTATGATAAATGGTTAGAACAATATGTTAATACAGAATTAAAAGATATTTCTTTATATACAGATAT
Source organism: uncultured Bacilli bacterium (assembly GCA_934096585.1). Classification (GTDB taxonomy): domain Bacteria; phylum Bacillota_I; class Bacilli_A; order ML615J-28; family CAG-698; genus CAKOMG01. Next base: position 159,169 of record CAKOMG010000004.1, read on the forward strand.
TAAGAGTCAATTTGATAGTGAACATAACTATCCATATGAAATGGTAAAGGTAAATAATAGAAGTGATACAACAGAAAGAATTGGAACTAATGGATTGCACCCATCAATAGATGGCTATAAACAAATTGGGGATGCATTCTTTAGATTCTTAGTACAAATGGTCAAGAAAAAAAATAAAACATTATAAATAAAAAACTAATGGAATAATGTCATTAAGTGTAAAAAAATGAAAACATTTAACACAAAAAACATATTGCTTTTATTATTAAAATAAGGTATAATATAGTTAAGTTAATAGTCGTATAAATTCGATAATTGGTTCGAAAGTCTCTACCCTGTCACCGTAAATGATAGGACTACGATTAAAATCTAATTAGTTTAATTAGTTTTTTAGTATGATTTGAGGCTTGTGAAAGTCTCTTTTTTATGGGAAGGCTCTTAACTACATTTTTAGAAAGGTAATGAAAAAATGAGTTTTAAAGAAAAACTTGACAAGTTTTTTGGGATTTCTGAAACACGTAGTACTTTTTCAACAGAAATCATAGCTGGTATAGTTACATTCTTAGCAATGGCCTACATTTTAACTGTTAATCCAAATCAAATTGTTGGATCAGGTGATCCAAGATGGTCATCAGTATTTATTGCAACAGCCCTTGGTGCTATTATTGGTACATTATTGATGGCATTCTTAGCTAAGCTTCCATTGGCTCAAGCTCCAGGTATGGGGCTAAATTCAATGGTTGGAGGTTTAGTTGCTGGATATGGAGCATTCCATTGTACATACGGAAATGCAATGTTAATGGTATTTATTTCAGGTGTATTATTCTTATTGTTGTCTATTTTAACTATTAAAGGAGTTTCAATAAGAGAATTAATATTTGATGGTATCCCTGAATGTATAAGAAAAGCTATTTCTGTAGGTATTGGTTTATTTATTGCTTATATTGGTTTTCAAAATTGTGGTTTAATTGTTCATAATGCTTTCACTCAAGTTGGATTAATTGATTTTTCTTCTTGGGTAAAACAAATCGTTAATGTAGGTAGCGGAGCAGCAGTTACTCCTGCAGCACCAATTGTATGTTTATTTGGAGTAATTGTTATTGCAATTCTTGAACATTTCCATGTTAAAGGATCTGTTATTATTGGTATTTTAGCTGCTACTGTTTTAGGTATTCCTCTTGGAATTACTACTTGGAATTCAAGTGTTAGTTGGAATGTAGTTGAAAACTTTAAAAATTTCTTCTCACTAGATTCAGAAAAAGGTTCATTCTTAGTTGCATTTACAGAAGGATTTGATTGGACATTTGCATTTGCTGAAGAAAACAGAGGCTCAGTAATGGCAATCATTATGACAATCATTACATTCTGTATGATCGACATGTTTGATACAATGGGAACTGTTGTTGGATGTTGTACTCCTGTAGGTTTAGTTGATGAAAATGGTAAACCTGTAAGATATAACAAAATTATGATTTCTGACTCTGTTGCTACATGTACAGGTGCTGTATTTGGTACTTCAACTGTAACAACATTCGTTGAAAGTGGATCTGGTATTGCAGCTGGTGGTAGAACTGGTTTAACTGCTTTAGTTACTGCTATTTGCTTCTTAATATCAATATTCATTATGCCTGTTATTGCATCTATTCCATCTGCTGCAGCAGCAAGTGCTTTAGTATTTGTTGGTTGCTTAATGGTTAAAGGTGCAGTTAATTTAAAAGTTACAAACATCAAAGAAGCTGTAGCATCATTCTTTACAATTGCTTTAATGCCACTTGCATACTCAATTACAACTGGTATCGGATTTGGCTTATTAGTATATGTAATCATCTCAGTATTCTGCTATGTTATTGAAGTAATTAAATATGCATGCTCTAAAGATAAAGAAAATGCTGTTAAACCTGTTTGGGACGTTTCAGTAGTATGTATTATCGTTAGTATCTTATTTATTGTTTACTTCTTTGTACCAACAACAATTTAATCAAAAAAACAATTTTAACATCAAGAGTTCAATTCTTGATGTTTTATTTAGGAAAAGGAGAAAAAATTATGAAATTGTATTTTAATGTTAATGACAAACCCAAATTCGGACAAATCTTAGTCTTCGCTCTTCAACAACTTTTAGCTATTATGGCTGCAACAATCGCCGTTCCTAGAATTGTTGGAAATGGAATGAGTATGGCAGCCGCATTATTTGGTGCAGGCGTTGGAACAATTGTTTATTTATTATTTACAAAATTTAAGAGTCCAGTATTTTTAGGATCATCATTTGCCTTCTTAGGATCAATGAGTGCTGCTTTTGCTGGAGCTGTCACTGTTAGTGCAGGATACTTAGGATTATTAATAGGTGCAGGACTTGCTGGTTTAGTGTATGTTGTACTTGCTATACTTGTTAAAGCTTGCGGTACAAAATGGGTTAATAAATTAATGCCTGCTGTTGTAATTGGACCCACAGTTGCTATTATAGGATTATCACTTGCTGGTAATGCAGTTGGAGATTTATTGAAAGGAAATACTGCAGAAGGATTAAAATTATATACAACATATATCGGTTTATTATGTGGACTAGTTACATTAGCTGTTACAATTATTTGTTCAGTATATGGTAAAAAAATGATAAAAATGATTCCATTTGTAATGGGAATACTTGCTGGATATGTTTTAGCAACAATTTTCACTGTAATTGGTAAAGTAGCAAATATTCAAGAATTAGTAATAATTGATTTTGATAAATTTAAATCAATTGAATGGGTTCCTTCATTTACATTTATTGAAGCATTTAAAGGTATAAAAGACTTTTCAAGTTCAAAAGAATTTTTCACTTATTTAGGAACTATAGCAGTAGCTTATGTACCTGTTGCATTTGTTGTATTTGCTGAACACATTGCTGACCACAAAAATCTTTCAACAATTATTGAAAAAGATTTATTAGAAGATCCAGGTCTTGATAAAACATTATTAGGTGATGGCGTAGGATCAATTGCTGGTGCAATATTTGGTGGATGTCCAAACACAACATATGGTGAATCAGTTGGATGTGTTGCTATTTCTGGAAATGCTTCAGTTGTTACAATTCTTACAACTGCAATTATGGCTATCGTAATTTCTTTCTTTGGACCTTTCTCAACATTCTTATCAACAATACCTTCATGTGTAATGGGCGGAGTTTGTATTTCACTATATGGATTTATTGCAGTATCAGGATTAAAAATGATTCAAGATGTTGATTTAGGTGATAATAGAAATCTATTTGTTGTTGCTATAATTTTAATTGCGGGAGTTGGAGGAATGACTCTAAATATTGGTAAAGTAACAATTACTGAAGTTGCTTGCGCATTAATTCTTGGAATTCTAGCAAACTTCTTATGTAACATAAAAAAAGACAAAAAAGAAGAAACAGAAGAAACAAAAGAGTTAAAATAGTTATAGTTTAATAATATCCTTTTAGGAAAGAAAAGAGTTAAAAATGAGAAAAAATTTAGGTAAAAAAACATATCTGTTTCCAATGCCTGTACTAATAATTGGCACATATGATGAAGATGGAACACCTAACGCAATGAATGTTGCTTGGGGAACAATTAGTGATTATTATCAAATTGAAATTAATTTAGGGTCACATCAAACAACAAAAAATTTAGAAAAAACAAAAGCTTTTACTGTAACATTTGCAGATGTTGAACATATGGCAGAAGCTGATTACGTTGGTATTGTATCTGGTGAAAAAATAAAAGATAAAGTTAATAGAGCTCATTTAAACTACGAAAAAAGTAAATTCGTAAATGCCCCTGTTTTTACTGATTTTCCTTTATCATTAGAATGTGAAGTTGCATTAAATGATAATGGTAGAGTATTAGGAAATATTGTAAATGTATTAGCTGATGAAAAAGTATTAGATGATAAAGGAACAATAGATATAGAAAAGTTACATTTAATAGTTTATGATGCTGCTGGTAACACTTACGTTGAATTAGGTAAAAAAGTAGGTCTTGCTTTTTCCATAGGAAAAACAATCAAATAAATTAAAATTATAAAAAGAGTTAGTATAGCTAACTCTTTTTTAATTTAAAATTGTTAATACAAATAATATATGTTATAATTAGGTGAGGAGACATATTATGAAACATTTGACTTTAGAACAAAAAATAGGACAATTAATAATGGTAGGCTTTGATGGTGATACTTATAGTAGTCATATTGAAAGTTTAATAAATAACTATGTCAGTAATGTGATATTGTTTTCAAGAAATTATAAAAATCCAAAAGATTTACAAGCATTAAATAAAAGAATATATCAAGAAGTAATAAATAAAACAGGCATAATTCCTTTTATTGCGATTGATGAAGAAGGAGGACCAGTAACAAGATTAACTCATCCTTTTATTATTCCTCCATCACAAATGACGACATCTTCATCAAACTTTCCTGATGCTAGCTATTTTGTTGGAAAAATGATAGGAGAGGATTTAAATAAAATGGGGATTAATATAAATTTTGCTCCTTGTTTGGATTTGAATCCTAAATTAGAAAATGAAACAGGGCATGTTAGAAGTTATGGAGATGATCCTAATTATGTTTCATACATGGCCAAAAGATTCATTCAAGGTTCTAAAGAAAATAATGTTTTATGTACATTAAAGCATTTTCCTGGTGAAGGAAATACTTTAGAAGATACACATCTTAATTTGCCTGTGTTATCTCTTTCAAAAGAAGAAATCCATAATAATATGATTCCCTTCGTTAATAATTTAAACGCTCCTTTAATAATGGCTACTCATATATTATTTAAAGAATATGATAATGTTCCAATATCATTATCTAAAAATGTCTTAACATCATTGCTTAGAAACCAATTAAATTATGAAGGAATAATAATCACTGATTGTTTAGAAATGAAGGCTATAAAAGACTATTATGGCACTGAAAATGCCGCTGTGATGAGTTTGAAAGCTGGAAGTGATATAGTTTTAATCAGTCAAACAGAAAACATTCAAAAGGAAGTATTGAAGAAAATAAAAGAAGCTATAGAAAATAATGAATTATCAATTGATGAAATAAATAGAAAAGTAGAAAGAATTTTAAAGCTCAAAGAAGACTTAAAAATGCCAACATTTGAAGAGTATGTGCCATTACAAACAAACTTAAAAATAATGTCAAATATTGTAGATGAATCTATAACTATCGTAAAAGGAAAAGATATAAAAATAAATTGTCATACAAAATTTGTCATTGGTATGGGAAGCTATAAAACAATTGTTGAAGAAAGAGAGAATATTAATATAAAAAATATCTTACAAACTAATTTTAAAAATGAAATATTTGATATTGTTGATTATAAAGATCAAAATCAAGATATAGTCCTATTTTTAAATAGCAGTTTTAATTATGTAAAAGAAATTAATAACATAATAAAAAACAATAACACACATATAATAGCGTTTAAAGGTCCAATGATTTTAAAAAAATTACAAAATATATCTAATTTTATATGCTTATATGAATATACGCCATTATCAATTAATAGTGTAATAAAATATTTAAAAGGACAAATAGAAGCGAAAGGAACACTGCCTTTAAAACATGCACCACTTATAGATTCTCATATTCATTTTTCTTTTCCTCATACATTTGAAGAAGTAGAAGATGCTTTGAATATTTCTTGTGCTACCAGAGGAAATTTAGTTGCACAAATAGATAGATATAAAGTATCGGACACTATTGATTGTCTATATGCAAAATATTTAAGTAAAGATAGATTATATGTATATGGCAGTTTAGATGCAACACAATATTTAAAAAATCAAAACATGGGATACAACTTAATAGAGCATATTAAGCATTTAATGAATTGTGGATGTGATGGTATTAAAATGTTAGAAGGTAAACCAGATCAACGAAAAATTTTTAAAATACCTAATTTTGACAATGATGAATGGGATAAAGTGTTTGAATATATAGAAAAAGAACAAATCAATATTATATGGCATGTCAATGATCCTGAAGAATTTTGGGATATAAATAAAATACCTGTTTGGGCCAAACAAGCAGGATGGTTTTATGACAATACTTTTATTAATAATGAAAAGCAATACAATGAAATCAAAAATGTATTAGACAAGCATCCGCTTTTACATATTACCTTTGCTCACTTTTTTTTCATGTCAAATCAATTAAATAGGTTAGATAAAATATTAAGCAAATATCCAAATGTATGTGTCGATATAACTCCAGGAATAGAATTATTTGAAAATTTATCAAAAAATTTAAAAGAAGCAAAAGATTTTTTTATTAAATACCAAGATAGAATTATTTATGGTACTGATATATCTAGATGTTATTATGATAATGATAAAGAAGAAAATATTATTGATGCATTTAATAGAAGTAGATTATGTTATCGTTTCTTGAAAGAATCCAAAGTTGATATTGAAATCAATAAAAAATCATTATTAGGAACTAATTCAATTCATATTAATGGTTTATCTTTAGATACAAAAATAATTAATAAAATAACTTATCAAAATTTTTATAATAGAAACTTAGAACCAAAAAAGCTAAATATAGATGAAATAATTAAAGAAATTGATAGAGAAAAAGAAAGAATAAATTATCTAAATAAATATTTTTGTTATAATTATAGTACAGTTTATCTAGAGCGCGTTAAAGATAGTATAAAAATAAAGGGGTAGCAAAATGCTAACCCTTTATTTATTAAATTTCATATTATAGTCGGGATGACAATATCCGGTAATTGTATTATAATCAAGTGGATATGTTCTTTGAGCTACCATATTGGATGTATTGCCTTCAATGGTATATACAGTAGTGTCATCACTTTTTACAACAATACCAATATGGCTTGCTCCATTACTTGCAAATATAATTAAATCCCCAGGAACCGGTGTGTAATTTTCTTTGAAATAAAAGCGATTCATTTGTTCAAAATTACTTTTAAATACTGAAACAGAAATACTCCTTGGGATAATATGCTTAGATATACCAGCGTTATTTGCACACCATGAAACAAATGTTGCACACCAGGCTTCATAATTACAGCTATTCCATTCGCCATATTTAGTGTCATTGTTTCCTGTCAATTCTTTATATCCTTCTTCTGCAAGTGCTATATCTAAAATTTTATTTATATAATCTCTTTCTCTATATCCAGTAACTTCTACAGTAATTCTAGCATTAGTTTTATTGCTTGAAGAATCTTTTGATGTTATTAAAACTGTAGCTTTTCCTGGTTGAACTCCCATAAATAATCCTGTATCAGATATGATTAAAATATCTTCATTAATTGTTTTATAAGTATAACGTTGTAAGTTTTTAGCATCCACAATATGCAATTGTTCATCAACACTGGCATCAATAACAAAGTTGCCATCATCAAAATATAGAACTAAAGGTGCACCTTCAGGTTCTCCAGATTTAGTAGTAGTAGTTGCTTGTGATCCAACATAGATAGTTTCTTCACCAATATTACTTGGAAATTTCTTTTGCCTTACATGTACAACAGCTTGGCCGTCTTTTAATGCTTTAATTTTATTGTCTGGTGTGATTTCAAGGATAGTATTATCAGAAACACTAAATTCAAATTCATCAAGTGATTTTGCCCCAACATTAGTCATATTTTCAATTCCTAAGTCAAGAGTTCTGCCAACTAATAATCCATTAGTATTAAAATTGAATCTTAGTGTACTTTTGCGATAGTTAATATTATCATTTACGTATACAATAAATTGTTTTACTATTGTTTTTTCTTTATTACTAATAGTTATAACTGCAATACCGCCTTCTACGCCTGTAAATACTTCATTTTCTAAAGTAATAATATCATTGTTTGTGGAAATGATAAGATCGCTAAAATCGCCTATACCATCATAATCTATTGGAATGAAATCAGTATCATTGATATTGATTGTTGTAGAATCAGTATCAAGGTTAATAAATGTTATTGAATGTTTTTGTTCAGGTTTTGTTTTACATCCAATAAACATAAAACAAAAAATAATTAATAAAAAAATGTAAATCTTTTTCATACGCACCTCTTTACACTCATATTATAACAAATTTTGTCAAATTTGTTAAGGGCTTTCATAAATAAAACAAAGATTTACAAATTTTTCTAGTTATTGACGCAATAAGCGAATTTCTTGATCAATATCTATGTCTTCTAAATTTTTATATAAATAAAATTTGTAATTTAAAAAATCATTAATGAATTCTTGAACAGTAATATAACATTTGATATTTTCATTGATTACTAAAATTTTATTATTGCTTTTCATAAAAAAAATTCTTTTGATATTGTAGTTTGAAGCGATTAGAATATTAGTATTTAAAAGTTCTAATGCTTCGTTTAAATTATTTATTTGTTTCATAACATCACCGAAAATAATTATATCAAAAAAAACTATTTATGTAAACTCAATAGTATGATATAATAATTATGAAAGGATTATAAATTATGTTAGATATTGTTTTAACTATATGGTTTTTTATTGTTTTAATTCCTTCGATATATTTATTATATACTTCTTTGCAATGCTTTGATTATGAAAAAATCTTAAAAAAAGGAAAAGTGAGAGAATTAAAAATAGTTTTATTTATAGTCAGTGTTGGTTTTGCTTTTTTATTTGCCAACTGTTTTGTTAGTATCATTGAAAGAATCGCAAAAATATTTCAATAAACGATGTATAAATGTTTTTACCTTGTAAATAATAAATATGAGGTGAATAAAATGAAAAAATGGTTTAAAAACTTAAATAGAGAACAAGCTCAAAAAATTGTTTTTGTAGGGCTGTTAGTTTTAATTTTTGCGGCTTTTTTTATTTCACTTAGTATTGCTAAGAGTAATGAACATAAAAAGCCAAATGATGATCCAATAGAGCAACCTAACGATGGAAACGAGCCAGATGATGGACATAAACCTGATGATAAACCAAAACCAGCAGAAGAATCAATGGGACTTCCTATCAAAGGCGATTTCGTTGTTGTAAGAAAATTCTATGATTCATCATATACTGATGAAAATTTGGAACTTGCTGTTATCCAATATGGTAAGAAATATTACACAAGTAGTGGTATTGCATTATCAGCTGTTGATAAAAAAGATGCTGATGTTTGTAGTGCTTTATCTGGTGAAGTGACAACAGTACAAGAAAGCCCAATTTATGGGGTGACAGTTACGATCAAGCATAGTAATGATGTATACACTGAATATAGTAGCTTATCAAAAACGAATGTTAAAGTTGGCGATACTGTTAAACAAGGAGATGTTATTGGAACGAGTGGAGTATGCGAATTTGATAGTTCATTAGCATCACACGTATTTTTCAAAGTTGTAAAAAATAATAAGACATACGATCCAGAAACAGTAATTGGTAAAACCACATTAAAAATTGGTGAATAAATATTAGGTTTTCCTAGGATTTTTTAAAAGCTTAATTATTATAGTAGAAAAACACTAGTTCATTGTGAACTAGTGTTTTTTATTTATGGTAAACTTTTTATAATATTAAAATTAGAATAATAAATTAGGTTTAAAAAATTAATAATAACATTCAAACCCAAAACTATTAAAATATAATTAATTGGATTAAGTTTAAACAGTGCAATTGATATAATTTGTTCAGTTAAGATTTCATGAGAAACATTAGAAATAAATCCCATAACATATTTATTAAAGAACAAGAAACAAATAACAACAAGAATAAGTAATACTTTTCTAAAAATCTTTTGATATCTAAAGTATAAAGAATAGCAACAGCTTAAATTAAAAGTAGAAATAAATAAACCTATAATTACACAAACAAATTTAAAATTAAATCCTGATTTAATTATAGCTATTCTCATAATTGTAAATAATAAAAGCATAATTAAACTTAAAGTGATGTTCCAAATAATGATAGATAGAGAATATATAAACCTATTATTTTGCAAAAAGGCGTAAGTTTTTCCGAAACTACCATATAATGATGCCGCGATAAAAGCAGTAAAAACAATAGCACAAAACAAAGTAAAAGAACCAATATAATATTTGATAGTATCATTAAAAGGTATAAATAAGATTAAACTAATAAATAAGATACATGATAAAAAAATTATTAATATCTTTTTTAAATTATTAAATTGGATTTTTAAAATATTAGTCAATTCCATATGTTTTCTCCTTCATTAAACGCAAGTTAATTAAATAGATAAAAACACTTCTAATTGGAACTTCAGATATTTTAATTAAATATTTTTGATATTTTCTTATATCATCCTTTGATAATTTTTGTCTAATACAAACTGTTAAAGTTTTTCCTCTTTCTTCAATTCCAACTATTTTAACACCACTTATTAAGGATTTTAAAACTTCTGTTTTACCAGTTAAATATCTAAAACTATCCTTAATTTCATCAATAGTAAATTGAGCGAATAATCTACCTCGATCCATAAATAATACTTTATTTACAAGATAATCTATTTCATCAATATAAGATGTTGAAATAATATAAGTTCTTGGATATCTTTCATGATTTTTGTATAGGTATTCAAAAAAGTCATATCGGTCTTTTGCATCCACAATTTCTAATGGATGATCAAAAACCGTAATATTAGCCATACTGGCTAAACCTAATACGGCTTGTAACAAGGATTTCTTTTTGCTTGATAATTGTGAATATCTATTTTTTAAAGATATTTCAAAATGAGTTATTAGTTCAAATGCAAAAGCATTATCCCATTTTGGAAATACTTCACTCATTAAAGTGAATATTTCACTAATTTTTAGAAATCCAGGAAATGTTGTAGCATTAGAAATATAACATAATCTTTCATTCATTATTTGGTTTTTAAATAATGGTTCTCCATCCAAATATACTTCTCCAGATGATGCTTTTTCTTTAGCACATATCAAACTTAACAATTCACTATGATTAACATTACCATTATCTATAATTGCATAAATTTGATTGTCAAGAAAATTGTATGAAAAGTTATGTATTATTTCTTGTTTGTTATAAACTTTTGATATATTTTCACATACTAAAACTGACATAATCTCCTCTTAATGAATTAAATTTATAATATAATTATACAAGATTTTAATAAAAAAATCAAGATAAGTTACTATATAAAGATGTATTTTTAATTATCTTTAACATAAATTCTTTATTTTCACATATAGATGTAATGTAGGTGAAAAGGATGTTTAATACTATAGAAGAAAGAATTTATGAAGAGGCGCATTTATTTTTAAGAAAATATTTGACAGTCAGAGAAGTAGCTAAAGTATTTAATATTAGTAAATCAACAGTTCACAAAGATTTAAGCGAAAGACTTAAAGAATTAAATTATTCTTTATATCTAAAAGTCAAGGAATTATTAGAATATAATAAAGCAATTAGACACATTCGTGGAGGCGAATCAACGCGAAGAAAGTATATAAAAAAAGAGACTAAAAACAAATAGTCTCTTTTTTATAGGAAATAATCATTGAATTATTATGAAAAAGATGCAGAGTTTTTAGTTAAATTGATAACTTTAGAAACTAAAAATTCTTTTTCTTTTTCAGGAATGATAAATGTAATAGTAACATTTTCATTATAAGTTTGATTTGTAATTTCAAAATCTTTAAAAAGATTTAATAACTCAGTTACATAGGAATAGTTAATTGTAATAGTTAAAGGTATAGTTTTAATTATTTCTCTAATGGTTGCTAATTTTACAGTTTCACTTGTTGTTGAACTATAGGCTCTAACAAGTCCGCCTGCTCCTAATTTAACGCCTCCAAAATATCTTGTTACCACTGCTAATACGTTAGTTAATGATTGTTTTTTTAAAACGTCTAAAATAACTACGCCTGCTGTTTGACTTGGTTCACCATCATCAGAAGCTTTTATGACATCATTATTATCATCATCTGTTAACACATAACTATAGCAATTATGAGTTGCGTCATAATATTTTTTTCTAATGTCTTTTAGTTTTTGATTAACATCATCAATATTTTTTACAGGTATAAGAGTACAAATAAATGTGCTTTTTTTTATAATTTGTGTATATTTATACGTTTGATCAATTGTGTACATTTTAATCACCTACTATAATTATAACCTAAAATTTCATGAAAGAAAAGAAAAACATAAAAAGTAGTAGATATTTTTTGTCTTTTGTGGTATTATAATATTACTTTGAAATATTTTAAAAAATGTAAAGAAAGGAGAACGTAAAATGAGCGAGTATATAAGCAGTGGAAAAGAATTGTTAAAGATGTTAATCAATAATGGATTTGAAGCTTATTTCATTGGTGATGTGGTAAGAGATACAATTTTAGGTAAAGAAATTACTAAAGTTGATATTACTACTATCGCAACAGTTGATGCAATTAAACGCGTATTTAAAAATTGTGAAATAGAAGATGTTGATGGAAACAGCGTTAAAATTTTATATAACAATTATTATTTTTATGTTCATACTTTCATGGTTTCTGATGGATTAGATAATAATACTATGTTAAATAAACATTATTCGAAGAATTTGCTTGATGACCTTGCTAATCGTGATTTCACAATTAACGCTATTGCTATGAGTCATAGTGGTAAACTTACGGATGCATATGATGGTTACAATGATATTAAGAAAAAAAGAATTGCTCATATTGGAAATGCAAAAATAAGATTTACAAAGAATCCAAGTTTAATGATTAAGGCATTTGCATTAGTTAGTGAACTAAACTATACTATAGTACGAAAAACTAAAAGAGCAATTTCTAAAAGAAGAAGAAATTTAGATAATGCGGATATAGAAACCTATTATGAATATTTAAGACAAATATTTGATGGTAAATATGCAAAAAAGGCAATAATATTAATGGATAACACAAATATTGAAAGATCTATTCCTTCCTTGAAATGGGTTATTAATTATTTGTCTAACCATTATAAAAAAGTAGATATTGAAGAGGTTTTATTGATGGCGTTTGTCCATTCCGGAAATATTGATGATAGGTATCAGCCATTTATTAAAAATTTTTCTTCATTTGTGAATATATTTACACTTGCATGTACTAATAGAACTGCTAAATATGACGCAATGACTTTGTTTGTAAATGGATTAGATACTTCATTAGAAGCAAATCGAATTAATTATTTATTAGGACGTACTAAAAATAAAGAGAAAAAAATTAAAAAACAATGGGATTCACTTCCAATAAAGCGAGTTAATGAATTAGCTTACAATGGACAGGATTTAATGAAAATTATAAGCCGAGATGATTATCCTTTAGTAAGCGAAATAATAGATGATATTTTACAAGAAGTATTGAATCGCGAAATTCCAAATGATTATAATACAATTGAAAAGAAAGCTTTAACTATTTTAACTAAAAAAGGCATTAAGTATAATTTGAATGGTATGGATGAAGTAAATCCAATAATGGAAGAAAATGCACAATTATTTGATGCTCCAATGGAAGAAATTGAAAGTAGTGATGAGACACAATCATTTGATAGTCATGATGAGTATACAAATTATCGTTTGGATAGATTAGAACAGAGATTGGAAGAGCAAGAAAGATTATTAAAAGAGCGTGACTTGCAACTTACAGAAATGCAAGATTTAAAGATTAAAAATGATATTGATCTTTTATCCGCAAAAACGATTGAATTTCTTTTAAATAATGAAAATTTAAAATACATGATTAAAAATCAAGATAATTTCAAAAACAAGTTAGAAGATTTTGTTTTTGATTACATAAAAAACGAGGATAGAAATGAAGAAAATTAAAGACATTTTAACTTCTAATAATGAAGAAGTTGAATTAATATTACGTTTATCAGATGTTCAAATTAAAAAAACGTCAACTAACGAAGATTATGCTAGTATGTTAGGTTTTGATGGAGAAGAAAAAATTGAAGCAAAAATTTGGAACTTTACTGATGATATGAAAAAAGCTTTAGTAAATGGTGAAGTTTATAAAGTAGTTGCAAGAACAAAACAATATCAAAACAGAACACAGCTAAATGTTTTATCGATTGAAAGAATACCAAATGATGGATCAGTTGATTTGACAAGTTATTATGAAAAAGCAAAAATAGGAAGCAATGAGTTAGCTAGCAAAATTAATGATTATTTCAAAAAAATCGATAATGCAATCTTACAAAATATAGTTAGTATACTATTAAAGAGACATTTTGATGATTTCTTTAATTATCCTGCAGCAGTAACAATGCATCATAATTATTATTCAGGTCTTGCATATCACACATATAGTATGTTAAAACTGAGTGATGCGTATTTAGCCCAATATCCATTTATTAATAGTGATTTAGTTTATAGTGGGATTATATTACATGACATTGGTAAACTATATGAGCTTAGTGGCCCTAAAGGAACAGAATATACAAAAATGGGTAAATTAATAGGCCATATATCATTAGGTGCTAACGAAATATATAGTGTAGCTAAAGAATTGAATGTTGAAGATAGTGAAGAAGTTTTAAATTTGTTGCATATTATTTTATCGCATCATGGACAATTAGAATATGGTTCACCAAAGGAACCGATGACTCCAGAAGCTACATTAATTCACTTTTTAGACTATTGTGATTCTAAACTTGCAGCATTAGAACCAGAAGTTGAAAAAACAAAAAAAGGTGAGTTTACAGCTCCAATTAGTTCATTTGATCGTAAAAACTTTTATATACCGAACTTAAAATAAACTAAAATATAGAAGAAAAAGTGAATGTATTCTTTAAAAAAATAAAATTTATATTGTAAAATTAAACAAAAAGTGGTAAAATATTACTGTTAACGTGACAAATAATGTAATTAACAAAATAAGGAGTGAAATTATTATGAATAAAAAAACAATTTTTAATCGCATGCTGCCTTTAATTATTGCTTTAGCAGTTATTATCGTTGTAGCAATTTGTGTCACAGTTTTTTCAGCGGACAAAGCTAATCCAAGCGTTTCTAACCCTGATCAAACATATGTAAAATATGAGGTTGGAAAAAGTAACTTTGGATACAATCAAGAAATTGATGTTAAGAAAGGCGAAGTTTATGAATCATTAAAAGTAAATGGTGGTCTTGCTTCATTAGTTAATAAACTTGATAAAGAAGCTTTATCAAAAACTAAGAATAAAGCTGGAAAATCTTACTATGATGCAGCTAAAGAAGATGTTAATGCTGTTAACGAAGCTGTTGAAAAAGCAATCTTCTCAGATGGATATAAAGAAGAAGATTATACTACTGATGAAGAAATTGCTAGCGCAGGAGATAGTGTTAAAAAATATATAAAAAATATGAAAATCAACAATGGCATTGATATTAGCTCAAATGCAGTTGATTATAAAGATGGAAAATTAACAATAGATGCAACTAAATGTGAAGCTTTATTTAATTATTATGTATTGACATTAGCTAAGAAAGCTTATACAAGAGATCAAATCGGAAATGATCAAGTTGAAGCTTTTGAAAAGTATATTAAGGCATATGCAGTATATTTAGCTGAATTATATAAATATAATAATGATGAAATTGATAAAGCACCAAAAGAACCAACAAGTGAAGCTTTAATTTCTTCTTCAAGTGTTGAATCAAATTATACAACAAATAATAATGATAGTTATTGGGCAATCTTTACTAAATATAGTTCAAAGGATGCTGCTGAAAAAGCATTATTACAAGTTGGAGTTAAAATTGTTTCTGTTACTAAAAATGGTAAGAGTTCAAATGTATGGTTTGAATATCAAGGAATTGATCCTTCAACAAATGAACCATTTAAGGATGATTATTATAAAAATGAAGAAAACAATGTTCATCAATATACTCGTAATGAAATCTTATTAAAGATGGTTGAGTTATATAATAATACAGTTAAATTAGATGCAGAAAAAACATTAAAAGAAAATGTTCATTATTCAATTAAAACTATTAAAGCTAGTGAATATGAAAAACTAAATGATACTGAAAAATCATGGTATGAAAATACAGGTGTTAAAGATTCTACTGGTGAAGAAGATTTATACAAAGCAGTAATTTTCGAAAGAGACATTAAATTAGATGCAGATGGTGAAGTAGATAAAGAAAATACTTTAAATACTTTATATTGGCAAAAAGAAGATATTACAAGTATCGACTCAAGCATTTTAACTTGGTTAAAGAGTTTAAATGGTGCTTATACAGAAAATGCATCATGGGATAAATCATATACAACTTCAATTCAATCAAGAGGAAGTTATTATATCATTGGTGCTAAATTATCTACTGTTACAGTAGACAGTGTTGAAGATGTAATTGGTGTTCTTTATGATAAAGATGCATTCAAGAAAGATGGTTCAATCACTAAATTTGCTTATGGAATTGCAACAGTTGATAATGATGGAAATGTAACATTCAATTATGAAAACAATAAGTATTGGGAAAAAGTAGTTGAATTATTAGATGGACAAGTTACTAGTACAAACATCGATGCTAAGATGGCTAAATTAAGAAATGATTTAGGATTAATCATTTATGATGATGATCTTGAAACAAGTTATATGTCAACTTATAAATCAGATTATAAAGCAACTAAAAAATCAAATAAAGAAATCGTTGCTAAATTAAGTTGGAAAGATGACGAAGGTAAACATGAATTTACTGTTACTGCAAATGATTTATATGAATCTTTAGAAAAAGTTTCAGGTGCTATGACAGCAATTGAAATTTATAGATATCAATATATGTTATATAGTAGCGATGTAATTGATTATGCAAAATATGTAAATGGAAGCAGTTTAAAAGACTCAGTAATTATTACTGAATATGCTTTAGCTAATAAAGGCTCTAAAGAACCAATTACAAGTTGGACAAAAGTTTCAAGTGATGCTACAGTTACATTTGAAAAAATGGATGGATCTAAAGAATATGATGTTCTAGTTCGTACAAGAACTGATAAGAAAGATTCAAAAGTTGAAGTGTCTGATTTAGTTGCAAAAGTTAAAGATAAAGATAGTAAAAAATCACAAGTTAAAGTAGTTGTTTCAAATGATACTGATTTCCAAGACAATCAAACTATGTTTGAGGGATTAAATGATCAAATTGAAGCATTAAAGATTTACTTTACAAATGGTAACTTTGCTAACTATGGATTTGATGCAAGTTATGGATGGAAGAATTTCATTAGAGATTATTTCAGAAAATATTATGGAATCAAAGTTGAAACAAATGATGATTTAAAATTATATTATATTTATGAAAATTCAACAAAAAAAGCATCTAGTGAAATTGCAAAATTAACAGAAGAAAATTGGAATAATGTATATTTACCATATATGCAACAAACTTATGATAACTATTTCTCAGTTGATGCAATTCATTTCCTAATCTCAATTGATGATAAAGATGGTAACAAAGTTGATTTACGTGATGTAGAAAATATGACTGCTGCACAAAAAGAAGCAATTGAAACATTATATAAACAAGTTGTTACAATCTTAAAGAATACTCGTAAAGATGAACAAAAAGCAGTATTAGACGAAATTGTTGATGCATTTGATTCTGCTCCAAATTTCATTTTAGGTAAAGGAAATACTACAGAAGAACAAGAACAATATATCAAAGATGCAGCATTGAATGGTAATAAATTATACTGGGATGCTAAATACAATGATACTTTAATCAAATATACTAAGACTATCAAAGGTGTTACAATCAAAGTTTCTGAATACAAGAATTTAGGTATTTCAGTTAAGACTGAAGACTTAGGCACTGTAACTCAAGGTAAGATGGTTGAAGAATTCGAAAATGCATTAAAACAAATGTGGCAAGATAAGGATGCTAACGATGAAGGTATGGCTAAAGGTGAAGCTTTAGTAGATAACGTATTATATGATGATTATATTGATAATTCAAAAGGTGAATATTTAGTAACTGAATATGGATATCATGTATTAATCGCTAATAAGTTTACTGCTCGTTCAGTTAGTGATAAGAAAGTTCTTAAATTACCAACATTAGAAGAAGTTAAAATTTATGAATCTAATGATCCTGATAAAGAAGAATTAACAGATTTCCAAGAAGCTCAAATTAAAGCATACTACACTAATATTAAATCAGACTTTGAAAGTTCTTATAAATACCAAATGGCATTAATGAATAATATCTTAGCTGATGTTAATAGTGGTAAATTTAAATGGGCAGATGATGCTACAACAACTAACCTTGTTGAAACAATCAATTATTTAATGGAACAATATTATAGTAATTTATCTTACATTAAGAATGATTATACAACAGCAATCAATTATATGAACATTGCTATTAATGCAAAAACTTCATATGATGCAGGATATAAAAATATTTCTGCAGAAAACTTAGCAACAATTATCGCTGATGCTAAGAATGCAATTGCAAAAGTTAATTTAACTAGTGGAGATTATAATAAAGTTCAAGTTAAAGAATTTGAAGAATTAAAGGCTAAATTTGAAGCATTAGTTAAATAAAAATTAAAGAGACTCATTTGAGTCTCTTTTTTATATAGATTAAATTATACAAATTTATCATTAAGATTGAAAAAATGAACAATTCATAGGATCTTAAATAAATTTAGTCAACTTAATAATCTGATTATATAATCCCCCCCTTTTTACAAATTTCAAACTTGGTCTAAAAATCTATTAAATTTTCTTATATACAAGCGTATTCATTTATGATATAATAAAACTATAAAGGAGGGTCTTATGAAAATTTATTTAGAGTTAAAGCGTATTATCAAGGAGTAAACAAAATAATAAAAGATTAAATTAATAATAGAAGGTTTTGTGTGAAAAGAAATTTAATTTTTATAATTTTAATTATGATGTTTTTTTGTTTAACAGGGTGTAATAAAGAAAAAGAAATAGATAAAGATTTAAAAGAAGATATTAAAGTTCTTAGTAAGTTAGGCATGGAAGGATCAGGAGCTGAATCTGGATCTGCGGGAGATTCGCCTGCGGATGCTTATTTAGGTGGAAATATTAGAATGAGTATTATGTTTCCAGGAATTCATGGTTTTTATACAGGAAAAATTGATTATAGTAAAATATATGTCTTATGTGCATATATAGAAGAAGCAAAAGAAGTAGGACGATATCAACGATTTACTGTTCCACATTATTATGATGATGTAACATGGGTTAAATATGAAAAAGAAGAAGATATAAAAGAAACGTATAAAGGCCTTATATTAACTGATACATTTATAGTATATAGTATTACCATATATAAAGATATATTAACAAATAAAGAATATAATCAAACATATAAACTATATTATGATAAGTATTATGAAAGTAGTTATACATATCGTAAAGGGAAACCAGAAGTATTTAATCCAGAAGGCGAATATTTAATATCAGGTGTAAGTTTTAATCATATACTTGATTATATCAATAGATATTATCACAAATTTGATCATATATTTTTTGAATGGGGTAATAGTGATGAGTATATGCAAAAAATAGTATATGAAGATAATGAACCATATGTAATTATTAAAAAAGATGAATTAATAGGATGTGATGATTTACAAGAATATATAATAAAAGAAGAATATTCTTATGAAAAAGATGGTGAGATAATTAACACAACTCAATATAAAATAAAATTAGAAGAAATAGTTAAAGGAATAGAGAGGAAACTAAATGAAAAAGATAATAAGTAAATTAGTAATTATAGTTGTAAGTTTTTTATGTTTTTATAGTATTATAAGTCTTAATGAACATAGTAGATTTCTTGATGTAACATATGATGAATGTAAACAAGAAGATGAAATTTGATATTATTTAAATAAAGGTGAGATAAAATATTATAATGAGACAAATGATGGAAAACCAGTTAAAATCAATTCTTATTATCATCTTTCTCAAGATACTAAAACGATTAAATACTATGTAGCTGATCATAATGACTATGATTCAACAATCACGTGGAAAGATAAAAGATTAACTTCCCTAATTGATGAGATAACATTAATGAATATGGCAAGCATATTTAAAAATGATTTTATTAATAGCATAAAAAAATGGAATAACGTTTATTATTACTCATATGATGCTAATGGAAATAGAGTTGAAAATAAAGTTATTAATATAGTTGAAGGAAACAAAGAAGATTACAATTCAATTATTCATCCAAGTGAGTTAGAAAATGATTGTCATAATAGTTCAATAAATGCAAGTATGAATAAGTATGGAGATATAACAGTTAATAAAAAGGATGTTTTATACTAGAAGGAGAATATAAAACTAATACAAACTATATAATTGAAATTCATATTATAATTGAATGATTTAAAATAACTGGTGATAATTTTATCTTCCAATTAATTTAAATACTAAAAGGGAGCTCGGCTGAGCTCTTTTTTTGCTATACAATAAGTTGCTTTAATTATTTATATTTTTACTAAAATAATTTTTGTTATAGCAGTTAAAAATCTCTTGTTATTTACCTTGATATTTTTCTTATTTCAATGTATAATATATATATTAAAAAAGGTGTAAATATGAGATTTCAAGTATTATCAAGTGGTTCAAAAGGGAACCTAACATATATAGAAACAGATAACACAAATATATTATTAGATGCTGGAATAAGTAAAAAAGAAATAGTCGAAAGAAGTGATATAGATCTATCAAAAATAGATGCTATATTTATAACTCACGAACATGTTGATCATGTTAAATATTTAGAGCAACTAGCTAGGTTTACAGGTGCACCAATATATATAAGTGAACTATCATTTAAAAAACTATATCCAAAATATATCAAAACATTAGATGGATTAAAGGTGAAATTTATAGAAGCAAATAAACAAATAAAAATTAATGATTTAACAGTTTTATCATTAAATCTTCAACATGATTCAGACTGTTGCTATGGTTACATCTTTGTATCAAATGGCAAAAGTCTTGCGTATTGTACAGATACTGGATTTATTCCGCTTCCATACATTGATATACTTAAAAAAGTTGATGGATTAATTATTGAAGCAAATCATGATGTTGAAATGTTAATGAATAGTGCTAGACCTTGGTACTTAAAAAATAGAATACTATCAATTCATGGCCATATGTCTAATCAAATATGTGGAGAAATATTAAATAAAATAATAAGTGCAAAAAAAGTAAAAGTTGTTGTTTTAGCCCACTTAAGTGAGGAATGCAATACAGAAGAATTAGCAATGGATACCGTAATAGAAAATATTGATTCTACTTATTTGCCTGAGTTTTTTATCGCAAAACAACATTCTGCTTTGCAAATAATTGAGGTATAAAATGGGAACAATAATAAATATAAAAATAATATGTGTAGGCAAAATAAAAGAAAAATATTTTACTGATGGCATACTAGAATATAAAAAAAGATTAAATGCTTTTTGCAATGTTCAAGAAATAGAAGTCAAAGAAGTCAATACGAATGATGTTTCAAAGAATATAGAATTAGAAGGAGAAAATATTTTAGAAGTAATTAAACCTACTGATTATGTTGTTGCTTTGGCAATTTTAGGAAAGCAATTAGATAGTATTGAATTTTCAAAAAAAATTGAAGAACATTATACTTACTCTTCATCAGTAATTACATTTGTTATTGGTGGTTCAAATGGATTAAGTGATAAAGTGTTAGCAAGAAGTAATTATAAATTATCATTTGGTAAAGTTACTTATCCTCACCAGTTAATGCGATTAATTCTTTTTGAACAAATCTATAGAGCAATGATGATAATTAATAATCATAAATACCATAAATAGAAAGGAATAATATGTTTAAATTACATTCAACATATCAGCCAATGGGTGATCAACCAGAGGCCATAAACAAATTAACTAATAATTTAAAAAATGGTGTTAAGTATCAAACTTTACTTGGGGCTACAGGAACTGGTAAAACTTTTACTATTGCAAATGTAATTCAAAACATTGGAAAAAACACTTTAGTTTTGGCACATAATAAAACTCTAGCTGGGCAGTTATATAGTGAATTAAAAGCATTATTTCCAGAAAATAGAGTTGAATATTTTATTTCTTATTATGATTATTATCAACCAGAAGCATATGTTGCTAGTAGAGATTTATATATAGAAAAAGATTCAAGTATAAATGATGATATTGATCAAATGCGTCATAGTGCCGTTTCCAGTTTATTAACTGAAGATAATGTAATAGTAGTCAGCAGTGTATCATGCATTTATGGTATCGGTGATCCAGATGATTATGAGAATAATTTATTTATGATTCGTGAACATGATATAATTACAAGAAAAGATTTATTGGCAAGATTAATTAAAATGCAGTATGAAAGAAATGATTATGAACTTAAAAGAGGAACATTCCGTATTAAGGGCGATATAGTTGATATTGTACCAACTGGTGAAAAAGAAGAAGCAATAAGATTAGAGTTTTTTGATGATGAAGTAGATAAAATCAAAGTTATAGATACCTTAACTGGAAAAATAATTGGGTCTAAAAAGATTGCTACAATCTATCCCGCAACATTATTTAGTGTTAGTGATGATAAATTACATGAAGCAATTACAAGAATCAAGGAAGAGTTAAAAGATAGAATCGCTTATTTTAAGGCTAATAATAAATTATTAGAAGCAGAACGAATTGAGCAAAGAACTAATTATGATATTGAGATGCTTGAAGAAATTGGGATGTGTAGTGGTATTGAAAACTATTCGCGCCATTTAACGCTTAGAGACGAAGGAGAAACACCATACACTTTACTTGATTATTTTAAACATGATTTTTTGCTTGTTGTTGATGAAAGCCACGTTACATTGCCTCAAGTTAGAGGAATGTATAATGGTGATAGAGCCAGAAAACAAAGTTTAGTTGATTATGGATTTCGTTTGCCTTCTGCACTTGATAATAGACCATTAAAATTTGATGAATTTGAATCAAAATTAGATCAAGTAATTTATGTTAGTGCTACACCAACGGATTATGAAAAAAATAAAAGTTATGAAATAGTTGAACAAATAATAAGGCCGACTGGATTATTAGATCCAATTGTTGAAATAAGAAAAACAAAAGGCCAAATTGATGATTTAGTAAAAGAAATATATGGGCGCATTCGCAATAATGAGAGAGTTTTAATTGTCACTTTAACAATAAAAATGAGTGAAGAATTAACAACTTACTTAAAAGATTTAGATATTAAAGTTGCTTATTTACATTCTGAAGTAAAATCATTAGAACGCCTTGAAATAATTAGACAGTTAAGAATGGGAACATATGATGTTCTAGTTGGAATTAATTTATTAAGAGAAGGATTAGATATTCCTGAGGTCTCTTTAATTGCCATACTTGATGCTGATAAAGAGGGTTTCTTGAGAAGTGAAACATCACTAATACAGATTATTGGTCGTGCTGCAAGAAATAGTAATGGTAAAGTAATAATGTATGCAGATAATGTCACTAAATCTATGGAAAGTGCAATAACAGAAACTTATAGAAGACGTAGCATTCAAGACAAATATAATAAAGAGCATAATATTATTCCAAAGACAATTAAGAAAAATATCAATGAAGCATTAATCATTACTAAAGAGGAAATAATGGAAGAAAAAGTTGATATGAATAATTTAGAAAGTATGTCTAAAGTTGAAAAGAAAGCTTTAATAGCCAAACTAGAAAAAGAAATGACAGAAGCTGCAAAGAAACTAGATTTCGAACAAGCTATGTCACTAAGAGATATAATATTTGAAATAAAAGCAGGATTATAGATATGAAAAAAAAGAAAGTGATTGTAGGATTAAGTGGTGGCGTTGATAGTGCTGTTGCTTGCTTATTATTGAAACAACAAGGATATGAAGTTGAAGGAATGTTTATGAGAAATTGGGATTCATCCATTAATAATGATGTCCTTGGAAATCCCAATAATCCTAATGATGTATGTCCTCAAGAGAAAGATTATATGGATGCAAAAAAAACAGCAGAAATGTTAAATATTCCTTTGCATCGTGTTGATTTTGTTGAAGAGTATTGGAATAATGTTTTTCAATATTTTCTTGATGAATATAATAATAATAGAACACCAAATCCTGACATATTATGTAATAAAGAGATTAAATTCAAGTGCTTTTTAGATAAAGCAAATGAGTTAGGATGCGATTATATAGCAATGGGCCATTATGCGAGGGTTGTTCATGATGGATCTAAACATACATTGCTTAGAGGTGTAGATGAAAATAAGGATCAATCTTATTTTTTATGCCAATTAACAGAGACTCAAATTGCCAAAGCTTTGTTTCCTATCGGAGACTTAACAAAACCAGAAGTAAGAAAAATAGCTTTGGAAAACAATTTGAATGTAGCTACAAAAAAAGACTCAACTGGAGTATGTTTTATAGGTGAAAGAAATTTTAAGGAATTTCTTAAAAATTATATACTTGCAAAACCAGGAAACATTTGTACTATGAGTGGAGAAGTTGTTGGAAAACATGATGGAATAATGTTTTATACGATTGGACAACGCCATGGACTTGGCATTGGGGGACCTGGGGATGCCTGGTTTGTAATTGGAAAGAGACCTAAAGACAATGTTTTGTTGGTTGGACAAGGTGATGAACAAGAATATTTATATTCAAATAAATGCATAGTTACAAATGTCAATTGGATGCATGAAAAATTTGAAGGAAAAAAACATGTAACTGCAAAGTTTAGATATAGACAAAAGGACGTAAATGTCACTATTAGATTTATTGATGATAACACTCTAGAGGTTTTATATCCTGATAAGAGTAAAGCAGTAACACCTGGACAAGCTGCAGTATTTTATGATAAAGAGGTAGTTTTAGGTGGCGGAACAATTGATAAAGTATATATGGATGAAGTTCTAAGAGAATATTAGAAAGGAGAAAAGATGGATAAAGTAATAGGATCTGTTACCAAAATAGTATATTATAATGAAAGCAATGGCTATGGCATTATTAAATTAAAAATTGATTTTAGAAATAGTATAAATGCAAGTTATCAAAATATACTATTTTCTAATACCATATCTGTTTTATCCACTTTTGATAGAAAACCTTTTGAGGATGAAGAATATGAATTTGAAGGAGAACTCGAAACATCTAGTTATGGATATCAATTAAAAGCAAAAAACTTTAGAAGAATTAATGAAACATCAAAAGAAGGAATAATTACTTATCTTTCAAGTGATTTGTTTCCTCAGGTAGGTAAAAAAGCAGCTACTAAAGTCTTTGAAGCATTGGGTGAAAATGCCTTACAATTAATTATTGATAATCGTGATTGTTTAGATAATGTAAATATTACGAATAAGCAAAAAGATACATTATATGAAAATTTAGTTATTCATTACTCTAAAGAAAAGAATTTAGTTGAGCTTCTTAATATGGGCATCGGAATGGGCACGAGTGTAAAGATAATCAATGCACTTGGTGACAAAGCCATCAACGTTGTTAAAACTAATCCATATAAATTAATTGATTTAGTTGAAGGAATTGCATTTGTAAGAGCTGATGAAATAGCAAAAAAAATGAATATAAAAAAAGATGCAGATATAAGACTTTATGCATTAATTAATTATATAATAAATTCTTTGGTATATAGCACTGGTAATACATATTTTCCAATTGAAGAGCTTCGTGAAAAAGTAAATGAGTTTGCTCAATCACAAGATATCATTATTGAAAAAGATAAATTCAATACTTTAGTTGAACAATTAAAAAATGATAAAAAAATAGTTATTGAAAATAATAACATTTTTGAATATCATTTATATTATGATGAAATTAGTGTTGCTAAAAACATAATAGGATTTTTAAATAATAATAAATTAGATTATAGCAAGAATAAAGTTGAATATGCTATCAAAGAAGTAATGGATAACAATAATATAGTTTATAGTAATAAACAAATAGAAGCAATCAAAACGGCTTTACTTGAACCAGTGACAATTATTACAGGTGGACCAGGTACTGGAAAATCAACAATAATTAAAGGCCTTGTTGAAGCATATGCATCATTATTTAAACAGCCTGATTTAATAAAAAAACAAATATACTTGTTAGCTCCAACCGGAAGAGCGAGTAAGCGATTAAAAGAAGTAACATTGCATCCTAATGCTTGTACTATCCATAAATTTTTAGGTTATCAGGGCCATGGTTATTTTAGTGCGTTAGAAGAAGGACCAATTGATGCTAAACTAATTATTATAGATGAGTTTAGTATGGTTGATATATCTTTAGCTTCAATATTATTTAAGTGTATTGCTCCAAATACTAAAATAATAATTGTTGGGGATGTTGATCAATTACCAGCAGTTGGGGCAGGAGATGTATTGAGAGATTTGATAGAAAGTAAAGAAATATCTACAATAAAGCTTGATAAAATTCATAGACAAGCTAGTGATTCAACAATAGTTAAATTAGCTCATGAAATTAATGAAGGTTATCTTCCACAAAGCGTTATAGAAAAACAACATGATAGAAACTTTATTGCATGTGAAGATGATCGCATAGTAGAAATAATTAAACAAGTTGTGAAACAAGGCATTGCCTCAAATATGGATTTAATTAAAGATATTCAAGTATTAGTTCCAATGTATAAAGGTTTAGTTGGAATAGATTCCATAAATTATAATTTGCAAGATACATTTAATAGTACTGGTAAAGAAATAATATATAACGGCAAACGATTAAGAGAAAACGATAAAGTAATTCAATTAGTAAATCGTCAAGAAAAACAAGTAATGAATGGTGATATAGGATATATAAGAGCTATAAACATAGAAAATGAATCTTTTAAGAGTCTAGATGTTATGTTTGAATTTGGCTCAGTACATTATGAAAAAGAAGAAATAGAAGATTTGAATTTAGCTTATGCTATATCAATTCATAAAGCTCAAGGTAGTGAGTTTAAACTAGTAATTGTTCCGTTTAGTTTTAAATATTATATAATGTTAAAGCGAAAACTAATATATACAGCAATTACAAGAGCCAAAGAGTTTTTAATAATGATTGGTAATATTGAAGCATTAAGAAAAGGTATTGTTCAAATAGAAGATAAACGTAAAACAAAATTGCAAGATAGACTGCATGAAATAATGAAAAATCCAAATAAAATATATGATAATGATAGTGCTTTCTCAGAAATTAGTGATAAAACTGATGTTTCCATTAGCGATTTTTTAGATCAAGAAATGCAAGATTTAGAAGAAATGGAAAATATTTCACCTTATGATTTTATGAAAAAACGCAAATAATAATATTGCGAGGTGTAAAAATGAAAAAAATTAAACACGCAATGTTGTTTATGGGCATTGGTGCAGTCATGACTTTTGCGGCAATGAAAATGATGAATTCAGATTGTTGTGATAAAGTAGATGATTTAATGTGTAAAGAAAAGAGAATGTTAAAAAAATTGAAAAAGAAAATGTTTAATTAATGAAAATATGTCATAAAAAGTAAAGCTATAGTCTTTACTTTTTGGTCATTTTATGATATAATAGTATGTAATTTTATAAGGAAAGGAATATTTAATTATGGGAAGAGCTCATGAAGTGCGTGCTGCATCAATGGCAAAAACTGCCGCAGCAAAAAGTAAATTAAATGCAAAATGGGGAAAAGCAATATTTGTAGCTGCTAAGTCTGGTGTTCCTGATCCTGAATTAAATCAAACTTTAAAGAAAGAAATTGAAAAAGCAAAAAGAGAACAAGTTAGTGCTGATGTTATAAAAAGAGCAATTGAAAAGGCAAAAGGTGGAAGTACTGAATCTTACACATCAGAAAGATATGAAGGATTTGGACCAGGTAATTCAATGTGGATTGTTGATTGCTTAACGGATAACCATAATCGTACATTAACTGCTGTTAGAACAGCTTTCAGTAGAGTTGGTGGTAATTTAGGCGCTAGTGGTTGTGTAACTCATATGTTCACTAATCAATCTGTTTTTAGTTTTGAAGGTGAAGATGAAGAAGCAGTATTAGAAGGATTACTAGAACACGATTGTGAAGTTGATGATATTCAATTGGAAGATGGGGTAATTTCAGTATTTGCTCCTCAACAAGCATATCAACAAGTAAGAGATGCATTAGTTGCATTATATCCAAACGTTGAATTTTTAGAAGATCATACTACTTGGGTACCATCTAGCTATGTTCAATTAGCTGAAGATCACGATAAACAAAAATATGAAAGATTCATTGAAATGTTAGATGATTGTGATGATGTTCAAGATTATTATCACAACATTAAATTTGATGAAGAATAAGGATTTACCCAGTAAATCCTTTTTTTTAAACAAAGGAGAAAAAAATGAAAAAAGTTTTAAGTATTATTTTATTAATCGTTACATGGTTTTCTATTGTCATAGTGTCAATTCATGTAGAGGCAAAAACAGATGTGATTAATAATTATTATTATAGTCAATTAAATGATAAATCTAAAAAAATATATCAAGCAATTGATGATATGAAAAAACAAAACATTTTAAAAAGCGGAAATGGCTATTATGATTTAATTGCAAACAATATTTTAACTGAAAATGAAGTAAAAAAATATGAACTAAATAATGAACAAATATTAAAAGATTTTGGTGCTGCACGTGATGCTTTTTATTTAGATAATCCTGATATCTTTTATGTTGATTTTAACAAATTATCTATAAGTTTTTATAGACATGGCCAAAAGTATTTAGCACGTATTGATAGCGGAAGAGAAGCTTCATTTTATAATGATGAAATAATAAATGAAGAACAAATAAATGAATTAGAAAACCAATTAGAAAAGTCAATTAAAAATTATTTAAGTAATTTAGATAATTTAGAAAAAGAAGCAATTATAAAAGAAATTAATAATAGATTAATTAATAATGTAGAATATAGTTTTGAGGCTAATGGTATTGCTATCCAAAAAGCTAATATAAGAACAGTCCTAGGTGGATTAGTCTATAAATATGCTGTGTGTGAAGGATATAGTAGAGCATTTAAATTATTAATGGATGCTATTAATATTCAAGCGGTGCAAGTTATAGGATATGTACTGAATAATGAAGGTATTGAACCCCATTCATGGAATTATGTGCAATTAAATAATAAATGGTATTTAGTTGATCCAACATTTAATGACAGCAATAATAATAAATATCTATTGATAGGAAAGAACGAAGCAACTATATACAAAGAAAGCAATACAATTTCAAATAGTGGTTTTGAATTCAAATATCCATCATTAGCAACATACAACTATGGGACTGAAGAAATAAAAACAACTATCACTTATGATAAAAATAGTGAGCCATATAGTCAGACTGTTAAATATGAATATTTAAATTATCCTTCAGCAAAAGCCATGCAAGAAAACAATTTATATCTAGTTGCTAGACATGAATATTTTAATAATGATGATTCATATGTAGGTTGGACAAATTGCTATGCTTTATATTTATATGAAGGAAATAAAAACGAAATTACGTTTAATCAAAATGTATTAAGTACAGAATTTCTGGTTACAACACAAGTGCCAAATGAACAAGGATTATACCAGGCATTAGATGAAGATTTAATAGTAGCTAAAAGTGATATTATATATAATGATATTTATAATGAATCAAGTAATAATCCTAAGGTTTTAGAAATAACTCCATCACCAACTACAGTGTTAGAAGTAGACAAAACTTATGATGTAAGTATTAAGTATAATTTAAAAATCAAAAAAATTGATGAAACTAAAGAAATTAATGTTTATGTTTATAATGAAAAATCAAGTAATTTAAATGATTATATTAAAATAAACAACGTAAGAATAGTTAATAATAATACTATAACATTTACATTAATACCAAGTAAAATGTATGAGCATGATAATTTAAGCTATAAATTTATTCCTATAAATATTGTTGGTATAAATAATCAACCTCTTCAGTATGGAAACTTAGTATTTGCCAGACCATGGGTAGTTTGTTCAAAAGTGTTTAATGATCAAAGATTATATATTGATGCTATTGCATCACCAACATTAATTGACAATAGTGATTTAAGTATGAATGGATTTTTAGATAATAATGGAAATCAAATATCACAAAACCAAAGAAGTCAATTAGTTTTAGTGACTTCTAAACCTTCAACACAAAACGATAAAAAAATGAAAGAAGTGGTCAAAGAAATTAATGAAAATGAAATATTGGAATCAAGCACTTATGAATTAGATTTACATGTTTGCGGGGGAGTTACAAAAATACCGGAAGGATCTTATGTAAAAGTTGCCTTTGGTTTTCCAGAAGGATATAGTGCAAAAGACAAAGGAGTAACATTTAAAGTATATCATTTTAAAAAGGATGTATTAGGAAACATTGATCCGTCATTAACAGAAGAAATAGATTGCGTAGTTACTGAATATGGAATAATAGTTGTTGTATCAGACTTTAGTCCTTTTATGGTTGTTGCAGTTAAAGAGACAACAGATTATAAAAATATCTATGTTACGTCATCTAGTACTCATGGAAAAATTCAAGGTACCATTTATGCAAATGATTCTACTTCTAAAATTAATTCTATATCTAAAATTACTAAAGATAGTAAAGTCGTTTACCAAATTATTCCTGATGATAGCTATACAGTTGATTATGTTACACTTAATGGCAATATAATCAAAGTAGAAGACAATTGTATTGAGTTAAGTTATAATGATATTGAAAAAGATAATGAACTTATAATTCATTACCTAGCAGATGATGTAAAAGAAAAAAATAACAAAGAAGGATTAGTATTTATTAATACTAGATCAGAAACGACATTTAATATAATGCCAATTGCTATCATTATAGCATGTGTAATTGTTTTTATGTTTGTAATTTTTATTATAGTAAAGAAAACAAAAAAATCTAAGAATTAGTTCTTAGATTTTTCTTGTTTAATATGGTTTTTTATAGCTTCGAAAGTTTCGTCAGATAAATCATGTTCAATTTTGCATGCATCTTCCTTAGCTATTTCTTCACTAACTCCTAATCGCATAAAGTAAGAAGATAGTATTACATGCCTTTCATAAATCCTATTAGCAATATTTAATCCTTTTTCAGTTAAATCTATTTCACCATTTGCGTTAATTGTAATATAGTTGTTTGCTTTTAAATTTTTCATTGCACGAGAAATGCTTGGTTTTGAAAAATTCATAGAATTAGCTATATCAATGGATATTACTTTTCCGTTTTGTTTTTTTAAAACAAGAATTCTTTCTAAATAATCTTCACTTGATTTATATATTTTCATTGTGTACCTCTATTTTCTAATATTGTATCACAATTCTTTTTTTTTTGCAAATCTACAATCGTTTTCTTATAAAAATAATTGACTTTTTATATAAAAAGGTATAAAATATAATTGTAAGTTAGCTTAAGCTAACTGTTTTAAAAGGTAATAAGTTAGCAATTGCTAACTATAGCTACATAATGTAGCTTTTAAATTAAATTATTAGTTAGCATACACTAACTAGAAAGGGCTTTATGACATTATTTATAGCACCTATGGAAGTAGGTTTAACAATTTCTAAAATTATGACAGATGAAAAAACAAAAAAACATCTTTTAAATTTAGGTCTTTGTGTTGGAAGTGAAGTAAAAGTACTATCACATACATCAAGTGATGTAATTGTGAAAGTAATGGAATCTACACTTGCACTAAATAGAGAAACGGCATTAAAAATAATGGTTAATTAATTCAGAAAGGGAAGGATAATATGATAAAGTATTTAAATGAATTTGCTATTAAAGAAACTGGAGTCGTAAAAAAAGTCGAAGCTGAAGGAAAAATCAAAAGAAGATTATTTGATATGGGAGTAACACCTGGCGCTGAAATTTCACTTAAAAAGGTTGCGCCACTTGGAGATCCTATTGAGGTTACTATTAGAGGATATGAATTAAGTTTAA
This sequence comes from uncultured Bacilli bacterium, assembly GCA_934096585.1. Classification (GTDB taxonomy): domain Bacteria; phylum Bacillota_I; class Bacilli_A; order ML615J-28; family CAG-698; genus CAKOMG01. The sequence goes on from CAKOMG010000004.1 coordinate 191,068, forward strand.
GAAAAGATGAAGCTAATAAAATTTTAATGGAGGTAGTAAGATAATGAAATTTGCACTTGCGGGTAACCCAAACTGTGGTAAAACTACATTATTTAATACATTAACAGGATCTACTGCTCATGTTGGTAACTGGCCTGGTGTTACAGTGGATAAGCGTGAAGGTGTTTATAAGAAACTTGGTGAAAAAGTTGATATTGTTGACTTACCTGGTATTTATTCATTAAGCCCATATTCACCTGAAGAAGTAATTTCAAGAAACTATATAGTCGATGAAAAACCTGATTGCATTATTAATGTTGTTGATGCAACAAACTTAGAAAGAAACTTATATTTAACAACACAACTTTTAGAAATAGATGTTCCAGTTGTAATTGCTTTAAATATGATGGATTTAGTTAGACAAAATAAAACAACAATTTTAAAAAATGAAATTGAAGAAAAACTAGGTGTTCCAGTTGTTGAAATTAGTGCTTTGAAAAAAGAAGGAGTAGAAGCATTAATGAAGAAAGCTTATGAAACAAGTAAAACACCAAGAGTTGGAAAAACTGTTATTGAGAATAAAGAATTAACAAATTTATTTGACAATGTTAAGAAAGAATTTGAAACAAAAGTAAGTAGTCCTTTATTTCATGCAATTAAATTAGTTGAAAATGATTCGATAGAAGTTGAAAGCCACAAGGAAGTTTTGTCAGATGTTTCAACATTAAAAACTCAAGTTTCTGATAATGAATTTGAAGGCGATTTTGAAGCTATGATTGCTGATGCAAGATATAAATATATCTCTAAATATTTTAGTAAGGCAATTGTTAAGAAAACAAGTGCTGAAACAATGACTAAATCTGATAAGATTGATAAAGTGCTAACACATAGATTTTGGAGTATTCCAATTTTTCTTGTAATTATGTTTGTTGTATTCCATTTTGTATTTTCTGAAGATTTGTTATTCTTAAATTCTATATTTGGTTTAACAATAAAGAGTGAATGGTGGATTAATTTCTTTACTGGTATGGGATATGATGGTTTAGTTGAGGAAGCAAAAGCAGCTGAAGAAGTGTTCCAAGGCTTAGAAGGAATTCCTTCTTTAGGCGTATTTTTACAAAGTTGGATGGGATGGTTAACAGGTTCTATTATGGATTTATTTAGTAGCTTTATGCCTGAAGGCACATGGTATACTGGATTAATCGTTGATGGATTATTAGGTGGTTTAGATGCTATCTTTAGTTTCATTCCTCAAGTATTGTTATTGTTCTTGTTTATTTCTATTCTAGAAGATTCAGGATATATGGCGCGTGTTGCTTTCATCATGGATAGAGCATTTAGAAAATTTGGCTTATCAGGAAAAGCATTCATACCCCTATTGATGGGATTTGGTTGTAGTGTTCCTGCTATGATGGCAACTAAAACTCTTGAAGATGAAAGAGAAAGAGATATGACTATTAGAATTACACCATTCTTTAGCTGTGGGGCAAAAGCTCCAATTTGGACAATGCTTGCTGCTGTTGTTGCAGGTAAATTCTTAGGTGATGTATTTGTATTCTCAATTTATTTATTTGGTATTGTAGTAGCAATAGTTGCCGCAATCATTATGAAATTATTTAGTAAAAATTATGATGTGCCACCATTCATTATGGAGTTGCCTGCATATCATAGACCTCAATTCAAAAATTTGATGGCTCACTTATGGGATAAATTTAAACACTTCTTGTATAAAGCCTCAACAATTATTACAGCATCAATTATCTTAATTTGGTTCTTATCTAATTTCAAATGGGCATTCTGGCAAGGAATGGTTGAAATGGAAGATAGTATGTTAGCTGATTTAGGACACATCTTAAAATATGTATTCTATCCACTAGGATGGGCTCAAGGTGATGATGGCTGGAAATATAGTGTTGCTTCAATTACAGGATTAATTGCTAAAGAAGACGTTGTAACAACAATGGAAAATTTAGGATTAGTTCAAGGTGCAATTAATTTAACCAATGCACAAATTTATTCATTTGCAGTATACAACCTATTCACACTTCCATGTTTCGCAGCAGTAGCAACTGCAAAATCTGAAAGTAGTAAAAAAGGATTCTATGTAACTTTGGCATGGTGGTTACTAGCATCTTATGTAATCTCTTTAGTTGTATATTGGATTGGCGCATTATTAGAAGCATCAGTAATTCTTGGAATCTTATTGATTGTAGTATTAATTGTTGCTATCGTATTCTTAGGATATTATGTAGCTAAAAAACGCAAAGCACAAGTAGCTTAAAAAGAAAGGAAACAAGTATGAAATGGTTTGAGTATATAATTATCGTCGTTGCAATCGGATTGTTTTTATTACCTTTTATCTTACAAATAATTAAAAAGAAAAAAGGAAAACCTTCATGCTCATGTGGATGTAGTGAATGTTCACGATGCGATTGCTGTTCTAAAAAATTAAAGAAATAATGTTTTATAGAACCCTTTAGAAAATGACTATAATGAAGTAAAATTCATTATAGTCATTTCTATTTTAACAATTGTTTTTTTAATCATTTTGTGTTATAATTATATTATAAATACAACTTAAAAAATGATAGTTTTAGGAGGAAAAGACATGAAAAAATATGATGCTATTATTGTTGGTGCTGGACCAATGGGTATTTTTACTGCTTATGAATTAATGAAAAAAGCTCCAGATTTAAAAATATTATTAATAGATAAAGGAAATGATATTTACCATAGAACTTGTCCAATTCTTTCTAAGAAAATAACACAATGTCCCAAAGATATGTATGGAAATAGCGGTTGTAAACCAGCATGTTCAATTACATGTGGATTTGGTGGTGCAGGTGCTTATTCAGATGGAAAATTTAACATAACTAATGAATTTGGCGGTTGGATGAGCGATTATTTAGATAGTGATGAAGTACTAGATTTAATTAAATACGTTGATCAAATTAATTTAAATCATGGTGCTCCAAAAGAAATAACTGACCCTAATACTAAGGAAGTATTAGATATTGAAAAAAGAGGAATTGCTGTCGGATTAAAGCTTCTTAGGAGCGAAGTTAGACACTTAGGCACTGAAATCAATTTAAAAGTATTGCAAAGTATTTTTGAGGAAATGAAAACAAAAATTGATTATATGTTTGCAACAGCAGTTAAGGATATAATTGTTACTGACAATATTGTTAAAGGTGTAGTTTTAAGTAATGGTGAAGCTATAGAAGCCAAATATGTAGTAATTGGCATAGGTAGAGGTGGATCAGATTGGCAAACTCAAACATTAAGTAAATACGGAGTTTCCTTTAAAAATAATCGTATTGATTTAGGAGTTCGTGTTGAAACAAATGATATTGTAATGGATGAGATTAATAAATATTTATATGAAGGTAAATTTATTTATAATACAAGCGTAGGAACGCAAGTGAGAACGTTCTGCTCTAATCCTAGTGGTCACGTTGTTGTAGAAAATTGGAATGGAATTATGGTGTGTAATGGACATGCTTATCATGATGAAAACTTAGGAAGTAAAAATACAAATTTTGCTTTACTAGTTTCACATGAATTTAATGAACCTTTTAAAGATGCTAATGAATATGCAAGACAAATATCTCATTTAGCTAATAAATTAAGTGGTGGTGGAGTTGTTGTACAAAAATTTGGAGACATTTTAAAAGGAAGAAGAAGTACACAAAAACGTATTAATGAGGGTTTTGTAAAGCCAACATTAAAAGAAGCTGTTCCAGGTGATTTAGGTTTAATCTTACCATATAACACAATGAAATCACTAATTGAAATGATTCATGCTCTGGATGCTGTTACACCAGGTATTGCTAATGATCATACTTTATTCTATGGAGTTGAAGCTAAATTTTATTCAGATAGAGTTGAAGTTAATAATGAATTTGAAACTAAAATTCAAAATTTATTTGTTGGGGGAGATGGAGCTGGTATAACAAGAGGCCTTGCACAAGCAGGTGCAAATGGGGTTAAAGTTGCCCGCGTCATTGCATCAAGAAAGTAGGTTATCATGAAAGAATTATTTAAGGAAATATCTGAAAATGCTTCTTTAGTTGGTGCTAGTTCGTTGGTTTTTAAAGATGGTAAAATTGTTGAAAAGTTAAATTATGGGTTTAGTAGTTTAGAAAAACACAAAAAAGTAAATAATAATACAGTTTTTCGAATAGCTTCAGTTTCTAAAATAATGGTTGCCTTATGTATAATGAAATTATATGAAGAAGGAAAATTAGATTTAACTAAAGATATAAGCGAATACTTAGGTTTCAATGTTCGCAATCCAAAGTATCCTGATGTAGTCATTACTTTAAAAATGATTATGACACAAACATCAAGTATTACAGATGGATTTGAGAAAGATGTAAATAGTGATGTTGATTCAGGATATAATTTAATAAATGGTACGAATGAAGAATGCACGTTACGAGATTTATTGGATCCTGATGGCAAAAGATTTGTAAAAGAGACATTTAGCAACTATAGACCTGCTACTCATTTTGAATATTCAAATTTTGGGTGTGGAATATTGGCATGTATTGTTGAAAAAATTACTGGTGAATATTTTACTGATTATGTCAAAAAAATAGTGTTTAAGCCATTAAAAATTGATGCAAGTTTTGTTGTTACAGATATCAAAACTAAGAATATTGCTTCAACGTATTTATATCGTGATGGCGAAAATAAACTGTGTAGGTCTAGAGAAATGTTCATTAACAATGTATATAAGAAGTTTCCACTGGGCGAAAATTTTAGAGGTCCAGCTGGTGGATTATTTATAAGCACTAATGGACTAATGAAAATTATGAAGGCATTATTAAGGGGTGGTAAACCAATCCTTAAAACTGCAACTTTAGACAAAATGATGCAAATGGCATGGGCTGGTAAACGCCAACCTAATGATAGTTATGTAGCAAAAGGTCTACAATTAGAGATTGTTGATTACTTCAATAATCGTCGTTTATACGGACATTTTGGTGATGCGTATGGGGTAAAAAGTTATTTTCTATTTAATAGAGAAGAACAAATAGGAATGGTTTATATTACAAATGGTGGCAATTATAAGTATCAAGAATGTGGATATTGTGACATACATGAGCAGTTAATTAAAGCAACTTTAGACAAATATTGGCATAAATCTTTTTCAACAATCTTTACTTTTAATATTAATGAAAAGGTTGGTTACATTGATAAAAGACAAATTGAACTTGATTTTAGATCTTCAAAAAATGGTGTATTCTTTAATAAATTGTCCCTTCTTGATGGATTAGGAATTAGTGCATTAGAAGATTATGACTTCTGTAACAAGGAAGGTAAAAGTATGCCTCTAGAAGAAGTTGTTGAAAAGTTTAAGGATAAATATAATATGGATATCGTTAAGGGCGAAGAATCTTATATAATTTCTTATAAGCACGAGTAGGAAATAATTAATTAATAAATATATATGATTTGTCCAAAATGTAAGAAAGAATTAATAAAAATTGCCAACACATATCAATGCGAAAATCATCATTCTTATGATATCAGTAAAAGTGGATATATTAATTTATTATTGAATAGTAAAAATAGTGGTGACAATAAAGAAATGATCAATGCCAGAAATCAATTTTTAAATAAAAACTATTATTTACCATTAAAAGAAAAAGTTGATAATATTATAAAATCATTAAATGTAAAGCATATTATTGATATTGGTTGTGGTGATGGCTATTTTGATAAAGGTATTGACAATTTAGTAGGTGTTGATATTTCTAAAGAAGCAATTATTAAAGCTTCAAAAAACAATAAAAAAGGTTTTTATATTGTTTCTAGTGGATTTAATTTACCTTTTTCTGATAATGAGTTTGATTTAATTATTAATATTTTTGCTCCTCATGATGAAAAAGAATTCACAAGAATTTGTAAGAAATATATTTTAAAAGTAGTACCTAACAAAAATCATTTAATAGAACTAAAACAACTTCTTTACAATGATGTCCATTTAAAAGAAGAAAAGCATTTGCATTTTAAAGAATTTAAAGAAATTGAAGAATATAATGTTACTTATCAAGTTATGATAGAAGATTTATATGAATTAGTTGTAATGACTCCTTATTTTTACACATCAAACATTAATAAGGGATTGTTAGATAATAACAAAGGAACTTTAATCACTTGTGATTTTTCAATTCTTTTGTATGAAAAGATTATATAAATGAAATATAAACATAAACTATAATATGAAGAAAATTATAGTTTGTGTTTTTATTTTTTTTATTTTCGGTTTTTTAATTTTTAGTGTTAGATTAGTGAATGATTATTTTAGTGATAGGACAAAAACGTATATGATTAATAAGGGTAAATTATATACTCAAAATTATTTGGAAAAGGCCATAAGAGAAAGTGTTGTAAATGATTTAGATATTGATTCAATGTATTATATTAATAAAAAAGATGAAGAAGTAAATCAGGTATTAATTAATACGGCTCAAATTAATAAAATATTAAGTGAAGTAAATAAAACACTAAATATAAATATTAAAAGTTTAAATAATGAAACTATTGCTTTGCCTCTTACTATTATTTTTGGTGAAACATTATTCTCTACAATTGGCCCTAATATTAACCTTAAAATAATTCCAGTAGGTAGTTATACATGTGATGTAATGAGTGATGTAAAAGAATATGGTATAAATAATTCATTATTTGAAATTTATATTTTGGTAAAATTGAAAGTTGAAACAATAATACCTTTAAGAAATAGTGAAACAGATGTAGAATGTAAAATTCCTTTAGTTGTACAAATATTACAAGGAAATGTTCCTAGATATTACTATAATACAAAATCATTAGTACCAGATGTGTATGATTATAACTAAAATAGTTTTCATAGGTTAAAATTATTGATTTATTATTTAAAATAATGTATAATAATTAATATAAGAGGTATAAAAATATGTCAACAGAAGATCAAATCAAAGTTATATTAAATAAAATTAGACCTTATCTTCAACAAGATGGTGGCGATGTAGAATATGTTTCCTTTAAAGATGGAATAGTTTATGTAAAAATGTTAGGGGCATGTGTGGGTTGCAATAGTATTGATGCCACAATGAAAGATGGCATTGAAGCATTGCTACTTGAAGATGTTCCAGGTGTAATCGGAGTAGAACTTGCTGAATAGTAGAAATACTATTCTTTTTTTAAAAAAACCAATAAAAGCGTTTACTAATTTATTCTTACATGATATAATAAAATAAAAAGGGAGGAAACATGAAAAAAACTATTCTTTTGATACTTAATGTATTATGTTTATTGTTGGTGTGTGGATGCAATAACGACAGATTAAATTATGATGATCAAAACATAGAATTATATGTTGGTGATACATATATAATCGAAGTGAGTGATAAATCATTTACTTTTGAAGTTGATAATAATGAATTAATTGAAATAAATGGTAATAAAGTTATGGCACAAAGTGAGGGAGAAGTTACCATCAATTCAATAAATAAAAAAAATTCTAGCATTAGTTTTAAAATACATATTATAATTAAAAATATTGAAATAATTTGTAAAGATGAACTTTTTGAAAAGGAACAAATTATTTTAACTATTAATAAACCAGGCAGTGCTGTAGTTTGGGAGTCTAAAAATCCAGATTTAGCGATTATTAGCAATGGTAATATTTTAACCGGTATAAAAGCTGGCAAAGTTATAGTTGTTGCTAAGGTTAATGGCTTAAGTATTGAAAAAGAAATTTTAATTAAAGCTATAGTTATACCTATGATAATTATTGATTTACCAGAAGAATTAACAATTGAATTAAATGGAAAAATTAATTATAATTTACAAACAGAACCAGTTGGTTGTGAAGTTGAAACAAGCATTTTAGATAATAGCATTATATCTTTAAATGAAAATACAATAGAAGCATTAAAAGAAGGAGAAACCAAAATAATTTTCAAGTTGAAGCAGGATGAAGTAAAGAAGGAAATAAAGGTGAAAGTATTATCAAGTGAACAACCAGTATTTAAGTTTGACACAGATTATAAAGAAGAAATTACTTTAAATTACGGGAAAGCACTTAACCCAACTATTGGGTTAAAAGTTATTGACAACGTAGATGGAGATATAACTAGCAAAGTAAGACTAAAAGAAGAATTTAAAAACAATGAATATGGAAAACATAAAATTGAACTAATTGTGGAAGATTCTGTTGGCAATAAAGCAACATTAACAAGATATGTTAATGTAATTTGGAACTATGACATTACATTTATAGGTCATGCTGGATGCTATTATGGGTTAATGAATTCTGAAGAAGCATTTTTGTATGCAGTTCAAAAATTGCATTATCAAGCATTAGAATGCGATTTAAAACAAACGAGTGATGGAGTATTTGTTTTGAGTCATGATAATTCATTTGGAGGTTATGACATTGCATCTACACCATGGAACACTCTAAAAGATGTTGAACATACAGCATCAAGAAAAGCGGGGATTCCTGCACAAAATGGTTCAGTAACAAAATCCCCTTATACAACAAAACTTTGTACATTAGAAAGATACTTAGAAATATGTAAACAATATAATGCAAAGGCAGTTATTGAATTGAAAGCATCAAAAGGCATTACTAATACTGATCAATCCCGTATGAAAGCTTTAATGGAAGTAATTGAAAATTGCGAAATGAGAGAAAATGTGATTTTTTTAGGATCTCAATATAATTGTTTAATATGGACTAGAAATAATGGTTATAGTGATATTGAATGTCAATATTTAGTAAATTCTTGTGAAAGTGATACTATTTTAGAAAGATGTATAAACTACAATTTAGATGTTAGTATCAATGTTACAGCAACACCTGCATATGCAAATAGTGATGAATGGTTAGCTAAATATCATGAAGCAGGGTTAAAAATTTCAACATATACTTATACTCAATATGTTGATTATAATGTTGTTCAAAATTGGATTGACAAGGGAGTTGATTATGTTACTTGCGATTGGCAAGTAATAGAAAAATTAAAATTACCAGAAATATCCTTAGAACCTGTTGAAGAATTTGTAATTACATTTAAGGACCATAATGGGACGATATTGAAGGAAGCCAAAGTGAAAAAAGGAGCTACAGCTGCAGCTCCAAAAGATCCGACAAGAGCAGGTTATATATTTAATGGCTGGAATAAATCGTTTAGAAATGTTCAGGAAGATATGGAAGTAATTGCACTTTACGACATAATAAAATATAAAATTATATTTGATGATAACTTAACAACTATAAATAAGGTGAGTTGGGGTAATAAAGATGCATTTACAACAGAATTATATACTGATATGTATAATTGGTTTATAAAAAATGGAAATGATTTAGATGGCGTTTCAGTAGATGAACAAAAAGTAACAATTACAAAGAATAAAAATACAATAGATTTTTCAAGTGTTCAGGAACTAAAGGATATTAATATATATGTTTTTGAAACTACTGTTTCAAATTATATGTTTAAACCAGTTGTCAGAAATAGTGATGATACATGTATTATGGAATACGATGAACATTATTTCTTTAATAGTAAAGAGTATCGTATTAAATATCAAGATATGGACCAATACTTAATAAATTGTATTAATAAAAGTTACACAGCATATGACAAAACTTATAAGCCTCTAGCAAATGGTAAAATCCAAATATTATTTAGATTTCATCAATGGCAACAAGGAACTAAAATAGCATCGTTAGATAATTTACCAAATAAATATGAGCAAATTCAAGATGAAAGAGTTATTGTGACTATTCCCCAAGATATAGAATATACAATTGAAGATAATATAATTTTGCCAGAATTAAAAGCAAACGTTGAGTTTTTAGGTTGGTATTTGGATAAAGAATGCACAAAACAAGTTACGCAAATTGAAAAGGGAAGTATTGGAAATTTAATTTTATATGCGAAATGGAAAATAGAATAGGAGATTTATCTCCTATTTTTTAAATGAAAAAAATGAAAAAACTATTTAAACTTTTAGATATTTATGGTATAATAATACTATATAGAGGTTTAATTATTAAAATGAAAAAAGGAGAGATAGTTTATGGTATTATAACTAATATCATTGGTTATGGTGCCTTTGTGCAAGTAGATGATTATACAGGCCTAATTCACATTTCAGAGTTTTCAGATAATTATGTAAGGAATATCAATGATTTCGTGGAAATAGGAGAAAAAGTAAAATTAAAAATTGTTGATGTAGATGAAGAAAAGAAAAGATTAAAACTTAGTTATAAGTCTTTAAATAAACTTAGAGGAACTAAATGTGATATTCCCAAGTTTACAATTGGTTTCAAAAGTTTACGAGATAGAATGCCCCAATTCATTAAAAATCAAAAAGAAATTATGGAAAAAAAAGAAAATTAGATATTCATTTTTTGAATATCTTTTTTTAATTTATCATACCATTATTAGGGTGAAAAAAATGAAAAAATATAAAATGATTATAATGGTAATTATATTTTTAATGCTTGGACTTTATTTTTGTTCAATAAATCTTTTTGTGAAAGCAGATGAGGAAAATACTAGATTAATTTATTTAGATCCAGGACATGGAGGGGAAGATAGTGGAGGAACTTCTAAAAATGGAATAGAAGAAAAAGATATTAATTTAAAAATTTGCTTTTTTTTAAAACAATATTTAGAAAATAGCGGATATAAAGTTTTAATGACCAGATATATTGATTGTGATTTAGCCAAAACAGAAAGTAAAAACAGAAAAAACGAAGATATTTTAAAAAGAGTTGATTTAATCAATAATTCAAATGCTTTGATTTATATATCTATTCATTGTAATATTTATTCAAATGAATCAATTAAAGGTGCTCAAACTTTTTATAATCCTAGTAATAAGGCTAATAAAGAACTTGCTACATCTATTCAAGATTTTTTGAAAATAGTGTTGCAAAATACAAATAGAAGTGCTCATAGTTTAAGAGATAAATTTTTATTAGATAATGTAAAAAAAGTAGGGTGTTTAACGGAAGTCGGTTTTTTGAGTAATCCAAACGAAGAAAGTTTGTTGAAAAGTGATAGTTATCAAAAAGATGTCGCTTATGCCATTTATTTAGGAATTATAAATTATTTTAGTAATGATTAGATATTTTTAAAAAATATAGTGAAAAAAAATTCAAAGTATGATATAATATTTTAAAATAGTATAACAATTTATATAAATAAAAAATTGGTGATAAAATGGTTAAAGAAATTATAATTAAAAGTCCAAAAGAAATGATCGAATTAGGTGAAAAATTAGGGACAGTTGCCTTTCCTAATATGCTTATTACAATGCTTGGTGATTTAGGAGCAGGAAAAACTACAATGACAAAAGGTATTGCAAAAGGATTAGGTATTAATGGTGTTGTAAACTCTCCAACATTCACTATTATGAAAATATATGAAGGTCGTTTAAAACTATATCATTTAGATGTATATCGCATCGAAAATCCTTTAGATGATTTTGAATTAGAAGAATATTTTGAAGATGATGGAGTTTGTGTAATTGAATGGGCAAATCAAATTAATGAGCTATTGCCACATGATCGATTAGATATAGAAATATTAGATTTAGGTAATGACAAAAGAAAAGTAATATTAAAAAGTAGTAGTATTATTTATGACAATATTATTTTCGAGGTAACGAAATGAAAACAATGTTTTTAGATACTTCCACAAATCTTCTTTATGTTAGTTTTGTAATTGATAATAAAGTAGTTTATGAAGTGAAATCAGAAGGGCTAAATAATCATTCTGATTACTTACTTAAATATATTGAAGAAGGTTTAAATAAATTATCGCTTCAAGTAAAAGATTTTGATAATTTTGTTGTTGGAATTGGTCCAGGAGCTTATACAGGTCTTAGGGTTAGTTTAGCAGTTGCTAAAATGTTTGCTTGGACACTTAATTTACCTTTGTATACAATTAGTAGCCTTGATTTGTTGACAAGTGGAGTATGTCAAGATGGTGAGTATGCAATATGCTTTAAAGCCAAAAAGGATTATAGTTATTTTAAAACCATTAAAATTGAAAATGGTAAAAAAATTAGATCTAAAGAAGAGTTTTTAAGTAATGATGAAATAGATGAAAAAATAGATTTGACTAAGTATATAAGAATTACACATGAAAATATGCAAATAAATGTATTAAATGTTACTCAAGATCAATTAACAAAAGTTGAAAACATTCATGCATTAGAACCTAATTATTTGCGAGCATGTTAAGATGGATTATAGATTTAGAGAAATGACAATTAATGATATCAATGATATCGTTAAAGGTGAAGAGAAAGTTTTTGGACATTCACTTGGATATGATTTAATTTATTCAGATTTAACAATTAATCCTTATGCTTGTTATATCGTTTTAGAAATCGATGGTAGTATTCATGGATATTTTGGATTGTGGATTACTGATAATGTTGAAATAATTAATTTATACGTAGATGAAGAATATCAAAGAATGGGATTTGGAAGTTTAATGATGGATTTTATAGTTAATGTTTGTAAATCGAGCAAAGTTAATAATTTAAGTTTAGAAGTTAGAAAGTCCAACATCCAAGCCCAAAAATTATATGAGAAATATGGTCTTAAGCAGGTTGCTGTTAGAAAAGATTATTATATAGATAAAGAAAAAAATAGTAAAGAAGATGCCATTTTAATGGTAAGAACTTTCGAGGTGGATAAATGATTGTCTTAGGAGTAGAGACAAGTTGTGATGAAACAGCTGTAGCCATTGTGGAAGATGGTAAAAAAGTAATAGCAAGTGTGGTATATACACAAATTGATATATTTGAAAAATACGGAGGAGTTGTTCCAGAAGTGGCTAGTAGAAAACATATTCAAAAGATTACAGTAGTATTTGAGGAATGTTTAAAACAAGCTCACATGGCTCCTAAGGATATTGATTTAGTGGCGGTTACAACTCATCCGGGTTTAATAGGATCTTTACTTGTTGGAATAAATGCAGCACATGCATTTGCACTAGCAAACAATATAAAATGTGTTGATATAAACCATTTGACTGGACATATTTACGCTAATTATATTGAGAGTGATTTTATATTTCCTGTTTTAGCATTAGTTGTAAGTGGAGGACATACTGAATTAGTATTGATGAAAGATCATTATGAATTTAAGGTATTAGGACAAACTCTTGATGATGCAGTTGGTGAAGCATATGATAAAGTTGGACGAGTTATGAACTTTAATTATCCGGCGGGTAAACCAGTTGATGATGCTGCACATTTAGGAAAACATACATATACTTTACCAATTTATGAAAGTAAAGATGATTATAATTTTAGTTTTTCAGGAATAAAAAGTGGAGTATTGAATTTAGTTAATAAATGCAAAATGAAAAACGAAGAAATTAGAATCAATGATTTAGCTTGTACTTTCCAAGATACAGTAGTAGGGGTTCTAGTTAATAAAACTATCAAAGCAGTAAAAGATTTTAATATTAAGCATGTAATTGTTGCTGGTGGGGTTGCCGCAAATAGAGGCTTAAGAGAACACATGAAAGAAGCAATAGACAAAATGGAAGGTGTTAAATTAACATTTCCAAGCTTTAAATATTGTACAGATAATGCAGTTATGATTGCAGTTAGTGGATATTTTAAATATAAATTAAATAAATAGGATGACATTATGAAACCAACTAGAAGCAGTGTGAAAACATATCAACTTGATGCATCAGGAAATTATAATTTAATTGATGATGAAGCATTAGATGAAACTAATAATATGCAAATTATTGATAATGAAACTATCAATAAAGAGATATTATATACTAATCCATTTCTTTTTAATATAGAAAAAAGTAATGGTTGTTATGTTGCTTCTATTGAAGATTTTTATTTACAGGATAACAATCAAGCATATAATATGGGCTTGATACTAAGAAATGATGAACTAAAAAAAGGTAAAAGAAATAAAATAATAAAAAAGAATTTCAAAAGATGGAAAAAAGAAATCAATGATAGATTACAATTTGTCTTAACAAATGCAAATAATAAACTATTAGAAGCTAGTAGTAATAAAGTTATAGGTGTTAAGTTTATTAATAAATTTTTGTTGATTGTTAGTATTGTGATATGCTTATTATTGCTTTTTAACACAATAAAAATTATCAAACCCCTAGGTAATGTTTTTAAAATTATTACGATAGTTATAATGCTTTTAGGAATAATTGGTTTAATTTTAAGCATCATTCAAGAATGCAAGAATTATAGCTATAAAAAAAGTATTAATGTTCATAAATCAAAATTGCATAAGTATGAAAAAGAAATTATAAAAGCTTATAAACATAATTATAAAAATACTTATAGTTATTATAAAAAAGGAATGAAAAAACAAATATTCAATAATGCTCCATTGACTATGGATAAAATAGTTATTGGTGGAGATAAAATTGATTATATTGAGAAGTCAACAGTTATTGTGAATGATAAATATATGAAAAATATTATAAAAAAAGAAGGATTTTACATTACATATCAAGTACCTATTTTTTTATCTTATGTTTTAAGTATATTGAGTGGTGGCTATTTAATAGTCGAGTTAGTAATAGCATTAATTAAACATATTATGAAGGGAGAATGAATATGGCAAACAAAAAAGAAGATGCAAAAACTACGAAAGTAGCAAAAAAGAAAGTAACACCAGGAGAAACTTCAACTTCTAAAGCAAAAAAAGCCCCAACAAAGGCAGCTACAAAAAAAGAAGCTCCAGTAATTAAGAAGAGAACAACTCCAGATGAAGCAAGTTCTCCTGTGCTAAAGAAAAAAGAAATTGTGAAAGAAGCAGAACCAAAGAAAGAAGAAAAAAATGACAAACCATCAATTTTAAAGAAAAGAGAACTTCCAGGTGATGCACCAAAAACATTAGAAAATAAAAGTGATACATCATCAATTTTAAAGAAGAGAGAACTTCCAGGTGATGCACCAAAAACATTAGAAAATAAAAGTGATACATCATCAATTTTAAAGAAGAGAGAACTTCCAGGTGATGCACAAAAAACATTAGAAAAGAAAAGTGATACATCATCAATTTTAAAGAAAAGAGAACTTCCAGGTGATGCTAAGGTTGAAGAATCAAGTCCACTTAAAAAGAAAATAAATTTAAGTGACCAATCTGAACCAATTTTTACTAAAACAGAAAAAGAAAGCTCACAAGAGAAAAGTTCATTAGACAAAATGCGTGAACGTATTGCAGCTCAAAAGAAATTAGAGCAAGATATGATGACGCAACAAGTATTACGTAATCAAGAAAAAGAAGGATTGCGTTCTAAATTAAGTAAATTAAATAAAGAACTTGTTGAAGAAGAACAACCAGAAATGCCTAAAGCAAACATCAGTTTTGATTTAAAGAGTGAAGCTTTAGAAACACAAAATAAAAAATTGAAACAAGATATTGAAAAATTAAAGAATCAATTGCAAGCATTACTAGCTTTAGAATTCATGGATTTAAAAGTATTAGATCCTAATAATTTAACACTTGCTAATGATTTTGTTGAAGCAGTAAACAACATTAAAGATCAAGTTGAATTACAAAAAGATAAGGAAGAGCAATCATTAAAAGATGAATTACAATCTTTACAATTTGAACTTGATAACTTAAGAGCTAAAAATGAAGAAGCTAAAAAGGCAAGTACTGATATTAAACGTGTAGCTCAACAAACTCAAAAAGCTTTAGATGAAGCTAAAAAAGCTATTCAAGAACAAGAAACAGATGAAGTTAGAGACTTTAAACAAGAAATTAATGCTTTACATGAACAATTAGAAGCAAAAACAAAAGAACTTGAAACTCTTCAAAATGAAAAGAATATTTTAAAGAAGAATAATGAAGATTCAATTAAAGTTTTAAAAGCCACTCTAGAAAAACAAATTGAAAAGTTATCGTCTTCACTTGAAGTTAAAAATACTGAACTTGAAAAAGAAAAAGAATTAAATGAAACAATAACTCAAGAAACAAAGAAACTAGAGGAACAAGTTACTACATTAGAACAAAAAATAAAAGAAATGAATGAAGAAAATAGTAATAATGTAAATCTTGAAAAAGAAAAAATCGAATTAGAGCAAAAATTAGAAGAACAAGCTAGTAAAGTTGATACATTGTTATTAGAATATCAAAAACAACTTGATGCAAAGGATAAAGAAATTGAAGAATTACGTAAGGCTATCTCATTAAAAGAAAAAGAATTAAATGAATCATTCACAAAAGAACAAGTAGATGAAAAAGAAGCAAAAATCATAGAACTTCAAGAATTAGTTTCTAAACAAGAAAAAGAATTAAGTAAATCATTCACAAAAGATCAAGTAGATGAAAAAGAAGCAAAAATAACAGAACTTCAAGAATTAGTTTCTAAACAAGAAAAAGAATTAAGTGAATCATTCACAAAAGAACAAGTAGATGAAAAAGAAGCAAAAATCATAGAACTTCAAGAATTAGTTTCTAAACAAG
>CAKOMG010000005.1 GCA_934096585.1 uncultured Bacilli bacterium
CCAATCAACTATATACATATCATAAAAAACAGTATTTATCTCATAATCTCTACTGATTAATGATGAAAATTGTTTTCTAAATTCTTCTGCAACTTTATCAAAGTTTGTTGGGGTAACAATAACATAAGTAAATCCTTCTTTTGTTTTTCCCTTATAACTTAATGTATAAGTTAATTTAACTTTGACAGCTTTAGCACGATTAACAGTAACAACACCATCAATATCAATTGCATCATTATCTGAATCCCATTCAATTTCTACTCCTTCAAAGTTATCAATTAACACTAAGTCTTCATCTGTAACTTTAACTAAATTATTATTAATTTCAGTTTCAGCCTTTGTAAAAGCAGCATTAATTTCTTCTTCTGTAGGACCTTCTGGTTTAGGATCTTTTTCTTTACAGCCTACAACCATAAGAACAACAAACAATAAAAATACAAATATAATTCTTTTTTTCATATTTCCTCCGTTTTCATTACACTTTAATTGTATCATAAAATGTTTTCATTTTCAATATTTATTATTTTTTTTACATTTTTTAACAATCACACCTAAATAAAAAAGCATAGTTTAAACAATATTGTTTTAAAACTATGCATATTTTGATTTAAGAATTATTTCCTATTTTCTTCTTCTATTTCTTTTCTAATTTCTTCTCTTAATTTAGTTTCACTAATAGTCTCTTGCTTCTTAGAAAATTCTAATTCTGCTTTTTCTTTATTTACTTTAAAGATATTTTGAATAGCAACAATTAAAATATATAGAAAAATAAGGAAAATAATGGCAAAAATTATATTCTTATTATTTCTTGCAAGCTTACCAATACCTAGAAATGATCCATATTTAACAACTTTACCAACATAATTACTACTAGTTGTATATATTGCATCAACAGAATTATTATTATCTCCCTTAGTAACTAAGGAGCCATCTTCATTAATACCAACTACTCTATGTACAACATTAATATGATATTCATCATTATAATAAACAATTATATCATTAACTTTAATATTTTCAAAGGGAATATCTTTAAAAACAATAATATCATTTACTTTAATTGTATCTTCCATTGAAGGGGTAACTACTGTAGAGAAACTATATCCAAAAAACTTTAATTGTTTCCCTTGTTTATGACTAATAATTCCTAAGATTAAAATTAATAAAGCAACAACAAATAGCCCTCCACAAATTATATTACCAATTATAGAAAATATCTTTTTTCTTGAATTTTTTTGTTCCATGAATTACCCCTTTAACGAAGCTTCATATGCTTTAACTTTTTCAATAGCAATATGTTCTTTCTCTAATTGTAAATCTATTCTTTGTTGTTCTTTAGTTTCTTCAATCAAATGTTTTAAATCATTGATTTCATCCATTTCTTGAGAAACATATGTATTTTCAAATAATGTTTGTTCCATATTTTTAACATTATCATATTCATTTAAAATATCTTTTTTAATATTTTTAAATTCCTTATCTCTTTTTTTCTTAGATTCTGAAATTAATTTTTTTAAATCTTTTGTATCTTGATTTAGTGCGTTTAATTCATTAAATAAAGCCTGTTTTTTTGCTTCTAATTGCTTTTTGCGTTCTTCTTTATACTTATTTACTTCTAATTTAATTTGATTAGAAGCCATTGTACGCAGTTCATTAACTGCATCCTTTTCATAATCTAAGAGTTCTTTATTATTATTTAAAGCTTCGAGGCGCAATTTTAAAGTTTCATTTTCTTGCTTTTTGTTATTAATTTGACTAGTTAATTTAGCAATTGTTTTGTCACTCTTTGCTTTATCAATTTCATTTTGTTTTTGCTTAATAATTTGTTTATTCAACTGTTCCATTTCTTTTAATAACTTCTTTTCTTTTCGTAAAGAATTATTGTAATCAACTTCTTTAATTTCTCTTATTACTTTCGCAAATTTTAATTGATATTTTTTCTTTTCATACTCTTTTGCAAGATTCTTTTCAGTGACTAAATAGTTAAATATGTTTTGTTCTTCTTCAAATTTAAAGATTGCTTCATATAAACTATTAACAATTTCTGTTGTTTTCTTTAAAGCTCTTTTTAAAGCTTCATCATTATCATAACCTTTTTCTTCTTTTATTTCCTCTGTAGATTGTTTAAATAATTCTTTATACTTATTTAAAAAATATTCATTTAGCGTTGTATCTTCAAGTTGTAATGTTTTTGGATTATCAACAAAGTCTTTAGCATTTTCTTTTAAATACTTGTTTCTTTTCTTTTTATAATCCGTATCAACATTGCCAATATTAAAAAGTTCATTACGCATTGATTGATTGCCTAAGATTGTGGCAAAATTAATTAAAGTCAAGTCTTTAATTTGTTTTTCAAAATCTTTAGTAAATTCAATATTTTTTTCCTGAACATCAATATCATAAGCAAGTGTAGAATATTTATCTAAAAACAACCACAAGTTATAAGCATTTTTAAAATCAGGATTCTTAAGAATAATATTAGTTTTCATAATTGGTGGTCTAACTGGTGTAACTTTTTTAAGCATTTGCATAAATTGGTTATTCCTTAATGCTTCCACTAATTGCTCTAATTTCTCAACTCTTTCTAATAAAGCATAATTATCTTCATTTATTTCTTTATTATCTAAATCCTTTTTTACAGTTAAATCAATTTTCATTTCAACATTTACATTATCAATATCAAATTTTGATTCTGTATAAACATGATCTTTTTGATATGATTCAACATTTTCTTTAATAATCAAGTATCTATTTCTAACAAATAAGAATAATCTATTTATAAGTGTTGCAATAAAGCGATTTTCATAAATATTAAATTCTTGTTCAGCATTTATTGTTAAAATTTTTTTAGGAATGACATTTTGTTCTTTATCAATGTCTTTGATTAAATGAGTGTGACTCGCCAAATGTCTAACTGAAGTCGAATTAATTTTTTTTGCTCTTTCAACATCAACAACTTCTTGTTCATATCTAAGCGCTGATCTTGGATTTTTAGTAATACGGTCAAGTGATGGAAAATATGATTCAACTGTTGACACCCACTCAACATCAAAGATTTTAGTTTGTGACATGTTTTTTTGATAAAATGAGTTAACACCAGAATAATAAAATTTATCGAAATACTTAACAAATTCTTCATTATCTAGTTGAAATAATTTAGTACTTATGACACTATATAATTTATCCAAATCATCTCTATTTTGCATATCTTCCTCCTAATGAAATAAGAGCTCTTTATAAGAGCTCTTTATTTATAAATTATTATGAGTTCTTTATTAATTCCTTTAAATAATTTATACTTTCTAAACATTTATTTTTACCATAAAGTTTATCTAATAAGCTAATTAAATCATTTAATTCTTTGTGTAAGAATGATAGATTTAAACTTTCAAACTTTCTTAAAACTTTATGACACACAAAGTAATCGATTCCTTCTACTTCTGTTCCTCCACATGCAACATATACAGGAACAAATGTTTTTAATTGTTTCATAATACGGTTACCAAATGTTACTTTCATATTATCTACAATAAATCTATCTAATTTTGTTAATGTATCCAGAGTTTTTGTATCTAAGGCATAATCAATTTGTGCTTGACTAAATAAATTATCTAAATACTCATAATTCATTGTAATTCCATTTGTTAATGGAGCATCAACAAATTTAGCTCTATTATTCATTTCAATTACAGTGGCACGATCATATACTTTATCTGTTATAGTGAACGTAGAATCATCTTTATTAGCAGTACCGATAAACCATACGTTTTGAGGAACTAATATTTTTCCATTGATGATATGTTTTGGATCGCTTGGAAGAGATTCAGGTACTAAATCAATTTTCCATTCATTAACATCTGGCATTTCCATAATCGATAAGAATTCCGCAAAGTAATATTCAATACGGGCAAGGTTCATTTCGTCAAGAATTATAAAACTTAAATCTTCACGATATGTTGCTTCATATAGAGCTTTTAAGAAATCTGTCTCATTAAATTTTTTAGTGAATTCATTTAAATAACCTAAGATTTCTTGACGATCACGCCATGATGGCTGTACCGATACAATAGATGCATCATGACCAAAGAACTTACCCATTGCATATGGTAAAGATGTTTTACCAGTACCAGATATACCTTCAAGAATCATTATTTTAGATGTAGCAAGTCCAGCAAAATATGCAGCTATTACTTTTGAATCATAGTACAAATGTAATTGGCTTGCTGAAAAATTAACGAATCTTTCACAAAGTTCAGGTAAATTAACTAAATCTTCAGGAAGCATATTAATATTAGTAATTTGGAATTCATATTCTTTATCAACATTTATAAGTTTAACAAATCTAGATGGACCAACATTTTTCTTTTCTTGTTTTTCTTCATCTTCAACTTTTGGTAAAGGTTTTGGTCCACTTACTTTAAGTCCTAAAATTTGATTTTTTTCAGCAACTAATTCTTCGATTTTATAATTTAATGATTCAATTTCTTCTAATAAATCTTCTTTTTCAATATTTTTTAATTTATATCTTTTACGTTTACGAATATATTGTATTAAACGCATAACGCAAAATGTTATAAAAGCAAGATTAATTAATAATACAAATACATAACATATCCAATCAAATACTTTAAATTCACCTGAAGATCTTACTAAATCATCAAAGTAACCTTTAATATCTGTGAATAGCCATTTAATAATTGCATCAAATATTGATTTTATAAAATCCCATAAGTTACTAAAAAATTGTCTTATAAAATTGACATAATACATTGCCCATTCGCGCATATGTCTATTCTCCTATACTTATTAAGCGATTAAACTTAATTTAATCGCTTCATTTTTTATTCGTTTTTATTTTCAGAAGTTTCATTAGATTCTTTTTTACTAGCTTCCATTTCAGCAAGAATTTCTTTACGTATTCTTTCTCTTTCAGCTTCTAAGTCTTCTTTATGAACTTCTGCTTTTCCAGCCATTTCAGCTTCTAATTTTTGTCTATTTAAGACTAATAAATTTTTGATTAAAATATATGCTTCAAGTAATAATAGCAATCCTGTTGGAAGTACTATACATAATCCAAATCCTTGTTTACTTTGTAAGTAAGCTAATGTTTTACCACCATTTGTAATTTTAGATGAGTATGTACCAACAATATCATTTTCACCAATCAATTGACAAGTCATACGAATGTTAACATCACCATCATATGCTTCTTTTGTAGTGAAGACACGATTAGGATAATTCTTTTTAACGTAATCACCTTGTAAAATATAGTATTTACCGCCTTCTGAATTTGTTCCTATATAAACAATTCTGTGGGTATTTAATTGATTAGTTTTAGGATCTAAATTAGTATCTTTAAAAGTAATAACATCTCCTACTTTTAATTCTTCTATTGCTTTTTTGTTAATTGCTTTAACAATTACTAAATCTCCAGCATTAAAAGAATCTTTATTATCGCCTACCATTGATTCAGTTTGTACAGCCATAAAACTATATCCGAATAGTTTTGGTACTTTATTTTCTTTACCACTTAAATTTGCGATTGCAAATATTAGTAGAAAGGCAATAAATAAATAGAATAATACATTAAGTATTATTGTTAATACTTTTTTTACTGTATCTTTCTTGCTTATTACTTCTTGGTTATTTTCCATATTTGTTTACCATTCCTTCTATATAATAAATACTATTATATAATATCATATTTTAACGCACAAATCAATCAATTTATTAATTTATTATTTCCTACTGTATAAAAGGTTCAGATGCAATAGCACCTAAACCTTTACATCATTTTAAGTTATTAAATTGTATTATTATGCAACTAATTTAAATTCAAATGAAACAGTTATCTTTTTTCCTAGAATTGCATTAATGCAATCTGCATCAAAACCATTTAGCCAAACATAAACATCAACAGTAACGCCAGCAGTTGTTAATTGATCAGCAGGTATAACAGCATCGGTAGTAGTAACTTCAGTATTAAATTTATAAGAAGTATCATCTTCAGCAAATGTAGCATTGAATGTAAATCCTTTAGCGTCAGCATATTTTTTAGCTATACCAG
This sequence comes from uncultured Bacilli bacterium, assembly GCA_934096585.1. GTDB lineage: Bacteria > Bacillota_I > Bacilli_A > ML615J-28 > CAG-698 > CAKOMG01. Next base: position 6,068 of record CAKOMG010000005.1, read on the forward strand.
TCGCAATAGTTTTATCTTCTTCTATCGCCAAGCCTTTATTTTCAGTAGTAGAATGAGTAGTTAATTTAACTTTACCACCATAAACAAATGTAACTCTTGCCGCATCAGAAGCATAATATTTATATTTTTTTCCAGCAACTAAATAACAATCTGATTCCATAAAATAACGAATAACTTTGCTTCCTTCATTTTCAACTACCACAGGAACAGTATGAGTAGCATCAGCTGTAGTTACACCAGTAACATCATCTTTTAAAACTGTTGCATCTGCAGTCCACTCATAGGCACTTGAACCCATAGTTACTTTAGAAACACTAACAGCTTTATTTGTAGCAGTGCCAACAGCACGAATTTTGATAGGCAATTTCAAATAAGAACCTGCCTTTGTAATATTATCACCCTGAGAATTAGTAAATTCTACTCCATCTTGTGATTTTACTAAATCAATTAAATTTAAAGCTTCGTTTGCTTTGCCTGTTCCATAATTTTCATCAATATATTTTTGAATCATTTCTTTAGTTAATGTACTTACCCATGTCTTACCATCTAATGATATTTCAATACCTTCACCAGATGTTACATCTGCTTCAACATCTCCAACAGTTGCAGAAGTTCCTAATGTGAACCATGCATAAGTTGTAGTTCCTAATGCGATAACTGCAAATAAAATTGCAACTAAAGATAATGTGATTTTTCTTGTTAATTTTTTCATTTTTTAATATCTCCTTTTATTATTTATTTATGAATAATTCCAAATTGGAATTTCATTTGAAGTTTTATGCTATCGGATAGAACAGCATCGAAACAATCAATATCCCATCCTTCAATCCATATTCTTATTTCAGTTTCTCCAAAATAATAATCACCATTTTTAGTCAAATTACTAATCAAAGAATTATTATTCTCTGTTACTGATTCATCAAGAATTTCTGTAAGATTATTATTATACATAGTAGTATAATTTAAAACAGGAGCGTTTGTTGGATTGCTTGCATCACTGTTTGTTTTATTTTTATAATAACTATATGCTCCATATGCAATCTTCTTTTCTTCATCAGTTTCACCATATGTTTGAGCATAACCTCTTTTTAAATCAGCATTAGAGTTTTGACTAAAATCAAAAACTTTAATATTATTATTATCTTTAAATGAAACTCGCATTGAATTTTCAACATAATACTTTTTAGTTGCATCAGTAGTTTTATATTCAACTTTTGCTCCATTCCAGTCAATATAATCAACATCAGGTTTCCAATCAACGCCTTTTGATTTTATAGCAGTGCCATCACCCATTACATCGTAAGTAGAACTATTATTATGCGAAGTTAAATAAATCCCATAATCATTGCCTACAACTGCATTAACATTATTAACTCTAAAGTGCAATGTGAATTTAACATATTTTGATTCATTTGCCACAGTATTACCATCTAATGCTGTCATATCATAACCATTTATAGTAGTGATAGATTCTAATTTAACATTATTAGTTTTTTCAGAAATCAAAGCACTATCAAGTTTATTATACCATGTCTTTCCATCAAGTGAAACCTCTATTCCAACCCCAGATGTAATACCCATTTCAATTTGATCTACCTTTGCAATATTATTTAAAGTAAACCATGCATAAGTACTAGTACCTAAAGCCACAACAGTAAGTAATACCATAACTATAATTATTGTCAATTTTCTTTGAACTTTCATTTTTTATCTCTCCTCTCTAATAATTTTATTATTATTAATCATCAACTTTCGCATTAGTAATTTTGAAAGTCATTTCCATTTTAATTTGACCTCCTTTTACAGAGTCCGTACACTCAGGATCCCAACCTTCAAGCCAAATAATTAAAGAAAACTTCTTAATATCACTAGGTTTAAAATTTAAGATCTTATGGCTACATATAGTTTTATCATCTTTGAAATATTCACAAAATTCATCAGGAGTTTGGTCAAACGGATGTTTTTCTGTATTATCATTTTTTAAATAAACAATTTTTTTATTTTCATCTTCTACCAACATAATTCTCGTCGCTGAATCAACATTTCTAGTGACTTGAGTAATTAAAATATCAAAAGATAAATCTACTGTTGTTGTACCATCATTTTTCAAAAAGAAAGTATAACCAAGGTAAGTATATCCTCTAGGATCTCTATAATTACCACCATCACTATTAATAACATCTTCAAAATTGATATCGTCATATGCAACCGGATATGCATTTGTCATCGGTTTAACTAGCAATCTAGGATACGAAGCTGTAAAGTTTTCATTTTCACATAATGAAATACCAGCGTAATAAGCAGATTGATCTAATGAAATAACAAATGTACCCATATTTAGACCAAAGTATGCTACTACACCAATTAATGCAGATATTAAGCCTGTTGCTAAGATAGCTGCTATTAAAAAGTTTTTACGTATTTTATACTTGGTCATAGCAACTGATTGCTTTTTTATAGCCAACTACCACCTTTCTAAAATAAAAAGTCATTCCAATGCACTTATAAAGTGATTAAGAATGACAACTGGCTACCATCTCAGGCCCTATAGCTTTGCGTCACTAGATTTCTCTAGCTTTGCCTTTAACATTTTATATACAGGCATAAAAAAATACCAGTATATCATTAAAATTAATGACAACTGGCTACCATCTCAGGCCCTATAGCTTTGCGTCACTAGATTTCTCTAGCTTTGCCTTTATACATAACTTACTTCTTAAGTATACCATATAATATGATTCCATGTCAAGAAAAATAATTAAAATTTTCCAAATTATTCCAAAAAAGCATAGATTATCTCTATGCTTAAATGTGAGCAACCCAATCATTACTCTTAATATACTCTTCTAATTCTTCTTTACTTAAAGGTTTAGAAAAATTAAAACCTTGAACTACATTAATTCCTAAATCTCTAACAGATTTTAAAGCATTACTATCTTCAACACATTCCGCAATTATTGTAATGTTTCTTGTTGAAGCAAAATCAATTAATAAATTAATGAATTGTTGCTTCAATGTTGCATCAGTTTCAGGATCTAAATACTCCTTGTCAAGTTTAACGATATCTACTTGTAATTCTTCTAGTCTTTTAATACCATTAAAATCAAGTCCAAAGCCATCAACCGCAATCTTAAATCCCAAATCTTTTAAATCTTTAATATTCTTCTTAATCGTATCATGCTTATCAAATAATGCAAATTCTTCAATTTCTAAAACTATTGAAGCTGTTGAAACACGATATTTACGAATCAATTTTTGAAATTCAATAGATAACGAAGGATCAGATAATTGCTTAGGACTTAAATTCATTGTACAAACAAAATCACTAACAAAACCTTGTCTTTTTACTTCAATATATTCTTTAATCAATGACTCTAATCCCCATTCACCAACCCATTTAATATCTCCTGATTGCTCCATAATACTAATAAACTTATATGGCGATAAAAGTCCTAATTCCGGATGATTCCATCTAAGTAATCCTTCAAATCCATAAAACTCTTTATTTTCGCAATTTATTATAGGTTGATAATAAAGAGTAAACTCTTTATTTTTAATACCTTTTTTAATTTGTTTATAGTATTGTAAGTTTTCAGTTTCATTAGCTCCAGTTTCTTCAGTATAAAGTAAATACTGATTTTCACCATTTCTTTTACAAATGTACATAGCAATATCAAGTGATTCCATCAATTGTTTTACTGTGTTACCATGATTAGGATATAAACAAACACTTAAACTTGCGGTAATATTAATCGTATTATCACCAAAAATAGTAATTGGTTCAATAATAATTGATAAAATTTTTCTTGTTAATGCTAAAGCTTCTTCTTTGCTATACTCAGACTTCATAAAGATTAAAAATTTATCAGTACCAATTCGCGCCATTTCAACACGTTTTGGTAAAACATCTAAAATGTGAAGTGCCAAATTTTTAATAATTTTATTTGCTTCATCTTTACCAAAGTTTTCAATAATTTCACTAAACTTATCAACATCAATCATAATTAATGAAAATGGTAATGACTGTCTTGTGATATAACTTGAAATGCTTGCATTAATTTCTTTTCTATTTTGTACTCCTTCAATATAATTTACTACCTCTTCTTTATATCTTTTATTTTCTTTCACAATCGATCTAAAAACAAAATAACCAGCCCCAATAATTACAATTGGAATAATAATAGCAAGAAAAATCGTTAAACTTTGATTGTCAGTAACATTTGTTAAAAACATATTAATCCTCTCTTTTCACTTCATAGTTATTAATTTTTTTAATAATTTTATATGATTCTTTTGTATTGATTGGTTTACTTATCAGATAGCCTTGAATAATTTCACAACCCATCTTAAGTAACATATCTTTTTGTTTATCAGTTTCTACACCTTCCGCAATAAGTTCTAAATTAAGACTTAAACCTAATTGTACAATTTTACTTACAATAGCTTTTGTTGCTTTGTCACTAACCATATACTTCAAGAATTCTTTGTCAATTTTAATAGCATCGACAGGCAAATCCTTTAAATAAAACATAGAACTATAACCAATACCAAAATCATCTAAATGTATTTTAAAACCTTTATCTTTTAATAATCGCATTTTGCTAATCATTATGTCTTTATTTTCCATTAAGAATGTTTCCGTAATTTCAATCGCAATTAAACCCGGTTTTAATTCATAATCTTCATAAGATTTTAATAATTCATAAACAAATCCACTTTGTAAAAGCTGTACAGGTGAAACATTTAAAGAAACAGAAATACCAGAATCTTCAATAGTTTTGGCATATTTAAAGACTTTATTAATAATTAATGTTCCAAGTTCAATAATCATACCATTTTTTTCCGCAAGGGTAATGAACTTTTCTGGTGATTCATTTTTATATTTAGGATTATCCCACCTTATTAATGATTCCACTCCAACAATTTTACCTGTTTTAACATTAAATTGTGGCTGATAGAACATTTCAAATTCATCATTTTTAATAGCTTCTTGTAAATCTTCTTCCATTATTTGATCACGAGACAAGGCCTTACCAAGATCATTATTATAAATTGATATTTTAGAAATATTTGAACTTTTACTTCTTTCTAATGCAACAATAGCATTATCATAAATTTCTTGATCAGTAATTGTATTTTTCATTTCAATTGGAATTGTGAATAATCCCATTTTAGGTGATATTTGAACTAAATAATCATTACGTATATTTATTGGTTCTTCTAATTTTTCTATCAAACGTTTTGACCAAGCTATAATTTCGTTATGAGTTAGAGTGTCTATAAATACCACCACAAATAAGCTTGTACGAATATTGTACACATCAATTGTACCAGTCATATCTTTTATTGAATCATTAATTATTTCAGCAACACCACGAACCATTGTATCCGCAGATGCATATCCATATAAACGATTAATTTTTGAGAAGTCTACAATTTCAATAGCGGCGATACTAACATTTGATGTTGCAAAAACAGGTGAAGAAACTAATTTTTCTAGTGATTCCTTTAACAGATTGCCATTAGGCAAATTAGTCACACTATTATATAATGCAATTTGGCGATTATGAATTTGTTCTTTTAATGTTGATGACATATCATCTCCCATTAAAAAATAATGATTAAACATTTTAAGTGGCACTATGTGCACATAAATATTTTCATCAGTGAATGATTTAAATATAATCGTAAATGATTTTTGAGAAGTAACTAAGCTCATTATTTCATCATATTGTTCATACATTTCAAAATCATTAATGGTTTTATATTCATTAAAATTCTTTACATTGCGATAACATGATTTGTTTGCAAAAACAATTTTACCTTTTTTATTAATTTTAATAGTAAATGGTTTTGTTAATGAACGAATACCAGTCAAGTTGAACACATCTTGTTCTTTAGCCGCTGTTTTAAATGCTGCAACTCCAACAACTAAAGCAATAGTTATAATCATTGATGCTGATAAAACAATAAACGCAACATTCAAATACTCCATTGATTTAACAGCTTCATAATATTCAAACGCATATCCAATAAATAAATCTTGATTAAAAACATCTTTTAAAATTGGTGAAAAAGTAAAAATACTTTTTTTACCATTAAAATTCAAAATTTCATAACCACTTTCTCCATTATAAAGTTTATCACTAATTTTTGAATAATCAAATTTAACATTACAATTATTTATATAGTCAAAATACAAAATATCATTTTGAGAATCTATATCTTGTTGAAAAACAATGTGTCCAGTATTTTCAAATATAATGTAATAATTATCATTTGTATTAATTTCAAGCATTGAATTTAAATAATCAAAGGCGTCGATGAAAATAGCAAAATTATTATAGCGCATAACTACATAGCGATTATTGTCACTTATATCAAATAACTCTTGTAAAGAATAAATGCTAATCATTCTTTTATAATAATCAGTATAATCATTGACATTTTTAAACGCATAGTCCACGTTTAAATACCTAAAGGAATTATCATCAAAATATCCTACTTTAATGTTATTGACTTTAAATTGAGATTTTAATTGATCGTTGTCATTTAAATCATTAATTATTTCTTCATTAGTAAGATTACCTAATGTTTTTACATAATTATTGAAAAAGAAATAATCATTATTTATTCTATTTTCAATTACTTCTTTTTTATTTTCTACTTTGTACTCAAAATCTAACGCAACTTTATTGGCAATAAATCGTGTTGCTAAAAAATAATATGTTCCACCAAATATCATAAACAAAACGACAACAAAAATTAACAGAGAAATAATTATATTACGATATCTCTTCTTCATTTTAACCTCTAAATTAACTTTACGGCATTACCGCCAGTTAAAACAATCATCTTCAAACATTCGATATCATAGTCATTAGCACAAACATTAATTTTATGATAACACTTGCCCCCATTACATATTTTCAAAAATGTGGCATCTAAATCAACTAACCCCACTTTTTTTAACAAATCAATATCAATGTAGTAAGATTCATTAAATGCAGCCGACAATTCCCCAACAGTAATTGTGGAAACATGTGAACTGTCAATAGGTTTTAGGCTTTGTTCATAGACTATACAATTGTTTGCTTCTTTATCAGTTAATAAGCCAACATCATCAATTGAAGCTTGATTTAAAATTTTTCCCGCTTGTTTAGTTAAAGCCAATTGCCAAGAACTTTTTAAACTAATATCAGAAACAAAATCATATTCTTTGTATTTTGACTGTTCTGGAACATTATGTTCTCTTAATACTTGTTCAATTAAATCTAAAGCTTCACCAATTGACTCTTCAGTATTGATGATAAATAAGTATTTTACATCTTGATAGCCATCATACTTAGAATAATCAATTAATTTTTCATTGTGATTTAAATTTAAGTATAATCTTAACGAACGATCAAAGCAAGTCAAGCGCATTAATTTAATGTCATTATAGAAAAATTCTTCAGCAGTTTTTCCAACTTTTCTTTTAATACGATATTTTTTAATTAAATTACGCATTTTAGAATAAGCTTCTTTTAACAATGAATGGATAATAAATAGTTTTGTTTTAAATTCTTGATTATAAAAATATTTAGTTTTATTATCATCAAGTTTCATTATTTCGTTTACAAAAGGTTCATACAATACATTATTCATCTATTTTCTCCAATTCTTTTATAGTTAAATAATAGGATATAAAACTATAAATAGTACTAATTAAACAATATATACTTGTAATTAATAATAAAACGGATCCAAAATTAAAGTGATTAAAAGCATTATAATATCCATTACATATTAAGAAGTATATAAAAAATGAAACAAAGTAAATAGCTCCAAAAGAATACTTTTTAATTTTTTTGGTGCCCAAAGTCCATATAATAACAAATGTAATAATCATCAAAATAGTAAATATAACAACGATCACTTGTATAATTGTTCCCTTAAATAAACTTAAAAAGCCATAATTAAAAGCATATTTAAAATCTATAAATTTATTTTTAGCATCTAGTATAAAGGCCATAAATAGTGAAAAAACCACTAAAAATAAATATAAATAAAATACAATTTTGTCAATTAAGTCTAACTTTTTTTTCATAAAATCACCTTGTTTACGCTTTATAGTTTATAATATATACATTTTTTTTGCAAGTAATTTTTGAAAAATTAAAAAAAGAATACAGTTTTTATTTGTATTCTTCATTAAATTTCGTAATATTCAATTCGATCTCTACCATTATTTTTAGCCTTATAAAGTAGTTCATCAGCTTTTTTTATTAATGATTGAATCTCAATTGGTGATTTAACTTTTTCAGAAATTATTAATCCCATACTCGATGTTATGCTTACTTTATTACCATTTTCTAAAATTACTGGTGTTGTTTTTATTGCAGCTTGAATGTCAGTTGCATATTTATAGGCATTTTCACCATCAAAAAACATAACAACAAATTCTTCTCCACCCCATCTATACACATTTTGTTTATCATTCATATTATCTTTAATTGTTTTTACAATAGTTTTTAAAACGACATCTCCATTATTATGTCCATAGGTATCATTAAAGTTCTTAAAATGGTCAATATCAATCATTAATACTCCAATCTTAGAAGTTTCATGTAAATTCAATAATTGCGACACACAATCTTCAAAACCATATCTATTTCTAGCTCCAGTTAGTGCATCGTGAGTGTATAGTATTTCAAATTTCTTTTGTGTTTTTTTAAGTTCTTTATATGTTAAAGAGCGATAACTTTCCAAAAATAAGGAAATTAAATATGTAGCTATAAAAACTATAGGAAAGCGAATCATAAAAGAATTTGAATAATGAAATGATAATTGACTATTAAGAGTGGGAACACAAAAGAATAATAACATAATCGATAAAATTACCGCTGAGACAATAGTTCCTAATTTTGCTCCTAATAATAAAAGTCCGCATGAAGGAAGTAGCAATACCCAAATAACGCTGAAGCCATCAATTCCTCCTTTTATTAATAAATAAGTAAATAAAAGGACAATCTGCGTAACAAAGAGAACTGCGGATAAAATAAATCCAGATTTAAATTTTAAAATTATAACCACATTCAAATAATTAAAAAAAGCAAAAAGAAATGAAACAATAGTTAAATCCATTTTGTTGTGGGTTAAATTAAGAATTCCCATAATTGCGGCAATAGTTCCGATAATGACATATATAATTGTAAATTGCACTTTTTTTCTTTCTTTTTCATTTGAAACTGATTTTTTTATTAATGTAATAATTTTCTTCATCTTTTAACCTCAATTATATTTATTAATTATATACTATTTATATGTAATTATCTTTCATTTTGTATTTTTTTATCAAAAAAGCAAAGAATTAATTTTGTTTGCAATATCAAAAGGAGTTTTATTAATTGTTGAAATACGTCTTACATTTTTAAATTCGTGTTGATTAGTTAAACACATATTAATGTGTTGCATACACCAACAATCTTCTGTTTCACCACGATTTAAAATTCGATCATGAATGATTTCATAATTTGCTTCTAATAAGACATGATATAAAGTAATACCTTCTTCTCTTAAAGGATTAGCTATTTTATCAAATGAATCCGGATAAACCAAAGTCATTGGAATGTAAATATCGCCTTTATATTGTTTATTTATTACTTTAAGAAGTTCAACTATTGTTTTAAACCATAACTCATATCCTTCGAAAATGTATCCATTGAATAATTGTTTTGGCATATTGTCTCTTATAGCATTACCTACGCTTTCAGCATCAAATATAAAACTTTCTGGATTTAATTTATGTAATTCTCTTGCTATTGTGGATTTTCCAACTCCATATGAACCATTAATCCAAATAATCATTATATTTTCCTCCTGTAACTGTAAATAGTTTTATTTTTTCTCAAGATATGCAACGCACTCAACATCTACCGTTTCAGGAAACATATCTACAACACTAATTTGTTTTAAATTAAAGTGCTCTTTAAAAATACTAAAATCTCTAGCAAATGTTGAAACATTACATGAAACATAAATAATGTTTTTAATATTAGAATCAATAATATTATGTATTACAGATTTTTCTAATCCTTTTCTTGGTGGATCAAGAACAATAGTGTTAACTTCTTTATCACGCAAATAATTTTCAATAACATCTTCTACTTTTCCCACTATAAATTCAACGTTTTTAATGTCGTTTAATTTGGCATTTGCTTTTGCATTTTTTATAGCATCGCTTACAACTTCAATACCATAAACATGATTAAATTGTTTTGACAATAACAAAGAAATAGTTCCTACCCCACAATATCCATCAATTATATTTTTATTTCCAGTAGATGAAGCATATTTCAAAACTAGATTATATAATTTCTCTGTTTGGTCATGATTAACTTGGAAAAATGATTTATATGAAACATTAAATTTTAATCCGCATAAATCTTCAAGTAAATATTTTTCTCCATACAATAGATGCGATTGTTCACCCAAAATTACATTACTTTGTTTTAAATTAATATTTTGATATATTGATTTAACATTTGGATATCTATTAATAATCTTTTCAACTAGTTGCTCGCTTTTATAAAACTCAAATGAATTAGTTACAAACACAACCATATAATCATTATTAACATTCTTTCTTACTAACACATGTCTTAAAATTCCTTTATGTGTTGTCTCATTATAAGCAGTAATTTTAAGTTCATTGCAAATGTTTTTAATAAATTTTAAAAGATCAGTAATATTATCATCCTGTAAATAGCATTTATCAATTTGAATTATGGAATGAGTTTTTTTCTTATAGTAACCACAAACAACTTTTTTTGTTAATGGATTATAGCCAAAATTCATTTGGACTTTATTTCGGTAATAATATGGATTTTCCATTCCTACTATTTCATCTATTACAACGTTATCTACTCCTCCAATTCTTTTTATTGTTTCAATAACTTTATTCTTTTTATATTGAAGTTGAGCCTTATATTCTACATGCATCAAATCACAACCGCCACATTCTCCAAAATTACTACATAGTGGTTTGATTCGATATATACTTGAATCTCTAACATTCAAGCACTTTGCAAATCCAAAATTCTTTCCAAGTTCTATAATTTCAACGTAACATCTTTCTCCTGGCATTGCATTATTAACAAACAATGTATAGCCATTTATTTTAGCAACACCATAACCTTCACTATTCAAGTCTTCAATTTTTACATCGATTTTATCATTTACTTTTATACTTAATTCTTCCATTATAATTCTCCGCTTAAATAATTATAACATATTTTTATTAATTTTGCACTTCTTTATTTATTTTTTTATATCCATAATACTTAATGGTTATTTTAATAACAGAACACAACGGAACTGCCATAATCATACCTAAAAAGCCAAATAGCTTTCCAAAAAATAAAAGCGAAAATATAACAATTAATGGATGTAATTTCAGTTGTTTTCCTTGAATATATGGGGTTAAAAAATCTGCTTCTAAACTTTGAATAATAATACAAATAACTAAAATAATTATGGCTTGAGTTTTAGATGTTAAAAGAGCATATAAAACAGGTAATGCTGTTCCCATATAAGATCCTAAGTATGGAATTATATTTGTTATAGCAATAAAGAGTGCAAAAATCAAGGCATTGTCTAAACCAATAATAATAAATATAACACTAAATAGTAAAAATAGTATTACCATAACTATCAAAACGCCTCTAACGTAATTAGACATTGTTTCATTAAGCTCACCTAAATAATTTTTAAATCTTTCTTTATTATTTTTTATTAAAAACTCTCGTAAAGAACATAAAATTTTATCATAATCTAATATTAAATAGATAACAATGATGGGAACTATAATAATATATTTAATAATATTAATCATTGTCTTAATTGTGGTTCCATCAAATAATGTATCATTAATCATTTCTTTTGATAAAAACATATCAAAATCAATTTTTATCGTTTCTGTTTTTATAGGAAGTTTATTTAAAAATAAATTAATAATATCTTCTACTTCTTTTATTATTTTAGGTAACTCTTTTTTTAGAATTTCTAATTCTTCAATAAGAATTGAAAATATATACTTGCCAAATAAAAAAATAATCAAAAGAGTAAAAAATAAAGTGATAAATAAAGCAATCCATCTTTTTTTAACTAATTTTTCTATTAAATTTACAATAGGATATAAAACAAATGAAATCATAAAAGCAATTATAAAAGGAAGAATTATATCCATGATAGCCACTATAAAAGGTTTTATAATGGGAATAATTAACAATAATAAATAAAAAATAATAATAGTAAGCAGTATAAAAATTAATTTCTTAATTCCTTTATTTAACATTTTTTTCACCTTACTATATTCTATGCGAAAAACAAAAAAATAAACAAAAAAATAGACTCCAAAAGGAGTCTATTAATCACTTACTATAATTCAGCGAAATATTTAATTGTTCTTACCATTTGAGATGTATAAGAATTTTCGTTATCATACCATGAAACTACTTGTACTTGATAAGTATCTTCATCAATTTTTGCAACCATTGTTTGAGTTGCATCAAATAATGAACCAAATCTCATACCAATAACATCACTTGAAACAATTGGATCTTCATTATAACCAAATGATGGAGATTGAGCAGCTTTCATTGCTTCATTGATTCCTTCTTTAGTTACATCTTTACCTTTAACTACTGCAGTTAAGATAGTTGTTGAACCAGTTGCTACTGGAACACGTTGTGCAGATCCGATTAATTTACCATTTAATTCTGGAATAACTAATCCGATTGCTTTTGCAGCTCCAGTTGAGTTAGGAACGATGTTAGCAGCTCCAGCACGTGCTCTACGTAAGTCACCTTTTCTATGTGGTCCATCAAGAATCATTTGGTCACCAGTATAAGCATGAATTGTGCTCATAATTCCAGATTGGATTGGTGCATATTTATTTAATGCATCAGCCATAGGAGCTAAACAGTTAGTAGTACAAGAAGCTGCAGAAATAATTGTATCTTCTTTTGTTAATGTATGTTCATTAACACCAAATACGATTGTTGGTAAATCATTTCCAGCAGGAGCTGAAATAACTACTTTCTTTGCGCCAGCTTCGATATGAGCTTGTGCTTTTTCTTTCTTTGTATAGAATCCAGTACATTCAAGAACTACATCTACACCTAATTCTTTCCATGGAAGATTAATTGCATCTTTTTCAGCATAAATAGTGATTTTTTTGCCATCAACTGTGATTGAACCTTCACCAGCTTCAACAGTATGTAAACCTTCACCAATTTTACCGCAGTATCCACCTTGAGCAGTATCATACTTTAATAAATTTGCTAACATAACTGGATCTGTTAAATCGTTAATAGCTACGACTTCATATCCTTTAGCACCAAACATTTGTCTGAATGCAAGACGTCCAATACGTCCAAAACCATTAATTGCTACTTTTACAGCCATTTTAAAAATTCCTCCTTATTTGAATTTTTTACTATAATATTTTATCACGAATCAATCATTTTATCAAGTTTTTTTAACTATTATTTAATGCTTAAGAAATTGATAACGCTAACAAATAATCTATTGCATCTATATAGCTTTGCTCTTTTTTACCAAAAAAAGTTTTCAAACAAACATCACTTATGACAGAAACTTTTCTAAATTCTTCTCTTTCATAAATATTAGATAAATGAACTTCACAAGTATTAATATCAACACTTTTTATTGCATCTCTTATTGCATATGAATAATGAGTATAAGCACCCGGATTAATAATTATTCCATCATATTTTTTTAAATATGCTTTTTGAATTAAATCAATTATTTTTCCTTCTGAATTTGATTGGAAAACATCTAATTTTATATGGCATTTTTTTCCATATTCCTTCAAATAATCAACGATTTGCTTATACAATTTAGTGCCATATACTTCTTTTTCTCTTATCCCAGTAAAGTTAAGATTGGGACCATTGATGATCATTAATTTCATATTTTTATCTCCATTTATTAAATTATACACCAATAAATTATTTTAATCAATAAAATAATGTTTAATATCTTTAATTAATTTTTATACTAAATAGTATATTATTTATACTTTTGTAATATACCTTTATCCTAAAACAAAAAAGTCCCTTTATTCAAAGAGAACTTTATAATCTTAAATAATATTTATGTGGATATTTCCCTAACACTCAAAGGATATAAAATAATTATAGTAATATTGTGTCAATTAATTGAATGTCAATAATAGATTCATATCTTCATATTTTTATAACATTTAAAAAGCAATAACCCCATAGTTATTGCTTTTTTATCTCATAAAATTTTTAAGAAATTTTAATTTTTGTTATTTGATGCAATTACAGCAACTAGTCTTAAAACTTGAATATAAATCCAAATTACTGTATATGCAAGGCCAAATGCAGCCATCCATTCGTAAACTTTTGGTGAACCATTTTCAACTATCACTGTAGCTTGATGTAAATCCGCAATCAAATAAAATGATGCTAGTAATAATGAAATTACTTCTACTAAAACAATAACACCAAAATTATTGAATATTCCATTAAAAGCAGGGAACAAAGAAAGTAAAGCAGTAAGCAATGAACAAAGAATAAATCCTAATCCAAACATAATTAAAAATTTATAGAACCCTTTTGTTGCTTTGATTAATCCTGTAGCATAAAGAATACCAACAACCAACACAATAGATAAAGTTCCTAAGACAGCTGTTATAATAATGCCACCAACTAATGCTTCAAATAAAAGTGATACTGCTCCAACAAAAACACCTTCAAATAAACAATATATTGTTCCTGCTACTAATGAAGCTTTTGGTGAAGACATCGCAATGATTGCACATATTAATGTAATTAATCCAGAAACAACACAACCAACAACAAGTACATCAGGCATCTTAAATAAAAGCACAATTCCTAAAATTGCTCCAACAATAGTAATACCAATATAATATAATAGTTTTAAACCTATTCCTTTATATGTGGCTGTTGCACCTTCATAAGCGACACCCTCAGTCATTTTTTCAATTTTATTATAAACTACGTTAGAATTTCTCATATAATTCTACCTCCATTATTTATTATATACAAAATAGTTTAATATTTTCTTAAAAACGAATTAATTAAAATAATCCTACTTGATCATCTTCAGGTAATCCATCAAATACTCCCATTAAATTCATTTTTTCAAATTGGGTAGCATTCATTTTTGTACGTTTTAAAACATCTTTCTTAGATGTAAATTCGTGCTCATTTCTTGCTTCCACAATCGAATTCGCAATACTTGCTCCAAGTGAATCAAGGGCACCAAATGGAATTAATAATGATTTTCTATCATTTGAAACTTTAAAATTAATAGCATCACTTTCATAAATATTCATTTGTTTGAAAGTAAACCCTCTAGCAAGCATTTCAATTGCCAAAAGAAGAGTATCATAAGTATCTTCTTCTTTTACTGAAGCTGTATGATTCTTTATTTTTTCATCTAAACTTACAAGTCTGGCTTTAACTGCTTCAAAACCTTGAGCCATTGCCTCAACATCATATGCATCAGCACGACGTGAAAAATAGCCAGCATAATAGAATATAGGTCTATGAACTTTAAACCATCCTATTCTTAAAGCCATAATAACATATGCAGTGGCATGAGCCTTAGGAAACATATATTTAATTAATTTACATGATTCAATATACCACTTAGGAACATCATGAGCAAGCATTAATTGCTCATATTCTTTTGACACGCCTTTTCCTTTTCTAACTTTTTCCATTATACTAAAAGCATCTTTTGCGGGCAAGTTTTTACTGATTAAGTATACCATAATATCATCACGACATCCAATTAATTCTTCAAAAGGAACTTTAGGATATCCTTGTTTTTTACCAAGCATAAAGTCTTTCGCATTTCCACCCCAAACATCTGTACCATGGCTTAATCCTGAAATCTTAAGCAACGAATCAACAGTTGTTGGTAAAATATCTTTTAACATATCTTTAGCAAGAGTTGTGCCAAATTCTGGAATACCCGTTGTACCTATCGTTTGTCCAAATGTTTGACCTGGATTTAAGCCTAAACTTTCAAGACCTGAAAATAACTTAAATACACCTCTATCTGTCAAAGGAATATCTGTAACTTTAGAAAAAGGAAATTCATCAGGATATGCTTCAACAAAATCCATTAAATGACGAATCATAGTTGGATCATCATGTCCTAAAATATCAAGTTTTAATAAATTCGATTCAAATTTATGATAGTCAAAATGAGTTGTACGCCACTTTGCTGTGACATCATCTGCTGGATATTGTACAGGAATAATATCATAATAATGAATTTCTTTAGGTACAACAACAATTCCACCAGGATGTTGTCCTGTCGATTGCTTTACACCTTCTATTTCCTTGGCAAGTCGTTTAATTTCGGTTTCTCTAGTTGGAATTCCTTTTCGCTCAAAATAACCTCTTACATAACCAAATGCCTTCTTTTCCGCAATTGTTCCTATTGTTCCAGCTCTAAATGCTCCATCATATCCGAAGACAGTTCTTGTGAATTCATGAGCTTGTGCCTGGAAATCACCGGAAAAGTTTAAATCTATATCAGGAGTTTTATCTCCTTCAAATCCCAAGAATGTTTCAAATGGAATGTCTACACCATCTTGTGCAAGATCACTTCCGCAAATTGGACATTTCATTGATGGCAAATCAAAACCGGTTCCATATTTTTGCAAAATATCATCAAATAAAGCTTGTTTTTCATCTAATGGATATTTTTCTTTTTCAGATTTTGATAATTTTAGAGCAGTAAAATGACAATGAGGACAATAATAATGTGGTGGTAAACCATTTACTTCTGTTATTGCCATCATATGGGCAACTAAACTTGATCCAACAGATCCTCTACTACCAACTACATATCCAGCATCTGTTGAAAACTTAACAAGCATATAAGCAATATAATAGATTGTTGCAAACTTATTACCGATTATACTCTTCAATTCTTTGTCAATTCTATCTTTAATATATGGATGCATATTTTCTCCATATATTTCTTTAGCTTTGTTGTAAGTCATTTCCTTAGTGGCTTCCGCAACACTTGGAATACCCTTATCACTCAAGAAATCATCTTGAGGTGCAAACAATTGTTTAGGAAATAATCTAAACTCAGATATTTGACTAGCAATGGCTTTAGTATTCGTAATAACAATTTCTTTTGCTAAATCATCATCTAAAAAATTAAACGCTCTTAACATCTCATCTGTACTTCTAAAATAGAACGATGGAACATCTTTACAACTAACAAGAGGATGTCGTCCTCCTCCAACCATAGGAGCAGAAATATAAATATCTCGATAAATCTTATCTTCATAATTCAAATTATGAACATCCCCTGTTGCAACTACTAGTTTATTCAATTCTTTAGCTGCTTTAATAATTTTTAAAACTGTTTGTTTAATATTATTCCTAAATGTTTCAGGATCTTGTTCTTCCATTATCACATCATATAATTCTAAAGGTTGTACCTCAATATAATCATAATAAGTCATAGCATCAAGCAATTCCTCATAACTCAAGCGATGAGCTATATCAAATATTTCACCATTAACACAAGCACTACCTATTAACAAACCTTCCCTATGATTATCTAAATATGATTTTAATACACGTGGTTCTTTGTTATAAAAATGAATAGTATGCGAATCTGATATTATCTGATACATATTTCTCTTACCTATTTCATCTTTAACTAATATAGATATATGAGAAGGGTGAATATATTTATAAGCTTCTTCTTCAGTGATTACACTATTAATATCTTTATAATTAGTAATATGAGCATCTTGTAAATCACTTAACATTTTAAGGAAACATAATGTAGTTGCTTTAGCATCATGTACAGCTCTATGATGTTGAACTAAAATAATATCAAAGAACTTAACCATAGCATCAAGTCCAAACTTTTTGCTTTCTTTACCATACCTAATTCTAAATAATTGTAATGTATCAATAGTTGGTAAAGGTTTAGTATATAAACCTTGACGTTTTAATGCAGCACAAATATGTGAATTATCGAACGTTGCATTATGGGCAACCATTATACAACCTTCAAAAAAATCCTTAAATTTTGGAAGTACAACTTCAATTGGATCGGCATTTCTAACATCATCTTGAGTAATGCTAGTTAAATTTGTTGTAAAAGCACTAATCTTACATTTTGGTTTAACAAAAGTACTAAACTCATCAATGATCATTCCATTTTTAACTTTGCATGCACCTATTTCAATAATTTCATCATAATTACTAGATAAACCAGTAGTTTCAATATCATATACGCAATATGTTGCCGAACCTAAGTCAATATCTTCATTTGTTAAAGCAATATCATAATATTTATCATTAATAAACGCAGCTTCAACTCCATATATAGGTTTAATTCCAGCTTTAATACATTCTTTTTCAAAATCAGGCCATATATGAATATTATAGTGGTCAGTAACAGCAAGATTACTAAAACCAAATTCTTTTGCTTTTTTAACGTATTTATCAACATCCATTACACCATCTTGTGTAGACATTTTTGTATGAGCATGTAATTCCACACGTTTTTCATCAGACAAATCCACACCTTTTTTTTCTTCTCTATCTCCTTCTATTTGCATTTCCATAACTTTTAATACGACATCTTTTTCATATTTGTCGTATTCCGCATATCCATAAGCTCTAATTTTTTTATTTGCAACAGCTTTTTGTTCATAAAATTCTACAAGTTTCGGATTTTGCAAATTAATAAAGGTTGAAATAACAATCGAGTCAGTTCCATCAGCAACAAGTCCTTTAAATATTTTATAAGTTTTTTCTGTTCCAGATTTAGTTGATTTAATCGTCTTAATTTCAGTAGAAATCAAATCACCTAAAATAACAAACTCAGCTTTATCAAAACGCTGTGTATATTCAATTAATTGAACTTCATTTGCGGGAATGTCTTTAATTGGTGACACTTTCCCATTAAGTTTATTGCGCATTTTAGGTTGCTTTTCAACTTTAGTTTTTGGCTCTTCTTTAACATTATCATAAAGAATTTGTTGTTTTTTAATTTTTTCATCTTCTTGAATAATACGTTCTTCAATTAGTTTTTCTATAGGAACTTCAAAACTACTTATTTCTGCAACACAACTATTATTTAAGCCATATAACTTAAATATTTTATTTATTTCATCTAATAATGGTTGAATTGTTTCAATTTCATCGCTTGTTGCAACATACAATTTAACATTTCCATCCATTACTCCTTTATGTATTGGTTTTAAAATTGTATAACGTGGTTTTTTTGATTCAAATATATTAACAATATAGTTATAATATCTTAAAAGCATATCATCACTTATACTATTATCTAAATATTTAAAAGTAATATTAATTTGTTTAAATTGGCCCTCTTTGCAAAAGAACTCATTAAATCGTTGTCTAATTAAAGCAACACTATCAACATTTATTACTATTGGATATTGAATAGTCACATTAAAAATCATTTTATCTCTTTCAATGTTTAATTCAGTAAAATTTCCATTTTTTAATTCATCAGTTATATCAATTTTTAAATTATTAAAGACATTTAAATAAACACTATTATTTGCCATTTTTTAACCTCATTAAAAATTTTATTATTAATATTATTGTATCATATTATCCATTATTTTTCTACAATTTTTTTAACAAAATTAAAAAGAGGCTTATTGCCTCTTTAATCAACGTTTTTTACTTCTTCAATAGTATCATTATTCTCTTCAATAAGTTTCTGTTTTTCTTCTTCATCAATAATTTTATATTGCCATTTCAAGAAAAAGAATAATCCAATACCTAATGGAATCATTATTAAACTCCAAAACTGTGAAGGAGAAATACCAGGAATAAATGATCCACGATCATCATCTCGTAAAAATTCAATTAAAAACCTAAATACCCCGTAAGAAATTAAATAAACACAAAATGTATATTTAAAATCTTTTTTCATAGTTAAATAAAAGCAAATAGCAAACATAATTAATAAAAATATAGCTTCAAATAATTGGGTTGGATAAACTCTTATTGTTGGCTTATCAGAATAAGGAAAAACCATTCCAATCCATGAATTTGTTTCCTTTCCATAACAACATCCCGCAAAAAAACATCCAATTCTTCCAAAACAATGAGCAATTAAAATACTACAAGCAATTATAGGTAAGGCTTTAGTCAGATATGCACCAACCTTTTTTCTTCCATATGTAAAGTATACTATCAAAAAGAATGCAGCGCCCCCAATTAGACCACCAATAAAAGTATAGCCATAGCCTAAATGAAATCCATAACTTGGATTTTCAATATAATTATATATTGCTTGAAAAATAGTTGCGGAAAAAAATCCAAAAACAATTGCACCAACTCCACTAAGTTCTACATAATCTTCAAATTTGCTTGGGATATTTTTCTTTTTACATCCATATCTTAATATCGCAAAACATACTATTATACCAATAGCAATCATTAAACCATACATAGGAACTTTAAACTTTCCTATTTCAAATAACCATTTGTGCATATTAACCTCTTAATTCTTTGTTTTCTTTTTCTAATTGATTAATTCTTTCCTTTAATTCATTATACTCTTTTACTGAAACCTTAATATAATCTTTACCTAAATTGTTACTTGTAATTCTTTTCCCAACAATATTATTAATGCATAACAAAGCAAAAACAATAAAGCAAAATGCCCAGAAAAATTCAGAAAACCCTTCAATTCCAAATAAATCAACACCTAAAATTACTAATGTTAGAATTATATCTAAGGCAATAATTAAACCATAAGTTACAAATTGTAAAACTTTAAAATTATTATCAAGCTTGGCATTTGTTGTTATAATAATAACAAATAAAACAGATGCTATAGCAATAATACCCGAAATTTTAGGAAAAATACCTTCCATTTCAAAGTGTGTCCAGAAATTAACTAAACCAAAAATAAATGCAAATCCTAATAGAACCATAGAAATTATAGCAATTATTTTCTTCTTATTAAACATATCTAAAGCGGAATTAATAAAAAATCCAACTGCTGATATAGCAGCAATAGTAAGTAAAATTGCTGTTAAAGTTTTATTATTAAATATTTCAGCCCCAAAAAGTGCAGAAATGAGCATAATAACAACAATGGAAACAGTAACGATCGATGTTATAATCAATCCCTTTTGAATTTTTTCAATCATATTTTTCTTCCTTTCCTTTTATTATGCTTCTATTATAATACATTATTCTAAAAAATGCAAATTATTAATAACATTCTTTTAATAGTAAATTAATTATTTTTCATTATTATAAGGAGGAAATTAATAAAATATTACTTTTTATAGCTTCTGTTTTTGTAAATATAAAGAATAAAAAACAAATCATATAGTAAAGATAAATATTAAATTACTGAGACTTAATTAACCCAAAAATAAAAACCGTATAAAACGGTTTTTATCGATTATTTCTTATAAAGCCAGTCCTTCGCATCTGATTATAATTATTATATTCTTCTGCAGCTTCAGTAAAGGCATTTTCATCTTCATATTCAATCATTTCATTATGTGGTATTTGCTTTTGAATTTCTTGAATTCGGTCAATTAATATTTGAACTTCACTCTTTTTTGTACCATCTTCATTTACCACTTCTACATCTGTAATTGTTTCTAAATCTTTAGAATAAGAATTAGATAAATATAAAGATAATTTTGCACATGCAGGACCTATTAATTCATATAAAACACTTGATGCCAAGATAATAGTATTAAGTTCAGTGCCATATGGATCTCCTAATGTTCTAGCACCCAGTGCTGCTAAACCAATAGCAACTCCAGCTTGTGGAATCAAAGCAAGTCCTAAATAGTTTCTAACTTCTTTTTGTTTCTTTGCAATTAAACATCCAATAAATGCTCCACCATACTTACCAACAATTCTAACAATAAAATATACAATTCCCACAACAATTAATGAAGCACTTCCTCCTGTTGCCGATGAATTAAATAATGAACCTAAATCAAAATTTAGTCCCGATCTAACAAAGAATAATAATAATATTGGCGGACTAAAATAATTCAATTGCTTAAAAATCTTATCATCTTCTGTTATATTAATATAGATAGTTCCCATCATCATGCATCCAAGTAAAGGCGAAACATCAAACATTGCACATATTCCGCAGAATAAGAAAATAAAAGCAATAGCAATAATTAATCTATTATCTGTAGTACGCTTCTTTGTAAGTAATAATTTCATACAAAAACCAAATAATGCTCCTATTCCTAAAACTAAAATATTTTCAATTATAGGTACTATTACTGCTTTTGCACCAACATTACCATTTCCGCTTGTTCCAATAGCAACAGATATAGCAATACTATAAAACACAAGTCCAACTACATCATCAAGTGCTACCACTTGCAATAATGTATCGACAAAGTCTCCTTTTGCGCCTGTTTGTCTTATTGTCATAACAGTTGACGCTGGAGCTGTTGCAGCAGCTAAAGCACTAATAACAATCGCAAAAGCTAGATCCAGTTTTAAAATAAAAAATGTAACTAAAAATATTAATAACGAAGCCATCAATGATTCAAATATTGTAATTATAATTACTTTATTTCCATTCTTCTTCAATATAGATAATTTAAAAAATTCACCAGTACTAAAAGCTATAAAAGCTAAAGCAATATCCGATAAAAAATCCATTCTTGTTATTATATTTTTAGGAATTAAGTTTAAAACAAAAGGTCCCATTAAAATGCCAACAACTATATATGCGGTCACATTAGGAAGCTTTAGTTTTTTTGTTATTCGTGTCATTAAAAAACCAAGCGAAAGCATTAATCCAATTGAAATAATAATTTGTGCCGTCAATGAATCAGTGCCCACAATTTTTTCAATTACACTTATTTTATCAGTAGTTAAATTCATAAAATTTCCTTTCTTAAACAATATTGAAATAATTATATTATTATGTTATAATTATATTACAAAATTACTATAAAGTAAAATTATATTTTATTTGGTAATGATAAATTTTTTTTATGGTGAAATTATGATAAATATAAAATATGAAACACTATTAACTGTTGCGGAAGAAAAAAATTTTACAAAAGCAGCGTTAAAATTAAATCTTACTCAACCTGCAGTGAGCCATCACATTAAAGAATTAGAAACTGAACTAGGTAAAGAACTATTTATTCGAAAAAAAGGTGATATTGTTCCAACCCCTTTTGGTGATTTTGTTATAAATTATACTAAAAGATTTATAGCCATGTATGACAAAATGCTCAATGAAATTAAACATTTTGATGATAATAATATTAATTTTAAAATAGGCATCACCCATACTGCAGAAAGCAATAAAATCACAGAAACTATAGCTTCCTTTTTAACAAGTCATCATGGATTAAGCGGCACAATAATTACAGAAACAACTGATAATTTATATCAAATGATTGAAAACTATGAATTAGATCTAGCTATTGTGGATAAAAAACCTAATAATAATATGAATTATTTAGAACTAAATCGTGATTATTTAGTTTGCGTTGTCAGTAATGAATCTAAGTTAGCAAAGAAACAATATGTTTCGATTAATGATTTAAAGAAAGAGAAATTGATTTTAAGACTCCCAACATCAACAACCAGAATGTTATTTGATTCTTCTCTTGAAACTATAAATGAATCAATTGAGAACTTTAACATCATTTTGGAAGTAGATAATATTGCAACGATTAAAGATTTAATTAGAAAAAATATGGGTATATCGATACTTGCAAAAAGTGCTTGTATGGATGAAGTTAATAAAAACAAATTAATAATTTTACCTATTGAAAACCTGGATATGGAACGAAAAAATTATATTATTTATGCAGATTACTTCAAACATATTAAAATTGTTCAGGAATTAATTGCGGACATCCAAAAAAATAATGACTTAGCATGAGCTAAGTCATTTTTATTAATTATTTTCCATTTGATATTTCAAACTACTGTCAATGAAACCTTGAAACAACGGATGACTTCTATTTGGTCTTGATAAAAATTCAGGATGAAATTGACAAGCAACAAACCATGGATGATCTTTTAATTCAAGTATTTCAACAAGATTCTTTTCAGGATTAATACCACTTGCAATCATTCCATGTTTTTCAAATTCTTCTAAATAATCATTATTGAATTCATAACGATGACGATGTCTTTCATGAATTAATTCTTCATGATATACAGAAAATGCTTTAGTATTTTGTTTAACTTTACAATCGTATAATCCAAGTCTTAAAGTACCACCTTTAGCAATCGTTGAAGACTGATTATCTAGAAATGCAATAATTGGATTTTTTGCATTTTCTTCAAATTCAATAGATGTGGCATCTTTATATCCTAGCACATTTCTTGCAAACTCAATAGCGCAAAGTTGCATACCAAAACAAATGCCAAAAAAAGGAACATTATTTTCTCGCGCATATTTAATAGCCAATATTTTACCTTCCGTAGCTCTAACACCAAAACCACCAGGAACTAAAATTCCATCGTGATTTTTTAAAACTTCTGCATAATTATCTTCATTTAAGTCATCACTTAATATCCAATCAATATTAATTTTTTTACCAACATTATATCCAGCATGTCGAAGCGCTTCACTAACAGACAAATATGCATCATGTAATTGAACATACTTACCAACTAAAGCGATATTTAATTCACCTTTCAAATTTTTGATTTTTTTAATCATTTCATTCCATTCAGCCATATCGCAAGGTTGAGTATTTAAATGAAAATATTTACAAATGTAGTCATCAGCCCCTTGTCTTTTTAATGATGAAGCTACTTCATAAATAATTTTTTCATCTTTTGATTCAATTATTGCTTCTCTTTTGACATCGCAGAATAATGCTATTTTTTCTTTCATTTCTTCTGTTAAGCCAACTTCAGTACGTAGTACAATCATATCAGGTTGAATACCTATGGCACGTAGCTCCTTAACACTATGTTGAGTAGGTTTTGTTTTTAATTCATTTGCGGCTTTTAAGTATGGAACTAAAGTATTGTGAATAAAAAATGTATTTTCGGTGCCTACATCTCGACGCCATTGTCTAATTGATTCAAGAAATGGTTCTGATTCAATATCCCCTACAGTACCGCCGATTTCTGTAATAATTATGTCTGCATTAGATACTTTTGCAGCTTGAGCAATTTTTTCTTTAATTTCATTTGTGATATGAGGAATAATTTGAACAGTTCTACCTAAATAATCTCCTCTTCTTTCTTTTTCAATAACATGTGAAAAAACACGACCGGAAGTAATATTTGATTCTTTTGTTAAATTTTCATCTATGAATCTCTCATAATGTCCTAAATCTAAATCTGTTTCTGCACCATCATCAGTTACAAAAACTTCACCATGTTGATATGGGCTCATTGTTCCTGGATCGATATTAATGTAAGGATCAAATTTTTGCATAAAAACTTTTAATCCTCTATTTTTTAATAATCTACCAATACATGAAGCCACGATTCCTTTACCTAAACTGGATACTACACCACCAGTAACAAAAATATATTTTGCCATATTTTTCCCCTTATAAATATTTTTTAATTTCCCAATCACTAATTAAAACACGATATTCATCCCATTCCAATTCTTTAGCTTTTATATATTTACTATAAATATGTTCACCTAAAGTTTCTTTCATTAAAGAACTTGTTTTTAATGCTTTTATAGCATCTTTTAAATTCTCTGGCAAATTTTCAATGCCATGACTCTCTCTTTCCTCTCTTGTGTACTCAAAAATATTATCATATACCGGATCTACTAAAGGATAATCTTCTTTAATTCCTTTTAAACCTGCTGCTAAAATGGCAGCAAAAGCTAAATATGGATTAGCACTTGGATCAACATTTCTCACTTCTGTTCTTGTATTTTTTCCTCTAACAGATGGAATTCTAATCATTGAACTTCTATTTGCATCGCTCCAACAAATATAACATGGAGCTTCATATCCGGGAACTAATCTTTTATAAGAGTTTACTGTAGGATTTGTTAAACAAGCAAATTCCCTTGCATGACGAATAATTCCACTAATCCATTTTTTACAAACTTTTGATAATTTCATTGGGTCTTTTTCATCATAAAAAACATTGTTACCATTCAAATCAGTTAAAGAACAATTGACATGCATTCCATTACCTGCTTTAAATGCTACAGGTTTTGGCATAAATGAGGCATATAAATTATATTTTCTTGCAATTTGTTTTACAACTTGTTTATATGTTTGTACACGATCGCATGTTTCAATGGCATCTGAATATGAAAAATTAATCTCATTTTGACCAGGGCCAACTTCATGATGACTAACTTCAACGGGATAACCCAGTTTTTCTAATTCTAAAGCAATATCATGACGGCAATTCTCACTGCCATCAAGAGGTGCTAAATCAAAATAGCTTCCTGAATCATTAAACTCAAGAATTGGATTACCTTTATCATCTTGTTTAAATAAATAAAATTCTGGTTCTACTCCAACATTAAAGTTTTTAAATCCTAACTCTTCCATTTGTTTTAAGACCCTTTTTAAATTAGCACGAGGGTCTCCCGGAAAAACTTTTCCATTTGGCAAATAAACATCGCAAAAGAAACGAGCCACTTTACCATAATCATTAGATTCTAGTGGTAAAATTAAAAAAGTTGATAAGTCAGGGTGTAAGTACATATCTGCTTCTTTAATTCTTACAAATCCTTCAATACTAGATCCATCAAACATAACTTTTCCGTCAATAGCATCTTCCAATCTTCTAGATGGTATTTCAACACTTTTTATAGTTCCAAGCATATCTGTAAACTGCAATTTGACATATTTTACATCTTCTCTTTTCGCTATTTCCATAATTTCTTTTTTTGAATAATTATTCACGCAAATCACCTCTTTTTTTCAAAAAATATGATTAATTATATCACTATTTTTGTCAGTAGTCATCACTTTTTTTATAAAATTGTTTTCATATAATTTCCTATTTACACATGATTTTGATAGTGATATAATTAAAATGGACACACTAAAAAAATCGGAGGTGATAAAAAATGGAAAAAGATTTAACCATTGGTAAACCAAGTAAAGTTCTATTACTTTTTTGTTTACCTTTGTTCGGTAGTATAATTTTTCAACAACTATATAATATTGCGGATAGCTTAGTTGCTGGCAACTTTATTGGTGAAGATGCCCTAGCAGCTGTAGGTAATGGCTATGAAATAACTCTTATTTATCTTGCTTTTGCATTTGGCTGTAATATAGGCTGTTCTGTTATTATTTCAAAATATTATGGAGAAAAAAATATAAGTAAACTTAAAACAACTGTTTTTACAACTTTCATTTTTTCTTTAATCTTGGTAGTTTTGTTAACAGTTTTAGGAATTATTTTTTGCACACCACTTCTAAGGCTCATTAAAACTCCAGAAAATATAATTAATGATTCAGCAACATATTTAAAAATCTACACTTATGGATTATTATTTGTTTTTATGTATAACATTGCAACTGGTATATTTTCCGCACTTGGAGATTCTAAAACACCATTTATATTTTTAGCAGTATCTTCAATTTCAAATATCTTTATGGATATTCTATTTGTAACTGTATTTAAAATGGGAGTTGAAGGTGTAGCCTATGCGACTTTAATATGTCAATCTATCAGTGCAATTCTAGCTTTAATAGTTGTGCTAAAAAGATTAGTTAAAATTGAAAAGGAAGATAGAACAAAAACTATTTATTTTAGTTTTAAAGTTTTAAAAGAAATTTTAGTAATTGCTATTCCTTCTACTCTTCAACAATCTTTTATATCTATTGGAAATATTTTAATTCAAACAGTCATCAATGGCTTTGGATCAAGTGCAATTGCGGGATATTCAGCCGCCATTAAACTTAATAACCTTATGATTACTTCACTTACAACTATAGGTAATGGTATTTCTAATTACACTGCACAAAATTTAGGTGCTGGAAAACTAAAAAGAATTCATCCCGGATATACATCTGGCATTAAAATTGTTTTAACAATATGTATACCTTTTGTACTACTCTATATTTTAATAGGTAAAGAATTATTGTATTTATTTGGAAAATCAATGAGTAATGAAGCTATAAATGTTGGAATGAAATTTTTAAGAATTGTTTCACCATTTTATTTCATTATAGCTACAAAAATTACTGCAGATGGAATATTGAGAGGATCTTCTAAAATGATTTGCTTTATGTTTTCAACTTTTACAGATCTAATCCTAAGAGTTATTCTTGCATTTATTTTATCAAAGCCATTTGGTATAGTTGGTGTATGGTGTGCTTGGCCAATTGGTTGGGTAATTTCCGCAAGTTTTTCTTTCTGCTTTTATAACTTCATGATTAAAAATAAAAACGAAAGATTAACACTAGAGGAAACAGAACAAAGTATCGAATAAAAAAAACAATAGTTTAAACTATTGTTTTTTTTAAAACTTATTCATTAACCATTCTTAATGACACATCATTTTGAATGCGATGTTCGGTATATTTATGACAGCTACAGAAAAAAACCAAAA
Source organism: uncultured Bacilli bacterium (assembly GCA_934096585.1). Taxonomy (GTDB): domain Bacteria; phylum Bacillota_I; class Bacilli_A; order ML615J-28; family CAG-698; genus CAKOMG01. The sequence continues at coordinate 34,682 of CAKOMG010000005.1, forward strand.
CTCCAACTAAAACAATTAGATAAAATAACTTTTTCATAGTATCCTCCATTATCCACTAAATAAGACAAAAAAATAAGCAAAAAAGTTTCAAAAAATTTAAAAAATTTTTTTCATTTTATTTTCATAAAGAAAAAGGCATTATTATGCCTTTTTTTATTCACCTTGTTGTACAGGTTGTTCTACTACAACATGAGTCTCATCATATTCTTTTTTATTTCCTTTTCTTAAAATTGATGATAATATAAGTGATACAATCATCAATACAAGGAAAATGCCAGTACAAGCATAGCCAGCTTTAGATAACTCTATAATATAATCTTCACTTGGTTGTCCATGAACATATCCAACTTGATACATTATTGCGATTAAGAAAGTTGCTGGAATAGAAATAATTGTATTAGCAACAAATTTTCCAGCTGAACTCTTAATTTGTTCGTTCATTTTTATTAAATCACCTTTTGAAGTGGCGTAAGCAATTACAACCTTAACCATTTTCACTACACCAATTACAAATAAAACTACCATCACAACAAATGGAATTGTACCAAATTTAAAAATAATATCAGTTTTACTACTAAATAAAACAGAACTAATGCCATCAGGAACTCCTTTAAAAAATGTCCAAATAGCCCCAAATACTAAAAATGCAAGTATAATGCTTGACATTACAAGTCTACTTACTTTCTTGCTTTTATCCACATTATTCACCTCTAGCAAATATAATACCACTTTTTTAATATTATTGTCAAGATTTTTTTGTAATTTTTTCCTATTAAATAAAAAAACCAAGTAATAAACTTATAGAATTTAATATAATTGAATATATGAATGATTTTTTCATTTCTTTTGAAACTAATAAATAAATAAAAAATTCAAATAAATACACTATTACTTCTAAAGCAAATAAAAATAAATAATAATTGTTACAAAATTGCAAAATTATATTTAAAGAAAGATTTGTGAATATATTCATCACTAAACAAACAATATAAATATGCACTTTCTTTTCCTTCATAATGAAAAGGCATAATTCTTCACTTACAATTGTAAGAATTAAATAAGGTAAAATATTTAATATGACCATATTATTCGAAATTAAAGACTACTCCTTTAATATAAGAATTACTTCCTTTTGTTGAAAAAACATGAACTTTATCATTATTATCAATCCATTGTTTTATAATAAATTTATTATTTTTTTCGGTAATTGCGGAAGTATTAAAAGTAACTACATAGCCAGACTTAATTTCATCTATTTCTTTTATAGTTGTAATATTAGTTTCATCAGCGTAATGAGAAAGTTCATTAGTTAATACTAGTTCTTTCATCTTATAAAATTTATTAGATTTGAAATAAAACTTCACAGTATAATTTTTTGATTCTTTAATTTTTATATTTAAAACATTACAAACAGGAGCTGCAGAGTTGCATTTTTTAAATTGCATAAAATTAAATTTTCCAAAATAATTTTCATATTCGCCACGTAATTCATTATTATTTTCATCAAATACATGTATTTCTACTAAATCCATATATTTTTTTCTTGTATCTTTATACATACAACCTGATAAAGCCATAAATATTAAAAGGAATAATAATATAAATATTCTTTTTTTCATATAAATACCTCTAGTCTAATTATACACTAATCACAATTAATTATCAAGAATTATTGATTTATAATAAAAAAAGTGACTTATGTCACTTTTTTACTTCCTTACATAAATTAAAGTATCATTAAAATGCATTGAAGATAACTTTGATGGTGGAGGACAACTACGTGGATCATCAAGTGGAATTGGTTCAATGGCTTCAATTCCTTTTTTATTTAATGCATAATTCCATTCATATTCAACCCACTTTGAATCAGATGCATTTTTAGACCAACATAAAAACAAAATATCACTATCATCAATTGCTTTACCTAGGCATTCTTCCCATTTATCCCCACTTCTTAGAGTTTCAACATCAAAAAACAAATCCAAATCAGGTCTGGCTTTTCTTAATCCCTGAATAATGTAAGTAACTAAATCACGATCTTTACTAGCGTAAGAAATAAATGCTTTTTTAATATCATTACGAGAAACATTTAATTCCGTTTCATCTTTAGAAATATCAGCTAAAAATTTAAGTCTAGTTGCGGGAACATCATTGAAATATACTTTTGCTTCAAAAAGTATTTTTTTCTTTTGATATTCTTCAGGAATATAAATATCAAATTCAAAGTTTTGATATTTACCATTCCATTTTAAAGCTATTTCATTATCTTCGATTTCAATATCCGGTGATGAAAGCACAACTTTAACTATTGTTCCTTCCTCAATTTCTAATCTTGCCCCTATTGTTTCTTTAACTGGGGCATCAAAACTTGCTTCTTTAATCATTTTATCTACAACATCACGTGAATCATCTTCATACATCACGACTTGAATAATTTGATAGTCGCCTTTTTCCATTTTTCTTGGAGATATAGCGCTAAAAGAAACAGTGTCTAAAGAACATTCTTCATCCCCAAATGGATCATCTATTTTATGACTAACGTGAATAGTTTCTTCTTCAAATGGATCTAGAAGTCTTGAATTTACATGATCTACATCATCTTCAAAAAAGTCAATATTTAAAGAATTATCATCAAGTTCCATTTCCATATAACTAATAGAACTTAATATACTTTCAATATCATCTAGAATAAAAGAATAATCATCATCACTCATATTCATTTCTTCTTGATATTCATATTGTTTAATCCCCGCATTAAGAATCTTTTTATATTTATTAATCACTTTTATTGCTTCTTCTTGATCGATATCACCATCATAATAGTCATCTAAGATACTTGAGCTCTTAATTTTAATTGTTAAAACTCTAGAGTATATTTGGTTAAATGATAGCATACCACTTTCACTAGATAAATTATCATTTTTGTTTGTTAAAGCACCATATATGAAATTTATTAAATATTTTAATTTAATATAATTACTTTTTTGGTAAAGATTTTCAAATAAAGATCCAAATTTAATAACATAATCCCCAATAACTGATAAGATATCCATCAAATCTAAAGATCCAATTGGTAGTAAATAAAGTTCTCCATATTCTTTTAAACTTTTAATTTTTTCAATCATTAAATCATTTGTTTTACTTGAATCAAAAGCATATAAAATAACATTATTAGTATTATTAATTGTTACATCACTTATTATAGAGTCTACAGTATCAAGAACTGTTTCTTCCTTATAAACTGCCGATAATAATTTTGTATTATCTGGAATAAATAAGGGTTGAAATGTGCCGTTAAATAATGTTTTTACTTCATCAGAATTTATTTCTTCATATTGTACTTTTGCATAAGCTAAAATTATCTTACAATTTTTCATATTTACCTTCCTTGTAATACACCATTTATAAATTTACCAATTATTATTGTTCCATCAGTATATACCATTTTACCTTGTCCAGTAATGGCATTATGGCTGAATTCTCCTTGGTAAATAGTTCCGTTATCCCATTTAAATTCACCATAACCATGCATTTCATTATTTAGAAAATCGCCACTATAATAAGATCCAGAAGGAAATTTAATAGTTCCTTTTCCGTTAAATGTTGTTCCCTTTATAAAACCTTTATAATGTTTTCCATCATTAAAAAAAACTTGCCCGTACCCATTAACTTCATTATCTATTAATTCACCTTCAAAGATATTGCCGCTTTCATAACTGATTATTTTAATTTCTGATTGTTGGTTTTTTATAACAATATTTTGTATAAAATCATCATAAATACTAGTTCCCAAATAGTTATCATTTATAAAAATACCTTTAATTTCTCTTCCATCAGCTTTTTTTAAATAACCATTACCATTTAAATAATTATTATAATATTCACCATTATAATAATCACCATTTTCAAACCAAATTTTGACAGGATTTAAAAGAGTATCATTTTTAAATACTGCTTCTACTTTCTTTCCTGATTTATAAGTGATTTTAAATTTTCCATCTTTAATGTCATTGAAAAAAAAGCCTTCATATGTAATATCATTTGTTGAATAGATGCCATAACCATTCATTTGATTATTTTTCCAATTGCCTTCATATTTATCGCCATTACTATATTTCATAATACCTTGGCCATCTCTTTGATCATTTCGCCAAGAACCTTTATACATGCTTCCGTCATTATATTCATAGGTTCCCTGGCCATTGCGCTGATCATTATACCATTCGCCTCTATATATATCACCATTGTTATATTTAAAAATTCCTTTTCCGTCAAAATGGCCATAAAAGAATTCACCTTCATAAATATTTCCATTATTATATTTATAAATCCCATATCCTTGCATTTTATCATCACACCACTCACCATCATAAATGTCGCCGTTATGATACTTATAAATGCCATGACCATTGCGTTCGCCACGTACTAACGAACCTTTATAAATGTCTTTATTTTCATATTTAATTTTTGCCATATTAATTCCTTGTTATAAATGTTTTATTACATCATTTGGTGTTAAAGCAATATTTTTAGTATAAATATTAGTGTTACTTCCCCATTTGGCATAGATAAATGAAACTTTTGCATTTTGTGAACATTGATAATCATAAATGCTATCACCTATATAAACTAATTCAGTATTGTTTAAGTTATTTTTTTCCATATATTTAAGCAAAGGATCAGGGAATGGTTTATGTCTTGAAGTTTCAGATGCAGTAACGACATAATTAAAATATTTATGAATGTCAAATTTCAAAAAACTATTATTATATTCATTTTGATCTTTTGAAGTGACAATGCCTAATTTATATCCAATTTCTTTTAATGTAATTAATAATTTTTCAATCCCATCAAACACTTTAATATAGTCATTATAATTATTTAATTTCTGATACCATATCATCAATGTTTTATTTATATCATTTATTTTCAATTGTGTTAAAGCTTCTTCTCCCGTTATACCTAATACAAATTTTAATTCATCTATAGAATAAGTACGATCTGTAACTAAATTTAAAGTATCTTGTAAAGAATGTAAAATTGCATACTCAGTATCAAGAAGCGTACCATCAATATCAAATACAATATGTTTATATTTAATATCGACATTCTTTTTTGGTTTTAAAACTTGCTTTATAATAGAAAGTTGCATTTTTTTCGGTAAACTATTCAGTAATCTTAAATATACATTTCTATTTATATTATAAACAAACTTAGGATGTTTTTTATTTATAATTTTAAATACTTTATAAGCAACTTTAATTGGTGCAATGCTTTTTGCTTCCACACTATTTACAATTTGTTTGAACCTTTTCGCATTACATTTATAAAATGAAGTTTTATCACAAAATTCATCTAAAGATGTTGTTGAAACATTTAGTAAATTTGTTTTAACAGCTCCTGCTCTTAAAACAGACACACTAATACCTAACAAATTTAGTTCCATACATAATGAATAAGCATATTTATCAAGTGCGGCTTTAGTAACACCATATAATCCTGTAAAAGGAAGGGGGTCGAGTGGAGCAAGTTCACTTGTAGTGATAACAATTTTACTACCATTAGATAATAAAGGCATAAAAGTTTTGTTAATTAAAAAAGCTCCAAAAACATTTATTTGAAATATTTTATAAAAATCATCATTATTAATTTCAACTAGTGAATCTAAAACATATATACCCGCAAAATGAATTATTGCATAAATATTATTGGTGTATTTATTAATTATATTAAAAGCATTAATTATACTATCTTCACTTGTTACATCAACTTCAATGGGTATTATTCCTTCTTCACTTTTATTCACCCTTTTATCAAGAGCAAAAACTGTAAAACCTTTTTCCTTTAAAAGATTAATGGTATTAAAACCCATCCCACCAAATGCTCCTGTTACAATAACATATTTCTTATTCATATACTACTTCCTTTTATATTAATTATACAACAATTTAGAACTAGAATCAATAGTTTTTAAAAGCACCTCCAATGAGGCGCTTATCTATTACACGTATTTAAAATTTTTAGAATTGTATTAGCAGTTCTAATCGTAATGTAATGACTAATATTAGTGTTTATAGTTTTGCTCCACCAATTAGTTTTGCGATAATCCTTTAAAACATATGACCAAAAAATATTATTTTTATATTCTTCTATTTGTTCTAGAGGCATTTTTGGTTCACCAAGAACATTATAAATTTCGCTAAAAGTGTGAGGGTAAATAACAAAAATAATATTGTCATATATTTCTTTATTATTTGTATTCCACCAATTAGGATGATTATTATATAATTCATTAAGTTCGTCGTAACTAATGACAAACGTTGGAATATCAAACTGATACCTTGCTTTTATCATTTCTTCAATGTTAGATTGGATGATTAACTTATCCGTATAAAAACTATCAAAAATAATATTACCACTATTTAGAATTGTTAAAACATTGTCAAATCCTAATTCTTTAAAATCCTTTTTTAATGTATCCATTTGTATTTTATTTTTACCACTTATATTAATTCCTCTTAAAAATGCAATATATTTCATAATTATTTATCTTTTTTAAATAAATCGACTTTATATTTTTCTAAAAGTTCATCAGCTTTTTCTTGTGTCACTTTAACAATAACATGTTTAGCATCATAATATTCTTTTTCACCAATATTGTTAATAAAGTCATCATATTTAATAATGCCTTCTTTAGAAAATCTTACATACCATTCACTAATTTCTACATCACACATTAGTGCATAAGGTTCAAGTGGAACTACAACTGACATTGATGGGGGAGTTGTATATACACCAACATATTTATTATCAATTTGATAAATAATTTTTTGCGAATAATATGCTTTCATTGTTTGAAGTCTTTGTAATAAATTTGAAAAATTTTCTAACTTTCCGTCGATTTCTTCTAATTCTTTTTGTCCAATTGCAATTGGATTAAAAGCACCAAAAATGAAAACAGCATCATGATTCTTTTCTACACTTTCTTTAATAGACTGTAAACCCGCTAAACTTCCTTCAATAGTTTCCTTAATTAATTTTTCTCTATCATTAACATTTACTGTTACTCCATCTTTTATATAGGTATTTACCTTTGCTAATTTACATGCTAAATCAATTAAATCATAAAAGTCAATTATTTCTTCGACAGTTGTTGGCAAATTTAATGTAAAATTTAGATTATGGACTTTCACTTCTGTTCCAATACCTCTAGCAACATGGTCTTTATAAAATAAAACTAAATCCTTTCCTACCTCTCCTGGAAGTATCACAAAATTTTCATCATGTATTCCAAACAATATCCCACTAGCTTCAACAACATCAGATGTATCAATCTTTTTACTGAATAATTTTTGTTTAATTTTTACTTCAACAGACATATTTTCCTCCACTAATTTCTTTTAAATTATATCATAACTTAAACATATAAGCAATGATTTTCATAACCATAATCGAATTTCAAAAAAAGAGTTAAAGATACATTATGATCTCTTTAACTCTTCTAATAACATTAATCAACTTCATCAAAATCAATTACTTTTTTTATTGATTTTGGCACTTTCACATCAAAGCTAAGTGGAATATCGCCATAAGGTGTTTTAACAACTTTTTCTTGATTATCATAAACATAATACAGAAAAAATAGAATTCGAACAGGTTTCGTATCTTTAGGAGGTTCATCCCATGTTTTACAAATTTTTTCATCTCTATCAACTGCAAAGTATTGTTCCATCCAAGGCACTTGATAATAAGAATGTTCCATACCAGGAATTGGTGAATAAAATTCATTTAAATTAATATTCCCAAATTCATCATCTATTGTCACGTCAATTAATAATATTTCTTTTTTAAATTTATAACATTTTGATTTTAACATTTTAATCCCCTTTTTTTATGAAATTTTAATAATTATATATTCTTTTAATGATTTAGAAGTATTCCAATCAATTGGCTCATTACTATTATTGTAGTACCAATAATTTCTATTAAAATTATCAGGTTTACTGTCTGAATAATAGTAAATATATTGTAAAGTTAAATCACTAAAGTCATTTTTATATTCATCGTAGCTTCCTTCATATAAAACATTAGTTTTATCAAAAGCATTAGATGCTATTGTTAATACATTGGTATTTAAAATAATTGAACATAATGCATAACTTCCAATTGTAGGTGTGTAACCTGTTTCCGCAAATGCCATTTCACCAATTTTTTGCACAGAATCCGGAATTCTAATGCCATTAGTTAATCTTGCTTTGTAAAATGCGTATCCTCTAACTTCTTCTAATGAATTAGGTAAAGAACTCAAATATAAAGAAGTACAATTTTGGAATGTATATTCATCTATTATTTTAAGTCCATTTGGCAATTTATTTATTTTTAAATTTGGACAGTTATTAAAAGCATACCCATTAATAGTTGTAATGCTATTTGGAAGTGAAACAGTTGTAAGAGCACTACAATCTGAAAAAGCACTATAGCCAATTGTTTCTAAATCATCGACCAAACTGGTAATTTTAAATGTTTCAAGTAAATCACACTTATAAAAAGCACCATCACCTATTATTTTTAAACCACTTCCACTAACTGTATCATATCTATGTACTTCCACACTAACTAAATTTTTGCATTCCGAAAAAGCATTCATGCCAATTTCACTAATTCCATCACTAATTATGACAGTTTTCAAATTTGGAAATCTTGCAAAACACTCTTCAGGAATTGCAAGACATGCATTCTTAGTTATTGATATCATACTAACTAACTCATATTCATTTCCCTTTAAAAAGTAAATATTTTCTAAAGTTTTAGCAATAGTCTTGGTAATAAATGAAGTTTGTAAATTACTTGTGTTATTATTAACAAAATTAATCCAGTCTTTTAAATCTCCATTAAAATAAATATTTTTTAATCTAGAGCCAGTAGCATTATCATCGTAATAATCAAATGCACGTGTAGAAAATGATGTAATATTTTTACTAAAATAAATTTCAGATAATTTATAACAATTTAAAAACGCCTTAGATTTAATAGTTTTTACACTATCTGGAATTATAATTGATTCAATATTATTACACTCACTAAAACAATTACTAGATATAGTTTCAAGATTATTAGATAATTTGATTGTTTTCACATTTCTACAATAAGCAAATGCAAACAAATCAACAATTGTAACACTATCAGGAATAGTTATAGATGTAAGTGATAGACATTGATAAAACGCTGATTCACCTATTTCAACAAGACTTGTTGGGAAAGTTAGATCATTTAACGATTCACATAAAGAAAAGGCTTCTTTACCAATTTTTGTAATATTATTATGCCAATTTACTTTTGTTAAATTGTTACAACCATAAAAAGCATTATTGGAAATTTCAGTTACTCCAGTTCCTAAAGTAATTTCAACTAATGAAGTCATATTCATAAAATCAGTTTTACTTACATTATCCTTTAAAACTATCTTTTTAACATTTGCTTTTTTAAGCATATCTAAATTATAATTTTCTAATCCTATTTCAATTAATTCTAAATTTGTACAGCCATCAATAATAGTATCGCGTACTCCACCTTTAGGCAAGTTAAAATATTTTAAACTTGTGCAGTTTTTAAAAACATAGTCACCACATGTATAAATATCATCAGCCAAATGAACGTTTGTCACTGAAGTACAATTTTCAAAAGCATAATCATAAAGATAATCAATATTATTTAGATTTACGTTTGTTAATGAAGTACATCCATAAAACGCATAATTATACACCAAATTTAAATTTTTAAAAATATTATTATTTGCACGATCTTCAGACAATAATGAAGTACATCCATAAAATGCATATTCCCAGACATAAGTTAAAGTCTCAGGCATAGAAATTTCTTTTAAACTTGTACATCCATAAAATGTATATGCTCCTATTCTTTCAATACCATCAATAAATGGAACACTCAATAGACTTGAACAATTTTTAAATGCATAATTTCCATAGAAAGTTGCTATGTAACTTTCTACCAATTGTTCTTCATTAAGTTTTGAATCATAATCAATCGGTAAAATTACATTAGTTAAATTTTCACAACCTTCGAATGCTGATTCACCAATTGAAATTACATCTTTAGGTAATGTTATGCTTTGTAATTTAGTGCAGTTTTTAAAAGCATTTTTACCTATTTTTGTATGAATAGGTAAAGTAATACTTGTATACTCTGTTACATCAAAACCACATTCAGTACACTTTCCATACTCATAAATATGAGTTGTAGTTTTTGTTTCTAATTCATTTCCACAAATATAGCAACTTGGTTCATAAACATGTCCTTCTTCTGTTATTGTATATTTATCAGAATAATCACAAATATGATCTAACTGTGCTATAACATCTCTTTCAACTAAACTACATACAGAGCAAGTTCTAATCCTTTCTCCAGTTGAATTAATGGTTGGTTTAATTGTGATTGTCCAATCAGAAAAATCATGGTCTAATACATTTTTTATAGTTTCATCAAAATTCAATATTTCATTAGTTCCATTTTCATCCCAAAAGAATTTATGGCAATTAAGACAAGTATAATAACCTTTATTACCCTGTTTTGTACATGTTGATTCTGTTTCTTCTGTATATTCTAAATTGTGAGGAAGTTTATTAAGTTTAGTCATCTTACTATAGTAACACAAATCACAGATTTGTTCATCATAACCTTCCATTTCACAGGTTGGATCCATATGACCACCTTTATCAGAAAATACATGGGCTTCTAATTCGCTTTTATAACTATAATCACAGCCTTTACAATAATAAATAGTATAATGACCATCTTTAGACATTTCATAAGATGTGTCATATTTATGAGTGTGTTCAAGTTTTTTTATTTCTTCTCCTTGAACATAGCCACATATATTACAAATTCTTGTCTTATAGCCACTAGAATCTTCAGTTGGCATTGTAATTACATTCCATTGTCCATACGCATGAATCTCATTATCAATTTTTAAATCATGTGAGCAAGTTGATTTATGATAATGATAGTTTTCATCATAATCCCAATGTGAATAGTCATAAGTATGAGTGTGTTCAAGCATTGGAATACTTTCATTTTCCACGTAATCACATTTTAAACATTTTCTTTCCTTTAATCCATCATTATATTCATCAGCTTCTTTAATTATGTTCCATTCCCCAAATGTATGTTTTTCTTTTTCACTATACATTGCTTCATGTTCACTACATATAGTATTATGCCAGTGGAAGTTTTCATCATATTCAAACCTAGAGTCATATTGGTGAATATGTTCTGTTTCACTAGGCTCAGAACACCCATAAGCAACAGCTATCATAGAAATTATGATTAAATATAATAAATACTTAATAATTTTTCTTTTTCCCATTATTACCACCTCTAATATATTATATAATCTTTTAATTATAAATGCAAATTAAATTTTCATTAAAAAAAGGGATTTAATCCCTTTTATCAATTTTTGTTAACCATTCTTTAAATGTCTCAATCATATTTTCATCATCCATCCAATAATCAGGTAAATATCCAATTCCTTCTTCAAAACCATCCATATAAAATGCTTTGTATGGCAATATAATAGTTGCATGAGTTTGTGGCAAAACATAACACTTTGTTTCACCAAAATAGCCACATCCCATTGTATTTGTTCCTACTTTAATGACTTTTTTAATATTATTGCTCATTGCAACGAGCGATTCTCCAGCAGATGCTGTATACTTATTCATAAGAATATAGAGTTCCTTTTCATATTCATTAGCACAATTATCAGCACTTTCACTACTATAATAAGTATAATATTTAATAGGTATTCCAGATTCTTGGTAAATATTTAAAGTAGAGCAGTTTACATTCCAATTACCATTATTATTTAAACCACTAATAATTTGACTACAAACAATACTGCTTCCTCCAGGATTATTAACGACGGATATAACTGCCTTATTCTTTTCTTTTAATTCTTCTCCAAATTCGAAATACTTTTTGAAATTTAATTCATCATCAACATAACATTTGTAAAGATTTAAATAATTAAAATCTTCATATTTACTAATTTCATTTTTATGCTTTGTTTTAATTTTTAAAGATTTTGAAAGATGTAGTGGTATATTTTTTTCATCTATAACAATACTATTATTAATACTATTCATATCTTGTAAAATACCTAAAAGATAGATTTCATTGTTATTATCAGGCAATGTCTTAAATAGATAATTTGTTATGTCATCCTTAATTAAATAATTCCTTGGAAAATATTTATTATCATTAAAAACAATATATTTACCATTATTTTCTTTTACAATAATGTCAGTAAAATAAGGTGCAATCATATAATCAAGCCTAAATATTTTATCATTTATTATTAATGAAAAATGATTGTCTTTAATTTCTTTATGCAAATAATCCATTATTAATTTAAAAAAATCTACTGTTTTAATTGGATTACTATTAGAATTAACAATTTCTTTCAATTCTTCTTCTATTTTTTCTAAATTATTATTTTTATTAAACCATTCCCACCCAGCATAATTATGTTTTAGTAAAACAAATATATTTCTAAGCTCAGCTTTCATTTGCATTGGTGTAATCATTTCTGGTGTTTCAAAATTTTCAACATCATTTGGCATATAAAATGCATTTAAAATTTTAATGTCTTCATCAGAAAATTTTATTTTATTAATGATTTGTTCTAATTGTTTTTCATCTTCTTCTTTTAGTCCAACAAATTTTTTATTATAATATTTATCATAATCTTTTTTTCTCATTTTGTCTCCTTAAATTAAAAGTAAATTATTTGGCAAAATAATCGTTTTTACCATCATAATAATAGCAATAACAATTAGGTTTATCAACAATTAAGTCTAATAAGGCAGTAACACCAACAAGTGCAGGATTTGATTCCACTGTATATACTTTTATAATTTCACCATTTAAAGATAATTGGTTTAATCTAACAATATTAAAATCCTTCATAATTTTTAATATTTCTTCTGCTTTATTATTAGATATATTAAAATTGTTAACAAGTAACTGTTCATTAAAATTACCATGTATTTTAGAATATAAAAATATTAAAACCTTGTAAAATAATTCATCACTTAAAAATTTACACAATAATCTCTGTTTTTTTTCATTTTTAATCAAAGATAAATAATTGGAATGACTATTTTTTGGTAGACAAATAAACAAATTATTATCATTCTTTAATGAAGTAATCATTATACCATCATTCGATACAACACAAGAACATTCAGCGCCTTCATCAATCAATTCATCTATAGATGCTTGTTTAACATATTCTTCACGTGATGCAACGGACATTATAAAGCCTAATTTATAAATTTGTTTAATTCTTTGATCTGCACTAAAGCTTGTTATATATTTGTATAATGCATTTTCAATATTTTTTTCGTTATCTACATCTATACCTAATAAAAAATCAGTAGATACTTTAAAGTATTTAGCAATCTTTGGCAGCAATTCAATATCCGGAGTTCCACCATTTTCCCATTTACTCACAGCTTGAATTGATACATTCAAATTTTTGGCTAAATCATCCTGTGTTAATTTATTTTTTAATCGTAAATCTTTAATTTTAACTCCTATATTCATATTTCTTCTCCTCGTACAATATCATTATATCTTATTTTTCTATTTTTAACAATAACTTTATTGTTGATAAATTCAACCATCAGTTGAATAATTAGCAATAAAAAAATAATTGAAAATATTCCAATTATTTTTTAAACTTTTTAGATTTATTCATTACTTAGTTTAATGTATGGGTAAATACCAATACCACCCTTACTAGAACTACTGTTTTCAAATTTTTTATCGTAACTATAATAAATGCATGAAAAACTAGTATTACTATTTTGATATTGATCTCTTGTCCACCAACATCCATAATTAATACGATTATTTTGTACAAATCCATATGCAGATTTGGCATATTTTGCTAATGCATAATCAGTTATTGGTTTTTCATCTAATACAAAATTTATTTTTTCTTGATCAGTTGAATCATCTAATATCAAGTCATAAACAACACTAAAAGTATTAATTTTATCAGTAAGTTCGAATGTTGAAACAGTTACGCTATTATCTTTTACGACTGCTTCAGTTTGAAGAACTGTACGTTCTATAAGCATATTTTGTTCATCAATCGTAAATGCTTTATTAAGAAATGTTGAATTCAAAAAACTTCTTAAGAAAGAGTTTGAATAATTTGATGAAGTTTGGTCAAACCATATTGCATCAATTATATAAACTGGGGCTAGCAATTTAGTATTATCATACCTTTTGACTAATTTCCATTCAATAGGTTCAACTTTAAACCAAGTTTCTTCTTGCTTTGCTAAAGTGCCATCAGAATAATAAACGGATGTGTCATTAATTGGATAAGCCATCATTTTAACATATTGGTTTCCTTCATATGTTACATACCCTAATGCATTTGTTTCAGTTATTTTATTCAATTCGGAAATTAACTTTTCATCACTTACGTGACTTTGAGGATAAGATCCATATTTATAAATATAATTATTTTCATTAATTTTCCATTTTGCTTCTAATGTTAAATCACTTGTATTATTGAATATAAAATCATTAATTTTTTCATCGCCATTAAACCATCCTAAAAAATCATATCCATTTTCAAATAGAATTGGTAGTGTAAAACTCTCTTTATATACAACTTCTATTATGTCTTGTTTTAAATTGCCTTTATCAGTATTAAGATAAATGTTAAATTTCTTAGGTGTTAATGTCACTTCCACAGTAATTGATTCATCACCAATAGTAAATGGAAAATTAGTACTATACTCGATATCATAACCAGGATAATTGTATGTTGGCTCATTTATTATATCGCCTTTATCTACATAGTTTGATTTTTCATCAAAACCTTCTAAATTAAAATGGTAAGTAAGTTTAGCCTTTTCTTTCCATTCCGCCTTTAAAGTCATATCACAAGTTGGAACATCATTTTCAAAATCCCACTTTTTTCCTTCATAAGTCCAATAGATAATGTAAAAATTTTTTCTAGTTACTTTAGGTTCTTCAATTACATCACCTTGTTTAATTTTTTGAGCTTTAATAGGCATTGCACCAGTATCAAATGAAATATGATAGACATCATACGCTTTAATACTTGAAACAATTCCATTAATTACATAATAGCCATCATCATTCACTTCTATTGTTTTAATATTGTTAATAATGAAGTCATCAATTTTACCAACATTCATTTTTGAACCATCATGGCCTATTGCATATATCATTTCATCTTCAACAATTATATCAACGAGGCTAACACTAGCTTTTATATTAGTTTCATAATCATTAATTACATAATTTCCGTTTTCTGATATTGTTATATTTTTAATTGCGGAATAAATTCTATCATCTACTTCTCCAATATATTCCACATAACCATCATCATATTTAACAGCAAGATTTAAATCATCAGACACAAAATAATATTTAATTTTTCTAGCTTTTATATTTGTTTTTATATTATTAATAACATAATAATCATTTGTAATTTTAATATTCTTTATTTTATCAATTAATTCTTGACTAAATTCACCTAGTTTTACTTCTGTTCCATCATCATATACTTCAATAAGAATGAAGTCATCAGTTAAATAATAATTTTTAATATGACTATTTGTACATCCTGATAGCAAAAACATAAAAAACAATGCAAAAATAAATAAGATCTTTTTCATTTCCTTTGTCCTCCTCTTACAATAATTATATAATATTTATTAAAATTATGCAAGCATTTTCAATAACACTATTCTATAAATTAATAAATATGAAAGCTTATAGTTTTTTTAAATATTCTATACTTAAATACTATAATTGAATTTTTATTAAAAATAAAAACTATTTTACACATTTGGTAAAATAGTTTGGTTATTATTTATAAAGCTCATTATAAATATTTTCTATCAACTGCCTCAAAAATTCTTTATCTTCAACGCTATCAACAAGAAGCATTTTTTTAGCACCTTCATATGGTAATTCCATAATTACATTTGGCATCATCTCAAATGCTATTTTTGCAGATTTCACAAGAAATCTATCATCATAAATGCCACCAATTATTTGATTATGATTATAAATAATATATTCACCCATCATTTGTCGGTAAGATACTTCTTCTAACTGTGATAATTGTTCCATTATAAAATCTAAATATTCTTTACTTGATGCCATATAAATATCTCCTTAAATAATTATATTAAACTTTTATTAGTTAAAATAAATAGTTGTACATCATTAATATATTATTACTATTTTTTTCAATAATTATTCTATTAAAAATAAATTAAAGTTTTAAAGCCATTTCTTCTATATTTTGGCATATTTTTTAGATATTCTTCAGTTGTTATATCCAATCTTTCAACCATACTATCTATAGCTCTAATTCTAGTAGCATTTAAAATGTATTCATCATTATCGCATATAAATAATGGAATAAAAGTAATAGCATCTCGATAATCATATTCCATATCATTTCTTGTCAATATATCATTTTCAATGTCAAAAGAGCCTTTATTCCAATACATATTCGATGTAATTAATAATCTACCTACATTTAAATTATACATTTCAACCAGTTCTTTGGGATATTCATATATTAGGACACTATCAAATTCATCAGAATAGCAAGATATTAAAAGTGGATCTAAGCATATCACTTTAGCAATTTGTGTATCACCACGTTTTACAGCATTAGCAACTTTTCTTTGATTCTTTTTTAATTGTTTAATTTCAGCTTTATTTAAATTTAATATTTGGATTAACTTTTCAATTTTGCTTTTTGAAAGCATAAAATACCCAGGCATGTAGCCAAATGATTCATTTTCCATATTTTTTCCTTTCACTTTTTATATTATTTATTATTAAAAATGCACTTATATCCCAATAAATTATAAATTCTATATAATTGATAAATATATTAATAATTCAATTATTTAATATGTTTACATTATATCTTATTTTTTTAAAAAAACAAGTAAAAAAGCACAAAGTGAAATTAAAAATTTTATTTTTGCATTTTCACTTTGTTTTTATTGTATAAAACTATTATTAAAAGAATTATTATATAAGATACAACAACTGAAATTAAAAAACAAATAATCCAATAAACAAATAACACAAACCATCCCCAAGCTCCGTATTCGTTTAAATGTGCATATTTAATAATACGAATTATTACTGGTATTAATGATATAATTATACTGCTAATACAACTTAGTATTAAATTAAATTTACAATCACTTTTATTATATAATTTCATTTTTTTCCTTTCTAAAAATCAAATTTATCAATGTAATAAGTATTATATTTTTTTATATAAAAAATTTTATAGTTTGTTACGTTCACTTATAATATTATCTATATGCATCAAAAATAATATATTAAATAATTTCTCTAGATATTTAATCAACATTTTATATAAGGAAATGCATGATGCATATTTATAATTAACACGCTTTATCACATCATCTATATTTATAAAGTTAGCATTTAGGTAAACCATAAAAATAACATAATACGTTATAATTATTATTTGCATATCTTTTTTATAAATATTAGAGTCGCTTGTCATAAGTTAAGCGACTCTTTTTACATTATAAATGTTCATGTATTATTCTAAATTAATCCAAAGTGCAGGTACAATTCCACCAATATGACCGGCAATATTTAACCTACCAGGGTATATTCCACTATGTACAGTATGGACATCAAGTCCTTGGTTATAAGATGCATAAGCTTCGAATGGCGAACGCGTCAACCAATTAACTGTACCTTCAGTTTTACTAAAGTCTCCTCTTCCTTCATTTAAATAAGAACAAAGCCCTTGGAATCTTGCAAAATCCGTTGTTCCTAATGCCCTTGTTGAATCATTACCCATTTCTTTAGAAAAACCATACGCTTCAGTAGTTACTTCTTGTAAAGACAATAAGAATAATTTATCATTTGTATTTCGAGCTTGTTCCGCAAATTGATTTGCTCCATCCTTATAATATTTTGGATAATGATTTGGATTACAACTTCTTGCACTATTATCTACAAGAGTTATTTTAATTATTTCTTTTTGTAAATCATTAAATACATCATTATAGAATGTTTCATTGAGCCATTTACGAATAAATGTGTATTCCCAATTATTTGCATAAGTTCCATCAGGTACGCCTTGGTCCATATTATAAGAAACACCCATATCTGTTTTAAAATTCAAATGTGGTATCCATAAATCTAAAGCTAATTCGCTCATTAAAAATGCTGAATTATCATTTATTGTAAGAATTCTCCACTTGATTGATTCAAATCTAAACCAATACATCGTTCCACCATATCCGTTTTGATTTGACCAATATCTACAATTAGTTATTGAACCTATCCATCTAGGATTATTTCTTATAATGCCACGATATTTTACACCATTATAAGTAATATCTTTATACCATATATCAGTAGCATCCTCATAATGAAGCCAATTATTATTATTTGAATCATTTGCATATTTTGGGTAATCTCCCGCAATTTCTAAAAGTTTGGCAATTGTAGTTTCATCTTTTTCACAACTTTGTGGCCAGTGACCAAAGTAGATATAATTTCCTTCTCGAGTATATTTGGTTGGATTACATTCACCACAAGTAGTACAAACATCACACACATAGCTATGCTTACCATTAGCAGGAATTTCCACTTTAGTATTGTAATCACATCCTTCACGTTTACAAATATCGTACTCATTCCAACCAGGTAGACAATCAGGTTCTTTAGCTTCATGATGTTCAAGTAAATGATCTAATGGTTGCCTAATATTACTCTCTGTATTAGATGTATAATCACAACGTGTACATGTGTCATATGGTTCCCAATATCCTTCCTCCGTGCAAGTAGGTTCTTTAGCTGGGTGACCTATCTCGTCATGCCCAAGAGCTTGTAAATACTTAAAATCCGTATGCTCAGCACATCCTTCGTTGGCACATTTATAGTATTCTTCGCTTCCCCATTTTTCACAAGTAGGTTCTACTCGTGGACAGTATATAGACATATTATGGCCTGTTGCGGGAATTTCTTCATATCCCTCAGTTTTGCCACAATAATGATTGCATCTCTTGTATGCTTTCCAACCGCTCTCAGTACAAGTCGGATCTTTTTTCTCAACATCTTGCATATCATGGCCAAGAGCTGGAATTTCCTCTTGTTCAGTATATGTACATCCATAATTTATACATCTTTTTCCATGCGTAAGTCCCGGTTTTTCACAACTTGGACTAAAGCCTTTTTCTTCTCTTAAATTATGTGAAGCAAGTTCACCATACTCAAAAGTTTCTCTACCCAAATTACCACAAATACTACAAACTAGACGATAAACTGCCTTTCTTTGGCAAGTTGCATTGTCAACGAGGTTATTATCAGTAACCTTTTCAACATAATTATGTATATGTTGTCCATCGGTTTGTAATAAACCTGCAACTATGAAATATGAAAAACTTGCTGTTTCAAAAGATATTTTATCACCCTCAACAATAGTATTAAGTTCTTCTACTGTATTGTCCCCTTTGATATGATAGGTAACATAACCATATGGTGCTTCAAATGGTATCGGTAAAGTTATCTTCACTTTACCACTTGGTTGCATTTTTTTTCCGTTTATAGTTATGGCTATATCAAATATGGCGATTTGATTACTATCATATGGTTTATTAATTGCCATAATAGCTTCTTTGCCTTGTTCACTTTCGGCAGACTGTTTTTTTACTTCTAGTGCGGAACCTTTTTCAAATGTTCCATACATAGTTATTCCATTTTCGTCAACCAATTTGTTTACGGATTCATTTTTTTTGCCACAACTAACCATCGTAAGACATAATAACATAATCACAATCAATGTAATGATTTTTAAATCTTTTTTTACCATAGAAATCTCCTTTAAATTTTTATTAAAATAGCAAGATAATCAGATGATACATATTCATAAAAGAGAACATCGATATCACCTTCACATTTAGCATGCTTTATTTTATATGTAGTAGTCTCATCCGAAACGTTATAATAAAGCAATGTAATCGTAACTTCAGGTTTTAGCTTCTTAACTACCTTTACTATGTTTATGCACATATCAAATATTTTATCATTTTACCTAGTAAAATCCATTACAAGCAAAGTAGTTAATAGTACATTTAGCAAAGCAAAAATAAAAGTCTTTTTTTTTGCGAAAAACATTTTACTTCAAAAACACTCATTCATTTTATGGTATCTGTTAAAGATTATGAAGCAAGTTTGTTTATAAATGCAAACATTTTTCTTTTCATCTAGTACCATTTTTCTATCTATAATATGTCTGTAATTAATTATTTATAAAAAATAATTATATTATCTTTTTATAATTTTTATAAATTAATTCACCAGATTATTATGTTTGTTTAATTAATATTTTTTTTTACTAGCCTAAAGTTTTACGAACATATGAGCAATTTTAATGTATGTTTACATTTTATCGTAAATCTATGGTTTTAAAAAGTGCCATTTGGCACCTTTTTGTATTCTTTTTATCTAATCATTTATTTTTTCTTTTTCTTTATCAAGTAAGGTATAAAACATATCAATAAAAATATTATTAATATCACTATTTGAGCAATTATCATTTTAAAATAATTACTATTCCAAAGACAAACCATTAGCTAATTCACCAATTTGAAATAAATTAAAACATACTACTTCTTTAACATCATCATTCCTTGAGAACTCTATTTCAGTAATATTTGATATTTTGGAAGTTACACGATTACATCTTTTAATAATTTGTAATAATATACCTTTATCTTTAACTCCTAACATAATTTAATCATATCCTCAATCATTTGTATTTTAAAATAATCATCAATATAAGATGAATCAAAAACAACATCTACTTTCTTATTCAAAGCTTTTTCTAATTCGTCTTCGAGTAATCCTTGATCGATAAATGTTTTAACATTTCCTTTATTACAATATATATCAATATCACTTGATTCTTTTGCTTCTCCCCTTGCGTATGATCCAAATAGATAAATTTCATTAATGCCATATTTATTAAGAATAGGCTTAATTATAGTTTTAATTTCCTTAATTGTATATATAGATTTGTTTAAATCAGTGTTAATTAATGATACTATATAACCATTTCTATTTTCAATACTATCCAAATATTTTATTATATTAGCATCTGACTTCTTTACTCTAAATTGATACATTTTATAATTATTCTTATTAAAATTAGAAATGTATTCATTTTGGTTGAATGACATATTATCATCTCCTATATGCATATGATATCATATGTTTTTAAATTTGTCAAGATGTTAGTATATTAGTAGTATATGTAGTAATAGCTTTTATAATACAAAAGGTCAAATTATAGTATCAGGTCATTATTATTACTAAATGCTACAATAACTATTTTTTGTCTACTTGACAAATATCAGTTCAAATATATCAATTTAATTATTTCTTTACTTTTATTCATAAAAAATATTACTTATACATCAATAAAAATATTTTCACAAATAATATCAAACATTATATCACCATATTGATTTTTAATAATAATATGTATTAAATCACTTTCTCTCATTAATTCAAAAGAGTCAATTTCAATATGAGCATTAATAATATTATCTTTTTTACATGATATTAAGGCGTTTTTTATATTAATATTTAATGTATGGAAATTTTCAAATCTAATAATTACATTTTTCGAATCAGAAATCTGTTCATTTTCCCAAAAATAATAAACTTTCATTTTAATATTAAAGTTGTCATATAAGCAAACTTCATCAATAATAGACTCATAAAAATCATATTTTTCTAATATTTCATTTAAATCATTTATTCTCATAAAATCCTCCATAATAATTAAATTAATAATCTAAAAATGAAATGAGTTAAGTTTCTAAATGCCTGTTGAGAAACATCACTTAAAACAGAACCATTAGCACGCAAATAATTACCACCGCTATTCATAACTCTGAAATATGCATTACCATTTTCCAACAAAGTAAAATCATTAACAAACATGTTCCTTATGAGAAATTGGAAGTGTTTTTTTCTCCAAAATTGCATCATAATTTTTAATTTGAGTTAAATCGGTATAACTTTCAAAAATTTTAGATAATCGTTCAGTCTCTGTAACAAAAAAAGATTCAAAATTATCCCATTCACAAATTATCATTGATTCATAATCACATTCTTTCATTTTTTTAAGTTTTTTTAAAGATGTGGTTGCTGGTAAAGCATACATAGCTATTATTTTTTTTGTTTTAAAATCCCATGCAATATGAGTTCCATCATACTTATAATTTCCGATTACTAACCATCGATTTTGAGCCTCTTCAGAAAATTTCACTGAATTAGAATACCGCAAATTGTACGGAGCTAGCCATTCTATATTTTCTCTCTCCAGCAATAATTCAGTTTTACCAATTTTTTTATTCTCTACTATTGGAGTCTGCTCTCCAAATAATGAAATTGAATTAATAAATATATTTAACCCATTTGTAGTTTTTAAAAATTCAATATACCATTTCGGAAAAACATATTTAGCTTTTTGAACGTTATTCACATCATCTTCTAGCTTAAGTATTTGTTCATTATTTAATGGTTTAAAAAAAGTGTGAAAAGTTCTTGCAACAAGCGGATCGTTTTCAATAACATACTTAACTCCATTAGAATAGGCAACGACTTCAATTTGCTTTCTTTCTTCTTCTTTTCTTATAAAATTAATAATAAAATTCATAAAATTAACCTCCTATATTGGTTGATTTATATTATTTAATATGTAATTATATGAATTTGAAATATTTTTAATTTTACTTTCTAACTAAGACAAACTTTTAATTTTATCATAATAAATTGCATAAACAAGTTCTTTAACAATTTTATTGTCTTGAAATAGCATAATTAATTATATAATATTAATTATAAATTTAGAAAAAATCATATCTATTTATTTATACCTTATGCTTTCCAAAAATTTAATAAATTCATTATGTAAATTTTTTTCATCATCAAAATATTTGTTATTACTAAAATCCTTTAACACTTCACATTCAAATGAAGAACATATAATTTTTTTCCATTCCTCAAATTGATTTTCCGATAAAATATATCTTTTCAAAACAGTAACAGTACATTTATCAAAATCTCCTTCAACAAACAACAAATTATAATTATCATCAATATTTAATAAATTTAGTGTTAAAAAATAATTATTCCCATCAAGTTTTTTTTGTTGTATATGTGTGCAAACAAATAAATAAGAGTCATCAAAATTTCTCACAAAAGTTCCATTTTTTTGTTCATTTAATTCTTTTTCATATAATTTAATAAAATGTGAAATAGACTGAAACTTTTTAATATTAAAAATTCTATGATACATTGAGTAACCAAACTCATCAACAAAAGAAGCATCTGTTAATAAAAATTTCTTTTTTTTATGTTCGAAAAACACACATGAATCATTGTGCAGTTTTTCACCTTCTTTTTTTCTTTCTACGATAATTCTATTCTCATTATCAATATTTAACAAAAATATAACGTTCTTTTCCATTTTTTCTCCTTTATTTACATTTATATAAATTTACCATGGAATCAACTGTGATGTATTAACGCCATTTAAACTTAATTTTTATAACCTTTTCTTAATTTCATCTGCCATCAACATTAAGTTATACCAAATTTTATTCTCTTTGATTTCATCCAATGTCCATAACGGACCACCATCAATATTAAGAACTTCTGCCCTTAATAATATTGATTTATCAAACACATATTGATTAATAAATTTATTTTTTAATAAATCAATCAAGGTATTTTCATGTAAATAACAAGTTACATATGTAATAAATTCTTCAAAAACTAAATATTCAATTTCATCATCACTTTTTTTCAAAATAAAAGTTCCAAACACATTGAAAGTTTCCTTAAAAAGATCAAAACGTTCAAAAATAGTTAAATTCATATTATACTCCTATCATTCTAATTATTTTTACCTTTTCTTCTATTCAAGCAATATAATCACTACCAACAACTTGAATTATACCATTTTTAACACATGCTATTTTATAATAACTACCAACATGTCTTCCACCACCTGGATGATATGCTATTATCTTGTCGCCATTTGTAAATTTCCAACCGTTACCCTTCGTTCCATATGTACCTTTTGTCCAAGTATCACCTAAAATATCTCCTACTTCATCCGCAGATTTCCCCCATAAACTTGTTGGATCATCTATAATTTCTTGAAATGCACACTTATTATGTACTAATAATGAATTTTCACCAACATAATATGTATGGCAATCTTCAACCTAGGTTGAACTTACCAAAGGTATATGCTATATTTGTAGTATTTTAAACTTATTTATATGAGCTTTTACTTAATTTTCTATTTTTTAGTTCAAAAAAGTCATAAAAACCCTATTTTTACCTATCTTCTTTCAAGACAAACTACACACTCAACGTTTGTTGAGACTACCAAAGGTATATTTTTAACCTTTTTTGATAGGTCGAAACTACCAAAGGTATATTTATTATATCATGGATTTAAAAATATTAATAGATATTTGCTGAAAAAGCTTCATTTTTTCTTTTTGTTCTCTAACCTTACACTCCTTAAAAAGTACGTACAGTTCGCTTAAAATGCGTACAGTTGAAAAAGCTAGAAGAATTAGTTCATAGTTCCTCTAGCTCTTTTATTGATATTTGATTTTTTCTAATTGCTGCACTTTATTTTTTCTTGGTGAACAATGCTTTGATTTTTGCTCCGAGATTTTTGAAGAAGTTTCCGATAGCAGAGAAGCCTTTCTTCAATGCTACGCCCAAGTCTGCAAAAGTCTTTTTCTTGACTGCAAACCAAAGAACAGCAAATCCGCCGATTCCTGCGACCGCTACTGAACCGATTACGATACCCGCAATTTGTCCACCCGAAAGTCCGTCCTTTTTAGCAGGTGGGGTGATTTCGCCACCGTCCGAAGGCTTATCTTCATACACTGCCGTAAGGGTTCTTTCTCTTGTTACCTTAAAGGTATAGCTCTTTTTGGTGCTTATGATTTCACCACTTTCATCCTGCCAACCTTTGAACACTTTACCTTCTTTATCTTCTGCCATTACGGTTACGCTTTCATCGTGTGCATAGAATTTACTTTCGCCGTTTATTACAACGTTGTACATGCCAATTTTAGCAATTCTAAGTTCAGTGATTTCGTTACCGTCACTATCAAAATGTTTTCCACAAACCGTGCAATCTTTGTGTCCTTTCGTTCCAAATTCTGTGGTTGTCGGTGCAACTTCCTCTATCCAACCTCCAAAGGTATGGTTGTTTGTGGTGGGGATAGTCAAATCTGCAATCTCTTTTTTGGTTACCGGATTGCAATGTTTTCCGCACAAATTGCAATCTCTATGCTCTTTAACACCAGGGTCTTTGCAAGTTGCAGGTATTTCGGCAATCAAGGCACCAAGTTCGTGACCATCCGGATTTACAGGGATAACCCAATCGGTAATTTCCTTATTGCTTGCATCGTAATCCTTGTCACAAATACTGCAATGCTTGTATCCTTTTCTGCCTGGAGTTTGACAAGTCGCGTACTCTTCTTCAACCCAAAAACCAAAATTGTGTCCATAGTATGGGCTGATGGGAGTTTTTAATGCTTCTTCGGTTGTTTCATTTTTGTTCTCATCAAAAAACTTTCCACATCCTGTGCATGTATAGTGTGCTTTCATACCACCTGCAATGCAAGTTGCGGGTTGTTCGTCAACTAAATCGGTGAGATTATGCTTTGCGTTGGGATTGTCAAGATTGCCGCACGTTGTACATTTTTCGGTGCACTCACCAACAAACTCATGTTTTGCATACTGCGAGCCTGTGTCAAAAACATGGGATATGCCCGGGCAAGCGGGATCAGTACATTTTCTGTATCCGTGATACTCAAAATCTATCTTTCCAAAATCGCTCCAAGTATGCTCGTGTCCGCCGGATACTGCCGCAATCCTAACAGGAATATCACAAGTCTTTCCATCCGCTGCCGTTGCTGTTATATACATCGTGCCATAATTCATAGAGTTGACGGCGGTTATTTGATAGTAACAGTTTGATTTGTCAAAAACGTTACTTGTCTGAATTTCTGTTCCTATAGGTGCAATCTTTGCCTCATAGGTATAAGGAGCAGGTGCGCCGCTTATACAAAAACCGGTGTCTACGCCTGCAATGCCAATAGTACCCGTTACCGATTTACCTATTTCGGGATATATGGTTTGTATATTGCCAATATAGGTCATTCCTTTTGTAATGAGGAAACTCATATACACTATCGTTGCAATGCTATTTATTCCTGCGGTATCCCAAATTTCTATATCTTTGCCTTTGCCAAGTTCTGCGCCAAAAACTTGCATATTGCTTTTCAATCGTGGTAAATCCTTAACAAATTTATATCCATCATTTGTTTTGAAACAAACGCGAACACAATATGCAACGTTCTTCTCGACAAATTGAGTTTCAACTCTGCTCCATGGGAGTGATGCATCATCATTATCCCACAACTTTATTCCCTGCCCGTTTTTAGATACAGATACGAGCGTTGCTGTATAGTTCGCGCCCACAGGAACTTTGAGTGTTTTGGGTGTAGCATCCTCAAATTCAAAAGCGGCGTCAAGAGTATCACCAACCTCTAATTTTCTAAACGCTACGCCCAGTGTATCAATCTGTGTTCCTCCTTCTGCATATACGATATTCGTCGGGCTTGCCATCGCTATGCCGAGCATAAGCGCAAGGCACATCGTAAGTCTGCATAAAAGTGTAAAAATTTTTGATTTACGTGTTTTTGTGTGTGTCATAATCGTATCTCCTTTCGATTTTTTAGAATATGTTTTGTGTCACATATGTGACTTAAAATCTTTTTAATATTGTGTGTTTGTATCTTGCATTTGCTAGTTGGCTATTGTTATAAACCGCATATCTTCAAAACCTTTATTTAATAAAAATTATCATTTCTTATAGGCTATTCGAAATTAGTAACTCCGTAAATTTATAAATGTCAAGTTAAATATCCTCAATTTTGTTCATGTTAATAATAAAACTCACTGTTAGTTCCCTCACACTTGGACTTTTGGTAGTCTTAAACCTAGTTTGAACTTACCAAAGGTATATGTTGTATTTATTGTATTTTAAACTTATTTATATGAATTTTTGTTTAATTTTCTATTTTTTAGTTCAAAATAGCCATAAATTATCTATTTTTGCCTATCTTCTTTCAAGACAAACTACACACTCAACGTTTGCTGTTTGAGGAAACATATCAACAGGTTGAATACTTCTAATAATATATTCCTTTTGTAAATGGTTAATATTTTTAGCAAGTGTAGCAGGATTACATGAAACATAAATGATTTTTTTAACTTTTTTCTTTTTGAAGTAATTAATAATATTTAATTCTAATCCCTTTCGTGGTGGATCAACAACAACTATATCAGGAGTAAACCCTTCTTCTTCAAATTGATATAGATGAGGTAATATATTGCCACTATAAAACTTAGCATTTTTAATATTATTTATTTTCGCAAATCTATTGGCATCATTTATACCATCTTTATTAGTATCTATTCCTCTGACTTCTTTTGCACCATTAGCAAGATACATACCAATACTACCTATTCCACAATAACAATCAAGCACATTTTCATTACCAGTTAATCTACATGCCTTTTTAATTTCATCATACAATACTTCTGTTTGTTTTGTATTAAGTTGGAAGAAAGCTTTAGGTGATATTTCAAATTTTAAACCACCTAAATTCCCCTCTATTGCATCTTTACCTTCAACATTGTTAACTTTTTCACCAAATATTTCAATAGATTTTGGGTCAGAATTTACACTATAGTTAATTGAAGAAACTTTAATCTTTTTAAATAATAAAGGAAGTAATTTAATAATCTTTTTATCTTCTTTTAATAAAACAAATGTAACTTGAATATTTTTTTCATCAAATGCTCTTATTACAATATACTTTAAACTTCCCGTATGTGTTCTTGGATTATAAACATCAATATTTTCTTTAGACAAAAAATTTAATATTTCATCTCTTGTTTTAGTAATAATATCATTTTCAACTAAACACCTATCGATATAAACTAAATGATTAGAATTACTTGCATACATTCCAACAACAACATTCTCACCATCATGTCTACATGGTAAACTTGATTTATTTCTATAATGCCATGGGTCAATGCTGCCAATAGTATCATTAAACTTAAGTTTTGTTAAGTCACCATCATAGTATCTTGAAAAAGATTCCATTACTAATTCTTTTTTAACTTGAAGTTGACCATCATATGACAAATGTTGGAGCTGACAACCTCCACATTTAGCATAGTAAGGGCAAAGAGGTTCAACTCTTTCTTCTGATTTTGCTTTAAATTTAGTAATTTCACCAATTGCATATTTATCTTGAGTTTCTATAACTTTTACTTCTACTATTTCACCAGGTAATGCATTGTTTACAAAAATAGTTTGTTTTTTATAAAAACCAACGCCCTCCCCATTAATGCCTATTCTTTTAATTGTTAATAAAATTAAATCATTTATTTTTACTTGATTATTCATTCTTTCCTCCTACAAAGCTTTCTCTGCTACTAATGATAAATCATCATAATATATAATAACATTTTATTACTTTTTTTTCAATACAATTCATTCAAATAAAAAATTTACTAAAGATATCTTTCCTATATAAAAAAGCCTAGCATTAAGCTAGACTCCTTTTAATAAAGCATGTTATTTATAATTTCGTTGATTAAATTTTCTTGTTCTTCCAAAATAAATGATGGACTAGTTTTAATTTTAATTGGTTTTAATGTTATTTGTTGATTCTTATTTCCATCATCTAAATCAAATAAAATATTAAATTCAAAATTTTTCAAATCTCTCAAAGTCTCATAATCTATTGGAAGAGCAATACTCTGGCTTATTGTATTATAAGTTTTATTACCAATCTTTACAGTAATACGTTTAATAGACTCATTATTTAAAATATTTAAATTTAAAACATAAATATCAACACCATTCTTTTTATCTGTCCTTAAAGCCATTGTTAAATCAGTAGGTTTTAGATAAGCAGTATTAAAACTATGTTCTATCATCAAATTAAACATTTGACCATCCACTTTTGCATAAATATGGGCTATATAATTTGAGTGAGGCTGTAAATTGTCAATTATAACTTTACCATTTACAATTTGTTTAGTTTCACCATTTACTATAACATATAAATCTTTATATTTTTCAAGCATTGTAAGCAATGCAACATTTAATGTAACAGTATCAGGCATTATATCTTCAACTGTTATTGTTGCTTCAGGTGCTTCTGTCACAATTAAAATACAATTTCCATCGCTTCTTTCAGAAGCATCTGATGGCGAATTTGTTACATACCATGGACAATCAAATTTATCCTTATAGGCAGAACTGATTACCCAATCTCCTTGTTTTCTAATTAGCATTGTTGAAGATCCACCACCATCAAGATTCCATGCATCAACACAACCATAATATGACATTAAAGCTGACATTTCACTTGCAGTAGCACCATACATTTTTTGTGATACTTGTCTACCATCAATGACAGTCATTACAATTGTTCCATCTTCTTTTTGGCCAATCATTGTTCTAGGGTGACGATAATTGTCATGACTTAAGCCAACTCCGTTTTCAATAAGTTGGAATGGAAATCCAATAAAGTTTTCAATACCATCTAAAGATGGATCAGTGAATTCATATTGTGCTCTGATTAAAACTCCTGTTTTAAGTAAATTAGTAATTTCATTATTATTAGATTTTATGGCAAATTGTCCTGCTTTTAAAGTAACTTTACTAACAACATCACTAATTTCGCCTTTGCCATAAAATGAATTTTTTACTGATGTAACTGCAGCTTCTGCTTTTTCAACAAAATAAGCATCTGTAACTGTTATTTGATTCATATCTTGTTTAAAATTTTCAACTCTTGTATTGTAAAATAATGCAATTTCATTTTCTTTTGGTTCTTCATTAACAACATTAATTGCTATTTTTTTTATGATTTCTCCATTATTATCATAAATTGTTAAGACAGGTTGTGTTGTTAATTTATTAGTTTGAAATAATTGTTTACCAGTTCCACTATTCCTAAATGCAAGCGTACTATACTCATTCCCATGATTATTAATTGATTTATAATACTCGCCATCAGAAATTGTTACACCCGTTGATGCTTTACAAAAATCATTTATTCTAAAGAAATCACCATTTATAGCAGCAACAACTTTCCATCCTGGATGTTTAGCCTCATAATCTTCAGCCGCATTTCTTACTGTTGAAGTATTCCATAAAGATCCTTCTAATATTGCATAAGGAACTATTTTTGCATGTTCAGTACTAGATATTTCTAGTTTATTAACTTGTTGAGAATAAAACTTACCTATTTCTGCTTTACCGCCACCACCAAGCCCAGCTGCATTTCCAGTAATTTTATTAGCATCAAATGTAGCTAATTGTGAAAAATCGCGCTGATATGTTATACCATATCCTAAATTTTTTGTATCAACTGTCTTTTCAACATAGTATCCACAATCATTAAATTCATAATAATTTTTTTCGTCCGCTTTAACACTAAAATCAGAAAAGCTTAAAATAGCAATAAAAATTATTATAAAGATATTTAAAGTATAAAATTTTTTAAATATGTTTTTCATAAAATTAATACTTTCCTTTCTAACTATTATATTATATCATTATTTAATCATTTTATCAATTATTTCCATTTAATGAAAAGAGTTTAGAATAAACTAAACTCTATTTAATAATTGAATTCAATAAATCATTTGTTTTAAGTACAAGTGCATCTAATACAATTATACTTGATTTTACACTAATTTCAAATGATGTTAATTCATCAGTATGTTCACCAGTTAAGTTTTCCGTATCATAAACAATTACAATTTTATAATCGTTGGTTAATAAAAGATTTAATTCATCTTCATTCAAAGTAATAGTACTATGTTTAATAATATATTCATTATCACCTATAACAAATTTTACACTCTTTAGACAATCATTGTTATTAAATGAAACTGATAATTGATAACTAATTACTTCGTTCTTAATTACGGAAGAATAATTAACATTTTTAATTGTTGCCATTTCTAAAGCAGTTTTATCTGTATATTTAGTAAATAAATAACAGTATTCTTCATTTATTTTTGCATAGATTGGAAATGAATAAATTTTTGAAGGATTTAAATTTGTTATTTCAATTGTTCCATTTTCAATTTGTTTCATTTCATCATCTTTTAAAATGTATAAATCTTTATATTTTCCTAATTCTTCAATATTTGTTATAGTTAAACTTAAAGTAGTTTCTGTCTTTTTTGTTGTTTTGAATCCTAATTCTGGAACTTTTGCAACCAATAATAAACAGTTAGCATCGCTTCTTTCAGCACCATCACTAGGTGAATTAACGACCCACCAATTTCCTGTTTTATCATCGTTAAAAGTTTGTGATGGTTTAAATGTTTCTTGTCTACGTACAATTAGTGTTGACGATCCACCACCATCTAAATTCCATGCATTAACTAAACCATAATACTTAGCAAGAGCAGATAATTCACATGATCCCATACCATGATATCCTTTTTTATACTGTCTACCATCAATAACAAACATCATAACAGTGCCATCGGCTTTAATGCCAATTACAGTTCTTGGACATCTAGTTTTAGTTTGAGTCACATTTCCTTCTCCATTTATAAAACTACCATTAACATAATATTGTGCTTGCGAACCAATAAAGTTTGTGCAACCTTCTGCTTCTTTAGAAGTATATTCTTTTTGCACTCTTACTATGGCCCCTTCTTTTAAATAGCCATTTACTTCTTGATTATTTGATTTAATGGCAAACTCTGGTTTACCTCCAGTAAAATCATATGTTCCATTCACAAATTCAGTTATTGCACCTTTACCATAAAAACTATTAATTTTTGTTGTTACAGCTTGAGTAGCATTTTTTACAACCCATGCGTTTGTTACTGATTGTGTACTCCAAAAGCTTAATTGATTAGATGATTTGCGTTGTAAGAAAAATAAATTTACTTCATTATCTTTTGGGTCAGTATTAATATTATTAATAAAAGTTTTATAAATTTGTGTATCATTTTCATCATAAATAGTTAAAGTATATTGCATACTTCTATCTTGAAGAGTAAATAATTGATTTACAGTACCATCATTTTTAAATGCAATTGTTGGGTGGCCATTATGCGATGAATAATATTCTCCATCACCTACTGTTACACCTGTTGAACCAAATGGAACACTTGTATTAAAGAAATCTCCATTAATACCGCCAACAACGCGATAACCTGGATGATTTTTTTCATAATCTTGTGCTGCTAAAACAATTTTACTAAGTTTCCAATCAGAACCACTAAGTACTGCATAAGGAACTATTTTTAAATCTTCATTAGTTTTAAATGATAACATATTAACCTGTTGAGAATAAGGAACTCCAACTTCGATGTCTCCTCCCTTACCTGCACCAGATATTTGTCCTGATATAACACCTGATGATTTATTCTTGTATAAGACTTATCTCTAATATATTTAATACCATATCCTAAATTATAATCATCTTCTCTTGAACCCACGTAATATGTAACTCCATCTGTTGTTATTGCATCAATTGGATCTGTTGCATATACATTTGTTACAAAAAAAGTAAAAGCAATAAAACTAAAAATTAATATACAAAAAATTCTTTTAAGGTTTTTCATATTTTCCTCCACCTAATAATATTATATCATTTTTCAGAAGATTAGTAAACGTTTTTATCATTTTTATTTAAAAAAGCCAACTTATTTAGTTGGCTAATGGTTTTAATTTAAAATTGATTCCATATTTTTATTATATTGATAATATAATGAATCTAGGAAAGTATAAGTATTATAATTCATCTTTAAAGGAACTAGAACACTCTTAGTGTGACCTTCATTTAAATCATACATTATCTCGAACACAACATTTCCTAATGGATCTCCTTTAAAATCTGTAATTGTAATAGCATTTGATGATGACATTTTTGTAAATGTTTCGCCATTATCAAATGACACTTTTAAAGAGGTTATAACTGATGCATCTGGATCATCCAGTGTTACAGAGATTTTTAAAGTTTTATCATCTCCTACTTCTATATTAGCTTTGGATATAGTAGGGTTAGTTTTTAAAGTTTTCACTGTTACAGTAGATAAAGATTCAATATAATCCTCACTATCTTTTATTTTAAACGAAAGTGTAACATTATATTCAGAATTTGATGCAAGACCATAAAACGTCATTTCATCAGCCGTTAATTCTCTTGAAGAATAATATCTACCTCCATCACTATTTCTTCCATTGACGTTAACATATGTTTTTTCAACATTGCTTATATATCCATAATCTGAAACATTAACTTTAAGTGAAATACTAGAATTAGTTCTAGCTGTTACATTTGCCTCGTAATCAACATCTCTAACAACGAAGAATAGTCCTCCACAAATTGATCTTTGATTACCATCTGCGGGAGTGGTTACAAAGTCAAATCCTCCTTTTTCATTTCTTAATACCATGGTTACTGAACCACCGCCATCCATTTGAAAAGCTGTTTTAATTCCATAGCCTTTGCATAATGCATTAACTTCTTCGCCATATAATCCCCATAATGGTCTTGAATTTCCACCATTTGAAGAAATGAAATAAATAGTTCCATCTTCTGTTACACCTAAAACAGATCTTGGATATGGTCTAGAATTATAACTATTAGAAACGTTTTGGTCTTTGCCTTCATATCTTTGAAGAGTATGCCATCCGATTGCTGATTCGCATTGTTCCATTTCATCATCCAATTCATATTGAGCAACTACATAACATCCTTTTTTTAAAACATTCAACAATTCTTGATTAGTTGTTTCAATAGCAAACTGTTTTGCTTTAAGATTAACGCTTTTTTCTACTGATGTAATTGTTCCTTTTCCAAAGAAAGCATCAGTTGCAAAGCTTCCTTTAAATTTCCAATACTTAGAATTACTTACATATGTCTTATCTGCCGCTCCAATAACATATAAATCATTATTCGAAGAAACAGGATATTCTTTTAACAATTTATTTTCACTTGGATTTTCAGATTTATAATCAGGATCTGTATTATTTGGATTATAAAAAGCATCTTCACTTTCAAAATAGTAAGCTGAATAAATAGAATATAAATATGTATAATCACCACTAGTTTTTTTGTTTTTAGAAAGTGGATTTAATTCAGTAATATCAAACTTTTTTACAAAATTATTATTTTCATCATAAACATTTAATTTAAATCCAGATAATGAACGACTTCCATATACTAATTGATTTTCCGATCCACTATTTAAGAAGCCAGTCATGTTAGCTCCAGCTCTACCAAGAGCGTCCATAGTAAACCAATCTTCACCATCTGCTTTCATTCCATAATAAGGAGTATTATAGAAAACATCTGATCCATTTGTTACTAAACCAGTTCCAAATGAAAAATAAAATTGATCTGAGCTAATACCTCCTATTACTTTCCAACCCGGATGATTGGCTTCATAATCTTCCGCTATTTTATCTAACGTAACTCTAGAAAAAGCGGTCGAAACTGAAGATGTAGGGTTACCAGCAGACCAAGTTACAGCTTTCATACCCTTGCTTGCATCACTCTTTTGTGATAACATAAACACCTCTTGCTTATATTGTTCTGAACCTCTTGTTGTATAACCAAAATCTTTTGTGAAGTATGTGCCAGGACCTACTTGCTTATTTTCAATAACATTACTTGTATAATTATATTTACCATCATCAGTTACAAAAGTATCACCAGTTTTTGCATTAACGTTAACCGCAAAAGTTAAAATACTTATAAAAATAATTATAAATATTTTTACAATTTTTCTTGTTTTCATTTTATCACCTTTCACTATAATTCTATACTTAATTCTAACATAATTTAATTAAAAATTCAATAAAAAAACAAATATATCTTTAAATGGATATATTTGTTAATAAATTATATAAAGGTTTTATCTCATAGCCTTCTTGTCTTATTTTATCAATTATTATTGGTAACGCTTCAGTGTTATCACTTGAAACTGTATGAAGTAAAATAATTGCGCCATTGTGCAAATTATTAATTACAGAATTTACACTCTTTTCAACATTTCCTTGTTCATTAGTTTTCCAATCAACATAAGCAACTGACCAAAAAATTGTTGAATAGCCTAAGTTTTTAATCTTCACTAAACTTTCATGGTTAAAATTACCAGCTGGAGGTCTAAAGAATTTATCCATTTCTTTTCCAGTAAGTTCATAGTATTTTTCTTCCACACTTCTTACTTCTTCTATTAATTCAGTATTTGAAAGTTTTGTAATGTTTTTATGATTCCATGTGTGGTTCCCAACAACATGATTTCTATTCGCAATTTCTTTTGTTAAATCAGAGAATCTTGTTAAAAAATCACCAGTAAGAAAGAATGTTCCTGTAACATTTTTTTCATCTAATGTATCTAATATTTTAATTAAATTACCATTATCATAACCTGCATCAAACGTTAGGTAAACAATTTTTTCTTCACTACTCCCAACATAATATGTATTTGTATCTTCTATTTCTTCTTCATATGAACCAATATATGGTTGTTCATGACAGTTATTTCTTTTAAATCCCCATCCATACGATTTACTTAAGAACGGAACATTTAAAAAAAACAAAAAAGTACAAATAATGATTTTTTTCATTTTTAACTCCTTTATCTATATTATTCCCAAATTAAAGATTCTCCTTCATTCCTCTTTTTGTTAATTATTAATCCAAGAACAATTATATAATTCATTAAATAAATCCATAAAAAAGATATTGAAATCAAAGAAACTATTCCAAAATTAGGATTAATTTTTTCACAAATTTGAATAAAAATCAAAAATAAAACGAACATAAAATACAAAATGACACTAACAATTAAAGCACCATACCAAGCTTTTTTAAACGACATAACAATTGGTGGTAAATAGATATATAATAAAACTATTAAAGAAAAAATTAGAAATATAGTTAAAAACAAATCAAAAATAATGTATATTACTATGTTATGAAAATATTTATTTACCAAATAAAAAGCTCCTACTAATGAACAAATTTCAATAATGAAAATTAAAAATAAAATCATGAACATCAAAAACGAAGTTAAGCGAATTGCAAAATAATTTCTCTTTTTTACTTTATCATAAATCATATCGCATACTTTATTATAACTGGCAAGTATTTTCGATGATGACCATATTAAGCTTATAAATATATAAGGAGTAAAACTATTTATGGTAAAAATAGAAAATAAATCCTTTAAATATTCATTATATATTGGATTAATTATTTCTGTGATTTTTATAACAAGAACATTATCTTCAAACGTACTAAAATAATTATAAAATTGAATTATTACACTAAGCAAACTTATTAATGCAATTATCACATAAAAAGATGTTGAAGCAGATATTATAGAAACTTCATATTTTTTTAAAACATAATTAATTTTTAATATTATTTTTTTCATATTATTAGTATAAGTAAAAAGAATTAAATAATACAAATAAAAAACAAGTTTATCAATATAAACTTGCTTATTTCCCTTTGGGATTAATAATATATTCAGTAAACGAATCTTTATTAAAATATTTTCCAAATTTTTTTAAATCATCAATAGTAATACTATTAATAATTTCAACTCCTTCAAAAATATTGCAGTTTTTAAATAAGTATTCAACATAACTTGTACAAATGTACTCTTCACTATCAAAAGCTCTAATACAACCACCTATTAGTGCCTTTTTAATATTATAAAATGTTATTTCATCTATTTTATAATCATTAAACTTTAATAATTCTTGTTTAATAAATTTTGAAAACTCTTTTGGCTTAAAAGAATTTGCGGAAAGTTTAATATAAGAACTTTTGTCATCAAAATTACATGAATATGAAAAATCATTAATCAACTCATTATCTAGCATGTATTGATAATTATTTGAACACATTCCAAAACTATTTTCTAACATTATTTTTGTAATTAATTCAATTTTTAGCACTTCATTTTTATCGTATTCAAAAATTGGAAGTTTAACACCAACACTAACTTTTGACATTAATATATCCATTTTTGACGACCCTGTTTTTTTATTAACAACATTATCTTCTAAATTATACTTACATTTTAGATTTTTAAATTTTGGAAATGTTTTTTGATTTTGATTTTCTTCAATTAATTTAAGCGTTTCAATAACATCAACATCACCAGAAATAATTAAAAACATATTGGATGGATGGTAAAAAGTATTATAGCAAGTATATAATATTTCTTTAGTAATACTTTTAATTGATTCATATGTTCCAACAACATCTTCTCTTAATATATTCTTTTTATACATATTGCGCATTAGTAAATGATGTAAGCGATCATTTGGATTATCTTGATACATATTTAGTTCTTCAATAATTATACCTTGTTCCTTTTTCACGTTTTCATCGGTAAAATAAGGAGTTTGCACAAAATCTAAAAGTGTTGTTATAACCTCATTGAAATTAGATGTACAGGATACAATATATGCTGTTTCGTTAAAGTCAGTATAAGCATTAGAGTCAGCACCAAGTTTTGCAAATAAATCTGAAGCATCAATTCCATTTGGCATTTCAAAAACTTTATGTTCAAGAAAATGAGCAACACCTAGTGGTATAGTTATATAATTTGATTCATTAATGGGAATAAATGTTGTATCATGTGCACCAAAATTGGTGATAAAGGCTGAAAATACTTTGTTTAGTCCCTTTTTTTGATTAATAAGAACTGTTAGTCCATTATTCAAAACTTTTTTATAAAGAACTTCACCTAGTTTTTTATATTCAATTTTTTCAATATCATTCATTTTCATCACCTGGTAATAATTCAAATATAGAATCTAAAGTTATTAAATTACTAACTTTAATTATATCTTCTTTAGTTACCCCTTTTATATTTTTTATAATATCATCTAAATCTTGTTTTTTGGATATTGTTGCTTCCAGTGAATAATTAAGCAATGCATTGGGAGAATCTTCCATTTCTTTAATATCATTAATTAAAAAATCTTTCGCAATTTTTAAAAGCTCTTCATCAATGATTCCATCTTTATATTTTTCAAGTTCTTTTATAACTATATCACAAGTTCTATTGACATTTGAATTTTCAATTCCGCCACTTACTACCATTATTTTCTTATTTAATATAACATCTGATGATATATCATATGCTAAACTATTTTCTTCTCTTATTACTTTAAATAAAGTCGAAGAAAACATACCTCCAAACATTGCATTAAAAACAAGCAAAGGAACATAGTTTTGATCATCAAAGTTTACATTATAAACAAACCCCATCATTAATTTGGCTTGCATTATTTCTTGAGTTTCTTTTACTTCTTGTATTTTTGCTTTTGACTTTAATACATTAGGAGATAAAACAAAATCTAAATCATTATTTGTTTTTAGCGGTAGTAAACCAATATACTTAATAACTTCTTCTTCACTTATATCACCTATTACACCAACTACTACTTTCGATTCCTTTAACATTGTTTGATAAAAAGCATATAAAGATTCAGGGGTAATTGCATTTAAAACGTTTAAATCGCCTAATAAGGATGCACTTAAAATATCATCTGGTGCCATTATTTCTAAAAGTCTACGATATGCATATTTTCTTTTATTATTATAAATATTTTTGATATCGTTTGTTAAGGATCTTTTTTCTTCATCAAAATCTTTTTTCAAAAAAGCATTATTCTTAATGTTAGGATTAAAAATAATATCCTTAAGTAAAGCAATTGCTTCCTCCATTAAGCTATTATCATCTATTAGTTTTCCATTTATTATTTGAAATTTAAAACTATTAAATGCCGTTTTATAAGCATAGTTTGTTGAAAGATAAATGGAAGCATCATATAACCCATACATTTTTGTGGATAATTCTTTTTTTGTTTTATAGGTGGCTGTTGTTGAGCCAATTAATCTATTTAATAATGTATAATAAGTAATATCTTCTTTTTTTAATGGTCTTACGAACATTAAATTAATGATTATTGATTTATATCTTTTTGTTTTATACAGTAAATAGTCTATATCATTATGTTTGAATGTAATTTTTTTATTCATATGTTCACCCGTATTATTATTGTGTTACAAAGTAATTAATTTATTCATCAATAAATATTAAAAATAGCGAGTTAACTCGCTATTTTGCTGCTTCTAAAGCAATCTCCATCATTTTATTAAATGATTCTTGTCTTTCTTTTGCAGAAGTAACTTCACTTGTAACAAATGAGTCAGATACTGTTAATACACATGCCGCATTCTTATTTAAAAATTTGGCATTTGCAAATAGAGCAAAAGATTCCATTTCAACACCAAGACAATGTTGCTTTTCTCCAGCGCTAATCATTGCATTACCAACACCACGATAAAATACATCTGAAGAATGAATTCTACCAGTTATTACTGGATACTTTAATTTTTTTGCTGCCTTAGTTAAATCTTTAATTAGGTCTTTGCTTGCAGTCATTTTGTTGCCCTTATATCCAAAAGCAGTTTTCGCAAAACTACTTTCACTATAAGCGTCCTTAACAATTATAACATCATAAATATTAGCATCTTTAGTATAAGATCCACATGAACCAATTCTTATAATGTTTTCAACGCCGTAAAAAGCAAATAATTCATAAGAATAAATACCAATACTAGGCATTCCCATACCAGATCCCATTACTGTCACTCTTTTACCTTTGTAATATCCTGTATAACCAAGCATATTACGTACACCATTTACTTGAACAACATCTGTTAAATAATGATCAGCAATATACTTTGCACGTAATGGATCTCCAGGCATTAAAACAGTTTTCGCAAATACATCTTGACTTGTAGCCTCAATATGAGGTGTAGGTATTCCCATTGATTTCCTCCTATTTAAGACCTTTCATAATGGCAACACCACTTGAAGCACCAATTCTTGATGCTCCAGCATCTACCATTTCTTTTAGGTCTTCTAAATTTTTAACTCCACCACTTGCCTTAACAAACATATTATCACTAATGTTTTCTTTCATTAATTCAACATCGTGAACAGTAGCTCCTCCAGTTCCAAAACCAGTTGAAGTTTTCACAAATGTTGCTTTAGCACGTGTTGCAGCTTTACATACTTCTACCTTTTCTTCATCAGTTAGATAGCAAGTTTCAATAATTACTTTAACAGTTAAACCGTTAGCGACTTCTACAATACTTCTAATTTCTTTTTCAATGTAATCATAATTATGTTCTTTTGCTTTTCCTATATTTATGACCATATCAATTTCTTGTGCACCATTATTTATTGCATCTCTTGTTTCAAATACTTTAGTTTCTATTGTATTTGCACCTAAAGGGAATCCAATAACAGTACATACAAGTACATCACTATTTTCTAAGCATTTGCTTGCAAGTTTAACATTACAAGGATTAACACATACACTTTTAAATTCAAACTCTTTTGCTTCTTCACATAATTTTTTTATATCATCTTCAGTTGCAAAAGCTTTTAACAAAGTATGATCAATTAATTTATTGATATTTGTCATATTAAGCCTCAATTACATCGCAAAGTCTTAAAGTTTTATAATCTTTTTCAATTACAATTTTTTTAATTTTCTTTAATTCTTTTTTACAATTCTTTGCTTGTTTAGGTTTTAAGATATACATATCAGGTAAAAAGTTAGTGATTTCAGTTAAGTATTTACCTAATATATTTAAAAGTTCATCTTTTCTAACTAACATTTTTTGATTTTCTTCATCTATGATATTAATATACGTAACGTAAGGAGCAAATATTATAGGTGTTCCAAAACGCCAATCATAACAAATACCAGATTCATTAGTATTCTTATCAACAATTGGATAACATAAATTTACAGCTACTTCACTATGATAATAATCAATTAAGTTATCAACTGATCTTTGAAATTTGCATATAACATTTAATTTATCATTATCAAAAGTAATTTTACCTTGTAATCCATTTTCTTGAATGTATAAACTTCTTTGTTTTTCAAAGAAATCTAAAAATTCAACAACATTAAATGCTTTAACATCATCAAATGAATCGTGATAAATTCCTAAATCAAATAATCTACATAATTTTTGAATATTTGCTAAAATCTCTTTAGTAAGAAAAGATGGAATTATCAAAGGCATTTCAAGTAAAAAGTTAATATTTGAAAACTTAGGATCCAATTTAGAAATATTTCTAACATGAGATTTTTTTGTAATTAAATAACGATAAGAAAAATTAAATTCATTATCTTTATGAACAATTTCAACAACATCATCGTTATAATATGTTTCAAAATCATTTAAATTATCAAAGAATTCCAATATTTTTCCATAATCAATTTTTTCTAAACTACTTTTTCTAAAAAAATGAATATTAATTGTTGCCATTATTTTCCTCCAGTTTCTTTACTACTTTTGCGCATCTTTCACAGATGCCATCTTCATTTACGTGATCTACAACTTGCCAGCAACGTTTACAAATAATTCCTTCTTTCGCAGTTACTTGAATTGTTCCTGATTCAAATTCTAATCCTTTAATATCTTCATCAGTTATTACTAATTCAGAAACAATAAACATTGTTTTTAAATCAGCTTTAACACTATCTAATAATTGCTTTGTTTCTTTACTTGGTTTAATAACAAGTTTAGCACTTAATGATTTACCAATGATCTTTTCATTACGAGCTTCCTCAATTGCTTTTAAAACATCGTCTCTAAAAGCCATAATTTTTTGGTATTTTTCTAGTAGTTCAGCACTATTATCATGTTTTACTACTTCTACCATATTTAATAGATAAACACTTTCTTCCTTATCTACATTAACCATATTACTATAAATTTCTTCACAAGTATATGGAATTAATGGTGTTAAAACTCTAACTAATGCATTTAAATTATCAAAGAATACAGTTTGAATACTTCTTCTTGCTAAATCATCACGTGATTCAATATATAAAATATCTTTAGTGAAATCTAAATAGAAAGCACTTAAGGTATTAGTTAAATAATTTAAAGTCTGACGATAAACTTCATCAAATTCAAAGTTATCATATGCTTTATAAACATTTTCTAAATAATTATTTAAGCAACATTCCATATATTGATCAACTTCACCAAGTTCATCATAACTAACACGATTTACTTTATCATCATAATCTGATAAATTACCAAGTAAAAATCTAAATGTATTACGAATTTTACGATATGCTTCTGAATTTTGATTTAAAATTTGATCACTAATTCTTACATCTGCTGTATATTCGCAACTAGCAACCCAAAGTCTTAAAATATCAGCACCATATTTTTTACAAACTTCTTGTGGATCAATAGTATTTCCTAATGATTTAGACATTTTATTTCCTTGACCATCTAAAGTAAATCCATGAGAAATTACCATTTTATATGGAGCTTTTTTTGTCATAGCAACACCAGTAGATAAACTAGAGTTAAACCAACCACGATATTGATCAGCTCCTTCTAAATATAAATCTGCTGGATAGCCCAATCCTCTTGCTACCATTACACCATGATGACTTGAACCACTATCAAACCATACATCCATAATATCTTTTTCTTTTACAAAAATTCCATTAGGGCTATGTGGATTTGTATATCCTTTAGGAAGTAATTCTTTTGCCTCTTTTCTAAACCAAATTTGGGAACCATGTTCTTTAAATAAATCAGCGATATGGCTCATAACTTCTTGATCTAGGATTGGTTCACCATCTTCAGCGTAAAATACTGGAATTGGAACACCCCATGCTCGTTGACGACTAATACACCATTCGCCACGATCTTTAACCATGTTACCTAAACGCACTTCACCCCAACTTGGAATCCATTTAACTTCTTTAATTGCTTTCATCATATCATCTTTTAAAGCTTCAATTGATGCAAACCATTGTGGAGTAGTTCTAAAGATAATAGGCTTTTTAGTACGCCAATCATGTGGATAACTATGAACAATATCTTGCTTATGTAATAAAATTCCAGTTTCTTCAAGTTTTTTAATGATTGCATCATTTGCATCATTATAAAACATACCCGCAAATTCACCAGCTTCACTTGTCATATATCCTCTTCCATCCACTGGACAGAAATTGTCTAAATGATATACTTTACCAACATTGAAGTCGTCTTCACCATGACCAGGTGCAGTATGTACAAGACCTGTACCAGCATCAAGTGTTACATGATGTCCTAAAATTACTGGACATAATTTATTATCACCAAATAATGGATGAGAATACATAATATATTCAAGTTTTCTTCCTTTAATTATTTTTAATTCTTTATAAGGAACATCACCCATTAATTTAACAAAGTTTTCAACTAATTCTTTTGCAACTAATAATCTTCTTCCATCAAGTTCAATTAATGAATAATCAAAATCTGGATTAGCACTTACAGCCAAGTTAGCAGGTATAGTCCATGGAGTAGTTGTCCAAATAACAATTTCATCCCCCTTATCTAAAACACCTTTGCCATCAACAACCTTAAATGCTAAATAGATTGTTGTTGCTTTAACATCCTTATATTCAATTTCAGCTTCAGCTAAGGCAGACTCACTAGATGGAGACCAATAGACAGGTTTTAAACCTTTAAATATTAGGCCTTTTTCAGCCATTTTCGCAAATACTCTAATTTGCTCTGCTTCAAATTCTTTATCCAATGTTAAATATGGATGCTCCCAATCAGCAAGTACTCCTAGTCTTCTAAATTGGCCTTTTTGAATGTCTACTTGTTTTAAAGCATACTTATAGCATAAATCTCTAAAATCAGCAACATCCATTGCTTTTCTATTTACTTTTTCTTTTGTAGTTAGAGCAGTTTCAATTGGTAAACCATGAGTATCCCAACCAGGAATATATGGGCAATAAAAGCCTTTCATTGACTTATATCTTAGAATAAAGTCTTTAAGTATTTTATTCATAGCATGACCAACATGAATGCTATTATTAGCATATGGAGGACCATCATGTAATATGAATGGTTGATTATCTTTATTTTTAGCTAATCTTTGTTCATATAAATGTTCTTCTTCCCATTTATTCAATATTTCTGGTTCTTTATTTGGCAAATTTGCTTTCATACCAAAAGCAGTGTTCATCATCAATAAAGTACTTTTATAATCTTTTTCCATTGAAATCACTCCTACCTTGTCCTTAATACTTTGATTATAATTTTATCTTTTTTGGTTTTTCTAATTTCTTCGTTAATGATTATTCTTCCATATCTATGAATTGATATTAAATCATTAATCTTAACTATATAATCGGGATTTATATTTATATTCCCGTTTACTTTTACATTTTTTAAAATGACATATTGTTTTGCTTTTTCTCTTGAAAGATTTGTTCTTTCACTAACTATTGTATCTAATCTATAACTAGATATTAACATTTCATCTTC
The DNA here is from genome assembly GCA_934096585.1 of uncultured Bacilli bacterium. Classification (GTDB taxonomy): domain Bacteria; phylum Bacillota_I; class Bacilli_A; order ML615J-28; family CAG-698; genus CAKOMG01. The sequence continues at coordinate 79,360 of CAKOMG010000005.1, forward strand.
TACATAATTATCAATATTAATATCTTTAATCTCATCAAAGCTTGATAATTGCACATTCACATTAACTTTGCCTACAGTTATTAAATTATTAACTATAAAGGAACTCATTTCTTTTATTACATAAACATATATATCATCACTAATAATTATATCGCCTATACATTCTCTCTTAATACCAAGTCCTAAAATAGCTCCTAATACATCTTTATGGGCAATGTTTCCAAATTTTTTATTGTAAGTAATTTTTAATATTTCGATTTGAAAATCTTTATTAGTAATTTCATTTTGAGATACAATTGCTCTTTTTCTTTCAGATTCTAACGGATAAAAGACATAATATCTACATTTTTGTTCAATAATCTTTTGCTCCTCTAAAGTTAAAAACTTTGTTAAAGTGAAATAAGATGAAATATTTTTAATTACATTCTCTATCATGGCAATAAAAAATTCATCGCAGCCCAAAAGCCACTATATAGTAAGAATCCTAATACTGGTGTAAAGTCAATCGGACCAAGCACTAAAACTCCTTGAAATGGTTCTAAATATAAATCACCAATAAAGCCAATTAGTCTAAATATTTTAAATTTATACAAAAATGGAACCCATGATAATATTATATTAGCAATTAAAAATATATAATAAATATCAATAATATAAAGAAATAGCAAAATACAATAATTCATTATCTTATATCCTCAACATATTGTCTCAAAGAGCCATCTTCATATTCTTCTTTACGGGCAAACAAAAATAACTTTTGGCCTAATTGCATTGTTTCTCCTTCACAAGCGTAAACAACTCCTGAAATAAAAGCTAACATATAATTGCAATCAGCAGCAGATAATTTATCGAAATTAGCAAGCACTGGTTTGCCATTTAAAATGTTATCACATATTTTTAAAAGGCCATCATTTTCTCTGTTTTCAACAATAAAATATTCCATTTTATCAAATGAAGTTAACAATGTTTTCTTTCTTTCATATTCAGTTTTTTCAATTTTAGGTTTTCTACCAAACATAATTTACCTCCTAAGATAAGAATATTCGACCTAGTCTTATATAAGTTGCACCATACTTCAAAGCTATTTTATAATCATTTGTCATTCCCATTGATAATTCATGACAAGGTGCATAATCTAAATTCATTGCTTCAATTTCTTCTTTTGCAGCTTTCATTTTTGCGAATTCTCTTTCAATTATTTCTGTCTCATATGTCAGTTTAGCTATACACATTAAACCAATTATGCGAATGTTTTTACATTTTGCTAAACTCTTAACAAATGGTTTTAATTTTACAAGCGGTATACCTTGTTTATTTGGTTCTTCAGAAATATTTATTTGAATAAAACAATCTAATGGTTTTTCTAACTTTTTATCTAGTTCAATAGCAATAGAAAGTTTTTCAAGAGAATGAAGACATGTAATTTTATTGGCTACATCCTTAATTTTTCTTGATTGCAAAACACCAAAAAAATGCCATTCAATGTCTAAGTCTTTTAATGCTTCATATTTTTCTAAAAACATATCAGTTCTATTTTCTCCAAATCTATGAACACCTGCTTCATATAATGATTTTGTTTGGTCGATAGACATATACTTTGTTGCAGCTACAAGCTTTACATTTGGATAATCTTTTAAAACTTCTTTTACTTCATCTACACGTTTTTTAAAATCCATAATAATTTCCTCTTTTAAAGATAGTTAACTATTTTATATTATAACAAATTTTTTTTAAAAAAGCAATATCTTAAAAAAGTAAATTAAATAAATGCTTTTTCATAAAATAAAAGACAATAATGTTCCATTTCATTATTGTCCTTATTATTTAAGCATTAATTGAATCTTGATGTTCATCATTATCAATATTAATAATTTCACTATCTTCTTTCTTATTTTCATCAATATTGACTTCTTCTTTTTCTAGTTCTCCATCAATATTTTTTTCTTTTTCTTTTTTTAATTTTTTAGTTTCGCGAATAGATGCATATTCACCTCGATAGTTCTTATAGCCTTTAAAACCAGCATATCCAACAAACAAAACACAAATAATTCCAAGTGCAAATATAAACCATCGAATCTGATCCACATTAACATTTTTTACTATTAAAATTGTACCAATTGTTAAAATGGCGATGTTAACAATAAAATAAATAAATGGATATTCTTCATGTTTAATTGTTGTGGCAAAGAAGTGAATAAATCCTCTTAAGTATAATATGCCGCCAATAAAATAATGTCCATTATTATTAATGAATCTTGTAAATCCATTATCATCTTTTATAAAAGCGAATGCAATTAATAAACCACCAACAATTATTTCAACTCCTAATTGCACAGCGTATAAATTTTTTAATAATTTATCATCTGTAGTTTTAACAAGTGGAATAATTCTAAGTAGTCCAAGTAAAGCAAATATTATTCCAACAACTAAAGGAATAATTTTAGAGTCTACAGCTATCACAATAGACATCGCTAAAATGAGTGCTGCACCAATCATTTCCCATAACCATAGATATTTTTTAATTTTTTCTTTCATTACATTTCCTCCTTAACACCAACGCCTATTAAGTTTAAACTATCTTTTAAAACAATACGTACAGCATTAAGTAATGTTAATTTTTCATTCATTTCTACAGGATCTTCTGTTAATATATGTTCTTCATTGTAATATCCATGTAAAGATTGAGCTAAAGAATAAACATATTGACAAATACGATGCGGTATTTTCTTTTCTGCTGCTTCTTTTACAACACTAGGATATTGAATTAAATTCATAATTATTTTCTTTGCTTTACTTAAATTGATTGTTTTAAATTCAGTTACTTCATGATATTCAGTTTTCACATTCCTAAATAAGCTACAAATTCTTGCGTAAGCATATTGAGCATAATATACAGGATTTTCATTAGATTGTTTAACTGCTAAATCTAAATCTAAGTCCATATGTGTTGATAAAGCTTTACTAACGAATAAGTAACGTAATGCATCAGTACCAACTTCATCAATTAAATCACGCATTGTTATAGCTTTACCACTTCTTTTACTCATTTTAACTTCCACACCATCTTGAATAACTCTAACCATTTGTAATATTTCAACATCGATTAGATCAGGATTACCGCCAACATAAGCAATAGCAGCTTTTAATCTACTAATATATCCATGATGATCAGCACCTAATACATCAATTAAAAAGTCATAACCTCTACTTAATTTATTAGCATGATAAGCAATATCAGGAGTAAAGTAAGTTAATGTTTTATCACTCTTAACTAAAACACGGTTTTTTTCATCTCCATATTCCATTGTTTTAAGCCATATAGCACCATCTTCTTCATATGTATATCCCTTATCGATTAAGAATTGTAATGTTTTTTGTACGGCGTTAGTGTCATATAAAGACTTTTCACTAAACCATGTATCAAAATCCACATTAAAATCATGCAAGTCATGTTTTAATCCATTTAATAAATAATTTACACCATAATCTCTAAAATATGATAAATCTTTATCATGTAAATGAGAATCTCCTGATTCATCCTTAATCATATTTGCAATTGTGATAATCTCTTTACCATGATAATCGTCGTCACCTAAATCACAATCAAGTCCAAACAATTCTTTATAACGTTCAAAAATACTATGTGCTAAATTTTTAATTTGATTTCCAGCATCATTAACATAATGTTCTTTTGAAACTATGTACCCAGCTTTTTTCATGATTCTTGCTAATGAATCGCCGTAAGCAGCTCCACGACAGTGACCAATATGTAAGAATCCAGTAGGATTAGCACTTACAAATTCAATATTAACTTTTTTGCCACCACCATAATTATTGTTACCATAGTTTACCTTTTCATTATTAATTTGAAAAACAATTTGACTTAAGAAATTATTATCAATATAGAAATTAATAAAGCCGGCACCAGCAACTTCTACTTTAGATAAATGATTACTTTCTTTATCTAGTTTAGAAACTATTTCATTAGCTATTAATGCGGGAGCTTTATGTAAAGTTTTTGCAAGTCTCATAGCAATGTTTGTGGAATAGTCCCCAAAAGCAGTGTCTTTAGGAATATCAAAAGAAATTTCTACTTCTTCACTAACTCCCATTTCTTTAATAATTGCTTGTAAATCTTCTTTTAAATGTTTCAAAAATAATTCTATCATATTTATACCTCAAATAACAATAATATTATATCACACTTTGCTCTTTTAATAAAGTCAAATTAATAATTAATTTAAACCCAGAAAGCCGTTAGTACTATCGTGAACCGTAAGGCTCACTAAGGCGGGTTTCTCTAATTTGCATATAATCGGGATTCCTATATAAATACAAGCATTCACTCCATATATGCCTCAAAATCCTAAATTCAAATGTTCGGTTCGCGTATTTGTACAAATGCGAACTTTCCAGGCTCTTAAAGTATAAAGCAATAGAACTCGTTTGTCAAGTTGAAAATACGTTTAAATTTTTCATATAATTGTAATTATTTAACGATTAATTCCTTTAAAAAATACCCAGTAAAGATACTATCTTTACTAGGTATAATTATTTATTTTATCTTCATCTTTAAAATTCTCATTGAATTTAAGATTGCAATTAAACAAACACCAACATCAGCAAACTCACCAATTAACATACCTATACCAGTAGAACCTAAAATACCACTAAAACTTAAAACTAGTGCAATAACTTTAACAGTTAAAGCAAACACAATGTTTTCTGTAGTAATTTTTCTAGTTCTTTTAGCAATTTGAATAACTTGATTTACCTTTGTCAAATCATCATTAGCAATAACAATATCAGCACATTCTTTAGCGGAATCACTACCAACACCGCCCATTGCAATACCAATATCAGCAACCTTTAAAGAAGGTGTATCATTAATACCATCACCAACATATACAGTTTTACCACTATTATTTACGATAATATTCTTTAATTCTTCATATTTTTCTTTTGGTAATAATTGTGATTTAAATGTTTTAATTCCCACTTCTTTAGCAACTAATCCCGCAACATCACTAGTATCCCCTGTTAACATAACAGTATCATAATTTTTATTCAATTCATTTATTAATTCTTTACTTGTTTCTTTGATTTCATCTCTGATACAAACACTACCATAGAATTCACCATTAACGCTCAAATAAACAATTGTACCAATACTATTTGATGGAACATAATTAATATTAAATTTCTCCATTAATTTTCTATTTCCAACTAAAATAGTACGATCTTTACTAGTAACTCTTAATCCAAGTCCAGATAATTCTTCCGCATTTAATTCTTCAACACTAGTAATTGGACTACCTTTTACTGCATCTTTAATCGATTGTGCAATTGGATGAGCAGAATATTGTTCTGCCATTGCTATATATTTTAATACTTCTTCTTTAGTTTTTCCGTTTGCTGGAGCGACTTCCGCAACCTTGAAATTTCCTTTTGTTATTGTACCTGTTTTATCAAAAACAAATGTTTTAGCAGCAGTTAAATCGTCTAAATAACTTCCACCTTTTACAAGAATTCCAGCTGCAGAACTTCTTCCTATACCTGCGAAATAACTTAGAGGAATGGAAATAACTAATGCACATGGACAGCTAATTACTAAGATTAAGAAAACATTATTCATAATTTCTTTATAATCTAATCCTAAAATAGCTTGCACTACGGTTAATATAATTGCAACAATCAATACACAAGGTGTGTAATATCTTGCAAATTTTGTAATAAATTTTTCAGTATTTGATTTTTGATTAGAGGCTTCTTCAACAAGTTTCATAACTTTTGAAATAGTTGAATCGCTATCTTCTTTTGTTACCTCTATTTCAACAACTTTAGTCAAATTAATAGAACCAGATAATATTTCTTCACCTTCATTAATATATACAGGGCGAGATTCGCCAGTTAAAGCTTTCATATCAATATCTGTTGAACCATTTTTAATAACACCATCAAGAGGAATTCTTTCACCTACTTTAACACTAATGATATCACCAACATGTACTTCCTTAACATTTTTAATATGGCCATCAGCTAATGTAACAGTATCAACTTTTAATTCCATTAAACTTTGAATTGAATTTCTCGATTTTTCAACAGCTTTATCTTGTAAGTATTCACCAATTCTATAAAGTAATATAACCATAATACTCTCAACTGGTTCATCAATAATTAAAGCACCCAAACTAGCTATTACCATAAGTAAATTTTCATTAAAGAAATCCTTATTAACGATTCCATGTATAGAATTCCAAATTATTTGATATCCTAGCATAATATAACTCAAAATAAAGGTAATACGGATTGGCCATTCAAAACTTTCTGATACAACCTCTTTTTCAATTAAAATTTTAAAAACCAATGCACATACAAATAATGCAGCTCCAACAATTAATAAAGTTTTGCTAATAGCTTTTTTGTTTCTATGAGATTTATGATTATGATGCTCACCACAACAACATCCATGCTCATGATCATAATGAAGCTCATGTTCATGATGCTCACCACAACAACAATTATGGTCATGATGATGTTCTTGTTGTTCATGTTCTTCTTTACCATTTTTAAATACAGTTGCATCACCTTCAATTTTTCTTACAATTTTTGATACGACATCATATATTTCAACGTTATTTAAATGTTTAATAATAATCTTTTTATTCATAAAATTTACTTGTGCTTCGATGATATTATCATCTTTATTTAAAGCTCTTTCAACTTTTGCGGCACAGTTTGGACAATCTATATCAACAAAACTAAATTCTTCAGTTACGATATGATGTAAATGTTCATATGTATGCTTTTCACAATGATCATTTTCCAAAATATAATGAATTACTTCATTTACTTGTTCCTCTGTTAATTTCTTTTCACCGATAATAGTAATTTCTTTTTTGTCATAATCAATATGAACCTCATTAATATAATCAAGTTTTTCCAAATCCTCAACAACATGCATTGCACAATTTGGACATGTTAATTCTTCAACATAATAAGTTTTTTTATAAGACATAATTATTCACTTATGTGTTCTATTGTTTTATTAATAATTTCACTAACATGTTCATCATCAATAGAATAGAATACATTTTGCCCCTTTCTATAATATTTTACTAAGTGTGCTTGTCTTAACATTTTTAACTGATATGATACAGCAGTTTGACTCATTCCTATTGCTTCTTCTATTTCACCAACACAAAGTTCACCATTACATAACAAGTAAACTATTTTTAATCTTGTGTAATCGGATAAAACTTTATAAAACTCAGATACCTCTAAAAGAGTTTTTTCATTTAATGTTTTATTCATTTATTCCTCCAAATATGCTTATATGAGCATATACACATATATTATATACATATTGCATATAAAATGCAATACCATAATATAAAAAATACTTGAAAATGTTTACAACATTTTTTTAAATACACTTTCTAATTTTATTATAACCACTATATTAATTACTCCTAATAAAATCAAACCAATGTCAACTAAGTTCCAAATATTGTTATTACTAAAAAAAGTACCAATAATTAGTCCACTTATAAATAGTATTTTATATATTAATTTATATATTCTTTTCCTTTTTCCTTTTAACATTCCATTAAACAACATATTAGTTTCACCCGCATAGTATCCGCTAACAATTGTTGCCAAAGAAAAAGTGAATAAAAAGAACGATCCTATATGATTACCATAGTTATTAAAAATTTGTTCAAAAACCAAAATTGCAACTTTAGTTTCGTCTAAACTATTTAAATCAACATTATATTGTAAAATGATAAATCCAAGCAATACACACATTACTATTGTATCGATAAAGCAAGTCAATACTTGTAAATATCCTTGACTTAAAGGCTTATCTGTATCACTCATCGCATTAATCGATGGAGCTGTACCAAGACCTGCTTCATTTGAAAATAAACTTCTTTTTAATCCCACAGCAATTATTCCGCCAAGTCCAGATCTAATTCGTAATGCATCATTTAAAATAATTTTTATTACATTTCCAATTACATAATATTTTGCAAATAAAGCATAAAAACAAGTAATTAGGAAAATAATTGTCATAATAGGAACAAGATATTTTAAAAAAGTCGTTAATCTTTTGGTTCCTTTAAAAATAACAAAAAAAGAAAAAACAATAAGACACAATAAAATATATATTTTTTTAACATCAAAATTATAAATAATTGCATCTTCTACTCCTTTTACTTGAATCGGTAAAAAGAAAATAGTACTACTTAAAACTAATACATAACTAAATATTTTTGAAAGTTTCAAATTATTTAAACCAAACAAAATATAATAGGGACTTCCTCCTCGATATTCATTATCAATTTTTACACGATATTTCATCCCTATTGTATTTTCCATTAAAGAAAAAATAGTAGTAAAAAAAGTACAAATAATCATCCAAAATAGCGATCCTGGTCCCCCAACTATTAAAGCAGCTGTAACACCAAGTATGTTTCCTGCACCTATATGCGAACCTAGACTCACAAAAAAAGCAAGAATTGAGCTTTTATTGTTTAATGTTGGTTTAATACCATCAAATATATTAAGTTGAACAAACTTATATTTAAAAGTGTATATTATAGATACTATAAAAATTAAAAAAATAATGAGATTTATTAACATCATTACACCTCATTAATTATATTACTTTAAAAAATATTATATTCTTATAATAAAAAAATACTATATTGAAATATAGTATTATTTTTTCTCATACATATTTTTTAAAAATGGTAATCTAGTTCTTAGTTGATAAGCTATTGCAAATGCAATTCCTATTTTAATTAAATCAGGTAAAACATATGGAGCTACAGTAGCCATAAAAGCATAACTAAATGTATTATCAGTTTGCATAATAAACCACATTAAACCAGTTGCATAACAACATATTAAACCGCAAATAATCATTATTATTTGTAACCATATTTTATCTTTGAAATAATAATTGGCATAGCTAAGCAAAAGGGTAAATGGTAGATATCCTATAATATATCCACCTGTAATACCAGCGATTACACCAATACCACCATTAAATCCCGCAAAGACTGGTACTCCTAGCATTCCAAGTGCAATATATATTAATACCGCAACAATAGAATAAATAGGCGGAAATGCAAGTGAAACAAGCGCGATAATAAAAATAGAAAGACTATAAGGAATTGTTAATACCTTAATAGAGAGTGGAGAAATTACTGATATTAGTGCAGCAAGAACTGCAATTAAAACATATTTTTTTAAATTTATTCTTTTCTTTTCCATAACTATTAGATTTTACCATATTTTTAAAATAATTTAAATAGTTATGGTTAAAAAAACAAGTGAATACGTTATTAATTATTTCTAATTATATTATAAATATCCGTTCTTATTTTTTGTATTACTTCCCATAAGTTATTTATTTCATTATAAAAATTATCAATTCGATTATATACTTTCATAAATACTTCTTCGCTCACTTGATAATTGTCTTCATAAATAAAATCTTCAAAGCAATCATGACAAACATAATTTCTTTCATTAGAAATTCTTTTTAATAATCTATAATCTTCTTTAGTAAAATAATAATAATTATAACCATCATCAATAATTTCTAACTCAGTTACAGTTTGTCCAAGTGTCCATCTTTTAGATTGATATAAATTATCTTCAAAACTACCTTCATGGATACTTGCATAAATTATTTTGATATCATGTTCAATTCTTTGACAAATATCTAATGTTTTACCTATCAATACATACAAAGTATTTATATTCATAAAATAAACCTCATATTATTTTAACACAATATAATTGATTTGTAAATTAATGATCAAAGTTTTTTATAATAACGTTTTGTCATATAAATTTTTTTTAACTAATCTGTTCGATAATTATTTCTTTTATATTTTTATCACTGCTATGTTTTAAATAATTATCATAGTCCTTAAGAAAATCATTATATGAATTATAAATATAAAATATTTGTGGTTCATTAAAACTTGAATAACTATTTGAGTAATTCTTAAATTCATTCGCATATAGAATCATAACATTTTTATTTAATTCTATATTATTATCTTTAATTGCTGGTTCACCATAATTTATGGTAATGCTAACTCTAATTTTAGAATTGTCATTTATAAAACGATTAGTTTTCATAGTTAAATTATTATATACAAAATCTTTCTTATAATAATTATTAATTTTATTGCTTGTTAAATTATATTCTATAATATCAAAAACATAATCTTTTTCACTAACTTTCTTTAGTTTATCTTCTAATCCTTGTTTTTGTAGCTTTAACAATTCTCCTCCTTTAAGATTAATATATACTCTTTTAGTATCATTTGCATAACTAACATCTAAATCTAATCCCAACTTTGAATAATATTTTTTATTATTATTGTAAAAATTATTATCTTCTGAATAATTAAATAAAATCTCTATATAATAATCATTATTTAAAAACATTTGTTCAGTATCAAATTTATTATTATCGCCTGGATCAATAGTATTTGGCTTATCTGGAACAAAGTCCGATTTATTATCATTTTCAATATGTATAAAGCTAATAACTATAAGAATTATAATTACCAAGCTTAAAGCATAATTTAAAAAATACGAAAAAGATAATTTAGTAGTCTTTTTATAATCCTGATTTATTCTTGATTTAATACTTTGATAATTCAAATTATTATCATTAATTTTATTTGTAACGGTATTAAATAATTCATGTTCAAATTTTTTCTTTGATTTCATCAATTACATTTTCCTCCTTAAGTTTTTCAAGTGCACGATAATAGCGATTAGATATAGCTGATAATTTTTGATTATATTTTTTTGCAATTTCTTTAAAAGAAACACCTTCAAATAAATGCAAAATCAATATTTCAACATCTTTTTCTAACAAATGTAATTTCAAAACTTCTATTAAATCATCATATACAGTTTCTACCTTTGAATCATGTTGTTTTAAAACATAATCACTGTCATAACTAATATTTTCACTTTTTTTCTTCCAATAATCTTTGACCAAATTATTAGCAATTGTTACTATATAGTACTTCAAATTCTTTTCTTGCATTAAACTATAACGATTATTAAAGATTTTAATAAAAGTATCATTAGTTAATTCTTCTACATCTCTTTTATCTTTAACACTTCTACTAATAATTAAATAAACAAGTTTTGCATATTCATTATAAAGTATTTCAAATGCTTGATTCACAGTATTCATATTGCTAGATTTTAAACATCTAATTATATACTTATAATTATCCATAGTTTTCCTCAGTTTCAAGCACTATTATAACTTCATATAATAATACTATTTTTTTCTTTCTTTTTACACATTATATCACATCTTTTTTTAACAATCTAGTGATAATTAAAAAAAGAGCATTTTTTAAATACTCTTTAATATGTAATTTTCTTTTCGTAGGTATTCATTTCAAAATGATTTAAATTATTTGTATTTTTTATTTCTTTAGGAATTGCCTTTAAACTATTAAAAATTTTATCACTCATTTTAGTTTTATCATAGTAATTATTACTTGCATTTACTTCTGTTATTGTCCCATATTTACTAACCAAAACATCTGCATATTTATTTTCTTCTAATTCACCAATTAAAATACTACCTAAAACATTACAATCTTTGATTGTTACACTTGCAAATCTTCCACCCATTATACCACCACATATACTACCTTCAGGATCTTGCGTCACACCAAGCACTGTGCAATTATCAATTGTACATTTGGCATTAGATGAACATCCAATAATTCCACCACTCGTATATCCTGAAACTAAAATATTAGTTTTGCATTTTGTAATCATTAAATTTGCACAATCAGAAAAACCAATTAAACCACCAAAATTATTAGTATCTTTAAACTCTTTATCGCTTCCATAAACCATACTATTTTGATTGCCTATAACACTTATATTTTCAATTGTTACATTTTCTTTACTAATATTACCAATGGCACCACCAACTTTATATTCAGCGCGAATATTTATATCACCACTAATCTCAATATCTTTTATTATTGAACCCCCATTAAGCCATCCAACTAAACTTCCTGTTCCCTGCATTGCTCTTGTATAATTATTCATCATGCCATTTTGAATAGTAACATTTTTAATTTTTAAATCTTTTATTGTTCCGTTTTTTACTTGACCAAACAATCCACAATTATAATAAGATTCACTTGACTCAATATGCTCACCACTTCCATTATGTTTAGCAATAATTTTTATATTACTTATTAAATGATTATTTCCATCAAATATACCACTAAAATAATTATTTTCTGCTGTCGATATTCCTTTTCCATCAGTGCCAATTGGTATCCATTGGTTATCTCCTAAGTCAATATCTTTTGTTAAAGTGATCATTTTATCTTTAAAATCGCGTCCTTCATTAACTAGCTTTGCTATTCCCGCAAATTCATTTGCATTTTTAATCAAGTAAGACTTTGCGGTATCATCATACCATGATGTATCAATTGATCCATCCCATGGTTTAACGACCACATTATATTTCCATGATAGTTCTTTACCCTCATATTTAACTATCATCACATGTTCACCAATAGTAGATAAATCAAAGCCTTCTATCTTCATATCTTTTGCATTTACTATTTGCGTGTTCTTTTTTCTTTGTATTTTAATAGTTATATCCTTTAAGGCTTCTTCTGTTGATGTTCCCTCAATATATTCCTTCTTGGGTTCATTGTTAAAAGATATATTTAATAATTCATTTTTATTACATGACACTAAAAATATAACAAAGAATAAAATAAAAACTAATCTCTTTTTCATAAAAACTCCTTTAATTTTATTATTTGTAAAATTATAATATTTTATTTATAAATTTTAAAAAAGAGTTAACAAAATGTTAACTCTTAATCGTTAGCTTTCATAGCTTCTACCATATCTATGTTTCTAATTGACTTTCTCATTACTTGATCAACAAGAATTGTGAAAACAATTGTGATAATCATAGCATAAACATAACTATGAAAATATATTGTTCTACCAAACATTACTTGATTGACTTCAACTGTTTTAACAACAAAACTATGAAGCCAAATACCAATTAATAATCCAACTAATCCTCCAATAATACTTAATAAATTTGTTTCTCTAAAGATATAACTATCAACTTCATGATTATAAAATCCTAAAACACGCATTGTGGATAATTCTTTTTTTCTTTCACAAATGTTAACATTAGTTAAATTATATTCAACAACAATACATAAAAGTCCAGCCGCCAAAATTAAAACTAGAATAACACCATCAATACTTTTAATAGTTTCTGAAAAAGTATTTTCAATGTTTAAAGATGATCTTGCATACATGACACTTTCACTTTTCATCACATCAGAAATTGCATTATCACTAGAATCACTAGTATTACAATAAATCAATTTAAAAAGTGGTTCATCATTAAATATAGTTTTATACATATCTTTAGTAATATACACAAATGATTGAATATAGTTTTCTGTTATACCTTCGACTACAATTTTGCCCTTAATTCCTTTTTCATTTTCAACAACTACAGTATCACCAACTTTTACACCTAATTCTTCTGCTAATTTTTCTGACAGAACTACACCATTACTAATAGTAAACTCTTTTTTTGTTTTACGATTTCTAAAAGTAATATATTTAGTTAATTCCTTTTCATTATCAGGAACTAAAATGCTAACAGAATAATTTTTATTATCGTTAGAAATTTTACCTGTCTCGCTACTAAAATACATCCAATTATTTACTTTATTTTGTAAATAGTCATTTAATACTTCATCTTTACTTGCTGCAAAGTTTTCAGTTGTTAAAATTGTTAAATCATATTTATATAACTCATTAAATTGTATACTAACAATATCACTAATTGAATCCTTAAGTCCAAACCCAGTTAAAAGTAAAGCACTACATCCAGCAACACCAATAATAGTCATAAATAATCGTTTTTTATATCTAAATAAATTTCTCCACATAACTTTATGTGAAAAAGAGAGTTTATTCCATATAAAAGAAATGCGCTCTATCAGTATTCTTTTTCCCGGTTTAGGTGCACTAGGGACCATCAAAACTGCTGGCATCGCTTTGAAACTTTGATAACAAGCAAAAAATGTAGCTATTAAAATACTACCTATTGTAACAGGTGCAACAATAAAAGCAATATTAAATCTAAATGGAGTTAATGTTTTTGGAATTGTATACATCATTGAATAAGCACTGCTAATGGCTTTAGGGAACAATTTAAATCCAACTACTAAGCCTAACACTGACCCTAAAAAGCAAGCCAATAAACTATAAATCATATATTGTGATAGTATTTGGCCATTTGAAAAACCAATTGCTTTTAAAGTGCCAATTTGCGTTCTATTTTCTTCAACAAGTCTTGTCATTGTAGTTAATGCTACAAGTAATGCAACTAAAAAGAAAAATACTGGAAATATTTTTGATAATGCTTTTACTTTTCCAACATTACTCTTATAACTATTAAAGCCTGTGGCATCATTTCTAGTTCTAATAATCCAACTTGGATTGTCTATACCAACTTGACTTAAAATAATACTATAAAAGATTCCTTTGATACGCTCTTCATCCATTGTATCATTAGAACTATATTCCAATCCTTTTAATAAAGCTTTTAAATTTTGATCTTTTAAATTATTGTTCACATTGTTAATTAAGTTTTGATATTTTTCTTTATCTTGTTTACTTATAATAGCATTATAACAATTCTTAAACTTTTCTAATATTTCTAAATATGCTTTTTGATCAACAATTTCATCATTAATTAACGATTCTACACGCTTATTAAGCTGTACTTTACTAATTGATGCTAAGTCATCCTTAATACTATTTGCATAACATTCATAATCATCACTAAATGAATCGTATTTGTCTTTGAACGTTACATAAATGTTTGTATAATAATCAAATTTAAAATATGTTTTTGTAACATAAACATTTAGTAAAATACTTCCAGTCCCTACGTTTGTTGGTTCACTTTCAATACCTATGCACATTGGACTTTCAACAATCCCTACTATTTTAAGTTCTTCATAACTTGTATTATTAATTAATTCATCATAGTTGATATTTTCTTTAGATATTTTAATAGTTTCTCCTACTTTAGGCAATGATCCTAAATATTTACCTGAAGTTTCTTGAATAACACATTCGTCATCGTTAATTGGCAATCGTCCACTTACTAACTTAACTTTATTCAAAGGAGTATCTTGATTTTCAAAAAAGCCAAAAACACGTGACGTAAAAGTTTTAGACTCCTTATCTTCTAAAACATAATCCATCACTTTAGAAGCCATCACTTCTTTTACATCTTTTCTTGCACCTATAGCTTTAATATCATCATCAGTCAAACCAATGGTTGATTGTAGATTAATGTCATACCATTTATATTCTTCCATATATTTGTCTACTGTATCATACATATCGTATGATGTAGCAGCTAATCCAGCCATAAAACCTGAGCCAATTGCTACAATAAATAATATAGATAAAAAACGATTTAAGCTTCCTTTAATGCTTCTAACTATATTTTTAAAACGTGTTTTTTTCATGTTACCACTCTAGATCTTTCGCATCCATTGGTGAAGCATTCATTGTTATATCAATTGCTTTTCCATTTTTTACTTTTATTACTCTATTTGCAATTTGGGTTATAGCGCTATTATGAGTGATTATAACAACTGTCTTTTTAGTTTCTTTGCAAGTTTTTTGAAGTAATTCTAGAACAGCTTTTCCAGTGTTATAATCAAGAGCTCCTGTTGGTTCATCACATAAAATAATTTTAGGATTTTTTGCAAGTGCCCTAGCAATAGAAACTCTTTGTTGTTCTCCACCGGATAGTTGAGCTGGGAAATTATTAATTCTTTCTTTCAAGCCAACACTTGCAAGTGTCATTTTTGCATCTAAACTATTTTTACAAATTTCTGAAGACAGTTCAACATTTTCTAAAGCCGTTAAATTAGGAACCAAATTATAAAACTGAAAAACAAAACCTACATCGTTTCTTCTAAGTTCAGTTAACTCTTTATTTTTAAGATTAGAAATATCTTTACCATCAAATGTTATTTCACCATTTGTTGGTTTGTCCATTCCGCCTAAAATATTAAGAAGTGTAGTCTTTCCAGCACCACTTGGTCCAACAATAACAACTAATTCTCCTTCTTCTATTGAAAAAGTCATACCATCCAGTGCATATATTGGATTAGTTTCTTGATTATATATTTTATTAACATTTTTAAATTCTATATAAGCCATTTTAATTCTCCTCTATTGTAAAATTATCTAATAAAGTTTTATATTGATTAAAGTTATGCTCGTGGCCCATTTTTTTAAAGCTTCCACTTGTATATAACTTATGACATTTGCTGTATAGTGGAAACAAATCACTTTCTTCTGATAAAATAGTAATTAAACTCAAAGCATCTTGCAAACCATTATCACTACTATTAATCGAGGAAATAAGTATTACTGCTATTTCATACATTGTTAATCCATTATCATTAAGTCCTGCTGAAGTTAAAGAATGACGATCTCCATAATACGATGAAATAGACGGGCATAATGGAGTTAATACACTTAATAATTCTTCATTTATCTGAATCATACTTTTATTTTTTAAAACTATATCATAGCCTAAGCG
This sequence comes from uncultured Bacilli bacterium, assembly GCA_934096585.1. Classification (GTDB taxonomy): domain Bacteria; phylum Bacillota_I; class Bacilli_A; order ML615J-28; family CAG-698; genus CAKOMG01. The sequence goes on from CAKOMG010000005.1 coordinate 96,059, forward strand.
TGAATATCCTAAATTAGTAAATGGAAGATCCTTCACAATATCAGATTCATTAATTATATTAAAAATATTATAATAAAGCATATTATAATTTCTAACTGTACCTGGACTTGCAAATGTATAAACGTAGATGTTAGTTCCTGCATATGTTTCATTTAATAGCATTCCTAGTAAATTTGCACAGGCTCCTCCCCTACTATATCCAGTAACCAGAATTAAAGAATCATTTTTTATAAAAGGTTCTAATTCGCTAAAAACATCCATTGCACAATATAAAAAATTTTCAGAAAAAACAGTTGAATCATTATGTGATGGTGCAAAATCAAAATTTGAAAGCCAATCGTTATCTAAAGATGTTGAAAGGGTAACTAGTATTAGTTCTTTACTTTCTTTATTTTGTATAATATTTTTTTTGCCAATTGAAAAAGAAGTCGTATGACTAGGATCATCAACTGCTTTATCATAATTTTTTTGCTTTAAGATTTCAAATCCATTATTTTCTAAAATTATTTTTGTTTCTTCACTTGTTGTTCCTGATAAATAATTTAATGATAACTTTGCTAATGCACTAGAAAATTTACTTGAATCTGTTGGAAATAATTCAGACGAATATTCTAAAGGTTTTTTATCAACTGATTCTTCTTTATTTTCTTTACATTCATAAACATTAAATCCTACTAAAATAATTAAAAATAAAATTATTATCTTTTTAAATTTATTCATATTATCCTCGCTAATAAAAATATTATAGCATAAAACAAAAACAAATTAAAGTGAAATAAATTGAAATTTAAGTTATATTTATGATATAATAATCTATGAGGTTTACTATGAAAGATTATATAAATAACCAACATCGTTATTATACATTAGATTATTATTATAAAAATAAATACAATAGTAAAGTATTTAAAATAGCATTAAATGGCAACTTTACTTGCCCAAATAGAGACGGCACTTTATCCACAAAAGGTTGTATCTTTTGTTCAGAAAAAGGTAGTGGAGACTTTGCGGGGGATAAAGAACTTCCATTATCAAAGCAATGGGATGAAATAAAAGCAATAATGTTAAAAAAGTGGGATAATGCCAAATACATTCCTTATTTTCAAGCTAATACTAATACTTATGGTCCATTAGATAAAATAAAGAAATTATTTGATGAAGCAATAACTTTAGACAAAGATATTGTTGCTATAGATATTGCAACGCGTCCAGATTCTATTAGTCAAGAAACTTTAAACTATTTATCAACATTAAACAAAAAAATACCTGTGATACTTGAACTAGGATTACAAACTATACATGATGATACACAAAAAATTTTAAATACCGGCTATACATTGAATCAATTTGTGAAATGCGTTGAAAGGCTTCGTAGTTTTAATATTGAGGTTGTTGTGCATATAATAAATGGTCTTCCCTTCGAAACAAAAGATATGATGCTTGAAACAATAAAATTTTTAAATTCTTTAGATATTCAAGGAATAAAAATTCATTCCTTATTTGTGCTTAAAAATACGGAGTTAGAAAAAATGTATAACAATAATGAATTTAAACTATTAGAATTAGATGAATATGTGGACATTGTAACTGAACAACTTGCATTATTACGTGATGATATTGTTGTTCATAGAATCAATGGTGATGCGCCACGTGCTTCTTTAATTGCTCCCTTATGGAGTTTAAAAAAATTTGTAATCATGAATGAAATCGATAAAGAAATGAAAAAAAGAAATTATTATCAAGGATGCAAAAAATGAGGAATTAAACAATTCCTCATTTTATTTTTTATTTGTCTATTAGAATAACATTTTTTTAAGTTCTTCAACTTTATCAAGTTGTTCCCAAGGTAAATAATCTTTACCAAAATGACCATAATTTGTTGTTAAAGCATATATAGGTCTACGTAAATTCAAATAATTTATTATTCCTTTTGGAGTAAGTGGGAATGTTTTTCTAATTGCACTAATAATTTTATCATCACTTACTTTGGCAGTTCCAAATGTTGTGACCATAATCGATGTTGGTTCACTAACACCAATGGCATAGCTTAAACCAACTTCAATTTTATCCGCGTATCCAGCAGCCACTAAATTTTTTGCAATATATCTTGCCATATAAGCTGCACTTCTATCAACTTTCGATGGATCTTTACCACTGAATGCTCCACCACCATGACGTGCATAACCACCATACGTATCAACAATAATCTTTCTTCCAGTTAAGCCACTATCACCTTTTGGTCCACCGATTACAAATCTTCCAGTTGGATTAATATAGTATTTTGTATTTTCATCTAATAATTCATTTGGTAAAACTTTTTTGATTACTTCTTCTAATACAAAAGATTTAATAGTTTCAATTTCAATATCATCACTATGTTGCGTCGAAACAACAACACTATCAATTCTAGATATTTGTTTATTTTCATTATATTCAACTGTTACTTGCGCTTTGCCATCAGGTCTTAAGAAATCTACTAAATGTTTTTTTCTACATTCAGTTAATCTTTTTGTTAAGCGATGAGCAAACATAACTGGTGCAGGCATGTATTCTTCTGTTTCATTACTAGCAAACCCAAACATCATTCCTTGATCACCAGCGCCTTCATCATCACCAACACCCATAGCAATATCTGGCGATTGCTTATCCAAAGCTACTAATACTGCTAAATTTTCAGCATCAAATCCTAATTTACCACGATTATATCCTATTTCATCAACTGTTGCTCTAACAATTTTTTGAATATCAACGTTGGCATTTGCACTCACTTCACCCATAACCATTACTAGTCCTGTTGTAGCTGTAACTTCACATGCTACATGAGCGTTTTTATCTTGTTCTAAATATGCATCTAATATAGAATCTGCAATTTTATCACATACTTTGTCTGGATGTCCTTCTGTTACAGACTCAGACGTAAATAATACTTTGTTTTTTTCTTCTTTCATTTTTGCCTCCATTTACCATAAAGACATTTAAAAAATCCCGCCAACAGACAGGATTTAATTTTTGATTTATATCCCATCAAACAAGTTTTAGCACCGTTCTATTATATAGTGGTTGCTGAAGGATCACAGAGCTTGTCTCTAACCTTCTCTTTATGGTATTAATATTATATCACATTTATTAATTAATTTCAACAATAATAATTAATATTTTCTTCTTCCTTTTCCCCCGCGTTTTTTGCCACTACCTTTTTTCTCTTTTGGATGTGACTCTTCAACTATTACTTTCTTATTAAATTTTTTATCTTTTCTATTGAATGATTGTAAAATTAGATTTTCATATTTTCTTGGAACTTCAAAGAATGAAAATTCATCATGAATATCAACCTTATCAATAAATTTATTTGATAAACCTGTCATTGAAACTAAATAATCAGATAAATTATATACTTTTAATTTATCTTTTTTACCAAGATTAATAAAGAATCTTGTAGTATCTTTACTATTACTACTTCTTGTTCTTTCAAGATCAATAGAATTATTTAATGGTTTAATTTCAATATCATTTTCTAAATTCATTTGTGAAAGAATAAGACCAGCAATTATTTCTTCAGCCGGCATACCTTTTGCGGCTAGTTCAATTATTGCATTTTTAACCATTTTAAAATACTTGCTCTTTTCTTGATTTTTAGACTCTAATTCCGCTCCTGCTATGATTCTATTAATTCTAGACTTAATTACACTATTCAAATTTGGAATTTCTAAAGGTGAAATTTCAGCGTGTGTGTAATTAATGATGCTTTTTAACATTCTAACTTCACTTCGAGTAACTAAAGAAATGGATAATCCCTCTTTATTAGCACGTCCTGTTCTTCCCACTCTATGAACGTAATACTCTTCATCTTGTGGTAAATCATAATTAAAAACGACATCAACATCATCAATATCCAAACCTCTAGCAGCAACATCAGATGCAACTAAAATGTTAATTTGTCTGTTTTTAAAACGACTAATCACACGTTCTCTTTGAACTTGCTTCATATCTCCATGCATACCTTCAACGATAAATCCTCTTTGAAGTAACCCACTAGTAACTTCATCAACTGCCTTTTTAGTATTGCAAAAAATCATTACTAACTTGTAATTGTTAATGTCAATCAAACGTGATAAGACTTCAACCTTATCTTCCTCTTTAACAACGATGTATTTTTGAGTAATATTTTTTACAGTTAGTCCACCATGATTTATTTTAATAACTTTAGGATTATGCAAATAATCATTTGCAATTTTTTCTATTTCTTCCGAAAAAGTTGCGGAAAACAACATTGTTTTATGATTTACGGAATGAATATCTTCTAGTATTGAATTAATGTCATCTCTAAAGCCCATATTTAACATTTCATCTGCTTCATCAAGAACAATTGTATTTATATTGTTTAACTTAACAGTATGACGACGCATATGATCCATTAATCTACCCGGTGTAGCAACAATTATTTGTGGTTTCTTTTTAAGGGCAGTGATTTGAATATTGATATCTTCACCACCATATAAAGTAACAATGCGAATTCCTTCCTTATAAAAACTGTACTCTCTTAAATCCTCAGTAATTTGCAAAGCTAATTCTCTTGTTGGAGAAAGAATTAAAGTTTGAATACAATTGTTTTTTAAATCAATATTTTCTAAAACTGGTATACCAAAAGCACATGTTTTTCCAGTACCTGTAGGGGCTTGAGCTAAAATATCATATCCTTCTAGTGCTAAAGGAATCACTTGTGCTTGAACATCAGTCATTTCTTCAAAGCCACATCTTGTTAAAGCTTTTTTAGACTGTTCACTTATATTTAAATTATTAAAATTTTTATTAATTTCGTTCATTAATTCTCCTTAAAATAAAGTATCTCAGAAGAGATACTTTATAAAATTATTTTATCCAAGAAATAGCTTTCTTAATTCTATCAATTGTTTCTTCCTTGCCAAGAATATCTGCAAGTTCAACACTTCCACCAGGTGTAACACTAACACCACTTAAAGCAATACGTAAAACAGTATAAACTTGTCCACTCTTTGTTTCTAATTCTTCTGCAGTTTTAAGAATAACTTCATGAAGTTTATCTTCAGTCCATTCATTAAGTGCTTCAAATTTTGGAAGTGAAGCAATTAAAACAGTTTTAGCTACATCCTTATTAATTTTAAATTTTTTATTATCATATAAACTTAAATCAAATTCATTAAACTCTGCAAGGAAAGCAACTTTTTCAGGAATCTCAGAGAATATTTCAATTCTTGATTGTAATAATTTTCCTAATTTTTCATATGAATATTTTCCTTTAATTTTAGATTGTTCAAAAAATGGTGTAGCAAGTTCCATAAATTTATTAAAATCTAATTCTTTAATATATTCTCCATTTAACCATTTCATTTTAGCTTCATCAAATATTGAACTTGATTTACTTAAACCGCTAATTGAAAATTTTTCAATTAATTCATCCATTGTAAACTTTTCTTGATCGCATTTTGGACTCCATCCAAGTAACGCAATATAATTTACAATGGCTTCAGGTAAAAATCCTCTTTTTACAAAATCATCAAAGTTGGCATCACCATATCTCTTGCTTAATTTTCTTGTTGCATCTTTCATAATTGGTGTAAGATGAACATAGTGAGGTCTTTCCCAACCAAAAGCATCATATAATAAGTTATATTTTGGTGTACTGCTTAAATATTCATTACCTCTCATTACATAAGTGATATGCATTAGATGATCATCAATCACATTTGCAAAGTTATAGGTTGGTAAACCATCAGATTTAATTAAAATTTGATCCTCTAATTCATTATTTGGAACACTTACTTTGCCATATACTAAATCTTCAAATTCTGAAACTCCTTCAGTTGGCATATTTTGTCTAATTACCCATTTATCACCACGTGCTAAACGTTCTTGTACTTCTTCCTTAGACAAATGTAGGCAATGTTTGTCATATCTTTTTATACCATTTTCAGTAGCTAAAGAATCTAATCTTTCTTTATCACAGAAGCAGTAATATGCGGCACCTTTTTCAACAAGTTCTAAAGCATATTTCATATAAATATCTTTTCTTTCTGTTTGAACATATGGTCCGTAAGGTCCTCCTTCATTTGGACCTTCATCAATTTTCATATTTGCTTCCTTTAAAGTACTATAAATAATATCCACTGCCCCTTTAACATATCTTTCAAGGTCAGTGTCTTCTATTCTTAATATAAAATCACCATGATTTTGTTTCGCAAATAAATAACAATATAATGCAGTTCTTAATCCACCAACATGTAAAAAGCCAGTTGGACTAGGCGCAAATCTTGTACGAACTCTTTCCATAATTTTCTCCTTTTAATAACACAGTAAATATATTATATCACATTTTTTACTTTTTTTAAAGGGAAATAAATAATATTATATGAAAATATTTTCAAAAAAGAAGAGTATTAAACAACTCTTCTATTTTGTGTTTCTTGAATCATTCTTGCGAATGATGAATGTTTATCCTCTAATAGTTCTTCTGTCTTGCCATATTCAGCAACTTTTCCATTATTTATGATTAATATCTTATCACATTTTGTTAAGTTTGTTATTCTATTAGAAATAATAATTGTAATTTTATTTTTTAATTTATAAATTTCAGACATAATGTCATGTTCAGTTGCTGCATCCAATTTAGAAGTTGCATCATCAAGAATCATAATTGGTGAATCCTTATAAAATGCGTTTGCTAAAGCAATTTTTTGAATATCCGCATTTGTAAACTCAGCTTTTCTAGCATTTGTTTCATCACGATTAGATAAGCTAAAAATTTTATCTTTTAAATGGCATTTATTCAAAGAATCATTATATTTATATTCATCTAATGACAAAGGATAAATAATATTTTCTTCGATTGATGCATCTAAAAGTTCAAAGTTTTGAGGAACATACGTAACAATATCACGTAAATAATAAGTATTTAATTTATTAATATCACAATTATTAATTAGCACATTACCTTGTCTAGGTCTAACAACTTTTGTAATTAAATCAGCTATTGTCGTCTTACCGCTTCCAGGCAACCCTATAATACCTAGTTTTTCACCTTTTTTAATTTCAAAATCGATTTTATCTAAACTTACTTTATTAGTTATACCATAACCAGTATAATCAAATGACACATTGTTTAATTTTAAGCTATGAACTTCTTCTAATGAAGGAATATTTTCAGATCTACTTTCTGCTTTAATATTTAATACTGAATCTATTTTTTGGAAATGAGCATCTATATTTAAATTAACAAAGTAAACATCTAATAATTGCTTATAAATACTAAATATTTTAGGTGAAAGAGCAATGCATCCTACTATACTTCCTATAACTTTTCCAACATTGTTAATTGATGGATTTTCATAAAGAAAAACACAACCCATAATTAAAAATGAAAGCCAAGTTAAACCGATAAATATTATAGTTGTAACATTTTGATTAATTTCTTTTAAATAAATATCTTTTGAATAAGCTTTTTTGTTATCATTTAAAACTTTTTTATAATCATTTGTTTCTTTACTAATACCATTTCGAGTTTTAATCGTTTTTAATTGGTCAAAGTGATCTTTGATTATATATTCATGATTTTCTTTTTTGCTTATATAAATAGAGGTTCTTTTTGCGGAAATTTTGTTTAAATATTTTGTAATGAAATATATAATTGGAAGAGTAACTAAAGTAACAAATCCAAATAAAGGTTCAAATGCAAACATTGTAATCAAAATTGCAACAACAAACAAACCAAGATATATTAATTTACATATTCTAGAAGCAATATAAATATCACCTACTAAATGCGTAGAATCAACTAAAATGTCACTTATATCTTCTTTTTCAAATTTATTAATTTCATATAATTCTGATTTCATGACTGCTTGAAAACAATTCGTACGCAATGTGGATGTAATTTCATTTCCTAGCTTAATTGTTTTTGCTTGTCTAACAGAATCAAAAATAAATGAACAAACTGTAGAAACGCCCATTAATGATGTAAATAAAACTATTTTATCCATATTATTTGAAAAATCATTAATTGATAAATCAACAATAATATTCATACATATTGGACTAAATATTTTAAAGGCTATTGTTAAAAAAGCGATAAAAGCTAAAGATAAAATCGAACTCAGGTTGTTAGATAAATAATTTTTTATTACACTTTTTGTATTCATAGTTATCATTCCTCGTATATATAATTATACCATATTTATTTTCAAATATCAAAAAAAATTTATAATTATTTGCTTTTTTTATATAAATAGTTTATACTAATCATATATTGGAGGTAATACCTATGAAAATTGCTGTTTACCCAGGATCATTTGATCCCATAACTTTAGGACATTTAGATATTATTGAACGATCAGCAAAAATATTTGATAAAGTTTATGTTTTAATTGCAGTTAACCCTAAAAAGCATTCAACATTTACAACAGAAGAAAAAAAGATAATGATTAAACAAGTAACAAAACAATTACCAAATGTTATTGTAGAAGCTAGCAGTGATTTAGTTTCAAAATTTGCTTTACAAGTTAATGCCAATGTCATTATAAGAGGGCTAAGAAACTTTAACGATTATCAAGATGAAATTAGTCTGTTTCAATTCAATCGTTCTATAGCTCCAAATGTGGATACATTTGCTTTATTTCCTTCCGCTAATAATTTATTCTTATCTAGTTCTTCAATTAAAGAACTTGTGACTTTTGGTGCTGATATTACAAACTATGTGCCATCTGAAATAAAAAGTTTTATAGAAACAACCATTAAAGAAAGATTAAAGTAGGCAAAAATTATTGCCTACTTTTTACATAATTTAACCATTTGAATAATTAAAGTAGGTAATAAACAATAACCATAAATTGAAAGGACTAAGTTCTTATTTAATGTGGCTGTTTGTAATAACGGTTTTAAAAAAGGAACAAATAAAACTGAATTAATCAAAATTAAACCAACTATTAAGGAAAACATTAGAAATTTATTCTTTTGTTTCATAACTAAAAAGCTATTTCTTGTAGCACAATTTAAACTATGGAATAACCTTCCCATACAAAGTATTGCAAAAGCCATTGTTTGTGCAGTAGTGATACTATATTTTAGTCCCTGTAAATATCCTAATAAACAAGAAATAAATATTAATAACCCTTCAAGTAACATTTTAAAAACTAACCTTTTGGTCACAAAATGTTCTTTTTTATTTCTAGGCTTATCTTTTAATAAATCGCCTTGACTATCTTGCATTCCTATGGCTATTGCAGGTAGGCTATCAGTAAGTAAATTAATGAATAATAAATGTACAGCTAAAAAAGGAATAGGTAATCTCAAAAACGATGTTAATAAAACAAGTAATATCGCTGCTAAATTGCCTGAAATTAAAAATCTTATAGCATTTTGAATATTTAAATATATTTTTCTACCATTTGCAACAGACTTAATAATTGTATTAAAATTATTGTCTAACAATATCATTGATGAAGCATCCTTAGCTACTTCTGTTCCGTTTCCCATAGAAATTGAAACATTAGCCTTTGCAAGTGCTAAAGCATCATTTATACCATCACCAGTCATAGCTACAATTTTATCTCTTGTTTGCCATGCTTCAACAATTCTAATTTTTTGGTTTGGATTTAATCTTGCATATACAGTTATATTTTCTATTTTCTCTTCTAATTCTTGTTGCGACATTTGATTTAATTGCGCACCAGTTATTGCTAAATCGCCTTCTTTGTAAATGCCAATATCTTTTCCTATTGCAACTGCTGTGTTTATGTAGTCGCCAGTTAACATAACTGGTTTTATGCCTGCTCTTTTACAATTATAAACAGCATCTTTAGTTTCTAATCGTGGTGGATCTATAATAGTTGCAAATCCCAAAAAAGTTAAATTGTTTTCATCTTCTGGTCCAATTAGTTTTAGTCCTCTGTTCAAACTAATTTCTTTATATGCAAAAGCAATAATTCTTCTACCATTTTTCGCATAACTATCTGCTTTATTAATAATTTCCTTTTTTATATTGTGATTTAAATTCAACTTATATTCCTTATCAATAATGGAACATTTTTCTAAAATTATATCTAGTCCACCTTTTGAAAATATATAATTCTTATTATTTATTTTATACAAATTAGACATGAATTTACGATCAGATGTAAATGGAATCTCTTGAAGTTTTTTTGCTTTAATATTAATAAATTCTTTTGCGTATTGTATTAAGGCTACTTCTGTTGGATTTGTATTAGCTTGATAAATATCAAAATTAGTACTTAATAATATATATTTTTTAAAATCAATTATATTTTTGTAATAACATTCTACTTCTTTGACTTGCATTTGATTTGTTGTTAAAGTGCCAGTTTTGTCAGTACAAATAACAGAAATACACCCTAAGCTCTCAACTGCTTTCAAATCTTTAATAATTGCATTTTCTTTTGCCATTTTTTCTGTCCCTATTGCTAACACTATAACAACAATAGTACTCAATGCTTCTGGGATTGCGGCAACAGCAAGAGCAACCGCAAACATTAAGGAATCCAATACTTTACCATTGCGATATATACCTATTATAAAAACAATTGCACAAACGCCTATGATTAAAATAGCTAAATATTTACTGAAAATATCCAAACTATTTTGTAATGGCGTTTTTTTATTTTCTATTTCATTTAACTCTTTTGCAATTTTGCCAATTTCAGTGTCCATTCCCACATTTGTAACAATATATTTTCCATGCCCCTTTGTACAAAAAGTTGAAGAAAATAACATATTCTTTTGTTCTGATATTTGTTCTTCTTTGTGTATTGCATTAGCATCTTTTTTTACTGGCATTGATTCCCCAGTTAATGCACTTTCATTAATTTCTAAACTTTCTTCTTCTATGATTCGCCCATCAGCACTTATAATATCGCCTGTATTAACAATAACAATGTCCCCACAAACCAATTCATAAGAATGAATTTTTAAAATTTCTTTATTTCGAACAACTAAAGACATGGGGCTTGATAAGTTTCTCAAACTATTTAATGACTTTTCAGCTTTTTGATATTGATATGTTCCCATAACCGCATTGATGGTTAAAACAATAAAAATTACGATTGTTGATTCTATTTCTCCTAAAAAAATAGAAATAATCGCAGAAATAATTAATATAATGACAAGCATATCTTGAAATTGTTCTAAAAATATTCTTGCTGTTGATTTTCTTTCTTTTTCTTTAATTTGGTTTTTTCCATATTTTCTTAAATTTTTATTGATTATGGAAGATGTCAAACCATCAATAGATGAATTGAAATAACTATAGATTTCATTAATTTCTTTTTGATAAAACTTATCCATTGTTAGTACCTCTTATTTTCTATAATAAATTCTATTAATAGATAAAGACAATTAGAACAAATGAATATTGCTTTTTTTAGAATTTTAGTGTAAAATTAAAATATAATATTATACAAGGAGTAAACAAATGAAAAAGAATTATTTAATTGGAGTATCTCCACGAATCAAAACACTTGAAAACGGAACAAGACAATTATTTGACAATCAAAACTATATAACTGCTTTAAATATGTATGGATTTAATAGTGTAATTCTGACTACTAATAATCCAAATTTAGAAGCTGTTCTAGACTTATGTGATGGATTTTTAATTACAGGGGGAATTGATATTCATCCAAAATACTATAATGAAGATTTTAATGGAACTCAAGATATTGATGATGAAACAGATGTAATTGACAAAACTATAATTAAATATGCTTTAAAAAATAAAAAACCAATGCTTGGCATTTGTAGAGGACATCAAGCCATAAATGTATTTATGGGCGGTTCCCTAATTCAAGACATTGGCAACAACCATCAAAATGTAAGACATGATATTAAAACATTTAAAAATAATATCTTACCATTTGATGAAACAATTAATATTAATAGTTTTCATCATCAAGTTATTAAAGATTTAGCACCTGATTTAATTGAAGTTGGTAAATCAAGTGACGGATATAATGAATGTTTTGTATCTTATAAATATCCAATAATTTCATGCCAATGGCATCCTGAAAGATTAATGGATGAAGAACCAAGCAAAATAATTTTTACAAGTTTTAAGAAAATGTTTAATTAAAAAAAGCCTCTAATCAAATGATTAGAGGCCTTTTCTATTGTTAACTAAGTAACAAATCACACCATTTACATATGCGTTATTATTATATCAATTTTTTAAAATAAAAGCAATATGTTTTTAATTATTTTTTAAATTATTTAATAAATTTTCAATAAAGAATCCAAATGCCACTTTAGACATATTCTTTTCATAAGCAACATCAGGTTCATCTTTTTCTAAAGTAGTAACTGTTACTTCATCACTCCATATGATAGTTCCATTAACATTAATTGCGGCTACTTTAATTGTGTATTTTTGTTCTGGTTTTATACCATTTTTAGAATTAGCTTCAAATGTAAATTCTGATAATGCTCTATCTTCATCAGTTAAGAAGATATTTTTTATAACTATGTCATTTCTAAAAATTCGATACATATAAACATATTCACTCTTAATATTTTGATCCCATGTTAAAGTGATAGTCTCTGCAGTAACCTCTGGCTTTTTGAGTTTTCCAATGGAACCCCAATCAATGCGATTATCCAACTCTAATGTAATAGTCGATTTAGTTTTGTCTTTATAACTAATTTCAACTTCTACTTCGTTGATTTCACCTATCCATAATATTTCTTTAATCTTTAATTGTGTACAAGTTTCATTCAAATACATCATTCTATCGATTCTTCTATTATTATTTTTTAATGTGAAATCCATACTAATTACATGGCCATAGCCACTCTTATCCCATGTTATTTCGCCACTTGTTAAATCAGGATTGTTATTTTTAATAGTAAATGATTTTTCAAAAGTTTCTTTATTAAAATTGTTATCTACAGTTCCAAATCTTTTCTTAACCAAAGTTGATTGGTCTTTTACATTTCCTGAATAATCAATTGTCTTTGTTTTGATACCATTATCAGTTAAAGTAATTACCGTTGAAACAGTTGTGTTGTCAAAATAGCACGCCCATTTAGGTTTATTTGTATCATTTTTCATTGAATAATATTTTGTACCTGCAGAACCACCAAGTATATAAGTTGTTCCTTTATAAGGTTCAGTACAAATCGCATCCTTATAAAGATTTTTAGTTCTAGCAAACATATGATCATGTCCTGATAATACTAAGTCTACAGAACATTCATCAAAAATACTACCCCAAATTTTTAAGAAAGCAACACCATCACTATAATATTGTGCTCCTGCGTAACAACTTCTATGGCATCCCACAATAATATAATCAGGAGTAAATGAACTACAAACATTTCTAAACCATTGAATTAATTCAACATCTTTTCCTTTAATTTCACTATCCAGCATTATAAATAAGACATTATTATATAGAAAATAATACGAACTTCCTTTACAATTTTCTGGACCATTTTGTGGATTATTAAAAAAATTATTATAAATTGAATTATCAACTGTATTAGTTCCATTATCATAGTATTCATGATTTCCAACTGTAGTTGCAAATGGAACTTTCTTTAAGCTTGATTTTGTATAAAACATATTCCAATAACTAGAATTACCACCTTTATCAGTAATATCTCCTGTAATAAATGTAAATTTAATATCACTATCTTTAATGTGTTGTTCAGTCATTTCATTAAAACGCATAGCCCCTGATTCATTGTAATATTGTGGATCAGTCATAAATAAAAATGAAAATTCTTCACTGATATCTGATGCAGTTTCAAATGAATAATCAGTAACATATACTTTAGTATCAGAAACTATTCTATATAAATATTTAGTTTTTGGAGTTAATCCAGTTAATTCAACATTCCAAACATGTCTAGCTGTAGACATTCCGGAATATTTTGCTTTATTAGTATCTTGTCTAGAAAATTCTACATAACTAGCCTCTACTTTTTCAGCATTTGCATATGCCACATCTGTTGCTACAGTATATTCAACAAATAATTTATTGATTGAACTTACTGATTGAAAATTAATTCGCATAGTTGTTGCCATATTTTCTCCAGGGCATGTAACAACATTGTAAACATCTTCTGTCGCAGCATTTACAGAAAATGATACTCCGAATAAAAATATTATTAATAAAATTAAGCTTGATAATGTTTTTTTCATATAATTTTCCTTTCATTAATTTCTATTTATATAATACTAAAAAATGCAAAAAAAAGCAAGTGTTTTCATATTTTTTTAGATTTTAGCCCAAACAATTTATGACTGAATTAATATACTATATATGGGAGGACAAAAATGAACAATTACAAACTTAATGATCTATATTCATTAAAAGATGCTTTGCAAAACGGTACATTATTTAAACAGTTGTATAAACCTTATCTAAAAAAGGTTCCTCAACTAGTACCAGAAAACGAAGAAGAAAAAATGCTTATTGCTTTGGACCAATATTCTTTAGCATTAATGGATCTAAATCTTTATTTAGATTTAAACCCAACCGACAAAGAAATGGTGAATTTATATAAGGATTATTTATCTAAATATAAAGATTTAAAAAAAGAATTTGGTGAAAAATTTTATTCACTTACAAAAGATTGTGAAAAAATAGCCACTAATAATTGGAATTGGGAATTAGGAAAATGGCCATGGGAGCGTGATAAATAATGTTTGAATATAAAAAATATGCATGGTTTCCAATTAATTTACCAAAAAAAGATTTAAAATTCGCAAAAGCTTTGGTCACACAATACGGAGGACCATATGGAGAACTTGCAGCTGCTTTAAGATATTTAAATCAAAGATACACAATGCCTGATGATAAAGGCAAAGCTTTATTAACTGATATCGGAACTGAAGAGTTAGGACACGTTGAAATGATTTGCGCAATGTTCTATCAATTAACCAAAGGTGCAACAATTGAAGAATTAAAGGCAAACGGAATGGAAACAAATTACGCACAAAATGGTAAAGAAATATTTATGGTTGATGCATTTGGTAATCCGTTTGGAGTAAACGGTATAGGTGCAACAGGTGATTTTCTTGCAGATTTATCAGAAGATATGGCAGCCGAGGAAAAAGCAAGAGCAACTTACGAACATTTGATGGATTTAACTAATGATCCAAGCGTTCTTGCAATTTTGAATTATTTAAGAACTAGAGAACTTGTTCACTTCAATCGCTTTAAAGAATTGTATAACTACTATAAAGAAAAAAAAGAAAAATAAAAATAATCCCTTAAGATAACTCTTAAGGGATTATTATTATTCATCATATTCATAAAAACAACTATCACCAATAAATTCTCTTAAAATGGAATTACATGGAACATACTTATCTTCAATGTCATTAACATATTTTAAGAATTTAATTAACCTATTAGCCTGGATATAGTATTCATCATCACTCTTTATTGTTTGTAATGCGGGTAAAGCATATTTTTTCATTACCATAATTTCATAAGTAAGTTCTGAATTAAATACATAGTCAGCTTCTTTTTGCCATTGATAAATCCATTTGAATTCGCCTCTTCTTACATTCTTCCACATTGCAAAAGTACGATTTGGAGATGTTTTACGATATTTGGCATCTCTAACGATTCTTCGAATTAAACGCAAATCAGTAGCACAAATAGGATTATGATCGTCAATATTCAATTGTGGAACAGGGCTAATAAATATTTTAAATTTTTGATGTTTTGGGATTAAGCTTGTCACTTTTTCATTCAAAGCATGAATACCTTCGATTAGAATTGGCTGATGTGGTTCTAATTTAACTTTAGATCCTTGAATTCTCTTGCCTTGTTTGAAATCAAATATAGGTAGAGTTACTTCATCTCCTTGTATTAAAGATACAAGTTGTTGATTAAAGAACTTAATATCTAAAGCATCTACACTTTCAAAATCCGGATCACCATTTTCATCTAATGGAGTATCTTCGCGATTCAAATAATAATCATCCATCGAAATCATTACTGGATTAATTCCTCTAGTCATTAACTCGATTTTTAAACGATTAGTAAAAGTAGTTTTACCACTTGATGATGGTCCTGCTATAGCAATCAACTTTATGTCATCAATATTTTCTTTAATTTTTAAACCTAATTCTGCTAACATATTATTATGTTTTGTCTCACACATATTAACAAATTTTACAAAGTCTCGCGATTCAGTAAATTGGTTCATTGTGGAAATATTTTCAACTCCGCATAATAGTCTCCAACTTCTAGCACTTTGAATCATACGACTGAAACTTTGATCATCTTCAAATGCAGGTATCTTTCCACCTTCCTCAGCACGAGGATATTGGATAACAAATCCAGGATAATATAGTCGTAATACATAGTCATTTAAATAGCCAGTTGAAGGTAACATATAACCATACATATAATTTATAAACCCATCACATTCATATGTATTAACAAAATCATCTTGTCTATACTTTAAAAAAGCAATTTTGTCCTCATACCCTTCTTTCTTGTATAATTCAAGAACCTCTTCTTTTGGCAATTTTTGTCTTACTATTGGGTAATTAGCATTGATTATTTTTTTAACTTCTTGATTAAGTTCATCAATAAATGATTGATTTATTTTAAAATTATTATCTTTAACAACACCTAAAAAAGTTCTAGAAACATAGTCGCTAAAGTTTATTTTAGCAGCAGGCCTAATTCTTTTTAAGGCCATTATGATTACGTATCTTAATGTTGTTTGATAAACTCTTACTGCTTCTGAATTAGTTAAATCAAAAAATTCAACAACGCAATCGTAATTCAAATAATATGTCAATTCTCGCATACGATTGTTAACCGTAGCAGCATAGCACTTAATTCCTAATTCTTTCGCTATTTCTTCAAGCGTTTTCTTTACTTCATAACAATATGTGTTATTACCTATTTTTACAGAATACATTTTTTCTCCTTTCCTTTATTTTATTAAAAAATAAATAATTTATAACTAGAATAAAAAAGTATTAGCAACAATGCTAATACTATATTTAATTTTATTTTGTTAAGGCTGCTTTAGCAGTATCACATAATGCTTTAAATCCTTCAGCATCATGAATAGCTAATTCAGATAACATTTTTCTATTAACTTCAACATTAGCTACTTTTAAACCGTGCATTAATTTACTATAAGACAAATCATTAAGTCTTGCTCCAGCATTGATACGAGCAATCCATAATCTTCTGAAATCTCTTTTCTTTCTTTTACGATCTCTATAAGCGTAAGCTAATGATTTCATAACTTGCGCATTGGCAGTCTTATATAATGTATGTTTAGAACCAAAGTAACCTTTAGCTAATTTTAATATTTTTTTACGTCTTCTTCTAGAAACGACTCCACCTTTTGTACGTGGCATAATTATTACCTCCTATTATTAATTTTAATTTATCAAAATATTATTAGTCACAATTTTTAATCATTTGACTAATTCTCTTCATATCTGATGCAGATACATTACCTGATTTACGTAAATGGCGAATTCTTTTTTGTGTTTTTCCTGGTGCTAAATGGCTTGAACCTGGACGCCATCTTTTTACAGATCCATTACCAGTAATTTTAAAGCGTTTCTTAGTTCCGCTATGTGTCTTCATTTTAGGCATAATAAATACTCTCCTATCTTATTTTTTCTCTTTTTTTGCAACTAATATCATAGATACACTTTTTCCTTCAAGCGTTGGTTTTGATTCAACAGTAGCATAATCTTTTGTAGCTTCAATAAAGTTTGTTAATACTTGAATATCAGGATCTCCCATATTAAGCATTCTAGCACGCTTATTGAAACGCAATGTAACCTTAAGTTTATTACCTTGTTGAAGGAATTTTAAACCAGCTCTCAATTTAGTATCAAAATCATTTGTACTAATAACTGGTGTTAACCATACTTCTTTCACAGAAATAATAGTTTGATTCTTTTTTGCTACACGAGCACGTTTTTGTTGTTCGTAACGATATTTGCTATAGTCCATCATTCTACACACTGGAGTTTCAGCGTTTGGTGCAACACACACCAAGTCTAATCCTTTTTCTTCTGCTAGTTTTCTGCCTTCAATAGTTGGCATTTTTCCTAACATAGTTCCATCAGAATCAACAACCATAACAAATTCCGCAGTAATGTCTTCATTGATTAAAGCATCATTCTTGCGATCTTGACTTCTATTTATACTTGACACCTCCTAATAAATTAATCTATCAAGTGAAAAAGAAAATGTGAGTGCGTAACACCCACATTAAAATCACAAAAATAATTATCTTTAAGTAACATTAATACCTACCAACGTAATCAGTCAGGTGAGAAGCGGGTGCTTCTTCTTTCCACTATGATAAATTTACTATTATATTATACACTTTTTTACTGCTTTTGTCAATATAGAAATGAAAAAATGTTTTAATATTGATTAATCATATTTATGGTCATCCAAATTTTGTAGTTCTGGATTATCATTTATTACTTGTGAAGATATCAACGCTAGGTCTTCATTTGTGACTTCATTATTCTTATTTAATTTTTTCTTTTTTGAACCTATAATACTTAAAATTAAAATTAAAATAATTGCAATAACTATTAGGATAACAATCCATATATTATTTTTTATGTATTGAATAATTTGATCCATATTTTGCCTCCTAAATTAACATACAAATATTGTAGCAAAAAAAAGATTTTTTTTCAATAATTTAAATCATTTTTATTAAATATCATTTTAATAATTATTAATATGAATATAGTTAAAATAACAATGGAAAAATAAGTAAGCAAATTAAATCCTTTAACATCAAAATAATTAGGTAAAAAAAATTTAAAAAACTCTATAATTAAACTTTCATCATTATTTAATAAATCAGAAAGAATAAATAAAAAAAATGAAAATATTAACCCTATTTGATTTTTTAAAATTAAAGTGAGAAATAACGTAACCAAGCCATAATACAAAGCTATTATGCAATTACTAACAAATGAATTGATAAAATAAAATGTTAAAAAGAAATATTTTTTTATAATTATTCCAATAATTAAATATAGTAAAAATACGACCCCAA
Source organism: uncultured Bacilli bacterium (assembly GCA_934096585.1). Taxonomy (GTDB): domain Bacteria; phylum Bacillota_I; class Bacilli_A; order ML615J-28; family CAG-698; genus CAKOMG01. Next base: position 115,121 of record CAKOMG010000005.1, read on the forward strand.
ATAACAAAATTATTAATATACAATTTATTATTATGCAAGAAAATAAGTATTGACTCTTTTTTTGTCTCGAGCTTGCAACAAAATTAATTGCAAATAAACATTTATGATTATTAATAGTCGCAAATACATAGCAAGAGAATAATGTTATAACAATTTTTGTATAATATAATGCATTTGTAGTATAATTTAAAATTACTTCATCATATGGTAATGTTTCATTCATTCCTATCAATGAACCAATGAATAACGAACATAGCAAAATACATATAGCTATTAAGACAATAAAAATTTTTTTAGTAAAGCAGCAGTGAAAAATAAATTTAATTACTCGCATATTTTATATTACCATTATCTAGTTTGATTATATAATCAAAAGCAAAAGAATAAAACTCAGGATAATGAGTTGTAACGATAACCGATTTATTAGTTAATTTTAATTTGTTTAAAATTTGAAAAAAAACATTTTGTGATATTTTATCTAATCCATTTAAAGGTTCATCAAAAATAAATAAAGTAGCATTATGAATTAGTGATTGAATAATCATCGCTTTTTGCAACATCCCCTTCGACATAATATTTAGTCTAATATCTCCATTAAGTTCAAATCTCTTATAATACTCATCAACTGTATTTTGATTAAACGGACTCTCATATAAATCGCAAATAACTTTTAGAAAGTCATTTAATGTTAGAAAATCAATGCTAAAAATTCTTTCTGGAACATATCCTATATTATTTGAGTTAATTAATATGTTTCCTTTTGTTAAAGGATTAATTCCTAATATGCATTTTAGTAGCGTTGACTTTCCAGATCCATTACTTCCAATTAACAAATAAGTTTTATTTTTTTCAAAATGAAAAAAGGGAATATTTAGTATTTCTCTTTTTCCATATTGCTTAATTAAGTTTTCTAAAATAATCATTATTTCACTTTATAAACCATATAATTATTACTCTGCACTATCTCTTTAATCGGATTATAATAATTATATAAGCCAAAAATATACTCATAAGTTTTACCATTATATGAATAAATGATTTTAATAGGAAATCTGTTCATTATAAATAATTCATCGTAATAAATAGGAACAAAAAGTTTTATTTCTTTTTGGCTATCAATGTTAATGGTTAAATCACCACTTCTTTTTTTCACTTGCTCATGACCATAGCCAGCAACTTCCTCAAAATCAATTGAATTTGTATTATCAACTTCTTTTATTCCATCTCCTATATAAACATTAGTATTTAATATTTCAATTTTACTAATATTAATTGCTTGATTTGAATTATTATTAATTCCATAAATTACACCACCCAAATAACTATTATTATTTTCAAATGTTAATGGTTTAATATAAGATATATTTATTAATGATTCTCTTTTAACATATTTATTGAAACTAAATTTTCCAATTTTTATTTTATAATCTTTATTACCTTGATAACCTATGCTTAAATAAGCATCACTTAAATTCCAACTATATTCATCTTTTACATCAAATAATATTTTAAAATTTAGCGCAAACATATAATATTTATCATCATTATATTTAATGGTTTCTTCTTTACTATTAACAGATATTAAATCTAATTTCATACTTTCTATTTCATCTTTCGAAGTAATAATTGCATATTCAAATTGATTTTTATCTAAAATATATGAATTTTTATCATTAATAAATAATGAAATATTAAGGTAGTCATCTTCTTCTACAGTTGATGCCACATTATAATTTCGTAAATAAGTTATTATATTTATTTCAATATTTTTAGTAAAAAAAATGATACCGATTAAAAATGATATAATAATCACACCCAAACAAATAAAAGGTATAATCTTACGCATTTTCTTCCACCAACTCATATACAGCTGTTGTTATATCAACAACTTCAAATGATCCCTTTTTAATACAAATACCGAAAAAATACTTCTTGCTAATACCATTTGATACTCTTGCTTTTCCAACAATTTTTAAAGTTACTTTTTTTCCTGGATAAATAGCTACACTCATTTTTCCAGACTCCGTTGTTTTTGTATATTCTTCATTTTCATATTCCACCGTCAAACTTCCATTTGTGGTTATATCTCCTGTTTTTCCTTTAAATACATCTTTTATCCCAATAGTTCCAGAGATACTAACACTAACATCTTTATAATGGACAGTTTCCAAATTGTAAGTAAAAACATATGATTCATTAGTTTTATTACTTCTTGAAAATATTGTATCACTTTCATAAGTGGCTGGAAAATATTTATTAAAAAGTTTTTCCTTTGTCCCAAATAATTTTCTCGATAAATGTTTCAATTCATTTTCAATGTAATTTGGATTGATATCAATCAATATTTTATCATTATGCTTGGTATCGTCTGGAATCAGTTTTTTAAATTGCCTATGACCAGTTTCTGAGTAGCTCTCTATTTTTGTTCTTTCAAAAGTTGTTGTATTAGGTTTAATTGAATAACCCGTTAAAATAATAAAAAATAACAATAATAATTTCATTAATTATCCTCCTCGATAATATAATTACCGAATATATTTAAAATTACTTTTTAATATTAAAAAATCCACTAATTAATTAGTGGATTTATTATTTTTTTTCATATATTCTTCGATTTCATCAATTTCTTTAATAATGTCTTTACTTAAATTAATGCAACCATCTTGTGTAATTAATACATTGTCTTCTATTCTTATGCCAATGCCTTCATTTTCAAGATATAATCCTGGTTCAACTGTCATTACCATACCTGGCTCAAATTTCACTTTTCTTAAATCCGGATCATGAGTATCTAGACCTGTTGAATGTCCAATAGAATGCCAGTAGTAATTAATTAATTCTTCATCTTTTTTAATTAAGCCAATTTGTTTTAAGCCTTTTATTAAAAGTTTATTTGCAAAATTATTATATTCATCCCATGATAAACCTGGCTTTAAAAATTTGATACATTCTTTGTTACAATTTAAAACAATTTCATATATTTGTTTTTGGCGTTCAGTAAAATGACCATTAGCTGGGTATGTACGAGAAATGTCTGAAATATAATAATCAGTGCAACATCCTAAATCAAATAAAACTAACTCATTATCTTTGACGATTGTATTATTATCAATATAATGTAATACAGTAGCATTTTTACCTGCAGCACAAATTGTTTCAAATGAAACAGGTTTTTGACCATGATATTTTATATAACTATCATAATATGTTTCGATTTGATATTCATATAATCCAGGTTTAATGTTACTCATAACATTTTCTAATGCGCCTTTTGTCACATCAATGCTTTCTTGCATTTTTGCAATTTCTTCAGGATATTTATTCATACGTAAGCGCACAATTTTAGTATATGCATTTTCAATTTTTATTTCAGGATACATTTTCTTAAATTTATGTGAAAAAGATAATGCTTTTGTGGAATAGTCAAGATCATTTCTTCTTTCTAAATCCAAATATAAAGATGTTAATCCTTCGCATGCTTTTCTCGATGAATTAAATAAACTATAAACTAAAGACTCAAAAGAATCTAAATATAAAACTTTATCTACCCCTGAAATTTCTTTAGCTTCTTCTTTTGTTAGTTTCATACCAACCCATTTGGACATTACCTCGTCATTTTCTTCAACTAACAAATACTCTTTATAATCATTGTTATTTTCTCCTTTTACAAGTACTAAAATAACATTAGCTTGATCAATACCAGTTAAATAGTAAAAATTTCTATTGACAGAAAATTTAAAATCTTGATCTGCACTTCTTTGATAAACTACACCAGAAAATAAAATAGTCGCTGAATGTTCATGAATGCTTTCAATATATTTTCTTCGATTATTAATATAAAATTCTTTTTTCATAATAATGCTCCTCCTTATACATAATCTTTATCTATATTTAAAATAACATGAATGATTGTTCCTGTTATTCTTTCACATTTTTCCTTAACTTCATTGATAATCAATTGCTTTAACACTTCATCTTCAATTGAAAATTTACGTGGTATAACAACATCAAATAACACATTAATATGAGTAGTCCCCTTAACAATTCTAAAATCATGAAAAGAAATTTGGTTACTTATATTCAATAAAACTTCTAAAACAACTTCTTTTAATTTATTAGTCAATTCATCATGTGTTTGAATTGGATCTAAATGAATCGTCATTAAAACTCCATATTGTTCTTTAAAATCTCTTTCAATATTATCAATCATATCGTGGCTGGTCAATAAATCTTCATTACTATCTACTTCTACATGAACAGTAATAAATGTTTTATCAGGTCCATAATTATGTATTAACAAATCATGAATACCTAAAACTCCATCATAACTTTGTAACTTTGATACAATTGCTTGAGTATAACTTTTCTTTGGGGATTCACCAATTAAAGGTGATGAAGCTTGTTTAATCAATGATATACCATTAATCACAATATAAATTGATACGCCAAGTCCAAACCAAGCATCCAAATTCGTTCCCCAAATTTTGAATATAACAATGGATATTATAACAACAAATGTTTTTATACAATCGTTTAAACTGTCTTGTGCTGTTGCATCAATTGCACTAGAATCAATTTTTTTGGCAGTGCGCTTGTAAAAAATCAATTGAAACAATTTGATCAAAATCGATCCACTAAGAACAGAAATTAAAACTATAAAATTATCAATTTTGATTGTTGAAGAATTAATGATATTTTCAATTGAAGTCCTACCTAGCATTACACCAATTAATAATATCAAAATTGAAACAATCATACCCGAAATATATTCTATTCTTTCATGACCAAATGGATGTTCCGAATCTGCTGGTAAAGATGCCAATTTAAATCCAATTAAAGTAACAACGCTTGATGCTGAATCACTCAGATTATCAATTCCATCCGCAATAATAGAAATACTACCAGAAATAAAACCAATTACTAGTTTAGCAATGCTAAGCAAAACATTAGACACTATACCAATAGTACTACACATAATTCCATAAGCTTTTCTTACTTTTTCATTTTTTACATCTTTGTAATTTTTAATAAATATTTTTTCTAACATTTTAACCCTTTTATATTATTTTACTCTTTCTTATATGTAATTTCAATAAATATGATAATTTAAATTAAAAACTCAACATTCAATGTTGAGCCAATATTTTATTTTTCCAATTTTTCTAAGTATTCAACAATATCAGAAACTTTTTTAATTTTCATAGCAGAATCATCATCAATAGATAAATTAAATTCATCTTCTAAAGCCATAATTAATTCAACAGCATCTAATGAATCTGCACCTAAGTCTTCTGTTAATCTTGAATCCATAGTTATAATATTTTTATCAATATCCATTTCTCTGGCAATAATTTCTTGCACTTTTTCAAACATTCTAAGTTCCTCCGTAATTATAATAATATTATATATGAATTTTACTAAAAAGTCAAGAATAAAGTAATGAATCAATTATTCATATTGCTTCGGTACAATAAATTTAATTGCTCCAGTAATCACTTTAATTTCTACTTCTTTTGTTCTTCCACATTCACCATCTAGTCCATAAACAATATCTTTTTGCGATTCTAATTTTATTGAATGGCATTTATAATACTTGCATACTGCATCATATTTTGGCATATTTACATATTCGCCACTTTTATAATTGTTTACCATTTTAACAAACTTAAAACGTGACATTCTTTTAACAACTACTGCATCAATAATACCATCATAAATGCTAGCACGAGGCAAGCAATAATACCCTCCTCCGCAACAAATACCATTACCTGCTGCAGTAAGTAAAAGTTTACCATCAAATTCTAATTTATTGTCAATATATACTTTACAATTTTGTTTCATTTTAAATATTAAACTATAAACAAGACCTAAATTGTAAGCCATCTTTCCGCTTACTAAAGGCCATTTTTTAAACTTATTCATATTGTATGCAACAGATGCATCAAAACCTAAATTACAAATGTTAATAGTTAATCTTCCATTAACTTCAAGTAAATCTATTTCTTTTTCTTCACCATTGATAATATTTAAAATATCACTAAAATAATTTTCTTTCCCAAATACTTTAATAAAATCATTTCCTGTACCGCATGGATAAACAGATACAGCTACATCTTTAAATCCATAAGCCCCATTCACTACTTCATTCAATGTCCCATCTCCACCACATGCATAAAATCTTAAACTATCTGTTTTATTTTCACATCTTTCTTTCACATATCTAATTGCATCACCTACACATGTAGTGTTGTATATTGTATAATGTATATTACTACAATTTTTTTCTAAATATTCTTTAATGTAAGGGGTATTATCTTTCTTTCCTGATTTAGGATTAACTATAAATATATGTTCCATTATTCCTCCGATTAATTTAATGTGTATAATTGTTTTTTTATCAAATTATAAAAGCCAATATCAATATCATTTAATAGTGTAAGTGGCAAATTCTTAATTAATTGATCAACTATATTAATCAATATTAAAACTGTTTCAATAGTTTGACCAAATTTAATATTTTTAAAAACTGTTTCTAAATTTGCATAATTCTTTTTATCCATCGTTTTTCTTAAATCTTTATATTCTTTTTTTGCATTATATGAATCAAAGAACGCACGATAAATAATAATGAAATTATCAACAACTTTAATAGTTTTATGAAAACTATATATCGTATCTTCTTGTTTTCTAGCGTTATAATACTCTATTAAACTATAAATAAACTTATTAATTTGGATGATTAATTCCTTATTTGTTAAGGCATCATTAATTGGAATTTGTATATTATTTTTATTAATTAACATTTTAACATTATGGTTTATTTTATAATTATTTGAACATTCAAATTTTAAAAATAAATTATTTTCATAATATACAAAAATAGAATTATCTGTTAGTTCATAATGAATAATCGGTTTAATTGTTATAAAGAAATCAAGGTAATGATTCAAAAATCTTTTTATATCGCCCTCAATTAAGCAATTCAAAAACAAAATATTTTCACTTTCTTGACTTAAATACAATCCTATGATATTATCATCTAGTTTCATTTTTTCTTGAATAGTAACAATTATATCATTAGCCATTAAAATAACCTCTATGTTATATTATAACATTTTTTACTTTAAAAATAAAGAATAAAAAATAAAAAAATATCTAAATAAATAGTTCCTATGTAAAAGACTACTAACATTTTATAGTTAGTAGTCATATTTTTTAATGTTTGCTTGGATCAATCATTGTAAGTTCTAAACGGTTCTTTCTTAGGTCAACTGATACTACCCATACAGTAACAATTTGGCCTACACTTACAACATCTAATGGATGTTTAATGTGTTTTTTACTAATCTTAGAAATATGAACTAATCCATCTTCATGAACACCGCAATCAACAAACACACCAAAGTCAACAACATTTCTAATTGTTCCTTGTAATTCCATTCCTGGCTTTAATTGTGATAATTCAATAATATCTTGTTTTAAAATAGGTTTATCGAATTCATCACGTGGGTCTCTTAGTGGAGCAATAAAGGCATCTAGAATATCATTAAATGTATACTCACCAATTCCTAAGCCTTCTAATAGAGCTTTTCTATCTGCTTTTTTGATTGCTTCTTTTAGCTCATCTGTACCGATTGCATCTTTTGTGAACCCTAATTTTTCAAGAATTTTAGTTGCTGCTTCATAACTTTCTGGGTGAATAGCAGTCATATCAAGTTTTTCATTTCCATCTGGAATACGCAAAAAACCTATTGCTTGTTCTAATGTTTTAGCGCCAATTCCTTTAATATTTAAATCAGAACGATTGTTGAACTTACCATTTGCATCACGATAAGCAACTATTGTTTTTGCGGATTTTGCATTTAATCCTGCAACACGTTGTAATAGATAAATAGATGCACTATTTACATTTACACCAACACTATTAACAGCTCCTTCAACAACAAAGTCTAATTGGCTACTCAATTTAGTTTGGTTAACATCATATTGATATTGACCAACACCAATTGATTTTGGGTCAATTTTAACAAGTTCTGCTAATGGATCTTGAAGACGTCTTGCAATAGATACTGCACTTCTTTCTTCAACTGAGAAATCAGGGAATTCTTCTCTTGCTAAATCACTTGCTGAATAAACAGATGCACCTGCTTCATTAACAATAATATAATCAACATGTTTATTCATTGCTTGTAATGTCTTTTCTAGTTTTTTCAATGTGTTAGCAACAAATGCTTCAGTTTCACGGCTTGCTGTACCATTACCCATAGCAACAATTTCACAATCATATTTCAACAAAAACTCAGTAAATTTTTGTTCTGCTTGTAAATATCTTTCTGGTGGAACAACTTCATCTTTATTCTTTTGATGTGGATACATAACTCCTTTATCCAAGAATTTACCTGTAGCATCAACTACCGCTAACTTACAACCAGTTCTAAATGCTGGGTCAACACCTAATACAACTTTTCCTTTCATAGGTGGAGTTAATAAGTATTTTTTCAAGTTTTCACCAAATACATGAATTGCTTGTTCTTCAGCTTTATCTTTTAAATCAGCTCTAATTTCACGTTCGATTGAAGGTTTAATTAAACGTTTATAAGCATCTTCGACAGCAAGACGAACATAAGGAACAGTAATTGCTTTATCATTTAAAATAATTTTCTTAGATAAGAAATTTAATACATATTCTTGATCTTCTTTTATAAATACTTTTAACACTTTTTCAGACTCGCCTCGATTTAATGCTAAAACACGATGTTCTTTAATTTCTGAAATTGGTTCTTCATATTTATAATACATTTCATAAGTTCTCTTTTCATCAAGAGATGGATCTTTAACTTCACTAGCAAGAAATGCTTTTCTTTCTAAATAGCTTCTAATCCATTTACGATATTTTGCTTCATCTGAAACCATTTCCGCAATAATATCTTCAGCTCCTTGTAATGCTTCTTTAACATCTTTTACTACTAAACCATCTTTAACTTGTGCTTCAGTTGGTTCAACTGTAACATACTTTTTAGCTTCTTCTTCCACATTTCCTTCTGTTGGAAAAGATAATAAGTATTCAGCTAAAGGTTCTAAGCCCTTACGTTTAGCATCAGTAGCTCTTGTTTTTTTCTTTTCTTTAAATGGACGATAAATATCTTCTAATTCACTTAATTTATTAGAATTAATAATTGATGTTCTTAATTCTTCTGTTAACTTACCTTTTTCTTCGATAAGACGTATAATATCTTCTTTTCTTTCAGCCAACTTTTGTCCATATTCCCATTCAGTATAAATTGAACGAATCTTTTCTTCGTCTAATCCGCCAGTTGCTTCTTTACGATAACGTGCGATAAAAGGAACAGTACCACCATCTTCAATTAATTTTAATACAGCTTGAATTTGAGGTATTTTAACATTTTGTTCAACTGAAATCTTATTTAACAATTGATCATTAATATAATTATTTTCTACCATATTTTCCTCCGTTTACATTATAATATTATACCAAAAAACGCTCTAAAAAGCAATGAAAAAAAACATAAATTAGTTCTTTTACTAAATGTTTTTTAAGAAGTAATTTCTATGCTAATTGCATATATTTTATGCTATTATTATTCGTATTTTGTATATTTTTGTTAATGATTTTATAGTTTTCTTATTTTTCTTTCAAAAGCACACACTTTTAAACTATTTTTTTTGGTCGAAAAAAGCTATATCAAAGCAAGTTGATATAACTTATAATCTTATTATTCATTTAATAAGCAATGTAATTTATACAATATTCTTCTTACAGTCATAAGTCTAATAAAGTTTCTTGATCCATGATAATGATCTGAATATGAATATATTTTATTATTAATTCTAATAGCATAGCATACTTTACCAACGTTTTCTCCTGTTGGTCCAGCATAACCACTAACTGCTAAACATACATTTGAACTTGTTAAAGCAAATAAACCATTAGCCATTTCTTTTACAACTTCTTCACTAACTACATCATACTTTTCTATTGATTCTTTTTTAACTTTTAAAACTTTGATCTTTGCTTCATTAGAATATGTTACATAACTTTCATTAATAATATCACTAGCTCCACTAACATTTATGATTGTTGAAGCAAGAAGGCCACCAGTACAACTTTCAGCGCAACTAATATGATATCCATGTTCTTTTAGTTCCCTATAAACAATAGTTTCAATTTCTTCATCATGTTCAGAAACTATCAATTTACCCATAAACTCTTTAAATTCTTGATCTGTTTTATTAAATTCTTGCTCGTATTTTTTTTCAGCAGTTAATTGATAGCGAATTTTTCCTGGGGCACAATAAGGGCATATTGACACATGAGGATGACTTTTTATGAAAGGTATTAATTTATTTTCTAATGCTGATTCACATTCACCCATAATGATATAACTTTTATATATTTTGCTAGTTCCACGTGATTCTAAAAATGGTATAACTTCTTCTTTTAACAATTTTACCATTTCAAATGGTACTCCAACTAAACTTATAATATATTTGTTATTATATTCAATAACAAACCCATCGGCACTTCCAATTTTATTTTGTAGAATTGTGCATCCTTCAGGATAATAAACTTGTTTAACATTACAATCTGTTTTCTTTTCTCTAAAATAATTAAACAAATCATTTGAAGCTTGTTCGTTATATACAAGTTTGATATTTAACGTATCACTTATTACTTCTTTAGTAAAATCATCATGTGTAGGGCCTAAACCTCCAGTTGTAATTAACACTTCAGCATCACTTTTGATAAAGTCTAAAACTGCAGTTTTAATTTCTTCTTTATCATCACCAACAATTATTCCTTTAACAACGTCTACACCAATAAGATCTAAATAACTTGCTATTGTTGAATGATTAGTATTAACGACATTTCCTGATAATACCTCATCACCAACACTTAAAACCCATGATTTCATTTCTTATCCTTTTCTATTTAGAAACATTGAATCTAAATACTGTAATGTCACCATCTTGAAAAACATAGTCTTTTCCTTCAAGTCTTAATTTGCCAGCATCCCTTGCTTTAGACCATGAACCATATTTCATGAAATCATCATAACTAACAACTTCAGCTTTTATAAATCCTTTTTCAAAATCTGTATGAATAACACCAGCACATTCTGGAGCTTTCATTCCTTTTTTAAATGTCCATGCACGACATTCTTTTTCGCCTTCTGTAAAGAATGTTTGAAGACCTAATAACTCATAAGCTTTTTTAATTAATTGATCTAATCCACTTTCTTTTAAGCCTAATTCTTCTAAAAACATTTGCTTCTCATCATCTTCTAATTGACTCAATTCTTCTTCCAGTTTGGCACTAATGGTCACAGTTTCACAATTAGTTTCCTTCGCAAATTGTTTTACATCTTGAACATACTTATTATCATTATCGACTTCATCTTCTCCAACATTTAATACATAAATCATTGGTTTTAAAGTTAAAAAGCAAAACGGTTTAATTATTTGTTTTTCTTCTTCATTTAATTCGACTTCTCTTGCCATTTTTCCATTTTCCAGAGCTGCTTTGATTTTCATTAAAGTATTATATTCTAAAACAGAATCTTTATCAGTTTTAAATTGAGCTTTCTTTTCAATTCTTGGAATTCTTTTTTCGATTACATCTATATCCGCAAAAATTAATTCTAAATTAATTGTTTCAATATCATCAAGTGGATTTACAACACCATTGACATGAATAATATCTTTACTATCAAAACATCTTACTACTTGACAAATAGCATCAACTTCACGAATATGTGACAAAAATTGATTTCCTAATCCTTCACCATGGCTAGCGCCTTTTACTAGTCCCGCAATATCAGTAAAAGAAAAAGTTGTATAAACCACACTTTTTGGATTGACAATTTTAACAATATTATCTAATCTTTCATCTTTTACTTCTACCACCCCAACATTTGGTTCAATAGTTGCAAAGGGATAGTTTGCACTTAGAACATTTGCTTTAGTTATTGCATTAAATAGTGTTGATTTTCCAACATTTGGCAAACCAACAATTCCTGCTGTTAAACCCATTTTTTACACCTCGATTAATAAATATATAATATTATACCATAATTTGCTTTTAATTTCAATTCACAATTGAACTTACTTTATTTTTTTGGTATAATATTAATGAGGTAAATAATATGTATAAACAATTGATTGTAATAACAAATACACCAATTAACGAAGAGTTATTAAAAAATTTTGATTATAAAATTATTAATAACAATTTTGAGTTAATTAATACTTACAAATTAAAGTATAATAATGAAGAAATTGACTTTGATTATATAATTAGTGATAGATTAATTAATAATTTACTTATTGAAGATGGCTACATAATAACAAACCAATTTTATGAAGGAAGCATTGATAATTACTTTATAATCGGTCCTTTAAACAAATCAATTAATTCAATTGATAATCAAATTAAAACGATTATAGATTATTTAAACGGGAATATTTAGTATTTCCGTTTTTTTCTATTCATATTATTTTCAAAAAGTGAAAAAATATAATGGGAAGTGATATTTTGAAAACTTTAAAAATTATTTTAAAACTATCTAAATATTTATTAATTTTTATGATTATTGTTACTATTATTTTATCTATTTCATTTGTAAGTTATAGTAAAAAATTAGAATATCAAATACCAAAAAAACAAACTATTACAATATTAGATAAAGATGAAAATACTTATTTTGAAATTAACAATGCTAACAAGCAATCTTATGTTAACCTTATTGACATAAGTGAACATATTAAAAAAGCAATTATTTGTATTGAAGATAAAGATTTTTATAGGCATAATGGAATTAACATCAAGAGAATGGGTGGAGCTTTATTAAAAAACATTAAATCAAATTCAATCTCTGAAGGTGCTTCCACTATTACTCAACAATATGCTCGAAATCTTTTTCTAACTAATGAAAAAACATATAAAAGAAAAATTAAAGAAATATCTATAGCAATTAATCTAGAATCAAAATATTCGAAAGATGAAATATTAGAAGGTTACTTAAATACAATTTATTTTGGACACGGAATATATGGCATTAAAGATGCCTGTAAGTTTTATTTTAATAAAATACCAAAAGACATAACATTAGCAGAAGCCTGTGTTTTAACCGCAATACCAAAAGGCCCATCTATTTATTCACCTATTATTAATTATGAAAAAAATAAAGAACGAAAAGAATTAATTATTAAAGAATTATTTAAAGATCAAAAAATATCAAAATATGAAATGAATGAAGCTTTAAAGGAAAGAATTACAATAAATAAAACATCAAAAGGAAATATTAAAAAAGCACCTTTTTATCAAGATGCAATAATTGAAGAATTAAAAAAATTAAATATTAAATCTGAAATACCTTATAGTGTCTATACAAATGTGGATTTAGATTTAAATACTTTTATTAATAAAACAATCGAAAAATATTTACCATCTTCAGATTTAGAAATAGCATTAATGGCAATGAATCCAAAGAACGGAGAAGTTTTATCCATAATAGGTGGTAAAGATTATTCTAAATCATCGTTTAATCGTGCTACTTCAGCACTAAGGCAACCTGGTTCTTCTATTAAACCTTTCTTATATTATGCTGCATTAGAAAATGGATTTACTCCTATTACTACTTTCAATTCTTCGCCAACAACATTTAATATTAATGGCTCAATTTATGAACCTCATAATTACAAAGAAATTTATCCTAATCAAGATGTTACAATGGCTTATGCTTTAGCAACATCTGATAATATATATGCTGTTAAAACGCATTTATTTTTGGGTACTGATACTTTATATAACACTCTAATTGATTTTGGCTTTTCAACAAAAATTAATAATAATGCTTCTTTAGCATTAGGAACAAGTGAGGTATACCTAGATGAACTAGTAAATGGATATGCAAAAATCGCAAGTTTAGGAAAAAATGTAAAAAGAAATTACATAAAGAAAATCGTTGACGCAAATGGTAAAGTTTTATATAAATCAAATAATAATTATAATCAAGTTTTTAATGCTAATAATTGTTATATATTAGCTGAAACCATGACAAATGTTTTTGACAATAATTTAGCACTTAATATTAGTGTCACTGGCGCTTCTATTAAATCAATGTTAACAAATAAGTATGCAGCTAAAAGTGGATCAACTGATACAGATAATTGGATGATAGGTTTTAACAATAATTTTGTATTAGGAATTTGGTGTGGTTATGATGATAATAGAGTTTTAGAAAATGGTGAAGGCAAATTTATAAAATATATCTGGGCAGAAATTATGGAATATTATACTAAAAAGCAAAAAGATAAATGGTACGATACCCCTAACACTGTTACTTCTATTTCACTTAATCCTATTAATGGCAGATTAGCGTTAAATAATGAATATTCAAAGAGTATATATTTTAATATCAATAATATTCCTTGGAGTATTTTTGATATTTCAGATTTTGATAAAGAGCAAGTAAATAAAAAACAATAACTGTATTGTTTATACAAATAGTTATTGCTTTTTTTATTATAAAACTATATTTTTGTATTTTGGAAATACTCTTCCACAATCTTAACCAACTCTTTATTCTCTATAACAATTATTTTGTCATTCTTTAAACACTCATTATACTTCATAATTTTAGGTGGTTTAATACCATTAAATAGAACTAAACAAGTTTTGTACATCATTCTTTTAGGCCCAGGAAAAGCAATTTGAGCGTATTCATTTTTTAATTCTTCTTTTTTATATACTTTCATTTTCTGATTTTTATAATTATAAACTCTTAACTCTTTATCATCAATAAATAATCTATTACAATACATTTTTTTGTGTTTTTTTAATAAAATATAAAATATTGTATTTATAATAACAAAACCTACAACTAAAATCAGTAACGTTTTGTCAATCAATGAACCAATCAAAAAGGCAACAATTATTACACAAAAAACAATTAATATTTTTTTTAATTTATCGACATAATTATAATGCAAATCTTTGCCTATTAAATCATACATATTTATACCTCTTCTTTTCACTAATCAAAAGGTAATAACAAAATAATTGTTATTACCTCTAATTTAAACTATTTTAAATCATCAGTAGGATTTTTTCCTAAACGTTTCAATGTTTCAACAACATAACTTTCTCTATATTCTTCTTTTGGATCTCTTCCTAAATAAGATTTATAGAATTCTTCTAAAGCTTCTAAATATGGAATACCCGCAATATTTGCAATAATTCGAGTACTTCTATCAATTAGTTTTTTATTTGTTGGTAAAACTTGAATCATCCAGTTACCCCATACTCTTCCCATTTTTGCCATTGTACCTGTTGAAATAGCATTAAATGCAATTTTCATCATTAAATGTTCAAATAAGTTAGTGCAAGTTTTAGGCAAATTAATTGGAACACAAATTTCATTTTTATATAGTTTTCCTTTTGGAATAGCTCCAAATCTTAATACTAAACCTTCTGAGAAGTTTTCAACATTCTTATTGAACCAATCCATTACTTCTTTTGTTGCTGAACCATTGATATCTAAAGCAACAAGTCTTGCTGGTTTGCGAGAATATCTTGATGGATCATCTTCATTTCCAATATGATATAACTCTACTTGTTCTGATCCAACAAGTGGTGGATTATCAATAATACTTTGAGCAGCATTCATACGAATATAGTCTTCTTTAGTCCATTCTAGACCCTTAATAGGACGTCTAAAAACATGTTGCCATGCAATAGGTGTAGGATATAGTGGATCCTTAATAAATGCCCAACTAACTGGAGAAACATTATCATTATATTTTCTAAATGGTGGTAAAGTAAACGTTGGTTGACGTTCTGTTGTATCAGTTAAAATATCTAATAAACATGAATGTGTTGCATAAGTAATTAGACCTTTTTGATCATATGTGTCTTTTTCATATTCAACATACTTAGCAAGTCCTTGAACAGCTTTACCACTGCTTAATACTTTATCCATACGTTTAAATTCTTTTGCATAATCTTCTGGGGCTAAAGCAATTTGACCAATAACTTCTAATTCTTCATTTGACATATTTTCTTGTAACCATTTTTGAGCTGCAAGTTCAAGTGCTGCACCAGCAACTAATAATTCAACTGATGTAACTTGCATTCTTGTAGATCCTGAAACAGCCATATTGCCAACAAATAAAGGCATTTTAATTATTTTTTTATTTTCAAAGACTACGCGAACTCTATCTAAATGTTCACATAAAATCTCTTTTGGATTGCAGTATAAATAATATGTTGTGCATCCTTGTTTTTGTCCTTCTAATACTGAGCCATTAATACTAGCTGAAAGACCACATTCAGATAGTCCAACAAGAACATCACCCTTTCCAATGCCTGCTTCAATGACCTGTTGAGCTCCAAAAGTCATATAGTCTTCAAAATTTTCAACAGAACATACTAATGCTCTATCACCACCTGTAGTAAATGAATTAGTAACATTAGCAAGTTCAATAAACTCTTGAGCTCTATTTGGAAATTTTTGAGTTAAAGAAAGCCAAAACTCTCTCCAACCACTATCTAATTGGATAGCCATACGGCCTGATGCACCAACACTTGAGAAAACCACTTGTTTTCTTTCATCCATACATCTCTTAATATCATTTACTAAATCATTAAATACCTTTGATTTAAATGCTTTTGCGGCTACCTTAGGAATATTTACATCTGCAGATAAAATCATTTTTATTCCTTCTGCTGTATCTTTAGCAATTGTTGCACTAAGATTTCTAGTTAAAGGATTTGATTGTTCTGTTGGAATAACACCTAATTGAAATTGTTTTTCATTTTCATAAAAATTCTTTGCGGCTTCTTTGTAATTCAAAATATTTTCCTCCTTATTACATCTATTTATTATTACAATTACTTGTAGTTTTGTTACATATATTATTATATCATAAGAAAACGTTTTTTTCAATGTTTTTTTGTAATTTCTTTAAAAAAAGACTAAGATATAAAATCTTAGCCTACTCTAGATAATCTAAAAAAGTTTCCATAGCAATCGCAAAACCCATTCCCTCTATATCTGTTGAAACGAGTTTTAAAGTATTAATGCCTACTACTTCTCCTCTTAAATTAAATAATGGTCCCCCACTATTACCAGGATTAATCGGTGCATCATGTTGAACGTAAACAACATTATTATCCTTCATTTGGCGCTTTGTTGAAGAAATCATACCAAATGTTACTGAGCCATAATATGTATAACCGCCTGGATTTCCAATTGCCACAACAAATTCACCATTATTAATACTACCAACTACACCTAATTTCAAAGGTTCATAATATTTAGAATATTCAAAGGTAATTATTGCAAGATCCATAGTCTCATCACTTTTTATTACACTACAATCAATATATTCATCAACATCTCCTAAATAAACTTGTAATTTAGTATAATTTTCAATCACATGATGGTTTGTGAATGCTGTATATTTATATCCGTTATTTATTTCTTCAACTTTATATATTCCAGCAGTACCAGTTCCCGTATTTTGGACACCATTTTTTATATATTGATTAGTCACACCAATTACTGATTTTTCAACTTTTTTAACTAGTTCAATTGTTTTATTGCTTAGTGACGTTAAATCATATTCACCTTTTGTTATATAAGTGTTTTGATTAATATAATTGTAAATGATATCTTGAATTCCTGATCCAGTTCTAACTAAAATAACTATATCTTTTTTGATTTTATCATTTACAACACTAATAGCAGAAATTGTTACAACTCCCGGTAAAACTCCTTTTACAACTCCATCATTGGAAACACTTGCGATGTTTATATCGCTAGATATCCAGGTAACATTTTGATTAAATGATTCTTTTGATATTTTTGCGGATAATTTTATTGTTTCGTTTATTACAACTGTTTGTTGGCCAGTAATTTCAATTGAAACATTTAAAGATTCATCTTTATCAACTACATGGAGTTTAATTAAACATGTATAATTTCCTAAAGTAGCACTTATAACAGTATCACCAGATGCAATTGCAATTACGTAACCTGTATCATCAACTGTTGCAATACTTGCATCGCCTGTTTTCCATTCAACCGTTTCCCCTGTTTCAAGAGTTGATTTGTTTGTTGAAAACTTTGTTTTATCACCAACATACATTGTCTTTTCAATATAATCAGTTCCTATAGTGAATTTTTCTGTATTTAAGCAACCAGTCATGAAAATTGCAAATATAAATAACAAAACAATAAATAATTTATTTTTTCTTATTTTCATATAACCTCCTAAAATGTTACATTCAACACTTCTTCTTTTCCATCCCTTAAAACAACAACAGTAGCCTTATCACCACTATCTTTTAAATATTTGCCAAGTTCTGAACGAAGTTCATAAGTATATTTTAAATTGATATCATTAAATTTAATAATTATATCTCCAACTTGCATATTTGCTTTATATGCAAATCCCCCTTCTGTAATATTGGTTATATAAAATCCATATCTTAAATCATCTGGTATTTTTATATTAGGGTATTGACTTAAATAATACTCTTTATTTAATCGATATTTACTTACATCAATTATTTGGATACCTAATATTAATCTTTCTGGTTTTATACCCTTTTCTAAAGTTTTAGCCAAATTCATTGCTAGGTTAATTGGAATTGCGAAAGACATATTATTATATTTATAATCAGAAATCTTTGTTGTATTAATACCAATAATTTCACCTTTTAAATTTAAAATTGCTCCGCCACTATCTCCTTCATTTAAAGAAGCATCATGTTGAAGGTATTCTGAATCCCAATCACTAACATTATCATTATCAGTATCTACAGAAATATAACGACTATTAGAAGATAGTATTCCAAAGTTTGTAGTTCTAAAGTATTCTATTCCTTTTCCATTTCCTATAGAAATAATAAACTCGCCTTTATCTAAAGATGATGAATTTCCAATTGTGGCAACTTGCACATAATATGTAGATTTAAATTTGATAACTGCCAAATCAATTTTATCATCATATTGAACAACTTCACAGTTTTTATACTTATTATTGCCTAAATAAACGTTTAAATTTGTTCTTCCTTCAACAATATGACGATTTGTTAATGCATAATATTCAAAATATTTTATATTTTTATAATCTTGTATTTCTTTAACATCATCTAATTTACTACCATCTAAAAATACTATATTCATTTTATAAACAATGCCGCTAGCAAAATTAGATGTTTTTAATTCTTCAGAATATCCACTAACACCAATCAAGGAATTTATGTTCTTTTCTATAACTGGTTTTATAACATCTTCATCTTTATTTAAATCTTTTTCATTTTCTAAATTTTTAATTATAGTTTCAATAATTTTTTCGTAGTATTCTTCTTCTTTATCTAAAACAATAAATGTCAGTTCTTTCTTAAATGATTTATCCGCAATTGAAGAAACAGTAACATTACACACGCCACTTTTAATCGCATGTATAGTCCCATCATTTTCTATGTTTAAAATATCAGAGTTACAATCAAATGTAACTTCTTGACTTTTTGAAAGTGGGTATACAGTTGTTTCAATTTTTGTTGCTTCTCCAACTATTAAACGTTGTGAACATTCTATAACAATATCGGTAATATTATCATTTACTTCTATTAAATATGTTCCTTCACTTGTTTTTATGATTATACTCCCGGTTTTGTTGCCATAATAGGTTCCATCTTTAAAAACCAATATATCATTATTTGACTCAAACGTAATATTATTATATTTAAGAGAATCTCCAATATTAATGGATACTGTTTCAATTTGTTCAATATAAAATTTTTCTTCAATTTTATTAAAACATCCTGATAAAAACATCATCATTAATATGAATAATATTAAGAAAAATGATTTATTTTTTTTCATTAAATCACCTACTTAGTATTTTTATTTATAAATTCTTTCACAATATTTGAAGGGATTGCAAATCCCATTCCATCTATTTCTTCATCAACAATTTTCATCGTGTTAATTCCTACAATTTCTCCTCGCATATTGATTAAAGGACCTCCACTATTTCCAGGATTAATTACAACATCAGTTTGAATATACAGTGATGTAATTCCATTTTCTACAACTTTTCGATTCACAAATGAAATAACGCCAAAAGTTAAAGAATCATAGTAATCTATTCCATCAGGATAACCCATAGCAACAACAAATTGTCCTTTTCTTGTAGCACTGCTATCCGCAAATTCTAATGGTTTTATGTAAAGTGTTGTAGTAAAAGAAACTAGAGCTAAATCAAGTTTTTTATCCGTTGCTTCAATTGTCACTTGAACATCACTTACATCTTGTGATAGCTCAGCTCTTATAATACTTTCTCCCTCAATAACATGATAATTTGTAATTGCTCTATATGTATAGCTTATCACATTTTGTTTTGTTATTGAATCTTCTAATGATACTATTGTGCCATCAGAAAGTATGGCATTGCCATCAACAACTACTCCAGATCCGCAAGAATCTGCTTGCATACCAAAAATAGATTGTTTATATCCTTTAAGACCTATCGTAGGTGCATCTGCTTTTTCTCCAATAGCGACTATCAAATCTTCAAATTCATTAACATCTAAAGTAACATTATATACTTTATTATAAATCTCATTATTGGTTTTTGTTTGACATCCTGTTAAACATAGTATAATCATTATAAATAATAAACATAACCATTTCTTTTTCATATTTTTCTCCTATATTCCAAACATTTCTTTTACATTTTTATCTATTTGCATTTCTGTTTCTTTTAAAGTAACATCTTTTAAATTTGCAATTTCATTAACAATAATTTTAATGTATTCAGGCTTATTCATTTCTCCACGATGTGGAAAAGGTGCCAAATATGGTGCATCAGTCTCTGATACCAAATATTTCAAATCAATAGCTTTAACTACATCCTTAACTTTTGCATTTTTAAATGTCAACACTCCACCAATTCCTAAATAGTATCCTAGGTTAGTAAATTGTTTTGCCATTTCTAAACTGCCACTATAGCAATGAATCACTCCCCTTGTATTGCTATTTTTTAAAATTTGATAAGTGATTTCTGTGGCTTCACGCGCATGAATTGAAACTGGCAAATTATTTTCTCTTGCAATTTCTAATTGTTTTTTAAAGAAATATATTTGTAAATCTTTTGTTTCTTTTGTCCAATAAAGATCAATTCCAATTTCACCAATTCCTACAACTTTCGGCTTTTTAATCATCTCTTTTATCCAGTTTAATTCTTTATCACTCTCTTTATCAACATCCATTGGTTGCAAACCAACCATTGCATAACAAGAAGGGTACTTATTTGCTATTTCAATAGCTTTTAGACTACTTTTGTAATTATAACCTATTACTATCATTTTATTTATACCATTATCAAGTGCACCTTGAATAATTTCATTGAGATTTTTATTAAATGCTTTGTCATTTAAATGTACATGAGTATCTATCATATTATAACTTCCTTATTTAAAACTTATATAAATAGTATAACATATTATTCATAATTTTTCCATAAAAAAGTTTCATTGATAAATAAATACAAAAAAAGCCAGTATTTCTACTGACTTTAAATCTTATACTATTCAATGATAGTTGTAACACTACCAGAACCAACAGTACGTCCACCTTCACGAATTGAGAATTTAGTTCCTTGTTCGATTGCAATTGGGTGAATTAATTCAACTGTTAATTCGGCATTATCGCCTGGCATAACCATTTCAACGCCTGGAGCTAATTGGATAACACCAGTGATATCTGTAGTTCTGAAATAGAATTGAGGACGATAGTTACTGAAGAATGGAGTATGACGTCCACCTTCTTCTTTAGTTAATACATATACTTGAGCGTTAAACTTAGTATGTGGAGTAACTGATTTTGGTTTTGCTAATACTTGACCACGTTGAACGTTATCACGAGTAACACCACGTAATAATGTACCAATGTTATCACCAGCTTCAGCTTTGTCTAATAATTTACGGAACATTTCAACACCAGTAACAACTGTAGACATAGTAGGTTTAATACCAACGATTTCTACTGGGTCACCAACTACTACTGTACCACGTTCAACACGTCCTGTAGCAACTGTTCCACGTCCTGTAATTGAGAATACATCTTCAACAGGCATTAAGAATGGTTTATCAGTATCACGAACTGGAGTAGGGATATATTCATCTACAACATTCATTAACTCAATAATCTTTTGTTCTGCTTCTGGATCACCTTCCATAGCTTTTAAAGCAGATCCTCTGATGATTGGAGTGTCATCTCCTGGGAATCCGTATTCATTTAATAATTCACGAACTTCCATTTCAACTAATTCTAATAATTCTTCATCATCAACCATATCGCATTTATTTAAGAAAACGATTAAACGAGGAACACCAACTTGACGAGCAAGTAAGATATGTTCACGAGTTTGTGCCATAGGTCCATCTGTAGCAGCAATAACTAAGATAGCACCATCCATTTGAGCAGCACCAGTGATCATATTTTTAACGTAGTCAGCATGTCCTGGACAGTCAACGTGAGCATAGTGACGTTTATCAGTTTCATATTCTACATGGGCAGTATTAATTGTAATACCACGTTCTTTTTCTTCTGGAGCACCATCGATTTGATCATAATTCATTTCTTTAGCATAACCTTTTTTAGCTAAAACTTTAGTAATAGCTGATGTTAAAGTTGTTTTTCCATGGTCAACGTGACCAATAGTACCAATGTTTACATGTGGTTTAGAACGCACAAATTTTTCTTTTGCCATTTTTAAATTCCTCCTAATGGTTATTTCTATTTTATTTTACTTTATTTTAATCAAAAAATCAATACAT
Organism: uncultured Bacilli bacterium; assembly: GCA_934096585.1. GTDB lineage: Bacteria > Bacillota_I > Bacilli_A > ML615J-28 > CAG-698 > CAKOMG01. The sequence continues at coordinate 137,994 of CAKOMG010000005.1, forward strand.
TTTTAATAAAAAATTATTATGCATTACGTTTTTTAATAATTTCTTCAGCAACACTCTTTGGACATTTTTCATATCTATTCATTTGCATAGTATAATTACCACGTCCTTGTGTATTACTTCTTAATGCAGTTGCATATCCAAACATTTCAGCAAGTGGAACTAATGCATGAACCATTTGTAATTTTCCACGTCCTTCTTGTCCTTCAATACGACCACGTCTACTAGTTAAGTCACCAATTACATTACCTAAATATTCATCTGGAACTGTTACATCAACAGACATAATAGGTTCTAGTAAAATTGGAGCACATTTTTCTTTAGAATTTTTGAAAGCTAAAGAAGCAGCAACTTCGAAGGCAATTTGACTTGAGTCAACATCATGATAAGATCCATCAAATAATGTACATTTAACATCAATTGTTGGATAACCGGCAATATTACCAGTTTGTAAAGCAGCTTCTAATCCTTTTGCAACAGCTGGAATATATTCACGTGGAACAACACCACCAACTACAGCATCAACAAATTCAAAGCCTTTACCAGGATTTGGTTCAAATCTAACCCAAACATCACCATATTGTCCACGACCACCAGATTGACGAACAAATTTACCTTGTACTTCTCCCATTTTTTCGATTGTTTCACGATAAGAAACTTGTGGAGCACCAACATTTGCTTCAACATGGAATTCACGTTTCATTCTATCAACAATGATATCTAAGTGTAATTCACCCATACCAGAAATGATAGTTTGTCCAGTTTCATGGTTAGTATAAGTTCTAAAAGTTGGATCTTCTTCTGCTAATTTGCTTAAGGCAATACCCATCTTATCTTGGTCACCTTTAGTCTTAGGTTCAATAGCAACTGAAATAACTGGTTCTGGGAACACCATCTTTTCAAGGATTACTTCACGACTTTCATCACAAAGTGTATCACCTGTAGTAGTATCTTTTAAACCAACAGCAGCTGCAATGTCACCAGCACGTACTTCAGAAACTTCAGTACGATTATTAGCATGCATTAACAAAATACGTCCAATACGTTCTTTCTTTCCTTTTGTTGAATTAAGAACATAAGAACCAGCTGTTAAAACACCTGAATAAACTCTAAAGAAAGTTAATTTACCAACATAAGGATCAGTCATAACTTTAAATGCTAGAGCTGCAAAAGGTTCATCATCAGATGCATGAATGTCAACTTCATTTCCTTCTTCATCTGTTCCTTTAATACATGCAACATCAACAGGTGAAGGCAAATAATCTAAAACTGCGTCTAAAACTTTTACAACACCTTTGTTCTTAAATGCTGTTCCGCACATTACTGGGAAGAATTTAACACTTAAAGTTGCTTCTCTTATTGCTCTTTTTAATAGTTCAGGAGATATTTCTTCTCCTTCTAAATACATCATCATTACTTCTTCATCAAAATCAGCAACAGCACTAATTAATTCATCACGATAGATAGCAGCATCATCTTTCATATCCTCAGGAATATCAGTTACTTTATAATTTTCATCCGCATTTCCATCGAATAAATAAGCTTTCATATCAACTAAGTCAACTACACCTTCAAAGAATGTTTCAGCTCCGATAGGTAATTGAATAGGATGAGCATTAGCTCCTAATCTAGATTTCAATGTATCAACTGAATAATAGAAATCAGCTCCTGTTTTATCCATTTTATTAATAAAAACAATACGAGGAACTAAATACTCAGTTGCTTGATGCCATACAGTTTCTGTTTGTGGTTCAACACCAGCTTGCGCATCTAATACTGTAACAGCACCATCAAGTACTCTTAATGAACGGCTTACTTCAACTGTAAAGTCTACATGTCCTGGAGTATCAATAAGATTAATTCTATGACCTTTCCAAAAGGCAGTTGTAGCTGCAGAAGTAATAGTTATACCACGTTCTTTTTCTTGCTCCATCCAGTCCATTTGTGAAGCACCATCATGTGTTTCACCAATTTTATGAATTTTACCAGCATGATAAAGAATTCTTTCAGATACTGTTGTTTTACCAGCATCGATGTGGGCCATAATACCAATGTTTCTTGTATTTGCTAAAGAGGTCTCACGAGCCATTTATACACCTCTAAATTACCATTGGTAATGTGCGAAGGCCTTATTAGATTCAGCCATTCTATGAGTATCGTCACGTTTCTTAACTGATCCACCGATACCATTTGAAGCATCAATGATTTCGTTAGCTAAACGTTCTTCCATTGTTTTTTCTTTTCTAAGTCTTGAGTATTGAGTTAACCATCTCAAGCATAATGTCATCTTACGTTCTGCTCTTACTTCTACTGGAACTTGATAGTTAGCTCCTCCAATACGACGAGCTTTAACCTCTAATTGAGGAGTAATATTGTTTAATGCATCATTAAATACATCTAAAGCAGGACGACCTGTTGTTTTTTCAATTCTTTCAAATGCTCCATACAAAATTTGTTGAGCAACACCTTTTTTACCATCTAACATAATGTTATTGATCAATCTTGTAACTACTGGTGAGTTATATATTGGATCAGGTAAAACTTTTCTTTTTGGGACATGTCCTTTACGTGGCATGTTGATTCCTCCTTTCAATATTTAAAAATTTTATTATTTAATAATTAATTATTTAGGGCGTTTAGCGCCATATTTTGATCTACCTTGTTTACGATTATCAACACCAGTAGCATCTAATGTACCACGGATAACATGATAACGAACACCTGGTAAGTCTTTAACACGTCCTCCACGAATTAAAACAACGCTATGTTCTTGTAAACGATGTCCAACTCCTGGGATATAGGCAGTAACTTCAATTCCATTAGATAAACGAACACGGCAGTACTTACGCATTGCAGAATTTGGTTTCTTAGGTGTCATAGTAGTAACACGTGTACAAACTCCACGTTTTTGAGGAGATTCGACATTTGTATATTCTTTTTGTAAACTATTAAAGCCGATTCCTAAATGTGGTGATTTTGATTTTTTAACCTTCGATTCACGAGGTTTTTTAACTAATTGGTTAATTGTAGGCATTTATATTCTCCTTTCATTAATTATATAGATTATTATAGATTTTACACACTTCCCAGTGTTTCAATATTCCATAAAATAAAGTATAGGCAAACCTATACCATATTTAAAATCCTTATATATTATACCCCAAATCAATAGATTTGTCAAGAAAATTTTTAATTTTATTAATGATTTTTAAAAAAGATATCAGTTCATCATTAGTTAAAAAGATAAAGCTAGTATTCCTTTATTTAGTCTCTTATAGTATAGTAATTATAGGAAATGTATTAGTTTTAAAAATTTTAGATTAATATCTTGAAAAAAATGTAAATTAATTAAATTTATAAAAATTAATATTAAAATAAGTAATCTATTTATTTTTTTCATTTGTTACTCCTTATTTGGTGCATAAATACTTATACTAGCCACATGAAAATCGTAAAAACTAACTCCACCTATTACATATTCTTCATGAATATTATAGTCATAACGGTTATAACTATCGGTAATTCTTAGTGCAATACAGCCGTTATAAGTACCATAGTATTCATATATATGAACATTCTTGATACTAAGTCTTGGTTCTTTAAGTTCATCTCTTAAATAAGTTTTTTTGATTAGTCTTTCATTTCTCTTACTGATTGATTCAGGTTTTTTAGGTTTAGGAACAAAATCACTACTTTCTACTTTATTAAAGTAATAAGCAATACTTTTTAAATCATCTTTTGTTATTAAATTTAAATCATATGCTTCTTCTAATGTATAAAGTTTTCCTAAATTTTTATTACACCCAGCAAGTACAACACTTAAAATAAGCATCATAAATAAAACAATAATTCTTTTCATTTTTACTTTTCATCTCCTCTCATTTTTAAACTTTGTTAGTATACTTCTGGCCGTATACTATGGCCAACTAGCTCTTTGATAATACGTTTTAATACTAAATAAATTGACATATAATACCTCCCTATTCTCTTTTTACGTTTTATCACTATTATTATATGCAATCTACATACAATAATTTATTTATAGCATAAAAGCCCTCTTTATTCAAAGAGAGCTTTATAGTCTTATATAAGTAATATTCCTATGGATGTTTCTCTAGCACTCAAAGAATATGTTTTTAATTTATACTTATATTCTATCAATTAATTATTTAATTGTCAACATTGATTCTTATTTTTGATAATACTTTTTAAAACACAACTACTAAAAGCATTTTAAATTTATCTTCCCCATATACTGCATGTGGATGTTGTGCTGGCATTATAATTGATTCGCCTTCATGAATAATGTAAGTTTCATTGTCAATTGTTATTTTACCTGTACCATCTAGGCATGTAACAAAGGCATCACCATCAGATTTATGACTACTTATTTCTTCGCCTTTATCAAAAGAAAAAAGAGTTACACTTAAATGTTCATTTTGACAAAGTGTTTTGCTTACCACTTGTCCATCTTAATAATTAACTCGGTTCTTTAAAACAAGAACTTCTTTTTATTTATGTTTTTTTATAATTTCTATTTTTCTTCATTAAAAGGGGCTTATTAGCCCCTTAAATTATTATTTTAAAATATCAGTATCAGGTAATGGTTCAATTGCTTTTTTAATGATATCATCATCACTAATATGAACAAGTCCAGTACCAGCAGGAATTAAACCACCAATCATTAAATTTTCTTTTAATCCTTCTAGTGGGTCTTTTTTACCTCTAATTGCAGCTTCAGTTAATACTCTCGTAGTTTCTTGGAATGATGCAGCAGATAAATATGAATCAGATTTAAGTGATGCACGTGTAATACCTAAAATAATAGGTTTAATTACTGGTCTCTTAATTCCTCTTCTATTACAATCAGCAATTATTCTAACAATTTCATTCTTTGAAACATGACTTCCTGGAAGTAATCCTGTATCTCCTTCATTAACAATTAATACCTTTTGTAACATTTGTTTAATAATGATTTCAACATGCTTGTCACAAATATCAACGCTTTGTGAAGAATATACTTTTTCTACTTCTTTAAGAATATACTTTTCTACTTCTTCAGTAGTAGAAACACGTAATAATTCTTTTGGATGAATTACACCTGCTGTTAAAGGTTGACCAGCATTTACAAAGTCACCTTCATGAACAGTTGGAGTTTTACCACTATTTGTTAAGTAAGATTTAGTTTCACCTGTAATCTTATTAGTAATTGTAATTTCAAATCTATTGTCCTTTTCATGTTTAATGCTTGTAACATCGCCTTCAATTTCTGCAATAATTGCTTGATATTTAGATGGACGAGCTTCAAACAACTCTTGGATACGAGGAAGACCTTGAGTAATATCTTCTTCACCAGCAACACCACCAGAGTGGAATGTTCTCATTGTTAATTGCGTACCAGGTTCACCAATTGATTGTGCCGCAATGATACCAACAACTTCACCTTTTTCAACAACTTCCCCAGTAGAAAGGTCAGATCCATAACATTTTACACAAACGCCATTAGGACAATCACATGTTAATAATGTACGAATATATACTTCAGTTATGCCAGCAGCTTTAACTTCCGCAACAATTTTATCACTAATGTATTCATTAGCCTCAAGAATTGTTTCGCCAGTATTTGGATTAATAATTGGTTTACTTGTAAATCTTCCACGAATACGATCTTCTAATTTGGCAATTACACCACCATCTTCTTTACGAAGTTCAGTAACTTTCATGCCCTTATTAGTTTTACAATCGTTCATAGTTACAGTAACTTCTTGACTTACGTCAACTAAACGTCTTGTCAAGTATCCTGATTCAGCAGTTTTTAAGGCTGTATCTGTAGATCCTTTTCTTGAACCATGTGAAGAAATAAAGAAGTCACTCATTGATAATCCTTCACGGAATGATGCTTTAATAGGGATATCCATACTTTCACCATTAGGTTTAGCCATTAATCCACGCATACCTGATAATTGAACAAAGTTACCAATGTTACCACGGGCTCCAGAGTCACTCATCAAATAAATATGGTTATCAATATAATGTTCTAATACGTCTTCTTTAATTAAATCTTCTAATGAAGCTTTTGTTTTATTCCATACATCAATAACATTTCTTCTACGTTCTTCTTCAGTTAAAAGTCCGTATTTATATGCTCTTTCATATCTTTCAACTTTCTTTTCAGCTTCAGCTAATTTAACTTCTTTTCCTTGTACAACATTAATATCATAAGCAGATACAGTAATACCAGAAACAGTTGAATACTTAAATCCTAAGTCTTTCATCTTATCTAGTGTCTTTGAAGTTTCAGCAAGTTTGAATCTCTTAAATACTTCTGCAACAACAACTCCAAGGAACTTCTTTTTAAATGGATGAGGAATTACTTTATTCTTATCGTATTTCTTTCCTTCCTTTTTATAATGATTTTCATCACCTTCGCTAATCCATGATGCAACTTCTTTTTTAATGTCTGATCCTCTCTTAATAAAGAATCTTGGATCAACACCATCAGTTATATTTTTTGCATCAGCTTCATTTACATAAGGAACTCCTTCAGGGAATATTGAGTTAAATATAATTTTACCATATGAAGTAATAATATATTTATCTTGACATTCATCATTTAATTTAATGAATTTTTCTCTTCTTTCAGGATCTTCATCAGTAATGTTATACATTGGAGCTGGTAAAGATTTACAAGGTATTACAATTCTAGTATGTAAAGTGATTTGATCATTTTCATAAGCTAGCTCAACTTCGTGAATATCTTTAAACACACGACCATTAGATTTATCATTTTCATCTTCAATAGTTAAATAATAATTTCCTAATACCATGTCTTGTGATGGAGTAACTATTGGCTTTCCATCTTTAGGCGCTAAGATATTTTTAGAAGCTAGCATCAATAAACGAGCTTCAGTTTGTGCTTCTTCTGATAGTGGTACATGGACAGCCATTTGGTCACCATCGAAGTCAGCATTAAATGGTGGACAAACTAATGGGTGAAGACGTATTGCCTTTCCTTCAACTAATTTAGGTTCAAACGCTTGAATACCTAATCTATGAAGTGTAGGAGCACGGTTAAGTAATACAGGATGTTCAACAATGATTTTTTCAACCATTTCTAGAGCATCTGGATGACCTTCTTCAATCATTTCTTTTGCTTTCTTAATACCAATTTTACTATTCGCAATGTTTCCATCTTCAGAATATTTTTTAAGTAATGCATTAATAATAAATGGTTTAAATAATATTAATGCCATTTCACGTGGGATACCGCATTGATACATTTGTAAATCTGGTCCTACAGCGATAACACTACGGCCTGAATAGTCAACACGTTTACCTAATAGGTTTTGACGGAAACGCCCTTGTTTACCTCTTAATAAATCTGATAAAGATTTAAGTGGTCTATTCTTTTCAACAGCAATTTTCTTATTACGTTTACCATTATCAATTAAAGCATCCACAGCTTCTTGTAACATACGCTTTTCATTCTTAGTTATTAAAGCTGGAGATCTTTGTTCTTTAAATTTACGTAAACGATTATTACGATTTAAAATTCTACGATATAAATCGTTCAAGTCAGTTGTAGCGAAACGTCCACCATCTAGTGGTACCATAGGTCTTAAATCAGGTGGAATAACTGGGATTACTTCCATTACCATCCACTCTGGTTTATTATCAGAATTTAATAATGCTTCAACAACTTCAAGTCTTTTGATAATTTTATCTTTTCTTTGTTTTGGAGCAGTATCTAATTCTTCTCTTAAATCAGTAGCAATAGTTTTTAAATCTAAATCTTGCAATAATTTTTTAATTGCTTCTGCACCAGTTAATGCTTTAAACTTATTAAAACCTATTTTACGTTGTAAACTGCTATATTCTTGTTCTGTTAATATTTGATTTTTTGTTAGCCCTTCAACATTACCTGGATCAACAACAATATATGAAGCTAAATAAACTATATCTTCAACGTATTTTGTTTTCATATCAAGTAATAATGAAATTTTACTTGGGCTATTTTTCAAAAACCATGTATGAACAACAGGAGCTTCAAGTTCAATATGTCCCATTCTCTCACGACGGACTTTTGCTTGTGTTAATTCAATTCCACATTTTTCACAGACATTTCCTTTTTCTGTTGTTCTTCTAGGTTTTCCACAGGCACATTGATAGTCTTTAGTTGGTCCAAAAATTACTTCACAAAACAATCCATCTCTTTCTGGTTTAAAAGTACGATAATTTATTGTTTCATGTTTTTTAACTTCACCATGACTCCAGCTTCTTATTTCCTCGGGAGAAGCTATGCCTATTTGCATATAATCATATTTTTTCAATGAAATCACCTCATAAAAATATTTTATAATCCATATTTTCTATTAGAAGCCAAATCGATTTCTTCAATTAGACTCTTATTAGAAACATCTTCTTTAGTTTCACTATCGATTAATTTAACACTTAATCCTAATCCTTGTAATTCTTTTACAAGAACTCTAAATGACTCTGGAATTCCAGGTTCAGGAATTGGTTCTCCATCAACAATTGCTTTGTAAACTTTATTTCTTCCGATAATATCGTCTGATTTAATTGTTAACATTTCTCTTAACATATGACTTGCACCATATGCTTCTAGTGCCCATACTTCCATTTCACCAAATCTTTGACCTCCGTTTTGTGCCTTACCACCCATAGGTTGTTGAGTAACTAATGTATAAGGGCCTTCACTACGAGCATGTAATTTATCATCAACCATGTGAGCTAACTTAATCATATACATAACTCCAACGTTAATTCTATTGTCAAAGACTTTACCTGTACGGCCATCTCTTAAAACAGTTTTTCCATCAGGATCCATTCCAGCTTCTTTTAAGATAGCGGCTAAATCTTCACTTGTTACACCATCAAAAACAGGTGTTGCTACATGAATTCCTAACTTTTTGGCAGCCATTCCTAAGTGAACTTCCAAAACTTGTCCGATATTTAAACGGCTAGGAATACCTTGTGGGTTTAACATAATATCTACAGGTGTTCCATCTTCCATATATGGCATATCTTCTGGAGGTAATATTCTTGAAATAACACCTTTATTACCATGTCTACCAGACATTTTATCTCCTTCAGATATTTTACGTTTTTGAACGATAAATACTCTTACTGCTTCATTTACTCCTGGGCCTAAGTCATCGCCATTCTTTCTATTGAAATATTCAATTCTATGAACGATACCACCACCACCATGAGGAACACGTAATGAAGTATTTCTAACATCTTTAGAATTGTCCGCAAACAAAGCACGACTTAATCTTTCTTCAGGAGTTGGATCAGTTTGTCCTTTTGGAGTAACTTTACCAACAAGTACATCGCCTTCTTTTACTTCTGCTCCTAAACGAATAATACCATGTTCATCAAGGTTAACAACTGCATCTTTCTTTTCATTGTCTAATTCAGCAGTAATTTCTTCTTTTCCTAATTTTGTATCACGAACTTCAACATCGTATCTTTCAATATGAATTGAAGTATAAACATCATCTTGAACTAAACGTTCATTCATAATAACAGCATCTTCGTAGTTATAACCATTCCATGTCATAAATGCTATAACAACATTACGGCCTAATGCCATTTCACCTTGATCCATAGATGCACCATCAGCGATAACATCACCAGCATTTACATGTTCACCACATGAAACGATTGGTTTTTGGTTTACACAAGTTGAATGGTTTGAACGTTCATATTTATTTAAAACATAAGTTTTTAATGCACCACTATCTTCTTTGATAACAATTCTTAATCCATCGACATATTCAACATCTCCAGATTTTTCAGCCACAATAGCAACACCAGAATCTTTTGCAGCTTTTGCTTCAATTCCTGTAGCAACAAATGCTGCTTCTGGTTTTAATAGTGGAATTGCTTGACGTTGCATGTTAGCTCCCATCAATGCACGGTTAGCATCATCGTGTTCCAAGAATGGAATACACGCTGTTGATACCGCAACAATTTGTTTTGGAGCAACATCAATATATTGAGTTTTACTAGCTAAGAATTCAACAGTTTCACCTTCATGTCTACCTCTTACATAATAGCTAACATGACCGTTTTCATCCTTTTTCGCAAAGCCAATAACTTCCATATCATCATTTACATAAGTATTACCTTCAGCGATATAATATTGTTCTTCTTTATCTGCTGTAAAATATTCTTTTTTATCTGTAACTTTTAACTTTCCATTAATATTTTCTACTTTTAAATATGGTGTTTCAATAAAACCATATTCATTAGCGCGAGCATAAGTAGCAATAGAGTTGATTAATCCAATGTTTTGACCTTCAGGAGTTTCAATAGGACAAATTCTACCATAGTGAGAATTATGAACGTCACGAACTTCGAATCCAGCTCTTTCACGAGTCAAACCACCAGCACCTAACGCTGAAATACGTCTCTTGTGAGTTAATTCAGATAGTGGGTTGATTTGATCCATAAATTGTGATAACTGTGAACTACCAAAAAATTCACGGATTGTTGAAGTAAGAGTACGAATATTAATTAAGTTTTGAGGAGATATATTATGAGCATCTGTAGACATAGACATACGATCCTTAATGCTTTTTTCCATCTTTACTAAACCAATTCTAAATTGATTTTGTAACAATTCTCCAATTAAACGTAATCTTCTGTTACCTAAATGATCGATGTCATCAATTGTTCCCACACCTTCATGTAAATTGATATAATATCCAGTAGAAGCTAACATATCAGACAAAGTGATATGATTCTTCATTTCAGATTGATCATTACCTACTAAGTGAATAATCTTATTATCTTCTAATCTTTCAACAACAATTGTTTCAAGAATTACTGAATCACCAACAATCATTTGTTCATATTTATATTCTTTCCTTAACAATTCTTTCCTACGTTTTTTTAGGTCATCAATGATATCTTGAGTTATAACGGTATCAACTTTATAAACTACTTCACCAGTTTCTTGATCTATAACATCTTCTGCTAAACGCATATTGTTAGCACCAATTTCTTGAAGTCTAGCAATAACGTCTAATTTTTTATTTACTTTATAACGACCAACATTCGCTAAATCGTATCTTCTTGTATCAAATAAATGACTTGCTAAATAGCTTCTAGCTCCATCAGGAGTAGATTTTTCACCAGGTTTTAATTTGTCGTATAACTCTTCAAGAGCATCGTCAGATCCAAATGTATCATCTTTTTCAAATGTGTTTTTCATAAATTGGCTTGTACCAAAAAGTTTTGTAATCTCTTTATTAGAGTTTAAACCAACAGCACGTAAAAAAGTTGTTAAAGGAATTTTCTTAGAACGGTCTAATTTAGCATACCAAATATCTCTGCTGCCCATTTCATATTCAATCCAAACACCTCTTGTTGGAATTACTTGACCAGCATATAATGCTCTACCACTTTTCTTATCAACTTCCTTTGAAAAGAAAACACCAGCAGAACGAATAATTTGGGTTACAACAACACGTTCAGCGCCATTGATAATAAAAGTTCCCCAAGGTGTCATTACTGGAAAATCACCTAAGAAAATCTTATCTTCACCATCTTTTTTTGCTAAAATTTCGCCTGTTTCATTATTAACTAACTTAACAGATGCTTTTAAAGCACGACAATAATTAGCATCTTTTCTTTTTGCAGTTGGGATATCCATTTTTGGTTCATCAAATTCATAATCATCAAAATATAATTCATATTTTTCAGAATAATCTTTGATTGGAGATATTTCCCTAAACAAATCTTTAATTCCTGTATTTATAAACCAATCAAACGATTTAGTTTGAATTTCAATTAAATTAGGAAGTTCAACATTTGTTTTAACTCTTGAATAATTTCTCCTTACACGATTTTTACCATAAACTACATTTTTAAAGCTCAAAATCATCCACCTCGCTTAATTTTTAAGCAATAAATGAGTGTTTTTCGGATTATACCGACAAAAACCCAGTATGCATCATATTATTATACTATTTATTTGTAAAGATGTCAATAGATTTTTTTGCTTTTTTAATTTTATATAAAAAAAGCCAATATCAACGATATTGACTTTTTTATAGTTATTAAACTATTTTAATTCAACAACTGCTCCTGATTCTTCTAATTTAGCTTTTAAAGCATTTCCTTCATCTACAGAAACGCCTTCTTTAACGTTTTTAGGAGCGCCATCAACTAAGTCTTTAGCTTCTTTTAAGCCTAAACCAGTGATTTCTCTTACAACTTTAATAACGTTAATCTTGTTAGGTCCAATTTCTTTTAATACAACGTTAACAGTGCTTGGTCCTTCTTCTTCAACTTGTCCTGCAGCAGCAACAGCAACTGGAGCAGCAGCAGTAACACCAAATTCTTCTTCGATTGCTTTAACTAATTCATTTAGTTCTAAAACAGTCATTTCTTTTAAAGATTCAATAAATTCATTTACATTAATTTTCATAATAAATTCCTCCTAATAATTATTCATTTTTTTCAGCAACAGCTTTGATAACACAAGCCATATTGCGAATAGGTGCTTGTAAAACACTTAATAACATAGATAACATACCATTCTTGTCTGGTAATGTTGCAACAACTTTTAATTCATCTAATGGTAATACTTTTCCTTCAACTACACCAGCTTTAATTTTAAGCTTATCGTTTGTTTTTGCATAACCATATACAATTTTAGATGCACTAGTTGCATCTTTTGAGAAAGCTACAGCAGATGGTCCTTTAAGAGCTTCTTCTAAACCATTATAACCGCATTTTTCAGATGCACGTCTGATAATATTATTTTTAATTACATGCATTTCACAACCACTTGCGTATAATTGTTTACGTAAAGCCATTGTTTCTGCAACAGTTAAACCTATGCAATCAACAACTACAGCTGATTGAGATTCTTGGAATTTAGCAGTAACTTCATCAACATGTGCAATCTTTGCTTTTAAAGTAGCTTCTTTCATTCTTACACCTCCTTAATAAATAAGAATAAGATATAATATCTTAAACAAAAAACCTCTTAACGTGCGTATGAAACCGTAGGTTAAGAGGATAGAGTCTAACTCATTTTTTTAACCTCGGTAGGATTTTTAAGCATAGCCCCTACTGTCTACGGCATATAATCTATAAACTATTTTTATATGGTACTATTTTTTAAAATGAATTTTCAACTATTTTTCAGGGTTTACATAGTTGCTGGATCAATTTTGATTCCAGGACCCATTGTAGTAGCGATTGAAATATTTTTAACATAAACACCTTTAACAGTTGTAGGTTTTGCTCTCATCAAAACATTGTTAATTGTTCTGATATTTTCAGCAAGTTTATTAGCATCAAATGATGCTTTTCCACAAATTGTTGCGATATTTCCTGCTTTATCAACACGATATTCAACCTTACCAGCTTTGATTTCTTCTACAGCTTTTTTGATATCCATAGTTACTGTACCAGTTTTTGCATTTGGCATTAAACCTTTAGGTCCTAAGATTTTACCAATCTTACCTAATTCACCCATAACATCTGGTGTAGCAACGATGATGTCAAAATCAAACCATCCACCTTTAATTTTTTCGATGTATTCTTGATCACCTACATAATCAGCGCCAGCTTCTTCAGCTTCTTTTGCTTTTGGTCCCTTAGTTAAAACTAAAACTTTTCTTGTTTTACCAGTTCCATTAGGTAATACAATTGCTCCACGTAAGTTTTGTTCAGCTTTACGTGAGTCTAAGTTTAAGCGAAAAACAAGTTCAACTGTAGCATCAAATTTAGTTGTTGCTGTTTTTTTAACTAATTCAACAGCTTCTTCTAAACTATATTTTTTTGTTGAGTCAACAAGTTTTGCAACTTCTTGATATTTCTTTCCTAATTTTGCCATTTGTTTTCCTCCTTTGTGGTCTAACGGATATTCCTCCCACTGCTTAAGCCCAATTGCCTAAACACTTTTGTGAATCGTTAGAAAATTAATTAGTCTTCAACAACGATTCCCATATTTCTTGCAGTTCCTTCAATAATCTTCATTCCATGTTCAACAGTATAAGCATTTAAGTCAGGTAATTTAGTTTCCGCAATTTCTCTGATTTTGTCTCTCTTAATTGTTGCCACTTTAGTTTTTAAAGCATTTGATGAACCGCTTTGAATACCAGCAGCTTTCTTTAACATATCTGATGCTGGTGGAGTCTTTGTTATAAAAGTAAAAGAACGATCTTCATATACAGTAATAACTACAGGAACTACCCATCCTGCCATTTCTTTTGTTGCTTCATTAAATTGAAGAACAAATTGTTGACCATTAACACCAGCTTGTCCTAATGCAGGTCCTACAGGTGGAGCCATTGTAGCCTTTGCTGCTTGAATTTGTAATTTAATTACTTTTGTTATTTTTTTTGCAGCCACGAGACACACCTCCTTTTTGTCCGTGCGTGGTACTTACGAGTTTTATACTCTTCCACTAATAAAAATAGTACGTGAGATTTATGCACGCTATATTATTATACTATTTTTTAATGATTTTGTCAAGATATCAATTCTAAAAAAATAAACAAAAAAAGTGCCCTTAAGACACTTTTTTAATCTCATCAAATTGAAATTCTGCAGGTGTTGGTCTACCAAAGAAATCAACCAGAACTTTAACATTTTTCTTTTCTAAATCTATACTATCGATAGTTCCAAATTGACCAGTAAATGTACCTTGTACAACTTCCACTTTATCGCCAACTTGACATTCAAATGGTTTTTCTTTTACCATTCCACACATTTTTAGAATTGGTAACATTTCTTCATCAGGAATGGGAACAGGTTTTGCTCCACCACCACTTGATCCTAAGAAACCAGTAACCATTGGCGTATTTCTAACCATGAACCATGTTTCATCAGTAACTATCATATCAACAAATACATATCCAGAAAATGGTTTTTCAACTACTTCTTTTGATTCTCCATTTTTCTTTTTTTCTAGTTTCTTTTCTTCAGGAACTAAAACATTAAAAATGTAATCTTGCATATTCATTGAAGCAATACGTCTTTCAATATTCTTCTTTACAGCATTTTCCATTCCTGAATAAGTTTGAACACTATACCATGCTCTTTCTTCCATTATTTACTCCAACTAAGTATCCACTTAACTAATGGGCTTAATCCAGAATCAACTAACGCAAAGAAAGCAACAAATATTATAACAAATATAAATGTACATAATGTATTTTCTAACATAGTTTTTTGATTAGGCCATGAGATTCTTTTCATTTCATAAACTGATGGTTTATAGTAAGGCCATACTGATAATACAATAGAAAATGCACCTAAAACAATTAAAATCCATGCGAACAATTCTCTAAAATATGAAATTAAGAAAACACCATCAGTAATTGTTTTTGCTTCTGGAATACATAGACCTGGATCTGATGGAGTTCCACCAGCTTTAATATTTACTTCAACTAAAATTCCTAATACTAAAGCTATAACAGCAAGTATTAGTAAGATCAAACCTTCATATTTATAATCTTTTGTAAAAACCTCGACTAAACGATTTTTCTTTTCTTTTTGCTCTGCCATTTTTAATTCCTCCTATTTGGTTTCCTTGTGAACAGTATGTTTATTACATCTTTTACAAAACTTTTTAATAACCATTCTTTGAGGGTTATTTAATTTGTTTTTATCAATAGTATAGTTTCTCGATAAACATTCTTCACAAACTAAAATAACTTTTTCTCTCATAAAATCACCTTCTAATATTTTACCAAATTATTATCATTTTGTCAATATCACTAATTAATCATTTTTAATTTTTGTTTTAATTCTGCACAAACAATTGTATATCGATTTTATATCACATTGAAGTTTGATAGCAATTTCTTTAGGTCGGTAATTTCTATTTTTTAGTTTTAATACTTCTTTTTCAAATTCGCTTAAACCATTTACTTTAAAATAATCATATTCATTGTAAGTAAAAGTGTTACTTTCATAAATAAAAGAATCATCTTCTCTTAAAACAACATTATAAAAATACATTTTTTCATTTCTTAAAATATTTGTAAATCTTCTTTGTAATAATAAATCAAAGTATTTATTAAATGTTTTATTGCAATACTCATTATAGCTACGAATAGCATTTGATAAAACAAATAATCCTTCTTGCATGAAATCTTCTCGACGATCAACTCTTATTTTAAAATCTGACATTCTTTTATTAATTAAGTTTTTATATTTACTATAAAGTATACTTTCTGCTTCTTCATCAAATTCATTAATCATATATAACAATTCATAATCGTTATAATGATTCATTAATTAGTCTCCTATTTTCGATACTTTAAAATTTCGTATATGAGAATACTGCAAGATACTGATGCATTCAAAGAATTGACATGACCAACCATTGGTATTTTTATTAGATAGTCACAATTATCTATGACAAGTCTAGATATTCCTTTTCCTTCACTGCCTATAATTAAACAAGTAGGCATATCATATTTCACATCTGTATACATAACACTATCATTTCGTGCTTCAGCACCAACAATCCAATATCCCATTTTTTTTAAATATTTAATTGTATTAGTTAAATTAGTAACTTCCGCAACTTTCACATATTCAATAGCTCCAGTTGAAACTTTAGCAACCGTTTGTGTAAGTCCTACACATCTATTTTTTGCAATTATGACGCCATCAACCCCACCAGCATCACATGTTCTTAAAATTGCCCCTAAATTATGTGGATCTTCAATTCCATCTAACATAACAATAAGAGGATATGTTTTATGGGCATTTTCAATAATATCGTCAACTGTAGTATAAGAATATCCTTCAATTTCAAGTACAACGCCTTGATGATTTCCACTTACTAACTTATTTAAAAAGTTGTTATCTACAATCTCAAATTGAACATTATTATTCTTTGCAATTGTAATTAATTCATTATTAGATTTTGTTGAAAAAAGTTTTATTGCTCTTTTTTTGTTATTTAACACTTCTCTTACTGTGTTTTTGCCATAAACATATTCTTTCATTTTATTTCCTTTTCGTTCGTTTCTTCAATAATTTTTATTGCTTTTCTTATTATATATTCTAAACGCTCATAATCTTGTTTTAAATAAAGAAAACCTATAATTGCTTCAAACCCAGATGCATAAACATACTCCACACTTTTATTTTTATAATTATAGTTTCTTCCTCTTTTAAAAATATTTTGTTCTTCATTTGTCAATTCATTCTCTATAGTTTTTATAATTAAATATTGACTATCACGGCTAACATATTCAACACATTTATTATGCAATTCCCATAATTTTGTAATACCCTTATCTAAAACATGGTTTCGTATTTGCAATTCATAATAAGCATCGCCAATAAAAGCTAAATCAGCACCTGTTAATAAATTTATATCAGTCATTATAGTTTAATGCCTTTATCTTGAATTTCTTTTCTTAATTTGTCTGCTAATTCAAAATTCTTTTCATTTCTTGCACTTTGCCATTTTTGAACCAAGGCTAAATCATCATCATTAAGTGGCTCAACAATTGTATCAATTCCAAGCACCCACATTTCCTCATCTAATAACGTTAATAACTCTAAAGCAAAATTCTCATCAATTTCTTTTTGCCTTATTAAATTATTAATTAGTTTCACAGTCTTAATAATTGTTGTTATAGCATTAGCAGTATTAAAATCATTACTCATTGCATCAATAAATTCTTGCTTAATATTTAACAATTCTTCATTTTTAATACCCACTTTGTTATAAAGAACATTTTTTTCAATTTGTAATTTACGAATCAATCCGAGTTTTGCACTTACCATTTTTTCATAATCAGTTTTTGATTGATTCAATAATGCTTCTTTGTAAGATAATGGTTGACGATATGGAACACTAAGAATTAATAAGCGATAAGGACCAAATCCTATTTCTTTCACTAGTTCTTTAGCCATAATGACATTTCCTAACGATTTACTCATCTTTTCTCCATTTAAATCAATTCTACCATTATGCATCCAATATTTAGCTAAATAGTTATCAAAAGCTACAGTTGATTGAGCTATTTCATTTTCATGATGTGGAAACTTCAAATCACTTCCACCACCATGAATATCAATTTCGCCTTTAAAAATATCATGTATCATTACAACACATTCCGTGTGCCAGCCAGGTCTACCTTCGCCCCATGGTGAATTCCATTTTTTTCCTACTGTCGTTTCCTTCCAGAGATTAAAATCACAAGGATTGTGCTTTTTTTCATTTTCTTCAATTCTAGCGCCATTAATTAAATTGTCAATTGATTGACCACTTAAAATACCATAATTTTTAGCTTTTGTCACATCAAAATACACATCATGATCAACTACGTAAGCTCCTCCTTTTTTCACAAGCAATTCAATAAATTCAATTATTTTATCCATTGTTTCTGTTACTTTAGGATTCCTATAATGAGGTAAACAATTTAGTAATTGATACGTTTCAAGAATAGATTTAATATATCTTTCTGAAATTACACTTTCATCAACACCTTCTTGCTCTGCTTTTTTAATGATTTTATCATCAATATCTGTAAAATTAGATACTAATTTAACATTATATCCCATATATTTAAAAAATCTTGAAACTACATCAAAGAAAATTATTGGTCTTGAATTGCCAATATGCATATCGTTATATACAGTTGATCCACAAACATACATTGACACTTCTTTTTCTTTAATAGGTTCGAATAATTCAACTTGATTTGTAAAGGAATTATATAATTTTATCATAATATACCTCGTTTCATATTTAAATTATACCATAAATTAAAAAAAATATCTACTTAATTAAATAATAATATTTAAATAAATAGATATTAATTGTTATGCTTGTTCAAATTGACTATTATATAGCGTTGAATAGAATCCTTGTTTTTTCATTAATTCTAAATGATTGCCTTTTTCAATAATATCGCCATCTTTCATAACCAATATTAAATCCGCATTTTTTATAGTCGACAAGCGATGTGCAATTACAAAACTAGTTCTTCCTTTTGTTAAATCATCCATTGCTTTTTGAATAATAACTTCTGTTCTTGTATCAACATTTGAAGTGGCTTCATCAAGAATTAGCATTGGGGAATTTTGAAGCATTGCTCGTGCAATTGTTAATAACTGCCTTTGACCAGTGGAAATAGTTGTAGCTTCGGATAAAACAGTATCCAACCCATGTGGAAGTGTATGAATAAATTTATCCAGTCCACAAGCTTTACATACTTCTTCTAATCGTTCATCACTAATATTATCCATATTATACACAAGATTTTCTCTCACAGTCCCTTCAAAAATCCAAGTATCTTGAAGAACCATTGAAAATAAGTCATGAACATTTTCTCTTTTTAATTGATCAGTTGGAATTCCATCAATTTTAATGCTTCCACTATTAATTTCAAAAAATCGCATTAATAAATTAACTATAGTTGTTTTGCCAGCTCCAGTCGGCCCAACAATCGCCACCTTTTCACCTGCTTTGACATCAACAGAAAAATCATTAATTATAGTTTTATCAGGATTATCAGGATAGCTAAAGTGAACATGTTCAAAACTTACATTACCTCTAGGATTGTTTAGTACTTTTGTTTTGTTAGTTTCATCAGGTAATTCTTCATTGCCAAGAAAATCAAAAATGCGATGCGCTGAGGCAGATGCTGTTTGTAAATTTGTTAAGCCTTGAGCTATTTGTGTTAATGGCGATGTAAATAATCGAACATATAAAATAAATGAAACAATAACACCAAATTCTATAAAACCATTTATAGCAAAAATTGATCCGAACACACATACTGCTACATATGAAATATTTCCAATGATATTCATTAATGGTTGCATAACCCCTGATAAAAATTGCGACTTCCAGTTAGCATTGTAAACATTAATATTTAATTTATCAAAAGTGTTTTTTACTTTAGCAGTAGCTCTATTTATTTTAATAACATCGTGGCCTGAATAAGTTTCTTCAATATAGCCATTAAGTTCTCCTAAACATCTTTGTCTATCAACAAAATATTTTTGTGACTTCTTCATTATAATAATTAAAATAATCATTCCTATAATCGTTATTCCTAAAGAAATTAGTGTCAAGCGCCATTCAGTAATAAACATCATTGTCAAACAGCCAAAAAACTGTGTTATAGCACTAATAATTGTTGGGAGACTATTTGTTAAACCTTGTTGAAGTGTGGAAACATCATTGGTAATCAAACTTAAAATATCTCCTTGAGAAGTCATATTAAAGTATTTTTGGGGAACTTTATTAATCTTTTCTGACAAATCTGAGCGCATTTTATAAGACATCTTTAATGTAACAACTGACATTATATAATGTTGCAAAAAACTAAATATTGTACTCAATCCATAAAGTATCACTAAAGTAATACCAATTTTAGAAATTGCATCTAAATCAATCCCAACAATTAAACCATTAGAAATAATATTAGCAATCTTTCCAATTTTATCAGGACCAATAATTGTTATAATTGCACTACAAATAGCTAAAAACAATGCTATTATAACAAATACTAAACTTTTCTTAATATAACTAGCACTTCTTTTAATTGCTTTTCCTATATTATTTTGTTTCATATTACACCTCTACATAAGTTCATCTTTACTAAGTTGTGATTTAGCAATCTCTTGATACACTTCGCAACTTTTCAAAAGTTCTTCATGAGTTCCCATGCCTTTAATTTCGCCGCGATCTAAAACTATTATTTTATCGGCATGACGAATTGTTCCAACACGTTGGGCGACAATCACTTTTGTAATATCACGATATTTTTCATTTAATCCTTTTCTTACTAAAGCATCCGTTTTATAATCAAGTGCAGAAAATGAATCATCAAAAACTAATATTTCCGGTTTTCTTGCAATTGCTCTTGCTATATTTAATCTCTGTTTTTGGCCACCTGAAACATTTCTTCCAAGTTGAGCTATATGATAATTCTCTTTCTCAGAGAATTTATTCACAAATTCACTTGATTGCGATATTTCTAAAGCATTTTGCAAATCTTGATTAGTAAATTCTTTTTTTGCTTCTCCAAATAAAACATTATCTTTTACTGTTCCAGAAAATAAAACAGCTTTTTGAGTTACGAATCCTATCTTATTATATAATGTATCAAACTTATAATCTTTTACATTTATTCCGTCTATTATTACTTCACCAGTTGTAGCGTCATAAAATCTTGGTATTAGATTAACTAAAGTTGTCTTTCCACTACCAGTTGAACCAATTATTGCTAATGTTTCGCCCTTATGTACACTAAAGCTAATATTGTTAAGCTCTTGTTCGCTGGAATTAGGATAAGAGAAAGAAACATTTTTAAATTCAATTTCGCCTGTTTCGTTTCCTTCTTCTATTTTTCCTTCTTTTATGTTAACTTCTTTTGTTAACACTTCATTAATACGTTCAGCAGAAACTTGAGCTTGGGGAACTAACATAAAAATCATAACAAGCATCATAAATGACATGACAATATAAGTTGCATACGTAGTAAAAGCTAGTATATCACTAAACATTCCTATTTGTGCATCTTGTGCTGTTTTATTTAATAATGCTGCTCCAATCCAGTAAATAGCTAATGTCAATCCACTCATTCCTAAATTCATAGTCGGTTGAATTAAAGCAAATAATTTTTGATTTTTCATTTGCAAATTCATCATTTCTTTACTTGGTTTATCAAATTTTGTATTTTGATAATCTTCCGCATTAAATGCATGAACTACATTTATTCCTGTTAAATTTTCCCTGGCAACACGATTGATATTATCTGTCATTTTTTGAACTTTTCGAAAACGTGGAATACAAATTGACATAACCGTCAACACTACAGCACAAATTACGATTACAAATATTGCCGTTATACCTGATAATACCCAACTTTTACCAAGTATTTTAATAATACCCCAAATTGCCATAATTGGAGCTTTTATTAACATTTGCAAACCCATTGAAATGATCATTTGAATTTGAGTTATATCATTTGTTGTTCTTGTAATTAAACTAGCAACAGAAAAGTCTTGCATTTCTTCTTTTGTTAAATCAATTATATGATAATACAATTTCTTTCTGATAGTATAACTAAATCCAGAAGCAACTTTGGTTGATAAGTAACCACATATAACTGCAAATATAGCACTTATAAATGTACACCCTAGCATTTTTAAACCAACGATGATTATTGCTTGCGTTGTGCCTGATGTCTTAATTAGAGTAGTTAATTCAGACATAAAATCTGGAAGTAACAAATCAAAATACACTTGCCCTATTATAAAAACTATACATATTATAGCCATTATAATTTCTTTCTTTTGCATATTTTTTAATAATTTACCCATTATTATATCTACCTTAAAGAATCAATATTTCTTTCAATTTGTGCTAATGTATTTTTTAAAACTAATAAATCACTTTTCTCAATTCCATTTAGTAGTTTAGCACCAAATTCAATCTGTACACTTTGTCCCTCTAATACAATTGGTTTAGCAAGTGCAGTATATTTCAAAAGTACTTGTCTTCTATCACCAGGTACAGAAAAACGCTCTAACAACCCTTCTGCTACCATTCTTTCAATGTGTACGGAAACAATTCCTGTTTTAAATCCTCTAATTTTACACATTTCTTTTGCAGTTGCATTTTCCGGATTATTGGCAATAAATAATAAAATATCTAAAGCCATTGGGGGTAAACCCGTTTTTTTACAAATAGGTTGCAATGCCAAATGATACTTTTCAATTATTTTATTGGCGTTATTGAATAACTTGGTTATCTTAAAATCTTCATTCATATTTTCCTCCATTTATTCTAATATTAGAATATCTAATATTATTATATATTTTTTATTATTATATGTCAATTACGTTTTTTTATTCTTTTAGTTTACTTTAAGATTCAAAAAAAGTTAGCTCCTAAGAACTAACTTTTATTTACATTTTGGTAATATAACAATAAACTTTGTACCTTTTGGTTCATTATGTTCTGCATAGATTTTACCATTTAAATCATTAACAATCGTTTTTGCAATCGATAATCCTAAGCCATTACCGCCTGTTTCTCTACTTCTTGTTTTATCTTCACGATAAAATCTTTCAAACACTTTTGTTAAGTCTTCATCTTTAATTCCTATGCCAGTATCATTAACTTCAAAAATAGCTTCATTACCTTTTTGATGTAATTTAACTTCGATAGCATCATTAGCATTTGTATATTTCATAGCATTGTCAAGTAAAATAATAACTAATTCTCTAAATTTATCTTTATCAACTTCAACATCAATGTCTATTCCAGAATAAGTCAAGGTACGATCTTCAAAACTCGCAATTTCGATAAATGGTTCAATTATTTCTTGCAGTACAATATTCAAATTAACAACTTCCAAATTATAAGTTAAACGATTTTGGTCACTTCGAGCTAATGATAAGAGTTCACTAGTTAATTTAGTCAATCTAGAAAGTTCCTTAAGTGAAACTGCTAAATCTTCACTCACTTCATACACCGTTTTTTCAGGTTCAGCTAAAATATTTTCTATTTTACTTTGAACAATAGCTAAAGGAGTTCTAAGCTCATGAGATGCATCGCTTACAAATGTAACTTGTTTTTCAACAAAATTTTTAAGCGGTTCAACAGATTTACGCATTACCAAATAAGCTAACCCATATCCCATTATCAAAACGCCTAAAAGCATAATGACAAGTGATGATTTTAAATCGTTTTGGCTCGAAAGTTCACTATCAATGTTCATATATAACTTTAAGCAACACATTGTATCAAAACTATCATCATCTGGATTTAAAACAACAGCCCATTTTTTTATTGCATATGACATATAATAATGGTTATCTATTTTTTCTTTCTTAAATTCATTAAATGTTTCATTCATAATTTCTTCTTTTGAAGTTATAAATGCTTCATTAATATAGCCTACCACTTTATAATCATCAACTTTAAAATCAGTTGGTGATGGCAAAGCGCTACCACTATCTATAAAATAATAAACTATAGTCATTCTCGGGTCGTTATTTTTATTTAATCCATCTTCTTGAATATAAGTGTCAATATTTGCTAAATAAGTAGTGATATCAGTTTCCACATTATATATAAATTTTTGTTCTATAAATATTCCAATTAATCCACAAAATAATCCAAAAACAAAAATAAATAAAAACATATTAAATAATAATAAACCTACTTGATATTTTTTTATATTTTCTTTATACCAATAGGCGTTTTTAAAATTATTCTTTTTCACTCCACATATAACCTACATTTCTTAATGTTTTCAAATATGTATGATAATTATATTTTTTTAACAATTTTCTTAAATTACTTACATATACTTCAACAACACTCCAAATTGTTTCGCTTTCAAAGCCCCAAATTCGGTTAAATAATTGTTCTTTTGTTATTATCATTTCCTTATTACGAACTAAGTATTCCAAAATATCATATGATTTTCCTGAAATTTCTAATTTTTCACCATTAATTGACACTGTTTTTTGTGACAAATCAAAAACCATATCTTTAAATACTATT
Source organism: uncultured Bacilli bacterium (assembly GCA_934096585.1). Taxonomy (GTDB): domain Bacteria; phylum Bacillota_I; class Bacilli_A; order ML615J-28; family CAG-698; genus CAKOMG01. The sequence goes on from CAKOMG010000005.1 coordinate 162,538, forward strand.
TTCATATCCATAAAGTTATTATTATATCTACGAAGTAATGCATTAACCCTTGCAATCAATTCATTGCGATAAAATGGTTTTGTCATATAGTCATCAGCACCTAGTTTTAAGCCATTAACTTTATCTTGAATGCTATCTTTAGCCGTTAACATAATAACAGGCACATTGCTTGTTTGTCGAATTTTCTTTAAAATTGTAAATCCATCCACATTAGGAAGCATCACATCAAGAATAATTAAATCATAAATATTTTGCTCTGCAGCATACATTGCTTGTTCACCATCATAAATTGAGCTTGTTTCCGCAATGTTATTTAACATTTCACATATCGCTTTATTTAAATGTTTGTCATCTTCTATTACTAATATTTTCATAATACCACTCCTTTTTTTTCTCTTATTGTATTATACAACGCTTAATTAATCCTTAAAGCCAATTATATTATACTACATTTTAAAAAATAAAAAAAGACCGAAATTAAAATTTCGATCTTTAGTTCCAAACTAACGTTTAGAGAATTGTGGAGCACGACGTGCACCTTTAAGTCCATATTTCTTACGTTCCTTAGCACGTGGATCACGTGTAACTAATCCAGCCTTCTTTAGAACGCTACGATAATCAGGATTTACTTCTAATAACGCACGAGTGATTCCGTGTCTAATAGCTCCTGCTTGACCACTAATTCCACCACCGCATACATTTACAACTACATCATAACTTGTTTCATTGCCTGTTAAAGTTAATGGTTGTAAAACGTCTAGTCTTACAGCTCCACTTGGAATGTATTCAACAAAAGCACGACCATTGATAGTAATTTGTCCTTTTCCAGGAATTAAACGAACTCTTGCAACTGAACTTTTACGACGTCCAGTACCATAATATTGAACTTGTGCCATGTAATTCACCTACCCTCTCAATTTTAAAACTTCTGGTTTTTGGGCAGCATGATTATGATCAGGTCCACAATAAACGAAAAGTTTTCTATACATTTGGCTACCAATAGCATTCTTTGGTAACATACCTTTGATAGCAGCCTCAACTAATTTTTGAGGTTGAGTTTCTAACATTTTCTTTGCAGTTCTAGTTCTTAAACCACTACTATATCCTGTATGATGGATATATAATTTGTCATTTAATTTGTTTCCAGTTAAAGCAACTTTTTCAGCATTCACAATTATAACATAATCGCCGCAATCCATATTAGGTGTGAATGTAGGTTTATTTTTACCTCTTAAAATACTAGCAACTTCAGTAGCTAATCTTCCTAACACTAATCCTTCAGCGTCGATTACATACCATTTACGCTCGATTTTTTGAGCACTTGGCATATAAGATTTATTCATTTTGGTTCCTCCTATAAATTTTTTAAATGTCTGTGGATTACATTCATTTATATAAAGGGCTTTATTTGTGGGAAATAAAACGTACCTATAATATAATACACTATTTTAATCTATTTGTCAATTAGTTTTTTAGAAATGTTAATATATTTAAAATAGTTATGTATTCAAACTAACAAAGTCATTAAATAAGTTGTATTGTTAAATCATTTTACATTTTTTTAAATTATTCATTTGATAAAAATGATAAAGTATTTAATATTTATGATCAAATATTTTTTTAACATCTAAAGTTTTAATTTATCAAAAACTTTTATCATAAAAAATACTCCTATATAGGAGTATTTTTTAGTTTATAACTTTTTTACGATAATTTCCAGATACTCCTTTTAAAGCAGTATAGGAAATAAAAGCATGTGAATCAACTTTTAATATCTCTTTTCGATAATCCTCTACTTCAAAAGTTAAAGCAATAATTTCAATACACCATTTTGATTCATCTGTATAACCACCAATAACAGGATAGATTGTCATACTATGCTCAAATTTTTTAAGTAAAGCATGTTGAATTGCTTCCTTTTCCTTTGTAATAATCGTAATCTTTTGGAATTTATAAATGGTATGTATTTTATCCAATGTAATTACATGAGCAAATAAACGAATTAACGTATAAACAGCTACAGAAATATCTTTAGCCATGCAAGCACCAATCAAAATTATAATAAAATCTAATGTGCCAGATATAATAATAAAAGGTGTTCCTAACTTTAAAGAAACTTTTTGTGATACAATATCCATTCCTCCTGTTGATGAACCAGCTCTTAAAGCAACCCCACATCCAGCACCAGTAATAAATCCTCCAAGCATAGCAAAAACTACAAGATTAATTACTTTTGCATTTGGGTCACCATGAACACTTCCGATAACTAAATGGCCCTCTGTCAAAGTCACAGCTAAAGAATTAAAAGGATTAAAACCTAAATCTTTTTTTAGCCAGTCAAATAATGCAAGTAATAAAACTTGCAAAATAGTTGAAGCCATACTTAGAATAGCAAATCTTTTGCTTACTCCCTTCCATCCAACAATGAAAAGTGGAATGTTTATTAATGCTGTCATAACTGATTTAAGAAAAGGAATTTTAAAAGCATTTGCAAATAATTGCGAAATACCAGTTACACCACCTGCATAAAACTTTCCAAAATCAAGAATAAAAACAATTGAAAAACAATAAATCAATGTTCCAAAGATCATTCCTAAAACAGATACTAAATTTCTATTTGTTCTAATTGAATTAATTAATTTCATTATATATTACTTTGTATTAATATTCAATTATTAATACTTTTCTAACTCCTTCTTAGCATCTAAACGTTTAAATAAAACAATTGGTTCCCTAGTTACAATTCCAACTTTAGTCATTCCATAAACCAAACTATCAATACTTCTATTATTTTCTTCAACATTCAATTCATTTAAAACTATATCACATGATGAAGGCATAATTGGTGAAAGCAATACACTAGCAATACGTAAAGCTTCATATAGATGATACATTACACTATTTAACTCTTCTTTCTTAGATTCATCTTTTGCTAAAACCCATGGCGTTGTTTCATCAATATATTTATTAGCACGTCTAATAATCGTCCAAGTTTCCGTTATAGCTTGTTGAAGTTCAAATTTTTCGTAACTTGCAATTGATGAAGTAACAGCTTCTTTAATTACTTCTTCTAAACTTTCATCAAATTCATTGTAAGCTTTATTTGGTTTAACTACTTTTCCACCAAAATATTTATTAATCATAGAAATCGATCTACTAACTAAATTACCAAAATCATTTGCTAGTTCAACATTATATCTTTCAATAAATCTTTCCCAAGTAAATAAACCGTCATTACCAAATGGCATTTCTTTTAATAAATAATAACGTAAACTATCAAGCCCATAATTATCTACAATAGTCATTGGGTAAACAATGTTGCCTTTTGATTTACTCATTTTTGAATCCTTTAATAATATCCATCCATGAGATAATAATTTAAATTTAATTGGAATATTTAAAGCCATTAACATAATAGGCCAGTAAATTGCATGGAATCTTAAAATATCCTTACCAATTACATGATATACTTGATCATCATTTATCCAATATTTTTGGTATAGTGAATCATCATCAGTTCCATAACCTAAAGCAGTAATATAGTTAGCAAGGGCATCAATCCATACATATATTACATGCTTTGGATTACTTAAAACAGGAATACCCCATTTAAATGATGTTCTACTAACACATAAATCATCTAATCCTTGTTCAATAAAAGCTATTACTTCGTTGCGTCTAGATTCAGGTTGAATAAAATCAGGATGGCTTTTAATAAAATCTAACAATTGATCTTGATATTTTTTTAATCTTAAAAAATAACTTTCTTCTTTAACTTTTCTAGTTGGTTTGCCACAATCAGGACAAGTACCATCTTCATTTAATTGTGTTTTTGTAAAGAATGATTCGCAAGCAACACAATAGTCCCCTTCATATTCACTTAAATAAATATCATCATTTGCAAGTAATTGTTCAAATATTTTTTGAACTACTTTCGTATGTCTTTCTTCACTAGTTCTAATAAAATCATTATTTGTAATATTTAAATTTTTCCATAATGTTTTTGTCTCTAATGCTATCTTATCAACAAAATCTTGAGGTGTCATATTTTCGCGTTTTGCGGCTTCTTCAATTTTTAGTCCATGTTCATCCATTCCTGTTAAAAAGAATGTATCATCTCCTTTTAAACGATGAAATCTCGCAAAGGCATCACAAGCTACAGTTGAATAACTATTTCCAATATGAACTGTACCACTTGCATAATAGATTGGGGTTGTTATATAACATTTTTTACACATTCTACCATAACTCCTTAAATACTCTCATTTTATCACTAACTTGATCACGCTTTGTTGATAAAGCTTCTTCTAGAGGAATTGCTACTAAAGTATTATTCTTTTCACAAATACAAGTTCCTCCATCACCATTCATTAATTCATCAACAGCTTTTGCACCCATACATGAAGCAAGAATTCTATCACGTGGTGTAGGACATCCTCCTCTTTGTACATAGCCTAAAATGGTACTTCTAGCAGTAAATGGTGTCTTATCAGTAATTAATTTGGTCATTTCATTAATGTCAGTAACACGCTCTGCAACTAAAACAATAGCATGACGTTTTGTTTTTGCTGCTTCACATATTATATCAACCAATTCATCAGGATTATATCCTGTTTCACTAGTTATAACCATCTCAGCACCTACCGCAATGCCCGCATGAATTGCTAAGGCACCACAGTTTCTTCCCATTACTTCTACTACCGAGCAGCGACGATGACTACTAGATGTATCTCTTAATTTATCCACCGCATCCACAATAGTCGTTAAAGCAGTATCAAAACCAATTGTATAGTCAGTTCCAGAAATATCATTATCTATTGTTCCAGGAACCCCTACACACTTTAATCCCATCTTACTCAATTCTAAAGCACCATGATATGTTCCATCGCCACCAATGCAAACGACGCCATCAATACCGAATTCATGAACATTTTCTATTGCTACTTCTCTTATTTCTTTGTATTTAAATTCTGGTAAGCGGTCAGTTCCTAAAAAAGTACCTCCACGATTAATCTTTTCAGAAACAGATTTACGATATAAACGATCAATTTTTCCTTCATACATTCCACGATATCCATCAAATATACCATATACTTCTAGTCCATTAGAAATTCCAGCTCTAACAACCGCTCTTATAGCAGCGTTCATACCTGGAGCATCTCCACCAGATGTCAATACACCTATTTTTTTAATCATAATTTATCACCTTTCTGTGAATTCTAATAATTATATCATTTTTATTCAAAATTGTAAATACTATCAATGATAGCTTGTGATTTTTGGTTACGTTTTTCTACTTTGAAGGTAAAAATAAATGCTTTATTGATATTCAAAACACTTTTAACCTTTGTATAAGTATTAGGAAAAATAACTCCTTCCATTTCTCCTGTTTCATCAAACATTGTAATGAACGCCATCTTATCATTTTTTTTAGTTTTAATTTCACGAATATAGCGCACTATTGCTAAAGTATTATAATTCTTCTCTTCAGAACAATTAATTAAGGTTTCACATTTATACTTTTCACGCACTTGATTATATTTTATAAATGCATTATATTTTAAGTTAAACCCTAAAGCTTCAAATTCATTTTCACTTATTTCATAAAAAGGATATTCATCATCTTTTATTTCATTATTAATTATTTTATCGCCTAAACTTTCTTTATATTCCATTCGTTGTAAGGTCAAATCATAATTATCAATCATACCCTTTTTTGATATTTGAAATACATCTAAAGCTCCTGAGAATACTAAACTACTAAATTGTCGTTTATTTATAATATCTTTTGTTCTAAAAACAAAATCTTCAAAACTACTGAATGGTCCCTTACATCTTTCATTTATTATATTTGTAACAACAACATCTCCTAAATTATTAATACCAAGTAAAGAATAATAAATTCCTTCATCATTATAGACAAATGCTTTGTCACTAATATTAATATTTGGGCCATATACAATAATGTGTTCTTTTTTACATTCATTAATATATTTAATTAAAGAATTAACTGAACCAATGTTATTTGTCATTAAAGCAGTCATAAAAGATTTAAAGTGATATGCTTTTAAATATGCCATTTGATAAGCAATCAAAGCATAAGCAACAGCATGGCTTTTATTAAAGCCATAATCCGCAAATTTTTCAATATAGTCATATATTTCATTAGCTTTCTCTTGAGAATAGCCTTTTTTTATACTACCTTCGATAAACTTAATTCTTTCTTCTTTTAAAACACTAGCCTTTTTCTTTGATACAGCTCTTCGCAAAATATCTGCTTGTCCTAATGTGTATCCCGCAAATTTCTGAGCAATTAACATGATTTGTTCTTGGAACACAATTATACCATAGGTCTTTTTTAAAATATCTTTTAAATCTGGATGAATTAGTTCATATGGCTCACCAAACTTTCGTTTAATAAACAAAGGAATCATTTCCATAGGACCTGGTCGATATAACGATGTTGCATTGACAATGTCATCAAACGTTGAACATTTTAAGTTCATAAGTAATTTACTAACCCCATCCGACTCTAATTGAAAAATACCAAGAGTCTCTCCGCGCGCTAACATATTCATTACTTTTTGATCATTCATAGGAATATTATTAATATTAATATCTATTCCTTCTCTAAGCTTAACGTCATCTAAAACAGTTTTAATAATAGATAAATTTCTAATGCCTAAAACATCCATTTTTACAAGACCTAAAGCTTCTAAATCACTCGCTTCGTATTGAGTTTGAAGCAAGCCATCAATTCCCGGTTGAAGCGGTGTATAATTTGTAAGAACAGTATCGGCCATAATAATACCCGCTGCATGTGTAGAACAATTTCGAGGAAGGCCTTCTATTTTCATACTATTGAATAATAAATAATTAATTTCTTCATCGGTTTCCATCATCCTCATCAATTGACTTGATGATGAAATAATATCTTTTAGTAAAGCATTGCTAAATTGCGGAATATATTTTAATACTTCTTTTAATTTATTGTCGCTTATATTAATCATTCTAGCTACATCTCTAATCGCAAGTCTAGCCTTATAAGTACCAAAAGTATTAATATGGGCTACCCTCTTTTCACCAAATCTCTTTCCAATATAGCGAATAACTTCATCACGTCTATTATCTGGAAAGTCAACATCGATATCAGGCATACTAACACGTTCTGGATTTAAAAATCTTTCAAATAAAAGATCATATTTAATCGGATCAATATTAGTTATACCAAGTGAATAACTAACCAATGATCCACCAGCACTTCCTCTACCTGGCCCAACACAAATATCATGGGTTTTTGCATATTTTACATAATCAAAAACAATTAAAAAGTAATCAACAAAACCCATTCTTTTAATTATATCTAGTTCATAAAGTAATCGCTTCTTATAAGCATCAATGTCTACTCTTTCTTTTTCTTGGCTAAGCCTTTTATTTAAACCTATCTTACAAAGTTCTTCTAGATACTCTTCACTATTAATGATATCATATTTAGGAAACTTAAACTCATTAAATGTAATTGTTACATTTAACTTATCTTTAATTATCATAGTATTTTCTAATAAAAAAGGATATTTATTAAATAATAAATTCATCTCATCAATAGATAACAAAGATAAATTTTTTTCTAAAGCTGTCAATTCATAATTTTTGTTATTTGAATTAACAGATCTTAAAATTTTATAAGCTTCTATATCATTCTCTGCAAAATAAGAAGTTTTATTTATAGCAACCATTTCTATGTTTTGATTACGTCCAAATTTTATTAATTCTTCGCTTATTTCTTTACTAATTGGTGTTTGTAAATCAATACCTAAATATAGATTATTAAACATATGCTTATATTTATTTAAAACACTTATTGCTTTATTAATATCATTATTCAAAAAATGCTTAATAATTTCATTTTCTTGTGAAGGAATAATCGCAAGAATACCATAACTCAATGATTCTAAGTCATTAAGAGTGATATTTTGGTTTAAGCTTTTTAAAGTACAAATTTGCATCAAATTGCAATAGCCAATATTATTCATAGCATATAATAAGATGCTTGATTCCATTCCGTCAACGTTTATCATTAAACGATATCCAATTAGAGGTTTAATATTACTGCTTGTACACATGTTATAAAACTTTATAACGCCACACATGTTATCATCAGTAATAGCACAAGCATCATATTCATAATTCATTAATGCATCTTTTAACTTATCAATTGTTAAAAGGGATGAAAGAAATGAATATTCTGTTTGTATATAAAGATTAATACATTTAACCATTCACAAATCCTCCAATTAGTTTTATTATAGCATATTTTTATAAATTAAAAAAGAGAAAAAATTTATTTTCTTTTTCTCTTTAATTTTAAATTAATGATAAAAATCATTGAAAAGATTGTTAAAACAATTAATCCGTAAATAATAGATTTTAAATTGTTTTTTTCTTGATATTTGTAAACATCTTTATTATCAATTGTCAATGTTTTTAAATATTTATTATTTTTTAAATTTATTTTTAATTCATCAATTTTATTTTCTATGACACTTAACTCTAAAGTACCTAGTTCATTGGTTTTATTAAGCTCATATTCAAAAGTAAATATTTGTTCTTCTTCATAATATTCTTTTCCTACATCATAAACTAAATAACATATAATAGTTTCTTTTTTTATAGTTCCATCACTTTGAAAATTTAAAACTATCTTTTGGTTTTCTAAAGTTACATAATTTACTTCTTCATTATTTTTATCTACCATAAATTTCAAATAGCGAATGTTTTCTTTATTGTTATTTATTTTTATTAAATACTCTATAGTATTATCTCTTTCAGTTATTGTGTTTTCTAAAGATATTCTTTCACTTAATACTTTTAACGTTAAAGTTTTATTCATAGGTTTAATATATTCTTCTTTTGTTTCTTTATCTTCAAAAACAAAACTATTAAAAACATATTTATGAAGTCCTTTGCTATATTCTTTAAACTTAATTATTATTTTATTATCAACTAACTCAAAAGGATAACTACTATCATTAATAATAATGTCATTTAATGCAAATTCATCACTTATATTAACATCTAAAGTTAGTTTTCTTTCTTCACCAGGAAATAGATCATAATCCCAATTTTTTATACTTTCTTCCGTAAATATTATATCCATTGTTTTTACGAAAAAATTGATATCAATTGTCTCATCCTTACCTACTAATGTAAGTGTATAAGCACCATCATCATCAATTTGATGATTATTTATTATAGGATTACCATTTAAATAACCTTTTCCTGAAAATAATAAATTATAACCTGTTGGATATACTTTCCCACTTGTAACATTGTGTCGCTCTAATACTTTAATTTTAATTGGTATATCAAACTCTCCATAATTGACTATAATTTCATAAGTTCCAAAAACCGAAGGATTAAAGTCACTATCCATCATACCTTTACCTATATAATCTTTAAACAAACCATGAATAGTAAAATTCTCAATGTTCTTTTCATTTTCATCATAGATGTAAATATTATTTTTAATTCCTTGATCAAAAATCAATAACCGCATGTAACCATATTGCGTTTTAAAATATAAAGAATCATCAATTATAAAGCTATCAATAAAGTTCTCTTGAAAAGTAAAATTATAGGTTGATAACAATCTTTTTTCATTATAGTCGTACATATTGATTTCTTTTTCGGTTATAACAACAGGTATAAAGTTATTCATTATTTTTCCAAAAACACATCCTGAGGCAATTTTAAGGCTTGATTTCACAGATAAATCGCTATCTAGCAAGTGAATATATTCATTTAAAAAAATATAAATATTTTTGTCAATTATATCAAAAGATTTGATGAAAGAATCGAAAATTACATATTTTTCAACCTGCAGTGATAAAGATATAACCGCTAAAAAATATCCTTTTTCAATTCCACCACCATTTCCAAATGTTCCTCCACTTAATGTATCTTTAAATCCTGTTACATAAAGTTTATCTCCATTTGAAACAATAGAGTCAAAATAATCATTTAATTCTCCACCATGTATCTTAACGTCAACTAATTCTAAATTAATATTAACCTTTAATAAAATAGCATTTATACCTTTTAATAGAGTACTATATTCTTTTACAATCTTTTCATTGGTATATTCTTTTATTGATGATGCTATATAAAAAGCATTATGAAAATAATTAATATCAAATTCTGAATATAAAGGATTATTTAAATCATTATCAATACTTATTTTTCCATCTTTAAACATCATCATTTTTAAAGAACTTGAAAATGACTCTTTATAAAATAGATAAAGATTATTATTAATCAAATAATATTTCAATGAGTAATAATCAAACGAAAAAATCTTTTTATCTTTATATTTTACATAACCACTTTCATGATTAAAAGTGATTTCATAATTATCTGGTTTTTGAAAGTTATCAACAACTTCTGCCATTTCTTGATTTATACAAGTGATTTCATGTTCTTTTACTTCATTATAATTTATTAATGAAGAGAACAGTGAAAAGAATAATGCAATTAATTTCATTTTTGTATTTTTCTCCTTACCAAAAATAATGTACTAAATCCTACGATAATTGTTATTAAGAAAAGAGGTATATTAAAAGAAAAGGATTTATTTTCCTCAATATTTATATTATTTATCACATCGCTCATTCCTTTTTGCTTTTCCATCTCTTTATTTGTAATCTTAAAATTAAACTCTTTTTTTAAATGTGGTTCACTAACTAAGTTGTCAATTGCGAATGTATAGATAGTTTTTTGTCCATTTGCACCCGTTATTTCTAAACTATAATTTCCTATATCATTACATATATAACCACTTTGAATTTCTTGATTTCCAAGTAATCCAATGCCATTAAATATTAATGCAAAGCCTTTATAATAAACATCATGATGGCGAATATTTGTTACAAGAGGGACTACCTCTTCTATCGCATAATTTACGACTAAAAGACTTTTATACTTATATGTTTTATAATTATAGTACGTTCCATAAACGTCTTTATTAGTATTAATTTTTTCATTAGAAACTGTAATTTCATTCCCATTTACAGATATTTTTTTGTCGTTATTTTCGTAAATGAATTCCAAAAATTCAAATTTATAAACATCATATTGGTGATTATTTTTAAAAGTAAAGAAATAATGATCTTCAAATATACTTAAATTTTTACAATTCTTATCTATTTCTAGATTGTATTCTTCTTTATAATTTTTATTTATTTTTAAAATAGTTTGTAATTTATCATTTAATTTTGTAATAAAATAATAATTCATTTCATTTGTTTTTAAAAGATATAAACTATCAAAAGTACAATCAATCTTATATAATTGTTTACCATTTTCATTGATTATCACATTGTCATTGCCATTTTTAATTATTAAATAATAACTATTATCAATAAAAAAAGAATAGTAAACTTCATTAATATTTTGATTTAGAGTCTTTACATTTATATCTTTACTTATTAAATCAATAACAATAAATTGATTTATTCTTGATTCTATTTCTTTTCCTATAATTATTATTTTGTTATTTGAATAGTATGATGCTTTTTCCATAATCCTATTTTTACTTGATATTGTAAAATAATTATCGATCATAAAATCATGATATCTAATTTTTAAAACAACTATATTATTAATTTTTAAAGGATTTAAATCTTTAAAATCTATTAAATTACTTGCAGTATCAAAGATTAAATAAATATCATTGTTAACTAGAATAAAGTTTTTTAAGGTTACTTTTTCTTCTCCTTTATATTCTTTATCTTTTAATATTGATCGATTTTTATTTATTTCTAATAAACAACTTGATGTTTTATATTCTTCATTTTCATTATAAATGTTAAAGGAAACTATTAAATTATCATCTTTTAAAGAGGCTTTTAAATAATGAGAATACTTGTGATAATGATAATACCATTTCAATGTGTAATTTTCAAAATATAAAATAGCAACTCGTTCTTGATCATAATATTCAGGATCAACTTCAAAATAATTGCATACTACATAATAGTCTGTTTCTGATATATAAAAAATATCGCAAAATTGATATTCTTTTGATAAATTAAAATTATTTTGATATAACATTTTATTTTCTATTTTGCTTTGCGATAATTTAGGAATTATATGGTTATTGATAATCACTAATTCTTCATTTTCATTTAAATGTGTAGTTTTATATACACCAGGTTCTTCCCAATTAACAGTTCCATCTAAATATTCATAGCCATTGTTATAAAGCATTTCATCATTGCCGTTGCCTTGTTCATAATAATGATGTATGATTATGCTATTATTTGCGAATGAATTTGGAGTAAATAACATAATCATTAATGCAATAATTATTAATAATATTGATTTTTTTATCATTTCTTTTACCCTTTCACTATTATAATTACCGAAAAAGATAGAAATTACTTTTTTATATTTAATATGTATATTTAAAATATAACAACATTATTTTTATTTAAATGAATTCATTTTTAAAAAAGTCCTATATAGACTAGCTATATAAGACTTTCTTTTACTTATTCTTCTGTATATTCATCCTCATCATACACTTCCACAAACCTATTAATAATATTTGTTAGTTTTTCTTTTTCACACATTTCTTTGAATCTTTCTGATACTATAATATTACTTTGAGTACAATATGGAATAAAGATATCTTTAGTCATTTCATGTAAATATCTAAAATATAATTTAGCTTCTTTTGGAATAGATCCTAAAAGTTGTATAGGTTTTTTATTACCATCAAACATGCAATCAGTTACTTCAAGTTCCGAATCAATTATATCTTTTTCATCTATATTTTTATACTTTGTAAGTAAGGGTTTATCAAATGATAATTTTGCATCATAATAATCACCTTCTATAGAAGTAATAGGTTTATATCTTGTTGTTTCCATTTTAAGATATTTTTTTATTTCTTCTATTCCTGTAATATTATATTTTTTAATTGCTTGTAATGCTTTTTCTGAAAAAGATAATTCTCCATATTGTCTTAATCCAAATGTGAAATCTCCTACTGAATCTTTACAAAATACTGCTATGTGTCTTTGAGGTGTAATATATCTTTTAGATTCATATCCACAAAATGGACATTTATATTGTAAGTATTGTATTCTTTCATCTTCTTTTTTATTCATGTTATCTTTGTTCACAGTAAAGTATGCATACTTTCTTACTAAATACATATCTGAATCATCAATTCTATAATATCTCATAATTATGTCCTTTCTTTATGATGTTATCTATAATTTTATTATTATACGACCAAACTTTGTTACTGTTTCAGGATCTGTATATATTTCGTTTAGTGCTGTTTCAAATGAAGCAAGATTTGTTAACGATTATTGTACGTTATCTTGGCATTATTTAAAAAAATATTAATAAAATAATAGGTGCTAATGTTTATATTATTTTCACCATATCTTAATATTAAATGTGTTTTTTAAATATCTCACTAATGTCAGAAAGATTCCTAAATAGTTCATCATAGTCATTTACAAGTCTAGGTTTAAAATGTGTTTCCCAAAAACTTGAATAATTTAAATAACATTCATAAATCCATTCATAAGGAGTATTTTTTAAAGACATTATTTTATTTTTATCACAGAAATAAAATGTAAAATAAATTCCATATTTTTCAAATAAAGTCATAACAAATTTGCCATAATTAGTTGTATCAATATGAATATTTTCATTAATCTTAAATGCAAATTTATTAGCAAACAAAGCTCCTAAGCAAGAACAATCATTATAATATAATTCATTAACAAAATCTTTTGTTTTAAAATCGTAATTTATAGTTCCAAACATCTTATCTTTACCTATTGTAAGAAAACCAACAATAGCGAATCCATCAGTAATTGTTGCTATTTGTAATAGCAAAAATTCTTTAAATGGAAATTTATTTCCTAAATCTATCACTTGTTTATTTTTTTTATCGTATAAGTATGAGTAATTGTATTTAAACCTATAAAACAAAGCATAATCTGAATTTTGTAAAAATCTGAAATTTTCAGAAATATTAATTTTTTCAATAATATCGCCATTTAGATAATTAATTAAATACATTTTTGTAAAAGAAAAAACTATTAATTTATCATTTAAAATTCCCCCATCATGAATTGCTAATAATTTAATATAAGAATAACTTCCATCTTTTCTTATAATTTCTATGCCTTTGTAATAATCAAACAAAATTAAGCATCCTGATACATATATAGGCTCAACTGGCAAAGTAATATCTATCAATTTTGTTTTTGAAAATAAAATTAATTCACCTTCTTTATACAACTTAATTGTTTGATTTTCAATTTTAAATGAATAAATATAATTATCATAATTTAGAAAATATTTCATAACTCCTCCTTTAATTAAATTATTATATTATATATATCTTTCATAAATTTTCTTGCAAACTCCATAGCGTTATTTTCATTTACAACATAAGCATCAATTACTTGTTTCCATGCAGCATTATATTTAAAAGCCTTTGCCCTATGTAACCCTTTTTCGAGCCATACTCCATATTCTGCTTTATCAATATCAATATTGTATTTTGAAAAATCCTTACGGAATTTTCTAGGAAATATATGATGGGCATCTTCCCATGCTTTGCCACTTCTTCCTTCATGTTCCATATTCTCGCCCAATTTACATCTATTATGTACTAATATTAAACTCTCCCCAACAAAGTAATTATGATTATCTTCAACTTCAAAGTTATATGTTTCTTCTT
>CAKOMG010000006.1 GCA_934096585.1 uncultured Bacilli bacterium
GATAGTTTATTTAAATTTGGTGCAAGAGATGAAAATATTGTCCTTCCAAGATAATTACTTGTTTCAGATACATCACTGTCACATTTAAATCTTAAACTAATTGTTCCTTCTTTTTTAAGTCCTAGGTCATAACATAGCATTGACTTACTTTTACCACTTAAATCTATATCTTCAGTATAACTTCCATAACTATGTCTTGATGTATAATTAGTATCATTACCATTCTTTTTTCTATCTAGTTTAAATAGTTTCGTTTTAGTTTTAGAAAATGTTGGGGCGGAGTATGTATATTCAACTGGTTTTAAACCTTTACTTGATGTTAAATTTCCGTTAAGTGGTATTACATCAAATTCACTGAACACATCATGATTATAATATATTACTCCACTTTTACTTTTAACTTCATCCCTAAATATATATTTATAGCCTTCATTATATATTGCTTTATAACTATCTAGGGTATGTTTATATGCTCCTACTCCCATATATAAAATATCAAACGGCATATTTATGGGTTGAGTATTTGCTTCATTATTTCCTAAAACTAGTTTTTCTATTTGTTTGATTTTGTTTACTTCTATTTCCACTGTATGTAAAAAGTCATTTACTAAACATCCGACTGTTACTTTATTTTGATCAACTTCTTCTAAAGTTAATCCTACTAAAGTCCATGATTTTGGTATTATTTTTATATTACTTCTTACTTCACCATCATATATGAATTTAACTAAACCATTATTTGCAACTTTAATAGATGCTATAGTTTCTTCACTTGAATTAAATGAAAATATATTAATATCATTTTCGTTTTGAGATAAAGAACCAACTTTAATCCACATCATAACTTCTTTTCTTTTAGAAAATTCCTTATCCCATTCTTCTTTATTAAAACTATCTACTTTATTTGTCTTTAATTCTTTTAAAGAATTAATAGTATTGGTATCAATTGATATTTTAGATGAAAAATTTATAAATCTAATAACTTTAAGATTTAAATCATTATCATCAACTAGTTCAGTAGATATATTTTCTAGTTTTCCTCCATAAAGCATAGTCATACTTTCAAATAATATATCTTCATTAAAACTAGTTTCTAATCTTGAAAAATATCCTCCTCTTTTATATTCATTATACTCATAATCATACACATAGTTATAAGTTAAAGTGTCATCATCTATTCTAATGCTTTTTTCTTGCAACTGATTTAAATTATCATATTCTGTTAAAATGGTTTTTTGATATTTATTAGTTTTGATCTCTTCTTTTATTT
Source organism: uncultured Bacilli bacterium (assembly GCA_934096585.1). Classification (GTDB taxonomy): domain Bacteria; phylum Bacillota_I; class Bacilli_A; order ML615J-28; family CAG-698; genus CAKOMG01. The sequence continues at coordinate 1,271 of CAKOMG010000006.1, forward strand.
TTAAATTATTATCATCATAGTAATAATAAGTTGTTCCTTCAAGATCTATCCTTTTTACTAAATTTCCATCTTTATTATAAAAATACTCAACAACTGTAGATACTATATTATTTATAGATATTGTTACTGTTTTAAGTCTTAACTTTTCATCATAATTAAAATAATATGTTCCATTGGGATATACTTTACTTTGTAATAATCCTGTACTAATACCATTTGTTTTTAAATATGTGAATGAATTTAATTCTTTGTTATCTAAAATTACTTGTTTTAAATTACCCCATTCATCATATAGACTATAGTTATATATACTTTTTTCATCTACTATAACTTTACTAATACGATTTTTATTATCATAAGTATATTTATGATTTATTGCATCTGTTTCTATGTCATAAGTTGTTTGAACCAATTTATCTTTATCATCGTACTTAAAGTGATTTACTTCACCACTACTTTTATTTAATACTACAATACGATTCTTATCATCATAGTCATATAATGTCACATTTCCTCTATAATCTTTTTCTTCTAAAAGATTACCTTTTTTTGATACTTTTTGTTCACTAGTTTGTGTTTTATTAGTTCTAGTTTTTAAAGTTGTTTTCTTTAAATTATTGTTTTCATCATATTCATAATTGATTTCATTACCACTACTGTCTTTTATTTTTTCTAGTGTTTTATTATCATTATAATTATACTCAAACACTTCACCACTATTATCACTAATTCTTTTAATATTAAAGGATGGATCATATTCAACTATTACATTACTATCTCTTTTTTGTATTTCTTTTAATGTATTAGTTTTATCATATGAATAATATGTTTTTGAAGTTCCACAATAAACTCCAAACTCACTAAAATAAATATCATTATCTCCCATATACTTAATACCAATTTTAATTGATGTATATGAACTTTCTAAAATTATACTTTGGACAATCTTTTTATATTCTTTTACTACTTGATCAATATTAAATGTATATGTCTTAATTCCAAGTAATGTATAATTTACTTCTATATAGTAATAACATATGTCGTTTATAGAAATATCTGCTTTTGTGAAAAAAGATAAAGTTAATTCATCTCCAGCTTTTCCATTTATTTCTAATGTTTGACTAAAACCTTGTAATAAATATCCACCCATTAAGCCAATTTGTTTTGTGAAAATTTTTCCAATTAGTCCAAGTAAAATAGCATTTGTTATTTTATTTTGACATTCACTTTCTACTTCCCAATTTAAAGTATTATTATTAAACTTTCCATTTTTTATATAATTGTACTTTTCACTACTTTCTTCCTTGTAAAAATAAAAATTAGTAATTTTAAGACTTGATGTAGGGAAAATTATAACTTGAATATTAACATCTTCTTTAGTTAAGGAAATATCATCAATAGTAAATTCTTGCCACATTGAATAAGCACTTATTCTTTTTGTAGTTTCCTCTTTTCCATTTACTATTACTTCAATTGTTCCTTCTCCTCTTACTACACCCTTTAATTTAAATTTTTCGTTTATTTCCTTTACTTTTATAGTTTGTGATAAAACGATTTGTGAATTAAATGTATTATCAATATATAATGCTACCTCATTATTATAGCCATTTGTTTCAATAAACTCGATTGGATTAATACTTGTTACATTCCACGATGTTATATTACCATCATCATCTAATTTAAAGTTACCATTTAATAATAAATTTTCATTATTTGATTCCATTTTTGATGTTTCAGATAATTTAGAAATGCATCCTATTTCTTGCTCTATATATTTTATTTCTGCACTATTTCCATCATCATCTATTTTCATATAACATCTACCATAACAGTCAAAATAATAATCTATTTTTTGTACATCATTTATAACACTTACTAAACTATTATTTTTTAATACATAAGTACTTTCTTCTTTTTCTGTAGTATCTTTAATAACTTTTGATACATTTAGTAATACATCATTTTGATATAAATATTCATATCCTATTTTTGTTAAGTCATCATAAAATAGTGTGAGTTTTCCTAAATCATTATATTCGTATTTAAATATATTAATAATTGTTTCTTTTTGGGACGGGTTACAGTTATCACAGTATTCTATTTTTTCTAAGTACTTTTTAGCGTTTTTAGTTATATAAGTAAACTTAACATATTTTTTATTGTCATAATCAATTCTTGTAATTAAACCATTTAAGTCATATGAAAAAGTAATTTTATTATCATCATTTGCTTTAATTGTTAATACTTGATAACTTAAGTTTCTTTCATATACTATTTTATATAATTTATTAGTTATACTCTCTATATATAATGGTTGTTTTATAGAATCAATATTATTTTTTGTATAAAATCTCACCCTTGTGTTATCTTTATTTATTAATGTAACAATCTTATCAAGAATGGTAATATACGAAAAGTCACATAGATTCAAATATACTATATTTTTTTCTACTTCTAAATTATATTTTTCTTTTACTTCTTGTTTTGTCATTTTAATGTAAAAGCTAGAGTTTCCAAGATTATTAATTATTTCTATAAAGTCTTCTTCTTTTACAATCGAATATTCAAAATTTAAAGTAATGTTTTCGCCTAATAATCCACTTACTATTTCATTATAAAATGCACTTACACTAACTTTTTCTTTTCCGCTTGTTTCTATGTTTAATAGATTAACAGTTAAACTGTTTTTATATAAATCAACTTGTCCAACTCCACCTCTTCCTAAATCTTGAGTTAAAAATTCAGTACTAAATGTTTCCTTGTTTAAATTATATAGTTCACCAATTATAAGTTCCCTATTATCTAAATCACTTGCGATGGATACTCTACCATTAATATTAAACTGTAATGCAAAGGAAATAGTAAAGGATTCATTTGATGATGCAAGAAAGTTAGATATATCAAAAGTAATATATTTTAAGTCATTTGATGAAGATACACTTTTAACACCTTTTATTTCTCCTAAATAGTTATTGATATTACCAAGAGTTATAATATCTAAATTCGTTTCTAATAAGTTATAAAACGTTAGTGTAAGGTCACTTTTTATATATTCAAGAGGTAACTGAAATATTGTTCTTCCTAGTTTATAACTACTATCTAATTCTTCAAATGTTGCTTTAATAAGTAAATAAAAGTTAGATGGCGTCATTTCATTTGAATCTATTAATAAAGAACGTTCTATATTAATTGATGGTGTAAAACTTAAATTACTATATCTTATTGGCATTGTCCTTCTCCCTTATTTTCTGTAATACAATATCTTTATCTAAATATAATTCTACATTATTATGGCTTTTAGAAAATACTTTTTTATTTCCTCTTCCACTAATAAATATTACATCACCTTCTTTTGATTCTTCAATTGCTTTTTTAATTGCTTCTTTTCTATTTTCTATCACTTTATATATGGTTTTTCCTTTCAATTCATTTTCTTGACTTTTTAATAGTTCACTTACATTAGAATTTGCATAATCATTTGTGGTTACATATATTTTATCAGTATTTTTTATGAAATAACTATATGCCCACTTCATTGATTCATTTACATAGTTTTTAAAGTTTTCATTTTTATATTCACTAAGCCAACTATTAAATCCATTTCCTAATGCACCAGTTACTAATATTATATTATTAATTTTATTATTTTCTTTATATCTTTTCAAAATCTCTAAATGCGGTGTACAAGTTATTGATATAATTATTGTTCTACCATTATATCTTATTACTTCGTCTCTTCCTGGTATTATAATTCTTTCTAATACCTCTTTAAATACTTCACTATCCATTTCATTAAGACTGTCAATAATAGCATATGCCAGAGTTATGTTTAAAGCATTAAATGGCATTATTAAATTTGTATGATATTCTTCATCTGTTGTTTTAGTCTTTATATTAAAATTTAATCCATTAAGACTATCAAATTCTTTTGTTCCTTGATGTAACATATAATCTATTTTTTCTTCTTCTACACCTTTTACTCTTGCTACATACTCTGATGAAACTATTTTATATGGTTTATTGTTTTGTCTAATCAAATCTTCTAATAATTCTTTTTCTGTTAAGGTATAAATAGATATACATTCATCTTCTTCATCTATTTTAAAAAATGATTTTTTAATATTTACATATTCTTCTTCTGTATAAGATAATGTATTGTGTTTTGGTACTATGTTTGTTATAGCTCTAATACTAAATGGAATTCCTTCAATGTATCCTTTTTCTATTGTTCTTTCATTTATTTCTAGTATTAAATACTCTGCACCTTCTTTTATTGCTCCATCAATAACATTAATTAATGATGTTTCATTAAATATTGGTATATCAACTTCTCTATTTTTATCATAATTACTGATTTCTAAATCTATACCACAACTAGCAACTACTACACTTTTAATTCCTATACTTTTAAAATATTCATGAAGGAGCAATACAGTTGAAGTTTTTCCATTACTTCCAGTCACTCCTATTATTTTTAGATTTTGTTTTTTCCTTCCTCTTTTTTCTATATATTCATCATGTGGAAACTTTTCTTTTAATTCATCTAATTTTTGCTTTAGTTTTTCAAAGTTACTCATATTTTTATTCTCCTGGTCCTGTATTTGTTATTACGTTTATATTAATTGTTATATCGCCTAAATATTTTTCACATGCATAATCTTTATATACTGATATTATTCCATTAAATGATTTAGTATTATCTAAGGTTCCAAGTCCATTTATAAAAAATGAAAGGTTCATTTTATATTTGTTTGTATCAAAAATAGTAATATTATTTGTTACTTTAATTGTTTTTAAAACTGCTCCATCAAATGTTTTTCCTGTGAAATATAATGGTTCACTTGATATTATATAAAAGTCTGTATATTGATTTTGAGCGTTATTATTATAAAGAATTTCAACTGTTTTATTGACAACTTGCATATTACAATATTCTGATGTATATGTTGTGTCTATACTTGGAACTAATAATGGTGCACTTACTCCGTTGTTTATCCAATTGAAATGAATTTTATAAGTAATATAATCAGTTGATTGACTTACTTTTTTGATATTTATAAACTTCTTTTCTAGTGGCGTTCCTGGTATTTGTGTTGTTTTATAATTAGTTTGATCATTAAAATTTATAGTAACATATTTTAAAACTGCAACTATTTTTTCTACGCTACTATCATTTATTGTTAAGTTATTACTCATTTGTTTCTTCTCCTTTTGTTATAAAATATAATATATCACTGCTATAACTATTTAGAGCATTAAACTCTTCCTCTGTTCCAATCCATATTGTTTGATTACTATTGATTTTGTTTTCCATAAGTCTTTTTTCCTTTCATTTATATTTTTGTAAATATGTTTAACGAGAATGAAGATTAGTCTTTTAAATTGAATGTAAAGTTTCATTTATTCCTCCTTTTTTGTTAGCTTTTTTAAACCTTTATTACCCCTCACTTAATAAGACAAATTTTTACCCAAAAAAGTTTCAAAAAAGTTAAAAATTTTTATTGAAAATGTTTTCATAGTTGCGTTAAAAAATAGAGATTCTTTCGAATCTCTATATATTAAACTAATTTAACCTATTGAATTTGTCATTTCAAGTTTAATTAATTGATTTAATTCAACCGCATATTCCATTGGAAGTTCTTTCGCAAATGGTTCGATAAAGCCCATAACAATCATTTGTAAAGCATCTTGTTCTGTAATACCTCTACTCATTAAATAGAATAATTGCTCATCACTTACTTTTGATACACTTGCTTCATGTTCTATTCTGGCTTTTTGATTGCCAACATAATTAAATGGAATAGTATCACTTGTTGATAACTCATCTAATATAATAGTGTCACACTCAACATGACTTCTAGCATTATATGCATCTTTTCCGTGTTTTACTGTTCCTCTATAATTTACTTTTCCTCCACCTCTACATATTGATTTAGAAATGATTGTTGAGGAAGTATTAGGAGCAAGATGGATCATTTTAGCTCCTGTATCTTGATATTGTCCAGATGAAGCAAAGGCTATAGAAATGGTTGTTCCTTTTGCTCCTTCTCCCGCAAGTATACATGCTGGATATTTCATATTAACCATTGATCCTACATTACCATCAATCCACTCCATTGTTGCATTACTCTTGCATAATGCTCTTTTAGTAACTAGATTAACAATATTATTACTCCAATTTTGAACGGTTGAATAACGACAATATCCACCATCTTTGATATATATTTCAACGATTGCTGCATGAAGTGAATCTTCAGAATATATTGGGGCAGTACATCCTTCAACGTAATGTACACTAGCTCCTTCGTCAACAATAATTAAAGTTCTTTCAAATTGTCCCATTTGTTTTGAATTAATACGGAAATATGATTGTAATGGCTTTTCAATCTTTACTCCTTTTGGAACATAAATAAATGAACCACCGCTCCAAACACATGAATTTAAAGCTGCAAACTTATTATCTGAATAAGGAACAACTTTACCAAAATATTCTTTGACTAAATCAGGATATTTTTTTAAAGCTGTATCTGTATCGCAGAATATTACACCTAATTTTTCTAATTCTTCAATGGTATTATGATATACAACTTCTGACTCAAATTGCGTTGAAACACCTGCTAAAAACTTTTTTTCGGCTTCAGGTATGCCTAATTTATCAAATGTATCTTTAATGGCACCTGGAACCTTATCCCATTTATTTTCTACACCTTTACTAGATTTGATAAAATATGTATAATCATCAAAATTCAAAAACTTTAAATCAGGTCCAAAATTAGGCAATGGCATTTCACAAAACTTTTTATATGCTTTAAGACGAAATTCAAGCATCCAATCAGGCTCATGCTTTAATTCTGATATTTTTCTTACAACTTCTTCTGATAATCCTTTTCCTGTGTCAACAACATTTTTTACATCTGTTGTGAATCCATATTTATAGTCACCAACTATATTATTTATTTTTTCATTTTCATTCATCTTCATCACCTAATAATTCTTCACACGCTTTCCAAGCAATTGTAGCACATTTCATACGTGCTGGAAATTGTGCCACTCCTTGATAAACTAGTGCTTCATCCAAACGATCAGGATCTTTTATTTCTTCTCCCTTGATCATATTAACATAATCATTAATGATATCTTTAGCCTCATCCACAGTCTTACCACTCAATACTTCTGACATAACAGATGCACTAGAGCAACATATTGAACATCCTGTTCCATCATGATGAACGCCTTTTAAAACATTATTTTCTATTTCTACTTCAACAGTAATATCATCGCCACATGAAGGATTATGTAAATGGGTAGTTTTGCCTTTACCTGTTAATCCTTTATTTCTTGGATTTTTATAATGATCCATAATAACTTGGCGATATAAATTTTGCATATTATTCATCACATTCATCTCCTAAAATTGTTTAAAGAACTCAACTGTTTCTTTAATGACTTTCACAAATTTATCAATATCTTCATATGTGTTATATATATATAACGATGCTCTTAATGTGCCAACACAATGCAACCATTTTGTTATTAATTGTGCACAGTGATGTCCAGCCCTTAAACATATATTAGCCTCATCAAAAAATGAAGCAGCATCATGAGGATGTACACCATCAATATTAAAACTTATTATACCAACATCACTTGTTTTATTATAAATTGTAATACCTTGTACTTCTTTTAATTTATCCATAGCATAAGTCATTAACTCTTGCTCATGTTTATGAATTGTATCTAGCCCTATTGCTTCAATAAATTCTAATGCTCTTCCTAGACCTATTGCTTCCGCAATTGCGGGTGTGCCGGTTTCAAATCTAAATGGTATATCTTTAATAGTTACATAGTCAAGCCCAACTTCTTCATTCATATCACCACCATAATATAATGGTTCAAGCTGTTTTAAAATATTCTTTTTACCATATAAAACGCCAATTCCAGTTGGTCCTAAAATCTTATGTCCTGAGAATGCTAAAAAGTCACAATCTAATTCTTTAACATTTATTTTAAAATGTTGAACGGCTTGAGCAGCATCAACTATCACAATTATATTTCTTTTATGTGCTTCTTCAATAATTTCCTTAATTGGTGTTAAATATCCCATAACATTTGAAACCATAGTTAAAGCAATAACTTTGGTTTTATCTGTTAATACTTTTTTGAAATTATTTATTGTGATACGACCTTCTGTATCTAGTGGTATATATCTTAAATTAGCTTTTCTTCTTTCACATGCTTTCATCCAAGGAAGAACAGAACTATGATGTTCAAGTTCACTTGATATAACTTCGTCTCCTTCGTTTAAACTTTTTTCAAGCATTAAACATATATCATTTAATGCTTCACTTACATTTCTTGTGAAGACAATTTCTTTAAATTCCGCATTTAAAAATTTAGCTACTATATTTCTTGCTTTGTCATATTCTTCTGTTGCTTCATAGCTTAATTTATAAACACCACGATGAATATTAACACCATATTTAGTATAGTATTCATCCATTTTATCTAATACACATTTTGGTTTTAGAGATGTAGCTCCACTATCTAAATATACTAAATTTTTATTGTTCTCAAATATTGGAAACTCTTTTTTTATGTCCGCAATATTTATCATTATATCCTCCCTAGTAAACAATATCTGTAATTGCTTTATTGATATATTCTTTTACTTTTTCATCCTTAATAGTTTTAATCATTGGATCAACATAAGCAATAACAATTAATCTTTCACTTTCTTCTTTTGTTAATCCACGGCTCATCAAATAATATAAATCTTCATCATCTATTGCTCCAATTGATGCTCCATGATTTGCAACAACATCATATTCATCAATTTGAAGAAGGGGATTTGCGGAAATTGTTGAATGCAAATCTAAAATTATGCCTCTGGATTTTTGATTAATCACTGATTTTGCACAACCTTTTTTAATTAATCCATTACTATTGATATTTAAAATAGATGTGTTTTTACATATTGCATAATTCATTAATTCTGATACTGTTTCATTATACCAATGATACACATTATAATTATAGTTTTGTTCTAAACCTGTAGCATTTATGATTGAATTATTAATATTTGTATTTGCATGTAAGCCATATAAATATATATTTGTTTCATTATTTACTACATTTTTATTAGCTTGTAATGAGTTTAAATATAGCGTTGCACTTTCATCTAAATATGCATTCATTATTTCTTTAAATTCATTATGACATAATTGAATACTTGTATAATCTAAAATTGCATTTTGTTCTAATTCAACATCTACTAATGTATGATAATTAGTGTTAACATTTAGATATATCTTTGTTACTTCTGCTTTAATGTTTTTATTAATATTATAAACAATATTACTATATTCTAGCGTATCATTAATAATGATTACTTTTAAGTTTACTGCTTTTATTATATGAATACTAACAGTAAAAGGTGATTTTGTTACAATCTCTTCTTCTATAGATGTACGTTTACGTTCACAGATTTCATATGGATCAAATGAATCATCACTATTTACTTCTACTTCTTCATCATTTATATTTCTTCTAATTGCTTTACCGTTATAAAGAACTAAATAACTATCATCATCATTAATTAGTTCTTTAATATTATTTTCATAATCTTGGAAATGTCCCATTATTTTGCTCCTTTATTGTTTAAAGCACATGAACCTAACACTACACTAGCCTTGTGAGGAATTTCATCAATAATACCAAGTTCTGCTTTAATCCAATCATATCCTTCATTATCTATTTTAGTAATCAATTCTTTACCACCGCTTCTTACTATTTTTCCATTCATCATGATATGAACATGAGTTGTGTTAATATAATCAAGTAGTCTTTGATAGTGTGTTATAATTAAAGCACCAAATTCATCGCTCTTCATGTTATTTACATTTTCACCAACTATTCTTAATGCGTCGACATCTAATCCTGAATCTATTTCATCAAGAATAGCAAAATGAGGTTTCAACATTTTCATTTGAAGTATTTCATTACGTTTCTTTTCTCCACCTGAAAATCCTTCATTTATATATCTATGTGGAAGATCTGGATTCATTTTTAAATCAGCAACTGCCTTATCCATTTCTTTAATGAACTTAAATAAAGAAACATGTTCATTTTCACCTAATCTTGCTTGCATAGCAGATTTAATAAAATCTGAATTAGTAATACCAGGAATTTCATTTGGATATTGCATTGCTAAAAAGAGACCTTTTCTACTTCTTTCATCTACGCTCATACTCAAAATATCTTCACCATCAAGAGTAATGCTTCCTTCTGTTACTTCATATCTAGGATGCCCCATAATTACAGCTGCAAGTGTTGACTTTCCTGTTCCATTTGGACCCATTATTGCATGCATTTCTCCTGTTTTGATAGTTAAGTTAACTCCTTTTAATATTTCTTTATCCTCTACTTTGGCATGTAAATTTTTAATAACTAATTCCATATACTTAATCTCCTTAAATATTAGTTTATCTTTTTATTGTTAGTATTATATCACTTTTTTTACATTTCTGCACGAAATATAATAATTTTTTTAATAAAGAAAAAAAGAAGTATTACTTCTTTTTCTTTTTGCTTTTATTTTTAGCCTTTTTCTTTACTGGTTTATTATCTTCATTATCGTTATGAAATAAAAATACAAAAGATATTAATAACAGTGCTACACCAACAATAATTGTGATATAGTATAAAATATTTAATCCTTCTATTTTGGCAATTGCAAATAACAGCGCATCAATAAAAAAATATAATTTCATATTTTTAATGATCTCTAGTGGCTTAAAATTTTCACTACTTAATATTGTTATAACAATACTTATTCCAGAAATAGTAATAGCTAAAATACCAACATATTTATTTTTGGTAAGAATTAATATTGATAATACTATTAATATAACAATCTCCATTATATCACTAACTAATTTACAACTCTTTTTTAAATTATCCATTTTACTTCTCCTTATTTAAATTGTGAATAATATAATTCATGATAAAATCCTTTAAATTTTAGTAATTCTTCATGATTTCCTTGTTCGATAATATTTCCATCTTTTACAACTAATATCAAATCCGCATTTTGAATTGTGGATAAGCGGTGAGCAATTATGAAGCATGTCTTATTTTCCATTAAATGCTTCATTGATTCTTGTATTTTTATTTCTGTTCTTGTATCAACATTTGATGTTGCTTCATCCAAAATTAACATATGAGCATTTAATAACATTGCTCTAGCAATTGTTAATAGTTGCTTTTGACCTTTTGATATATTTGTTCCACCCTCTGTTAATATTGTATCGTATCCCTTGGGAAGTCGTTCAATAAAATTATGAATTCTTGCAATTTTACAAACTGCTTTAACTTGTTCTAAAGATATGTTTTCATCACTATAAGCAAGATTATCATATACACTTGCTTCAAATAACCAAGTATCTTGTAAAACCATAGCATAACTTTTACGTAAATCATTTCTTTTAATATTCATAATGTTATTACTATCTAAGTAAATATTTCCTCTATCTATATCATAGAATCTCATAAGTAAATTTACTATGGTAGTTTTGCCAGCTCCCGTTGGACCAACGATGGCTACTACTTTTCCTTTAAGAGCATCAAAGGATAAGTTGTGAATAATTTCTTTGTCTTTAGTATATCCAAAACTTACGTGTTTAAAACTAACATTTCCTTTAACACTTTCAAGACTTATTGCACTTTCATTATCTTTAGTTTCAGGTTCACTATCTATTAAGTTAAACACTCTTTCACCTGCTGCTAATGCTGATTGTATGTCCACAAATATATTAGCAACTTCATTGATTGGTCCTGAAAATTTACGGGAGTATTGCAAGAAAGATGATACATCTCCTAACTCTAACATACCAATTACATATAGTATTGATCCAAATATGCATATTAAAGCTACTGATAAATTATTTACAAAGCTAACACCAGGACCTGTTATTGATCCGTAATATTCAGCTTTATATGCAGCATTAGCCGCTTCTTTATTGATTTTTTTAAAATCATTTATAACTGTTTCTTCTTGTCCATATGCTTTAATTGTTTTTGTGCCTGTTATCATTTCCTCATTAAAGCCACTCAACTCGCCTAACATATATGAACGTTTCTTAAATAATTTATGTGTTCTTTTTAACATAAATCTTGTAAACATTAATGAAATAGGTATTGTTATAACAAATACTAAAACTAATATTGGAGCAATTGTAATCATCATTACTAATGATCCAACGACTGTTATTATGCTTGTACATATTGATATCAAATCACTTGATAATGAACTATTAATAGTATCAATATCATATGACATCTTACTAATAATATCACCAATAGTATTATTATCAAAATAACTAACAGGCAATATTTGTAGTTTATTAAATGCATCTTCACGCATTTTATATACTATTTTTTTACTTATAACCATCATTAGTCTTGATAATATATATTGGAATACACTAGATGCAACATAAAAAATTGCCATATAAAATGCATATTTATAAACAATACTTAAATTGATATTTCCATTATTTTTTAATGGATCTAACTCATTAATTACATATCCCAAAAGTTTTGGCCCTATTAAAGCAAAAGTGTTAGAAAATATTGTTAGAACAAGCGCAAGTAGTAGTAACCATTTATATTTAAACAAATAATTCCATAGTCTTTTTAATACATATTTTTTATTTTTAGGCTTTTGAAATACTCTTGCTTTTCCACCTCTACTATTCATTTATACCACCTCCCATTTGTGAGCGATATATTTCTTGATATATAGTAGACTTTAAAAGCAAATCATTATGTGCTCCTATACTTTCAATCTTACCTTCATCTAAAACTATAATTTGATTGCAATCTTTAATTGAACTTATTCTTTGTGCTATTATAATCATTGTTGTTTTATAATTTTCTTTAATATTGTTTCTTAATTGACTATCTGTTTTATAATCTAAGGCACTAGATGAGTCATCTAATACTAGTATTTCAGGATTATTAGCTAAAGCACGGGCAATAAATAGTCTTTGTTTTTGGCCACCACTTAAATTAGTTCCTTTAGGAGTAAGCAATGTATCAAGCCCTTCTTTGTTTTTATATATAATATTTTCTGAAAGACTAGATTTGATAGCTTTGTTTAACTCATTTTCTTTTATATTTCTTCCAAAAGTAATGTTTTCTTTAATGGTGTTTGAAAATATTGTGTCATTTTGAAATACCGTTCCAAACAATTCAATTAAATCTTCTTTTTTATATGCCTTAACATTTTTACCTTTAATATATATCGCACCTTTATCAACATCATAAAATCTCATAAGCAAATTTATGATTGTGGTTTTACCACTTCCAGTTGATCCTATTATTCCTAATGTTTCATTTGCTTTAATTTGAAATGATATGTGTTCTAGATTCATTTCTTTTTTATTATAGCTAAATGATACATCATCAAATTCAATTAATGAATCATTATGTTTTTCTTCTTTATCTTCTTGCTTTAATTTTGATGGTAAATCTAATACATATTCAATTCTAACAAGAGAAGCAATTGAGCGAGATAATATAATAAATATTCTAGTGATTGAAAGCATTGCATTAGATATTATTGTAAAATATGTTGTAAAAGCTATTACCTTTCCTACTTCTGTAGTACCATCTTTTATTCTAATGGCACCTACAACAACAACCATTACTAATCCTATATTTAAAAATATATTTATTAATGGATTTAAAAATGCCATCGTATAACCACTTGATAACTCATAATCCATTACTTGTTTATTTATTTTTTGAAATCTTTTTTGTTCATAATCCATTTTAGATAAGGCTTTAATTACTCTAATTCCGCTTATATTTTCTCTTATTACTTTAACCATTATATCGATTGATTCTTGAACTTTTTTAAATAATGGTATACCTAGTTTTGATATGAGAATTGTAAAAAAGATAATGAATGGAAGGGTTAGTAATAATACTAATGTTAGTACTTTATCAAGAGTAAATGTAACAATTATACCACCAATTAAAAGGATTGGTGCTCTAACCCCTAATCGTTGTATCATTCCTACCATTTGATGAACATTATATGTATCGTTACTAAGTCTTGATATTAATGAAGGCATTGTGATTTCATCTATTTGGCTACTGTCTAATGACTCAACTTTCATAAATAAATCATTACGTAAATTTTCAGTAACGCACTTAGCAACATATGATGCACTTTGGTTAGCTAATACATTTAATAGAAAACAAATAATAGCACACCCTATCATCAACAATCCATATAATATAATTGGCTTATAATTATTTTCTGGGATTGTTGGAATGACATCATCAATTATAAAAGTTAATATATAAGGAATAGCTAAATCCATTAGTGTTCCTATTACTTTTATAGTTAATCCAATAATCATTCTTATTCTTTGTTTTTTTAAATAAGGCAAAATCTTTTTCATATTGTTTTCCTTTAATATATATTATTATAACATATTTAATGAATAATCGCAATTTGTTTATAAAAAAGAAACCAAGAATTATATTCTTAGTTTCTATATAAAGTTAACACTTGTTTTTACAATTAAATAATCAATATTATTCTACATAAGTGCAGCAAGCTTTTTAATATCATCGAATGATATCAAGTTATAATTATAAGCTTCATCTATAGTATACAATTTATTATAATTAACTGAAGAAATATACTTTCTACATATAGTATATTCATGGAATGGGACACCCGCTATATAATAATTAAAACATTCACTTTTTTCGTCATTTTGTAGATCTCTTATTTTAGGTGCTAACATATCATTATGAATAAGATATGAAATAATTACATATAAATCTTCTTCAGTTGCATCAGATCTTTTTTTATGCTTTCAAAATAATATTTCTCTTGAAATGAAGAATCCCAATATCATTGTTGTTTTGAATTTTTAAAAAAGAAGGTATATTTTTGGGTTTTTTAATAGCGCCTTTTTCTAAATTTGTGTACTTAGCTTCTAAATCATAGAATAAAAATTTTACTTTGACAGTACTTTTGCAACCTACTAACATTATTTAACTAATTATTATAATTACTAAACTTATAATTCTTTTTATTTTAATTTCTCCTATTCTTTAATGCATTATTAATATACAAAAAACATCCCTTTTTCATTTACGAAAAAGAGATGTTTTATTTATTTTCTAAAAATAATTTTATTTCTTAGAATAATCCATAGCTAAGTAACGTTGATACATAGCATATCTTCTTTGAGCTTCTTCCATATTAACTTCTAATAAGTGAGCTGCATGTTCTGGGTTAACTGCTTTCAATTGTGCATAACGAGTTTCAGTCATAAGATGATCTTCATATTTTTCCCATTGTGGTTCTTTAGAATCTAATTGGAATGGATTTAATCCTTGTTCAATTCTTCTTGGATCATATCTGAATGTTACCCAATATCCGCATTCAACAGCAAGTTTAGCTTGTTCTTGAGATTTGCTCATACCACGTTTTAATCCATGATTAATACATGGAGCATATGCGATAATGATAGATGGTCCATCATAACTTTCTGCTTCTTTTATAGCCTTTAACATTTGAGCTTGAGATGCTCCATGAGCAATTGTTGCTACATATACATGTCCATAACTCATAGCGATAGCAGCTAAGTCTTTCTTCTTACCAGTCTTTCCACCAGCTGTGAATTTTGCAATTGAAGCTGTAGGACTTGATTTAGAAGATTGTCCACCTGTATTAGAATATACTTCTGTATCAATAACTAAGATGTTTACATCTTCTTGGTTAGCAATTACATGGTCTAAGCCTCCGTAACCAATATCATATGCCCATCCATCACCACCGAAGATCCATTGTGAACGTTTCATAATATAGTCTTTTAATTCAAGAATATGTTTTGCTGTTTCACAATCTTTTCCTTCAAGAAGTGGTACTAATTCTTTAGCGATTCTCTTAGTTACATTTCCGTCTTTACGGTTTTCTAACCATTCTTGACATAATGCTTTTACTTGTGGATCTGCTTCTTCACAGTTAGTAACTTCTTCCATATATACTGCTAAACGATTACGTAATGCTTCTGTTGCCATTCTCATACCATAACCAAATTCAGCATTATCTTCAAATAGTGAGTTAGCCCATGCTGGTCCCATACCTTCTTTATTCTTTGTATATGGAGATGCTGGATAAGAACCACCATAAATTGATGAACATCCAGTTGCATTAGCAACTACCATTCTATCACCAAATAATTGAGTGATAAGTTTTACATATGGAGTTTCACCACATCCACCACAAGCACCACTGAATTCAAATAATGGTTGTGCAAATTGTGAGTTTTTAGCATTTGCTGTGATATCAACTAAATCTGTTTTATAACTTACATTATTGAAGAAATATTCACTATCATGATATGTCTTGTTATGATGTAATTCGTCAACATTAACCATTGATATAGCTTTATTTACATTACCATCTTTATCTTTCTTACCAGGACATGTATTAACACATACTTCACATCCTGTACAATCGGCTGCAGAAATTTGGATTGTATATTTTAATCCTTCTAAACCTTTACCAACAGCATTTAAATATTTAGCTGTTTTTGGAGCTTTCTTTTCTTCTTCAGGTGTTACTAAGAATGGTCTAATTACAGCATGTGGACATACAAATGAACATTGGTTACATTGGATACAGTTATTTGGATTCCAAACTGGTACGAATGTTGAAATTTCACGTTTTTCATATGCTGTTGTACCACTAATCATAGTACCATCTTCATATCCCATAAATGCTGAAACAGGTAAATCATAACCTTTAATTGCATTAATTGGATTAGCAATTTTTTGAACGAATTCAGGTAAAGTCTTATCTACTTTTACTTTTTCAGGTTTTAATGTAGCCCATGCTGGATCAACTGCTACTTCAACTAATCCTTGAGCACCTGTATCAATTGCTTTGTAGTTTAATTCAACAACTGCTTCACCTTTTTTGCTATATGTCTTTTTAGCATAATATTTCATTAATTCTTGTGCTTTTTCATATGGCATAATTTGTTCATTTAACTTGAAGAATGCTGATTGCATAATTGTATTAGTTCTATTTCCAAGTCCAATTTGGCGAGCTAATGTTGTTGCATCAATGATATAAAATTTAGCATGTTTTTTAGCTAATTCTGCTTTAAATGAATTTGGCATAAATTCAATTAGTTCATCAACTGGTTTAGTTGTATTTAGTAAGAATGTACCATTTTCTTTTAAAGAAGATAACATATCATATTTTTCAACATATGTATCTAAACTACAAGCAACAAAGTCAGCTTGAGTAACTAAGTATGTTGAACGAATTGGTTCTGGACTAAATCTTAAATGGCTTCTTGTAACACCGCCAGATTTTTTAGAGTCATATGCAAAATATGCTTGTGCATAATTATCAGTATTATCACCAATAATTTTAATAGTACTCTTATTAGCACCAACTGTACCATCACTACCTAATCCAAAGAAGATTAATTGACTAGCTTTATCTCCAGCAACATTAATTTCTTTTTCTAGAGGTAAACTTAAATGAGTAACATCATCATTAATACCTACAGTGAAGTTATCTAAAGCTTTCTTTCCTTTTGCTAAGTTTTTATATACTGCAAAGATTTGTGCAGGAGTAGTATCTTTACTAGATAATCCATATCTACCACCAATAATCATTGGAGCACTCTTTTCTCCATAGAATACACTCTTAACATCTAGATATAATGGTTCGCCAATTGAACCTTGTTCTTTAGTTCTATCTAAAACTGCAACTCTCTTAACAGTTTTTGGCATTGCTGCCATAAAGTATTTTTTAGAGAATGGACGATATAAGTGTACATTTACTGCACCTACTTTTTCGCCTTGTTTCATTTTGTAATCAATTACTTCTTTAATACATTCATTTACAGAACCAATTGATACGATAACATCTGTAGCTTCAGGATCACCATAATAATTGAATGGTGCATAATCTCTTCCTGTAACTTTAGATATTTCTTGCATATATTCATTAACAATGTCTGGAACTGCATCGTAATATTTATTTTGTGCTTCACGTGCTTGGAAGTATACGTCGTCATTTTGTGCAGATCCCTTTTCAACTGGGTTGTTTGGGTTTAGTGCTCTGCTTCTAAATTTAGCAACTGCTTCACGATCTAATAAACGATCGAATACTTCATAATCCATTACTTCTACTTTTTGAATTTCATGACTTGTTCTGAAACCATCAAAGAAATGCATAAATGGAACACTAGATTTGATTGCTGCTAAGTGAGCAACACCAGCTAAATCCATTACTTCTTGTACACTAGATGTTGCTAACATAGCAAATCCAGTTTGACGGCATGCCATAACGTCTTGATGATCACCAAAGATTGATAATGCTTGTGTAGCTAATGATCTAGCTGAAACATGAATAACTCCTGGTAATAATTCACCAGCAATTTTATACATGTTAGGAATCTTTAATAGTAATCCTTGACTAGCTGTGTAAGTTGTAGTTAAGGCACCAGCTTGTAATGATCCATGAACAGTACCAGCTGCTCCTGCTTCTGATTGCATTTCAACAACTCTAACAGGCATTCCAAATAAGTTTTTTTGTCCTTTACTAGACCAATCATCTGTATATTCAGCCATTGGTGATGAAGGAGTAATAGGATAAATACCAGCTACTTCTGTAAAAGCATAAGAAGCCCATGCAGCGGCTTGGTTTCCATCCATTGATTGAAATTTTTTAGCCATTTTAAAAACCTCCATGATAAAAAAATTCACTAGCATAAATGTTATGCTACTCTTCAATGTATATTATACTACATTTTAATTAAAAAGTTAAGTCTTTTTTTGAAATAGTTTAATAAAGCTTTTTCATATTTAACTGTTTTTAAGCTTAAAAAAAAGCAATAAATTAAATATTGCTTTTTCTACTTATTAACTATCAATATCTCCTAAATTTTCTAATGCTGATTTTTTTGAAACATTTTTTCTTCTGTCAGATATTGTTATTTTTTCTTTAATAAATATAAATATTACTAAAGCTATGATCATTAATATGGCTGCATATAAGAATAATACTTTCAAGCCCAAATGATTTGGATCAATCCTAAATGGATCATCCATAATTAAACCAACCAAAATTGGTGTAATAGATTGGGCAAGCATAGATGCTATGTAATAATAGCTTGTGAACTTACCTAAGTTATTTTTATTAGAAAATTCAACAACCATAGGGAACGAATTAATGTTAATTAAAGCCCATCCAATTCCCATTAATACTGCCATTATATAAAAGAATATTTTCCAAGTACCAGCACCCTCATCAAAATTCACAGTTAGTGTAACAATTGATAATAAAACAAGTGCAAAGACTAAGAAAGCAAGTCCAATAATTATTGTCATTTTTCTTCCAATTTTATTTGACAACGATGAGAATAATACAAATGATAAGATACTTGTAACAGATAATAGCATAGACATTGTACTAATAACACCAGTATCATTTAATACTTCTTTACCAAATGTACTGCCAAATGTTTCAAATGAATTAAAAGACATGAACCAGAAAAATATTGCTATTAATATTATTATAAAATTCTTTTTATCTGTTTTAGATAATACATTATCTTCTTTTATTTCTTCAGTAGTTTCCGCAAGTTTTTCTCCTGCTAATACATCGCTTTTTGTTTGTTCTAATAATCTTTTTTCATTAATCGAAAATAATAAATATAATAATACAATCACAAACACTATCGTACAAATAACAAATGGCCATAATACCGCATTTTGAATTTGAGGTAAAGTAGAAGTACTATTTAACTTAAAAGCAGGAATCATACCTAGGATTGTAACAAATACTCCTCCTAAATATCCAACTAGATTGATAATACCATTAGCAGTTGCACGAAGTGGTTTAGGAGTTATATCCGGCATAAATGCTACTGCTGGTGAACGGTATCCTTGCATAATAATTAAGAAAAGCATCATAAATATAATTACACCAGCAAGTGAATTCCACATACACATAAGTGCAATAAATGGAAAAACAATAGCAGTTAAAGCCATACCAATAATAATATATGGCATTCTTTTTCCCCATTTAGTATTGGTTTTATCTGACCATTTACCAACAAGAGGCATAATTAATATTGCTACTACATTATCAAGCGCCATAATAACACCAACAATAAAATTATTGTTTTCAATCCCTTTTTCTAAAAGCAAAGCCTTTAGAATTAAAGGGCAATAAAAATTATAAGCTTGCCATAACATTAAAATGCCAAAAAAAGCAAATGCAATTTTAAATGTATTTTTATAATTTAATTTTAAAGTATTTTGGTTCATTTTAATCTCCTCATTATAATTCATCAACTGAATGAGCAATATAAGATAAATGGTCTCCTATACGTTCTAAATTATTTACTAAATTCAAAAACACATTACTACTTGCTGGTTTGCATATACCAGCATTCATTCTCTCAATATGACTTGCTACTAATACTTTTCTAGTATTGTCTATTGAGTCTTCAATTTCATCAACCGTTTTTAAACATTCTTTATTTTTTGTATTGATTGTTTCCTTAACGTTCTTACACAATTCTTCTAAAGTATTATGCATATCTTTGACTTGTACTTTAACGCTATCAGAAAAATGCAAATCTTCTTTAACTCTCTTATACGTATATTTTGTAATATTATCCGCAAGTTCACTAATTCTCACAATATCTCCATTATTATGATGTAAAGCTGAAATTGCTTTTTCATCTTCTAATGATGTTTGGCGTGCAGATGTTTCAACAAGATAGTCTGTTATGTTTTTACTAATAATTCCAATATTATCATTGATGCTATCAACTTCTTCTTTTCTAGATATATCTCGATTATCGAAACCAATTAATGCTACACTCACTGATTCCATAGCCATATCAAGTAACATATTGATTTCACGAAGCGTTGCATCAATTGCAAGAGAAGGAGTTTGTAAGAAACGTTTATCTAAATATGTTTTAATTTCTTCTTTTTCATCTTTGTCTTTAATTAATTTTTTTGCTAAGAATACAAAGCCATTTGTTAATGGCAAAAATATAATTGTACATATTACATTAAAGGCAGTATGGAACATAGCAATTTGTGTACTTGTATTTTTAAACCAAGTACCAAATGTTTGATCCATAAAACTTGGCCATAATAGTAATAATATAATAAATAATACTGATCCAAACACATTAAACATCAAGTGAATTAATGATGCACGTTTGGCATTACGCGATGCCCCAATAGAAGACATAATAGCTGTAACACATGATCCTATATTACTACCTAGTATAATAAATAATACTGAATTACCACCACTACCTATTACTAATCCAGCACTGGCCATTGATATTAAAATTGATGTAATTGCAGAACTACTTTGTACTAGAGCTGTTAAAACTATTCCTAAAAATAAAAGTAAAAATGGATTATTAATTTTATGAAATAAATCTGTCACAACAGAATCATTACTGAAAGAATCCATAGACTCTTTCATTAAATATAATCCCATGAATACTAAACCTAAACCAGCAATGGCAAAGCCAATTGACTTAACCTTATCTTTTTTGGCCACCATATTCATTAACATACCAATCCCTGTAAAAGCAATAGCAATTTTATCAAATTGAAAAGCTTGCAGTGATGCAATTTGTGCAGTAATTGTTGTACCAATATTAGCTCCCATAATAACAGTAGTTGCTTGATATAACGTCATAATTCCCGCATTTACTAGTCCAACAACCATAATAGTTGTTAAACCTGAACTTTGAACAATAGCTGTTGATGCAGCTCCTATTCCTACTCCCGCAAGTTTACTTTTACTTGTTTTGTTAAACATTGCTCTGATTTTCGTATTAGCTAGTTTTTCCGTATTGTCTGATACTGTTTTTGCCCCCATTAAAAAGGCTCCTAATCCCCCAAACAATAAAAGAAAAGCATAAAAATATTCCATATAAATTCCTTTCAATTTTGTTTTCAACTCTGTTTATTATAACATACTTTTATCTGAATGCAAATAAAAAATTAACATTTGATTTCTTTATATACTATACTTTTAGAAATATTTCTATCTTTTGCAACTCTTTTCATGGCATCAGTTTCTATCATACCTTGTTTGATATAATAGTTATAATGTTCTTGTATAGTCTGTTCATTCAGTGTTTTAACTTCTTTATCAATTGAACTTCCTTCAATAATTAATACAATTTCTCCTTTTAATTCTGTAATGTTATTAATTATTTCCTCTAATGTACCTCTAATATATTCTTCATATTTTTTGGTAAGTTCTCTTGCTATAACAATTCTTCTATTACCAAAAACTTTATATATATCTTTTAGAGTTTCGATAATTCGATGTGGAGCTTCATATATAATCAATGTCTCTTTTTTTGTGGATAAAATTTCTAATTCTTTTATTCTTTGTGTTCTTTTACTATTTAAAAATCCATTAAAATAGAATGTATCATTAGGTAAACCTGAAGCAATTAAAGCCGTAAGCGATGCACTAGCTCCTGGTAAACTAACTACTTTAATACCTTGCTTGATTGCATTTGAAGAAACTAAAAATCCCGGATCACTAATGCATGGTAACCCGGCATCACTGACTAAGGCGATATTATAACCTTCTTTTAAAAGGCTAATTATTTCATCACATTTAACATCTTCATTAAATATATGATAGTTTCTCAAAGGAGTTAAAATATTAAAGTGACTAAGTAATACCTTAGTCACTCTTGTATCCTCACAATAAATATAGTCAACACTTTTTAATACTTCAACACTCCTAAATGTCATATCATCAAAGTTTCCAATTGGAGTTGGTATTAAGTAAAGTGTTGGGGAAATATCTAAATAAGACTTTTGGACTAACATTTTTCTTGTATAATCCTTTTAATTTTTTCACGCAAATCTCTTTCTGCGTATACTTGTTTCATTAATTCATATTTCTTTTTATCTGTTATTTGGAATTTTTCTTGAATAGTTTCAATTAAGAAATGTTCTTCTACGCTATACCAATCATCATTAAGAGATGCAGAAACAAGGTTATAAAATACTAAGTTTCTAATAGTTGTTGATTTTGCGGCAAAATAATCAATTAATTTTTCTTTACTTAAATTTGTTTTATGATATTTTGCTAAATCTTCCCCTATTTCAGCCTTAAATTTTTTTAGAATTGATAATTCTTTTTCTGTAGCTGCTCCATCAACAGATATTAATTTGATTAATAAATCAACGAAATAATTTTTTTCTTCTTTTGATAATAAACTTAATAACATAACGTTCACCTCTTTTTTAGTTATTATATCATACATTAACTTTATTCACAACTATTTATTTTCTTAAAATTGAATATTTTTAAAACTTCTTGAGAATAATTGTTATTTTCATCATAAATATACAGTGGTTGTAAGACTTTACATCCCGCTTTTTTATTTTTTCTTGCCTCAATCAAAACAAATAACGACTCATTTGAAGTTGGCTTGGAATATACAAATCTCACTGTTTTTATTTGAAAGCAATTTTTATTTATTATTTCCACAATTTCAGGAAATCTTTCACTACGATGTACCATATAAAAAGATCCACCATCTACAAGCAATTTTTTAGCTTCAACAACAATATCTTCTAATGTAGCTTTTATTTCATGTCTTGCTATTGTTAAAAAATCATTTTTATTCGTATTGCTCTTTTTATCCCATTTAAAATAGGGTGGGTTAACGGAAACAATATCATAACTATTAGCTCCTATTTCCTTATAAACATTTTTTAAATCTCTATTTATATATGTTATTTGGCTTTCTAAATGATTCAAATGTAAACTTTCAATAGCCATATCATAAACTTCTTTTTGAATTTCAACACCAATTATATTTGCTTGTGTTTTTAATGTTAAAAATAATGGGATAGGTCCATTTCCTGTACATAAATCTACAATTTTAATTGTTTTATAATTTGGTTTAATAAAATCTGCTAATAGCATTGAATCAACTGAAAAACTAAACATATCATCATCTTGAACTATTTTTAAATTTTTATACCCTAATAACTCATGAATTTGCTTCATCTGTTTTTTCCACTTTTTGTTTTAATCTTTTTACTTTGTCAGCTTCCCATTCTTCAACTACTCCATCGTTGTCAGTTCGAACAATTTGACGAAGATAATCTGCATTTATAACTTTACAACATTCACACGTTGGAGTTTTAACTTGTTCTCCTACTCCTGGTACAATTTTATGAAGTTCTTCATATGCTTTACTTTCATATGCTATACAACACATTAGTTTACCGCATATACCCGCAATTTTATTTGAAGATAACGTCATTCCTTGGTCTTTAGCCATTTTCATAGTTACTAAATCAAATTCTCTTAAATGTCTTTTGCAACAAACTTCCATTCCGCATGAACCAATTGCCCCTAAAAATTTAACGCCTTCTCTTTGGCCAATTTGACGTAATTCAATACGAACTTTAAAGTCACTTGCTAACGCTTTAACTAATTCTCTAAAATCTACTCTTCCTTCAGCGTTATAGTATATTAATAATTTAGTGCCATCTAAAGTATATTCGCATCCCAACGTTTTCATTTCTAATTTGTAATCTGATATTATCTTTTTTACTCTAACTAGTGCTTTTTCAGCTTTAGTCTCATTTTCTTCATATTTTTTGATATCTTTTGGACTAGCTATACGTATTACATCTTTTAATTCGTATTCTACTTCACTGTCCTCAACTTCCTTTGTTTCACATACTATATGACCTAACTCTAATCCTCTAATCGTTTCAACAACAACTTTTGTTCCTTCTTGAATTGTTAATGGACCAGGGTTGAACCAATATATTTTGCCAACTTCCTTAAATCCTACTCCTACTATCTTTTTCATCTTGTCACCATTCCTATTTCAATTAACATTGAAGTATACATCAAATCAATATTTATATTATACTTCATTTTTTCTTTATAATTAAGTATTATTTCTAAAATTTTAACTTCCTGTTTTCTTGATAAAGTTAATTGACAAAATTCTAATGTATCAGAAAATACTAGATTATCCATACATAATTGTTTTTTTACTTTATCACTTTGAATATTAATTAATAAATCTAAAAAATAGATATGATATTTTTTCTCTAATTGTTTTAAAAAATTACCTTCTGTTACAAGTTCTAATGTAATATTTTTACTTTCATCTTCAATATCTACACCTATTTTTTTTACTAAGTCTAATATTTGATTAAACATTTTATCTTTAGCCATATTCATTGCTTCACTAGAATTATTTGTTATAGTTGCAATAGCTCTACTATTATCTTCTATAACGCCTCTATTTATTAATTCTTTGCTAATAAGCTGTTTAGCTTTTGGTAAAAAATGTACTAATACACTTCTTGACTTTATTGTTGGAAGAACTAAATTAATATTTTCTGATAATAAAATACCATAATCACCTTCATTTAATGATTCCAAAAATTTTAATAATGAATTACTTGCTGAAAGAGTTGCTTTATCAATATCCTTAATTATAAATACTCGCTTATAATCTGATGATAATGCAAATTCATGTTCTAATGAATCTATTTGTTCTTTTTTAATCGTTTCTTGCTCTGGACTAATGATAAATATATTAGGGTTGGTAAGTTGTTCAATTCTTTTACATTGTTCACAAACACCGCATGCACCCCCTGCTTCACATAAAACAAGACTAGCAAAATACAATGCTGCATCCATTTTTAAAGTTCCTTTTTCACCATAAAACAAATAAGTATTAACCAAATGATTACTTTGAAAACTATTATTAATTAGTTTTACAACTTGGGGTTGCGTTGTAAATAAATTACTAAAATCCATTAATTAATCTCCTTTTGTTTTATTGCTTCATTTATAATATTTATTGTATCCTCATACACTTGCTCTTTAGACTGTTCACCATTGACCACTTTAAAGCGATTTTGAAACATTAAAGATACTTGACGATATCCTTCATATACTTGTTTATGAAATTCTAATTTTTCCAAATCTAATCTATTTTCTTCACGATTATTTTTCTTTATTCTTGCTAGTCCAATTTCTGGATGAACATCAATATAAATAGTTATATCTGGAAGTAATCCATTTGTAGCGAACTGGTTAACTTGGTATACTTTTTTAATACCTAACCCCCTAGCATAACCTTGATATGCAAGTGAACTATCGATAAAACGATCACATAAAACTACATACCCTTGTTCTAAATAAGGAATTACTTTTTCATATAAATGTTGGCGTCTACTAGCGGCGTATAGCAATGCTTCAGTAATGGGATCCATATTAGTATTATTCACATCTAAAATGACATTTCTAATGTCTTCTGCTATCTTACTTCCACCTGGTTCTCTAGTTTTAACTACTTTGAACCCTTTATTCGAATAATAATTTGCTATTTGGTCTATAAGTGTTGTTTTTCCGCTTCCTTCTGTGCCTTCAAATGTAATAAATAATCCCTTCATAATTTTTCTCCTTGATAATTCTTAATACATTATACCACAATTGCTTTCAAAAATAAAGATAGAAAGAATTTTATTTTGTGATATATCAAAAAGTTCTCGGTTTACTTTAACCCAGAACTTTTATTCATCATATTGAATGTTAACTAAATATAAACCATTTGGTGGAGCAAGTTTAGGTGCTAATTTTCTATTTTTGCTCTCTAGTATTTCTATTAGTTTTTCTTTAGACAACCTATTGTTTCCTACCTCTAATAGCATTGCAACAATAATTCGTATCATATTATGTAAAAAACCATTACCCTTAAAATATATACTCATAACATTATCCACTATTTCAAAATCTATTGAATATATAGTTCGTATCGTATTTTCAATTATATGATTTTTTGTAAATGATTTAAAATCATGTTCACCAATAAATATTTTACTGGCTTCTATCATCTTACCAATATCTAGATGATATTTATAATAATAACGATAATTGAAAAAAAGTGGATTAAATTCATTCAAATCGATAACATATTTATAAGTTTTAATATGCTTTGTAAACCTTGAATGAAAATTATCATTAACAATATTAATTGATTCAATATATATATCTTTAGGTAGACGTGAATTAATGGCATTTTTCATTTGCCACTCTTGCATCTCAATAGAAGTATCAAAATGAAAAACTTGTCCTAAGGCATGTACTCCTGTATCAGTTCTACCAGCAGAATATATAATTATTTTTGTTTTACATATGATTAATAAGACTTTTTCTATTTCGTCTTGCACTGTTCTTAGATTAGTTTGCGATTGAAACCCATGAAACATTGTACCATCGTACATAACAATTGCTTTATATCGCATTATATCACCTTATATATCTTAAGAACAATAATCGCAACTATAATCAAAATAATAAATGCATAACATAAATAATCACTTAAATGATATTTTAAAATTTCATATTTTGTTCTCTTTGCTCCTGGAATATATCCTCTTGCTTCCATTGCATATGCCAGATCTTCTGCTTTTTTATATGATATAACAAGCATTGGTACAAGTAACGAAATGATTTGCGTTATTTTTTCTTTAAGTGTCCCTTCATTAAAATCAACACCACGCGATGCTTGTGCTTTTAGTATTTTAGTACTTTCATTAAGTAGTGTTGGAATAGAACGTAAAGCAATTGAAATCATCATCGCAAAAATACTAATTTGAGAAGCCATAAATTTTAAGGGAGCAAATATACCTTCAATACCACTATTTAAATCTGTTGGTTTAGTACAAAACGTTAATAGAGCAGATAAGGACAATAAATTAATTACTCTAATTAGTACAGTAAAAGCAGTTGTAAGTGCTTTATCATAAACGCTAATTGTATAATTAACGAATACATAATCATGAAAATTTATTGTTTGTATATAAAATATTACTCCAACAATTATTATAAATAATAGTGATCTAAACTTTTTAATCATCTTTTTACTAAAAACATACAAAACTATTAATATAATTCCTATTAACAAACTAACTATGCTTAATGTAAATTGTCCTGTCAATTCTATATCTTTAATTTTTACTATTTGTCCACTTTTATTAAAAAGCACTTGGCAGAAGAATGTAAATACTAAAAGCATTGATACCATTTTAAAACTATTTAAGAATTTGTTTAATGGTACTTTGCTAGATATTACTATAATTAATTCAAAGGCAAATAATCCAAGTAGTATATAAATATTATTAATTAAAAACAAACATATCATTAAACTAAATAGTGTAATAATTTTGGTTCTAGGATCAAGTCGGTGAATCCATGAATCAACATTAACATATTGGCCAAACACCATTTTATCATTCATGTTTCTCACCTACTTTGCTTTTTATTTCAACAAATGCATCATCAATATTATATTTATATATATCTAAGTTTAAATTTAATTTGTGATTTAATTCGTTCATAATGGTAACAATATTAGGAAGAGCCAAGTTACAGTTTTCTATAATTTCTTGTTTTTTAAACAATTCTTCCTTTGAGCCATCATACATTAAAGACCCTTTTTTCAAAACAATTACTCTTTTTACATATTCACTAACTACATCCATATCATGAGTAATTATGATTATTGTCTTATGCAATTCTTTATTAATTTTTGTTAATAATTGTAATAAGTCTTTTTTTGTAATAGGATCTAATCCCACCGTTGGTTCATCAAGAACTAAAATATCTGGATCACTAATTAGTATTCCCGCAATTGCTACTTTTCGCATTTGACCGCCACTTAAGGCAAATGGACTTTTTTCTAATAAATCTTCAATCCCCATTAATTTACTAATTTCTATAACTTTATCTTTATAGTCTTCTTTAGGATTAAAGTTTTTAGGTCCAAAAATGATATCTTTATATACTGTCTCTTCAAATAATTGATATTCTGGAAATTGAAACACTAATCCTGTATATTTTCTTAATGGTTTAAGTGGAAATTTAATTTTTGGTTGTTTAATAAGTTGCTTTCTATACTTTTTTGTATCTTCTTTTGCTTTAATATCTTTAATAATTTTATTATTATTGATTACTACTGTGCCCTTACTTGGAAAGTTTAAGGCGTTAAATAATTGAACTAATGTTGATTTGCCACTACCAGTATGTCCAACTATAGCAACAAATTCATCATTTGCATTTATATTTAAAGATATGTTATTTAAACTAAAATGAATCGGTTGCTTCATTTTTTTTGGTACATAGTAAGCAAAACTTACTTCTGATAGCTCAAGTCCCATAGTGTTTTTATAATTTCATCCTTTCTATTGATATTTGAATTCTCTATTTTTTCTATTAATTTCATACTATCAAGAATGTCTAACTTACATTCTTTTAGTATTTTAGTTTCTTTAAACACTTCTTCTTGTGTTCCATCTAAAACAATATGTCCTTTATTCATTACAATAATTCTATCAGCATATGTTGCTTCTAGTAAATTATGAGTAATTGAAATAATAGTTTTTTCTTTCTTTAATGAATTAATTACATTTATGATTTCGCGAACTCCTTTAGGATCTAACATTGAAGTAGCTTCATCAAAAATAATTATTTCTGGATTCATTGCAAGTACCCCCGCAATCGCTACTCTTTGCTTTTCTCCTCCACTTAATTGTTCTGGATTTCTTTCAAGAAATTGATTCATAGAAACTTGCTTAGAATATTTTTCAACTAATTCATGCATAGTATTACTATCAATATTTCTATTTTCTAATCCGAATGCAATATCATCTTTAACAGTTACCCCAACGAATTGATTATCTGGATTTTGAAATACAATGCCTATGTCATGTCTTACTTCATCTATAGTTTTATCATCAATTTCAATTCCGTTGATTTTGATTACTCCTGCTTGTGGTTCAAGCAACCCCACTAATAATTTAGCTAATGTACTTTTACCACTTCCATTATGGCCTAAAATACAAATAAATTCTCCTTTTTCAATATTTAGGGAAATATCTTGTAAAGTAACATCTTCTGAAGAATATTTAAATGAAAGATTTTTAATTTCTATAATACTCATATATTCACCTTTTAAAATTCTATTTATTTTACCACTTTTTACATTTTTTTGCAAATATATTATTTATGATATATATTTTGCAAAGTAACTTCTCCAAAAAATAGTTCCTTTATTTGATTATTTTCTAATACCTCTAAATTACCATTATCAGATATATCTAAAACTTTTACTTCTTTATTATCATAAGTAACTACTTTATCCTTTAAATAGTTATGTTCTTTACAAATTTTGATATATGTATTATTGCCATTAATATAATTATTATATAAACATTCAAAATTTACCCAGAATTCTTGCAGCAAAGTATCAATATTTAGATCTCTATATAACTCGAGTTTTAATGATGTTGCTTTGTTTTTTATTTCTTCATTAAATATTGTTTGATTAACGTTAATACCGATGCCAATTATTAATGCTTCCATCGTATTAGAATACACACCTTCCGCAAGTATACCTGTGACTTTTTTATCTTTAATCATAATATCATTAGGCCATTTAATTGTGCATTTAACATATTTATCTAATGTTTTAAATACGCTTGCCCCTGCGACTAATGAAATTAATGGTATAATACTACTATCTACTTTAGGTTTTAAGAGAATTGAAAATGTGAGATTTGTATTTGGTTCAACTTGCCAACTTCTATTCATCCTTCCATGCCCATTAGTTTGATTATCTGCCTTAATTATAGTGAATTCCTCTAATTCTTGATAATGTTCTTTTAAATATTGGTTCGTAGAAGGTAAAGTTTTAAAATTTATGATTTTCATATTTATTCCTTATATATTTTTTTACTATATATTATAATCTATTACTTATTAAAAATCAATAAAAACCAAAATCAAAAAAAGAGCTCAAAGGATATCACCATTAGAGCTCTTTTTGTTATCAACCAAACATATTGATTAAGATACCAGCAGCAACGGCAGAACCGATAACACCAGCAACGTTTGGTCCCATAGCATTCATTAGTAAGAAGTTTGTTGGATCTTCTCTTACTCCTTCTTTATGTACAACACGTGCAGCCATTGGAACAGCTGATACACCAGCAGCACCAATCATAGGATTAATCTTTCCACCTGATAACTTGCACATTAATTTACCAACTAATACACCACCAGCTGTTGCAAAACTAAATGCAAAGATACCTAATGCAAAAATCTTAATTGTTTGAATATTTAAGAATGCAGCAGCAGAAGCTGTAGCACCTACACATAATCCTAATACAATTGTAACAATATATAACAATGCATTTCCAGCTGTTTCAACAAGTTTTGGAACTACACCTGATTCTTTAATTAAGTTACCAAACATTAAGCAGCCAATTAATGGTGCACATGATGGAATTAAAATAACTACTATAACTGTTACCAAGATTGGGAAAATTATTTTTTCTGTCTTAGAAACTGTTCTAACTTGATCCATTTTAATTAGACGTTCTTTTTTAGTTGTAAGCAAACGAATAATTGGAGGTTGGATAAATGGAACTAATGCCATATAACTATATGCTGTGATAGAAATCGCAGGTAATAGATCTGGTGCTAGTTTAGTAGTTGTAAGTATTGCAGTTGGTCCATCAGCACCTCCAATAATACCAATTGATGCAGCTTCAGGTCCTGTGAATCCTATTGCTAAGGCTAATAAAAAGGCAATGAAAATACCAAGTTGGGCAGCAGCACCTAGTAACATACTCTTTGGATTACCAATTAATGGTCCAAAGTCTGTTGTTGCTCCAATGCCCATAAATATTAAACATGGATAAATTTCTTTTTTAACGCCAATATAAAGCGCTCCAAGTAATCCACTAAATTCAGTTTGAGTTAAAATAGATAATACATTAGCTTGTTCTGCTTCCGCAATTAAGCTTTCAGCTGTTGTTGTAAGAGCTCCATTATCAACTAATAATTTTACTACTTCTCCTAATTGAACTCTACTAGCTAAATCAATATTCAAACTATTAAATATGGCTTTACTTTCTTCAATAGTTATATTTAAATATAGTGCTAAAGAATTAACATCATAATATTTATCACTATTAACAACTTCTTTAACATAAACTTCAGCCCCAGGAAAGTTTACCAATAACATACCAAATGAAATTGGAATTAATAAATATGGTTCTGCTTCTTTAAAGATTGCAAGATACAATAGAAAACATGCAAGTGCAATCATAATTAAGCATTTCCAATTATCACCTTGAAAAATGTTAGCTATTCCTGTTGATTGGGCAAAATCTTGAATTATCTCCCAAACCATATTATTAACCTACAATTATTAACACTTGTTGATTAGTAACTGCTTGTCCTTTACTAACTAATACTTGTTTTACTGTGCCATCTGCTGTTGATACAACTTCATTTTCAAGTTTCATTGCTTCAAGAATTGCAATAACTTGACCTCTTTTTACTGCTTGACCAGCAGCAACTTTTACATCAAGAATAGTTCCAGCCATAGGTGATTTAACTTCTTGATCACCAGCACTTGCTTGAACATTTTCATGTTTTTCAACTACAACTGAACCTTCTTTTTCAGTAACACTTTCTAATTCAACTTCATAAACTTTACCGTTTACTTTTACTTTATAAACTTTCATTTTTTCTCTCCTTATCGAATTTCTTTAATAGATACAAGTCTTGCATCTTTACATTTTGTTTCTTCTACGAAATCTGCTGTAGCAACAAGAGCAGCTACCATCATATCTTCATCTTTAATATCTTCAATAGTTAATTTCTTACTTGTTACTGGTGTAGTTTCTTGTTTCTTTTCACTTGTATCTTTAAACTTAATTAGTGATACTAATTTAATACAAAATACAAGAATTAAAAGCATTAAGAATACTATAGCCATAGCAACAAGAGAAAATACTATTGCTTCGGGCATTTTAATATCAACATTTTTAACTAAAAATAACATAATTTCTCCTATCCTATGTAAAGATTAATTTCAATAATCTCATCTTCACTATACTTTTGTTTTAAGAATTTAACAGCTTTAGCTTCAAATAATGCACATGTTAATACATCTTCATCACTCTTTACTAAATCTTTATACTTTTCTTTGAATGCCTCAAATTGAGGTGGTATCTTATCTGCTGGACGATATGTTATTACTTCATCATCACCTATGATTTGTTTTCTGATCTTTTCATCTACTGGTGCTGGACTTTTTCCATATAATCCATGTAAGTATTCTTTAATTTCATTTGGTACCATCTTATATCTTTCACCTGTCATAACATTTAACACTGCTTGTGTTCCTACCATTTGTGATAATGGTGTTACTAGTGGTGGATATCCTAATTCTTTTCTTACTCTTGGTACTTCTTGTAATACTTCTTCATATTTATCCATTGCATTTTGTTGCTTCAATTGGTTCATTAAATTTGATAACATTCCTCCAGGTACTTGGTATTTTAAAATGTTAGGATTTTTAATTAATGCTTTTGGATTTAAAAGGCCGTTTGCTAAATACTTATCTTTTACTTTAGTCATTTTTTCTGCAGCTTTCTTTAATAAGTCCATATTAAGTTGTGGATCATATTTTGTTCCTTGTAATGCATATTCAAATGACTCTGTACATGGTTGACTTGTTCCTCCACTTAATGGTGATAATGCTGTATCAATGATATCTACTCCTGCTTCTATTGCTCTCATATATGCCATTTCTGCGATTCCACCTGTGCAGTGTCCATGTAATTCGATTGGTAGCTTTGTATTCTTCTTTAATTCACTTACTAATCTATAGGCATCTTCTGGTAAGATTACTCCTGCCATATCTTTTATACATAATGAATCAGCTCCCATTTTCTCTACTTCTTTTGCTAATTCTACATAGTATTCTACTGTATGTACTGGACTTGTTGTATAACTTAAGGCTATTTGACAATGTCCTCCATATTTCTTTGTTGCTTCTACTGCACTCTTTAAGTTTCTTACATCGTTTAATGCATCAAATACTCTTATGATATCTATTCCATTTTCAATTGATTTTTGTACAAATTTCTCTACTACATCATCTGCATAATGTTTATATCCTAAGATATTTTGTCCTCTAAACAACATTTGTAATTTTGTCTTCTTACATTTTTGTCTGATTAGTCTTAATCTTTCCCATGGGTCTTCATTTAAAAAACTTATACAACTATCAAATGTTGCTCCACCCCATACTTCAAGTGCATAGTATCCCGCATTATCTAATTCTTCTAATGCACTACATACTTCTTCTGTTGTCATACGAGTTGCAAACAATGATTGATGCCCATCTCTTAAGGCTGTCTCTACTATTTTTACTCCCATACTATTTATTCTCCTTTGCATTTCTTGCAGTTAAGAATTTAACAGCTTTAGCTTCAAATAATGCACATGTTAATACATCTTCATCACTCTTTACTAAATCTTTATACTTTTCTTTGAATGCCTCAAATTGAGGTGGTATCTTATCTGCTGGACGATATGTTATTACTTCATCATCACCTATGATTTGTTTTCTGATCTTTTCATCTACTGGTGCTGGACTTTTTCCATATAATCCATGTAAGTATTCTTTAATTTCATTTGGTACCATCTTATATCTTTCACCTGTCATAACATTTAACACTGCTTGTGTTCCTACCATTTGTGATAATGGTGTTACTAGTGGTGGATATCCTAATTCTTTTCTTACTCTTGGTACTTCTTGTAATACTTCTTCATATTTATCCATTGCATTTTGTTGCTTCAATTGGTTCATTAAATTTGATAACATTCCTCCAGGTACTTGGTATTTTAAAATGTTAGGATTTTTAATTAATGCTTTTGGATTTAAAAGGCCGTTTGCTAAATACTTATCTTTTACTTTAGTCATTTTTTCTGCAGCTTTCTTTAATAAGTCCATATTAAGTTGTGGATCATATTTTGTTCCTTGTAATGCATATTCAAATGACTCTGTACATGGTTGACTTGTTCCTCCACTTAATGGTGATAATGCTGTATCAATGATATCTACTCCTGCTTCTATTGCTCTCATATATGCCATTTCTGCGATTCCACCTGTGCAGTGTCCATGTAATTCGATTGGTAGCTTTGTATTCTTCTTTAATTCACTTACTAATCTATAGGCATCTTCTGGTAAGATTACTCCTGCCATATCTTTTATACATAATGAATCAGCTCCCATTTTCTCTACTTCTTTTGCTAATTCTACATAGTATTCTACTGTATGTACTGGACTTGTTGTATAACTTAAGGCTATTTGACAATGTCCTCCATATTTCTTTGTTGCTTCTACTGCACTCTTTAAGTTTCTTACATCGTTTAATGCATCAAATACTCTTATGATATCTATTCCATTTTCAATTGATTTTTGTACAAATTTCTCTACTACATCATCTGCATAATGTTTATATCCTAAGATATTTTGTCCTCTAAACAACATTTGTAATTTTGTCTTCTTACATTTTTGTCTGATTAGTCTTAATCTTTCCCATGGGTCTTCATTTAAAAAACTTATACAACTATCAAATGTTGCTCCACCCCATACTTCAAGTGCATAGTATCCCGCATTATCTAATTCTTCTAATGCACTACATACTTCTTCTGTTGTCATACGAGTTGCAAACAATGATTGATGCCCATCTCTTAAGGCTGTCTCTACTATTTTTACTCCCATATTTGCTCCTTTCGTAATAATAGTTTTATCATATTTTCAAAAACCAAAAAACCATACATATTTTATCACAAATGTACTATTTTTTCAAGTTCTACATTTTTTTAGAAAAATAATACGATTTCATTTCAATTTTGTTTGTTAATTATTTCCTATCTATTTCTCTTATCATTTTATTTTTTTCTTTTTCTTTAACTGTGAAATCTTTAAACATTTGGAATATATTTTTAAATACAACTTTATCTAAAAATAATTCTCTTAAAGTTTTGTCTAATACTTTTCTTTCTTCTTTATTGCTTCCAAAATATGATTTAATAAGTTTAAATTTATTAGCATTTAATTCCAATAAAGTATTAGAATTTGTACAAACAAGAATATTATATACGGCATTACTAAATTTTTCACGCATAGAATAATCCATATTTTCTAACATTGTTTTTACTTTATTTTCAATATAAATGCTATCTTCACTTCGCTTAGTTGCTTTTTCAAAATGATCCACATTAACACTCCAACTAAATAAATCATGTTGATATAAGCCTTGACTATCACATGCAACCAAACAATGCTTTTCATAATGATTAAATAAATATCCCACTATACCAGTATCACCACAATATGTTGTTATTTTATTACATTTAAGTATTTGTTCTTCATTCAGTTCATCAGAGAATCCTTGACCATCAAAGCTATATACTTTTGTCACTTTATTTTGGGTCTCATTATTTGCGAATGTATAACTATACATAGCTAAGTTTCCACCTTTAGAATGACCTATTACTTCAACATGCTTTTTATTCTTTGCAATGTACTCTAGATATTTTACAGATTCAATTTGAGCCGGAGTTGGATAATTATATATCATATTAATATTCTCTTTCCAACCTATAATTGTATCATCAGTTCCCGAAAATACAACTATTGTATGATCATCAATTGCTAATGTAAATGCAGTGAATTGAATTTCTCTTTGAGTACTAATGTCACTAACATAATTAGTAAGTTTTATATCTTTATATCGTTTTGTTTTACGTATTATATCTAATAGTGAAACAATTTGTGAAGGTACAACTAACCCTATAGTATTGATTACTTCTTTTTTATGTGGTTTCATATGTTTACCTAACTCTTCAATTGTAATTGAAGCATCGGTTTGATATAGAGGCATATCAATAAATTTCTTATAAGGAATCATAATTAATTGTGAAAAAATAGCCATATCTACTTCATTTATTTTTTCAACATTAACCGTTAAATCACTTCGCCATCTAATATAATCAAATATCTTATCCATAAAAACCTCCTACTTATAATTGCTTTAATTATACATTATTTTTATTAAAATATAAATAGTTAATTTTCAAAATTTATATATTTAAAAAAGTTAGTATCACTTTTATTTGTGTACTAACTTAGCATTTTTTATTATTCTATTATGAAATGTACTTTAATTTTGAATCTATTATTTACTAAATATGTTCCAGTTAAAGTAAAGCATCCTTTACCATTTATAGTAACATCACCCCATTCATCCATACTAGCTCTAAACGAATCATTATGACAATTGCTTCTTATGTTATAAGAATAATCTTGTAGCCATGGATATGGACATAATATGTTTTCCATTTCAAAATGAAATTTATTGTTGTCTACATCTGTTGCATATTTAACAGTATGTGTACTTTGTAATTCAACTATTCCAGTTCCTGTATCTTCTATTATATTAAACTCTTTTATAAATACTTTACTTGGATCTTCTTTTAGTACTGCCATTATCTTAACAGTTCCTACACTTCTTCCTAATACTGTTCCATATTTTGTAACAGTGGCAATATTTTCATTACTTGTATACCAATCATAATCAAGTCTTGATGGAGATATTCCATAATTATAATTTGGATATGTTAGTCTTGTAAAACCTACTGTTATATGACTTTGTCTATAACTTCTTTCAAATACATCTATATCTTTTTCTATTATATTTATTTGACTTCCTGCTTCTGTTACTCTATCTGGATCTGTTACTAATACATTTGGATTAGATTGTGTTATTAAACGATTAAGGGTAATTGTAAAATTATTTACATCCTCTTTATTAAAATACCCTATATAATATGTTCCTGCTTCCATTCCTACTGTATATGTAAAAATTTGATTATCTTTATTAATTAAGCCTATAAATTTTAAATCTAATGAGTATTGTAAAGTATTAGGATCATAATTTTGTTTTACTAATAAAGCTAATATATTATTAGACTGATTTCCAGAATAATTAAAGGTAATAGTAAACTTACCTGTTTGTTTTAAATCAATTAATTTAAAATAATCACCTTTTTTATTTTCATTCATTACATTGATTAATTCATTATTGTTTTCGCTTAAATTAAATAAGTTTATATTTTGTGATTGTATTGTTGAAACAAATAAACTTAATTTAGAAAATTCACTATTATTGAAATTAACATCAATATATATACATTCATCTTTTAATAAATAAACAATTAAACTATTTTCACCTGCTTTATTAATAGCTTTACCTGTTAAATCTGTTACTGGCAATTTATCAGCTGGTGTTTCTCTAGTTTTAGACTTATAAATTGTTAATGAATTTAATGGTAGAGATATTATTGTTCCATCTGTTGTTACGGCTTCAATTGTAAATTTAAATATACCTGCTTTATTGCTATTAACATAGTACATTTTATTTAAAAAATTACCATCTGATGTTTCGTGCAAATGTGGTAATAAATTATTTTCTTTATTATAATCAACTTTTTCTCCATCATTTGGCCATCTTAATTCATAATTAAATGTGACTACACCACTATCTGTATTAGATTCATATCTAATATCAAAATAGTAAATGCCTTGACTTAAATAAGCATATAAAGTATTGTTGCCTGTATAAATTTGTTCTAGATTTTCATTGTAAATAAACATTTTTACATCTGAAGTTGAGGTGAATTTATATGATTTACTACATTCAACATTTAGTTTATACATTTTATTATATCCGGCGTTTAAAGAAGTTCTTTGTGATCCATTAATTAAACAGTGTAAGTCTATTTCATCAAACACTATACTTTCAGAAGTAATTTTATTTTTATAACTTGACCAATATGTTTTGTTTTTATATTCAGCAATTCTATTTGGTGGTACAATGATTTGTAAATTACTATTACAGTCATCAAATGCATTTGCGCCTAACTGTGTGATATCTGATATTTTTCTTTCTATAGTAACTGAAGAAAGTGATGAACAATTCATAAATGCATTTTCTTCAATATATTCAAGACTAGAAGGAAAAACAATACTTTCTAAACTTGAACATCCTTTAAATGCGGAAGCGCCTATTGAGATTATATTATTTGGTAATGCTACTAATTGCAAAGATGAACATCCTTCAAATGCACTTTCTTCTATGTGTTTTACATTACTAGATAAAATAATACTTTTTAAACTTGAACATCCTTTAAACGCAGAAGCACCAATGCTTGTTACCTTTATTCCACCAATTGTATCAGGAATTATTATATAATCCACGTTATCATTTAAAAAACCTAAAATTTTTAAACCACAAGATCCATTATCATTTTCACCAGTAATATTAAATTCACTTTCAATAACTTGATAACATTTTGTACATTTTAACCAGTGTCTATAGCCGGCAGATGCAAGTGATTCAAATTCATGTATACAAGTTGCTGCTTCTTCCAAATGTTCTTTTCCTGATAAAAGTGCTAAACGGGAGTCGGTAACATCACAATAAAAACATACATATCTATACCAAGAATCATCTTTCCAATATCTTCTAAAATCATGAGTTGTATGTTTATTATTAGCAACTGCTAATCCTTGAATATCTTGGTAGTGTAGTCGGCCATTGGTTTTATATCCCATAAGAGAAATATGAGTTCTTGAATCTATATTATCTAAATCTTGTAATCCTAACATATGGCCAAATTCGTGCATTATTGTACTATAGTCATTGTATTCTTTGATCTCGATTTGGTGAAAACCTGGTATAGGATTAAACAATCCATCATACCCTTCTAATGTTGGATTATATCTAACAGGAACAATACCGGTTCCATTACTTGATTGCTTTTCTATATTTACTATTGCACCCGAATAATCTGCTATTCTAACACTATTCCACTCTGCAGCAGCTTTATCAACATTAACTATAAATTCTTCTTTTTGTTCATTAGTTAATGATGATAAAGTAGCTTCATCTATCCAATATTTAAATATTGGAGAATATTTAGGCATTACTAGCCAGTTTTTACAACCACTAGCATAACTAGCTGAATACCCACCTTCTCTACTAGCACCACAAGTAGAACCACAACCAGAACCACTTATATCTTCTAAAATATAGCTTGTTATAGAGTCTTTAAGATCTTCTTGTAGTTCATCTCCATTATTACAGTTATATTCAGTATAAATATTCGAATTGATATTATTTATAATACTATCTTCATTTTCAATTGTCTTTTGAGCATAAACAGTAGTTCCAAAAAAATTAGCCATAGTTAGTAGTGTAGTTAATAGTCCAATTAGTAAAAATAACTTAATTCTATTTAATTGCTTCATAATTTTCCTCCTCTAATTTATTCTATTTTTTCAAATTTTACAGTTATTACTCCTTTATATTTATCTTTATCAGTAACTGTAGCAGTATAAGTATTTGTTTTATTTTCTTCTACTACTTTGCCATTAAATGTCCATTCTTTTACTTTGTAGCCTTCTTTAGGTATTGCGGTAAAAATAATTTGAGCACTTCCTCTTTTTCCACCCATAAGACTTAAATAGTAACTATTTTCTCCACAACCAACGTCATAGCCACGATGCTCACTGCAACTCCAAACTGGTGGTTCATAACCATATGGTGTTATAGCAGTTAATTCTCCTTCTCCTTCTGCAACAGAAAAATGAAACTCATAGCCATAGTCCGCATTGATAATCACTTTATTACAGCCAAACATTGTAATACTAAACAATATTAAAAAAAACAATAAGAATAATTTTTTCATGCTTTTCCTCCTCTAATTTATTCGATTTTTTCAAATTTAACAGTTATTACTCCTTTATATTTATCTTTATAAGTAACTGTAGCAGTATAAGTATTTGTTTTATTTCCTTCTACTACTTTGCCATTAAATGTCCATTCCTTTACTTTATAGCCTTCTTTAGGTATTGCGGTAAAAATAACTTCATGACTTCCTTTCTCTCCACCCCTAAGACTTACAAAATAACTATTTTCTCCACATCCAAGATCACACACAAAAGAATTCCTACGGCAGCGTCTAACTGGTGGTTCATAACCATATGGTGTTATAGCAGTTAATTCTCCTTCTCCTTCTGCAACAGAAAAATGAAACTCATAGCCATAGTCCGCATTGATAATCACTTTATTACAGCCAAACATTGTAATACTAAACAATATTAAAACAAACAATAAGAATAATTTTTTCATAATTTTCCTCCTCTAATTTATTCGATTTTTTCAAATTTAACAGTTATTACTCCTTTATATTTATCTTTATCAGTAACTGTAGCAGTATAAGTATTTGTCTTATTTCCTTCTACTATTTTACCATTAAAGGTCCATTCTTTTACTTTATATCCTTCCTTAGGTATTGCGGTAAAAACTACTTGAGCATCCCCTGTTTTCGCACCAAAACATTTTACATAATAACTATTTTCTCCACATCCAAGATCACAGTAAGGAGAATCACTGCATCGTATATAATCTACAAACTCTTCACCATATGTTGTTTTAGCAATTAATTCTCCTTCCCCTTCTACAACAGAAAAATGAAACTTATAACCATAGCGTTCACAAATCACTTTTTTACAACCAAACATTGTAATACTAAACAATATTAAAAAAAACAATAAGAATAATTTTTTCATAAATATAATCCTCCTTCTTTAAATGTTATTATTATACCTTTTACTTTTTTGTAATTAGTATCTAAATAAATTAACATATAATACCTCCCTATACTCTTATTTCCTTTTATCACTATTATTATATGCAATCTACATACAATAATTTATTTATAGCATAAAAGCCCCCTTTATCCAAAGAGAGCTTTATAGTCATATATAAGTAATATTCCTATCGATGTTTCCCTAGCAATCAAAGGATATGCTTTAATCATACCTATATTTTATCAATTAATTAATTGAATGTCAACAATAGTTGTTTTATTCCTATCATACCTATTTTTATTTGTATTAAAAAAGACGTTTTTAATATAAAATTAAACGTCTTTTTATTTATTTTTATTTTAAAGCTTCTGCAACTGCAACTGCAACTGCAACTGTAGCTCCTACCATTGGGTTATTACCCATACCAATTAGACCCATCATTTCAACATGAGCAGGAACTGAAGATGATCCCGCAAATTGAGCATCACTATGCATTCTTCCCATTGTATCAGTCATACCATATGAAGCAGGTCCTGCTGCCATATTATCTGGGTGAAGTGTTCTACCAGTACCACCACCTGAAGCAACTGAGAAATATTTTTTACCTAATTCATTACATTCTTTCTTATATGTACCAGCAACTGGATGTTGGAAACGTGTTGGGTTAGTTGAGTTACCAGTGATTGATACATCAACACCTTCTAAATGCATAATTGCAACACCTTCACGAACATCATCTGCACCATAACATCTTACTTTAGCTCTATCGCCATTTGAATATGCATGTTCATTTACAATTGTTACTTTACCAGTTTTATAATCAAATACTGTTTCAACATGAGTAAATCCATTTACTCTTGAAATGATTTTTGCGGCATCTTTTCCTAAACCATTTAAGATAACTCTTAGAGGTTCTTTTCTTACTTTGTTTGCTGTTTTAGCAATACCAATAGCACCTTCTGCAGCTGCAAATGATTCATGTCCTGCTAAGAATGCAAAACATTTAGTATCTTCAGATAATAACATAGCACCTAAATTTCCATGTCCTAAACCAACTTTTCTATCATCAGCAACTGATCCAGGAATACAGAATGATTGAAGTCCTACACCAATCCATTTAGCAGCTTCTGCAGCTGATTTTGCATTGTTTTTAATAGCAAGTGCTGCACCAACTTCATATGCCCAACATGCATTTTCAAAACAAATTGTTTGAATTCCTCTTACGATTGATAAAGCATCTACACCTTTTGCATCACAAATTGCTTTTGCTTCTTCAATTGAAGCAATACCATTTTCATTTAAACATTTATTGATTTGATCAATTCTTCTTTCATAACTTTCAAATAATGCCATGATATTACCTCCTATTCTTGACGAGGGTCAATGTATTTTGCTGCTTCAGCAAATCTTCCATATGTACCCTTTGCTTTCTCTAATGCTTCTTCTGCTTTGATTCCTTTCTTTAAGAAATCAGTAAACTTACCTAAACTTAAATATTCATATCCAATGATCTCACTATTTTCATCTAAAGCAAGTCTTGTAATATATCCTTCTGTTAATTCAAGATATCTTGGGCCTTTTTCTAATGTGCTATAAATAGTACCAACTTGGCTTCTTAATCCTTTACCTAAATCTTCAAGACCAGCACCAATTGTTAATCCATTTTCTGAGAATGCTGATTGAGTTCTACCATAAACGATTTGTAAGAATAATTCACGCATTGCTGTATTGATAGCATCACATACTAAGTCAGTATTAACTGCTTCTAATACTGTCTTACCAACAATAGCTTCACCAGCCATTGCTGCAGAATGTGTCATACCAGAACATCCAATTGTTTCAATTAAAGCTTCTTGAATTATGCCGTGTTTAACGTTTAATGTTAATTTACATGCACCTTGTTGAGGAGCACACCATCCAATACCATGAGTAAAACCAGAAATATCAGTGATTTGTCTTGAGTATGTCCATTCACCTTCTTGAGGAATTGGAGCACAACCATGACTAGCACCAATAGCAACTTTACACATGTTTTTAACTTGATTTGTTGTTTCCATACTTCTTCTTCCTTTTTTTAAATTTTTTTATAGATCCTTAATCTATATTACATCTAATATTCTATCATATTGTTTTTAATAATTCAATCCAAAAATGTTTACAAAGTAAAATTGTTTTCATTAGGTATTCAATATGAAAAATTAATTTATTTTATAACCTATAAAATGGTTGCTAATAATGACACTATAATAATATAAAAGGCTAAAAGTTTCCTTTTAGCCCTAATAAACTATTTATTAATTAAAATAGCACCAATGATATTACTAGCTAATGAAATAACGACACAAACAACACCTAAAATTATAGCTACTGTTGCTGCAGAATCATTCTTTTTCTTAGCATCAATTCCAGAGCCTATTGTTACAGCTCCAAGCACATAACCAATTAATGGAACAAACAATGAAACAACTGAACCGATAACACTTAAAACAATACTCAATACTAAAACTTTTGATTTTTTTGGTGCTTCAACAGGTTTAGCTTCAACAACAGGTGTTGCCTTTTCTTCTTCAACAGCTGCTCCGCAATTTGGACAAACCTTAGCATCATTTGGAATTTCTTTTCCACATTTTGCACAAAACATAATTTATACCTCCCCTATGTTTTTTTAACTTTTTTAATGGTCGCAAAGCATTATAATGCCTCCAATAGTACTTACAAAAAGGAGCATCACAATTTTTTGTTCAACACTTATTTTACCTCGTTTTTTATAATAGTTACCAATCAAAATAACTTGTACAATACAAAGTATTAATAAAAAATAATTAAATAGCACGCCTATTATAAGAGTAGAAATGCAAGAAAAAATGCACATTATATGAGCAACAAAAAATTTAGTTTCTTTTTTCTTCTTGTCAATATTTATT
Source organism: uncultured Bacilli bacterium (assembly GCA_934096585.1). Taxonomy (GTDB): domain Bacteria; phylum Bacillota_I; class Bacilli_A; order ML615J-28; family CAG-698; genus CAKOMG01. The sequence continues at coordinate 45,882 of CAKOMG010000006.1, forward strand.
TTTATATCTTCATCTTGATTAAATTTATATCCACATTTCGGACACTCAATTGCTTCGCTCATTACTTCTAAATGACAGTTCTTACAATACATTTACTCCCTCCATTACACCTATTATAGCATATTTTACTTTTTTAATCAATAGAAATATGTTATAATAACTTTAGAGGTGATAAATATGACTTATTTAATTTTTAGTGATATTCATGGAACTTTAAATTCATGCGAATTTATAATAAAAAAATATAATGAACTACAACCCAATAAATTAATTCTTTTAGGCGACATTTTATATCATGGACCAAGAAACGATTTGCCTGACACTTACAATCCTAAAGCAGTTATCAAATTATTAAATCCAATTGCTGATAAAATAATTTGCGTAAAAGGAAACTGCGATGCTGAAGTAGATCAAATGGTACTGAATTTTAAAATTTGGACTAATAAAACCATTAAATTTCATAACAAAAAAATATTATTAACCCATGGACATCATATTAATCATTTAGAACCAATTAAAAATAATAATATTAATATTGTTATACATGGACATACACATGTTAATAGGATTGATGTCATCAATAATTGTACATATATTAATTTAGGTAGTATTAGTATTCCTAAAGATAATATTAAATCTTATGCAATCATGAACGATAATGGTATTTATATATATGATATCAATGATATATTAATTCTAAAATATGATTTTTAGTGAAAAAAAGGAGTGCAAATAACTGCACTCTTTTTTACTATCTGTTATAGAACTCAACGATTAAGTTTTCTCTAATATCTGTTAAGAATTCAGAACGTTCTGGTAATCTTACAAATGTTCCTTGTAATTTATCTTTATCAAATGCTACGTATTCTTTTGTTACTGGATTCATTTCAACAGAATCTTTAATTATAACCATATTTTTAGAATTTTCAGCAACCGCAATTACTTGACCTGGTTTGCAAATGTATGATGGAATATCTACTTTTTTGCCATCAACTGTAATATGACCATGGTTAACTAATTGACGAGCTTGTCTTCTTGTAACTGCTAAGCCTAAACGATATACTAAGTTATCTAATCTAGATTCTAACATAATTAAGAAATTATCTCCATGTTTGCCTGGTAATTTACCAGCTTTTACGAATGTGTTATGAAATTGTTTTTCACTTAATCCATAAGTAAAACGTACTTTTTGTTTTTCTTGTAATTGTGTTCCGTATTCAGAAATCTTACCACGACGTTGTCCATGTTGTCCTGGTGCATAATCTCTTCTTGCTTTTCCATTTTTTCCAACTGCGAATTCTTTTCCAGTTTCTAATGTTGAAAACTTAAGTCTTCTTGAAACTTTCCATGCAGCTCCTGTGTAACGTGCCATTTTTTATTCCTCCTATTATTTAAAATTTGTAAGGACTTAAATCTACATATCCAAAAGACACTTATTAAAGGTTTCATCATCCAGCTAGACTACTACCTACCACCTTTGGTAAATCTTTAAAAGATATTTATTTAAGTGCTGTCTTACTCGCACATCGGTTATTCTTATAACCTTTATATATTATACACCTTTTACTAAAAAAAGTCAAATATATTCTTATTATTTATTTGGTAATTCTTTCGTTCACATATACATGAATTATTTTTTCTACAGTTTTTCCTTTTTTATCTACTCCTTCAATTGTTATATATAATTCCTTTGAAGTGGCTTTTAACGCTATTAATTCTCTTCCTTCAGTAATTCGAATATAATTTTGATCATTTACATACCATCTAATATTGGATAATTTATCTTCTCCATGAATAACTAATGAAATAACTTCTCCTTCAGTAATAAATATTCTATTATCATAATAGTTTAAATGTGTATCTTTATTAGATACATAAATACTATCTTGTACATATCTATTGTCGTCAATAATTATGAATAAAGCAACTACTAATACTGCTAAAGTAACAAATCCCATTCCTATTTTACTTAAAAAAGCAATATTAATTTTCTTTTTTTCTTGAGGACAATATTTTTCTACCGCCTTATCCTTAATTAATTCAAAACTTTTATTATAAGTCGTTTTACTCCTTATAAACTCTTCCAAACTTTTAGTTCTCATCATTTATTCCTCCCCTAAATTTTTTTATTGCACGATAATAAGTCGTTTTGATTGTAGTTGCTTTTTTATTATACTTTTGACTAATTTCTTTAAAAGTATATCCATAAATATCACATAATAATATAATGTTAATTTCTTCTTCATTTAAAAATCTTTCCATTTCCATAATTATCTCTAAATATTCTTTACCCGAACTATCATCAATTAAAGAATTATAAACATCACAATAATTTATATATCTATTATGCTTATCATTGTAATAATTAATCACTTCATTTTTAGCAATTGTTATTAAATAATATTTTATATCTTTTATTGTCACAAAAAATATTCGATTATAAAAGTTTAGAAACGTTTCATTTGCAAGTTCTTCAACATCTAATTTATTGTTTACATATTTATTAATGACAAAACAAATTAAATTAAAATAAGTATTATAAATTGCTTCAAAAACCCGTTCTATTTCAACTATATTATTCTTCTTTATGGCACGTTTTAATTGTACTTCTAATTTCATTTTTTTCTCCGCATTTTTGAGCCTTTATACAATAAGACATTTTTCTACTAAAAAGTGTTAAACTATTTTTGAAAGTGTTTTTCATATTATACTTGTTAAATCAAGAATTGTCAAATATATTTTAAAAAAGCAATGTATAAAACATTGCTCATCTTTAACAAATATCAAATTGTTTTAATAATACATATTTAGGTCCTTCATATCCATTAATTTTTGTTACTTCTTTTGATAATTCTAAAGTATTAACACATTCATTAAGATTTCCACTAAATGAAAAACCACTAATTGGATATGTATTTGTCCCATCAAAATAATTAGCTAGTCTTACTTCTCCACCAATATACCCAGCATACAAATCTAATTGAATACCAGACAAATCAATAATTTCAATATAAGGATCTTTTTTAAATTTTTCAACTGATTTATTGCCTTTATCTATCTTTAATGTGTTCAGTGCACCAGTTGGTTCAACTCCTAAATAGTAAGCGAAACGATTAGAGCCGAAATAAGCCTTTAAAATGCCATCACTAATTAATTCACATTCTTTTAATAAAATCCCTTCAGAATCAAAATAATCGGCCTTAGATGCTGTTTTAAGACTTATGTTTAGCTTACATACCGGATTATCTTGAACACTCTCTCCAATTGACTTAAAATTACTCTTATGATAAACATCAGAATAGTTATATGTGGAAATTAGTTCTCTAAATAAGTCTTTTACATGTTCATCTTTTAAAATTACATTAATTTTTTTATTGCCTTCATTTTTAATGGTTTGGCTACGTAATAAAACATCATTAATAGCATTAGCACTATCCTCTTTAATTTTATCAAAATCAATATTATCATACTTAAACATTCTATATAACTCTGTTTTATTGTTTTCATCCTTAAATGAAGGAATAGCTTCTACTTGAACATTAAAGGTATTCTTTTTATAATCTACACCATTGCTATTAACTATATGTGTTTCAACTTCATTATAAAATAATTCTAAAGAATTAAATTTACATTTCTCATTACTAGCATTAATAAATACTAAAGCAATATCTTGAAGTAAGTTAAACGGATTTTCTGGTTTACCTTTAGCATTATAATTCTTTTTGCTTGTTCCTTTTACTAATTCATAATGTTCATTTTTAACAAATCCAGATGCAAATAAAGCATCTTCAATCAAAACTTCTAATTCTTTCATTGATACATTATGCGATATAATAAAATTTGATGAACCTAAATATTTCTTGCCATTTTCTTCGAAAGTTTTGTATACAGTAACATGGTCTTCTAATGTTTCTGTTTTTCGTGTTGTTTCAAGATTTTGAAGCACATAGAACTCTTCAACGGTTTTTTTAACTGATTCAATTATTCTATATTCACTAACACCTTTATTATTTAGTGCTTTTAAAATTTTTTTAATCATACTCATCCTATTTTCACCTGTGCTTTAATACAACCGCCACCATCACTTACGCGTACCCATTCTTTATAGCCTTTACCGCATGATCCAGCGCCTTCAATTTTAAAATCATTTGAAACCATTGATATCGATTCTAATAAATCAATTACATAACCACTCATTACTACTGGTGATATTACTTTGCCGGTAAATGCACCATTCTTAATTTCTCTTCCAAATACAGCAGTACATTGAATGCCCCAGTTTTTAGGATCTTCCATTCCATTATTTGTTTGCGCAATGTAGTATCCATAATCAACTGATTTAATCATTTCATCTAATTTTGTTTTTCCTTTTTCAAAGAATGTATTTGTCATTCTTGTATAAACTTTGCGTTTATAAGATTCTCTTCTGCCATTTCCAGTTGGATGATAATTTAGAATTGAGGCACTTACGCTATCGCATATTCCTCCAACCAGAATTCCTTTATTAATAATGATAGTATCTTGTGCTAAAACTCCTTCATCATCAAAGAAATATGAAGCAGCACTAAGTGTAGCACTGGCACCATCATGCATTGTTATTAATTTTGATGCAACCTCTTTATTCATATATTCTTGAGATTTTGCTCTATCTTTAACAAACATATCCATTTCAAGTCCATGACCAAACGCCTCGTGAGCAATTAATCCAGTAATTGATGGATCAGTTATAATTGTATATACTCCTGGCACAGGAAGTGTAGCATCAAGAAGTTCAAGTGCTACTTTAACTGTATCATCAATCATGCCTTTAAAACTCTCAAGAGCTTCATCAACTTTGGCATATCCATCCATATTATAATAGTATTTCATATTTTGCCCATCTCTAACTAAAGCAAAACAATGTGAATTGTTCCATGTATAATATTGTTCTAAATCACGCTTTGTAGATAAATACATTTTGGATACTTCATTGTTTTCAAATCCTACTTTTACATTTATTACTTTGTCATTTAATTTCATCCCATAATCAGAATATTCTTTTAATAGCGTTGTCAATTCCTCAGGAGAATGTACCGCTGAATTATCTTTTCTTCTAAACTTCTTCACTAATTCTTCTTCTTGAATTGGTTTTGCATTAACTTTACTAGTTTTAACATTTTCATTAACTAATGTGTTAATTTCATTTATTATCTTATCAATACTTTTTTCTTCTAATTCACTAAATGAATATTCACTATATACTCCTTTGTAGAATACGCGTAATACAAATCCACATTCTGTAATTGAAGATGAACTAATTACTACTGATGATTTATCTACATAATAAATTTTGCCTTTAACATCTGTTCCTAATACACTAACGAATTCATATTCATGTGCTAATTTTTCTATTAACATTCTTACTAAAGGCTTTTTCTTTTTCAAATACTTTGAAAACTTATCCATTTATATCACATCCTTTGAACTTAATTATATATTAAATATTATTATTTTTCAATATGTTTTTTACATAAGAATGATATTTTTTTGTAAATTAAGAATGTAATCAATGATACAATCGTTGATAAAATTAAATTAAATGGAACCACCGCAAACAATAAATATTTAATCATATAATTGCTTTCATTTACATTTGGAATCATTGATAATAATCCTATTAAAACATTGACATCATTATTAAAGTATAGTGCAAGATAAAATGGTATATTAATTAACCAATTTGTTAATACACTAATCAACACCCAAGATATAGATCCAAAAACTAAGGATATTATGGCTCCTTTCTTTGTTTTGTGATGATCATATATAATTGAACTAGTTAAAACAACAGTAATTCCAATTAACATATCTGCTAATTCTCCAACACATGCGGTCGAAGTAAATGGTAATTTTAAACATGTTCTTAATAATACAACAGTAACTCCTTCAATTGGTCCTAAAATAAATCCAATAATAATAATAGGTAGCATTGATAGATTCATTTCTAAAAATGATGGAAAGATTGGTAAACTTATTTTTAAAAAGTAAAGAATAAATGAAAGAGCTGCAAACAAAGATATCAAACTAATATCTCTTAATGTCATTGCCTTTTTTAATTTAAACACTCTAATTAGCCATAAAACAACAAGTACAACAATAATAGCAAGTGCAACTAATAATTTTAGAATAGTTGTATTTTCTTGCAATTTTTCAACAAACGATAAATTCATAAATAATACTCCTTTTAATATAAAAAAACGTGCTCATCTTCAAAGCACGTTAAAAAAGTAATTTAATATGTATTAAATTCTTCTTTCATCTAGACTATACTATCGGTACTGGAATTACACCAATTCATGCCTAAGCTTGTGGACTATAACCACCGGTCGGGAATCACACCCTGCCTTGAAGATATCTATATTATACTCTTATCTTTTTTATATTGCAAGTATTTTAATTTATTTTTATACTCTTTTTGATTTCTTGATTAGGTTTAGGAACATTAATTACTAGTAATCCATAATTTAAAGCAGCTTTAATATTTTCTTCTTTTACATCACCAACATAAAAGCTTCGTTTTACATTATTAAATAACAATTCTCTTCTAACAAATTTTTTATTTGTTTCATTGTCTAATTCGTCATTTTGATTAATTGTCACTATTAAATAACCATCTTCAATTGCTATATCTATATTTTCTTTTTTTATTCCTGCTACATCAATACTAAAAATGTATTCTTCATCTAACTCATATATGTTGGTTCTTAGATGTGTAGGATTGTTTTTAATATTTAAAAAAGGGAAATTTTCATCAAATAAATCGCTAAACAAGTTCTTTTTCATTTTCATCACTCCTTGTAAATAGTATATGAAAATTTAATTTTTTTATACCTAATGATAGAAAAAAACACCTCAATACAAGGTGTCTTCTTATTATTATTTTACTGCTGCTTTTACAAGTGTAATGAAATCTTCTGGTTTTAATGATGCACCACCAATTAAAGCTCCATCAATATTTGGCTTTGCCATTAATTCATCAATATTTGATGTTTTAACACTTCCTCCATATTGAATTCTGATTGCTTCACTTGTTGCTTGATCATATAAGTTTCCAACAGTTTCTCTAATAAATCCACATGTTTCATCAGCTACATCTGCTGTTGCAGTTTTACCAGTTCCGATTGCCCATATTGGTTCATAAGCAATAACTAGTTCTTTCACTTGTTCACTTGTTAATCCAGCTAAATCTTTTTCTAATTGACTTCTTAACAATTCATTTGTTTTACCACTTTCTCTTTGTTCAAGAGATTCGCCAACGCAAAGGATTGGTTTTAATCCATGATTAAACGCTTGATGTAATTTTTTATTTACTGATTCATCAGTTTCATTAAACATTGCTCTTCTTTCGCTATGTCCAATAATTACATATGTAACATCTATATTTGTTAACATATTTGGGGCAATTTCACCAGTAAATGCACCTTGTTCTTCAAAATGCATATTTTGTGCACCTATTCTTAAATTTTCGCCTTGACGTTCTACTAATAACTCTAAAGTTACGAATGGAGCACAAATTACACTATCAACTAATTCAATTGAAGGCATTTGATCATTGACTTTATAGATGAATTCTAAAGCTTCATCTCTTGTTTTATACATTTTCCAGTTTCCTGCTATAATTGGTTTTCTCATTTTTAGCTCCTTATTTTATCATTTCTTGTAGGGCAGCAATTGCTTCCTCAGCATCATCACCATATGCTTCAATTTCAATTTGAGCGCCATCTAAAACAGCTAAAGACATAATTCCTAAGATTGATTTTAAATCAACTTCTTTTCCTAAATATTTTAAAGTCATATCAGATTCATAATCAGATGCTTTTTGAACGATCTTTTGTGCCATTTTAGCATCGATTCCCGATGTATTTTCTACAGTCATTTTACAAAGTTTTGCCATTGTTATCCTCCTAAAGAAATTTTTTTATTTTTTATTTTCCACAGCAGCAACATTTATCATTAATAATTGCAACTCCTGGTAATTCTTTTCCTTCTAAATATTCTAAGCTTGCTCCACCGCCAGTTGAAATATGTGTAAATTTATCTTCGTATCCCATACTAATTGCAGCTGAAGCAGAATCTCCACCACCAATAATAGTAGTAGCATCTTTTAATTCTGAAATTGCTTGGCAAATCGCTTTTGTACCTTTTGCAAATTTTTCAACTTCAAATACGCCAGCAGGACCATTCCATACAACAGTCTTTGCTCCTTCTAATTCTTTCTTAAATAATGCAATTGTTGCTTCTCCACAATCTAATCCCATTTGATCACTTGGAATAGCATTTGATGGATAAGTATGTGCTTCTGCTTTAGCAATAGCACCAAAGAAATCATTTTGAGCATCTTCATCACTTACTTTGACACATACAACATCGCATGGTAATACAATTTTACCTTGCGCTTTTTCTAATAAGCTTTTTGCAAATTCTACATAATCATTTTCGCATTTAGATGTTCCTACTTCCCATCCTTTTGCTTTGTAGAAAGTATATGCCATAGCTCCACAAATTAGAATTTTATCTGCTTTATTAAGTAAGTTTTCAATAACTGAAATTTTATCTGATACTTTAGCTCCACCTAAAATCGCTACAAATGGTCTTTGTGGGTTATCTACAGCTTCACCAATAAACTTAATTTCTTTTTCCATTAAGAAGCCAGCAACTACATCTTTCATGTTAGCAGCAATACCAGCGTTAGATGCATGTGCTCTGTGTGCAGTACCAAACGCATCATTTACAAACACATCACCAAGTGATGCCCAGTATTTGCCTAAATCTGGATCATTTTTAGATTCTTTTTTGCCATCAACATCTTCCCATCTTGTATTTTCAAACATTACGATATCTTGAGGCTTCATATTTTTTACTGCTTCTTCTAATTCTTTACCACGAGTCGCATGAATAAATGTAACTGGTTTATGAATTAATTCTTCTAATCTTTTAGCAACTGGTGCTAAACTGTTTTTAGCTTTATCTGCTTCTTCTTTTACTCTTCCTAAATGTGAGAATAAAACCACTTTTGCATTATGATCTAATGCATATTGAATTGTTGGTAAAGCTTGAACAATTCTATTATCATTTGTAATAACGCCATCTTTCATAGGCACATTAAAGTCAACACGAATTAAAACTGTTTTATTATTTAATTCAACATCTCTAATAGTTTTTTTCATATTTTTCCTCCTAAAATGTTTTTTCAATTATATTATATCATTTATTTTTTAATAATTCTATTCGAACCATAAAGTAAACGTTTTGAATTTTAATTAAAGAAAAAGAGTTGGTTTCCCAACTCTATTCTTTTATCTTACAATTCTCAATTCTGTTTGAGGATCAAAGAAATGACATTTATTCATGTCAAATGCTAACTCAATTTCATCACGTGGACGAATATCAACTCTAGCATTAACTCTTGCTACTAAAGGTTGAGTGTTCATAGTAACATATATTAATGTTTCTGCACCTAGTAATTCAGATACTTCAACTTTTAATGTAACTTTAGCATCTGGATAAGTGTTTGCTACAACATTTTCATCATGAATATCTTCAGGTCTAATGCCTAGAATGATATCTTTATCAACATAATGTTGTTCTTCTAACATTTTGAACTTACCAGCAGGAATTTTAATTTTTGTTGTTCCTACTTTATGATCACCGCAAATAAAGTATCCGTCTTCTGTAATTTTACCATCAATGAAGTTCATAGCTGGTGTACCTATAAATCCTCCAACAAACTTATTGTTAGGGAAATCATATATATCTTTTGGAGTTCCTATTTGTTGGATATATCCATCTTTCATAACTACAATTCTACTAGCCATTGTCATAGCTTCAATTTGGTCGTGAGTTACATAAATTGTTGTAATACCTAATCTTTCAGTAATCTTAATGATTTCAGTTCTCATTTGTACACGAAGTTTAGCATCTAAGTTAGATAATGGTTCGTCCATTAAGAATACTTTAGCATCTCTTACTATTGCTCTACCTAAAGCAACACGTTGTCTTTGACCACCTGATAATGCTTTTGGTCTACGTTGTAATAATGCTTTTAATCCCAAAATTTCAGCAGCTTCTTGAACACGACGATCAATTTCTTCACGTCCAAATTTACGTAATTTTAAACCAAATGCCATGTTATCATATACAGTCATATGAGGATATAAAGCGTATGATTGGAAAACCATTGCGATATTTCTATCTTTTGGTGGTACGTCATTCATTACATCATCATCAATTCTTAATTCACCTGATGTGATATCTTCAAGTCCAGCAATCATTCTTAATGTAGTTGTTTTACCACATCCAGAAGGACCAACGAAAACGATAAATTCACGATCTTTAACGTTTAAGTTAAAGTCTACAACGGCATGAACATTTCCATCATAAACTTTATTAATATTTTTTAATGTTACTGTAGCCATAAATTCCTCCTAAAATTTACTAAATACGCTATTATTATATACCTAAACCATAAAAAAAGCAATGTGCAATTTGCACAAAGAAATATTAATATATATTTGATTTTAGTTTTATTTAAGATAAATATTTATTTTTAAATAAAAAATTGATATAATTATTAATAAGAGGTTTTTTATGAAAAAGAAAATAATATTTTTTGATGTTGACTATACAATTTATTCACACAAAACTAATTCTATTCCACCATCTTGTATAGAAGGAATAAAAAAAGCTAAAGATAATGGATATTTAATTGTCTTAGCTACTGGGAGAAGCAAAGAATTAACAGCACTACTAGGTATATTTGATGTTATAGACTTTGATTATTTTGTAACAATTAATGGCACTTTAGTAATGGATAAAAATAATAATATAATTTTTAGCAAACCTATATCTAAACGTACAGTGAATAAGATAATGTGTTTAACAGATAAATTAAATCTCAACATTGCACTTATTTCTCAAAACGAATGTTATTTATATAAAGATGAGGACACAAGAAGTCATTTGGGTTATGATCCTTTGCATATTCCTATTCCTGAGACCAAAAAATATATGGGTGAAAATATATATCAAATTAATTTATTTTGTGAAGATAAGTATTTAAATATATATAAGAAAGAAACTAAAGATGTAACATATTCTAGATTAGATAATTATGGTTATGATATATATGCAATAAATCAAACAAAAGCAACAGGAATTAAACATCTAATTGATCACTTAGGGATAGATCAAAAAGATACTATTGCTTTTGGTGATGGACATAATGATAAAGAAATGATATCCTTTTGTCATTTAGGGATTGCTATGGGCAATGCTATCAATTCAGTAAAAGAAATCAGCAATTACATCACCACTGATATTGATGACAATGGAATTTATAATGCTTTAAAACACTTTAAAATTATTTAGGAGGAAAATTATGACAAAAGAGTTTTTAAAAGAAATGGTTGATACACCTAGTTTATCAGGTAATGAATTTGAACTTCAAAAGAAAATTATTAAAAAAATGCGTCCTTTAGTTGATGACATTATTACAGATCATGTTGGAAATGTAATTAGCGTTATTAATCCAAATTCTCAAGTTAAAGTTTTATTAGATGCTCATATTGATGAAATTGGTTTAACTATTGCAAGCATCAAAGAAGATGGAAAATGTTTGCTTCAAAGCGTTGGTTCAATAAGGCCTTCATTATACTTAGGTTCTCAAGTTCAAGTTATAACAAAGCATGGTATTCTTGATGGCGTCATTTCTCATTATCGACTTCTTCAAAGTGATAAAGTTGATGTTAGTGAATTAGAATTAGATTTGGGAACATTTACGAAGAATGAAACAAGTAAATTAATTGAAATAGGAGATTATGTCATCAAAAAAGATAGTTTAATTGAACTACAAAATAATAATATAGCTGGTAGAGCTTTAGATGATAAAATTGGCATATATGCAATTTTGAATGCACTACTTATGTGTAAACAAAATAATGTGCAAAAGGGAGTTTACGCAAGCAGTACTGTGGGCGAGGAAACAACAGGTAATGGTGCAACATTCATTGGACGTCTTGTCAACCCTACCTGTGCAATTATTGTAGACGTAATTAACGATACATTGAATTATCCGGAAAAGAAAAATAGAAATGATATATCAATCGGTAAAGGGCCAGTGATTGCACTGGGAACCGTTATGAATAAAACATTAGTTGACCTAGCCAAAAAAGTTGCCAAAGAATATAATATACCTATACAATATGATACAACTGGTGATAGAACTTGGACAAATACCGATATGATTCATTTTACAAAGAAAGGAATACCCTCTTTATTAATAAGTATTCCTCAAAGATATATGCATTCTAGTGCTGAAGTGTGCAATATGAATGATGTTGACAATGTTAGTAAACTAATTTACTTAATTATCAAAGAATTAAATGAAACTACTTCTTTTAATCCTTTAGATTAAATATAAAAAAGGCAATGATTATTTTGCCTTTTTTTGTTCATTTATATATTCTATTACTTTACTTTTCCCCGATGCTATATATTCGCCTACTTTAATTCCATTTTCATTTTTTATTTTAATAATTGTTGGTACTCCAGCAATATATAAATCTTTATAGTTAGTTACTCCATCAACAAAATATTGTCCTTTACTTCCTTGGCCTTTTGCCCCTTCATAATATCTTTTGATTTCTTTATCTTTTGATAAATCACAAGTATATAATTTAATTGGACTTTCATCTTGTGCAATGTAATCTTTAATTATATCTTCGCATTTTTCACAATAAGGACATCTAGCTTTATAAAAATATATGAGATACTCCTCTTCAATTTGATTATATATATCCTCTTTTTTTATTTCATTTGGCATTTCTTTTTTACAGCCTACAAGTAATATAGTACAAAGTAGTATTATTAAAATTAATATTTTATTTTTTGATAAGTACATATAACATCACCGCATCTTGAAAATTTTGAATATCTAGTCCTGTTTCTTGTTTAATTACATTTAACTTATTATTAATAGTATTACGATGCATATAAACATAATTTGCTGTCTTAGAAACATTTAAATTATTAACAAACATCCCATTAACTATTTCAAATAATTTAGTATCCTTTTCAATGGTTTCTAATACTATTGGTTTAAATGTATTTAAATCATCAATATCATTATTAAACATTTCTTCTATTAACATTCTATTAGTAATAAAAGATTCATTAATTTTAGGACTATATTTATTGAACATATCATTAACTATTTCAAAAGCTTTTATAGATGTTAATTTATTGCTTTTGTACACACATATGTTAATACCCGTATCATCGATAATGGCATTAACAATTTCATTAACATTTGTATTTTCAACATTAGTTATTAAACATGTATTATTAATATTATTAATTATTAAAGAATTAGGTATAGCGTCGCAAAAAATATTAATTATTTCTTTATAAAATGTTTCGCTAGGAATAATACTAATTATATATACTATATAGTTCTTATGCTTATTAATATATTCTTGTATTTTTTTTTCGTCCATACTTATCACCATTCAATCACTTTAATCATATTATATCACAAAGAATAAGAAAGTCAAATATAAAGTGGTGATAAAAAATGAAAATTATTAAATATACAGAATTAATGAATCTTAACAATCCCATCATAATAGATATTCGTGACAAGTATGAATATCTAAATTTTCATATAAAAAAGTCGCTAAATATTCCTTTTCATTTATTATGGAAGTATCCGGAAAAATACTTGAATTTTAAAGATACTTATTATTTATTATGTGAAGAAGGATATCGCAGTAAAAAATTATCAAGACATCTAAGAAAGTTGAAATATAATACTATATCTATTAAAAACGGCTATAAGAATATTAAACAATTTTAATTTTTAAAGCTATTACACTCATATCATCTTTACTAATTAAATCAGTATGTCTAGCATAATTCAATAATTCATATGATATTTTTTGGGGATCAAAATTTTTAATACTATTTATAAACGTTTCAAAATCTGATACATTAACTATATTATCAAATATACCATCACTTGCCATAATTATTAAATCCTGATTATCCAAATTTATTTTTTTAGATATAACTAATTCATTCAAGCCAAAAGGTAAGTTCTCATTTTCTATTTTAATCATTTCTCCTGTTTCTTTTATTATATATGTAAATGTTGCACCAGCTTTATATAGCAACATTTCTCCTGTTCTTTTATCTATTTCCACAAAATCTAACGTAGAAAATTTTTCTTGATAATCTTCAATGTAATAAAAAGAATTAAGAATTTGTAATGACGTTTCACTTGTCATATTTGTATTTGTAATTTCATCTAACAATTTTAACGTTCTTGAACTTTGGATATTAGCACTTAATCCTTTTCCCATTCCATCACATATAGCAGCAACTAATTTGCCATTTTTGTTCTCTTTTACTAAATAATTATCTCCACAGATGCTATTTCCAAGTTTCGACATCGATCCATATCCATATATAATTTCATAATTTACTTTAGGAATAATAGTTATATATGTTTTATTCTTTTTCATTTCTTTAAATATAATATTTGCTTCCGTTTTTAAATAATGACTGCTAACATTTTCAATATTTTCTTTTTCTTCGTAATAATTTATACCAATTAATCCTACTTCAATTAAAAAATCATTTTTAAAAGATTTTATAACGTTAAACATACTTAAACTATATCCATAATCTTCAAGGCCTTCTTTTAAATTATTTAAAATATTAAAATCCATTTCTATATTTATATTGTGATCTATTTTATATTGTCTTAAAATATTTGATACACTATTTAAAAGAGGAGCTAACAAATCATTTACATATGCGGATTTATTAATGAGATTGTTTCCTAAGTTTCTTCCAACTCTTTTCATTTCTTCATTTCTTGCACAGATGAAATCATCGTAATTATTTAAAATGGTATTTTTGTAATGATAATATAATTTTCCTTTGTTTTTAGTGAAACATTCGTTTCTTTGTTTACAGTCTAAGCATACATTTTTAGATAATACACTAATGGCATCCATTAATTCATTATTATATTCATTATTTGTTAAATTATTAACTATTTTATCTAAAAACAAAGAAAATGCTTCAACTTCATTATCTATTTGGGATATAGTTCTTTCATATACATTGTTTATAACTTCTACTTTGTTTCTAGTATTAATTATAAAAGGTCTCAATATTTCAAACAATACTCCTAATATTCCAAGTACATAGTACATATTGATATTTAATATATTAGGTTCAAAAAATAAAGTATACATTAAAATTACAACCATGGTTATACTACTTAAAAAGGAGGGTATTAAATAAATAAAGGCAACTATTGGAATTAATATTGAATAGTTAATTTCGAAAAAATATTTATAGCAAAACATATTAACTAAACTAAAAATAATCATACTAAATATATATTTATTGCTAGAAAAATACATTGCAAAATAAATACTTAAAATAATTCCTATAGGTATATCATAAATAGCATAATATATTGAACATAACGATAAAACAAAAGCTAACATTACTTCATTATACGCTATACTTCTAATCTCTTTATGAATATCTGTTTGTGTTTTACTATTATATATAAGAAACATAAGAATAATTGGACATATAATAATTGAAGCAATATCAAAATAAATGTTACTAATGATATGATTTGTTTTTTTAAATAGAAAATAATCTATTACATTAATTAAAAAAGCGAACCCGATAACATATATATCCTTTTTCTTTTTTACAAGTAATAATAGTAGCAATAAAGGTATATATAATAATATAAACAAAACATAATTATTTACTTTAAAAAAGAATATTGAAACAAAAGAAAAGGGAATAATTAACATCAAATTTTTAATATTTTTATATGAATAATAAAATACAAAAGGTATAAAAAAAGTTAATCCCATATTACATTTTATAGATAATACCCCAAACACTGACATTAACATAATATTTATATATTTATTCATATATTTTTTCCTCCAATATAAAATAGTTACTTTTATTATATAGTATTTAAATGTATTTTTTTGTAAAAAAAGGAAAAGAAAAGCATCTTTCTTTTATAAAGATGCTTTTCTTAATTATTCTGTTGTATTTTCAGTTTTCGCAAATAGTTTAGCAATTTTTTTAGGAAAGAAAGATATTACTTCTCCAATTAATTGAGGAAGCATTTTAACACTTTCCTTAATTGATTTTTTTCTTATTTCATCTTTTGAAGGCTTTGTATCTGAAAATAAATATCTTCTTGTGACAATACCTATTCTTAAAGTTAATAAGGCATTTGATAAACCATTTAACAAACTATTTGCAATTGGTTTAACTAAAGGAAGTTCAGCAAGATAATTCGCGGTTGAAGTTGGGAACACATCAGTAAAATTTAATCCTTCTAAATTTTCGGATATTAATGCCGTAGCTAAAACATTAGCACTTAGTTTTCCAAGTTTTGCATACGAAGGTCTAAATCCTACTCTTTGTACTATTTCTTTAATCATTTTTAAATTAACTGTTATAATGGTTAACATATCTAATTTTCCGTTTTGTGAGATTGCAGTTGAAATAAATACAGTTTTCGCATTTAAAAGTATTATTTTATTAATTGATTTTTTTACTGATGACTCTAATACTTGATTTAAGTTTTGCCTTAAATTTTCTTTTGTTTTTAGACCGTCTTCTAATATAACTAAATCTTTTTCATCTAGTTCATTGGACCTAACTATGGATTTGGCTAGTTTTTTATAAGTACGATAATTTTTATTACTATTCTTATCTAAAGTAGTCACAATTGAATATGTAGGTGCAAAAATAATAATTCTTAATGGATTAATAATTAATAAATACACTAATAAAAATGCTACTACATAAAATCCTATTTCCACATATACACTTATTTTTCTCAGTCTCTCCCCAACATTTAATATACTGCTTAATATTATTAAAAACAATATTATTAAACAACCAATTCCAATCATTATCCACCACATGTTCTTGCGATCTTTTTTATTCTTTTTAATATTTCTTAAAATACTAGGTTTATTTTGTACTGGTACAATTTCATTTTTATTTTCTTCCATTTTACTTCTCCTCATATAAATGTTTTTGGGTGTTAAACATTAATGCATATCGTTTGTTTAACGCCATTAATTCATGGTGCGTGCCACATTCTCTTATTTTACCATTATCTATAAGATATATATAGTCTACATCTACTACTGTTGATAATCTATGAGCTATGATAAACATTGTTTTATCTTTCGCATTTTCAATTATTAGTTTGTTAATTCTTTCTTCAGAAATTGGATCAAGTGAACTAGTTGGCTCATCAAGTATATATATATCTTTTTGACTTGCAAATACTCGAGCAATCACTAGTCTTTGACGTTCGCCACCACTAAAATTTGCTCCGTCACGATCAAACTCTCTTGTTACTTCTGTATATATACCTTTTATTAACGATTTAACCTTTTTATCTAGCCCTACACTTTTTAATGCTTTCCATACTATTTCTTCATCTTCTTTTGATTGTACTCTTCTCATTAAGATGTTTTCAGCTATTGTAACGGCATATATTTTAAAATCTTGAAATATTATTGAGTACTCATTTCTAATTTGTGATGCATCTAATTCGTTATAATTATACTCATTTAAACTAATAGATCCCTTTGTCACTTGATAAAAATTTAATAATAGCTTCATTAGTGTTGTTTTGCCACTGCCATTTACTCCAACAATCGCAATTTTTTTACCTTTTAAAGCTTTCATTGATATATTATTCAATACATCTTGATCCGTATTTGGATACCTAAAGCTAACATCATTTAATGTAATGCTATCGAATTGAAATTTAATATTTTTTCTTCTTTGTTCAACTTCCGGGTTATATTCTAACATCCATATAAAGTCTTCAACATATAATGCATTATTTTTTAGACTAGTTATTAAATTAGCTAATTCTAAAACTTTACCCTGAAACTTCGTTAAAGCATTAATCATTGTTGTAAAAGATGCTATATCTATTATATGTTTGGCTAAGCGATACAATAAAACTAAATAAGAACCTAAACCACTAATAATATTACTGCTAAAACAAGTAATTACATTATATTTAGCCATTTTCTTATAACTTCTAATAGTTTTTTTGTTTATTGTTTGAATATTTTCTTGATATTTTTCAATTAATAGATTACTTACATTTGTTGTTTTAAGTTCTGCCGCGTTTTCTTGCCTATAAAATATTCTATTAACATACCACATAAATCTATCTTCAGTTTCGATGTTTTTAAAATTGTTATATCCTACTAAATTACTCTTTGTTAGGGCTATTACTGAAATAATACTACTTATTATAATAATTATTATTAAGATTGGATCATTTACTATAATAAAAGAACCAAGGGCTATTGTTGTAGCAATATTAATAATAAAGTTTTTGATTAAATTAAATGCCCTATATCCTCTCCATATACTATCTCTCATAGTGCGTGAAAAACGATCGTAAAACGTAGGATCATCATATAATGCCATATCAATATATTTTACTTTTTTAAACATATACTCTTGAATATTTTTTTGGTATACTATTCTATTCTTTAATACTATATAATTATCGTATATAGTATTATAACCTACACATATTGCGATTCCTATAATATATATTAATAAACCATTTATTATAATATTGATATTAACTTGTTCTGTTATTAACGTTATTGCCTTGGCAATTATTATGACTTCTAATAAAGTTTTGACAACGGATGTAATAATATTTATTATAGTAAACACCACAAGGAAAGGACAAAATTTAAAAACGAATTTTAATACTAGAAAATTATTTCTAATAGATTTTGGTTTTTTACTCATAGGTTTCACCTAAATACTTATGTGATTGTGAAACAAACATTTGTTTGTATTTACCTTCTTTTTGCATTAACTCTTGATGAGTTCCTTCTTCGATAATACTTCCTTTTTCGAATAAATAAATATAACTAGCATTTACTGTAGCTGTTAAGCGGTGTGATATAAATATTAATGTTTTATCATTTCCAAGAGCTAACATTTTATCATACAATTTTGCTTCTGCAAGGGGATCAAGAGCACTACTAGGTTCATCCATAATAAACAATTGATAGTTTTGTGCATAACCTCTTGCTATAGCAAGCTTTTGAATTTGACCTCCGGAAAATACCACACCTGCTTTATCGAATTCTCTTGTAACAATAGTATTAATATTTTCCTTTAAACTATATACATAATCATATAAATCTGCAAACTTTAATGATTCATTAACTAATTTGATATCTGCGTCGTTATTTATCTTATGTAATAATATGTTTTCCGCAATCGTTAGTGAATATATTTCAATATTTTGAAATACAGCCCCTACAATCTTTCTTAAAGAAAACACACTGATGTCTTTATAATCTCTCCCATTAATTTTTATATTACCTTCAACGGGGTCATACAAGTGAAGTAATAGTTTTACTAATGTTGTTTTTCCACTACCATTTTCACCAACTATAGCTATATGATTTCCTTTTTCTAAATGTATAGATATATTGTTTAATGCCTTATAATTTTTTTGATAACTAAAGCTGAGATTATTTACATCTAATGTCTTAAATGTTTCATTAAATGTTGACTTATTTGAACCTTCAATTTCTCCTTTCATTTTCAATAATTCAAAAGGAACTTTAATTTCAATAGTTGATGTTTGAATCATTCCAAGTATAGAACAAATGTTTCCAATACGCATTGATAAGGTAGTAGCTGCTACTGTAAGAGAAGAAAAGGCTGCTATATCTAAATTATTTATTGTTGTGTAACATAATATTAATACTAATGCGGGATACATTAAACATATTAATATTTCGCCTATTAAAGAAATAACTGTATGTAATGACATATATTTTTTATGCACTTTAATTAAATGATTATAAGAAGCATTATTATTTTCTAATAATATATCTCCTATATTAGTTGTTTTTATATCTGGTATACTTTCTTTTAATGTAAATGAACGATTACTATACATAGCCTTTCGCATTAATGGCTGTCGTTTTGTTTGATACTTATCGTTTATTTTACTCATAAATATACGTAAGATAAAATAAACGATTCCAATTATAAATACATACAATATGGCAAATGGAGTCATTCTATAAATAGCAATAAGTACTCCAATTGTACTAATAGCATTAATAACTATGTCAAAAAAATAAATTGTTGTGTCATATATGTGATATGCACCCATTTCTAAAGCTCTACTAAAATCATTTAAGAATTGTGGGTTTTCATGATAATCGTAATCTATTTCTTGTAACTTTTTATATAACATAACAGAAATTTTAGATACAACATTAATGTAAATATAATCCATATATAAAGCTATTATATTTGCTATAATTGAAAAAACAAACATAATAGTAAACATAATTATTATTTTTACATAATTAATATCAGGATAATTAGATACAATGCTATCAATTATATATATAGGAAGCAGTGTTACAATAGTATTTTCTATTAATTTGACAATATATAAAATAATTAAAATAGGATATTCTTTGATAACTAAGTTTATGGATTTAAAACAATTTTTCATACTTATTACCTCTAAAAATTATTCATATATAATTTTATCATAAAACAATAAAAAAAGTAAAGATATATAGACATTAATGATTACTTGATGATTACTTAAAACCTTTGGCTCAATTAAACATTTTTAATACAAAATTTTACCTTACTATATAAAATGATATCCTTATCAAATAATCTTGTGAACCAAATTTTTAATTGCAATCTAGTAGTCTCTTAATAAAATAGCGATAAAAAAACGAATTTCGCAATGAAATTCGTTTTTTATATTTCTTTTTTAAAGAGATGAAAATTTAGATATTTTTATTTACTTCATTGATAAACATGCATGCTCAATCGTTCCTGTAAGTAACTTACTAATATTACTAACAATTAATCTTGGGTCTTGGTACATACCTTTATCTACCCAATCTAAAACTATTGCAACAAACGAGAATTTATAAAAATTTGTTATAAATTTTTTATCTTCTTCTCTTAAATTTTTTCCTTTTGATTTTTCAACTATTTCATTATATATTATAGGATATACTAATCTATATAAGTTATTTCTTAATACTTCTACGGAAACAGAATGATAAATATTCTTTACTAAGATTCTTTCTTCTTCCATTATTTTAAAAATCATTAGAAATTTATCTTCCCATTTTTCATAATTTTCTTTTTCTGTTAGTAGTTTATCAACTTCATCGATACAAATCCATTCTACTAAATCTTTAATGTCTTGAAAATGATAATAAAAGGTTTGTCTATTTATATCACATTCACTTGCAATATCATTAATTGTTATTTTATTGAATGGTTTTTCTTTTAGTAAAACTTTAAAAGTATATGCTATTGCTCTTTTTGTGGTTAAACTGCTCATAATTTTATCCCCTATAATATATTATACATTAAATAGGCTATGAAGTAAATATTTAAATCTATTTTATTTAAATAATCCACTTTCTTTAAATAATATTTCTAAGTCAGTTCCTTTAATCTTCTTCTTAAGAATCTTTACTGCTTGTTTTTCCGTAAATGATAATGGAAGTTCATCAACTGACTTTTTATCAACAGCAAAATAACATGCTTTTAATAATTCCCTAACATCATATTTGCTACCCCAGACTTCTGGTACAGCACGATCAACATTTAAAAGTGTATAAACTGCTTCCATACCTGTACGAATTGAATATTCAGTAGTGAAAATAGTATCTCTTGGTGTTTCCGCAAATTGTCCAACAAATGCAAAGTTAACAGCTTCTTTTGGAACAACAAGTGGTCGATCTTTTTCTGCTCTTGGTTGGAAGAAAGCATTTATGTATGGCATATAACATGTTGTTGTATTGCATTTATCAGCATATCCTTCAATTTCATTTATTGAAACACCAATGTGATATAGCCATTCTTCACATATTTCTTTTCCTGTACATGCCTTAATTGCCTTCTTTACAAAATTACCTGGTTTATTAGTATTAAGTGCGTATAACCAAACTAAAATACTATTCTTATTTTGCGATTTGAATTGAGGTTGTCTATTAATAGTCCAAGATAGATACCAATTATCAGTACTATCTTTTACAGTTACAATTCCACCTGTTGTAACTCTACCTTCTCTTGGATCACGTTTACAAATATTTATAATATGATTAATTATATTTTCATCACTTACTTCAACTGTTGCACTCATCCAGTTGGTCATATCAATATTACCACAAAATTTTTCAGGATTACCGAATTCACCATCAGTTGCTTGAGCAGCAATGTTTTTCCATAAATCCCATGATTCCCCACTACCATTCTTAATGTGTGATAAATCCGGTGCATTGTTTTGATCACCATAACAAGATGTATCAGTACAACATCCATTAGTAATAAATACTAAATCATCTTCAATTAAATCAATTGTTTTTTCTTGACCATTTGCTTCATATACAATTTGTGTTGCAACTTTTTTACCTTGTTTAGATTCTATAATAACATTTTTAACATCAATGCCATATTCAATTTTTACTCCATTACTCTCTAGATATTTTGTAAGTGGTAATATCATTGATTCATATTGATTATATTTAGTAAATCTTAAAGCTGAGAAATCTGGTAATCCATCAATATGATGAACATATCGGCATAGATAACGTTTCATTTCTAGTGCTGAAGACCATTTTTGAAATGCAAACATTGTTTGCCAATATAACCAGAAATTTGTATTCCAGAAAGATTCAGGTAATACATCAGAAATCTTTTTGTCTTCTAATTCTTTTTCTGGTGTCATAAATAATTTAGATAACGCCATAGCAGACTTTTTATCAAGTTTAAACAATTTATCAGTATGAGCATCTTCACCGCAATTTACTGTTGCTCTACATAATGAATAGTTGGGATCATGTTTATTAAGCCAATAATATTCATCTAGTACACTTACATTTGAAGTTTCAATAGATGGTACACTTCTAAACATATCCCACATACATTCAAAATGGTTATCCATTTCACGACCACCACGCATGTAGAATCCTTTAGTGACATCTTTCCTTCCATCACATGATCCTCCTGCTAAATCTAATTTTTCTAACAAATGAATGTGTTCACCTTTCATTTGTCCATCTCTAACTAAATAGAATGCTGCTGAAAGACCTGCTAGACCAGTACCAATTATATAAGCAGATTTCTTATCTACTCCTTCTGGTTTTTCTGGACGAGCAAATGCTTCGTATGTTCCTGCTCCATAATACATATATTAGTACCTCCTTGTATTATTATCACTAAGATTATACCAATCTTATTTTTTTCTTACAATAATCATTTTTGTTTGTTTGTAAAAAATTAATACATATAGTTGTAATTGATTAATTTTTAGACATTAATTCTAAAATGTCTAAATCAATAATAAATGATACTTCACTTAGTTTAGATTTTCATAATAAATTCCATATATATCAATAGTTTTTAAAAACTGAATTCTTTTTATTCTTATTGTATAACCTTATAACTCCTTTTAACCTACATTAATACTAAATTAATTTTTATACCATTATTTCTCCTTGTTATCTTTTTTATTAATTATTAATTAATAAAAAAGCTTTCCTAATTCTAAAAATGGTTGGGAAAGCTACTTTGAAACCAAAGAAATTTTGTCAGAGTTAAAATTTGTATATATAACTAAAAAAACTAGTTCTTATAACGTAACTAGTTTTCTTTATGCAATAGTTAAATCCTTATCTAATTGACATATTCCTTCAATATAAATATTGTATTCTTTCTCTTTAACCTTTATACTTCCTTTTACAAAATGAACAACTGCTTCTTTATCTACCTTGTTTAGTAATCTACAAACAGCAAAACTACTAGCCGCACCAGTACCACACGCTGATGTCCAACCAACCCCTCGTTCATATGTTTCAACATATATATTGTTTTTGTCGATAACTTCCACAAAATCAACATTTGTACCTTTTTTAAATTCTTTATTTATTTGAATATCATTTGCATATTCTTTTAAAGACATATCAAATACTATAGTGTGATGAGTTCCCAAAAATACATTTGTTATATATATTATTTTATCTTTAACACACAGAGGCTTATTTATATATTCATGTAAGCAATCCATATCCACACTATTATATGAAGGTTTATTTAAATTTACTTCTACAATAAACGGATTAGTAGAATTAATTTTTACTTCGATTATTCCTGCATCAGTAATGACTTTAGAATATTCATTTATCTTAATTAAACCATTTAAATATGCAAAATATGCTAAACACCTAATGCCATTACCACACATCGGAGCTCTAGATGAATCTCTATTATAAAAATGCATAATAATATTGTTGTTGTTATATTCGCACATTATATAGCCATCAGTATTATAAGTATTACATATATCAATTATTTCTTCTTTTGTTATAGTTTGATACCAACAGATATAAAAATTATTATCGCATCCACTAAAAATACCTTTATTCATTTGTAATAACTTTCTTGACTTTCTTTTTTAATTCCACACGATCTATTAGAATTTGTCTTTTACACCCTGTACACTCTAATTTATATGCTACTCCTGTTTTAATTACTCTCCATGTTTTGGCTCCACATGGATGTACTTTTTTAAACTCTAAGATGTCATTAACATTATAGATATTTGCACTATTCATTTTTATCACCATGAACAACTATTTGAGGGAAAGGTATTTCAACATTATTTTCGTCAAATACTTCCTTCACAAATTTCTTTAGAGCGCGTTCAACTGCATAATGTTCTTCAGATTCAGTTTTTGCAGTTATACGGATAGCAACACTACTATCTTTTAAATCTTCAACTCCCGCAACAATTGGTCCTTCAATAATTTGTTTATAGTTTTCTTTTAGTGAAGGAAGTTTTTCATCAAGTAATGTTATGACTTTATCAATATTTTCTTTATAAGCTACATTTACTACAACAACAGCAAGTGAATAAGATCTAGAAAAATTGCTTACTTGAGATATTTGACCATTTCTAATTATTCTAATCTCGCCATTAAAACTAATTAATTTTGTAGTCCTTAATCCTATTTCTGTTACCTTGCCTTTAAATCCATCTATTTCAACAACATCATCTATTTCATATTGATCTTCAAACACGATGCCAATTCCTGCCAAGAAGTCTTTAATTAAATCCTGAGCACCTAATCCAATTATTAAACTTAAAACTCCAACACCAGCTAAAGCAGCCGTAACATCAATTCCCCAACTAGATAACACCGCAAAGATTGCTACTATTATGACAGCATAGTTTAAAATGCTTTGAATTAATTTTGCAACTGTATAGCTTCTATTATTCTTTTTTTTCATTCTATGGGCTACAAACTTAATAATTATCAATAAAATTACAGTAATTATAATGATAACGCCAGTAATAATTAATGACCTAACATGTAGTTTTAACCACTGTAAAATTGATGTAGTGGTAACTGCTCCTTCTAAAAATAACATTACTTTTCTCCTTTTTCATTATTATTAATAAGTTCTACAGCTAAATCACGATATTTTTTACTACCTCTTGAATTATATGCATACTGTAAAACTGTCTTACCATGCATTGGTGCTTCTTGAATATGACTACTTTTATATACTATTGTCTTATATGTTAACTTAGGAAATAGCTCTCTTACTTTATCAACTATTTTATACCCGAAAATATTTCTATTATCTAGTTTAGTTAATAATACGCCTTCGATTGTTAAAGTGAGATTATAATCACTTTTTCTTTTTTGAATTTGATTAATTTTATTAACCATTTGCGTTAATGCATCATATGCATAAAATTCACATTCAACTGGAATTAATATCGAGTCGCTTGCAAATAATGCATTATCAATAATAATTCCCAGTGATGGAGGGCAATCAATTAAAATATAATCATAATCATTTTTTATTTCTTGTAGTTTTTTGAATAATTCTAATTCTTTATTTTCTTTATTCATCATATCTTCCCCTATATTCTCTAATTTAATAGATCCTGGGATAATATGTAATTTGTTATCTAAGTTATTATATATAACTTCACTGGCTTTTAAATCTGTTGTTAAAAGTTCATAACTTGTTTGATTTAGTAACTCTCTTGATAAACCAATACCAATGGTAGCATTAGATTGAGGGTCTAAATCTATAATCAAAACTTTTTTATTTAATTCATTTAAGGCAGCACCTAAATTTATGGTTGTTGTTGTTTTGCCAACGCCACCTTTTTGATTTGCAATTGCTATTATTTTTCCCATATTATACTCCATTATAACGGTTTTTTCTTGATAGTACTATAATTTCTTGGATATTTTTTATTAGTCTTTTTATTCTTTTTAATAGCGATAATGCTATGATGACCATTACCACTAGGTAAATCATATTCATATACTTTAACTAATGATGCGTCTAATTCTTTTAAGGCATTTCTTGTTTCATTTAATTCTTCCTCGAATTGTGATCCTTTCATCGCTAGAAATAAGCCTTCAACTTTAACAAGGGGTATACATAATTCACATAACACTCTAAGATTAGCGACTGCTCTAGCACACACTATATCAAAATAATCACGATACTTTAAGATATTTTCAGCACGATCATTGATTATATTTACATTTTTTAATTCTAATAATTCAACTAATTGTTTTAAGAAGTTGCATCTTTTTAATGTTGGTTCAATAATTGTTACATGTAAATTAGGATAAATTAATTTTAACGGAATAGAAGGGAATCCTGCCCCACTACCTACATCACATAATGATACTACTGAATTCATATCTATTGCTTTATCTAATTGAATTGAATCATAAAAATGTTTTATAAAAACTTCTTTTTCATTTGTTATATTTGTTAAATTATATTTTTCATTTTCTTGAATTAAAAAATTATAATATTTATAAAATTTGTCATTATTTTGAATTGTTTCCATTATTTTTTTTACTTTCTAAATATACTAATAATATTGAAACATCACTAGGATTAACTCCACTAATACGCGATGCTTGTGAAATTGTTTCGGGTCTTACTTTCTTTAACTTATCTTTTGCTTCTGATGCAATATTAGGAATCTGATCGTAATCGATATCTACAGGAATTTTTTTAGTTTCCATAACTTGAAACTTTTGAGCCATTTTATACTCTTTAGCTATATATCCTTCATATTTAATTGCAATTTCAAGTTCCTCTTGGGAATCAATATCTAAATCTATTTTAATATTAAATAATTCTTCAATATTAGTTAGAGACATTTCTGGCCTTTTTAATAAGTCATATGCGGATGTTTTCACATTCATTGGACTCATATTATGTTCATTTAGATATGAAACTACACTTTGATTAGGTGTTAATTTCATATCTTTTAGTTTTTCAATCAGTTGTTTTTTGTTTTCTTCTTTATTTAAATATTTTTGATATCTTTCTTCACTAATCAAACCAACATCATGTCCGTACTTAATTAATCTTTGCTCTGAATTATCATGTCTTAATAATAATCTAAACTCAGCTCGCGATGTTAACATTCGATAAGGGTCTCTAACTCCTTTGGTAATTAAGTCATCTATTAATACACCAATATATGCTTCATCTCTTCTAAGTACAAGTGGATTTTTTCCTTTAATTTTTAGACTAGCATTGATTCCTGCCATTAATCCTTGACACGCTGCTTCTTCGTATCCACTTGTGCCATTAACTTGACCTGCAAAGAATAAATTAGCTATTTTTTTTGTTTCTAAATTACTTTTTAATTCTAATGGGTTGATTGCATCATATTCAATAGCGTAAGCATATTTTCTTATAACTGCATGTTCTAGCCCTGGCAATGAGTGAACCATTAATTCTTGAATATCATGAGGCATTGACGTTGAAAAGCCTTGTAAATACATTTCATCTATTTGTGTGCCTTCGGGTTCAATAAATAACTGATGTCTTTCTTTATCCGAAAATCTCACGATTTTATCTTCTATAGAAGGGCAATATCTTGGTCCGATCCCCGTAACTAATCCCGAATACATACTAGATTTTAGTAAATTATCTTTAATTATTTGATGAGTAACACTAGTTGTGTAGGTTAAGTAACATACAACTTGATCCTTAAATGGTTTAATATGTTCTGTGGTATTACTGAAACGATATGACTTTTTATCACCATATTGTGGTTCAAGAACCGAATAATCAATAGAATCTTTTTGAATTCTTGGTGGGGTTCCTGTTTTTAATCTTATTAGTTCTAATCCTAAACTTCTTAAACTTTCACTCAACAATGTTGTCGTTGGTTCATTATCAGGTCCAGATGGTCTTGAAGTATTTCCACATAAAACACACGATGATAAATATGTACCACTAGCAATAATAACAGCTTTAGCATTTATTTCTTCATTTTCAAACATTACACCTTTAACAATGTTATTATCACAAATTAAACTAGTAACATATCCTTCACGAACTTCTAAATTAGGAGTAGATAAAGCTAAATCTTGCATATATTGAGGATACGTTGATTTATCTGCTTGAGCTCTTAGTGCGCGTACTGCCGGTCCTTTTGAACTATTTAACATTTTTAATTGCAACAAAGTTTTATCAGTAGCTATTCCCATCTCTCCGCCTAAGGCATCTATTTCTCTTACAATTATACCTTTTGCGGGACCACCAATAGATGGATTACATGGCATATTACCAATTCTTTTAATGCTTCCAACAAGCATTAATGTTTTATTGCCCATTCTCGCACTTGCTAAAGCTGCTTCAATTCCCGCATGACCTCCACCTATTACTATTATATCATATTCTTTGTTTTCCATAATTCCACTTCCTATTTTTATGTTACTTATTAATATCATTATATATTTTATCACAATTTCATTTTTTTGCAATATTTTTTATATATTGCCTAAAGTATTAGTTATACTACTAAAAGAAAAAAGACTATAAAGCCTCTTTATTTATAAGCTATTTACTGTTTTGTTCAAATATAGCATTTGTTATATCAATAGATTTTGCTACTTTGTTTAAAAAACTGATAATAATATTTTTAAAGTGTGCTCAGCCACCATTATCAAATATTTCTAACATAACTTCTAATACCCTACACTAATTATCTTTGAAAACAAAAAAGACATAAATTGTCAAAACAATTGATATCATTTAAACTATACTATTTAATCTAATTAACTTTTTTTACCCTTATTAATTTTTTTATTTTAACAGCATTTATAATATCACAATAATAAACATTACGTTAAAAAAATAAAAAAAAGATGTTTTAGATATCTAAAACACCTTTATTTTGCTATTTCTCCATCTAACACATTTATTAAATTTGCAAATTTACTATCGTAAAAGTTATTTAAATATATAAAATTATGAATTGAAGGAAAATATTCCTTTTCACTTTGATTACCACTTAATATTATACAAATATTAGGATTAATTTGTCTCATTTCTTCTACGAAGTCAATTACTTTTTTAGATTGTATTACTTTTTCTTCATTCATATCATTGATGAATATATATATATTTTCATATTGAGCAACTTCTCTTGCAATTTTTGAAAAAGATAAAGTATTGAAACTATATACCAAACTATTAGTATAACCTTTTGATTTAAAATGTTGGGTTAAGATATATCCTAAAGAATTGTCCGTAACTAAATTGCTTTTATGATCAGCAATAACAAGAGTTGAAGTTGTTTTATCGATTGTTCCCATATTTCCTTCAACTATCACATAATTAGCATTTATTCTAGCTAATTCTGTTGCTATGTCATTATAATCAACTGTTATATTATTTTCTTCTAAAATACCATTTCTGATTTTGACTAATAATATTTTAGTTACTGCTTCTTTTATACGATTTAAATCTATGCTTCCATCCGTAATACCTGACACCATTTCATCATATAATCTAAATACTATTTCCATTTGTGATTTTACGTTCTCCATATAAGAATTATAATATTCATTATTTGGAACTTTTTGTTGGAACTCAAGATTAAAATTAATCATATCATATCCATTATTTATTGCTTCAATGAATTGATTAGTTGAAGATATATTAGCAGATGAATTAAAATCCAACATAATGACGCCATTATATTGATACTCATTTATAACTTTTGTTAAATAATTGTTTGTTTGTACTTGAATTTGATTATCATTTATATATTCATTTGAAAATAGTGGTAAAGAAATCATCTCATATCCGTTTAAACAAGCATATTTAATTTTCTTTTGATTTATTTCTTCAATATCTGAATTAGCATCCATAAAATATAACGATCCCATAGCACTAATAATACCATTATTTTTATATCCTCTTCTTATACTATATCCTTGCATCGTCGCTTCAAAAACATCGTCACAATAGTTCCTTGCATTTGTTGAAGCATAATTGTCCATAACAACATTTATCCCCATTGCTTTAAATTCTTTACCTAAAGTATTACTAAGATTATATGTTACAGATAAATTTTTATTAGTGCCTATTAAATCATTTGTTGGGAAACTATTTAATCCATTTATAACACCACCGCTATAGCCAATAGCAATGAATGGATTAATTCCTGTTTTATCTTTACCCATTCTTTTTAGCGTTTCAATAGCAGTTTGGAGTTGATTTCTACTTTCTGTATAATCTGTGAATAAAGTATAATTACCAAATGGATATGCACTTACATAATCTAATAAATTAGTTTTTGTCAATGATTGACCATACTCAGCATCAGGTAATCCTGTTGTTTTATTAATCTCGATTGCTCTATCCCACCAATACCAACTTGATGCTGAAAAAGATATATTAAACATTTCCCCAACAAGTTGCCTTGTATTCATTTTAGTAATTAATTCTTGTGCTTTACTTAAATCGTCTTTTTTTACATCGATTGGTTTTGTCTTTTCTTTTACTTCAAGCGTAGCAGTCGATACTATATTAATTTTGTCCTTTACTGTTGCAGTAATGGTTACTGTTCCCACACTAAGGCCAATGATAGAGCCATCAACTATCTTAACAACATGTTGATTATCACTTGATAATAATATGTCATCTTCTACATTATATTCTGGAATTGTGATTTCGCCAATTCCTAATTCTTTTTCTATACTAATTTCTAAACTGCTAGGATAATCTATAACATCAACTAAATATTTTTTTTGAAAGTTATCACATCTTACAATAATATTAACTGCGCCTATTCTTATTCCCTTAACAACACCATTATTTACACTAGCAATATTTGCATCTTCACTTTCCCAAACCACTTCACTTTTAATTATGTCTGGTACTACCGAAGCTTTTAGTTTTATTGTTTTTCCAATTATAACCTCTGTTTTTCCATCTATTATTATGTCTTCAACATATGGTTCAATTACTTCTAACTCTTTTGTATATATATTTTGATTATACACTGTACTAATAATCACAGTACCTACTGTTTTTGCATAAAGTATACCATCATTAATTTCCGCGACATCATAATTTGATATTGTCCATTGTAACTTATCCTCAATTTCTTTTCCATTTTCTGTTAATATAATTTTTTCTTGCTTATTTATTACTATTTTGTCTGAAATTTGTATTTGAATTGTAATATTTTCCTTACATCCAACTAATAGGCATAATAATAGTATTCCCACTATTATACAGGCTTTTTTCATTTTACTCTCTCCTTACTTGCTTTATTTTTATCAGTAATTCTATTAATACTCCTAACATTGATGATACAATTATAACAATAGAATTTATAAGTGACACAGTGGCAATATATGATTTTACTATTAAAGCAAAAACATCAATGACCAAACTGAATAATATACTAAATATAACAATGTATTTAATGCTATTATTTCTTTCTATACATAATATTGTTATAAATATAGAAAGTCCAATATAAAATAGGAAGCATTCAATTTCATATATATATTCTGCTACACCATTAATTTTGTCCATATTATTTACTAGGCATGAAGCTAAATATATATTTATATTTATTAAATATGAATTAGTAAATAATAAAATAATATATAAAACAATATATAAAATTAAACCAATTAAAGATATTTTATTTTTCATAATGCTTGTCCACCAATAAATAAATAATATAAACAATAATTGATATAATTATTGTAACCCAACCTGATATTAAAGTTTCTTTTATTTTACAATCCTTAATTATTAAGTAAGCAAGATTAATAATATTAGGAATACCTATAATAATAGCTAACTTTGCGGGTATTTTTTCAAACTCTACTACTGTAGCATCTTTTAAATACCAAAAACCTAATGCTCCCATAACAACAATAATAAAGTTAGCTATAGCATTAAAGAAATATGTCATAAAAAATATTTCTTTTTCGTTCATATTTAATGCCATATCCAAAAATAAGAAATAAAATATAACCGCAAAAATAAAACATGTAATAGCTTTTTGTTTATCTTTCTTATAAAAGAACCGATAGGCATTTTGATAATTATAATATATATAATTTTTTTCTTGATTTGAAAGTTCTTTTAATATTTCATCTATTTCTTGTGCATTATAAACATCACTTAATCTATCTATTCTTTTGATAATGGCCTTTTTATTATTATATTCAAGCATTAATGACGAAACATTATTGCAGTCCAAACATACACTATTTAAACTTTCTTTTTTGCATTTAAAGCAATAATAAGTCATTTTTACATTTCTAGAATCATTATTTTCTAATCTTTTTGGTAAGGTTGGATTAATTTCAAGCTTGTCATGTTCAATTTTTTTTGTTTCATTACCACACAAGGGACATTTATCATTTACTTCATTTGTCTCAAACCCACAATGTGAACATTTATAAATATAATTTTTTTTCATTTTTCACCTTTTATATATATATCCTGTTATATTTTTTACCTCATTATGTATTACTAAATTAGAATCTCTACTTTCACATCTTTCAAACCCACATTTTAAAAGCACTTTACCTGAATTTACATTTTCTTCGACATGCCCCGCATATATTACTTCTTTCTTTTGTACCTCAATAAGATATAAAATAAAGGCATTCAATGCTTCACTTGCATATCCTTGATGCCAATATGCATCATCAATGGCATAAACTACTTGGCAAGTCTTAACAGTTAAATCATATGTTGATAAACCAATGTAACCAATAAAACTATCACTATCTTTTAAAGCTATGGCTAACTTAAAATATTGATTATTTTCATAATTTTGCCTTGCTTTTTTAATTACTTCATCGGCTTCATCAATGCTTCTTTCATTCTCCCACATTAAATACTTATTAACATTAGGATTTTTCGCAAAATTGAAATAATTTTCTCTGTCCTTCTTGTCTAATTCTCTAATTTTTAACCTTTTTGTGTATATGGGAACGAAAGAAATATATTCGTTTTTTATTTTTTCATTCATACACTTTAAAATTTCTTGATAAGTAGTATTATTAAACATTAAATATCCTCTTCTATATCGAGTTGTTCTAAAAATATATTTTCTTTTTAAAAATAATGATTGAAATACTAAAACTAGTCCAATGCAGAATAAAGAAAGGGAAATAAAGAAAATCATTGTTTTAATATATATATTATTAAATACGAACCCGAAATTTCCGTTTTTTTCGTTTATTTCATTCAAACGAAAAACTATAGGTAAAATTATTAAAAATAAAATAGATGGCAAAATATTAGCCAAAATCAAGCTTCTTTTGGTGTTCTTTAAAAAGAAATGCTTTGTTTCTTGCCACGTTACACCTAGTGCCTCATTTTTTTTAGTTTTAGAAGGATATTTATAATTTATTCCTTCTAAAACTAAGTTTTCCCATTTTACGTTTTTATACTTTATTCCTTGATAAATTACATATCCTTTTTTTTCTTTTATATTTGACTTATTAGAATCAAAATAATCAGTATCTATTTTAATATCTTTATATTTCTTTTTATTTTTTTTATTTTCTTTCATTTGTTATACCCTATTCTTATATATTTTATCTCTTTTTTGGCATTAAAATATAGAATGTTAAAAAATTTTCTGATAAAAGTATTATTATTTTTAATATTACTGCATTTTGTTTAATAATTGAAATAATAAAAACTACTAAAAAAGCACTAAATATTAACAATTCTAAAAATATAAATTCAAATTTTTGCTTTTTTTTAATTAGAAAGACCAATAGAACAAAACAAAATGTGCAAATATAATAAATCAAGTTTCCAAAAATTCCAAAAAGTATTAATGACAATAACATTATACCTAACATCCAAACAAACATAATTAATTTCACCAATTAATTATATGATTTTTGTTATTAATTATGTAATTGTTCGTAATCTTTATAGTAATTTAAAAAATCTTCTGTTGTTGGAACATAGTTATATAACTTATTTATAGCTACATTTTGATTAAAAATCAATTCTTCCCACCTTTTTTCTCTTAATTCTTTGCTTTGTATTAATGATAATTCATAGAAATGTTCGTTTAACACAATTACTGATAATACTAAAGCAGAAATTTGATCATTCAATTCTTTAATTTTTGATCTGATAGCAGTTTTTTCTTGATCTTCTTGTTCTTTTTTCTTGCTTAAATGGTTTAATTTAACTTTATATATTATTCCTTTAAGTATAAATATCCCCATAATGATTGTCATTATTATTATAACAATAGTAATGATCCATTTTTGGTTGACTATTTTTAAAAAATCATAGATATATCCCATAACGACAATAAGTAATGAGAAGGCTACAATGATATATACATCATTTTTTTTCTTTTTTTCTGTTTCGATTTGAATTTTTTGTTCTAGTTCATAGCTTACAAACAATTCTCTTTGTGCGTATTTTTCTTTTTCAATGTTTATTTTAGCTAAAAGTGATCGAAATTCATTATTGCATCTCATATTAATTCATCCTTTCATGCATAGTCTTAACTAATACAAATGGAGTAAAGATTATTCTTTTCAAGTGAATATATAAGCTTTCTAAGCTAAATTCATGAAATGGTAATGTTATTAAATACGTAATAATGTAATATATAAAAAGAAAGGTTAAAATATTTATTAATACATTATTTTTTTTAACAACTATTCTGGTAAATGATTTACTTAAAAATATTGTTGGGATTATTAACGCTACTATTAACATTTCATATTGAAGTTCTTTTTCTGTAACAATTAGAGTTATTCCTGTAAATAATATAAGTAATATAAAGCTTAATATTAATAAATATATGTTACCATGTTTAAATGGTTTTGTTTTTTGATTAACAGGTAAGGTTTTTGTAAGATGAAATAATTCCTCTCTTAAATCTTTTTCCATCACTTGTTCATCAAATTCATTATCTAACGCATCACTTAAAATTTCTTTATCTTTAAAATCATATTTATTATAAAATTCTTTAATGCTAGATATGTTATATAGAGATTTTTTTTCTAAAAGATGATAACATACATCATTTAACTCATCACTTGTATAAGTATATGTGCTTTGAAAAAAAGCATTTTGATCATATTCTTTTTCTAAGCTTAGTGATGCATACATTTTAAAATATTCGTAATATAAATTATTAGGATATTTTTTGCTTATATCTAATATTTTATAAAAATCATTATTATTGATGTATACATTAATATTAAAATAATCTTCTTGTATTTCATCTTTAAACATATCTATATGCATATTATGATTACAATTTATGCATATTTCTTCATTATTAATTTGTCCACAATATGGACATACATACTTTTCTTTCATAAATTACACCTTTTATATATTATAACAATTTTTTTCTTAAAATTAAAGTAAAAAAAACTATTTAGAAAAAAATCTAAATAGTTTTTTTAAGTTTAAGCTCTATTTGCAGAACCAAATACTTCAATTTTAGCTTTAACAGCTGCTGCAATTGCAAGTGAAGCTGGTCCAATAAATTTACGTGGATCATATACTTCTGGCTTTGCAGCTAAAACTTTTTGAATTTCCTTATGGAATGCAATTTGACATTCAGTATTTACATTAATTTTGCAAGTACCACAGGCAATTGCTCTTCTAATTTTTTCATCTGGAATACCTGTTCCACCATGTAATACAAGTGGTTTATTTGTAGCTTCTTTAATAGCTTCCATTTCTGTGAATCCTAAAACTGGTTCTCCATGATATGGTCCATGAACTGATCCTAATGCGGGAGCTAAGCAATCAACTTCTGCTTCTTTTACTAAACGAACACATTCATCTTTATCAGCGTATTTAATTCCACCAATAACTCCGTCTTCTTGACCACCAACAGTTCCTACTTCTGCTTCAACACTTACGCCTCTTGCATGTGCATATTCAACTACTTGTTTTGTCATAGCGATATTTTCATCAATTGGATGATGAGAGCCATCAATCATAACTGAAGTAAATCCAGCATCAATTGCTTTTTTACAACTTTCAAATGATGAACCATGATCAAGATGAACTGCAACAGGTACTGTAATTCCTAAATCTTGAATCATTCCTTTAACCATACCGCATACAGTATTAAATCCACCCATATATTTTCCAGCACCTTCACTAACGCCTAAAATTACTGGTGAATTCATTTCTTGAGCTGTTAATAAAATTTGTTTAGTCCATTCAAGGTTATTAATATTGAATTGACCAACAGCATATTTACCTTCTTTTGCTTTATTAAGCATTTCGACCATATTAACTAACATATATCTTTCCTCCTGTGTTAATACCTATTTTTTACTTTTATATTTTGCTAAAAGTTCTTCATCGGATTTTTTTTCAATTTTACTGTCTTTTTTTTCAAATTGATTGCCCATAATCATTGTTACAATTAATATGATTAGTGCCACACCAACAAAAACAAACCCTAAAATAACAAATATTTTAGCCCAGTTATGAGCTTCTCTAGTAAAACTTTCAATTAGTTTTACTAAAAAGCAAACTAATCCTAAGCCAGCAACAATAATTGATGCTATAGTACATTTTTTAATTGTTTGTTCTTTCATAAGTCCTCCTACTTTTTTTCCAAAATATAATAACCAAAGCCTAATATTCCACAGCCAATATGAGCGCCTACTGCAGGAGTAATCATATGTATATCAATTGTTGCTTCACATGAAATCATATTCTTAAATGTTTCTTTCAGTTTCTTTGCATCTTCTTCTCTACATGTATGGAATATCATAATATATAACTTTTTGGCTTGTTCAGTTTCTTTGATGAATAGTTGTTTGATTCTTTCTATTGCTTTGTTTAAAGTTTTGATTTTTTCAAAAGTATCAATTCTTCCATCTTTAGTCATTTCTAACACCGGTTTAATTCTTAATAAACCTGCAAAAAATCCTTTTGCACTACTTAGTCTTCCGTTTTTAACTAAGAAGCGCAAATCATCAACAACAAAATAAGCGTGTGAATCTTTGATTAACTCATTACTTCTTGCAATGATTTGATCCACACTACAACCTTGATCAGCCATTTCTTTTGCTACAACTGCTAAGTATCCTTGCATAAATGCAGCTGTTTTCGTGTCAACAACATGAATTTTTATTTTGCTTTCATAATCTTTTTTTAAATTTTCAACCATTGATCCGATTGAACTTAATTTAAAAGAAATTGAATACATAATAACATCTGTGTATCCTTCTTGGACTAGTCGATCAAGAAGTTCCATTGCTTCGCCCACTGTTGGAGCTGAAGTTGAAGGTATTATTCCAGATTTTAACTTTTCTTGTACCATTTCATAAAACTCATCAGCTTTAATCTCAATTCCATCAATATAATGGTCTTCCCCAAAATTAATTACAGACCTTAAAACAGGTATATGAGTATCTTTTCCTAAATAATCAAGTCCAGCATTTACATCTGAAATAATTGCTATCTTATCCATTCTACTCCCCCTTATATGAATATTATATCACACTAAAAATTATTCTTCAAGATGTAAATGATTTTTTTAAAAAAATTAAGAACCTCTTAAGGTTCTTAATCTTCTAAATACTTAGAAATAAAGGTTGCTGATGTTTCAGCTAATGTTGTTTCGATA
The DNA here is from genome assembly GCA_934096585.1 of uncultured Bacilli bacterium. Classification (GTDB taxonomy): domain Bacteria; phylum Bacillota_I; class Bacilli_A; order ML615J-28; family CAG-698; genus CAKOMG01. Next base: position 84,013 of record CAKOMG010000006.1, read on the forward strand.
TCAGTAATTTTATCACTGGCAATAATAATAGATCCGATAACATCGCCATATATAGCAATAGGCTTTAGTATAGCATTACCTCTAATAATTAAGTTATCTGTAACTTCTAAATGTTCATCACTTTGAAATATTTGTGTAGTTAAACGATGCATTCTTTCATCTAATCTGATATCTACTTTTTTACCTATTATATCTCTTCTAAATGAACCAGCTGCCGCTATTATTCTTTCGGTATCTGTAACTATTATTTCTTTTTTAGAACTTTGATAAATTGCATCCACATATTGATTAATAAAACTTTCTATAGTCTCAACTTGTGAGTACTTTCGTAAAGTAATGCCTTCAGGCCCATCAGAACATATTTCTAGAGAATCACCTTCTCTAATCCTTAAACTTCTTCTAATTTCTTTAGGAATAACAATTCTTCCTAAGTCATCTATTCTTCGAACAACACCTGTTGATTTCATAATTATCACCTCATTTTTTATTATTATTGGTAATATTTATGTTTTTATACTAAATTAATTTTTCAAATAGTGTTATTAAAACCTTTATCCATTGTTTTGAGGATGTTTCTCCATTCAAACACATTACTATTTTTCTTGAGACATATTCAAATACAAAACGATCACTAATTTGATATGCTTGTTTAAATAAAGTTCCTGCATCTATTTTGGTATTGCTGATAAATGTAACTTTAACATATGCATCTTTTTCTTCTATTGATTCTACTCCTACTTGATTTGCCAAAGATTCCATATATTGTTTATTGATATATATTTTGATTTCTTCGGTTAATGGGCCAAATCTATCTATTAATTCTGCTTCAATTTTATGCTTTTCATCCAGACTTTCAATATGTTTGATTTCTTTATGAATATAAATTTTCACATCATCATCACTTACATACCGATTACTAACATGTTTAGATATATTTATCTTATATGTAGGTTCATTGGTTTCTATTGTTTCCATTCCTTGTTTTTTCTTCAAAGCTTCACTTAACATTTTCATATATAAATCTAAACCTATAGTATCAATAAAACCAGATTGTTCTTTTCCTAAAATATCTCCTGCACCACGAATAGCTAGATCTCTAACTGCTATTTTATAACCACTGCCAAGAGTAGTAAATTCTTTAATTGCTTGTAGTCGTTTAGCACTAGTTTCTGTTAAAACTTTATTTTTTTCAAACATAAAGTACGCATATGATACACGAGAGCTTCTTCCTACACGGCCTCTGATTTGATACATTTGTGCAAGTCCAAGTCGATCAGACATATCAACTATCAATGTATTAGTATTAGGTATATCTATTCCTGTTTCAATAATAGTCGTGCACAATAAAACATCATATTCGTGATCAACAAAACTTTGTATGGAGTCTTCTAATTCATTATGTGACATTTGTCCATGAGCCATAATGATACGTGCATCTGGGACAATTTTTCTTAGTTTTGCATATACTAAATCTAATTCTTCAATTCGATTATGCATATAAAAAACTTGACCACCTCGTCCTATTTCTCTATATATTGCTCCACGTATAACAGTGTCATTTTTTTCTAATACATATGTTTGAACAGGATATCTATTTTGAGGTGGCGTTTCCATTAAACTTAGTTGTCTAACTCCCATAATAGACATTTGTAAAGTCCTTGGTATTGGTGTAGCAGTTAGTGTTAAAACATTAACATTTGTTTTAAGTTTTTTAATTTTTTCTTTATGCGTAACACCAAATCTTTGTTCTTCATCAATTATTAATAAGCCTAAGTCTTTAAATTTAATCTTGTCGCTTAATAACGAATGTGTTCCAATAACTATATCTATATCCTTATTTTTAATACCTTCAATTATTTCGTCTTGCTGTTTAGGAGTAATAAGTCTATTTAATAATGCTACTTTAATTCCATATGGTTCAAATCTTTGTGTAAATGTTTGGAAATGTTGACGCGTTAAAATAGTAGTAGGTGCTAAATAAGCAACTTGCTTTCCATTAAGCACTGTTTTCATAGCGATTCTAATGGCCACCTCTGTTTTGCCGTAACCCACATCTCCACATACCAATCTATCAACAATTTTCCCTGCTTCCATATCTTTTTTAATTTCTGTTATGGATTTTAGTTGATCTGGCGTTGGTTCAAATTCAAAATCATTTTCGAATTGTTCTTGTATATCATCATCAACTTGATATGTAAATCCTACATTTTTTTCTCTTTCTGCTTGCAAATTGATTAAGTCTTCCGCAATTGATTCAACTTTATCTTGAATTTTTTTCTTTCTCTTTTCCCATTCTTTAGTACCAATAGAAGAAAGTTTGGGAACACTACCTTCAGTTCCTTGATATTTTTCAATTAGATTAATACGTTCAATAGGAACATATAGATCCATATTAGCAAACTTAATTGATAAATAATCATTAGTCATACCTTTTAATTCTACAGATTCTAATCCTTTATACTGTCCAATGCCATAGTCATAATGTACAACATAATCCCCAGGTTTTAGATCTTCTTTAGAATTTATTGGTGAAGAATTTTGATATACACTTCTATATTTGACCTGCTTTGTTTTGGTTTTTTTAAATATTACATCTTCTGTTAATACAGTCAAACCATTAATAAAACCAAAACTAATAAAGTTTTGTTCTTTAATAATATTGATTTGGTTTTCTTTTATGTTCCCATCTTCGTTATACTTAACATTATTTATATTAAAGGATTCCTTAATTAAATTACATGTCAAATCTTTAGATAGTGCAATTACTATTGTATTTTTTTGTAAACTGATATCTTCAATTAAATATTTAATATTATTATTGTAATTAACAATATCTTTAGCATCAAGTGTTAATATTTTGTCTAATTTAATATTATTTAGTGTCTTTTTAAAATTTGTTAAATATATTTTTTGGTGATCATTCCCTATTAATAAATTAATATCATTTACAAAAGATAAATTTAATTGTGAATATTCACTTTTACTCATTACGTATTCATTGATTTCTTCTATTGTTTTTTCGTATGCATCATTTATTTGATTATATTCATCAAAAATGATTGTTGAAGTGGGAAGATAATCAATTAGTGTATATGTTTTTTTATATATATAATTTATAAACTTATAAAGTCTTTCATTACATTTGTTATTTTTTAAATCTTCAAAATCACTATTGAATATTGTAATATCTATATCTTTAGGCAAATCTTTTTTAATATCATTTATAATATTATCGTTATATTCATATATTAATTCATTTAATGGAAAAATCTTAAATTCTTGTGTTCTTTCTATACTCCTTTGTGTATTAATATCAAACATTTTTATAACTTCAATTTCATTATCAAATAAATCTATTCTAAAAGGAACATTGGAATTGATCGGAAAGATATCTATAACCTCTCCACGCACACTAAATTCTCCTGTTTTTTGCGTTGTGGGAGTGCGTGTATATCCAAGAATAATTAATTGTTTAATCAGCTTGTTAACATTTATAATATCTTTTTCTTTGATTTTGATACTATTATCTTTAAATACTTCAATGGGAGGAAGGGATCTTAACGCTGAAGATATATATGTAACAATTATTTTTTTCTCATTATTGATAATACTATTAATAGTATATAACCTTTCATATTTAAATTCATTACTTATTGCCAAGGCCTCAACAGCTACAATTTCATCTGTTACATAAAAATTGACATGTTCTATTCCAATTAAATCACAAAATGATTCATATGCTGTTGTTGCTTTATATAAATTTTCTGCTACAAAAATAACAGATGAATTGCTATTTTCATATTTTAGTAATGTTAATAAAATATTATGATTAAACATCGTATTAGTGATTAAAATATTATTGCTTTTTTTAAAACTTTCAATACATTCTTTAACATTACTGTTCTCTTTATATAAATCTAATACAGTCATTTAATTATACCTACTCATCACTTGTTCAAATGGCATCTTTATAAAATCTGTAATAATGTCTAAACTATTTTCAAATGCTATATCCATTAATTTTTTTTCTTCTTTTGTAAAATTTCCTATAACATAATCTACTGTCTTATCGCTAGCTACTTTATCAATTCCTATACGAACTCTTTTAATGTTTTGTGTCCCTAGTAAATTCATAATACTTTGTATTCCTTTATGACCTCCACTAGATCCGTTTGGTCTAATTCTAATTTGTCCCGTTGCTAGATCTAAATCATCATATATAACTAATATATCTTCATCTTTTATTTTATAAAAGTTTTTGACTAGCATTACAGCTTCTCCACTTAAATTCATATATGTCTGTGGTTTAATGATTATTATTTTTTCTTGTGCTATCTCTGTTGATACTATTTCGCATTTTTTAGCTTTATCCAATTTAAATGTTTCATTCAACTTTTCCACTGCTTTATCAACAAACATAAAACCAGTATTATGTCTGGTATTTTTATAGTCTTTTCCAGGATTTCCCAATCCTACAATTAATTTCATTTTATACTCCTCACTGTAAAAAATCTTTTTTAATTATAAATAACTAAAAAAGATATATATATTTATTTTGTATATTGCATTTTATAACATTCAAGTACATTTTCTAATAAACATGCAATAGTCATAGGTCCAACACCACCTGGTACAGGCGTTATTCTACTAGTTTTTGGTGCCACTTGCAAATAATCAACATCTCCCACTATTGTTCCTAAAACTCTATTTATACCAACATCAATTACAATAGCATTTTCTTTTACCATATCTTCAGTTATCATTTTTGGTTTTCCAACCGCAGAAACAATAATATCCGATTGTAAACATAATTCTTTCAAATTTTTCGTTTTAGAATGAGCCATAATTACAGTTGCGTTTCTTTGTAACAATAGCATTGCAATAGGTTTACCTACTAACATACTTCTACCAATTACTATCGCATTTTTACCTTCAATGTCAACACAATATTCATTTAATAATCTCATTATTCCTTTTGGTGTTGCGGGGATAATTCCTTTTTCATTTAACATTAATCTTCCTTGATTTAAAGCATGTAACCCATCGACATCTTTTTTAGGATCTATAGCTTCCACAACATCTAATGTATTCATATGTTTTGGAAGAGGCATTTGGACCAAAATTCCATTAATTGTTTTGTCCATATTTGCTTCTTTTATATGTGTAATTAATTCTTTTTGTGGGGTGTTTTCATCTAATACTAATGTTTTTGCTTCAATTCCTGTTGCTTTACAAGCTTTTTCTTTACTTGATACATATATTTGACTAGCTTGGTCATTTCCAACTAATATAACTAATAAACAAGGCTTAATAGGTAATTTTTTTACCTCTTCTTTGACTTGTTCTTTTACTTTTTTGCTTATTGCTTTACCATCAATTATATTCATTTTTTCCTCCTACATTAAACCAAATACTTCAAAATTATCATCCATATCAATTTTTAATGCCATTGGTTCTTTAGAAAGACCTGGCATAGTCATAACCGCACCTGTCAAGCAAATAATAAACTTTGATCCTGTCGATATGCGTACATCTTTTATATGTATAGTAAAATCTTTTGGTCTACCTATCAATTTAGCATTATCTGATAATGAATTTGGCGTTTTAGCCATACAAATATAATAATTTTTAGCTTCTGTATTTTCCAATGATGTAATTATTTCCTCGGCTTTTTCACTATATTCAACATTTCTTGCTCCATATGCCTTCTTAGAAATCTTTAATATTTTTTCTTTGATTGTATCTTTTAAATCGTATAAAGGTTCATATGATGCATTATCATTTATATTATTAATTATTGTCTTAGCTAAATCCAATCCACCTTTTCCGCCTTTTTCATATACTTCGCACAATTCAATTGGTATATTATTCTTATGTGCCCATTCTTTTAATACTTGAATTTCCGGCTCGGTATCGGTTAGAAATTTATTAATAGCAATAACGCAAGGAAGACCAAATGTTTTAATTGTCTCAACATGCTTTTCAAGATTACATAGTCCTTGTTTAAGTGCATTGACATTTTCTTCCTTTAAGTTATCTAAGGCTACCCCTCCATGATATTTCAAAGCTTTAATTGTAGCTACCATAACTACCATGTTTGGTTTTAATTCTGCTTCACGACATTTGATATCTAAAAACTTTTCAGCTCCTAAATCCGCTCCAAATCCAGCTTCTGTTATTACATAATCACTTATTTTTAAAGCTAATTTCGTAGCTAAAATAGAATTGCAACCATGAGCTATATTCGCAAAAGGACCACCATGTACAACAACCAAATTATTTTCTAAAGTTTGAATAATATTTGGTTTGATAGCATCTTTCAAAATTACCATTAAAGAACCAGTAATTCCCAAATCCTTAATATATATAGGCTTTTTATCATATGTATAAGCAATTAAACAATTATCTAAACGTTCACGCAAATTGTGTACAGATGTTGCTAAACATAAATTGGCCATTACTTCACTAGCAACAGTTATATTAAAACTATCAAATCTTTTTGTTTCTTTCTTACTAGATAATCCAACTTCAACTTTTCTTAAAGCTCTATCATTTAAATCCATACATCTTTTCCAAGAAATATTATTAGGATCTATGTTAAGTTCATTGCCTTGATATATATGATTATCTATACATGCACTCACCAAATTGTTGGCTTGTGTCATAGCATGCAGATCACCAGTAAAATGTAAATTCATTTCTACCATCGGATTTACTTGGGCATATCCACCGCCAGCTGCTCCACCTTTTACTCCAAAGACAGGTCCCATTGATGGTTCTCTAATTGCGCCAACACACGATTTGCCCAATTGATTCATTGCATCAATCAAACCGATTGTAGTTGTTGATTTGCCTTCTCCTGTTGGCGTTGGTGTAATTGCGGTTACGAGAATGAGCTTACCATTTTTTTTATTTTTAAGTCTCTTAAATATATCTAAATCAACTTTAGCCATATACTTCCCATAACAATATAGTTCTTGTTCTTTAATATCATATCTTTTTATAACATCATTAATACTTTCCATTTTACTTTGTTTAATAATTTCTATATCTGATAACATTATCACACCATCCTTTCTTTATATATCTAATTTCTTTTCCATCTCTTTTATTTTAACATATAACTCTTGATCGTACTTTGTTATTTCAATTATTTTGTTATTTTGATCAACTATAACTTGATCATTTTCCTTTATAGTTCCTTCTTTTAGATATCTACATCTTGTTTCATCATCAAAAACAACATATATATATAAGTCATCTACTTCTTCAACTATACCTTTTTTCATATTATTCTCCATAATGTGTTACATAACTTAATTCTATTCCATTACTCTGAAATAAAATTGTACCATCTGTTTTACTTTGGAATATTTTTTTTGAATAGTATTCTAAACGATTTAAACTTGCGGTATGTGGATGTCCTGTTGTTGTATAGTTAGATGTAGTTATAACCGAATAATCAGGCTTCACTGCCCTTAAAAAATCTCTACCACTAGAATATGTAGATCCGTGATGACCAACTTTTAAAACATTTGATTTTAAATCAATACCACTATTTAATGCTTCTATTTCTCCGTCATTATATCCCATATCGCCAGTAAACATAAATGAAATTTTATTGTAAGTCAATTTTGTTGCTACAGAACAACTATTGGCATCACTTGGATTATCCTCTTTTTTTGTTGAGACAACTTGTAAAAATAATTGTTTTTGGTTGATTATATAATCCTTTATTTTTACAATCTTCGTATCAACATTTCTACTATTAATAGAATTTAATATATTATAATATGTATAATTTGTACTAGTACTACCAGACATAACAACCGTATTAACAATATATTCATTAATTATTTTGCTTGCAAAATAATAATGATCAGCATGATTATGAGTAATAATAAAGTAATTAATTGTTTGAATCATTTCTATATCAAATATCTTTTTGATATTTTCCCACGAAGGAAAATTAACTGTACTATCATAACATGTGGCATGATCTAGTCCTGCATCTATTAACACCACTTCTTCAGTTGGTAATATTATTAATGTGCAATCAGCTTGGCCTACATTAATGAAGTATACTTTCAAATCATCTTTATATAGTTTTTCATTACCCTTATAATTCTTACATCCACATATTGATATAATTAAAACTAATAGTATACACTTGAATATCTTTTTCATATTATTTTGTTATAACCGCAAATAATTCTAAATCGTTTATACTGTTATTAACTATACTATGATTGCAATGTTGTGGGCAATAATTAGCATTGCCTTGTTTTAAGATATATTCTTTCCCATTTTCAATACATATACCTTCGCCTTTAATCACATATATAATTTCTTGATCTTTTTCATGAGTATGAATACCTATTGAGCAATGAGGAGGAATAATAATATGTGCTATAGTATTCTTGTTATCAAAAAACTTTATCATTTTGATATATCCTTCACCATTACGCATATGTTCTATTTTGTTTTCTTCTAATTGACTGAAATCTATAATCATTTTGATTTTGCTCCTTTTTTTTGCGAAAAAAGAGAACTTAGCGTCCTCTTATATTTACTTTTTTCTTTTCAACTCTTCTTCTATATCGTCTTCGTCATCTTCATCTTCGTCTTCATCATCAAAATTTGTAATTTCTTCGTCTTCATCATCAAATTTTTGATCCATAACCAAGCCTAAATCTTCTTCTATATCATCTTGTTCAGTTGTTTCTTCATCATCATCTTCAATATATTGATCAAGATTATCATCATTATCTAAATGATATTCATCTTTTAATTCATTATTGATAACTTCTTCATCTTCATCTGTTAAATCTTTTAAGTATCCACCATCTTTATCTAAGAATGATGAATTTTGGCGATTCTTTAAATCCCACAATTGATTTCCATCTTTATCTTCACCACAATACACAAAACATCCAGAAAGCATAAAATCAACTTGGAATTGCGCAATTTGATTTTCACTACCTACTGTACCTTTTTTTAAAAAAACTTCTTTTGTGATTGTATCTAATGATTGTGGTTTTTTCTTTTTCTTCATTAAAGCAATTGCCACATCTAAAAAAGAATCATAATTACTATTCATGCGTTTTCCTCCGGTATTATAGATATATTATACACTAATTTATTATTTTTTCAAGTGTTTTATAATAAAAAGAATATAATTAAAATAATTATTCCTGGAATTCGAAACACTCCAACTATCAAAATTGTCCATATATTAATAGGTATATTAACATTTATATATGTTCCTAACACATTGGTTACAAATAATAGTAGTAATGAAATTATTATTGATTTAAGTATCCATTTAATAACTTTCATAAAATACCTCTCATATATCTATATGAGTAACTATTTTATTTATTACTAAATATTTTATAATCCGTTCTATCTATTATTAAAGGGGTAATACTAATGCAATTATTATCAATTGTTATAACATCACTATTAATATCATCATATTGTCTCGAATTGTCTGGGGTTCCTTCTGGACTTACTACTTTATCACTTATTTGTCTATAAAAAGTTCTAAAATTAGTTTTTCCTTGTTTTGTAATTTTAATGCTATTGTAATTATTTGGTATATTAATATTTAATAAATAAGATTTATTTATTAATTTTTCATTATTTATATATTGAAAAATATTACAAAGTGCCTCTTCTAATCCTTCAAATTTATTTCGTGCAGCAGAAAAAGCTATTCCTTTTTTCCCTAACAATACCCCTTCTTCAGCAGCACCTAATGTTCCTGAATACATAATATCTTCTCCTAGATTGTATCCATTATTTATTCCTGATAATACAATATCATAGTCTATATTTAAATAGTAGTGAGCAACACGCACACAATCTGCGGGAGTAGAATCTACTGCGTAAGATTTAACTCCTGGTATAATATCAGCAACTTGTTCAACCGAATACGTTGTGCGTATATTTAAACCATGGCTTTTTGCGGATTGTTCTGTTAGTGGTGCAACACAAATTACATCGCCAAAATTTTTGGCAATTTTAGCCAATATTTTAAGTCCTGTTGCATTTATTCCATCATCATTAGTAATTAAGTATCTCATTAAAATAAATCCTTATGGCTTAATTTAAAGGCTTGAAGCTTTTCATCAGCAACTTTAAGCACTTGCTTATAATCTTTTCTCTTAAGTATCTTTCCACCAGCTGCATTTTCGTGACCGCCACCACCAAACATAGCCGCTATATCTACTACAGGTATATATCTAGATCTAAATCTGATGCGTATTTCGTTATCATATTCAATAAATAATAACCATATTAGTGATCCTTTAATTGAATCTAAACAATTAACTAAATTAGCAGCATCATTGGCTGTAGTTTTAAACTTTTTAATCATCTTTTTAGATATATAAATGTATGCAACACCATTTGCAGTTATATTAAAATGTTCATATACATAACCTTGTAATTTAAAACTTTCAGGATTTTTATTATTTAAATAAGAATACAATAAATCTGTATTAATGTTATGACTAATTAATTTACCCGCACAATTAAAAGTACTTTCAGTAACAGATGAATATTTAAATCTTCCTGTATCAGTAACAAGACCTGTATATAAAGCAAGTGCTGCTTTTTCATTTATATGTAATATATCTTTAAAAGTATCCGCAAATTCATATATAATTTGACAGCATGCTGGAGCATCCTCATATATCAAATTTAAATATCCATAATTTTCTGTAACTATATGATGATCTATTTTGATAACATTATTATTTATATTGAAAGTATTCGTAGCAATGCGATCGCTTGTTGCCGTATCTACTACTATAATTAAACTATTTTTTATTATGTTTTCATCAACAACATCTTCACTACCAATAAAACTCAAATACTCAGGAATACCATCTCCTACACAATATATGTTTTTTGTTGGAAAAGAATCTTCTAATATATATTTCAGTCCAAATGCGGAACCAATAGCATCTCCATCTGGGCGATAATGTCTAAGGATAATTATTGAATCGCTTTTTTTGATTTCTTCTAATATGTTTTTTTTGATTTCAAAATTTTCATCTTTTTTATTTTTCACGAATAATCCCATATTATTCCTCCACTAAATTATTTAAATCTTCTAATAATTGATATGCAACATCCATGTTTTCAACTGTGGCGCCACTAGCAAGCTTATGACCTCCACCACCATACTTAGTAGCAATAGGATTTACATTATATTTATTTGATCTAATTTCAACAATAATCTTTTTATGTTCATCTTCTGTAAAATTAACCCAAATATCAATTCCATTTATTCCAGCCATAATATTCACCATACCTCGAGAAATTGTAAAAATATCTACATCATATTTTTTTATATCTTCTTGAGTATTAATTAAATAGGCAACATTTTTATTAGTTATTTGAAATTTGTCCGTTAACTTTGCTCTCAATTTTACAATTTTTAAATCTTCTGTATATAACTTATTATATATATCACTTTGGGAAAAGTTATATTTTAATAATTTCGATGCAATGATAAACGTATCACTTGTTACATTATCATATCTAAATCTGCCACTATCCGTAACAATTCCTGTAAATAAAGCTTTTGCACCTTGGTCTGTTAATTTCATGTTGTTATTAAATATAATTTTACTGACTAAACTAGCACAACTTATTTCATTTGTTTCCACAATATTTAAATCTCCATAATCACATTTTGATATATGATGATCTATTTTAATGACATATTTTCCTAATTTATATCTATCATCATTGATCATTAATGTATCACCTGAATCTAGTACAATTACTAAAGCATTTTGATATGTATCATCTGTTATATTATCCATATCTCCAAGAAAGGCAAACTTAGTATTTACATCCCCAACAACATATACATTTTTATATGGAAATGTAGCTTTAATAGCCTCTCTTAATCCAATTTGACTGCCCATTGCATCTCCATCAGGACGTCCATGTCGATGTATAATAATAGTGCCATACTCTTTAATTTTTTTTATTACCTCTTTATACATAAATATCCTCGCTTTTAATAATTATAGCATATTTTTATATAAATGTAAAATAAAAGCTAGTTTTATATCCTAGCTTTCAATTAAATTACTTTCATTATTTATTTTTATTATTTTGATTGAATTGTCAGTAATATTGTCAAATGTGTCATCATGGCTTATTACAAATAATTGACTTAACTCTTTTGAAATATCTTTTACCACTTCACCAACTTTAACTCTTCTATCATAATCAAGGTTAATAGTAGGTTCATCAAGAAAATAAAAATCTAATTTAGTTATTTGCTTTAACATTGCTAAGCGAATAGCAATAGCTACACTCATTTGCTCTCCGCCTGACAATTGCTTAATTGACTTAACTTTATTAGCGTCGCTCATATCAATTAGTTCAACCTCATAATCATCTAACATTTCAACTCTAACATTCTCACTTGATATCATTTGGTATAAAGCTGTAGCATAAATAGATATATAATTTCTTATTTGGATACTTAATTCTTTGGGAATATTAATAAAAATATCACGATATATTTTTAATTTTTCACTTACTCTTTGATATATATTTATCTCTTTTTCTTTGTTTTTTAATTCTTCATGTTTTAATTGTAATATATCTATTTCTTTTTGTAACGTATTATATATATCCTGTTTTATGTTTAAAAATGATGTTGTTGAAACTATTTCATTATTAATCTTTTCTACTTCTTTAAGAATTGTAATATATATATCTTCATTATATTTTTGCTTTTCTTCTTCAATTTGAATAGTTATATTTTTTTGCTTTTCATTTATTATATCTATTTGTTTTGATAAATCTTTTTGTTTAGCCATATAATCATCTAAATCTTTACACTTATCTTTATTTAAAATATATGAATTATATGTTGGTTCAAACTTCTTAATTAATTGCTTTTTTTCATCAATTTCAATTTCTATCGATTCATTTGGCTTTAATTTGAGTTTTAATTGTTTATTAAGCGTTTCAAACCTTTCGTTATTTTTTAATAATTCTTCTAATTTAGTATTATTTTTTTCGATTTCCAATTCAATATTAGTAATAGTTTTTCTAATTTCTATTAAAGTATTCTTATTGATAGATATATGGGATAAAGCACTTATTTTATCACTTTGCAATTGATTTATTTTATTGTTTAAATTATCAAGCGTTTCGTTTTTATATTCTTTAATTATTACATCAACTTGCGAAATTAAATTTGAAACGATATCTAAATAATTCTCATTATTTATTTCAACATTATATCTTTTTTTAATTTCTTCAATTATTTCATTAAATCTATTTTCATCATTTTGCGCTTGCATTAGTGTTAATTCAAATGTTGACCTATCCGAACTTAGCTCCTCTTCTTTATTAACTAATGGTGTCATTTCGTGAATATCATTTAGTAGTTGGGAAATTTGATGCTTTTTTATTACGATTTCTTTTTCTAATTGTTCATTCAATGTTGTGTTTTCTATATTTAAACATTTCGCATGAAGTATTGGACATAATCCATCTTTCATATACGACTTATTAGCTTCTAAATTTTCAATTTCATTATTAAGTTTTTCAATACTTATTTGTTTATTATTAATTAATTGTTTATATCTATTAATAGTTTCTTGTTTTTCATGAATAATAGCAAGTTTTTCTTGTAATACATTAGTATCTTCCTTATGAAATCCTAATAATGTATCTTTAACTCCATTTAAGTATTCCAGGTTTGAATGATTACGATGCGATGTTTGAATTTCGTTTTCGCTTTCTATTATTTGTTTAGATTTTAAATCTTTTAATGTGATGTCAATGTTTTTTGCTTTTTCTTCACAATCTACTATAGATTTAGTTAAGTCAATTTCTGTTTGTTTGTTTTTTCCTAAATCAATTTTTTTATTATGAATAATATCCTTAATATTTTCAATTTTTACATCATTTAGTTCTATTTGATTTTGATTATAATTATGTTCTTCTTTTAACTTATTATGTTCATGGAGTTTTCTTTCCAATTCGTTTAATTGATTTGTGGAAGAGATATACATATTATATCCATATTCATCATTAATTAATTGTTTTTTAGCCACTTGCATTTGAAAAATTTGTTTATCTATAGTGTCTAATTGAACCTTTAATACTTGCGCTTGACTATTTATATCTACTAAATCATTATTTAAGTTGTTTATAACTCTTTTTTGATTTTCATAAAACTCTTTTTTGATTTCTTTTTCAACTTTTTCGTGATTTAATTCATTTAAAACTTTTGTTCTATCATTAATCTCCTTAATTAAAGATTCTTGTTCTTCTTTTTTTGTTTCAAAATTAACTAATTCACCTAATAATCTTTCTTTGGATTTTTCTAAATTAAATAAATGTTCTTTTTCTACTATATCATTTAATTTTTTCATGTTATCCGCAAGTATTTTATATATATCTAAATCAAATAATTTATCAAAGTTTTCTTTACGATTTTTTGATGTTTCTAAAAAGGCATTTACAAAGGTCCCTTGTGGTACCGCAATTATTTCTTCAAATAGTTTAGGTAGCGACTTTTCCTTAGGAATATTTAAAGTTCCTCTTACGAACTCATAAACATCAGATACATTTTCATATAAAACCTGATTTGTTTCCATATCAATTATTTTAACAGTATTACTTTTTGATTTTATTGTCCTTTTTATACAATATATTTTTCCATCTATTGCTTCAAATGTAATAGTTATTAATCCTTTTATTTCGTTATATCTCAATAACTCATTCATAGTTTTTGGTGAATAATTAAATAAACCAAACCCAATGCTTTCGATAATTGTTGATTTGCCACTACCATTTAAACCTAGTATACAATTGATACCATTTTTAAAATTAATTATTTCATGCTTATAACTTTTTATATTTTCTAATTCTAAAGATATTATTTTCATTTCATTCCTCTTCTTTAATCATTGAATTAATTATTGTTTTGTTATCTATATTCCCTAAAATCTGTTCTTTGATGCTTTTAATATCTATTGTAATACTTTTAGAATTTAATGACGGATAATTTTCTTGTATATATCTATCTATAGTTTGTTCTTCGATAATTGATATGTCAATGTTATTATTTATCTCTTGCTTTTTTGTTATCAAATTTATATAATTGTTTATTTCTACATATAAAACTTCATATTTATCTTTAATATAGTTTTTTAGATCTTCTAAATTTAACAAATAAGGATTATAATTTACCTTTCCATATAATATTAATTCAAGCATTGACTCTTTCTCTAGATTATAATCATATGTTTTTAAATAGTCTATAGTTTCTTCAAATGATAAATCATTAATTTCAATATTAATATGTGTAGATTTACGTAAAAATGATTTATAAAATGTTACTTTTTTTTCGCAACTTTCTGAATTGTATTCTACTAAATTGAATCCTTTCTTATCACTATATCTTCCATCTTTTAACCTGATATTTTCTAATGAACCCGGATTATAAATAAAGTCATTATATTCATATCTAGTATGAATATGTCCTAGTGCAATATAATCAACCTCTTTATTCAACGGTATTAAACTATTGACATTTATATCGCCTATTTCTTCCCCACATAATCTATTAACTGCGGCATGCAACATTAAAACCGTGAATTTTTTGCTTTTTTTGATTTGACTTTTTATATTACTTAAATACATTTGAGTTGTAGAACCAAGATATCCAATTCCTATTATTCTGATATTATCATCTTCATAAATTGAATTACTATCTAAAACTAATTTGTTTTCAATTATTTTATGCTTTAATAAAATTAAATAATTTTTTGCTTTTAAAAATTCAAGCCATGAGTCTTCATCTACATAAAATGCTTTATCATGATTACCTTCTATTGCAATTATTTTTATATTATTATTTATTGCTTCGTCAAATAGCTCTATTACTTTTAATAATGTTTTAGAATTAATAACTTTTAAATGAAACAAATCTCCAGAAATTAATATATATTTACAATTTTCTTCAATTGCTTTATTAATTAGATATCTAAAAGAATCAAAAAAATCATTATATCTAATATCTAAATGAGCTGGAGTACATCCAAGATGTAAATCTGAACAATGTATAAATTTTATATTCATAACTATAACCTCATTAATAATTATAACATATAAAATTCTTTTTTTATACATATTTTTTTAATTATTATATATATATTTATCAGGGGGATTATTTATGGCTATTATAAAAGCAAATGAGCAAGATGTTAAATTATTAGCACGATTGATGCGTGCGGAGGCCGAAGGCGAAGGTCAACAAGGAATGTTGATGGTTGGAAACGTTGGGGTGAATCGTGTTAGAGCTCGATGTTTAGATTTTAAAAACATCACGTCAGTTGAAGATATGGTTTTTCAACGTCCAGGTGGTTTTGAATCAACACTTTATAGTTACTTTTATCAAGCAGCTAGAAAAACAGACATCAAACTTGCAAGACGCGTAATTAATGGTGAAACATTTCATCCTGCAACATATGCGTTATGGTTTTATGCTAGTGATAATGGTTGTAAACAAAAATGGTGGGGACAATGGAATACAGGAAAATTTAAGTCTCATTGTTTTTACTCCCCTTTAGATAGTGAAAATTGTTATTAGGAGGAAATATGAATTTTTATCAACAACCATTTAACGGCATTCCATATGCTCAACCTATGTTTCAACAACCAATGTATCCACAATTTGTATATGCTGACCAATTACCAACTCAGCAAGACACTACTGACTCATCTTTAGTTAGACAACAATCTTATATTGAGAATATTTTGAGATTGAATCTTGGTAAAGTAGCAACTGTGTATATGAATTTTGAAGGAAGCCAATGGGGCTCAAAAGTATTTAAAGGAACTCTTCAAGCAGCAGGAAAAGATCATATTATTTTAAAAGATGTAAATTCAGAAACAAGATATTTGTTATTAACGATTTATCTTTGTTATGTAACTTTTGACGAACGAATAGAATATGATTATCCATATCATAGTAAAGACAATAAATAATATGATTATTTAACATATTTAGATATCTGAATTATGCGTTTTTAAAAAATATAAAGCATTGTTTAAAAAATAATGCTTTTTTTGCATATTTAGATATCTTAATTATATAGTTTTTACATATTTATTAAATACAACCTTGCTTTTTAAATATTAAAAATGATATAATAATTATGTGAGGTGATATATAATGTGTATTTTTTGTAAAATTGTCAATAAAGAAATTCCTTCATATACAATTTATGAAGATAATATTTGTGTTGCTTTTCTCGACTTATCTCAAGCAAACATTGGACATACCCTGGTTGTCTCAAAAAAGCATTACAATAATATTTTAGATATAACAGAAAGTGATGCTAGTCATATATTTTCTATAGTTCCAAAAATTACTAAAAAAATTAGTGAAGTGTTAAATATCAAAGATTTTAATATATTAAATAATTGTGGAAAAGAAGCCGGTCAAACAATAGACCATTTTCATATACATATCATACCTAGATTACCAAACGATTCTATTAAAATGGAATTTGGTGAACACAAACTAACGGATGAAGAATTTAAAGAATTGAGTAAAAAATTGAGTTTATAAAAAGAGTGCATTTTTTGCACTCTTTTTTAATTCACGAAGTTAAATAAAATCCAAATTGTACTTCCTAATATTGAAAACATTCCTAAGCCTATTGACCATTTATTTTGTCCTTCTTTTATTAATGCTAATACTATAGAAGTTATTCCTAAAACAATACTAATAACATTAATTACTATATTTACTCCTATAACAACTAAAGCGGTAGCAATTATAGATAAAATTAAACTGATAAGTTTTGATTTTATTAACTTACTTCCACAATTTGGGCAATAAAATTCATTATCATTAGCAATATAATTGCAATTATTACATTTTTTCACTATCTTATTTCCTTCAATCCACCCATATATGGTCTTAATACTGGTGGAATATAAATAGAACCGTCTTCTTGAAGATGATTTTCAAGTAATGCAATTAACATTCTTGGCGGAGCTACAACGGTATTATTTAAAGTATGGGCATAATAATTTCCATTTTCTCCTTTAATTCTAATGCCTAAGCGTCTTGCTTGAGCATCACCCAAATTCGAACAACTTCCAACTTCAAAATATTTCTTTTGTCTTGGACTCCATGCTTCTACATCTATACTTTTAACTTTTAAGTCGGCTAAATCACCACTGCAACATTCTAATTTTCTTACTGGAACCTCCATGCTTGTAAATAATTCAACAGTATAATTACACATCTTATTAAACCATTCTTTTGAATCAGTAGGTTCACACACAACTATCATTTCTTGTTTCTCAAATTGATGTATCCTATATACTCCTCTTTCTTCAATTCCGTGAGCTCCTTTTTCTTTTCGGAAACAAGGCGAATAACTAGTTAATGTATATGGAAGGTTTTTCTTATCTAAGATACTATCTATGAACTTTCCAATCATTGAATGTTCGCTAGTTCCTATTAAATATAGGTCTTCCCCTTCAATTTTATACATCATTGCATCCATTTCCGCAAAACTCATAACTCCAGTAACAACATCACTTCTAATCATATATGGCGGAATGCAATATGTAAACCCTTTGTTTATCATAAAATCACGAGCATATGCTAATACAGCAGAATGAAGTCTAGCAATATTACCCATCAAATAGTAAAATCCATTACCAGCGACTTTTCTTGCACTATCTAAATCAATGCCATTAACACGTTCCATTATATCTAAATGATATGGTATTTCATAATTTGGAACTTTTGGCTCTAAAAATCTTTCAATTTCAACATTTTCACTATCATCATGACCAATTGGAACAGATGGATCAATGATATTAGGGATTGTCATCATTATTTTCTTTAATTTTTTAGCTAGTTCTTCTTCCTCTTTTTCTAGTCCAACTAATTTTTCATTAATTGAGACAACTTCTTTTTTGATTTGGTTAGCTTCTTCTACTTTTTTCTCTCGCATCAATTGTCCTATTTGGCCACTTGATGCATTTCTTTTGGCTCTTAATGTATCTCCTTCTACTTTTAAATCTCTAATTTTACTATCTAATTCAATTGCTTCATCAACTAATGGCAATTTTTCATCTTGAAATTTTTTTCTAATATTATCCTTTACTATTTCAGGATTATTTCTAACAAATTTGATATCTAACATTTTTTTCCTCCTAAATATAAAATATCCCTTATATTAGAATAAGTCTAATATAAGGGACGATATTACCGCGGTGCCACCCTTGTTTAAAGATAAATTATTTTATCTTTCTCTTTAAATAGATAACGGGTCTCACCGGAAGTTTTTTTCTTCACCTCTAAGGTAGATTCAAAAGAAAGCATATTAGTTCACATCAACCACTAATTTTCTGAAAATGTCTTTTCTTTTTACTATTCCTTATTCATAGGTTTTTTATTCATTTGTATCATCTAAGAATTCATAATCTAAATCCATTTCAAATTCTTCTTTAAATTCATCATCCATTTCTTCTTCATCTTCACTTCGTGGAACAATTGCAATATTTGCAACAGTATGTCCTTCATTTAACTGAATTAATTTAACTCCTTGAGTATCTCTTCCTATAGTCAAAATTTGATCAAGATGCGTTCTAATAATCATACCTTTATCTGTTACAATCATTAGATCTTCGTCTCCTCTAACAGTCAATAAAGAAACCATATTACCATTTTTGGCGGTCAAATTTAACGCTTTTACTCCTTTTCCACCACGTACTTGAACTCTAAATGCATCAACATTTGTTCTCTTTCCGTAGCCTTTATCTGTTACAATAACTATTTCATCGCCATCTGTATTAATTATAGCCATTCCAACAACTTGATCTTGTCCCGTTACTAATATTCCTCTTACACCAGCTGATATTCTACCCATTGGTCTTATATCACTTTCACTAAACCTAATAGCTTTACCATTAGATGCCCCTAAAATAATATCTTTTTCACCATCTGTTAGGGCTACTTGGAATAATTCGTCACCTTCATTAAGAAGAATTGCTTTAATTCCATTTGTTCTTATATTATTAAATGCACTTACTTCCGTTTTCTTAATTATTCCTTTTCTTGTCGCAAAAATAAAGAATCCTGATTTTTCGTTCTTTTCATCAATGTTTAAAACCGCAGCTAATTTTTCTCCTTCTGATAAATTAATTAAATTAATAATTGGAAGTCCTTTTGCAGTTCTTGATGCATATGGTATTTGAAAAGCTCTAAGTTTGAATATTTTACCAAAATTACTAAAGAATAGTAAAGTATCATGTGAAGAAGTATATATTACTCTTTCAATAAAGTCATCATCTACCATTTTGGCTCCTGTGATTCCTTTTCCTCCTCTATTTTGAGCACGATATGTATCAACAGTCATTCTCTTTACATATCCTTTTCTTGTAATAGTAATAATAACATCTTCAACTGGTATTAAATCTTCATCTTCAATATCTAATTCTTCACTCAAAGCAATCTCTGTTCTTCTTGGATCACCATATTTTTCTTTAATTTCTTTAAAGTCTTTTACAATTATTTCTAATTTCTTTTCATGACTCTTTAAAATTGATTGGAATTCTTGAATATTTTTCTTTAATTCAGCATATTCTTCTTTTAATTTATCAACTTCAAGACCTGTAATACGTTGCAATTGCATAACTAATATTGCTTTAGCTTGTAATTCAGTTAATCTAAATCTTGCCATTAGTGAAGCTAATGCAATTTCTGGATCCTTTGACTTTTTAATTACTTCTATTACTTCATCAATAGATGCTTGGGCTATTAATAGACCTTCTACTATATGAGCTCTAGCTTCGGCTTTATCTAAGTCAAATTGAACTCTTCTTGTCAATACTTCAACTTGATGCTCCAAATAACATTCTAATATTTCTTTTAAGTTTAAAGTTTTAGGTTGACCTTTATCAAGGGCTAAGTTGTTCACACCAAATGTTGTTTGTAATTGTGTATGTTTGTATAAGTTATTTAAAATCACATGAGGATTAACATCTCTTCTTAACTCAACAACTATTTTCATACCCTTCATAGATGAATGATCTTCCATTCCTGTAATACCATCGATTAATTTATCTTTTACAGTTTCTGCAATTCGTTCGATTAATCTCGATTTATTTACTTGGTAA
The DNA here is from genome assembly GCA_934096585.1 of uncultured Bacilli bacterium. Taxonomy (GTDB): domain Bacteria; phylum Bacillota_I; class Bacilli_A; order ML615J-28; family CAG-698; genus CAKOMG01. Next base: position 105,214 of record CAKOMG010000006.1, read on the forward strand.
GGAATTTCAGTAATAATAATTGATGGTTTACCTTTATCAACTTCTTTTATTTGACATTTAGCTCTAATTGTAATTGCACCTTGACCAGTCATATATGCTCTACGCACCTGACTTAATCCCATAATGCATCCTCCAGTTGGAAAGTCTGGGCCCTTAATATAGTTCATTAAGCCTTCTATCGATATATCTGGGTTTTCTACTAAAGCAATTAATCCATCTATTACTTCACTCAAATTATGAGGAGGCATATTTGTGGCCATACCTACTGCAATACCCATTGCCCCATTCACTAATATATTAGGAAATTTTGAAGGTAATACTTCAGGTTCTTTTTCTGAGCCATCATAGTTATCAATGAAATTAACAGTGTTTTTATTTAAGTCTCTTAATAATTCCATAGCAATTTTGCTCATTCTGGCTTCGGTATAACGCATTGCAGCTGCACCATCACCATCAATTGATCCAAAATTTCCATGTCCATCAACAAGTGGGTATCTATAACTAAAATCTTGAGCCATTCTTACCATAGAATCATAAATTGCAGTATCACCATGTGGATGGTATTTACCCATAACCTCTCCTACAATACGTGCACTCTTTTTATGCGGCTTATCTGGATAAACACCCAATTCATTCATTCCAAATAGAATTCTCCTATGAACAGGTTTCATACCATCTCTTACATCTGGTAGAGCACGTTGAACAATAACGCTCATCGCATAACTTAAAAACGATGTGCGCATTTCTCTATTTAAATCTACCTCTTTAACATATCCATAATGATGTCCTTCTTGATTTTGTTCATCATTATTTGCATTCTCTTCTATTTGTGAATCTGGATTATTAGTGTTGGTTAATTCTTCTTTATTTATTTCTTCATTTTTGTTTTCATCATCATTCATAAACTACCTCCTAATAATCTAAATTTTCAACATATACAGCATTCTCTTCAATGAATTCTCTTCTAGGTTCAACATCATCACCCATTAACATACTAAAAGTTGCATCAGCTTCAATAGCATCAGATAAACTAACTTTTAGCAATGTTCTATTTTTTGGGTCCATTGTTGTCTCCCATAACTGTTCAGGATTCATTTCACCTAATCCTTTATATCTTTGAATAATAGGTTTAGATGTTTTAGGGAATGTTTCTAATATTTTTTGTAATTCTTCATCTGAATATGCATATTCAACTCTTTTACTTTGTGATATCTTATAAAGCGGTGGTTGCGCTATATATATATAACCAGCATCAAATAAAGGTTTCATAAATCTATAAAATAAAGTCAATAATAGTGTTCTAATATGTGCCCCATCGACATCGGCATCGGTCATGATAACAACTTTGTGATATCTAGCACTATTAATATTAAATTCATCACCTATACCAGTACCAAATGCTTGTATCATAGACATAATTTCATTATTTCCTAAAGCTCTATCTAATCTTGCTTTTTCAACATTTAATACTTTTCCTCTCAAAGGAAGAATCGCTTGAAATTCACTATCTCTTCCCTGTTTAGCCGATCCACCGGCAGAATCACCTTCGACTATATATATTTCACATTGTGCAGGATCTTTACATCTACAATCAGCAAGTTTCGAAGCAAATCCTAATGTTTCTAATGGGCTTTTCCTTCTTGTTGCTTCTCTAGCTTTTTTAGCGGCAAGACGTGCACGACTTGCTAATACTGCTTTTTCTATAATTAATTTACCAACAGAAGGATTTTCCTTTAAGAAAGTATCAAATCCTTCACTGAAAATTTGTGAAGCTATCTTTCTAACTTCAATATTTCCTAATTTCGCTTTGGTTTGTCCCTCAAATTGTGGATCCGGATGGCGACAGCTAATAATTGAAGTTAATCCTTCTCTAACGTCATCACCATTAAAACTTTCGTCTTTTCTAAATAAGTTATTTGTTTTTCCATAGTTGTTTAAAACTCTTGTTAAAGCATTTCTAAAACCTTCTTCGTGAGTTCCACCATCTGGAGTATAAATATTATTAATGAATGAATAAATATTACTTGTATAATCTTCAGTATATTGTAATGCAAATTCAATTTCTATATTATCTTCTTTTCCATTTACATATATAATTTGAGGATGAATTGGAGTTTTTGATTTATTTAAATATTCAACATACTCAATAATACCACCTTCATAATGATATACCACATCCTTTATGTCATCTGGATGTCTTCTATCAGTTAAACTAATACGTAATCCTTTATTTAAAAAAGCACATTGTTGAAGTCTAACACGTAGAGTTTCATAATCAAAAACAATACCTTCTTTAAATATTTCTGGATCAGGGTGGAAAGTTACACGAGTTCCGTGATTTTTAGTTTCCCCTATAACACGTAATTTGTATAATCTTTTACCTCTTTGATATTCTTGTTCATATTTTTTTCCATCTTTATGTATTTCAACTCTCAAATGAGTACTTAATGCGTTAACTACTGATGCACCTACACCATGTAAACCGCCTGATACCTTGTATGATGATCCATCAAATTTACCTCCGGCATGCAAAATAGTAAATACAGCTTCAGCTGCACTTTCACCAGTCTTTTTATGAATATCTACAGGAATACCACGACCATTATCGGTTACTCTAACATAATTATCAGGTAATAATTCTACTTCAATATGTGTACAATACCCAGCTAGTGCCTCATCAATAGCATTATCTACGATTTCCCATACTAAATGGTGTAATCCTCTAGGTCCAGTAGAACCTATATACATACCAGGACGTTTTCTAACAGCTTCTAATCCTTCAAGTAATTGGATGTTTGAAGCCCCATAGTTTTTCGATGAACTTCCTTCATTCGCCAATTGGTCTTGTTCTGTTTCTTCATTACTCTCAAATGATTCTGCATCTTTTTTCTCTTGAATTGCTTTTTCTTCATCAGTTGGATCATGGTATTCTGGAGTTCCAGAATTATTTACAAAATCTTTATTTTCATTATCATTCATCTTATTCACCATCCTCTATATTCTCTATTTTACTGTCTTTTATGATATTACTAGGTATATTTTTAATATCTGTTGTCGTTATAAACACTTGATTACCATTTTTTATACTTTCTAACAATTTTATTTGCCTATTTATGTCTAATTCACTTAATACATCATCTAAAATTATAATCATTGATTCGTTATTACTTCTAAAACTATCAGCGATGCCTAGTTTTATTGCTAAAACAGCAGTTCTAATCTGGCCTTGTGATGCGAATATACTCGCTTTTTGACGATTTATATATATGTTTAAATCATCTCTATGTGGTCCATTATTAGTAGTTTTAGTTAAAATATCAATTTTTAAATCATTTTTAAATTTATTCTTTATTTCTTCTTCTGTTACATTAGGGAAATATTCTAATTCTACTATTTCTTGATCATTTGTTAGAAATTTTGACTTCTTTTCAATATATTCATTTAACATTTCAACAAATTTTCTTCTTTTATTTATTATATATTTAGCTCTTTCTATTATTTCACCACTTAAAATATCTAAATATTTAGAATCTATATTTTCTAACTTCAATATTTCGTTTCTTCTCTTTAATAAATGCTTATATTCCATTAATAATTTCAAATATTTAGAATCTATTTGGCAAAGATTTATATCTATAAACCTTCTCCTAACAGTTGGAGTGCCTTTAATTAATTCTAAATCATCGGGAGAGAAAGTTATTACCTTATATTTTCCAACATAATCACTTATTGATGACATTACCTTCCCATTATAATTAATTTTTTTAGTTTTAGTGTCGTACCCTATAACTATTCTGTTATTTTTTTCTTCGTTTTCTATTATATTTCCTATTATATTAAAATAATCTTTGTTAATTTTGATTAATTCTACATCTTTTGCGTTTTTAAAGCTTTTGCCTAGGCATAAATAACAAACAGCTTCAACCAAACTAGTCTTTCCTGAGGCATTTTTCCCTATTATTATATTGCTATTAGGGGAAAATTCTACTTCTTTTGTTAAATAGCATCTAAAATTGTTTATTTTTACATTTTTTATATAAAACATATAACTATTCCACTATATATTCCTTATTATTAACTACAATTTTATATCCTTTATATAGTTTCCTTCCTCTTCTTTGTTCTTTTTCTCCATTAACTAGGACAAATTTATCATTTAAAAATTCTTTTGCCATAGCTCCATTCCTAATTATTCCAGAAAACTTTAAAAATTGACCTAAAGTAATATATTCAGTTGTAATTTTTATAATTGTTTCCATAAATATGTTCTCTTTTCTTATTATATACTAATTAAACATATTGTACCACATTTTTAAAAAAATTGCTAGTCCTTTTTTTACTTTTTCAATCTTATTTTCATTTTGTAGGTTTTTAACCATGCTCAATTATTAAATTGAGGTATTTTTATAATTATTCAAGATGTATTTATGTATATACGTACATTTTATATCATATTTACTATGTTTTATTGTACTATTATTCATTCGCTTTTATGTATTTATGTATAAATCTATATTTATATTAATTATTTTTTTATAAATTAAGAAAATAATCATTTAAAAAACTAATGTGGATAAATTTGTGTAAAAATATTAAATATCCACACTTTAAAATTTTCTGTTTTTATGTATTTATGTATAAATTTATTAAATTTATGTTATATTTTAAATCTTTTTCGTAGTTTTATTATAACAAATTATCGATTTTTAATGTTTATTTCATTTTTTTCAACTTCACAGTTATTATTTTAGTCAATTTATTTATATCTTTATTTATTTTGGCATAACCTAAGTCATTTTAACTAACAATTCAACATATTCATTTATGTATTTATGTATAAAACTTACTTGTTTTTTTAAAGATCGTCATATTTTCTATTTCTTCTTCCAAAAAAATTAATTTTTTTATAATTTTATACTTAATAATTGAAATTATACATACATATTTACATATTTATGTAATCTTCTAACTAATTTCTTTGTTATAAACCTTAAATAAAATACATTTTTTAATTATATTATTGCTTCTTTCCTTTATTAACTTCAAAATTATTATTTTTTATGTATTTATGTATAAATTTAATTAATTTACATATTGTAAACTATAAAATGTAACATATTTATAAATCTAATCGTTAATACTTTGTATTTATTTATGTATTTACATACTTTTGCTAGGTAAAAAAGCAGAACTTTTCAAACTAATCATTAGAAAATATGCATCCTTTTTATATTAATCATTATTTTTTACAAAAAATCAGTACATATATACATATTTATGTACTATTATATATTGTTGTATATAAAAGAAAGTCAATTTTTAATTATTAATTAGAAAATTTAAGTGCTTTAAACAAAATTTTATACATATATACATATTTATGTATAAAAAAATTTTATTTTTTCATGATAAGTAATTATTCATACTTTTTTTATGTATATATAACCATCTATATTATCACTCAAAAAACATAAATCATCACGTGTTTAGAAAATATATTATAAATATAAGCATTTTTTTAATCTTTTTCTTACATATATACATATTTATGTATAATTTTATCCTTCTTTGTCTATTTTTTTATTTAATTTTGTATAAATTTTTATTTATCTTTATAAAAATAACACCTTTTTCTTAATTATTTTCACCTTTTTATACATATTTATGTATTTACATACATTTTTTAATTATTAAATGATCTTAAAATATTTATTTAATTATATAATCACATCATTTCATGCAAAGATCATCATTATTTTTATACATATTTATGTATTTATGTATAATAATTGCTATAATTATATTAAAATATCTTTTTGAAATTCTATATTTTTTTGTTTTTATAATAAATTTTATTATAATTCGTACATATTTATGTATTTACATATATCTTTATGCTTTTTTATATACATATTTATGTATTTATGTTTCATATTTTTTTAATAAGCTTAAACTAAGTAATTAAAAATAGCTATTTTTAAAGAATAAATACATATTTATGTAAATACATAAGAATTAAGACTTAAATTTATGCAAAATTTATACGTATTTATGTAAATACATATTAATTTTTGATTAGAATGTATAAATTTTACATATTTATTTATATAAATAAATACATATTTAAATATAAATAGTTAAGAATTCAGTTTTTTAAAAAATCTTCTTTCTTATTATATATAGATTAACAATTAATTTATACACGTATACATAAAGACTTATTTATGTATATATTTCATTACCTAAATACATATTTATTTAATTATTACTATTGCTTTTTATTTTTTTAAAGTGTATAATATTATTGTAATTAATACATTTTTAAATATTTATTTAAAAAAATAAATACATTTTTATGTATTTATGTAAAAGAATAAATATTGTTTTATGTATTTATGTATATAATTATACTTAATTTAGTTTTTACAGATTTTGATACCTATTTTTAAGGGGTAAAAGACTGTTTTTAGGGCTAAAAATTAGCCCAGTTTAAATCGTTTTTTAAAGTGCCCCCTAAGAACTAGACCTTTTTTATGTAAAAACGCAACTGAGAGCAAATTTTAGCCGAATTTTCGCATTCTAGTTTTAAAGAAAAACTGATATTTATTTGCTGATAGTGGGTTTTTAGAAAAATTAAGTATTTGAGAATTACTTTTTGATGAGTCACTTACGACTTAAAAATTAAAAAACTTCTTTTTGACACTCAAAATTGTGATTTTTTATATACATATTTACGTCTTTATGTATTTATGTATTGTTTAATATATGTAAATACATAAAGATTTAAATCCATAATTATGTAAATACTTATTTATGTATTAATTGTTATATTTTTTATTATTGAATAGGAGGTTAAAAAATGAATTCAAATTCAACACCATTCAAAAAAAGAAATAATCCTTTCAGTACAGGAGGAACTTCTATTTTTGATGAAACACCTGAACCAGCACCTAAAGTTGAAGAAAAGCCAAAACAAGTGGTTCAAAAACAAAAAGTTGTAGTTTCAGATGACAATAACAGAGAAAAGTACACAGCAACAATGGAAAAATCTTTGCGTAAAAGAGTAAAAATTGCTTCCGCAATGGCCGGAATTCAAGTTTCTACCTTTATTGAGGAAGCTTGCAAAGAAAAATTAGAAAGAGAGGGACAATAATGGCTATAGTTTCTACGTTTTGTAAAAAAGGTGGCGTAGGTAAAACAACATTTATTGGCTATTTAGCTCACTATTATGCCACTCAAGGTAAAAAAGTTCTTGTTTTAAGTGCTGATGACCAAAACAGTATATTTAAAATATTTGGTGCAGATGATAAAATCTTTGAAGAAAACGATAATTACTTAGAATTTTTAATCGCTGGACATGTTGATTTAGGAGATATTTTAATTGAAGTAAGGGAAAATCTTTATTTGATTAAAACTTTAAACACCGATAAACTATCTATGAAATTAACACTAGAAAGAGCTCAAGAAAAAGTGATAAAAAAGATTTTTCAAGAGTATTCTACTTTCTTTGATTATATTTTTGTAGATTTCCCACCTTCAAGCAGTAGATTAACTGAAGTTTTATTAGAATTGAGTGATGCAGTTATGATAGTTGTTGGTCTTGATAGTTTAGGATTAGGAGGTTTTATTAATACTATTCAATATTTTGTGGATAATGATCTTGATTTAGAAAGCATTAAGTACATTGTTCCAAATGGATATAGTAAAAATAGACGTGCACCTAAGATTTCTTTAGATAAATTACAACAACAAGCTGCTGAATTTACACCAGATGCTAAAGTATTACCAGCATTACAGGATAAATCAATAATTAAAAACCTTCAAGCAGAAGGTATAAGTCCATTTGATATTGTTGATTTACCTCCATATGATAAAACTAACCGTGATTTATTAGTTATAGAATTAAAAGAATTATTTAGTAACATTAATATTTAATAATAAAAACCGCTTTTTAGGCGGTTTTTATTAGTTATATTGCATTTTATGATCTTACAGGTAAAATTAATTGGATATGATTTACATCATATTCTCCCGTAATAATAAATGGCTTGATTTCTCCTGTAAAATGGATTGTAACCTCATTAGAATCAAATGATTTTAAAGCATCAAAGAAATATTTTGAATTAAAAGCCACTTGAAATAAGCTTGTATTGTTAATTGAAAGAACTGGAAGTTCTTCTTTTGTTTCTCCTATTTCATTATTTGGAGAATGAATTTCAACCTTTCCGTTATTTAATATCATTTTAATATTATTTGCTGACTCATTAATACTAAATAAAGATGCACGATCTATTGCTGCAATTAAATCATTTTTATTAAATTTAACACTTATTACGTATTCAACTGGTATTAAACTGCTAGTATTTGGAAAAGATCCTTCTATTAATCTAGTTAAAAATAAGATATTTTGATATTTGAATAGAACTTTTGTCTTTAAAAAGTGGATTTGAACGTTATCATCACCTTCCTCTAGAATTTTATTTAGTTCTTCAAGGTTTTTACTAGGAATAATTACATTCACTTTAGGATTATCTACATCTGTAATTAAGTATTTCTTTGCTAATCTGAAACTATCTGTAGCTACAGCTTCAATTTTTGGTCCGTTTGCTGATAAAGAAACACCTGTTAAAACCATTTTTGATTCAGAAGTAGATGTAGCAAATGATGTTTTTCTAATTATTTGTTTTACATTAATTGCATCAATATTGATAAAGTTTTGACTTTCTTCAAAAGAAATATATGGAAATACATCTTTATCTAACGTGTTAAGAGTAAAAGTGCTCTTGTCTGCAAGAATTTTAACTGTATTTTCTTCAAATGAGGCAAAAATTATTTCTTCCGCATTAGTTTTTCTTAAAATTTCTAGTAAATATTTACCAGGAAGTACAACTGTTCCTGTTTCTTCGATGTCATAATAATTTATATCTTCTAGTCTTGCTTGAATTGAAATATCTGAATTAGATGCTGTTAAGAGTAAATATCTATCTTTAACATCTATTTTAATACCTGTAAGTATTGGCATTTGAGGTTTTGTTGATAAGCCTTTTGAAACATTATTTAAGTTACGTAATAAATAATTACGATTAATTTTAAATCTCATGTTATTCTCTCCTTATATTATTATATTATATATTTTATTTTTATTATTAGCGTGTGAATATGTGGATAACTACGATTCTAGCTTACTTTCTAAGTATTGAATGTCTGATTTAACTTTAGAATCAACTTTAATCATGTCTTTTATTTTTTCATAGCCATGTGTTATTGTTGTATGATCTTTATTTCCAAAATTTTCTCCTATTTTCTTTAAAGAAACATTATATTTGTTTCTTATTATATAGTAACATAAATTACGTGCATAAACTAATAAAGGTTTACGACTATTAGATACTAAATCTTCCTCTGATATTTGAAAATAAGGAGCGACTATTTTTTTTACAACCATAATTTTTTGATCTGTTTGATCTTTAAAATCTTTATTTTGTTTTGGAGCAATGCTTTCTAGAATAGAATATACATTTTCTACTGTGAAAGGTGTATTCATTGAGACACAATAAGTGATAAATCGTCTTAATGCTCCTTCTAATTCTCTTATATTATGTGTAAACATGTCGGCTATTGCTTCTAAACATTCAATAGGTACATCATTAGGGGTTGAAAGTAGGTATTCTAATTTACGTTTTAATATATTTATACGTAAATCCCTATCCGGCGCTTGTATATCTACAGGCATTCCCCAGCTAAAGCGTGATTTTAAACGTTCCATTATCTTTAAATCGCTGGCCATTCTATCACTTGTTATAACTATTTGCTTATTATTTTCATGCAAATAATCAAAAACTTTAAAAAATTCTTCTTGTGTAGCTGGTTTACTTTCTAATAATTGTACGTCATCAACTAGTAAAATATCAGCTTGTCTATATTTATTATAAAAGTATTCAATATTTTTTGAATCTTTTTTGGTATATAAGAAAAAATCTTCAGTAAATTGTTGTGCACTTGTATATACAACATTAGCGTTTATATTTTTATCAAGTATAAAGTGACCGATAGCCATCATCAAATGCGTTTTACCTAAACCTACATCACCGAATATATAAAGAGGATTCAAAATAGCATAAGGAGATTCAGCAACTTTCATCGATGTTATAAAAGCAAATCGATTAGATTCCCCTATAACAAAATTATCAAAAGTAAATTCTGCACGTAATTTTCGGTTACTTAACTCATAAGTTAGTTTATTAGGAGTAGATATTAGGTTAGAATTGCTTTCGTTTTCTTTTTTAGCTTCTTCCTCGGTAATAAATTTAAATCCTAATTTTGTACCAGAAACTTCTTGTAATAATTCATTCATTCGTCTAGAGCTGAATTTTTCAATAACTATCTTGGTTAGTGCGTCTTTTACGATTACATAAATATAATTATTTTCAAATTTATGTATTTCTTGAGCTTTGTTGAAACGATCTTTCAAATCTTCAACATCATTTTCTGGTGTTTCTTCAATAAGTCTTTCAACAACGTCAGTTAAATATTTTTTACATTCCTCTTTTAACATTTCTACATACCTCTTTATCTATAATAGCATAAAATAATATAAAAATAAAGTAAAATTTCAAAAATCGACTTATCCACTTATCCACATGTGGATAAGTCATAATTTGACTGTTGATAAGTTTAAAAAGTTATTAACATTTAGGATAAGTGGAAATATAAAATTATATAGATATCAAAAATTACTTGCATAAAATTTGAAAATGTAGTAAAATAATTAATAGAAATAGAAATGGAGGAAAGGATTGTTCCTAGTATATTTATGAAAAATGTAGAAAATAAAAAAGATTTTTCAATTGGCTCTATAAACAAGGTTATTGGAAAACTAAATAAAACAAGTTTATTATTGATTGTAGTTGTTTATATAGTTGTTTTATCGTTAATATTAAGTTTGGTAGGTAATAATATATCATATATACATGAGCCTTCATATGATCATGTATTCTATAATGAAGAAATTACTCCACAAATCACAATTGTTGGGAGAAGAACTTTAAATGATGATGATTCAATTAGATTAAGATATAATGTTAATGCATATATAACATCTAGATATGTAGACGGAACTGCTCCTAAGTTAGATATTCAAAATTTTAGAATGTTTGCTATTACAACAAAAGAATTAACAAATAATAATAAATTAAGTAATTATTATTTTACTGAACAATCAGGATATACAACACCAGTAACGCACACGTATACAATTGATAATTCAAGTGTAGATCAACATCCTTCTTCTATGTATGTTAGATTAGCATATAAAAAGGATGGAGTAGAAAAAATATCTACTTTTAAAGAACCAATAATGCTTCAACCAACAGAATCAGATAAAAGCATAATGAAACAATGGTATGAAGCAAATAAAGAATCAACGTATATTGATGAAAACGGAATTGAACAAATTGAAAAAGCAAAATCTGCCGTTAATATATATGGCTCAAATGACCAAATAAATTCAATGGGTACATTCGAAGTAGCAGTAAGTAAAAAAGCTGACAGTGAAACAAATGATAATAAAGTAAGTATAAGAATAAAAATTAAAAATCAATCGTCTAAAAAATTTCATATAGATGTTCAAACATGGATTGTTACAGAGAAAGATGAATATTTACCATTAATTGGTGGATATAATTATACAAGTCAGGTTTCAATGTTTACAAGTGATACAGAAGTTCCTGGAAAAATAAAAGTAAAATATATAGCAATGAAATTGTTATATCGTGATGAAAATAATAAAGTAGAAAATGCTTCTTATTTATATCAAGACTATACTAAGATTAAAGAAACTTTATCTACAAATCCAGATACTCCAGATAATAACATAATTAAACCAAATAATAATGAAACAATAATTATTTTATCTATTGTTCTTGGTACAATTATAATAGTTGTAGGAGTAATAATTGTTATTTCAGTAATTGAAAAGAAAAAGAAAAAAGCAGTAGAAACTGAAGAAACACAAAAAAATCTTGACACTAATAAGAAAATATAGTATAATAACAAAGCATAGTTTAGTATAGGAGGTATATTCATGAAAGGATGTTATAGAACATATCAACCTAGTAAGTTGAAAAGAAGTAAGACTCACGGTTTTCGTGCTCGTATGTCTTCATCAAACGGAAGAAATGTTTTAGCTCGTAGACGTGCTAAAGGAAGAAAAAAATTAAGTGCATAAAGAAACTAGGACCACTCGTATGTCAATAAATCATACTAGTGGTCTTTTTTTATAAATATATGAATAAAAAATATATATTAAAGAAAAATTATGAAATAGAAAAACTTGTTAAAAAAAGAAATAGCGTTGGAGATCAATACTATGCTATATATTATAATGAAACTATAAATAAAATGCCAAAAATAGCTATTTCAATATCTAAACACATTGGAAATGCAGTTGTAAGAAATTATGAAAAGAGAGTTCATAGAGAAATTATAAGAGCAATGATGTGTGATTTAGAACATTTAGAGATTCTTTTTGTTATAAAACAAAAAAGTTTAATGCTAAGTACTCAAGAAAAAAACGAAAAAATCAAAAGATTAGTAGAAATTATTAATAAAAAAAGGAGAATAAAATGAAAAAAAAGAAAATTATACCACTAATAGTGTTATTAGTTTTTGTTGTTTTCTTAACAGGATGTAGTAAAGAAGAAAGCTATACTAAACCAATTGAAGGATTTACAGAATTTTGGGATATATTTGTTTACCCAATGGCTGGTATTATGTGGGTAATAGGTAAAACAATAGGATTTCATAATTATCCAGTAACAATTATTATAGCTACAATTATTGTTAGATCAATTGCATGGCCAGTATATGCTAAAACTAACGATATGACATTAAAAATGAATATTATGCAACCAGAATTAGAAAAAATACAAGCAAAATATCAAGGTAAAGAAGATCAAGAATCAAAGCAAAGAATGTCAATGGAAACAATGCAATTATATAAGAAGTATGGTGTAGGTTTAGGTGGATGTTTAATGCCTTTAATTCAAATGCCTATATTCATTGGATTTTATAGAACTATAGCAAGAATGCCAGGAAGCATTACGGCAGGAAATTGGATAGGAAAAGTATTTACTTCTACTTCTTTGTTCGGTGTTGATATGATGTTAAAACAAAATCAAGCAGTTGGTTTTGAAGATGGAATAGAAAAAATTATTACAGTAGAAGGATGGACAACACAAAAAATAGGTGTAATTGTTCTTGCGGTATTAGTTGGTATTACACAAGTTATAAGTATTATTTTAAGTAATATGCGTCAAAAGAAACAACAAGAAAAACAAAATTCAAATATACCAGAATATCGTAGACCTCAACAATCTGATCAACAAAAAACTACGCAAACTACAATGAAAATAATGTTATATTTTATGGCAGTGATGATGGTTGTATTTGTATGGAATAGTGCAGCCGGATTAGGTCTTTATTGGGTTGTAGGTAATATTTATTCTACAGTTCAAACTTGGCTTGGCCAAAAAAATTCAGAAAAAAGAATGGAAAAATTAAAAGCGATGCATGAAAAGAAAGGAAGAATATAATATATGAAAACAAAAGTATATAAAGGTATTCCAGAAGATGAAGCTTTACAATTGGCTTCAAAAGAATTTGGGATTTCTGAAGATGATTTAGTAGTGAAAGTAGAAAATGATGAAGTTGAAGTAACTGTAGGAATTGATGGAATTGAAAAAGGAAAGCAATATTTGCAAGCTATTTTAAGAAATAATAACATTGATGGAATGATTGAAAAAAGAGTAAGAGATAATATTGTTGAATTTAATATTGAGGCTGGTTCATTCAATGGTGTATTAATAGGTAAAAATTCAAAGCATTTAATAGCGTTACAAATATTAGTTAGTGCCATCATTAATAACTATTATGATTTTGATGAACAAATGATAGTAAAAATTGATGCAGGAGGATATAGAAGACGCCGTGAAAGTAATTTAGAAAGATTAGCAGTAGAATACGGAAAACAAGTTGTAAAAACAAAAGAAGTTATAACTTTAGATGGTTTGAATGCTTATGAAAGAAAAATTATTCATGATAGACTTTCGACTTGGAAAGATTTAAAAACACATTCTGAAGGTGAAGAACCAAATAGATTTTTATATATTGAATATGTTGGTAAAAAAGCAAAAAAAGAGGACTGATTTAAATCAGTCCTTTTTTTAATAATATTTTTTTAAAGAAATTAATTCTTGTTCTTCTAAGAAAACAACGAAATCATTCATATTTTTTTCGACTTTAAATTTTTCCAATGCTGAATGATATTTTGCTCTATCTACACTAGTGATAATAACAGGAGCATATCCATATTTCATTAAATTATAGTTTAAAACAAGGCGAGCTAGTCTTCCATTACCATCTAAGAAAGGATGAATTTTTGCTAATTGAAGATGGCAATAAGATATATATTCAAGAACATTATCTTTAGGACCTTCTTCAACAAAGTGAAAATATTTATCCATTCTGTCATATACTTTTAGATAACTAGGTGGTGTATGATTAGATCCTTTTACAGATATATCAACGTTTCTATATAAACCACCAGGTACATTTGAACCTTCCATAAGTACTTGGTGTAAATCTTTTAAAGCGTCTTCAGTCATATTTTTACCTTCTTTAACCATTTCAACAACTTTTAAAAAGGCATTTTTTTGATTTGTAATTTTTCTTACTTTTTCAGAACCGATTCCTAAGTATTGACCATTTAATACTTGTTTAACTTCTTCAACTTTTAAATCATTATCATCAAAAGAAAGAGCGCTGTGAACTAAGTGTAATAAAAATTCTTCAGAAATTTCAAGTAAACTTCCTTTTGCTTTAGCTTCAGCCAAAACAGATTGTAGATTGTTATTCGCCATATTTTTGTCCTCCTACTTTCTATCTATCTACTATTATTATATCATATTATTTAAAAAAAACAACTAAAATATAAAAAATAAAAAACAAATTAAGTTTAAATTAAATATGTATATTGAAAAAAAATGTAAAATAAATTATAATAAAAGAATAGTGGGGACTTTTTTATGAGAGCTTTTAAAAAAATAATTAGTTTATTAATAATTCTTTTATTATTTGTATTCATTTTTATTGTTGATAGTGTAATTGAAAGTAATCAAATTAAAGAAAAAGTACACGAGTTTAAAGAAAGAGGTGAATTGGTATATGAATATAATAACAAGCACTTCTATAAAGTTCTTAAAGCATATGAATATGAAGACACTTCTTCCCCTATTTTAAGAGAATACTCAGAATCAAAAGTTGGAACAACAGGGGATATTTATATATCTAATCGTGATCCGATAGATTTCTTTTTAACAGAACATATATCTAAATATATATATATTGGACATTCAGGAATGGTATATGATGAAAATGCGGAAAACACTGTTGAAGTATCCGGAAATATAAGTTATGAAGATAATGTTGTCAAAACTTGGAAAAATAGTTGGTTATATGGAGAATCACCTAATTATATTTTTTTAAGAGTAAAAGGAATGAATGATGAAAAGAAAACTCATTTTAAAGAAGAATGTGACAAATTAATGGGACAATCTTTTAACTATAATTTTATATGCAAAATAAATAATAAGCATTATTGTTCAGAATTAGTTAGTTATGTATATGAAAAATTAGGCTACAACCTAAATGAGGATTATTATGCAACAACAGGTGCCGATTATATTGTGGATGATGACACATATATTATTTTTTATCAAGAACAATTTATAAAAGAAAATAAAGTACATTATAATATATATTATTTAGCAGGTGAATAAGTATGATAACAATAAAAAATTTAAAAAAAGAATATAAAACAGCAACAATGAGTGTTAATGCATTAAATGGAGTAGATTTAGATATATCAAATAATGGTTTGGTATCTATATTAGGCCCGTCAGGTTGTGGAAAAACCACTTTATTAAATATTATAGGCGGTTTGGATTCTAATTTTGAAGGTGAAGTAATTATAAATGAAAAAAATATAAAAAAAATGAATTCTCATGAAAGAGATATATATAGAAACCAAGAAATTGGTTTTGTTTTTCAAGAATATAATTTGATTTCAACACTAAATATATATAGCAATATTGAATTAGCATTAGCTTTATCAAAAGCTAGTACTAGAGAAAAAAAGAAAAAGATATATGAATTAGCTCAAAAATTAGGTATTGAAAAGCTATTAAAAAAGTATCCAAATGAATTGAGTGGCGGACAAAAGCAAAGAGCAGTAATTGCTCGCGCTTTAATAAACAACCCCAAAATATTATTAGCAGATGAGCCTACAGGGGCACTTGACAGCAAAACTTCAATTCAAATACTGTCTATTTTAAAAGAAATATCTAAAAGTAAATTAGTTATTATGGTTACACATAATAAAGAATTAGCATTAAAATATAGTGATCGAATTGTTAATTTGCAAGATGGACAAATAATAAATGATGAAATTAGATATCTAAATGAGGATATTATTCAAGAATTTACTATAAAAAAATCACATAATCCTTTTAAGAATTTATTTAAAATGAGCTTAAATAACTTATTAAAAAAATGGCTTAGAACATTATTGATAATTATTGCTTGTAGTATTGGAATTATAGCGTTGTGTATTGTTGTTACAGTAGCAAACGGTATGTCATTATATATCAGTGATGTACAAAAAAAGGCTTTAAAAACATATCCCATTACGATAAATAGTAATATTGTTAATGAAGAAATCAGTAATAATCAAGATAATTATAAAGAATATCCAAAGGAAGAAAAAATATATATTACAGATGATCCACAAGTACAAAGAGAGCATGTAAATACATTTACCAATGAGTTTATGACCTATATAAAAGACATGGATACTAATATATATAGCGCAATGTCTTATTCTGGATGGTTAAAGATGAATATATTAGCTAAAAACGAAAATTCTTATAACTGGATTAGTGGATACTTCTATATGAAGGAATTGTGTTATAATAATACATATATTAATGAGGAATATGACACATTAAGCGGAAAAATACCATCAAATAAAGATGAAATAGCTTTAGTTATTGATAAAAAGAATTGTGTGAGTAGAGATATGTTAACATACATTGGTCTTAAATATGACGATAAAAAAGAATTAAACTTTAATGAATTAATTGGAAAAGAATATAAAGTTATTGATAATAATTTATACTATGTGAAAGATAATAATAAATATATAACATTTAGTAAAAAAGGAATCCCGGTTGAAGATATATATGAATCTTCAAATATTTCGCTAAAAATTGTTGGAATATTAAGACAAAAAGAAAATGCACAAACAAAACTATATGGTACAACTTTATTATATACTCCACAATTAACAGAATATATGTTAAAAGTGAATGGCGATTCTGATATAGTTAAAGAGCAGATAAATAATCCTACTATTAATGTTTTAACAGGAAAAGAATATAAAGAAATTAGCACATCAAGTCAAGTTCAAACTATTGAATATCAATACGAAAATATGTTAATAAAATTAGGATATCATTATACAGTAACTCGAATATTAATATATACATTTAAGTTTGAAAATTTTGAAATAATACATCAATATATAGAAAAATATAATAAAGATAAAATAGATATTTCGCAAATAAAATATAAAGATTATTTACAAAATTTGACTGCTGAATTTGATTTGTTTATGGATATATTAACGAAAACGTTACTGATGTTCGCTTTAGTTTCTTTAGTTGTTGCGGGTATAATGATTGTAATAATAACCTATGTTTCTGTGTTAGAACAAATTAAGGAAATTGGCATATTAAGAAGTATAGGTATAAGTAAAGTAAATGTTGCATGTTTGTTCATATATGAGAACGTCATAATTGGTTTTATCAGCGGGGTCATAGGAGTAGTTACAGGTTCGTTATTAATTAAACCGATACTAAATGAAATAGTAACAATCATAAAAAATAATAATGTAACTCATTTCACAGTAGAAAGTTTACAAATGAATGGGTTTAATTTAGAATATATGATTTTAATAGTGCTAGCAAGTGTTTTGTTGACGGTTGTGTCTGGGTTGATTCCGTCAATTATAGCTGCTAAACAAGATCCAATTAAATCATTAAATAGGGTGTGAAAAATGAATAAATTACAAAATGATACAATTGCAGCAATCGCAACTGCATTAAGTAATAGCGCGATATCAATAATAAAAGTCAGTGGAGATGAAGCTATCGAAATTGTTAATAGCATATTTAAAGGAAAAGATTTAAGTAAAGTTAAAAGTCATACAATACATTATGGCTATATAATTGACAATGAACAAGTAATTGATGAAGTTTTAGTAAGTGTATTTAAAGCTCCTAAAACCTTTACTACAGAGGACGTTGTAGAGATAAATTGCCATGGAGGAATATTTGTCACTAATAAAATATTAGAAATAATATTAGTAAAAGGGGCAAGATTAGCTGAACCAGGAGAATTTACTAAAAGAGCTTTTTTGGGAGGCCGTATTGATCTAACACAAGCCGAAGCAGTAATAGATGTAATAGAATCTAATACTAATAATAGTTTAAAAATGGCATCGCTTGGATTATTGGGTGAAACAAAAAAGATAATTAAAAAATTTAGAGATGCAGTATTGGAATGTTTATTAAAAGTTGAAGTTAATATTGATTATCCGGAATATGAGGATGAGGAGCAAATAACGGTTGATGTTTTATTACCAACGTTGAAACAATTAGATTTGGAAATTGATGAAGTATTAGAAAAATCAGAAGTTTCTAAAATTTTAAAATATGGAATTAAAACCGCTATTATTGGAAAACCTAATGTTGGTAAATCGAGTTTATTAAATGCATTGATTCGAGAAGATAAAGCAATTGTTTCGAATATTGCAGGTACAACTAGAGATATTGTTGAAGGAGATATTAATATAGGCGGTATAGTGCTACATCTAATTGATACAGCAGGCGTTCATGAAACTATTGACTTCGTTGAGAAAATAGGCGTGGAAAAATCAAAAAACATTATAAAAAATGCTGATTTGATTATTCTTGTATTTGATAACAATAGTCTTATTGACGATGATGATGAAGAATTATTGAGATTAACAGCAAATAAAAAAAGAATAATCGTAGTAAATAAAAAAGATTTAGAAAGAAAAATTGATATAACTAAATTTGATAAACCTATTTTTGTATCTAGTTTTGATTTAGATGATATTCACATGATAGAACAGAAGATTAAAGATATCTGTAATGTTTCTGATTTAACAAATATAGATTCAACATACATTGGTAATGCTAGACAAGTTGCAAAATTAAAAATTGCAAAAAAACAATTAAATGAAGCAATAGATTCTTTAAATAATGGAATGCCTATTGATATAGCTAGTGTAGATATAAATAATTGCTGGATAACTTTAGGGGAAATTTTAGGAGAGGTTACTAGTGAAGAATTAATTGATGAATTATTTTCACGTTTTTGCTTGGGAAAATGATGAAAAAATATTAAAAATTGATTAAAATTAAAAAGAAAGTATTTGTAAAAAGGAAAATGTTGTGGTATAATAATAAATATACGTAGGAGGGCCTCATGAAAAAAGTCATCAAAATATTAATTTTAATTATATTGCCGGTACTAGCAGGATTTGGTATAGGATTATACGGATATGCTAGATACCAAAATTATTTTTTCCCATATTATATGGAAAAAGCAAGTCAAGATAATACAGAAGATAGATTAGTATCTTATTTAAAATTTTCAGAAGCAAATGTTGAAAGCGAAAAAAAAGAAGGAAAGTATAACTTTTATTATTCAAAAGAGTTTTCTAATGAAAACGGAAAACTATTTAAACTTTCAATAATAAGATCTTATAAGATTACAACTAATAAAGCAAAAAAGACATATAATGTTTCGTATCATTTTGCAATTTACGATATCAACTATGACAATGTTGCTAAAACATTAGATTCTTCAAATGAACATCCTTTGTTATATACTGAATTACCAACATTTGCTATTAAACTAGTTGATGCTAATGATTCAGAAAAAACAAAAACACTGGATACAACAACAATTGCTGTTGTTTCATCTAATGATGCTGAACTAGGAAATGTATTTGTATATGATTACGGATATGCTCCAAAACAAGATTCAAAAGGAAACGATATGAATGCTGGTAATCCAACATCAATGAGATATTATAGATTAGAGGATACTGACTTAGAAACATTTTCAACAAATATTAATGTTGAAGTTGTATTAACATCACATTGGACAGATGCGGATTCTGTAAATGAATCGGTAAAAATCACAGATGTACCAACATTATTTAATAATAAATATAATAATAAGACAGCTCAAAAAGATGAATTAGACACAATTCCAGCTGCTTATAACAGAGATATCGAAGAAGCAGGATACTTTAAATATGTTTTAGGCCATTATATTTGGTGGGAAGTTTTAATTGCTGTTGCTTTGGTAGGAGCTTTATGTGCTGCATTTGTAATTGTTTGGTCAGCAGATGAAAGTGAAAAAAAGAAATAAAATAAAAAAATTGTCTTTAAGTTAACTTAAAGACTTTTTTTTATTTGAAAACTGTGATATAATATTTTATAGAAAGAAGGAAAAATATGAAAAAAAGGATTTTATTACTATTTATATTTCTATTTTTATTAGTAGCAGGTTGTCAAGAAGTACCTAAAACAAGTTTTGAAATAGACACTACTTTAATAGGAAATGAAATGAAGTTATCAGAATTTGATTTAAGCTTAATAAAAATCAAAGTTAATCAAAACGGTAATACTTCTACTATTAACGTTAATGAATCTATGCTTAGTGAAGAAGACTATCAAGAGTTATTAGTTCCTGGCAAACACGACATTACAATCATTTATAAAGACCAATCATTTAATATATCTATAACATTAATAGATGATCATAAAACAGATATAACATATGATATAGATACATCCTTGCTTCCATCAACGATTTTGGTTGGCGAATTAGATATCTCTGCAATAAGAATTAAAGTAACTATAGAAGATAATGTTTCATATATAAATGTTACAAAAGCGATGATTTCTGATGAAGATTTAGCTAAGTTAAAAACTAAAGGAACGCACACAATCACAATAACATACAAAAATTTTATTAGTACTGTGACTATTACTTTAATTGATAATACAACTATAGATCCTTTAGAAGCGTTTAATTCTTCTATGGCATATTATAAAAATGCTAATGGAAAAATAGGAAACGAATTAAAATTGGCTTTAAGAACAATTATCTCAAAAACTACGCATAAAGAAACATATGACGATTTAAAAGATGACACTTTATTATCAGATACTGATTTAACAAATTCAAATAATATAATTTTATTTTATTCAAGGAAATCAGTTAATGGAAAATGGGATGGTGCTGCTACATGGAATAGGGAACATGTGTGGGCTCAATCACTTGGATGGTTTAAAAAAAGTGGGGCAGGAGCAGATCTTCATCATTTACGTCCAGAAGATCCAACATTAAATTCAACAAGAGGAAATAAAAAATTTGGTGATTTAAATCATTCTACAGCAAATAAAGCAAAACTATCCGCAAAAAATGGTGGAGGATTTAGTGGATGTTATTATCAAGGTGATTACTTTGAACCGCAAGATTGCGTTAAAGGCGATGTTGCCAGAATAATATTTTATCTAATGGTAAGATATTCAGAAGCAGATAATTATAGTTTTACGAGAATTGCACAATCAAAAGAATTACTTTTAAAATGGAATGCTCAAGACCCAGTTGATGAATACGAAATTCATCGCAATGAAGCAGTATATAAAATTCAAGGAAATAGAAATCCATTTATTGATCATCCAGAGACAGCTACATTAATTTGGGGAACATATAATGTTTGTTATAATGAAAATAAAATTACATTTGAAATAGTTTGGTATATTGAAAAAAAATATACATATGTTAATATTTAGGAGGATATATGAAAATATTGTTTTTTGTTTTAAATAAAGTTGAAAAACTAAATCCATTATTAAATGAATTTGCAAAACAAGATGTTAAAGGAGCAACAATTTTATCATCGCATGGAATGGCTCATTCATTGATAGAAAGTGATGATGACCATGCGTTTGTATCGTTAAGAAATTACTTAGACCCTAAACGAAAAGAAAGTAAAACGATAGTAATGGTTATTGAAGATAACGAAGTGGAAAAGATAGTTAATATTATAGAAAGTATAGTTGGTGATTTAAATAAACCAGATACTGGAATTGTATTTACAACACCAATTGATTATGTAAGAGGTTTAATGCATTAATATGGAAATAGTTTTATTATTACTTGCGATAATTCTATTTACTGGATTAATTTTTGGTAAAATAATCCGTAAATTCAAATTACCAAACGTCACTGGATACCTAATCGGTGGCGTTGTCTTTATGTTAATATATAAATTAATTGTTAAACAAACAGGTTGCGAAGATTACTTTCAAAAATATAAAGAAGGGTTTGAATTAATCCCAACAGTAGCGTTAGGATTTATTGCTTTCTCAATAGGCACGGAATTCAAATTTTCTTATTTCAAACAAGTAGGGGTTAGACCTGTGATTATTGCAATATTTGAGTCTTTAGGAGCTACAGTCGTAGTGTTAATCGCATTATTGATATTACATTTTATTAATCCTAATTTAATATCTATTCCAGCGGCATTGATGTTAAGTGCTATTGCATCAGCTACTGCTCCTGCAGCAACTATTATGGTTATAAAACAATACAAAGCCAAAGGTGAAGTAACATCAATTTTGCTTAGTGTTGTAGCATTAGATGATGCTGTAGCATTAATGCTATTTGGTATTATGTTTGCTATTGCTAATACTATTACAAGTGGTGCTGGTTCAAGCGTTGTATGGAGCATTGCAAAGCCTTTAGTTGAGGTAATTGCGAGTTTAGGAATTGGTTTTGTTTTTGGAATAATTATTACTTTCTTACTTCGTTGGTTTACGGGTAGGGGTAATAGATTGTGTGTTATAATAGTATTTGTATTGTTAATGAGTGCGTTAGAAACTATTATCAGTAAAACAATAAACATATCTATTTCAACATTACTTGCTTGTATGATGGCTGGAGCTGTTTTCTGTAATACTAATACTGAAGAAAAGGTATCTTTGGTCATGGAATTAATTGATCGATTTACCCCTCCATTTTTAATCATGTTTTTTGTAATAAGTGGAGCAGATTTAGAATTTAGTTCATTGTCAACTGTCGGAATTGCGGGAATAGTGTATGTTATAACACGTATTATTGGTAAGATTGCGGGTTCTTCGTTTGGGGCTGTTATTACTCATAGTAGTAAGAACGTATGTAAATACTTAGGATTAGCTCTAGTGCCTCAAGCCGGTGTTGCCATTGGTTTAAGTTTAGTTGCTGTAAAAGCACTAGGAGTAGGTTCAACTGATGGCACTACTATTAGAACGATTGTATTATGTGGTACGTTAATATATGAATTAATAGGTCCATTCATGTCAAAACTTGCATTAAAAAAATCAGGAGAAATCCAGACAAATGAATAAAAAAAAGACTTGTAAACCAAGTCTTTTTTTATATCTAATAATTACAATTTTTAGGAGTACGAGGGAACGGAATAACATCTCTAATGTTTTCTACTCCTGTGACATACATAATTAATCTTTCAAATCCCATTCCAAATCCGGAATGAATACAACCACCATATCTTCTTGTATCTAAATACCATTCAATGTTTGAAGGATCAATGTTCATTTCTTTCATTCTCTTTAGGAGCATATCTAAATTCTCTTCCCTTTGTGAGCCACCCATTAACTCACCAGCATGAGGAACTACAAGGTCTACTGCAGCAACAGTTTTTCCATCAGCGTTAACTTTCATATAATAAGCTTTAATATCTTTAGGCCAATTAGTAATAAAAACAGGACCATTAAAATAATCTGTTATATATTTTTCGTGTTCTTTAGCTATATCTTCATCATAACTTGGTTTGAATTCCCATTTTTGATTTGCCTTTAATAATATATCTATAACGTCATGATGACTGATGCGTATGAATTTTGAATTGACAATAGAGTTAAGTTTTTCTTTTAGACCTTTTTCGACGAATTGATCACAGAAATTTATTTCTGCTTCTGCGTGTTCCATTATATATGTGATTACATACTTTAACATTTCTTCCTCAATATCCATAAGACCTTCTAAATCACAGAATGCCATTTCTGGTTCAATCATCCAAAATTCGTTAGCATGAGTTTTAGTATTCGAATTTTCAGTTCTAAATGTTGGACCAAAAGTATATATATCAGAAAATGCCATAGCAAAAGTTTCGCCTTGAAGTTGACCTGATCCTGTAATCCATGCTTGTTTACCAAATAAATCTTTGGAGAAGTCAACTTTACCATCTTCATTAAATGGTAAATTATTCATATCTAATGTAGTAATTTTAAACATTTGATCGCTACCTTCACAATCAGCACAAGTGATTAAGGGTGTATGAACATAGACGTAACCATGGCTTTGAAAATATGTGTGGATAGCCATAGCAGCAACACTTCTTATACGAAATATAGCGTTAAATAAATTGGTTCTAGCACGTAAATGAGCATTATCACGTAAGAATTCCATTGTATGTCTTTTTGGTTGTATTGGATAATTTTCTGGACAATCTCCTAACATTATAATTTTTGTTGCATGAAGTTCTAATGGTTGTTTCATTGTTGGGGTTAAAATTATAGCCCCTTCAATCATTACAGAAACACCTACTCTAAATTTAGAAACATCTTCAAAATTATCTAATTTATTGTCGTAAACAACTTGTAGATTTGTTAATGTTGATCCATCATTAATGTTCAAGAAACCAAATTGTGCCTGAGCTCTATTTGTTCTGATCCATCCATAAATAGTGGCTTGTTTTTCTTTTTTATTATCAAGCAAAGTTTTAATGCGATCTCTTTTCATATATACCTCCTTATAAAAAAATCCCTAGAGAACGTGACATTCTCTAAGGACGAAATATTTCGCGGTACCACCTTAGTTCCTTGCTAAAAAGCAAGACCCTTAATTAAACCTTTAATGCAGGTTATACAGTTAGTTCTACTTAATTCTTCTAACAGCTCCAAGTGTTCTTTCTCTATTGTCTTGTATAAGTTCTCACTATCCTTATATCACTGGGTTACAAACTAATAGTTACTTTTCTCTTCATTGCTTATACATTTATTATAGAATTTTTTTTCTCAATTGTCAACTTATTTTTTATAAATGGAGAGAATAACGGAAAAAGTAAATAGCCTAAAGCAACAGTAATAATATTAAAAAAGAAATGTGCTATTGCAATAACTATTTTTTTATTATATAGGAAATATTTATTTTGTAATTTTATTACAATATTCAAGAAAGGGTTGAAGCAAATAATGAATAATAGTACTCCCAATATATTAAAAACTAAATTAGCATTAATAATACTTTTACATTCTTTTGAAGTGTTAATAGTAGAAAGATAACCAGTTAGTGTTGTGCCAATATTGGAACCAAGCATTATAACTATGCCGCATGTTAAATTAATAATATTAGCATCATACATATTTTCAACAATACTAATAATTCCAGATGAAGATTGGATTATAGCAGTAGTTGATATTCCAAATAATAGCGAAAGTAAAAAGTTATTTTGAATGTTTTGAATTATTTGATATATAAATGGATTGGATAAAATACTATTAAATCCTAATTTTAAGATATCTAAACCTAATAACATTAATCCTATATATGATAAAAATAAGGCGTAATGATATTTATTTTTAATAAAAACAGATATCAAAAAACTCATAATAATAAGTATTAAAGAAATATGACGGATATTAATAGCGGTAATAAAAGTTGTTAAACAAGTTCCTAAATTTGCACCAATTATTATTCCTAAACAATCTTTAGGTTTGATATATTTTGAAGCAAGTAAAGAAATACTAATAGCAGTTACACCAGATGAAGATTGAATCAATGCAGCAGAACAACAGCCAAATAAAAAACTCTTAGTTTTAGAATTTGTAAATTTGTATAGCAAATTATAAATTTTATTTGAAAATAAATTATTAAGGTGATTTTTTATCATGCCAAGAGATAGTAAAAAAAGACTAATTCCAGAAAAAATAAATATTATTGTACTCATACATAATTATATTATTTGCAATAAAAAATTATGCTTAGAGTAACCTTTTATTGACTTTAAACAAAATAAAGAGTATAATTAAGTAAAGTTATGTTTATTGGAGGATATTCATGGGCAAACAAAAATCGTTTATTATTGTAAGTCTTTCATTTATAGGATTTATATTAATTATTTTATTAGTAAAAGTTATAACATCTGGTACAAAAGAAACAAATATTGAATTTTTATCACAAGAATATGTTATGGAAGTTGGTAAGGAAAAATCACTAGCTCCAGAAGTATATGCTAGTGGGGATGTAGATGATTTAGATTTTAAATTCACAACTGATCGCCCAGATATTATATCTTTAAATACAGGAACATATTCAAAGGGGATCGCGGCTGTTACTTGCTGGTCTTTTACTGAATTAGATGAAAATGGAGTATCACAAACTGTTGATACTAAATATCCGTATAATCAAAATGATAAAATTACAATTACAGATGGATACTGGACAATTAATGGAGAAAAAACAACCTATAAAGCTGCGCGTAATTATACGGCTACAGACATTGCAAAACATGTAGGCCCAACAGCTTCAGAAATTCAAATTGAGTGTTATATTTTAAATGGAATTCAAACAACATATCCATATAACGAAAGCATAAAACCTGAACGAAATGAAGAAACCGGCACTTGGTTTATTAACGGACATGATACTGGTTATACATATAAAGGTATACAAGTGACAATAAAAGGGCAAAGTATAGGTAGTGCTAAGTTGACGATGACAGGGACAATAAAAGGCAAAGAATATACAGCTTCTACAACTATAAAAGTTGCTAATCCTGATCCAGCAAGCATTACATTAAGTGCTAAGTATAATAAGGGATTAATATATGTACAAAAAGGATTACCATTTACAATTGATTATCAAGTAAACGCAAAAGAAGGAAGCGTAGCTAGTCCGTTACAAGATGTTGAATATAAAATTAAAGATTCTACTGTTGTTTCATATACAAATAATAATCTAACAGCTAATGAATTGGGCAACACTACTATTACTATTACAGCATCAAGATCATCTTTTGTTATTGGAAAATATGAAACGAGAAGTATAACTGCAACAGTTATAGTTGTTGAAACATTAGACGATGAATTAATTTCTAAAATTAATGCTGTTTATAATGCTATTAATGAAATTGGAACAGTTACAAAGAGTGATAAGTCTAAAGACAAGTTAGATAATGCCAAAATAGCAATTGAAGCTCTTCAAACGTTTAATGAAAAATATGCTAATAATAAATTTGTAATTAATTTTGATGAATATGCTAAAAAGTTTAATCAATTCTTAACTTTGCGTGTAAAGGATGCAATAAATGCCATCAATGCAATCGGTGAGGTTAGCAAAACTGAAAGTTGTAAAAAATTATTGGATGCTGCAACAAATGCAATTGAAGCAGTAAGAGACATTGATGAAAAATATGTATCAATAGATACAATTACTAATTATCAAGATTATGTAACCAAATTAGAACAATACAACGCATTATAAAAATAATCCTACCAATATGGTGGGATTATTTTTTAAATTATTTTTTAAATGTCTTTCAAATTTATAAAAAATATGTTATAATATAAAAAAAGAAAAATGTACGGAGGAATACTATGGCATACAAAGCATTATATAGAACATATAGACCACAAGTTTTTAATGATGTAGTTGGACAAGAAGCTGTTGTTAAGACATTGCAAAATGCAATCATTAATAATAAAATTTCTCATGCATACTTATTTAGTGGCCCAAGAGGAACAGGAAAAACAAGTATAGCTAGAATTTTTGCTAAAGCATTAAACTGTACAAATGTTAAAAATGGAGAACCTTGTGATGAATGTGATTCATGTCGAGAAATTAGCGAAGGTATAAGCCCAGATGTTATAGAAATAGATGCTGCTAGTAATAATGGAGTAGATGAAATTAGAGATATTCGTGAAAAAGTAAAATATCTACCTAGTGGTGCTAAATATAAAGTATATATCATCGATGAAGTACATATGCTTAGTGGTGGAGCTTTTAATGCTCTTTTAAAAACACTTGAAGAACCTCCAAAACATGTTATTTTTATATTAGCTACAACTGAACCCCAAAAACTTCCAGCGACAATTATATCTCGTTGCCAAAGATATGAATTTAAATCTTTAACAACAGTTGAGATTAATTATGAATTAAAAAAGATATGTGAATCGGAAAAAGTAACGATATCTGAGGAAGCTGTGAATGCCATAAGTGAAGCGGCTGAAGGAGCGATGCGTGATGCATTAAGTATATTAGACCAAGCTATTTCATATGGCAATAAAAATATTATTGTAGACGATATAAACGTTGTCACAGGAACTTTAAGTTTAGATAAAGTGATAGGATTGGCAACAACAATAGAAAGTAAAGATGTGCATAGCACTTTAGAAATTATTAATGAACTATTGCTTAGCGGAAAAGAAATAAGCAAAATTGTAGATGGATTATTAATTTTTTATCGTGATTTAATTTTATACCAAAGTGTTGGTGCAGAAAACCTTAATAAATATATTTTTAGCAAAGAACAATTTCAAGAAATCGCATCTAAAATTGCAACTCAAAAAGTTATGTATTTTATCGACGTTTTAAGTGATATTCAAACAAAAGTAAAAAATACAACAACACCTAATGTTTTTTTAGAAATTGCTCTAATCAAAATGTGTAATATTAGTGTTGAAGAATTAGATGTAATGAAGCGTCTGGCAGAATTAGAAGAGAAATTTAATAATTTAAATATGGATGGAGTAATGAATACTTCTAATGATGCTATGGTTGATAATGAAAAAGTTACTATGTTAGAAACTAGAATTAATCAAATCACAGCAGAATTGAGCAGGCTAGAACTTAGAAAGCAAATTGATAAACTTAATGATTTGCAAGCTAAAATCAATTATAATATGACTTCACACAATTCTGATGAAACCACAAATTCAGAAATCAGATATCTAAAAGATAAAATATCTGAATTGGAAATGGAAACAAAGGAATTACATATTGATGAATTAGATGAACTTAAAGAAACAATTAAGAATTTGCAAAATAGTACATCTAGTGGGTGTCTAAAAGATATTACTGAACGTATTTCTAAGTTAGAAAATCAGGATAAAGTTGACTTAAGTACAATAAATAAACATATTGAAGAAATAGAAAATAAGTTAGTAGTAACTTCATTTGAAAATGTGAATATAAATGAAATTAGCAAAAAGATAGCAAGTTTAAATAGCAGCGAACATATTGATGCGAACAAATTTAATGAAAAAATTAATGAGTTAGACAATATCATTAATAAAACATTAAAAACAAAAGTTAGCCAAATTGAAGAAGAGAATTATTCTATTACAGAGGATTTAGATCAAATTAAAACAAAAGTTGTAGAATTAGAAAACAAGTCATACGATAGAACTAAAGAAATTGTAAGTTTGGATGCTGATGTATTGAATGAAATTAGTGATAAAATGTTAGCATTAGAAAAAAAAGTATACCAAATTATGGCTGGTGAACTAGCTGCTTACAAAACAACCAAAAAAGAAATTAAGAAAAATAATGGACAAATTATGTTGTTCGGAAATGATATATTAGGTATAGAAGATTACGAAATTAATGCTAAGGAAAAGTATGATTTTGGCGATCTACAATCAGAACCTCAAGAGCAACCAACTAATAAAGAAGAAGCTGTGCAATCAATTGGCGATTCCATAATTAAAGCTGAAATTGAATCTAATAATTTTAGTTATAATTCAGAAGAAACAAAAGAACCTCTTGTAAGCATTGAACCAATAAATATTACAACAACAAATAATGATACGTTTATTGTTCAAAATGAGAAAGTGGAAGAAAGTAAGGAAGTAGATATAGTTGACGAAGACTCTATGAACGCAGACAATAAAAATGAAGAAATTTTTAATGCTGCTAAAGAAGTAGAAATTGTTGACAAACCACAAGAGGACACAGAAGAAAAAGTAGGATTGTTTGAAACAGCTTCTTCTATAATTGATAGACCAGCTGTAGAAAAGAAGAGCAATAATGTTGTATCTCAATTCTTTGATAGTGAAAAAGGTGAAGAAGTCATAAATAAGGAACTTTCTAGTATAGTTGTTAAAAAGAAAACAAACGAAACCTATGAACTCGAAAAAGATTTAATAGCTCGCGAAACAGCTTATGATCCTTTTTATAGCAAAGCTCCAGTGCCAGAAACTGAAAATAATAATATTATTCATGAAGAAGAACATATTGGGGATAAATTCGCTACTTATAACATTAAATATATAGAACAAATACTACATGATTCTAGAGCAATTGAAGCAAGAAATGATAAAGCTAGAATTGAGCAGATATGGAAAGTAATGAATAAAGGGGCTCGCCCAGAAAACTTTACTATTATTGAAACATTACAAGAAGGAAAAGTAGTAGCTGTTGGAAACAAAGAATTCATTATAGTATTCTCTAGTGTTGAACTATGTAATCAAGTTATGAGGGCTAGATTTAAGGATGTAGCATTAAGAATTTTATATGAATTGTTAGGTGATAGGTATAATTATGTTGCACTACCAATAGATGCTTGGACAGCAAAGAGTGTAGAATATAAACAACAATATCAAATAGGAACGAAGTTCCCTACTTTAACTCCTTTGAATATAAAAGGATTAGAAATATTGTCTAACGATGAGGAATATAGAAACGATAAGGAACAAGCTATTGATCAAACTATAAAAATGTTTGGTAATGATGTAAAAATTGAATAAGGAGAAAAAAATGAATCAACAAGTATTATTGAGAAAACTTCAAAAAATGCAAAAAGAAATGGAAGAAACGCAAAAAGCTATTGATGAAACTGTCTTTCAAGCTACTGCCGGCGGTGTTGTAACTGTAGAAGTATATGGCACTAAAGAATTAAAAGCAGTAAAAGTATCTGATGATTTTGAAGCTGAAAGCAAAGAAGATTTAGAAATGTTAGGAGAAATGATTGTTGCCGCATCAAATGAAGCGTATAAACAAATTGATAAAACTACGCAAGAAAAAATGGGCAAATATAGTGCTTTAGCGGGTGGCTTTGGCGGCGGATTATTTTAATGGTAAAATATCCTGAAAGTTTGGACAAACTAATAGAAAGCTTTAAGAAGTATCCTGGAATAGGTCCAAAGAGTGCAGAACGCTTGGCGTTTTATACAATACAAAAACTACGCAAAGAAGAAGTAAAAGAATTTAGCAATAATTTAAATAATGCTATAGAGAATATTCAACAATGCAAAATTTGTGGAATGCTTACTGATCGTGATATATGCGAAATATGTAGTGACAACGAGCGTCAAAAACAATTATTAATTGTGGAAAACACAAAAGACGCTATGGCATTTGAAAAAACCAATAGTTACAATGGCAAATATCAAGTTTTAAATGGTGTAATTTCCCCATTAAATGGAATAGGTGCTGATGATTTAAATCTTGATATTATTCTAGAGAGAATTAAAAAAGAAAATTTTCAAGAAGTCATTATAGCAACTTCTTCCACAATAGATGGAGAAATGACAGCAATGTACATAAAAAAAATGCTTGAGAATATGGATGCTAAAGTATATAGAATAGGTTACGGATTACCAGCTGGTGCAGATATAGAATATGCTGATGATATTACTTTAATGAGAGCATTAGAAAGCAAGAAAGAAATATAAGGAGAAAAATATGAAAGCTTTTTTTGAAAACATAGATAAAATTTTAGGCGAATATGTAAACACATTTATTGAGTTATTACAAGGTAAATTTAATATAATTTATGTAGGTATTGCCCTAATTGTTGCTATATTAATACTAACAGGCTTGATTGCTGCGTTAAAGAAATTTCCAAAATTCTTTTTATTCATTGTTTTCATAATTGCTGTTTTTTGTGCACTTGCATATTTTATTTATTACAAATAAAGAAGTAGTTTTGGCTACTTCTTTTATTTTTTAAAAATATGGAAATAATCATTTAAAAATAAAAAAAGACATTATTTGGAAATTAATTAAAAACAATATTTTATTAGCAATTCTTGCAATTTAAAAAAGCTTTTAATAAAAAAGACTTTAAAAAAATAATAAAAAATGTTATAATATAGTGAAAGGCTAAATAATTAAGGAGATTAGAATGGAAGAACAAATCAAAAAAGAAGAAGTTCTTATGGAAGAACTAGATGGATTACAAAAGACAACCCATCAAAGTGTTGAAGTTCGTTTAGAAGGTTTAACAAAAATATTCGTTGACAAAACAAAGAAAGAAACAAGAGCTGTTGATGACTTTAATGTTGTTATCCCTGCTGGAAAGTTGATTGGTCTATTAGGGCCATCAGGATGTGGAAAAAGTACAACACTATATATGATTGCTGGATTGCATAAACCGACATCAGGAAAAATTTTCTTTGGAGAAGAAGATGTGACATTTATGCCACCAGAAAAAAGAGGAATAGGATTGGTTTTCCAAAACTATGCTTTATATCCTCATTTAACAGTTAAAGATAACATTTTATTTCCACTTCAAAATATGAAGGTTCCAAAAGAAGAAGCTTTAAAATTAGCTCAAGAAATGGCAGAGTTAGTTCATATTGGTGATTTAATGGAAAGAAAACCAGCTCAATTATCAGGTGGACAGCAACAACGTGTTGCTATTGCCAGAGCCCTTGTTAAAAAGCCAAAAGTATTATTGCTTGATGAACCTCTTTCAAACTTAGATGCAAGATTAAGATTACAAACAAGAGAGGAAATCAGAAGAATTCAAAAAGAAACAGGTATAACAACTATTTTCGTTACTCATGACCAAGAAGAAGCAATGAGTATTTCAGATGAAATTGTTGTTATGAATTTTGGAGTAAAACAACAAATTGACGAACCTCAAAATGTTTATGAAGAGCCTATTAATTTGTTTGTTGCAAAATTCTTAGGTAATCCTCCTATTAACGTTATAGATGCAAATATTGAAAACAAACAAATAAAATTGCATAATGGTTATGTTTTAGGAAATATTGATGTTGAAGATCAAGAAGTAAAAATAGGAGTAAGACCTGAGTTCTTTACAGTTGATGAAGGCGGAGAAATTCCTGTACACGTTGATATGGTTGAACATATAGGACGTGACACAATGGCTTTAGTTAAAATTGAAGGCTATGATGATGATATTAGAGCCATCGTTCCAAGCCATAAAAGATTAACAACTAACACAGATATTATAGTAGGCTTTAGAAGATTCTTTGTATTTAATGCAAATACAGGAGAAAGGATTAAATAATGTTAGAATATAAAGACGATAAATGGAAGGCGCTTTTAGCTTTAGCACCTACATTATTGTTAATGGTAGTATTTACTTTCTATCCAATATTTAACACAATAATTTCTGCATTTATGGAAGGATATTCATATGGAGTATGGCATGATACAGATGCAGCGATAGGGTGGTTAGACCATTTTGGAGAGACAGTTATGCAAAGCAGTTATAATGCAAATGAAGAGTTAATCGGATTTACTAGTCAATATATTGGTATTGGATTTGGTAACTTTAAAAATGTTTTTCAAGATCCAACGTTTTTAACGGCTTTGAAAAATACTTCAATCATGGTATTTATTTCTGTTCCATTAACAGTTTTGATTGGTTTATTTATTTCAGTTGCTTTAAATGGAATTAAAAAAGCACAAGTAGTTTTCCAAACAATTTACTTTTTACCATATGTTACAAATACAATAGCTTTAGGCTTAGTATTTTCTGTATTGTTTGGAAGTAAGAATGGATTAATTAACTCTATTTTAGTTGCTATTGGTGGAGAAAGTGCTAGAATTGCTTGGATTACTCCATTTGGCGGAGATAACCCAACATATATATCTTGTTTGTTTGTTTTAATGGTATATACAATTTGGAATGGACTAGCATTCAAAATATTAGTATTCTTATCAGGAATGCAAAGCATAGATAAACAATATTATCAAGCTGCGCAAATTGACTCTACTCCAAGATGGAGAGTATTTGCAAAAATTACTGTCCCTCTATTATCTCCAATGATTGCATATATTACAATTACTTCGTTTATAGGAGCGTTTAAAGCTTATTCAAGCGTAATTGCTCTATTTAATGGAAGATATGGTCCACGAAGCCAACCAAATATGTTAATAACGATGGTTGGATATACATATGACAAATTATCAAAATTATCAAATATTAACCAAATGGGAAGAGCATGTGCTTCTGCCTTAGTGCTATTTGCTATTATTATGGCAATTACAGCAGTAGAGTTATGGGTTAGTAAAAAGAAAGTACATTACTAGGAGGATATTCAATGGATCAAGAATTAATGTTATCTGAAGAAGAACTTCGCAAGTTTAAGATTAAAAGAACTATTGGAAATATATTAATTTATACATTCTTAGTAATATTTGCTTTGTTTATTATCATTCCATTCTATTGGATGTTTGCAACTGCATTAAGAACGACAGAAGAATTAAATCAAACCACAATCTCATTTTTCCCTAAAGAATGGGTGTTTAGTAACTTTAAAGATGCTATTGCTTATGCCGCAAATAAAGGAGCGAATTTCTTTAGATTTTATTTTAATACAGTATTTGTTGGGTTGTTAACAACGATAGGAACTTTATTTACTACAGTCTTAGCTGCATTTGCTTTTGCGAGATTAAATTTTAAAGGTAAAGAAGCTTTATTCTCTCTTTTACTTGCTACAATGATGATTCCAGGAGAAATATTTGTTATTACAAACTATGCAACTGTATCGTCTTTAGGATGGAAAAATACATATATAGCTTTAGTATTACCTTTTATGGTTAGTGTGTTTTATATATTCTTTTTAAGACAGACATTTAGACAAATTCCCAATGAATTATATTTAGCTGCTAAAGTTGATGGAACAGGAGATTTTAAATATTTAGTTAAAGTTATGATTCCTATGGCTAAGTCAACTATTACATCAATTTTAATTTTAAGTATGATGGGTACATGGAATGCATATGTGTGGCCAACTTTAGTAGCTAGTGATAGTAATATGTTACTTGTAAGTAATGGTTTATTGTCAATTTATAAAGATACTGATGGCAATGGTACCATTATTAATTACCAAATGGCAGCAGCTGTTTTAGTTACTGTTCCATTAATTATTGTCTTTTTGATATTAAGAAAACAAATTATGAATGGTGTATCAAGAAGTGGAATTAAAGGTTAATTCCTTACTAAAAGTAAGAATTAAATATAAACGAAAGGAAAAAGATATGAAAAAAGTATTAAGTTACGTTATTTTGTTAGTGGCTGTATTTTGTTTAGTAGGATGTAAGCCTACTAATAGCAACACAGGTAAAATTGCTGAAGACAATTATACAGTTGAAACTGTGGAAAATTTAAAAGCACAGCCAGAGGATAGTGTTAAAATCACATTTAGAGTACCATTTGGAGCAACTATTTTAGATGTTATTAATGAATATAAAGATGAATTTGAAACAGAATATCCAAGTGTAAGTATAAAAGTAGAAGTAATTAGTGGTTATGACCAAATGAAGTCAGCCACAGTTCAAGATATTAATGGTGGTACTGCACCAACTATGTCAGTAGGTTATCCAGACCACTTTGCTGAATATTTAATTTCTAAATCTTTAATCGCATTAGATAAATTTATTAATGATCCTAATGTTGGTTATACAGAGGAAGAATTAAAAGATTTCTTACCAGGATATATCCAAGAAAACAGACAATTCGATAAGATTGGAACATATGTAGGGTTACCTTTTAATAAATCAACTGAAGCATTATATTATAATGTTGAATTCTTTGAAGAATTTAATTTAAAAGTTCCAGAAACATGGGATGAATATAAAGAAACAAGCAAGAAAATTATGGAAATTGTATCAACCCTAGAAGATGATACATATTCATGGTTACCTAATGTTAAGAAAAATTTAGCAAATAAGGAATTCATTCCTTGTTTAGTTGACTCAGGTGGTAATATGTTTACTACTATTGCTCATCAATTTGGTGGTGAATATACAAGCTCAATTTACAAATCAACTGGATTAGTAGATGTACAAAGAGGTTCTTATACATTTAATACAAGTACTAAAACTATTGAAGGATTAACGTTTTTCCAAGATTTAGCTAAAGAAGGTTTAATTAATATGCCTGATGTTTGGGAATTGCAACATGGTTCTTCAGCATTCTGTTCTGGAAAAGTTGTAATGAACATTGGTTCAACAGGAGGTAGTTCATACTATTCAACTGCTAAATGTACTGTTGGTGTTGCTCCAATTCCTTATTATAGTGCTGATAAAAAATTTGTAATTCAACAAGGAACAAATGTTTGTATTTTCTCACAAGCTAGTGATTTAGAAAAATTAGCTGCTTGGTTATTTATTAAACATATGTTAACTACTGAAAATACTGAAAAATTTGCTGAAGCTACAGGTTATATGCCAGTTAGATCTTCTGCATATGAAATGGATGCTTATAAAGAATTTGTTGAGGGAGTTAAACTTTCAGCAATTGTTCAAAAAGCAACAACTGCTTATGCATCAAATGGATGGAATTATTTTGTAGATGCTGCATGGGCTGGTTCAAGTAATGTTCGTACAGAATGTGAAACTGCTTTATCAACAATATTAGTAGATAAGGCTGATATCAAGAAAGCATTAGATGATGCTGTAAAACGTATTGGATAATAGAGGATCCTATAAATGAAGAAAATTAAAAGATTATTCCTTTCAATAATCTTAGTAATGCTTAGTGTCGTTTTAGTTGCTTGCTCTTCAACATATAAAGTTACATTTAAAGACTGGGATGGAACTGTAATTGAAGTAGTCGAAGTAGCTAAAGGCGAAGAAGCTAAAGCGCCAAATAATCCGAAACGCGAAAATTATGTATTTGATCGTTGGGATAAAGATATCACTAATGTTACTAGTGATATGGTTGTTAATGCTATTTATGTTGAAAGGGAACTTGATACAAGATACGCTGATAGTTTAAAACTAGAAACGTCTACAACTGGAAAAGAATTCATCAGAGATGGTATTGGTGAGGTCAGATTAAATCGTGTAGTTGATGGTGATACAATCAGTGTATATACAGCAGGCTCTAGTGAAGCTATAACTATTAGGTTTTTAGGAATTAATACTCCTGAATCTACTGGCACTATTGAACCGTGGGGAAAAGCCGCTAGTGCATATGCAAAAGAAGTATTATATAATGCATATTCTATTGCGTTAGAATCTGAAGGCGAACGAAAAGACTCCGGTGGTAAAAGATGGTTGGCGTGGGTATGGTATAAAAAAGATGCATCTTCTGAATATAGATTATTCAATTTAGAGGAATTAGAATTATCATATACAAAATATAATCAACAACCTTCTTCTAAATATCATAGTATATTTTTAGAAGCTAGTCACAAGACACAAAAATATGAAATGAAAGTATTTGGAGAAAAAGATCCAAACTTTAATTATTCAAAAGATGTTATAGAAACAAGTTTATTGAATTTATGGTGTAATCATAGTAATTATCAATCAGGAACATATTTTTATGTTACTGTAAGATTAGTCAGAACAATCGGAAATAATATGTATTTAGAGGATGCAGAAGAGGTGACTGTTGAAATAGCCACAGATGAAGGCGAAGATCCTATCTATGAGACAGGAAAGGGCCATTTCTATGCATTTGCAGGATATGCAGTACCATATTATAAACTATACAATATCGGTGATGTTTTCCAAATGAGATGTCAATTAGAGTGGGATAGTGATTATGGAACACAATTGACAGGACTTTCAAATCCTAAAAATGCACAAGCATCTTTATTTGCTGAACCTGAAATTACTGTTGTTGATGCAAATAATCTAAAATACTCATTACAAACAATTACTGATAAAGAAGGTAATCAAAAACAAACAATGGTTTCTGATTTATACAATTATTTTGGTCAAGTAATTACTGTTCAAAACTTAAAATGCATAGACAT
Organism: uncultured Bacilli bacterium; assembly: GCA_934096585.1. Classification (GTDB taxonomy): domain Bacteria; phylum Bacillota_I; class Bacilli_A; order ML615J-28; family CAG-698; genus CAKOMG01. The sequence continues at coordinate 143,466 of CAKOMG010000006.1, forward strand.
TAAAGAAAAGAAAGATTCAAGTGGTGACACATACTATACAGCGCATATGGAAAATGCAAGTGGTGTAAAGTTTGATGTGTACTTTAACAAGAGTTTAATTACTGCATGGAAAGTTGGTACTGTTTTAGAACCTGGCAAAACATATAACATTACAGGGGGAATTGCATATTATGAATATGCTAATGGATTATATCAAATTTCTGTTGGCGATGGGCCAAGATATAACAAAGGTGTTTTAAATAAACATGATGTTACAAGAATTAATGATATTGTAGAAGTAAAATAAAAGGAGAAAATAATGAACAATTTCAAAAAAGTGTTAAGCTTATTATTAGTTGCATTCTTTGCTTTAATATTGGTGGGCTGTGGCGGAAACGATGCAGAAAAAGCAGCACAACAAGAAATTGAAGAAAACTTAGAACAATTATACGTTACAGGGTTAGAAGATGCCCTTAATGATTTAGCATTACCTAAATATTTTAAAGGTGATAAGAAAAAAACAATTACTTGGGAATCAGATTCAGATTCTTTAGTAATTACAGAATATGATGATGGCGATGATAATAAAAATATGTTCTTTAAAGGAAAAATTGTTTTAAAGAAAGAAGGACATAATTTTAAATTAACTGCAACTTTAAAATATGAATATGAAGAAGGCAAGTTTGTTTCAGGAACAAAAGAATTTAAAGGAAATGTTGTTGCTGATGAATGGGCTGATAATAATTATGAAACTATTGCAGCTGCAAAGAGTACAGAAGGAAAAACTTCAAATGAATCAAAAATAAAATTCCAAGGTACTGTAACTTTCACAACTGATGCTGGTTATATTGTTAGTGATAAAACTGGAAGCATATATGTTTATGGTTCAAGTCATGGACGAAAAGTAGGAGAAAAAGTAACAGTGCGTGGTGTATGGGCAAGTTATAATAATATGCCTCAAGTAGCAACAGGATCTAATGCTCAAGTTATCGGACAAGATACTACTACTACTTATGAATCATTAGCTGAAGAAAAAACAATAGCTGAAATAGCTGCTATTAAAACTCAAAAAGTAGATGCTGCTAATACAACTCGAATTTTTAAAACTATTGTTAGTGCCCAAACTATTGCAAATTCTACTTATAATACTTATAAATTTGTAGATCCTACAGATAGTAGCAAATATGTTGAAGTATCAAAATATAATAGTACAACAACATTAACTGAAATTGGTGGATTAGTTGAATCAAAAAAAGTATATACTTTATATGTAATTTTATACTGCTCAAGAACTGCAGAAACTGATGGCATTTGGGATGTCTTATATGTTCCAGGAAGTGCGGTTGAAACAACTATTGAATTAACTGATGAGCAAAAAGCCAACAATGCTTTAGCAGCAGTTGTTGCAGGAATTAATTCTGAATATTTTGATAATGCAGAAGTTACATTAGTTGCATCTGATGCAGCAGGTGTTGCATTTAGTTATAGTGTTACAGAAGGAAGCACAGCTTTAGAAATTAAAGATGGTAAATTAGAAGTTAAATGTCAAAGTGAAGAAGTAATTGGAAAAATCAAAATTATAGCTACTTTGAATAATATAACAGTTGAAAAAGAAGTTACTATTAAAGTGGGTGTTGCTTTAAAACATTGGCTATCTGTTACTGAAGCATTAGAAATTTGTAATAATTTAGAAGATGGAAAAACATCAACTGAAAGATATTTTGTATATGCACAAGTAAAATCAATAGATAATGAAACATATTGTAATTTAACAGTTACAGATGGAACAAGCAATATGATAGTATATGGATTATATACAGAAGACGGTGCAAAAAAATATGGAAAGAAAGATGATGCCGCATTTACAGGCACAATTCCTGTAAAAGTAGGAGATGTTATTTTCTTGAATACAAAGATTCAAAAATATATTAAAAATGGCGCAGTTACACCAGAACTTGTATATAGTTGGCTACAACCTACACAACACGATGGATTACAAGTTATGACTCCAATGAATGTTTCTGATGCATATGCATTAGCTGAAACATTAGATGGTCCTTCTAAGGAAACTACTACCCAAGAATACTATGTATATGCACAAGTAAAATCAATAGATAATGAAACATATTGCAATTTAACAGTTACAGATGGGTCAAAAGATATAATAGTATATGGATTATATACAGAAGATGGTGCAAAGAAATATGGAACAAAAGAGGATGCTTCATTTACAGGCACAATTCCTGTAAAAGTTGGAGGAACTGTTCTTGTTAAAACAAAAATTCAAAATTATAATGGAAAATATGAATTAGTTAATGCTAAGTTGCTTAAAGTAGAAGAACCAAAAGTTCAAAAAAATCCACAACTTACTAATCCAGAAGCAAATAAAGAATATACTGTTGCTGAAATTTTAAAAGTTATGGAAGAATACGATTCAGGAACTACTTCAACAGATTTATTTATTGTAAAAGGAAAAGCAATTTCTTCTACTTACGATTCTGAACATAATTCATACACAATTATTCTTGAAGGGCTTGATGGAACAACATTTAAATTATATTCTGCACAATTAGACAGTTCTATTACTGAAGATTTTAAAGCTCAAGATGCTTTTAAAGATATGACTGTTGTATGTAAAGGATATTTAAAATTATTTGGAACAGAATATGAAATGCCTTATTTAGGTACATCACCTAATGGAAGTGCATATTCACCAGTTATTAGTTCTGTTACAAAATAAAAAGGGGTTATCCCCTTTTTTTTATATTTAGTAGATTTTTTGTTAAATATATGTTATACTATATAAAACGGAGGATTTTATGAAAAGAATAATTTGTTGTTTGTTATTAATTTTAACCGCATTGCTTTGTGTGGGTTGTGATCATTCAATTAGTAAAGAAACATTAGAAGAATATGCTAATAAAATTGTAATTCAATCTGAGGCAAACGAAGATTTTCATTTAGTTAGAACAGTTGGAAAAAATAATGATATATATGTATCATGGACTAGTTCACATCCAAGTGTTATAAAAATTGGTAATTTAGCTACAGTAGATGGAGTAAGTTATTTTACTGCAAAAGTTGTTTTACCAGTTGAGGATACAAAAGTCACATTGACTGCCTTATTAGAAACTGCAGATGGTACTGTAAACTTTGAAAAAACATTTGAAGTGACTGTAAAAGCAAGACCTTCTGAAGGAAAATGGAAGAGTGTATCTTTTGCTATTGACGAAGCAAACAAACTAGATGGCTCAAAAAATGAAAAATCTAAAGATAAATATTTAATTAAAGGAAAAGTTAAAGATATAGTTAAAGAAGAATATTGTAATTTTAATTTAACTGATGGAAATCAAACAATTTTAGTATTTGGGCTATACACAGCTGATGGAAAAGACCCTTATGGCACAAAAGAAGGATATAAAGGAATTCCATTTAAAGTAGGAGATACTATTTATCTATATACTAACTTACAAAATTATGGTGGTACATTAGAACTTAAGAGTGCATGGCTTGTAGACGAAAATTTTGATCCTTCTACTATAAAACCAGTAGATTATGAAACAAAAACAATTGCGGAAGCACTTGCTATTGCTAAAGGATTAAAAGGTGATTCACAAGAAATTACCACAGAATCATATTATATAAGTGGTACTGTTAAGAACATAGTTAAAGAAGAATACTGTAACTTCAATTTAACAGATGGAACAAATACAATTCTTGTATATGGTATTACAAATGAATCAGGAGCAAAATACGGTACACAAAGCGGCTTTTTAGGTATACCAATCAAAGTAGGAGATATTGTAAAATTGAGAACACAAATTCAAAATTACAATGGTACTTATGAACTTAAAAATGCAGTTTTAATAAATGTAACTGAAGGAACTGAAACTCCGGTTGAGGTAAAGCAGGTAACTGTTAAAGAAGCAATAGCTGCTGCAGAAGGAACGGACCTTAAAGTTGTTGGCGTTGTTACAACAGTTTTAGGAAAAGGATTTATTATTACAGATGCAACAGGCTCTATGAATGTTTTTGGAACAGCAACAGTTGAGTTAAATCAAAAAGTTGAAGTTGTTGGTGTAAAGGCAAAATATTACAACTTGCCTCAAATTTCTCTAACTTCATATGAAGTAAAAGGAACGGAAACAATTGATTTAACATATAAAACATATAAATATGAGGAATTACCAACAAACTTCACAGATCCTGATTTCTATGCTACATATGTATTATTGGAAGGTGAAGTTGTCGAAAATACTGGTGATTTAAATACACCTTATACTATTATGCCTTCAGGTAGTTCTGTTGGATTCTTAATTTCTAAATATACTAATGAATCAGCATTGGCTGAGTTAAAAGAAAACGTTGGAAAATATGTTATAATTAAAGCAGTAGTCTATGATTCAAAAGATAATGTATGGAGATTTGCATATCAAAATAATTCATTGCAAGAAACTTCTGCTCCAGAAATTACAAATGAACAAAAGTTTACATATGTTAAAACTCAATTAGAGCAAGAATTTAACGGAATGACTGTTAGAAAAGATATGACTTTACCTACAACTGGTAAGTATGATACTGTAATTGAATGGGCATCAAATAATGAAGCAATTTCTAACACAGGAGTATTTACAGCTCCAAAAGCTGATACAGAAGTAACTTTAACAGCTGTAGTTAAAGTTGGGGAAACAGTGATAGGTACAGTAGAAATTAAAGTCACAGCAAAAGCTCAATCAGGCGAAGTAGGTGCATCATATAAATACGAATTCAAATCTAAAGATGATCAAAAATTTACAAACGAAAAAACTGATCAAACAGCTTTATTAGGAAATTTAAATTGGAGATTAGTGAATGATAGTGCTAAAGGTTACATTGGGTTTGATAGTGTAAATGGTAAAGGACTTCAAATCGGATCAAAAGCAAATCCAGCTGCCAATATTAATATGTCAACAGAAGAATATGAAGGAAAAGTTCAACATATTAGCGTTGTAGCATGTGGGGCATCAAAAATTTCAGAGTCAACTACAATTACAATCAAAATTGGAGGAGTAGTTGTTGGTACAGGAGCTATCACATCAACAGCAGGAACGACTTATTCATATGATTGTGATGCAAGCGGTACAATTGAAATTATAATTACAGGCGCTGATAAAGCAGCTTATATAACATCTATAGCTATAAATTAGCGATAAAAACTTCATTCGGTTAAACGAGTGAAGTTTTTTAAAGTAGTTTTACTTCTTTTTGGTAAATATATATATGTATAAATATAAGAGGTAAAATATGAAATGTGTAAAAGAATTTAATTTGAATAAGGAACTTGATAAATATAAATATCAATGTAAAAGCATGACAGATAGACAATTAAAGTTAAAAATGTATGGTTTAATTGGTGAAGAAAGAGTTAATTATGAATTAATTCATATTGAGAAAAATTTAATAATGCTATATAATGTGCGATTAAAAATAAACAATGATGCCTTTCAAGCAGATTTTATACTTATTGGAAATAATAAAGTCATTTTATTAGAAGTGAAAAATTTAATGGATAATATTCATATAACAAAAAATGGCAGTGTGGAAAGAATTATTCATAGAAAAGATAGAGATGAAATTTGTGGAATGTATAATCCTATCATGCAAATGAATAAACAAATCAAAAAATTAGAAACTTACTTTTTAAATAATAATATAAGTGTTGAAATCAAAGGCTACGTTGTAATGGCAAATGAAAAAAGTATCATTATTAATGATTCTGAAATAAATAATGTTATTATGTATTATGATTTAAAAAGAATAATAAATGAGGAATTTAATAATGAAGAACCATCAAATAAATCTTATGAGATAAGTGAATTATTGTGCAAAGATAATGATGAATATGATTTTTCAAAATATAACTTTATTCAAAATAATATGCTTTATCATACATATACGCCAAAAAAATTAAACCATAATGATTATATATTATATTGCAAAGTTTTGGAAATCAGAAATGAAATACATAAAAACAATAATATTCCTACGCATTATATATTTAATAATAGAGACGCAGAACGCTTAGTTCTTGCGAAACCTTGTTCAAAAGAAGAATTCATTAAAGTGCCGGGGTTCAAAGAAAAAAGATATCAATTATTTGGGAAAGAAATTATTAATATCTTTAAAAACAATCAATAATATGTTATAATAAGACAAAAGGAGTTATTATGGTAATAGTTGTCGAAGGTAAAAATGATGTAAATAAACTTAAAAATATATATCCGGAATGTGAATTCATAATAACTAATGGAAGTGCAGTATCAAAAGAAACACTTGAATTAATAAGAATATGCTCTATTAATAATGAAGTTATAATATGTGTTGATCCTGATGGTCCAGGCGAAAAAATCAGAAGAATAATTTGTTCATATGTGCCAAACGTTAATCATGTATTTGCCAAAAAAGCTGATGCAATAAGCAAAAATAGAAAAAAAATAGGAATAGAACATATGCATAGAGATTCTATAAAAGAAATGTTTTCCAATGTTAAAATGGTCAAACAATCAAAAAGCAATATTACTTATGCTGATTTATATAAAATAGGCTTAATGGATTCTAAAGAAAAAAGAAATAAAATATGTGAAAAATTACATATAAGTTATTGTAATGGCAAACAGTTTTTAAAACGAATAAATATGTTTGGAATATCATTAGAGGAACTAAAAAAATATGATATGTGATAATGTAGTACAGATATTAAATAGTTATCAAATCTATGCAAAAAAAATATATGGGCAGAACTTTTTAAGAGATAAAAATACACTAGAAAAAATCATTAGAGTCTCTAATGTTACAAAAGAAGATATTATTATTGAAATAGGGCCAGGCATAGGTTGCTTAACAGAGTTTTTAGCTTTAAATGCTAAAAAAGTTATAGCTTATGAAATTGATAGTGATATGATTAATATTCTCAATGATACACTTAAAGCATACAGTAATGTTGAGATTAGACATATTGATTTTTTGAAAGCAGATTTAAGCGAATACACTGATATAGATAATGTTAAAGTAGTGGCAAACTTGCCATATTATATTACTACAGCTATTATTACTAAATTGCTAGGAGAAACTAATATTAGTCAGTTTACTTTTATGGTTCAAAAGGAAGTAGGGCAAAGAATGACTGGAAAACCAAAAACAAAAGACTATAATGCGTTAAGTGTATTGATGAAATATAAAACTGATTCTTCAATTGTAGGTGAGGTGAGCCGCAATTCCTTTTGTCCTGCACCTAAGGTTGAAAGTGTTTTGTTACTGGTTAAAAGAAAAAAAAGCGATTATGAGCCAAAAAACGAGGCAAATTTTATAAAATTTGCACAAACAATATTTTCACAGCGAAGAAAAACTATAGTTAATAATATTAATAAAGTGTATGGTATAGAAAAGGAACAAATAGAACACGAATTATCGAACCAAGGGTTGAAAAAAGAATTAAGAGCAGAAGAATTAAATGACTATCAAATTTATTGCATATATAGATCACTTTTTGAATCACATTGATTATATCACTGAATATAATATAATGGTGATGGAATGAAAGAATATGTTATATATAAAAATGATAAAAAACCTATTATATATGAAATTACATATGAACATGACGATTATGTTATCATTACAGGAATTAATTATCGTATTCAAAGAAAAGTTAAAAATTACGAAATAGAAAAAGCAAAAGAAGTTGATATAGACACAAAAAATACTAATTTTGCTTTTTTAAATAACAAATGTAGAAATAAAAAATATGTTTTAGGAACGATTTTACATGTAGATGCTGATAAAAATTATCTAGACAAATGCCTAGAATTATATAAAGAGATGGGGATACATGCGTATAGCGTTTTAACTAATGAAAGTGATATTAGCAAAGTAGCGTCAAACATTAATTTAGAAGTCGAACCAGACGTTGTTGTTATTACAGGACATGATTATTATAATAATGAAGATAAAAAAGCGTTAGAGAATTATGCTAATACAATTAATTTTATAAAAGGAATGAAAGAGTTTAAAAAGAAATTCCCTAATAGTGTATATATAGTGGGTGCTTGCCAATCTAATTTCGAAGCATTAATAGCGAACGGCGCAAATTTTGCAAGTAGTCCTAAAAGAATTAATGTTCATATATATGATCCAGCTATCATAGCTATTAAGGTAAGCACAACAGCATATAATAAAATTGTAAATTTCGATTCTTTAAGCAATGCGATTGAAAACTTAAATGATGCTTATGGAGGCATAGAAACTATGGGAAAAATGAGAATACTTTACTGAAAGGAAAATGTAAAATGCAAGTAATTAAAGCATATGCGAAAATTAACTTAGGATTAAAGGTTATAGGCAAAAGGAAAGATGGATACCATAATTTAGATATGTTAATGGCAACGATAGATTTATATGATATACTGTATGTTGAAAAAAAAGAAGAAAATATAACTCTGATAGAAATGTCTGAAGAAGTATGTGATATGACAAATAATATTTGTTATAAACTAATCGAAAAGATAAAAAAAACATATAATATCAAAAATGGAATAAAAGTGGTTATTCAAAAAAATATCCCAAACGGAGCAGGCCTTGGTGGAGGAAGCGCAGATGCGGCAGCACTTCTTTGCTATTTGAATAAAGAATGGAAACTTGGAATGAGTATTCAAGATATGATTAATTTCGCAGAAGAAATAGGTAGTGATATTCCATTTTGTATAGTAAAAAGATTTTCTAGGGTAAGAGGAAAGGGAAAAATTGTTAATACGCTATCTATTTATGATGCTATATTGGACAAAGCTTTAATAATTATTCCTGATGTTAAACTCAGTACTAAAAATGTATTTAATGAATATAAGAAAACTGATAAAAAAAGTGGAAGCATTGCAAGAATAATTAAAAAAATTAAAAAACATGAAAATAATTTAGGGGTTATAAATGATTTGGAAGCGTCAGCAAATAGATTAAGTAATGGTTTGATTGAGAAAATAATTCAAGAATGCAAAGAAATGGGCATTATGAACACTTTTATGACAGGAAGTGGATCTGGAATTGTTGCACTGACTTTTGATCAACAACAAATGGAAAAAATTAAAGAATACCTAGAAAATAAATATAATAATATTAAGATTATTTATACTAACTTGAAAATGTATACATGTTGAAAAAACAAAAATGTTATTGTATAATAATAAATGTCATAAACAATCATATAAAATGATTAAAACCAACGGAGGATTAATAATGGCACTTATTCATGGGTCACAAGTAAAAATTTTTGCTTTGTCCGCTAACAAACAATTAGGCGAAGAAATCGCTGAATATTTAGGATTACCGTTATCGGATTGTTCAACAGTGAGATTTGCAGATGGAGAAGTAATGGTAAATATCACTGAAACGGTTAGAGGCCACGATGTTTTTGTTATTCAACCAACTTCTAATCCAGTAAATGAAAGTTATATGGAATTGTTAATTTTCATCGATGCTCTAAAGAGGGCTTCTGCAAAAACTATTAATATAGTTATGCCATACTATGGATATAGTAGGCAAGACAGAAAAGCTAGAGCAAGAGAACCTATTTCTGCAAAATTAGTAGCTGATTTGCTTCAACAAGCGGGAGCATCAAGAGTTCTTGCTATGGATTTGCATGCAGCTCAAATTCAAGGTTTTTTTAATATTCCAATTGATAATTTTGAAGCTTTGCCAATTTTAGTACAATATTTTAAGGACCAACAAATAGATGATATTGTAATTGTGTCTCCTGATCATGGCGGAACAACAAGAGCGAGAAAATTTGCCTTGTACTTTGATGCTCCTATAGCTATAATAGATAAAAGAAGACCTAAACCAAATGTTGCTGAAGTGATGAATATAATCGGTGATGTGAAAAATAAAAATGTTATAATTGTTGATGATATAATTGATACTGCTGGAACTATTACTGTGGCATCCAAAGCTTTGAAGGAAGCCGGTGCTAAAGATATATATGTAGCTTGCAGCCATCCGATTTTATCACATCCTGCTATTGAAAGAATTAATGATTCGCCAATTAAAAAAGTAATCACAACGAATTCTATACAAATATCAGAAGATAAAAAAACAGATAAAATTGTACAATTGTCTATTGCGAAAATCATGGGGCAAGGAATTCTAAATATAATAGATGGAAAATCAGTAAGTTATTTGTTCACCTATGATCCAAATAATAGATTATAGCAATACTAAAAATCATTCTCTTAAAGAGAATGATTTTTCATTTCTTAATAGTTAAAAAAGTGCGAATAAAACAAAAATTGAAAACATTTTTCAAATATTTCTTGACTTTTAATTTAAATTGTAGTATAATAATATAGTATCAAGTTTTGTGAG
>CAKOMG010000007.1 GCA_934096585.1 uncultured Bacilli bacterium
CTCACAAAACTTGATACTATATTATTATACTACAATTTAAATTAAAAGTCAAGAAATATTTGAAAAATGTTTTCAATATGTTTTTGTGCTTTTTATATTTAGATTTATGTTCTTTTACTTTATATATTAATAAGAAAAAAGGAGTTATAGAAACTCCGTTTAAAACTTCATTTCTTTAACTCCTAATTTTTTTATTAATGTTGTAAACTACCAAGTCCTTCGTTATTTCCATCAGCACTAATATGGAATGGTTCGAAGTATTTTAATACATTTGCATTTCCTTGAACAGCGAATGCGCCCATTAATTCAAGGTTATTATACATTGTCTTATAACTCATACCATATCCACCAGCTGGGATTGTTACGAAGTATGATAATTCACCATTAGCATCTAAGAAGTATGTAGAATCTTGAATACGGCTAGAACCATTTCCAAATACTACTTTACCATCTTTATCCATTACTACACCTACTCTATATCCATCGAATGAATATCCGTTTTCACGTTGAGCTAAATCTGAAGCATCTCCAAACTTAACAGGTGCGCCATCAGCATCTACTTTAGGACTTCCACCACCTGTATATGGTGACATAGGTACCATAATATCATGATCAGTTGTATTAACGAAGAATAATCCCCAGTTACCACCAGTGTTATTATCGTTCATAGTTGTTGAAACTGTATCTTTAACTTGAACATAATATTTAGCATCTTCAGCTGCAGCTTTACCAGTGTTGAATAATGTGCCTTTACTTGTCTTATATGCCCACATACCATTAACAACTGTACCATTAGCAGTAGTTAATTCTTCAGTATCAGTATAAGCAACTTTTTGGCCTTCAACTTCTTTTTCTACTTCTTGACCTAACTTAGTAATTGTACCAGCTTGAGTATAGAATTGATGTCTTGTTACAACGCCATCTACTTCTACATCTACATAATATGTATATCCACCAAATGCAGCTCTAGCTCCATAAATAGTAGTTCCCCATACTTGACTTCTACCAGCTACTTTACCAACTGTTGCATCAAATTTACTTAATGCGCCTAAAACGTCACCAGGGTTATTGCTATCAGATTGGTCAATATTGAACCATCCACCATAATACTTAGTATTCTTCATTTCAGCGATACCAATATTAATTACGATTTCATTTGTAGCAGTAACATCTTCAACTGTAACACTATAAGTTAATGTAACTTCATGATATCTTAAATATTGTTTTAATAATTTATGATTTTCATCAAGAACACCTTCTTCATTTGTGCTCCATGTAATAGCTAAATCTTTGTAGTTAGCAAGTTCTGCTTCATAACCAGCAACTTCACCAATTGTCTTAGGAAGTGGCATAACGTTTTCGTCTTTAGCTTCTTCACTTGTTCTACGACTTAAATCTCCGAATGGGAAGTATTTAATTTTGCTTAAGAATTCTTCAGTTTCTAATACATTTGATAATTGGAATGCAACGATTGATGCATTATTAGCAGCAGGTTTAACCATATATGTGTATTCTACAGTTTCAGTAAATGCGAATGCTGAAGAAACAGTTCCTTTATAATTAATTGTTGCAGTTAACTTAACTTCTGTATCTTCACTTAATCCGATATTTACAAATCTACCAGCATCTGATAATACTTCAGTATTGCTACTCTTCCATGATACTTCTAATGCTTTAAATTTATCAGTAGTATCAGCTGTAGCTAATGTAACATTAGCACATGATAATTCATATTTACCTTCAGCATCTGCTTGAGGGAATGAATTAGCTTTTAAGTATTCAACGATTTCTTCTTTAGTATAACCAGCAGCAGTAACTGAAAGTCTAACGCTTGTATATACATGTTCAGATTGTAGATCAACTCTAATTCTAAATGATACATCATCGTTAGGTTTAACACAAACTAAGTTTGTAATATTCTTTGTTGAATCAGCTGGATCAGCTTCAACAGTAAATTTAACAGGGCTAAATGCTCCACCAAAGTATTGTGGTTCATAAGCAAATGAAACAACATTTTTAGCATCTTCAGCGCCATATTGAGTTGTTAAGTTTGTTGGAACAACCATTGAACCAGCAGTAATCTTCTTACCTGCATGATCTGCAGAAGTTATATATTCTTTGAAAAATTCTTGTAAATAAGCTTCAGCTTCTTCTAATGCTAAGAATTCATTATCATCAGGATTATTAACGATTTGCAATGTAATGCTATCATTAATTTCAGCGCCTCTATAAGATAAAACTACTTCAAATTCTTCTCTACGATCAACGCCTTTATGCCATACATATTCATTATCTTCAACTTCAAGTTTTGTATCTTTTTCAATATATTTTACTGTAACATATTCATTTTCAGGAGAAGGTAATACAGTAGTTGCAGAAATGAACTTAGGAAGTTGACTTTTAATTTCTTCTACTGCTTCAGTTAAAACTCTTTGAGGCATTGTATATTTAGCTACAAATACTTCAACAACATCTTGAACTGAACCATCAGATGCAGATTTAACAGTAATTTTACATTTACCATCAGAAAGTGCAGTTACTTTATAACCATCTTCATCATTTCCTTCAATTTTAGCAACTTTGCTACGAGATGATGTCCATTCAACTTTTGAATATGCGTCTTCAGGATTAATAATAGCATTTAAATCGTATGATTTTCCGATTTCTAATACTACGCCTTCATCATCTGAAGGGAATTTGCTTGTATCAATTTTTACGCTAGTTGCTTTAGCTAATGCCTTAACAACTACTTCGAAGTTCTTTGATTTTTCTACATCTCCAACAGTTGCTTTAACAGTTAATGTTACATTTTGGTCTTTATCAGTTTGAGTAACAAAACCTTCACTGCCGTCAATGCTAATTACTTTGTCATCACTTGATGTCCAAACTGTTTTTGCGTTAGCATAGTTAACATTTGGTAAATCAATTGAGTCACTAGTTATTTCTGCTTCAATATTAATTTTGTCTAATGCAGCTTGAAGGTCTTTTGCTGTGTTATCACAACCAACAAGTACTACTACAAAAAATGCAGCCATAACTAACACTAAAAATCTTTTAATTTTAGTTAACATTGAAAATCCTCCTTATTAAATTTTTCAATATATCTGTTTAGATTCTCTCTAAACCTAACTATATTTTATATCATTTTAATCAAAAAGTCAATAAAAAATTGAAAACGTTTGATTGAATTTTGCTTCCAATTTTTGGAAACTATCATTTAATGCTCTTATTTTAAAAATTCTATTGCTTTTTTATATAATTTTTCACGTTGTTCAAAAGTTTCATAGCCATGAGTAGCATCATCAATTAAATATAATTGTGAATTATAATAGCTTACCGCATACTTAACTCCATATAAATAAGGTACTGATGTATCTTTTGTTCCATGAATTACTAAAATATGTTTATCAAATTTACTAGTATTTTGATATAAATCTTTTGTTTCAATGGACTTTACAAAATTTTCACTCATTTCAAATCCCGAAAAATAAGCATTACCATTTTCTAGTTTTGTTGCTGAATCAAATGTATGTCTTGCAATCTCATTCATATTCCCTGCAGCAGAGATCAATAATAATTTATCACAATTATTATCCGTTGCAACCATACTTGCTACAGCCCCACCAAAACTAAATCCAACTAATTCTACACTTTTAATCCCTTGAATACTACGCGCATATTCTATCATTCGTTTTGCATCATCAAGAGCATCATTAAAATCAAAATCGGTAAATTCTCCATCTGATTCACCATTACCATGATAATCCATTCTTAAAGATGCAACCCCTTCATTTGATAAAAGTCTTGATAAATTTCTAAAATGTCCATTATGCTCCGTTTTATTTCCAGTAAAGCCATGAAAAAACACTACTATTTTTTTCGCGTTTTCTGGCAAATCTAGATAGCCTCTTAATATGAATCCTTTTACATTTTCAATTTCTACATGTTTAATCATTATTAATTCCTACTTCCTTTAAACACATTCTAATATTCCCGTGATTTCTATTTAGTATTTCATCTAATTTGTTAGTATCTTCTATTCCTGATAAAATACTAAATAATGCTTTTTTGACACTCTTATATTTATCGATATATACTTGAGCTTCTTCATTAGTGATGCCTACAGCTTGAGTAAGTATGCTTTGTGCTCTTTTGACTAGTTTTTGATTTGTTGGTTGTACATCTATCATTAAATTACTATATACTTTTCCCATTTTGACCATAGATGCTGTAGATATCATATTACATATTAATTTTTGTGCTGTTCCAGATTTCATACGTGTTGATCCCGTAATTGGTTCAGCACCAGTTACAGCTTCAATTGGGAAATCTGCAACTTTGCCAATTTCACTATTAATAGATGTTGAAATAGATCCCGTTTTACATCCTATACTTTTTGCATACTCAACAGCACCAATAGCATATGGAGTTCTTCCACTAGCTGTTATTCCAACAACAACATCATTTTTATTTAAGTGAATTTCTTTTAATTGTTCAACAGCCATTTCCTTAGAATCTTCTGCTCCTTCAACGGCTTTTACCATTGCTTTCATTCCGCCCGCCATTAAACATTGTACCATTTCATCACTACACGAATATGTTGGACGGCACTCAACTGCATCAATTAATCCAATTCTTCCGCTCGTTCCTGCACCTACATAAATTAAACGTCCATCTTTATAAAATTGTTCAACTACACAATCCACTAATTTGGCAATATGACCAATTTCTTTTTCAACTGCATAAGGGACTGTTTTATCCTCATTATTAATCAACTTTAATATTTCTGTTGTTGAAACTTTGTCAATGTTCATTGTGTTTGGGTTTCTTTTTTCTGTACCTATTTTTTTTAAATCAACATTA
This sequence comes from uncultured Bacilli bacterium, assembly GCA_934096585.1. Lineage (GTDB taxonomy): Bacteria > Bacillota_I > Bacilli_A > ML615J-28 > CAG-698 > CAKOMG01. The sequence goes on from CAKOMG010000007.1 coordinate 4,864, forward strand.
TTCATTTTTATATCCTAAAGGATTAGGTGTGATGTTTCCTAAAATTACATAATCTTTTGCTCCGGTGGCACTTTTCACATTGCTTGGTTTGTTCATTAATGTTAAATAACCTAAGATAACAAAAGCTAATGCTTCTTTACTATCACTATCTATTCCAAATTCCTCTCCTGTGATTGTTTTAATATTTGTTAATTCCTCAATGCGTCTCATTATATACCTATTATGAGATCCCCCACCACTAACTACAACTAGATCAATATCTTTTATAAAATGTAAATATTGATAACTAATTGTATAAGCAGTAAATTCAGTAAGTGTACATATAATATCCTTTGTATCATACTCTTTGAAATTTAACTCTTCTGCCATATGTTCCATAAATTCTTTTGAATACTGTTCTCTTCCTGTCGATTTTGGTGGAATTTTTGTTATAAATTCATCTTTTAATAGATAATCAAATATGGTTTTAACGATTCTTCCACTATTTGCAATATCTCCGTTTTTATCAAATGGCAATTTATAATACTTATTTACAAAGTAATCAATCATTATATTTCCTGGTCCTGTATCAAAAGAATATACTTCTTCAATTGAACAATTCTTTTTTAGATATGTTAAATTACCAATGCCACCAATATTTTGAAGTACTATATTTTTATCTTTACTCTTAAACAACATATACTCAGAATAAGGAACAAGCGGTGCTCCTTCTCCTCCACAAGCTATATCCATAGTTCGAAAATTTGATATTGTTTTAATTCCCGTTTTGTAGCTTATTACACTAGGTTCTCCTATTTGTAAAGTTGAAGGAGTATGAATAGTACTTTTAATCCCTTTTGGATCGTGCCAAATCGTTTGTCCATGGCTCGCAATAAAACTAATATCTTGATACTTAAATTTTGTATCTTTTAGTAATAGGTCTATTGCTTCCACACTTTTATTACCTATTTCAAAATTCAAACTACTAATTTCAGAAAGTTTAGCAGTCTCATCACTTAAGTTGCGCATAATGATTTTTTTAAAAGATTCATCATAAGGCAAAGTAACGAACTTTAAAGGCTTGAATTGTTCATTATCAATTTCTACTAATATAGCATCCATTCCATCAAGGGAAGTTCCACTCATTAATCCTATTGCTAACATAAAGCTCCTTTTCTCTTTGCCATATAGAATGATCCATATATTGGGTCTAAATCTCCTTTAACCACAATTGGTTCAATTCCATTTTTCTTCAGTGTATCAATAACACCCTCTTGAACATAATGAACATTGCTTGCAAATCCACCTCTAAATCCGATAACAACTCTCTTGCTCATTTTTAAATGTCTAATAGCATCAAGAGCATTATCAGCAAGCATTTCACCATTGTGATATAACCATTTCTGTGCTTCTTTATCACCTTTCTTAGCTTCTTCATAGAAGAATTTAGATGATGATGCTACTTCATCTTTTGAATGACGATAGAATAGTTTTTTAAATTCTTGTAAATCAGTATAGCCAAGATGTTGCATTAATTTTTTACCAAATTCCGTGAATTCGCCTTTATCTTCATAATCATCGATCATTTCGCATACATAATCTTTTACACATGCATAAGCAGAACCATGTTCATTTAATAATTGGCCCCATCCACTTGCTAAGAAGGATTTATCTTTATTAAGTCCCATAATAGCTGTTCCTGTGCCTGCAAGAATTAATAAGCCTTCTTCATACTTATCTTGAACAATTGAATATAATGCCAGTAATGCATCAGATTCCAAAATAGCAGTTGTATTAAAATCATTCTCAATTTTTTCTAAAAATTCATGTCTATTTTCTATAGTATATACGCCAGATACTCCCATTACTACTGCTTTAATATTATATTTGTCATTATACAAATCATATACTTCTTTAATTAGGTTATAAATCGTATTTAGCGCATTAGGATCAACAGCTGGACTGCCACTACCACCTATTGCGCTATATACAATTTCTTTGTTAGCATCAATTAGTGCGACTTTAGTTTTTGTACCACCTGCATCAATTCCTATGATTGCTTCTTCCGCAATTACTTGATCAATCACAAGTTTAAATTTTTGTCCCGCTTTAATATTGTTAATTAAGAATTCATTACAATTACATTTGCCAACTACATTAACTCTTTCATCAGCTTCAATATTTTTTTTCATAATACAGATTTCACCTTGATATCGTTTAAATAATTCATTATCAATCGTAACATCTTTTACATATCTATTAACAGTATTAAATGGCTTAATATTTGTTGAACGAACAGACGAACGTACAAAATATTCCGTTTCATCAATTCTATTATATTGTACTTTTAATAAATTCTTTACAACATTTTCATCGCATTCTTTTTTTATGATAACTGGTATTTGAATTATTCCACTATCAAAAGTTGTGGCATATTTAATTTCTTCTTCACTACAGAATGCATCTCCAAAGCACACTTCATTACAACCTAAAATTTTAGCTTCTGATAAAATTTCAGTAAGTGGAGCATCACGATGAGCTTCAAGTGTTGGAAGTCCTTCATACATTGGAGGACGATGTTGATGATGGGATGGTATATATAAAACAACATAACATCCTAATGATTTAAAATACTTATTTTTTTCTAAAACAAATTCATAACTTAAACCTGTATATTTTTTTGGATAAAAGTTATGACTTATTCTAAAGTTTGATAAATCAACACCATTAGCTTTCAAATATTCCATTGTTTCTTTATTGACAACAGATGCATTCAATTCAATATTATATCCTTTTTTTATCATTTCAACAATTTCATTATTACTGAAACCATAATCTAGTCTTAACGAATATATTCCTGCTAAAGTTCCTTCTTTTTCCATCTCAAGTAGTTTATTTTTATTAACATCAATTATTACTTTGATATTAAGTTTTTTGCATTCATTTAAAATTTCTTTTAGTTCATTCGTAAATGTGCTTGACATTTCAGGCATATGAGCAGAAACAAATACTGAATCAATACCATTTTCTTTTAATAAATGTAAATATTTAATATTGTTTTTTAAACTATAATCTTCAAGTCCAACATAAATAGATGCTGAAACATTTAGTTTATTGTTAGCATTAATGGGAAACTTGCCTTTAGGTTTAATCATTCCACTCAAGTAGCGCATAATTGTACCTACAGAGTTTTTAGTATATTCATATAGACAAGCTAGGTTATCTATCTCATCCAATACTAAATAATCATATGGATTTCTCGTTGAAATGACATATAAGTCTTTACCTAAATTGTTTAAATCGTTAATTAATTTCACTTGATTTGGATAGCTATTAGCATTATATGAACATACAACAATTTGATCATAATTTTTAGCTTTGTTAATTAAATCACTATAGTCTTCTTGTTTTAAATCTAATGTTTCTGCATCAACTGTTTTCACAAATTCACGTAACATATCTACTATATTTCTTGTATCTAATTTATCTTCTGCTATAGTTTGGGCAAATGGTGTTGCTGCTATAACTAAAGTTTTACCTGTTTGTACAAATTCTTTACCTTTAAAAATTGTAAGAGATTCATCAACGATTTTACTAGCAATTTCTTGGTTATTTAAATTTTTAAAGTAATTAACTATTTCATCATCAGAAAAACTTATAAAATCACTTTCTAATTTTTTTCTTGTTAGTTCTTTATAGTGTAAAATTCTCTTGACTTTTTCATCAATTATTGAAATATCAATCTCTCCTGTTTCTACAGCTTCTTCAAGTGCTTTTAATGCACCAACTTGTTTATCTAAGCTGTGTGAAATACACGCAATATCAAGTCCTGCTTTAATGCCCATTACTGTTCCACGCTCTGTAGTATATTGATCATCAATTGCTTTCATTTGCATACAATCACTAACAATTAAACCTTTAAAGTTTAATTTATTTCGAAGTAAATCTGTTAAAATAGTTTTTGATAAAGTACCTGGTAAACCACTCTTGTCAATTTCTGAAAAGACAATATGAGCGCTCATAATAGCATCAACGCCGTTTTCTATTGCACTTCTAAAGGGAACAAGTTCAACTTTTTCCAATTCTTCAAGCGTATGATTAATCATTGGTAATCCTAAGTGGCTATCAACATTTGTATCGCCATGGCCAGGGAAATGTTTTGCAGTTGCGATTACGCCTTTTTCTTGCAATCCTTTTATAAATTTATTTCCATATTCACTTACTACTTTTGGATTATCACTATAACTTCTAACACCAATTACTGGATTGTCAGGATTATTATTAACATCAAGAGATGGTGCAAGATTCATATTTATTCCTAAATGCGTTAATTCATCTCCCATAATTTTACCAATTATATAAGCATTGTCACTATTATTTGTGGCTGTAAGAGTCATATTTCCAGGGCAAAATGTTGCTCCATCCATTATTCTCGTTACCATTCCTCCTTCTTGATCGATGCTTATTAAAGGACTATTTCCTGTGTTTTTTAATATCTCATTATATATTTTTCGGTTAAGTGCTGATAATTGATGAATATCTTTAATATTTCTTGTGAATAAAATAATATTGCCAACTTTATAATCTTCAATTAAAGTTTTTAAATGTTCATCATATTCATAACCATCAAATCCTGCAATAATTAATTGTCCTAATTTTTCTTTTAGTGTCATTTCATTTACTTTTTTCATAAAGTCTCCTAATATAATAAGTATTTATCTCTTGTTGCTTTGAATTCTTTTGTATCGTGATCTAAAATAGCAAACTGTTCTTTTAATGAATATTTATCTTCCATTATATAATTACATCCTGTATTAAATTGTAACATACATTTGCCACCTTCCTTATATGGAGGTAGTATTTTAAAATCATTTGGATACATATGACGAATGACATCAAGCATCGCCCACCCTGTATGTACAGGCAAAAACTCCTTGCGATTAATTATATGCACTTGTACACCGCCACATAATTCTTTTTCGTGTTTTGAAAATGTTGGAGTAAAATAATGTCTTCTAAAATATACGCCAGGAAGATGCAAAGCATTTAATTTTTCTTCTAAATCCTTAGGATTGATAAATGGCGCACCAACAAGTTCAAATGGTAATGTTGTGCCCCTTCCTTCACTAATGTTTGTACCTTCAAATATGCATGTAGCATTATAGACAACACTACTTTCCACAGTTGGAAGATTAGGTGATGGAACAACCCACAATAATCCTGTTTCATCATAGTATTCATTTCTATTCCAATTGTCCATTTTAATAACATGTAACTTGCATCCTATTTTATATTCTTCATTAAACAATAATGCAAGTTCACCTATTGTCATTCCATGGCGTTGTAAAATAGGATAGTACCCAACAAATGAGCGATATTCTAAATCTAAAATATTACCTTCATAATCAACTCCATTAACTGGATTAGGTCTATCAAACACTACAAATTCCTTATCATACATCTTACATGCTTCCATTGCATAAGCCATTGTATAAATATATGTATAAAATCTTGACCCAGCATCTTGAATGTCAATGCATAATACATCTATTGTATCAAGCATTTCTTTAGTTGGACGTTTATCTTTTGTATATAAACTATATACAATCGTATTGCTTTCTTCATCCACATATGTATCAAATCTAACTCCTGCTTGTAAATGTCCTCTTACTCCGTGCTCTGGAGAAAATAAACATACTAAATTTACTTTTTGCTTTAATATATCTATTGTTGATATATGATCACTATTTAACCCAGTTGGGTTAGTTATTAACCCAACTCTTTTTCCTTTAAAAAAATCTAATTCTTTATCTATATTATCAATTCCTAATCTAATCATTTTTATCTCCTTTTATAGTTTTATTTTGATCTTCATATGTTTCAGGATTAACAGTTTTATTTTGATAATCTATTTCTTCATCATCTTCTTCACCCATAGCTATAAAACGATACATTCTTCTTGATATTAAATAAATCAAATATAAAGGAAAACTAATACCAAAAAATAGCCAAGCAGGAATTAACGAATTAATAAAAATAGCATTAATTAACAACGCAATTGATATTGCCATAACGAAAAATTCAATTAGTGAAGTGACAAAAAATTTAAACGCTAGATAAAATGATAATTTGATATTATCTTTATACCCATAACTAAAATAATTTATTATCATTGGAATTTGAATAAAAGCCATTGTCACTACTAAAAAACAACCTATTAATATCACTATACCAAACATTGCAATTATTTGCCATATTTGATCCAACTTTTCAATACTTCCAATTACTTCACCTAATACTCCATCATACCACAAATAAGCATAACCACATACACCTATTAAAGCAATTAAAATTACACTAAACCAAACGGTATCTCTAAATAGATAACGAAAGTTACTAAAGAATGGTTTAAAAATTTTTACTTCTTTATCTTCTTTAGTATCTTTGATAGTTTTAAAACATGCACATATGCTTGGCATAATCGTTATAAGTCCTAATGACGTTATTATCGTTAAAACATTTAAAACCATTAAACGCCATAGCCAATCAAAAAAAACATATATTTTGCTAGTTTTTTGCTCTTTCATAAAAAACTCCTAATAATACTTATATATTATACAATATTTATTGTAAAAATTCAATAAAATAAAACGACAAAAAAAGGTATGGAGTATATCCATACCTTAATCATTCAGTTATTAGCTAAATGCTTTTTTCATTGCTTCTTCTAGAGTAGGTACTAAACTTGCGATTGCTTCTGCCCAAGATGATACTTGTGGTTCTGCACTTGCATATTTATCTACTGCACCTCTTAAAGTTTCACCACTATAATATAAGCTTCCGATTGGGTTATCGTTATTAGAAAGTGGATCATAGAAACTTTGACCGCTCTTAATCATTTGAGTAACTTTAATATAAGCATTTTGAGAAGCTTCAGTTGCACAATATTTAGCAGCAACATTTCTTAATGCAGTTGCTTCATCGTAATCTGGATTGCTTTCGTAAATTTCTTTAGTCTTTTGGATTAAAGTGATAACTGCACGATAAATGTTTTCAGCTGTACATTCTTCACCATAACCAGTGTAATCTCTACCAATTGGCATTACCCAACCAGCAGTTCCACCTAATTGAATTTGGTAAGAATCTAATGTAACATCATCAGCCATTGGCCATGGAACGTAACAATATTTTGTTTCTCCACCATCGCCCCACATATTTTCTTTCCATCTATCAGCAGCATTAACAAACCATAAATCACCAGTATTAAATAATGATCTTCCTTCGTTCCAAGAAACAACAGCGCCGTCAACGTTTTGTTTAGGATCTACAACACCACTTGCAACTAAGTTTTTAACTGTGTCAATTGCTTGTAATTTGTGAGCACTGTCTAAGTTAATCTTCCAGTTAGTTAAATCTGCTAAAGGTTGACCATCAGTTCCTGCTAATCCAACGAACCAATATGTGTTCCAACCAGAGATTGCATAATAGTTAGCATCTTCAGTTGATGGAGCTGGTAATTGACCCATTGCAGTTTGAACTTTTTTACAATAATCAACGAAATTAGAATAAGTCCATTCACCATCTAAGAACATTTGAGCAGGTTCTTTAATTGAAGAATCGATCTTTTGTAATTTTTCTAATAAACCACCATTGTAATACATAACGTTATAAATACTATTTTCACCTTCAGCTAATAGATATAATTTGTTTTTATAACTACCACTAGTGATAAAAGATTTATCCATACAGTTATTTCCATATAATTGATAGAATGTTGTTGTATCAATTAATGCATTTCCTTCTACGAATTCAGGAATTTTAGAATCTGGAACTGTTAAGAAGTCATAATCAGATACACCTGATGCAGCTTGGTTAAGAATGTAATTCCATCTTGATAGACCCCATTCAGCACTACCAGGATATGCAACAACTTCTATATGACAGTTAAAGTTACTTTCAATGAAATCCCATGCTTCTAGTTTAGCTTCTTTATTAGCTTGTGTATAAGTAGGTAGATGTGGATCATAGTTTCCTAAAGCTTGTTCAGCTTGAGCAATTCTAATTGTATATCCTTGTAAATCTGGATAATTATTTTCTTCGCCACCACCACCAGCAGCTTGTATTCTACATTTCTTTTGGCCTCTAACATTATCACATGTAGCATATAAATAAACACCATCTTTAGATTCTTTTAAAGGTGTAACAACGCCATCTTGAGTAACAGTCATTGCTGTTTCATCGCTTGTTGACCATACTACAGTGCCTTTATAATCAGCAGGATCAAAAGCATATTTAAATTTTGCTTGTTTTCCAACTACAAGTTTTGGAGTTCCTGTAGCGCCTTCTTGAGTAATAGTGATTGAGTTTAAAGTTACTTCGCCCTTCTTTTCTTTACAACCAACTAAAACTAACGCCATAATAGCAATCGCTAATAATGACAAGAATTTTTTCATTTTTTTCTTCCTCCTATAAAATTTTTTTAGGTTATGTTTCCCTTAGTGTTTTTACACACTATAATTATACAACATTATGCAATTATTTGCAAGTGTTTTCAGTTATTTTCATTATTATTTTTATATTTCATATACTTATATGATTTCCAAACTTCAAATCCAAACAATCTATAGAATTCCATTAATCCCGTCCAATCAATAATGAATTCCTTTGCGCCTCTCTTTTTTAGTTCTTCAATAGCTACACTTATTAAATCTCTTCCCAATTCATGATGGCGGTAACTTTTATCTACTCCAAGTGGACCTATGCCTCCTAAATTTGTAAATCTCTCTTGCCACATTACATTATATGCTACTATATCATTTTTTGAACTATTAACTCTTACAAAGGAAATTATTTTATTATCAACTGTACCTATAATAAAAGCGTCTTTTTCTTTTTGTTCTTTATTGAAAAAATAATCTTTAGCTTCATATACCCATCTTGTCCAATTATTATTTTGTAAAAAAGTTAAAAACTCATCTTTTCTTGATTCGCCACATACTTCATATTTAACTTTTTTATTAATTAAAGGATATGTAATTGGATTATACGATATTAAATCATGAGTATATCTAGTTCCTTCAAACCCTCTTTTTTCCAACCATACATCAGTTAAATTATCAAAATCAGTAGGAATTCCTGGAAAGAAATTATCAATATCCTTACCTATACATAATGATCTATTATTACTTTTTTCTTTTGCAAAATCTATTAGTTTAGAACCTATTCCATTTTTTCTATAATCTCTTGATACATAAAAAAGTGATATAAATAAATCACCAGAATAAGTTGGTAATATTTCATCACTAAAACTTTTTAAAACTATAAAGCCAACAAGCTTATTATCACAATATGCAAGTAAGCATTCCTTTGAAGAATAGTTAATCACATTTTGTTTAAAAGCTTTTAAAGTAATAGGATAAACAAGTCCCATCTCCTCATTCCATAGTTTTAAAATTTCTAGTAAGGAATCATTATTTATATCACTACTTTTATAAATTATATTCATTATTTACTCAATAATGCACATGCTTCTTCATCAGCAACAACTATTACTTTTCCAGTATGGTTGTGTAAAGCAGAAGCAGGGAATGATTCTGTAACAGGTCCTTCCATTAAATTTTTAATTGCTTGTGCCTTATTACTTCCACTTGCAACTAATAAAACAGATTTTGCATTCATAATATTTTTAATACCCATTGTAATAGCATGAGTAGGTACTTTGTTAATATCGTTATCGAAGAAACGAGCATTATCTTTTCTTGTCTTTTCTGTTAATGTAACTATTAATGTTTCACTATCAAATGGTGTTCCTGGTTCATTAAAACCAATGTGGCCATTAGCTCCGATACCTAATAATTGCATATCTACTGTTGCTGCATCTAATAATTTGCTGTATGCTTCGCAATTTGCTTGAAGATCCTTTCCTACAGATGAAGGTAGATGTACATTTTCTTCTTTAATATCAATGTGATTAAATAGATTTGTGTGCATAAATGAATAATAACTTTCTGGATGTTCTCTTGGTAAATCACAATATTCATCTAAGTTATAAGTTTTAACATTTTTAAATGATACTTCACCTTTTTTGTAAGCATTGATTAAATATTGGTATAAGCCAATTGGACTACTTCCTGTAGCTAATCCTAATGTACAATTTGGGTTTGCCTTTACTAAGTCTAGCATAATTTTTCCAGACACATTGCTTAATTCTTGATAGTCTTTTACCTTAATTAATTGAATCATTTTAATCCTCTCCTTTGTTCGATTTTAACTGGTAAATTTTCATTAAATTGATTTTTTTGTAAGCACTCCACTAAAGCTCTTATTGATTCTTTGGATACATCAAACGTACAAATATATGTAGAAACATCTTTTAGCATCAGTAAATCATAAGGAGACCTTAGAGCAACACATATTGTTTTATGTTTATCTAGCATGTTAAAGAGTTTAGTTTGATAGTCTCCTTCTTTAACATTATACGTTGCTAATAATATTTTATCATACTTTTGTGTTTTTTGCACTATTTTTTCAAAATCTTTTTCATTTTCTTCACAATATATAATTTCATCGCATTTTAAGTGAGTTCCAATTGACTCATAATTATTATTGACATTATCAACTAATGTAGCCAAGTTAATTTTTGGGAAAAGTGATATCACTTTATCTTTATTAATTGGAAGTAAATTATTATCTTTATATAATGTTATACTATTTATTGTAAGTTCATGTGACAATGCTTTTCCTAAATTAAAATCATGATCAAAATCTACTTCTTTTAAAGTATTACTAGCATACTTTTCTTTTAGTTTTAAAATTTTATTGACAGACGCTTCTATTCTTTCTTCTTTTATTTTTCCTTTTTTTACCAAATCAATAAATGCATTATATATTTCTTTTTGTTCTTCAATATCTGCCCTTCCACAAAACATTATTATATCATTACCCGCATTAATAGCTTTTTCAACTATTTCTTCTTTTGAATAATGACCCCATATAGCGGACATGGTTAATGAATCAGTTATAACTAATCCTTTGAACCCTAACTCATTAATTAATAAATCGTTAATTACTTTTGTAGACAAAGTAGAAGGATATTCATTATCAATTTGTTCATACAAAATATGAGAAACCATTATTCCATCTACACCTTTATCAATAACGTATTTAAATGGAACAAGTTCAGTATTATGAATACTATTGAAGCTATCTTTAACAACTGGAAGTCCAACATGACTATCAACATTTGTATTGCCATGTCCGGGGAAATGTTTCGGTGTTGGTAGCACTAAAGCATCTTGCATTGCTTTACATGCAATGTATCCTTTTTCTTTTACAATGTCTTTATCATCACTGTAACTTCTCGAATTTATAACTGGGTTATATGGATTATTATTGATGTCCAATGATGGCATGAAATTGAGATTATAGCCTAGTTTTTTAAGTTCTACTGCAGTTTTATAATAGATTTGGTAAATCATATCATTGCTACTATTAGTCAAAGCCATGGCTCCTGGTAGATACGTAATTTCGTTTTGAACTCTTCTAACCATACCTCCTTCTTGATCGATACCGATAAATGGAGGGATAGATGAATGCTTAACTATTTCCTTATTTAAGGCATAAACTTGTCTAATGTTTTCAACGTTTCTAGCAAAATGGATTATTGTTCCTATTTTCATGTCTTCTATTAACGTTTTTAGCTGAGAATTGTACGTTGTGCCCTGAAAAGCAAAGCATAACATTTGTCCTATTTTTTCTTCTAGTGTCATTTTATTTATCCTTTTTGTATATTGTATCACAATTATTAGTTTTTTAAAAGTAAAATAATAAAAACCATAATGATGTTAATATCAATATGGTTTTTATATATCTACATACCTGTAATACCAGTACGTTCAATTGATTCAACAAATAAGTTTTGCGCAAATAAGTAGCCAATAATGATAGGTAACATCATCAATAAGGCAGCAGTATTTAAAATAAGTCCATAGAATTGTGAGTTACTTGCAATACTTTCACCTAAATCGGCAATCAATTGAGGGAAACTTGTTGGTATGATTGAGTTAAATGTTTCAGCACTTGAAGCAAGAGCTGTAGTAAGTAGTGGCATAGCATTAGCATCATGGAATTTATAAAGTGATGCCCAGTAATAATCATTATATTGCCATACAAATGAGAAAATAGATACTGTAACAATTGCACCACGGGCATTTGGAAGCATTACACTCCAGAATGTTCTAATAACGCCGGCACCATCTATTTCTGCTGATTCTTCTAGTTCAATTGGAATACCACGGAAGAATTGTCTAAATAAATATACAAAGATTGCTGATCTAAGTCCCATACCAAAGGCAGACATTATATATATAGCCATTGTATTACCAATCAATTTAATACCAAAGAATGGATATTTATAAAAGAATAGCATTCTTGCTGTTTGAAGTGATTCTGATGGAACAATTAATGTAAGTAATATTAAGAAAAATATTACGTTGTTTCCTTTAAATTTTAATCTAGCAAATGAGTAACCAGCTACAGCAGTAGCTACTACTTGTAATACTGTTGTAATAGTAGATAAAATTATTGTATTTGCGAAAGTTGATATATTATACAAGAATGGAATATTAGCCAAACTATTATCTTTCGTTAATGTCAAATATTTAAATGCTATTTCAATATTTAATACACTCCAATTTTCAGGAATCCAAACAACTTGTTGGTTAGAAATATCACCAGGATATCTAAAAGCATATGATAACTTTTCAAATATTGGTGTTAAAATTACGAAACATAATCCAATTAAAATAAATGTTCTAAATATTACCGCAAACAATGTAATCGTATTTTTTGATCTTATCATTCGCTTTGTTGGGTCTTGCCAACTTAAAACAAATTCATGATATCTTCTATTTAAATCTTGTTTAACAGTTTCGTTTTCTAGTTCTTCTAAGCGCTTTTTCTTTTGTTCTTCATAGTTTTCTTCAATTACAAATCCTTCTTCATTAATTAAACGTTGAAGAGCACGTTCAGCACCAAGTTTTGTACGCATTGTATCTAATTCTTGTTTTCTTTTTTCTTCAGCTTCCGCAATTTTAGATTGTTCAAGCAATGTTAATTCATCGTGAGTAGATTGTTCATTTACAACTACTTCTTTTTCATTATTATCATTATTCATCATAATAGAACACCACCTTCGATAAAATTCCCACAATAATTCCCATTATCAACACAACAATTAAAGTAAATATCATTGACATGGCAGCATTAATACCAAAGTCTGTCAATTGTAATGTACCATCTGGAAGTAGTAAACCAATACCATATTCAGCTAAGTTTGCACTTTCCTTTGTTGTTGAACTGTAAATATCTAAAATCTTTAAAACCGGCGAGCGCAAGAACGAATCAACTACTGTATATACAGCAGCAGCTAGCAACATTGGTGAAACCATTGGGAATGTGATTTTCCAGAACATTTCATACTGTGTTGCTCCTTCCATTTTTGCAGCTTCATACAAGTGTCTTGGAACAGATTGTATAGCAGATAAGAAGATTAAAATTTGAATACCAGAATATGAAATAATATCATAAATTTTCGTTGAAGCATTACCTAAAAACGTAACAATTTTTGCGGGCATTTTAGCCTCGAGCATAAAATCCTTAAAGCTGAACATTTGTTCAAATAAATCTTTGGTTGCTCCATTAGTCGTATTAGCCAAAGTAGCATATGCAGCTGTAGCCGTGTCAATAGCTTGAGAGTTAAAGATTACTGGTATAAAGAATATAGCTCTAACAACTGCTCTTCCTTTGAATTTTGAATTTAAAACTACAGCCATAATCATACTGAATATTAGAATAATTGGAATGTCAGTAACCATATCGATTACTCCTTCAACTATCCATTCACCAAATGACATGTATGTATAATCAGCATTTCTTGCTTGTGCAATCTTAAAAGCATAGATATAGTTATCAAATCCAACAAATTCTAAGTCTCTTAAGCCATCTCCATTTTCAACATATGAGAAACTATAAATAATTGTAAAGATAAAAGGTAATAAGAAGAAATAAACAAATCCAATAACAATTGGAACAAGGAATATCATACCCCATATTTTCTTTCTTGTTTGATTCTTTAATCTACCCGCAATTAAATTAGGTACGTATCCTAATCCATATTTAATCTTTTTGACTGCTGTTGTATCATTTAGCCAACGGAAAAATGTAACTATTTTTCTTCCTAAGAAGCGGAAAAAGTTTCCGATTGCACTAAATATTTTATTAAAAAATTCTTTAATTTTCTTCATCTTTTTCCTCCTTCCTAAGCTTCCTTAATATAACTATAAGCAGCTATTTGTTGACCATTATATGTTTTTGTAGTTCCCGCAATATTAACAATTAAAACAATTTTTGTACCATTTGTTTTATGTGTATAAGTTACTTTTGCTAAGTTAGTTTCTAAAAATTCATGGTTTGTTAATATGCATTCTTGAATACCTAATTTATTCATTTCAGTTGTGAATGAAATAATTGTATCTCTCCAGTTCTTGTAGTAAGCTTGGTAGTATTGTGTATAATCTGTTTCAAGTAGTACAGCTGGATCTTCGGCAGTTAATAAGTAACTGAAGTTAGATCCACTTTCAAGAGCTTTTGCAAAATACCATTTTGAAGGCCTACTTGTTTGTCCATTAATTTGTTCAGTTGTGTAATCAAATAGTCCACTAACTACTAATTGATAGAATGGAATTGAATAATCATATACTGTATACATTTTTGAATTTACAGGCACATTAATGGCTGTATCAATATATTTAAATGCATAATCGTATGGGGCACTTAATTTAATGTTTCCATTTTCCTTAAATGCATCTAATGATTCCATTTGATACTTAATAGCTTCTGCACCATATATTTGCTTATTCTTACGATAATTTCCAGCATATTGATTGCCTAAATCAGACAAATAGAATCCACTATAATCTTTTGTTGAAGCATTCTTTGAAACATTTAATTTATTATATTGCTTTAACAATTTTTCTGTAATATCTTTATAATATTGTGGAGCAATAGTATAAGTCTTACTTAACTTTTTATCTTTACGACCTGTTGCTAAGTCATATGTATAATGAACTGCTTCTTCATTACCTACACCACGTGTTGAATATCTTGAAGATCCAATTAAATAATCATATCCTTTTGTTGAAGTAACCATTAGTTCTGGATAAAATGGGATTTGCTTTTCAACACAATACTCATAAAATTTACGCATTGAAGCAGTTTTTCCAAGTACTCCAGCAACCTTTAAACTTCCACCTACTTCATATTCAAGATATTCGTTTGTCCATCCTGTATATGATGCATTAATTCCAGTAACATTGTTTTCTTGTAAATCATCAATGATTTCCATTGCTTGATCAAATGTTGTTAATGTATCAGGAGTTTTATATTTAACACCTAAGAATAATGCATATTTTTCATAAGTTCCAAGGAATGTTAAATCAGTAACTGTTTGATTTGTATTGTCTTTAAATTCTAAATTATCACGTTTGATTAAATAATCTTGATATAATTTAGCAATAGTTGAATAATCAGTTTGATCTTCTGATAAAATTACATATTTAACAGCTATATCGCTAGGTGATAAAATTTTATCATATTTAGGGAAAGATCTACTATCAGATACTGTTCCTGTTTTAACACTTTCACTACTTCTTAAAGATGCAGAGAAATATGCTAAATTTCTATTTCCAACTGTACTTGCAGTTAAAGACAATTGGCCGCCTCCTTTTTCAATAATTCCAAGGATACCACCTTTTTGTCCTGAAGTTGTATTTACAAATGCAAACATACCTAACATTAAGTTTGCAGCTTCTTCTGAATTTGTTCCTTTTACGTATGCTTGATCTGAACCATAATATGGGGCAGCAACTGTATTATTTTTACCATTATTGAAATTAATAACTGCTCCACTACCATCTGGAACTATTATATATCCATCGTAACTAGAATCAAGTACTGTCATATTATTTAATATTTGAACACCTGTTATATAGAATGGAACATTAAATTTTTCATAGTCTGGATCATCTTTTTTGATTGTTGATGAATCAACTAAAGAATTTTTAGGGATTGTAACATTTAATCCTGTATCAGTTAATTCAAAGTCTAGCGCAATCTTGAATAAAGGTAAACCAGCTGTTGTAGTTCCAAACATTAAATTATCTTTAGCAACTTGTTCAGTTGTATAAAATGCTCTTGTAACATTTCCTTTTTCATCATAAATATAATTGCCTTCTTCATCTCTAGCAACATATCCACCAGAAATAAGTGGTACATATTCACCATTTTCATCAACTTTATAAATTGGATAACTATCTTCTCCAGGTAAAACACTAGTATAAGATAATTCTGTTTCATAAAGTAATGCATACATTCTATTAGCATTTCCTACTTGAACATTACTTTGTCTAAATGCATTATAATATTGTTCATTACCACTATCATCGGTATATTTACCAGGATTATTACGTGTATAATTTTGTTGGAAAATATTATTATAATGTGTACTTAGCATAAATGGATTATTTGTCAATGGAGAATCGCTATTATTGAAGTATTTACGATATGCTTCTGTTCCATAAGTAAGTAATCTTAATTCTGGATCTTTAATTATAAATCTCCATGATGGGTTACCATCAGCGTCAGGATTTTTATATGACTTATCTAATTCTTCAATATCTTCTTCTGAATAAATTGGATAATAATCTTCCCATTCTTCTTCATTTGTAATTCCATTTTCCGCATTAATTTCTCTATTTAATTCTTTAAACGCTACATTGATTAGATAATCTCTAGCTTTTTGAGAATATACAGTAATTTGATTTGCTATTGTTGGAACAACTATTGTTTGCTTAACACCATCAATTTCAACTGTTCTTCTGTTAGCAGCACCTGTTTGATAAGATATAATTACATTACCTCTGAATCTGTCTTCAAATGTATTAGCAAGAGATCCAACTTGTGATAAGTATTCGTCTTGATATTTTTGTAATGCTTCATTATAACTATCATCATCACTATACAAACAGCGTGATGGTTCATAAACTGTTGTATAGATTCTCTTTGGAAAATATGCTGAAATAGATCCAAAGTTACCAATTGTATAATATACTTGTACAGCATCTCTTCCATCTTTTTCTTTTGTCAAATATTTAATTTCATAATGTCTTTCATCTGAATTTGTCAATTCGTTTTTAAATTTAACAGAGTTTTCATATGCATTATATATACCTGAATAAATATTTGTAATTGAACTACTTGAGAATGACAAACTAAAGTTTGATGTTTTTTCATTTTCACTATCTGGATTTGCAGTTTGATATACTTTAGCATAACTTGAAGCTAAGTTTTTATCTTCTCCGGCCTTTAATGAATCTTTTAAAGCTACTGTTAAAATAGTAGTTTTTTCATCCATAAATAATACATATTTATCATTTTCAGAAACTTTTTTACATCTATTGATTTTACTTTCATCTATTGTATTAAAATCAGTAAAACCATCAGTAGAAAAATCCATATTATCAAGTTCAATTGTATGAGCTGACAATGTATAACCAAAATATGAAATTGTGAATGCTCCAATAACGATTACTAAAATAGCAATTACTAATGTTCTAATTCTTAAAACTTTTTTCCAAAATTTTCTTGCTTTCATACTATCACCATAATAATTCCCTTATCGTTATTTCTCTATAGATTGTATAAATGAATCCATACATTCTTTGGAATAGATCAAAGAATAATAAACAAGCAAATAAAATAATGAATGCTGCAATAGCTGTAAACAATATTGTTAATAAGCATTGTCCTAAACCATATTCATGAATACTTATTATACCAAAGAAAAACATATATATAGTTAAAGCAATTCCTAATCCTACGATTAGATAATAAATTGCCATTTCATCTTTTGATAAAATATTACTAAAAATCATTCCTAATAATGATGACCAAATCATTGGATATAAGCAATAACAAATCATCATAAAAATTTCTTTCATATTACCTTTTCCGTCAAACAATGTTGTAACTGACCAGTTCGCAACTGTAAGAACTAATACTGCCCCAACAATATATGCTATTTGTGAAATTGAGTTTAAATCTTTAATATTATTTGTATTAACTATAAATCCATTGTATTGAAACTTTAAAATATTTAGAAAAATCATTAATATCATAAAGAACAATGCAACACTTATTTTGCCGCGTTTATATCTTTTGAATTCTTCATACCCTTTTAAAGGATGGGCTAGGATATAAGCAGGAAACTTTAAACAATCATTCAATAAGAATTTTCCGAATTGTTTAAGCTTTTGGCCTATAACTTTTAAAACACGATTTTCTTTTTTAACTGATGTTTCCATTATTCGTCTCCTACCCCCGTTTCTTCTTGTTTCTTAATTCCTAATTTTTTATTTCTAACTATTTTATAAACAGTCTTTCCAATAGCTAATACGGCTATTGTTACAACAACAGGTCCAAACCATTTCTTAATAATGGCATCTCGATATTGTTTAAATGCTTTACTATAATATTCTCTATTTTCACCTAATTCAAAGTAATGCATAGCTTCTTTATAGTTTTTGTCATTCATATACTTATGTCCAATACCTACATAAGCATATTCATAGTTTGCATTTAGCTTAACAACTTGTTCCCAGTAATCAGAAGCTGCTAATTCTTCTTCCTTAATATTAGTATTAACACCACCGATATACCAATATCCATCAACAACTTCTGTTTTTGCATCTTTATTTGGAAGTTTAGTATCTTCTTTATCAATCCACCATGTTTGTGTACTAATGTTAAATACTGGTTTAATTCCTTGTCTTGAAGTTCTACCAATGTATTCTTGATAAACTGCTTGATTAATAATTGTTGCAATTTCTGTAGGTTCATATCTAACAATAGTACCTTTTCTTCTATCCAAAACTAATAAATCTTCATCTAAATATTGAATAGCAATTGGGTTAGATAATTTATCGGCTTGGTCTCCTGTACCACCAGAAATATATAATAAATTTCCTTCATTGTCATATGTGAATATTCTACCACGCTTATTGTCAATAACTGAATATACACCATAATCATTAACAGTTATACCAACAAGTTGTGATGGACCAGTATCACTTGAAGACAAATCTTTTGCTTCTGAATACTTTACATCTCCCATCGGTTCTTTATATCCATTTCTACGCAAGATATCATCACCTGATGGATTAATCTTTTTTATCATGATTTTTGTATTCTTTGTATCATCAGAATTGATGATAGCATTTGATACTGTATAAATCATTGTATTGCTATATGCCATACTATTAAATGTAGTATTGTATAATGTTTTTTGTGTTGATAATTGAGCTTCTGTTGAAAAGTTTCTCCAGAATATTTGCCAAGCTGTTAATGTGATATCATTTGTTCCTGTGTATCTATCAAATTCACCTTGAACAGAAAATTGCATAATACCATCAGTAACATTTTCAGCAATTATATACATTCTTCCTTTAATATCTGTAATGACTTTCTTAGGAGAGAAAGCAACGCTATCTCCTAATTCATCATATGGTTTTGTAACTACTTGATAAACACGATATTTTTCAGTAGTTGGATCATAAGTTGTTGCATCAAGAATTACAACTTGGTTATTTCCTTTATCGCAAATATAGATTAAATCTAATCCTGTTGCTGGTGTTACAGCTCTATAAATTGAAGCAACATTATAAAAATTAATTTCTGTATCAACATTTTCAACATCTTTTTCTGTTTGATAGATTTTTTTAGATCTATTGTTTGGTTGATCATAAGTTTTTATTTCTGTTAATGTTGTATTATGTAATTCGCTAGGATTAAATATAGCTCCGCCGAAAGAACCAAGCATTACTAAATCATTATCAAATACAAATACTTTGTTTAGTTTTGAGTCAGTTAAATAAATTCTTCTTTCTCCAACTTCTGGAGTATAAACAAACAAATCAGATGGTTCAAATGTTTCCGAAACTATTCCTAAGTCAGCATAATTTAATGGTTGACTATTTACTGTGAATCCTTCTGTTGAATAAATGGGATTTCCTTTACTATCATAAGTATATCCTGTTCCAGCATTAACATTTGTGATTGTGATAAAAGTAAAGCAAACTAATAACGTTAAAATGACTTTATTAATAGTTCTATTTTTAATAAGTTTTTTCATTATTTAGTCTCCTTTCTACTTCATACCTGAATGAGCCATTGTTTCCATAACTTGTGATTGTGAAATTACGAATACAGCTATTGGAACAATAATCATAATTAAGCTTACAGCGGCTAAAGTTCCTTGTCTTGCAGCACCGGCTGTAGCAATTTGGTTTAAAGCATAACTTACCATTTTATAATCTTCACGATAAATTGTTGAAGAACCATAAGTTGACCATAAGCTTTGGAATAACAAGATAATTAATGTTACCCATGCTGGTTTAACTAGAGGCATAACAATCTTATAATAAATTTTAAATTCGCCAGCACCATCAATTTTTGCAGCTTCAATTAAACTTGTTGGAACGCTTGACATAAATTGTTTCATCAAGAATAATCCCATTGAATATGCAAATGCTGGTAAAATAATTGACCAATACGTATCAATTAAACCAAAGAAGTTTAATACGATATAGTTTGGAATTGCAGTAACACTTGATGGGAACATAAGTGAATATACAACTAAACCGAATATTACAGCTCCACCTGGAACTTTATATTTTGCAAGTGGATATGCACACATTGAAGAAATAATAATATGTCCAAATGTACCAACTATAGTTACTAATATTGTATTAAAGAAATATCTTGAAAAAGGAACAAGTGAACTACCTAAAGCATTAACTAAATCTGAAAAGTTGTTTAATGTAGGATTTTTAACAAAAAATCTAGGTGGGTATAAGAATATTTCATCTAAAGGTTTAAAAGCATTAGATACTGTTAATACAAGTGGTAATGCACTGAAGCAACCAAATATTGCTAAGAAAATGAATAAAGCAATATCTCCACCTTTTGATCTATTAATTCTTTTTTTCTTTTTTGAACGTCTTGTAACTTTGAAATTACTTATTTCAGAGAAAGGACGAGAATCAATTTTTCTTGACTTTCTTTCGTTAATGTCTAATTTTTCTTTTTTAGCCATTACTAGTCACCAACCTTTCTAATCAAATTCTGAATCAATCTATTTAAACCAATTGAAGCAACGAATAACAATGTTGCTATGGCTGAAGCATATCCCATTTCAAATCTCAAACTACCATAGTCGGTTAAGTGGTTAACAATTGTATGACCAGCATAAGATACTGAAGGGAATCCAGCAAGTGATGTTGTGATAGATCCAACACCTAGTGCCGATGAAATTTGAATTACAGCACTAAATATTAATTGTGGTTTTAATTGTGGTAATGTGATATACCATAATTCTTGCCATCTATTTCTAATTCCATCAACGGCAGCAGCTTCGTATAATGTTTTATCGCAGCCTTTTAATCCAGCAATCAATGATAAGAAGTTAACACCTAAACTCATCCATAATTGAACAATAATAACAATTGGTAAAATATATTTAGAGTTTGTCAACCATGTAATTGGTTGAGATATAAATCCAAATTTAATTAAGAATGAGTTAGCATATCCATAAATATCACTTGAGAAAATAATTGTCCAAATTGATAAGGCATTTCCTGATAATGATGGAGCATAAAATACTAACGTAATAATTGTTCTAAGTTTTCCAGGAAGTTCATTTATTAACCACGCCATAACAAATGACATTAAATAACCACCAGGTCCACAAATAATTGCAATAATTAATGTATTTTTAATAGCTATTATAAATATCTCATCATCTAAGAATAATGTTAAATAGTTGTTAAACCAAACTAGTTTAGGAGCCTCTAACATATTAAAGTAAGTAAAACTTAGGCCAAAACTCATAACAACTGGTACAATTGTAAAAGCAGTGAATAAAAGCACATATGGAAGCATCATTAAGTATAATGTTCTATTTAAATAGATTTTTCTTCTCAATGGCTTTTTTCTACTCCAGCGATCAATCTTAATACTTGTTCTTTGTTTCCAGTCTTTAAATTGGTTCCATTTTTGTTTAAACCAATTTTCTTTTTTGATTGTATCTTCCATTTTTAACCTCCTTTTTACTTCTTCTTTCCTTGACTTTTTGATGTTGGTAAGCCAAATTCTTCACGTTTTCTATCTATTTCACTATTAATTGTTAAGATGTAATCTGCCAATATTTGTCTTGGGTTATAGTTATTATTAACTACTTCACGGAAGGCATTTTCTAAGTTACGTCCAGTGTAATAACCACCGGCAGTTTCAGGAACACCTACTGTTTCTTTCCATTGTTCCATTAAAACAGCTTTTTCGTCTTCTGTCCATGCTAGTCTTGTAAATGCATAAACATTCGCAGTATTATGACGAGCAGCTGCACCTAAAATAGCTTCAATTTCACGTGCATAATTTACTTGTGTATCTGCACTTGTAAACCAATCCATGAATGCCCATGCTTCATAAGGATTTTCAGTCTTAGACATCATAACTAATGACATACCACTAGCAGCGCCTGAGTGATCAATATATTTATTTCCTTCATTATCAATTTTTTCTGTTCCTGGTAGTAATGCAAAACTCCATTTACCTCTAATTTCCGGAGCAGATACTGCTAATGTATTATACATATCGTATCCAACAATTCCGATTGGAGTTTCACCACTACGGAAACGGTTAACGAAACTTGCTGATAATGGGAATTTGTAATCTGTATAGAAACTACACCAGAATTCAAATGCTTGTTTTGCTTCTTCTGAATCAAAGTTTGATTCAATATAACTTTCACCAAAACTATTTGTGCTTGTACGATAGAAAGCACTAGAAGAGTTTTCTACGTTTTGATATAAGTATGATGCAAATATTTGGTTAACAACACTTGATGCACCACTGGTATTTAGTGGCAAGTAGAATTGGAAGTTCATGATTTGTAATTCTGGAATTAATTGAATTACATCACTCCATGTTTCTGGAACTTCCCAACCATATTCTTCAAACATATCTGTTCTATAGAACATCATTAAATAACTTTGAGTATATGGTAATGCATAATATCCACCTTCAAATTCATATGGAACCATTGCACTACGTTGGAATCTTCTTAAACCACCATTTATTTCAAGAGTATCACTTAAAGCGATGTCTTGGAAGCTATGAATGTTTTGGCTTGCAACTCTTGATTCTCCAAAATAGTTTTTTAAGTTTTCAGTTGTAAATGTTGTCAAGTCATATGTTGCACCACGTAATGCGTAATTTACTGGGGTACCATTACTAATATTAATAGCAATATCAGGTCCTCTACCAGCAAGTGTTGCTGTAAGTAAAACATCTGCTGAAACAACTTTTAATTTTACATTTATACCATAAATTGAACTTGTTGTATCTTCCATTGCCGCACTAATCATAGCACTAATTGCATTTGCTTGTTCACGACCTTGGCTTTCAGAAGTACATAGCCATACTTCAATTGTTTTCCAATCACCATTTTCTTCATTTAATCCAACACTTTCATAATCAAAGAAGAATGAACCAAAGAATCCTTTAATACCAAACCAAGTCTTTCCAAAGAATGAAGGGTTAGCTCTTGGTAAATCATAATCATCTGAATGAACAATTAAATAGTCAATTGATAATGCTTGTTGACTGACATTTAAAATCCATGTACCAAGAGAAGAAATATTAGTACTAAAGTCTGATAAGTTCTTTTGTATTTTACGATAATCTTTGATAAATTGTTGAAGTTGTACAGCTAAAGTTTCAAGTGAAGCTGTTTCACTACTCTTTTCACCAGAAATTTTTGTGATTTGTTCAGAGACATCATATAATGTATTGCAACATTCTTGGAATATAGCTTGTGCTTGTGCAATTAATTTTTTACCTGATGCATTTTTAAAATAATCCATATATGGGTCAGGATTAATTCCTGTCTTTTGAATTATTTTTCTATATAAAGCATTCAAATCATCAATAACACCTTGAACACGATTTATTTGTGTTGCATAGTCACCTAAAGTAACTTCTAAACTAATTGTGTGTTTGCCTTCACTTAAATAAAAGTAATATGCTTCTCCACCTTCATTACCTAGTGTTACAATATTCCAATCACTACTATAAACAAATTTACAATTCATTGCTTCAGAGAATGGAACTGCTCCATCAAGAGCTAACTTTCTTGATGAGAATAATCCACGTGAAACATTTTGTTTTGCTCTTAAAGATATTTTATATAAACCAGCTTGTTTAATATCAACATCCCAACTAATCCAATCACCAGGAGTACTCCATTTTGAACCACCTATTGTATTCAAAATAATTTTAACAGGAGATGCTGATTGTTCTTTTCCATCTTTGATATATGAGTTATAAGCACTAGTTCTATCTGATGAACCATAAATAGTTGATGAAGTACGAACAACATTTGTATTAAACACTTCTTTAACTTTACCATTTTCGTAATATAAAGATTCTCCACCTTCACCTTGAATATTATAAGCAATTTCGCCATTAACAACAGGTTGATTTTTATAAAGTTCTTTATATGATTCGTAAGATTGATATCCTTCCTTACTTGTTAAAAACACATTTGCAATACCCATATTTTCACGAATTGCTTCAATCTCAATTGTATGTGTTCCTTTTGAGAAATAAATTAAATATGGTTCTGTAACATAGCCAACTGAATCTCTCACATATGCTTGATTTCTTTGAGGTATTTCTACTTGTGTTGGTTTAATTTCATTGCCTTTTGCATCAACAAATTTTTCACCACCATCACCCCAAGTTCTAACAAATGATACGTTAGCTACATCATCAAATGGAATCTTTCCGTCTACATATATAGCTCTTTCAATTGTTGCACCACCACTTTCTTCAGTGATACTTGTATTATTTGCTTTCATACTTGCAGTTGTTGAATAAGGAATATAATCGATTAAAATGTTATAATATCCAGATACGGGAACATCTACTGTATAAACTAGTTTTCCAGATTTTGCGCTATATACGTATTCAATATCTGAACCTTCAACTTTAAATGTTTGACCCACTTGACTATCAATACGTACGCCATTTACAGTATTTGCTACTTCCGTTGCAGAATAATCATATGAAGCTCTAATAGCATTATTTTTAGCTTCATCTAAAGAAAATACATATCCACTTGGAGTGTTTTCTTTATCATTAATTGCTTCAGTTAATGTTTTTCCGTTTAGAAGTTTTTTAACTATGCCTTCACGAACATCTGTTTCATTTACTGCATTATAATCTTCTGCATAACTAGTTTCAAGTTCTAACTTATCACTTTCATATTTACTTTCTAGTTTTGCTAGATAATCCTTATGCTCTGTTGTCAAAGTTTCTAGTTTTGTAGAATACTCTTGTTCAACAGTTTGTTTTTGCTTGTCTTTATCAGCTTTTGGTAAATCAGAAGCTTCTATTTCAGCAATTTTTGCTTTCTTTTCATTTTCTAATGCTGTGCTTTGATTTGTGAATTTTGTTTCTTCATTAGTTTTATTTGTATTATATTCATTAGTCAAAGCATCAATTTTTGCATTTTGTTCATCTGTGATACGATTTTTTTCTTTTTTAATTTCTTCAGAAATTATTGTTTCATAATCACTTGAATAGTTTTTACTAATTAATTGTTTTTCTATGTATGAACGATATTTACCACTATAATCCAAACTTTGTAAAGGCGAATTATTTGATAAAATGTTGTCTTTAGAATAGCTATCAACAATAATTATGCCTAAGCCAACTACTAATGCAGCAAGTAAAGTCCAAAGTATTACCTTTTTAACAAGCTTAGTAGTAATTTTAATCTTTGATTTCATCATTTTCCTCCTTGATAATAATCTATACTCATGATTGCAAATTGTTTAACTTTATTAAGTTCTTCTAACGACTTATCTAATCTGCTATATTTATTCCTATACAGCCATGTATCTTTTAAATCTTTTTTAATTTCTTCAATATTTTCTATTACTTCTTTAAAGCATTTAATTCTAAAGTTTAAATCAATTGTTTCATTATATCCAACATTAATACTAGCAAGCAATTTCAAAATGTCTATTGAATTGCATAACTCTTTTTTAAATATTGAATCAATACTACAAATATTAATTTCTTTTTGCTTTTGATTAAAAAATTCAATTAGTAATTTATATTGTTCGAAATTTAATAAATTATATTTCATATGTGATCTAAAATATTCAATTGGTTCTTTTTCTTTAAATGAATTTAAAGCCCAAACCATTGTATAAAAAGTAACGGTTCCATTACCAGTGTAATGAGGTTCATACTTATAATATGTTCCCGCATCCATAAATATATCAGCTGCAAGACCTAAACTATCCTTAAAAATATATTTGTTTAGGTATGGTTTTAAATCTTTAAAAACACCATGGTGAACACGATAACTAAGTAGTCCCATATATACAAGTGGTGCAAAACTACTAGATAAATGTTGAAGATGTCCCACATCTCCCCAGTCAGTTAAGATAACTCCTTCACCGCCTAATTCATATGTATGCCAAATAGCACTGCTTATATTTTCTAAATAGTCATATGTTCTAGTTAGTAAGCTACACCAAGAAGTTGTTCCTGGAGCAGCCATAAATTTTATCTTTGCATTTTTTAATTTTAAAAGATTTTGATCAAATGGATATTCACCTTCATATCCCCAGTCCACAAATATCACATCTTTAGGAATACGCGATAATACATCATCATGTCTCAATAAAACATCCCCCCATATAAGTGGTGTTTTATTATATTTTTTTATCACGTCAATTGCTTTTAGAGCATAATCCATATATACATTTCCTTCTCCTCTTGTTAAGCAATCTTCTTTAGTTCTATCTTTGCCTAATTCAAAAGGTTCATCGAAATTCATATGAAAATAATTTGACGATGATATAGATAGCATATCATCATACATTTTTTTAATTAGTTCTAAAGAACCAGGATCATTGGCATTCAATGTGCTTGGTGGTCTATGTGTTCCCCATAAATCAATACCATCTGGCGCTTCAGCTAAATGCGAAAATTCATCTTTTGCTAACCACTCTTGCATATGCCCAAATCCATTTTGATTTGGCACTAAATCAATAAAATGTAGTTTTGCATAATTTTCAAGTTCTTTATATTCTTTTTGAGTTATGTAACAATTATCTTCAAGATACTTAGAAAAAGATACATACTCAAAGCTAAAGCCTTCAACGTATAATTCTAAATGATTCATTTTTAAATCACTCATTATGTCAATTATGTATTTAACTGTTTCAACTTTAGGAACTTTATTACGACTAATATCATGCATAAAACCACGTATCTTCAGGTCAGGTTTATCTGAAATGTATCCACATTCTATTGTATCTAATTCTAAAAGTTGTTTTAAAGTTTTAAATCCATAATAATAACCACTTTCACTATTAGCGTGTATTTCAATTACATCATCAAATACTAATAATTCATAAGCTTGATCATTTAATACATCATTATTCTGAAAAATAAGATTAGCGCTTTCTAAAGTTGATATTTTAAAATTAATGCTTGTTTTTAGTTCATCGAAAAAAAGAGGTTGTGTTTCAAAATAAGCATTAAATTCTTTTGGTTTTGTAAAATATCCATCATTTCTTTGTTGGAATTTAACTTGCGGGTATATATTATACATATTTACTCCTTTCTTTTTGTTAAATATGCAAACCTATTCATAGTACATATTTTATCATAAATCAATCAATTTTACAAGTTAAAATTGTGCAAATTGCACATTTGTTTAAAATATTGCGAAATTGTTATTATTTTTTTAAATTTCTTTTTTTGTAATATAAATGATTATTTCCTATAAATATTAATACTTGTTTATATACCTTTTATTAACACTTATACTTAAATATAAAAATGCATCTACTATATAAATATAGTAAATGCATTACTTAATATATTTTTATTAATCTTTAATTTTGTCTTCCTTTTCTTTTAAAGAATACCTACATCCACAATACTCTTGACGATACAAATTATTTTCCTTTGATAAAATAATCGACTTTTTATATCCATCATTCTTTTTAAAATCTGAATAAATGTAATTGACACCATATTCTTTACTATACTTATCACCTAATTCATTAATCCATTTACTATTCTTATATGGGCTTATCGATAAGGTTGTGGTAAAATAATCATATCCATTTTCTTTTGCGTATCTTGCCGTTTCTTTAATTCGAAAATCATAGCATTTGTAACAACGAATACTTCCTTCTTTTTGATTTTTTACATCATTAACAATATCTAAATAAATAGATTCATCATATTCACCATTTATTTTTTCAAAATCAAAAGGAAGTAAAGAAAATTGTTCCCACCTTTTTTGATATTCATTAAACGGATATATATTAGGATTATAGTAATATATTGTTATATCCCCATGTTTATACAATTCATTTATTACTTCTGATGAGCATGGTGCACAACAAGCATGTACTAAAATTTTAGGATGTTCATTCACATCTTCTTTTATGAACTTTTTATATAATTCTAAGGTATTAATCTTTTTCATATAATTCTTCCATAATTGTAATTGTTTTATTATCTGCATCTAACTTTACTTCTAATCCAATAGGGACATTGAGTAAAGGAAATTCATGGCCTGTTGGGAAATCATAAATAATAGGTACATTTAATGACCCAAAATATTCCTTAATTAAAGCTTCGTAACTTTGTTCATTTAATGG
Organism: uncultured Bacilli bacterium; assembly: GCA_934096585.1. Taxonomy (GTDB): domain Bacteria; phylum Bacillota_I; class Bacilli_A; order ML615J-28; family CAG-698; genus CAKOMG01. The sequence goes on from CAKOMG010000007.1 coordinate 33,711, forward strand.
ATCTTTACAATCAGTAAAATATCCAAATATAAATCCTTTAGCCTTATATATATTTTTACTTAAACGTAATTGGGCAAACATCCTATCAATGTTATATGGTTCTTCTTCAACTTCTTCAATTAAAACAATTTTAGAGTCAAAATCAATTTCATAAGGGGTTCCATGTAAATCAGAAATTAAAGATAGATTGCCGCCTACTATTTTTCCTGTTACTACGCCACCCACTAATGTTTTAATATTATTTCCCGTTAATACTCTTCCTTTGGTATTTAAGGTTAGTAAATCTTTAAAATCATTTAATGATTCTTGATCTATATTTTTACTACCAAGAAGAATGCCAACTTCGCCATGTATTGTTGGGAGATTAGAATATTTATAGAAATTATTCAGTAATGCTGTTACATCACTTAACCCTATAAATAATTTAGGATGTTCTTTAATCAACTTATAATCAATTTTATCCACAATCCTACTAGCACCAAATCCTCCTTTAAAACAAAGTATAGCATTAATATTATCATCCAAAAAGAAATCATGAATATCTTTAACTCTTTCTTCATCTGTACCCGCAAGATATCCATCTTTCAAAAAAACTGTTTTACCATATTTATAATTATAACCTAAAGATTTTATTATTGTTTCAATCTTAGGCATACGTTCTTGTTGTCGATTGCAAGATGAAGCAATAATTAATCCAATTGTATCATTCTTTTTGAGTTTTTTTACTTTCATAATTCTTCCAAATGACTAAATATATAATTTCCTAACTTGCTTCTAAAAGAAATTATTTTAATATTTTTTCTTGTTGGGTGTACTCTATTAGTAAGTAAAGAAAATGCTACCTTATTTTTTCTATCAATAACAACATTTGTACCAGTAAATCCAGTATGCATAATAGTTTCATTACTTGCTAAATCCCCACTACATGGATATGCTCCTTTATTTATCCATCCAATAGATCTTGTATTATTAACTAATGATACTCCTACTTTTTCTTCTACTTGTGGTGTAAAAAATAAATCAATTGTTTGTTTAGATAATATTCTTTTATCTTTATACACGCCATCATTTAAAATCATTTCTAGAAAATGACTTATATCCGTAATAGTACTAAATAATCCCGCATGACCAGCAACACCATTCATGATATGGGCAACTTCATCATGAACATATCCCCTATCAATATATCCACCTCTATCTTCAGTTGGTGCACATCTTAATGTATCGACTGGATTGTATCCAGTATCATACATTTCTAGAGGATCAAATATAAATTGTCTGCTAAACTTATCCAAAGTCATGCCACTTACTTTTTCTACTATTAATCCTAAAACAATAAAGCCTAAATCTGAATAAACAATTTTTGTATTTTTGGGATAGTTTGGAGTAAGATGCATTATTCCATCAATAATTTGTTCTTTAGTCATAGAATGACTTCCAGGAAGTCCTTCAATTAATCCCGATGTATGCGTAAGCAAGTCCCATATTGTGACATCCTTCATTTGAAATTCTGGTAATATATTACATACTGGTTCAAATAATCTTATTTTTCCTTGTTCTACTAAAATCATAATTGCAGTCGTTGTTGAAACGACTTTAGAACAAGATGCCATGTCATATAATGTATTTATATTATTTTTTTCTTCATTTGGATATTTAGCTTTTAATCCATATGTTTCGATATCAATTTTGCCGTTATGTATGATACAGAAGTTTGCACCTGGAAAGGCTCCATCATTTATTGCTTCATTTATTAATTCGTTTATTTTTTTATTCATTATACGCTCCTATTTAAATACTACTTTATCTTTATAACGATCATAGAAGTTACGATAGCATACTTTATCAATTTCATCATCTGTTAAACCTATTTGTTTTAATCCTTCAATAATACGATATGTATATGTCGTATCTTTAACAGCCTCTAAATTGCTATTTGGAAAATCTGATAAGTAATCCATAAAATCAAAGCCAAAACATACATTATCTATTCCCATAATATCTATTGCATGTTTTACATGTTCTAAGAAGCGAGCCATTGTTTGTTTATCTTTATCGCTATCTATAAAATTATTAGCAAGTGTTAATCCTAGTAATCCATCAACAGCTTTAAGTGCACGCATTTGATCATCTGTCACATTACGCACATGATTACACAATGCTTTACAATTACCATGTGAATAAATAATATTTTTATTTACAACACTTAATATATCATAAAATGTTTTTTCATTAGTATGTGCCAGATCAATAATCATGCCTTTTTCTTGCATATGTAGTACTAACTTCTTTCCTTCTTCTGTTAGACCTCTATCGCTTGATGCTTTGGCACCTGTTGCCCATTTATTTTCCTCGTTCCATGTTAACATTGCATGTCTAAAGCCCATATCATATAATGTATCTATGTCTTCAATAGTTTTTAAATTTCTTAATCCTTCAAGCCCTAAAATTACTTTAAATCCGTTTAGATTTGTTAAATCTATTTCTTTTAAAGCAATTTTACATGCTTCAATTAAATCAAAATCATAAGGCGAATACATTGTAAAAATGCTACCTTTTACAACACTATTTTGCAATTGTAAAACATGATAATCGTTAAAACGATTGTTTACTCCTTTACATTTATTTGTCCATAAGTCAAATAACATATCACTATGACAATCAAATATTCTTGCATTGTTTTCTATCGGATAGTTTTTCATAAGATCTGTATACTCCTCTCTTTTAATTCCCATATATATTTTGTCTTTATCTACAAATATAACAGCACCACGAACGCTACCATTGTAATTAGAGCTCATAGAATATCCATATGCTCCTGTACAATAGGTTATTAAAGTGTCTCCTTTTTTGGCTTTTGTCATTTCATAATCTGTAACAACAATATCACCAGATTCACAACATGGGCCAACCACATCAACAACTTCTTTATCACTTGATTCCATATTGTTACATATATCGCATGTGTATTTAGCTTGATATAACGCAGGACGAATATTATCTGTCATTCCTCCATCAACAAATACATACTTTTTACCACCATATGTTTTTTTAACATCGCCTACTGTATATATGGTTGATCCACTGTCCCCAACAATGCTTCTTCCTGGTTCTATCATTACTGTTTCAAGCCCAAAGCTATGAGTAGATATATATTCTTCCGTTGAAGTAATAATGCTCTTCAACATTTTTTCAATATTAAATTCTTTATCAGTATCTAAATATTTAATTCCAAATCCACCACCTAAATTTAATACTGGAAATTTCGTGTTATTTCGTTTACTTGTTTCATATACAAATTCAAGCATTGTTTCTGTTGCTTTTTTAAAATATTTAGGATTTTGAATACTAGAGCCTATATGACTATGGAATCCTAAAAAATGAAGATGTTTATTTTTTTTACATATATCTAATATTTCATCAATTCTTTTGGCATCAAAAATTGATTCTCCAAACTTACTGCTCAATAACGATGTTTGAACATATTCATGAGTATGAGCACTTATTCCTGGATTAACTCTCAATAACAAATTAACATCTTTATTTAAAGTATTACATACTTTAATTATTATATCTAATTCTTCTAAATGATCTACTACTAAATATCCAATATTATGTTTTATCGCAAATTCTATTTCACTTTCTGTTTTATTATTTCCATGTAAAACAATTCTACTAAAAGGAAATCTCATACGATCTAGTTGATATAAATCACCCTCACTAACACTATCAATTCCCATATCATATTCATTAATTAATGAAGCAATATGGGGACATAAAAATGCTTTAGAGGCATAAACAACAAGAGTATTAAATTTATTACTTTTAAATTTATTTTTAAATATATCTAATTTTTCTTTGATATTTTCTTCATCATATATATAAAGTGGTGTTTTAAATTCTTGTGCTAAGTCATATACTTTATAACTTCCTATATATAAATTATTATTTTTTATACTCATACCTTTTGTTTTCATAAATAATCTCCTTAAGATATATATAAATTATATCACACCTTTTTTTAAAATTAAATGATTTTAGTAATTATTTTATGACTAATTAAAGTTAAAATGATAGTAATTAGTTTAAACATATAAAAAGAGCTAGTATTTCTACTAACTCTGATTTAAAAATCATACCACTCATAATCTCTGTACTTATCTGGAAGTTCTGGTTTTATCCATATATGTCCAAGTGTTTTTATAAATATAGATTTTTCATTTGGAAAGATATTATTAAGATATTTAATAAAATCAGTTTCATTAAAACGTAATTCTTTTTGATATGTTTTAATTTTTAAATAATCTTTGACATATTTAATACAATATTCTTTTAACTTGCATTTTACCCTATCTGGAACTAAATATACTCCAACTGGACCTTTTGCACTAAGTAATACTTCCTTCATATTCTCTACCAATTAGACATAAGTGCTCTATAGAATGCTTCCCCTATTTGTTTATATCCAGCACTGCTAGGATGCATCCCCATGGCATTTCCAACTTCCTCTTGTACATTATTATTTGTATTATTAACAGCTTTCTTTTCACTTGGCATATTATTCTCACTATCGAATTGTCCCTTTATGTCCACAAATCTCATGAAATCTTTATATTCATCCATTTTACACCAATCCTCTAAAAAAGCATCATAATTTAAGATTGTTACTGCTTTACCATAGTTATCACCATATGCTTGCTTAATAGTGTAGTAAGCACCTAAACCCGCTTTCGTGGAAGTAAGCGGCAAACTCATTATGCTAATTTTTGCATTTGGTAAATCAGTATGAATTTTATCAATTAATTTTTTAGCATCTTTAATAAAGCTATCATTGAAAGAAAATTCTTGGAATGTACCTGGTAAACCATTAAATGTCATCATAATATATACTTCAGTGATTTCATCTATATTATTTTTTTCCATATATTCTTTAAAATCAATACCACCATTAACTGATTTAAAAGGACTAGGTGTTGCATCATATCCTGATAAATAATTGTTCCATTGCCAACCGCCACGGCCTTCGTAATTAACTGTTTCTGAATTAATAGTTTTTTTAACAGTTCCAACCGTTGAAATTAAGCCACCTTGTTCTTTATATTTTCTTACACCTTCTGCTACCCATTCTCCACTAGCAGTTAAGCTATCACCTATACATAATACTTTTCTTTCGGCTTTTTGTGGTTTATTTGTAACAATCAAAACCGTAGAATCACTACCAAATATATGACCATTATCATCTCTTACTTCAATTGTAAGTTTATATGTTCCAGCAGTTGTCGGTTTAAATTCATAATAACGATTATATGCATGGCCATTATCACCACTTAATTTGATATAGTATCCATATGGATCAACTGCTTTAATTACAGAACGATAAAATAATTGAAAATTATCACCCACAACTAAATAATACTTATCCGCAAGCATAACACTTATTGATGTACCACTAATTTCTTGAATTGTTTCAATTTGTTTATTAATTTCTTTAATTGCTTCATTAATTTTTTCAATATTATTATCTGCACGAGATGAAGTAATAGAATTAGATTTTTTTACTTTTTCTAACTCTTCTTTTAGTTTAGCTAACTCTTCTTCATATTCAGAAATTGTATATTGATCATCTTCAATTTTTTCATCTAACGCTTTTATTGCTTCTTCTAACTTAATTAATTTGTCATCATTATTACTACAACCAATTAAAAATACTGATAGTAAAATAAACATAAAACTTAATAAGATGTATTTAACTTTTTTCATTTAGCCCTCCAATATATCTTGAAAACATTCTGTTATTATTTGTTTGAATTCTTGAACTGTTTTAATATTAATTAATTTTTGTTTAAACTCTTTATTATTTTTCATCCCTTTAACATACCAACTTGCTAAAGAGCGCATTTCTAAAATTGCGATTGTTTCGCCTTTTAATTTCACTAGTTCACTCAAATGATAAAGTAAAAATTCAATTCTTTCTTTATCTGTTTTTTTAACATAAGGCATATTATTTAAATGAGCGTTAAATTCTTCAAATATCCAGGGATTACCAAAACTAGCTCTTCCAATCATCACTAGATCGACTCCCGTTTTTAACATATTATCCAAATCTTCAACTGTTTTAACATCGCCGTTACCAATAACGGGAATTGATACATTTTCTTTTATTTCTTTTATAGCTTCTAAATTTACTTTACCACTATAAAAATCACTTTTAGTGCGGCCATGAACACATATTGCTTTAGCTCCTGCTCTTTCAATTGCTTTGGCAACTTCCAAATAGTTTAAAGAATTATGATCAAATCCAATTCTCATTTTTACTGTCACGGGTTTACTAACATTTTGTACAACACTTCTCACCATTTTTTCTAAGTATTCAACGTTACGTAACAAACTACTACCACTTCCAGCTTTTAAAACTTTTTTAACAGGACATCCCATATTGATATCGATTATATCACAATCACTACGGGCATCGATTAATTTAGCGGCTTTAGTAAGTTCATCAATATCTCCACCAAATAATTGTAGCGCTGTTGGATGTTCATTTTTATCTATTTCACATAACTTCCATATCTTTTCATTTTCGTATAATAAACCTTTATCGCTAATCATTTCGGTATAAGTAAGACTTGCTCCCATATCGTGACATATCTTTCTATATACTTTGTTTGTATATCCAGCAAGAGGTGCAAGTGCTAGCTTTCCTTCTATTTTTACATTACCTATATACATATTATACTCCTAGTAAAAATAGTGTTGCTAAAGAGAAATAAATTAGTAGAGCCACTATATCATTGATTGTAGTTATAAATGGACCGCTTGCTGCAGCGGGATCGACATGAATGGAATCAAACATAATGGGAATGATACATCCAAATAATCCTGATACTATTATTACAACTATAATTGATATAGCATTGACAAGCGCCATATAAAATGGGGAAAAACTGCCACCACTCTTAGATAATAAGACATATACATAGGTTACACCAAAGAATAAGATAGAAACTAATAGTCCAATTAACATTGAGTTTCTTAGTTCTGTTAAAATATGTTTAATTTTTTTATTTCCACTATTTAATTCGTTATATGAAAGTCTTCTAATACATACTGCTAAGCTTTGAGTCCCAACGTTACCAGCAAGCCCTAATATAATTGGTTCAAATAGAATTAATAATGTATATTGTTTAATAATGTCTTCAAAAGAAGAAATAATTAAACATACGAATATATCTAATACACATAATAATATTAACCAAGGTAGTCTATTCTTTAAGATTTTAAAGAAGTTATCACTTGCTTCTTCTGTACCACTTATACCAGCAAGTTGATTATAATCTTCTTCTCTTTCTTCATTTAATCTATCTAAAGTATCATCAATTGTAATAATACCAACAATACTATTATTATCTAATACTGGTAAAGCATAAATATCGTATTCATCTACGATTTTTAATACTTCTTCAATCTTTTCATTGACGTTAACAGTTTTACATGTCGTATTTGTAATATCTTTTACTAAACATGGGGATTTAGTAACTATTAATTTCCGAAAATCTAGAACTCCATAAAACTTATTATCAATTGTTACAAAGATTGTGGAAATAGAAGAAACAAGCGGTGCTTCTTTAATTAATATTTTCATTGCTTCTTTAACATCTTTAGATCCATCAACACATATGAAACTAGTATCCATTATTGAGCCGGCTTCTGTTTCATCAAATGATGCTAAATTTTCAAGTTCTGATTTTACATCTGTTTCCATTAAATCTAAATAACTTGATTTATCATCTTCATCTAACTCATTAATGATATCGGCAGCATCATCAGCATCCATATTAGTAAGCATATCTGAAGCTTTTTGGTCAGTTAGTGCTGTAATAAACATTGCGGCATCTTCTTCGTCTAAATAACTAAAGAACGAAGCTAATTCATTACTTGTAAATAAATGGAAAAATTCTTCCCTTTCACTTTCATCCATTTCTTTTAATTTATCGGCTACATCTTTTGGATGCATTGATAAATAATCTTTTTTTAATGTTTGCAATGTTGTTGCTATATTTTGATTTCCCGTTTTTAAATATGCTTCACGTTTATCATCATCTACTTCATTTAACAACGTTACCGCTTCATCAAATTTCATTTTAGAAATAATTTCTGCACTTTTTGCAGCATCAAATTCTGATATAAAAACTCTTGAAGTATCTTCATCAAGATGCTCAAATATTTTGGCAAGTTCAGTTGTATCATAATTACTAAATACTTGAAGTCTTTCTTCTTTTGTTAAGGAAGATAGATAACTTACTAATTCTTCTTTTGTCATTACAAGTAAATCTTTCATAGTAAGCCTCCATCAATCAAAATGATATAAGCGATAGAATAGTATATTACTACTCCCAATACATCATTTAATGTTGTAATAAATGGGCCACTTGCAACAGCTGGATCAATTTTGATTTTTGACAAAAAGATAGGAATTAAACTACCCATAAAATTGGAAATAAAAATACCCAAACTCATAGATAAGCCAATTACTAAACTAATAATAGCTTTATGACTGACATTACCCTTAATTAGCATAAATATAAAAGTAATTATAAAAGCACAAATTCCTAAAATTAGTCCTAATGCTAAACCAGATATAACTTCTTTTCCTAAGTGATTTTTTATTTGTTTTTTTGTTTCTAACTCTTGTTTAGATAAACGTACAACAGAGGATGCTAGACTTTGTGTTCCTGCGTTTCCTCCCATATCTAAAATTAAAGTTTGGAAAAAAACGAGGATGGTTGCGGAAGCTATTATTTCTTCAAATAACCCCAGAACAGTTGAAACAATAAAACTTAAAACCATTAAGATGAGTAACCAAGGTATTCTTGATTTAAAAACACTACTCACTTTGGTATCGTTATCTCCAGCTAAACCGGCAAGTTTATCGTAATCATCATTTTTATCTTCATCCACAAAATCAATGACATCATCTATTGTAATAATACCTTTTAATACTTTATTATGTAAAACCGGTAAAACTAATAATGAATATTCTTTTAGGATTGTTGAAGCTGAAGATATCTTGCTTGTATCTTGACAAGATTTAAACTTCGTTTCCATTATCGCATGTAAAGGAGTATCCTTTCTAGCTATAATTAACTTCTTTAAATCAACTAATCCTACTAATTCCTTTTTTTCATTAATAACAAATATTGTATCTATAATCTCTTGTTCATTGGATTCATTAATGAGAATTTTCATCACTTGAGGAATAGTACATTTTGACTCTACTTTTAAATAATTATTTGTCATTATTGATCCTGCTTCTGTTTCATCATAAGAAGCAAGTTCTTTCATATCAGTTAGTTGTTCTTTAGGAATATATGATACAATCTTTTCTTTAGTTTCATCGTCAAGGGACTTAATGATATCAATTGCATCATCACTTTCCATTTCTTGAATGATGTTTGCGGAAGTAGCTGTTTCCATTCTTTCAATGATTTTTGCGGCTTCTTCTTCATCAACATATTCTAAAATATCTGCGACTTCTTTTTCATCTAAACTACTAAACAAATAATCTATTTCTTCATCATCTAATTCATTTAATGCGGTAGCGACATCATATGGATGGGAGTCTATTACCTTTTTTCTCAACTCTTCTTTTTTCTTTTCTGTAATTAATGCTTTTAATTCATTTAAAAAATCCATATTAGTCACCTACTTTCATTAATTTGTACTTCCAAATCCCCCATTACGAATATTTATTACATCATCATCACTTGTTATACCAAAAGGAATAAAAATACCTTGGCATACTCCTTGATTTTTGTCTAGTTCTATTGTTTTATTTTCATTTGTATCATTCGTTAATTTAATCATAATGTGACCTTCATTATCACTATTAAAATAATCACTATCAATAACACCTATGGTATTATCAAGTTGTAAACGATACTTAAAACCAAGACCACTTCTTGGAAACATCAATAAAACCCATCCATCACACATTTTACAACGTATACCAGAAGGTATAAGTATAGTTTCTTGAGGTTTGATTTTTAAAGAAAAAGGAACTTTAAAATCATATCCAGCAGACCCTACTGTTGCTCTTTTTGGTAATACTATATTGTCATAAAACTCTTTTATTTCTTCAGAAGAAAATTTAAAATATTTTTCCATTGCTTTTTTATATTCTGAAAAAGACACTTTCATAAACGTTGCTACTGTATTCATTTTATTCAAGTATTATTTTAGCGCCAAGTTTCTTTAAATCATCAAAGAAAGATGGATATGACTTATTAATACATTCGATACCATCAATGATGACATCTTCTTGTACAATTAATCCCATCAAAACTAAAGCCATACATATTCTATGGTCATTATGGCACATTAGTTCTTCGCCACTAAATAAACTATTTCCTCCTTCTATAAGTATTTCATTATCCATAACATACATCGATACATTAAACTTTTTTAATTCTTCTTGCATCGATAAAATGCGATTGGATTCTTTATATTTTAATCTCTTTACATTGATTATTTTTGTACTTCCTTTAATAAAAGATACAAGAGCCATTAATATAGGACCAAGATCTGGACAATCTTTAATATCAATTATTCCTTTACTTAATTCACTTGGTTCCGTTATTAAATCATTATTGTTAAAATAAAACTTACCATTTAATGACTTGATAATATCTAATATTGCTTTATCACCTTGTATACTATTTAGATTTAAATTAGGGATAACTAAGGGATAAAACATACCTAAAGCTATATAAAAAGCTGCCTGTGAAAAATCTTTCTCTAGATAATAATCTTCACTTTTATATTTTTGTTTGCCCTTAATAAAAAACTTATTTTTATTTATCACCTTAATATTAATGCCAAACTCCTTTAATATGGCAATAGTCATATAAACATATGATGATGATTCAAATGGTTCTTGAACATTTATGTAAGAATCATCCTCTAATAAAGGCAAACTAAACATTAAACCACTTATAAATTGGCTTGAAATGTCTCCTTTAATTTTATATTCTTTGGCTTCTATTTTTTTATTTACTATTACTTTATTAGAGTATTTTTGAATAATGTTATTATATGTATCTAATGGCCTTTTAAATAAGGATTCTTTACCCTTAATTGTTATCTCTTGTCCCGTTAAAGAAACAAGCGGAATAAAGAAACGAAGAGTAGATGCCGATTCATTTGCATCTAATTCATTTGAAACAATTTGATTAAAAGCATTATTAATACCTGTAACAATTATTTTATCTTCTTCACTCTTTACTTGTGCACCTAGTGCTTTGATGCATGAGATTGTGGCTAAGATATCGTCCGAATAAGTTACATTATAGATTGTGGAAACTGAATCTGCAAGCATTGCACAGATTAATGCTCGGTGTGTTAAACTCTTAGATGAAGGTAATTTTGCTGTACCTGATATTTCCGCATTTTCTATGATTGCTCGCATCTTTATCCTCCTATATTTTTTTTATAATATCATTTATTGTATCTTCTAATAATCCATTATTTGATATAATTATATCTTGATATTTATCGTATAATTCTTTTCTTTGTAAATAAAGATTTAATAAATCTTGCTTCGATTTTAATAATGGTCTATTGTTATCAATAACAATTTTATCTAAATCTCTTTGTAAACAAATGATAATGCCATTTGCTTTAAGTAGGCGCATATTATCATCATTTAGCACTACTCCACCACCTGTTGCAATAATCGTGTTATGAAGAAGTGATACTTCTTTTACTATGTCTTGTTCTATCGCTCTAAATGTTTTGCCATTATCAATTCTAAATATTTCATTAATCGTTTTATTTGTTTTTTTAACTATTTCTATATCTAAATCAATAAAGTTTTTATTTAGCGCTTTACTTAACATTTCGCCAACAACACTTTTTCCTGCTCCTGGTAGTCCTATTAAAACAATATTCATTTGTTTATCCCTAATAATTTTAGATATCTGCTTAACTGTTATGCTATGTTTTCTTTTGAAAATTAGTTCATCCGCAACAATTGCTTGTTTTATTAACATATCTAGTCCTGATGATGCTTCAATATTAAGAGTTCTTGCTTCTTGAACTAGCATTGTATTAATTGGGTTATATATCAAATCAAAAACATATTTTAGATTTTTAAATTTTTTTAAATCTATTATTTGTTCTAACATATGAGGATACATCCCCACAGGCGTTGTATTAATAATAACTTCTATTTCATCTTGCTTTAAATACAAATCATTATAGTCAATAGTTCCTTCTTTTTTATTTCTTGAGACTACATATATTTTTTTGCTCATCTCATCTTTTAAAACTGCAATAACTGCTAAACTTACTCCACCATTTCCAAGCACTGCACAAACTTTATTCTTCACTTTATCTTTGCACATATATAAAAAGCCATCATAATCAGTATTATATCCTTTCAATAAACCATCATTTACAATGGTATTAATTGATCCAATTATTTCGGCTTTTTTTTCAATTTCATCAATATATTCGATTACTTTAGTTTTATAGGGAATTGTGACGTTTAATCCTTTATAATCTCTTTTTTCTATAAATTGTTTTAAATCTTTTTCAGCTAAATCATAAATTGCATAATTCATATCACCTAATAAATTATGTAACATAGGTGAATAAGAATGTGTTAGATTTTTACCAATTACTCCTGTTTTATATCCATTCATATCCATATCTTTCAATATATAAATCTAATAAACCTATGGCAATCACACTATCTAAAATTACACAAGCACGACTTACTATACATGGATCATATCTTCCTTTTAATTTTAAAGTTGTCGTTTTGTTTTTTAATAAGTCCACTGTCGATTGGGCTTTGCCAATACTAGGGGTTGGTTTAATGGCTGTTTTAACTATGATAGGCATACCATTACTAATTCCTCCATTAATGCCACCATTATTATTAGATAATATTTTTATTCCTTCTTGATAACTAAATTGATCATTTGCAACACTGCCTAAAAGTGAGGCAAATTCAAATCCTTTTCCGAACTCAACTCCCTTTACTCCGGGAATTGAAAATATAAGTGCTGACAAAACTGATTCAATAGAGTGGAAAAATGGTTCACCAATTCCTCCCTCCACATTTAAGGCAGCACTTTCAATAATGCCACCAATAGAATCATTTTCTTCTTTGACCGCATTGATTCGTTCAATCATTTGTTCTTTTACAACGGGGGATATTGTTGGAAAGGAAAGAGTATTGACATAGTTGATTTGTTTAGATAATTCATATTTATTAACCGCAAAATCAACATCTACTATATCACCAATTTGTTTGACGTGGCTTCCAATAAATATTCCTTTTTGTTCTAATATTTTTTTACATATAGCACCACACGCAACAAGAGGTGCTGTCATGCGCCCTGAAAAATGGCCACCGCCACGATAATCTTGATAACCATTGTATTTTAGAAATGCGGAATAATCAGCGTGACCTGGCCTAATCATATTTGGTTTATAATCACCCATTTTAATATCTTCATTCTTAAAAATAATAGTTATTGGCGTACCTGTTGTATATCCATTAAAATATCCACTAATAATTTCATAATCATTACTTTCATGACGCTTTGTGGATAAAGATGAAGTTGGGGATCTTTTTATTAATTCATTTTTTATATATTCATGATCTAATTTAATTCCTGGCTTTAAGCCATCAATAGTCACACCAACCACAGGGCCATGTGACTCCCCAAATAATGTAATTTTAATATTTTGTCCTATTGTTGAACCCATAAAATTCTCCTATTAATTAAATTGTTCAATATCAATTTTTTCTATATATGGATTACCTATATCTTTTAGTTTTATAACATTAACATATAATTTGTCTTTTTCAAAATTATTTTTCTTATCTTGCTTAATATATTCTTTTAAATTATGGTATCTAGCCTCATCAATATTTATATTCATTTTTTGTAATATTGTTTGGACTTGACTTCTTAAATTCAAATTATCTATGAATGGTAACATTCCGTAGCCTACTGCTTCGCCATGATATATTTTGTTAATATATTTTGCTTCAATAGCATGACCTAAAGTATGACCAAAATTTAAAATGCGCCTAATTCCTAAATCTTTTTCATCCTCTTCAATAATTCTTTTTTTAAACATTAATGATTTATAAATAATATCATCTAAATTTTGATGTAAATCTTTAAATAATTCAAAAAAATCTTTGGAATCTAAAAGAGACATTTTAAGTGCTTCAACAAGACCGTTATAATAATTTCTTTCATCTAAAGTTTTCAGTAATTCAATATCAATAATTACTAGATATGGTTCATAAAATGATCCTACAACATTTTTATAACCCGAATAATTAATAGCTACTTTCCCACCTATTGAGCTATCAACCATAGATAAAGTTGTTGTTGGTATATTTATATACTTAATACCTCTTTTATAAGTACTAGCAATAAACCCACCTAAATCACTAACAACGCCTCCACCTAAATTAATAATCATATCATCTCTTGTGAAATTTAAATCTAATAAATAATTTAATATATTTTGATAATTACTAAATGATTTATTATTTTCTCCATGCCTAATAACAAAAGAATAAATATTATTATCTAGTGAATTTTTGATGCTTTCCATATATCTAACTGGTATATTATCATCCATAATAATTAAAATTTGTTTATTTTTGTCTACATAATCTTTTAAATTACTAATAATATTATGTCCAAGTAAAATATCATATTTTTGGTTTGTATTAACTTCTAATCGAATCATTTTTAAAGCATTCCTAAAATTATTTGAATAACCACTGCTACATAATTATTAAAGATGTGTACAACTGTAGATGGATATATGTTTTTTGAAAATTTTTCAACTCCACCTAAAGCAAGCCCCATCGCAACATATGGAAATATTTGTTCAAAGTCACCTTCAGAAATTACATGAATTGACCCAAACAACAAAGCTACAATTACAATAACAAGCCAATCATTGATTTTCAAATTTCTTAAAATGCTTGTTAGTGCTTTTCTAAATATAAGTTCTTCAACGATTGGTCCAATGAACGCAATTGTTGGGACAAGGACAAATCCGTATTTACTAGCTATCATTTTTCTTAAGGCATTTTCATTCATTGAGTTGCCTCCATCAGGCCCCGTTATCATATTTGTAATCATTGATCCAATATAGTTTAATGCATAAGCACAAACTATACCAATAATAATTATTAAGAATGTTCTAATAGCAGGTGTGTTTTTAATTATCTGCGTATCTTTTTTTATATCATTCCATAACAAAATGAAACACGAAGTCAGAAGTAATAAGTATAGCACAACATTTAATATGCAACTATATAATAATGCTTGTTCTTCTGTGACTATATAATCTCTAAATATATTACCAAGTAAATCTGGTAATACATACATTACTAATATATAAATAATTATTAGTATTATTTTATTTAAGTTTTCTTTTATAAATTTCCAAAATTTCATATTATGGTTCTCCTAATATTTATATAATACCACGAATTGAACTTTTTTTCAATAAGTCTTTCATTTTAATTTAAGATATGTTATAATTTTTTTATAATTTATATTTGGAGTGGTGAAAATAATATGAATGAATTACTTAAATATCGTCAAGAAATAGATTTAATTGATATAGAACTTAAACAATTATTTTTAAAAAGAATGAGTATAATTAAAAAAATAACTGACTACAAAAGAGAAAATAATATTGCTATAACTGATATCACAAGAGAAACAGAAATGTTTCATACGCTACTAATGGACATTAATGATAATGATAAAAAATATTATAAAGAGTTTTTATCAAATATTATTAAAATTTCCAAAGAATATCAAAAAGATAATAAATAAAAGTCCTATATATATAGGACCTTTATTTTACTTATTTTGTTTTAATCTTTCAATTAACTCTGGAATAGCTTCTTCGAAACATACTCCGTATTTTAAATCAATACCTTCATATTTGATAGTATGTTTAATTGATGAAACAGTAATATCCACAGCAATTTCCATACTTTCTTCTAAACTTTTTCCTAAGATATAACATCCCGTAAATACACTGGCAAATACATCACCTGTTCCATGAAAATATCCTGGTATTAGTTCTCGATCATAATAATATTCGCTATTTGTTGTGGGATCATAGGCAATAGCACCAATTTTATCTTTTGCTTTTCTAACACCTGTTAATATAACTTTCTTCATGCCCTTTTCTTTTAAAGCATTTAACACTTTATTAATGTATTCATCACTATGGTTATCCTCTTGATATTCAACACCTGTCAATATGCAAGCTTCTGTAATATTTGGTAAAATAACATCACCCATTTGACACAATGAAGCCATATGAGTGGCAAACTTCATATCAAATGTTGGGTATAAAATTCCATTGTCGGCCATTGCGGGATCTACAATTGCAATTGTTTTATCCGTTTTAAATGTTTTTATAATATTTTTCACAATATCTATTTGATCAATTGATCCTAAAAATCCAGAACTGATGCCATCAAATTGCTTATTCAAACTTTTCCAATGATTAACAATTGGCATCATCTCATTTGTAAAATCAGTAAATGTATAATTTGTAAAACCTCCTGTATGTGTCGATAAAATAGCAGTCGGTAAAACTGAGCATTCAACCCCAGTACAAGAAATAAGTGGAAGTTCAACTGTTAGGCTGCATCTTCCAACACATGAAATATCATTAATTGTTAAAATCTTTTTTTGCATTATTAACTCCTTAAAACTTTATGTTGTTTTTCGCCAAAGAAATAGGTAAATGTATATATCGAATTCAATAAAGAAATAACAAATAAAACAATCATTACAATGTATCCCCAAGTATTTTTTGCATAATTTATACAACAAAAAGCGTATATAGCAATAACTCCTTCTGAAAAAATGGTGAATAAATGAGGCACAAGAGATTTATTAATACTTTTTCTTAAGCATCCATACACTATGCCGCAAGCTTCATCAATATCATTTTCATTTAACTTTGATTCCAATTTTACGATATAAGTACGATTGTAATATATTTTTAATAATGGAAGTACTATATACATAAATGGAAATACACATAGTTCTATTATTACAATTATTCGCAAAACGTTTAAACTCTCTGTATCAATTGTCAAATCAAATTGTTTAAAAATTGCTAATATGGCTAATATAACTAAAAATAAGATATCAAAGATACAACTAATTAAACCTATTTTATGGTTTTGATATGATAATACTTCATATCTCACATTTAAAAAATTAGCTCCATATATCTTCTTTTCTTGCAAATTGATTTTTTCATGTATTTCTGTTTGCAATTTTTCTATTCCTGTTACAAATGCTATTTTTTCAATTTCTGCATTAGAAAAAATATAAGATTCTTTTTTCATTTTTTTTAGTGTTTTAACATCGAATCCTAACATATTGGCATATTTTTTATCTTTCAATTTATTATTTAATTGAAACATCGTTAAATTGTAACTTACTATATTCATAACTACTCCTTTAACAATAAATAGATTATATCATAAATTAAATTAAAAATCTATATAAAAAAATAAATAAAAAACTATAAGAAAAATATCTTATAGTTTTTTAAAATGAATTCATGTTGTGACCATTATCTAGAACTAAATCACTGTGAATAAGTTTTATATAGCTAATTTCTTTACCTATTCACAATATTATTATTAGCCAAATATTTTTAATTATACATAATTTGTAAAATAATTATTGGAATAATTTTCCAAAGTCCTTAATCACAGTATATGTTTTAGAAGTATCTATCATTTCCACATTATCATAAAACACAGATAATATTCTTTTAAAAGTATATCCATTATTTCCATAATAATTAGCACTATATTGGCACATACCGACACCATGTCCGCTACCGCCACCATAAAAACTTAATACATCACCATTCCATTCTAATGCAAAGTAACCTGATGTCAAAATTGAAGGATTTTTTGAAGTGGACTGATAAGTATCATTATATCCATTGGAATTATATTTATAAACTGTGGATGAAACATCCTTAGGTCTTATAGTAAAACGAATATTGTATTGATTATAAATTCTAAATGTTACATTTTCCGCAACAATTTCTAAACTGACAACTACTCCACTTGCGCCTCTTTCACTTACGAATATATCTTTAATTTTTCCAATGTCACTTGGAAATTCACTTACTTGCCATTTTCCATCTTTTAAAATTGGGTATGATGATTCATTACCCTTTACCATTAATGGCAAATTAATATTTAAAGTTTCTTGAAGTTGATCTCTATTCATTTGGATAAGCCATCTGAAATTTGAACTTGATGCTGAAGGTGCTGACATTTTGATTGTTTTGTAAAAATCAAGTACACTATTTTCATCACTAACATCTACTTCTTTGTCTGTTAAATTTTTACCATGCAAATACGGAATGTCTTCAATCACTTTATCTTGAATCCAAACTTCATTACCATTTCCAGTTAACCCTGAACTACAAGAATAATAATAAGCAATTATTGGTTCATTATCATAAAACATAGTAATACCTTTAGTCTCATTTACTGCTCTTGTTGAAGAAGATTGAGCTTTTTGATTATTATATACTTGACTACTCTCACTATCATCAACAACATATCCATAGCTCATAAATTTTCTATTATAAATTTCACGATATGCATATGTTCTAGCTGCAACTGCTTGAGCTTTTAATGCTTCTATATTCCAACTAGATGGCATTTCTGATGGTACAACTTTTGTTAAATAGTCTTCCATTAGTACATCATTTGTAAGTAAAAGTTTATTATCATGTATTGATATTTCTAAATTACCACTATAAGATGGAATTCCTACTCCTCTTGATATTGATGATACTGTCATTTCATTTTGGGCTTCGTCAATTATAATTCTTTTATCAAAAGAATATAATATTTTGCCTATATAACAAACTATTTTTTTATTTTGATTTGAAAATGTTAATGAAGTGCCTTGTTTAATACTAAACACTTTACTATTGTCATATATTCTTAGTGTCGTATCACTATTAATTAAAATTGTTATAGTATCATGATATAGCGTATTAATATCCGCAATATTATTGATTGATTTACGAATACCTACTCTAATACGATTAAAAGCACATTCATTATCAATAATTAAATGCAAAATTTCTTTACCTTTAGATTTTACATATAAGTTATCCATACCTATCATTAAATCATCTAAACCTGCATCAACTAGTTTTTCATTCACATATCTACTAATTTTTGTGTTTTTAGAAATTGTTGTTGCTTCACAATTTAATAATTCAATATAATTGTTTTCTTGATCTAAAAGTAGTAACTTCGTATGAGCTATCATTTCATTTGGTTCTTCAGGAACACAAGGTGTATTCGGTATAGTTGGTGTATCTGGTGTATCAGGAACATCATTGCACCCCATTAAACAAAAAATCAATAAAAATAATAAAATAATATGACTAAATTTTTTCATGCTTTCCTCACTTAATACTATTATACTAAATTTTATATTTTTTTTCTACTATTTTTGATATTTATATGCTATAATAAAAATACTGAGGAACTATATGAACAAAAATATTGTGTGCAAAGTATTATTAGAATTAGCAATTTTATTATTTATTGTTACATTCGCATTAGAATTTTTAATTTTATTTAGACCATTATATTATTTTAATATAACATATATGCGTATGCCCCCAGCAACAAACTATAGTTATACTGAAATTAAACAAGGGTTTGATGAATTAATGGACTTTTTAGTATTCTATAAAGATTTTAAAATGGGTATATTTGTATGCTCAAATGATGCAAAAACTCATTTTTATGACTGTAGAAATTTATTCACTTTAAATTTTGTTGTGTTAATTTTATCAACTATTACTTTAATTACTTTATATATTTTAAATAAAAAAAATATTATTGCTATTAAATATAAACGTTTATCTATGGGCATGAGTAGTATATTCGTATTTTTAGTAGTCTTTATAATTTCTATAATTTGTTCTTTAATTAACTTTACAAAGTTTTTTATATTTTTACATAGTATATTTTTTCCTGGTAAAAATAATTTCATGTTTACTTATGATGATACTATTATTAAAATACTACCTGAAGAACTTTGGATAAATTATGGTATCGCCTTAATTGTTATATTATTAATCTTTAACATCGCAATTATCATTAATTTTATTAAAACTAAAAAGAAAAAAATAAATGAATAATTCCTAGTAAAAAAGAACTAATATCAAGTATTAGTTCTTTTATTTTTTAGTATTCCACTTCGATAACACGAATAGTATTTGTTCCACCTATAGTTCCACCCATACCAGATGTGATGATGACTTTAGATCCAAGTGGCAATCTTTTTCTTCTTGCAACTTCTAAAGCAACACTATCATATTCTGCGATATTTCTAATGTTTTCCACAAGCATAGGAATAACACCCCAATAATAAGCTAAATCTTTGCAGATGTCATCTTTTTCTGTACATGCAATAATTGGGCAATTAGGACGGTATTTGCTAATACGTTTTGCTGTACCACCTGTTTCTGTGAATGCAATAATTGCACTAACATTGTCTAAATTTAATGTACATTCCACTACAGAAATACAAATAGCATCAGTAATACTTCTTGATCTATTAGTTATAGCTTTATCTAAGCGTTCTCTATAAGGAACGATTGGTTCTGTTTGTGTAGCTATTTTAACCATCATTTGTACAGATTCTACTGGGTATTCTCCAGCTGCACTCTCACCACTTAACATAATAGCATCAGTACCATCTAATATAGCATTTGCAACATCACTTGCTTCTGCTCGAGTAGGTGTAGGGTTTGTGCACATAGAATCTAGCATATGGGTTGCTGTAACAACAGGTTTTCCTAATTGATTACATAATTTGATAATTTTCTTTTGATATAGTGGAACCATTTCTGGTTCAGTTTCTACAGCCAAATCACCACGAGCCACCATAATAGCATCACTTGCTTTAATAACATCTTCTAAGTTTTCTATAGCTTCTTTATTCTCAATTTTTGACATTAGAACCATGTTAGGTCTACCTAATTTAGTAACAAGCTTTCTAACTGCTTCAATATCTGATGGACGTCTTACAAATGAAAGTGATAATAAGTCAACGTCTTCTTCAATTCCAAAAGTAATATCTTCGATATCCTTTCTACTTAAAAATGGCATACTCAAATGAACATCAGGAATATTTACTCCCTTAGTATTTTTGATAGTTCCATGAGTTAAGGCAACACAAGTAAAGCCATCTTCTTCAACACTTTTTACTTCTAAACGCATTTTACCATCATCAATTAGAATAATATTTCCTTCTTCAATATCATCAAATACCTCTTTACATTTTAAAGTGAATCTTTCTGTATTGCCTAGAACATCTTCTCTAACAATTCTAATATGATCACCTATTTTTAAAGTAATTGCACCTTCTTCAAATAAACCAGTTCTAATTTCAGGTCCTTTTGTATCTAGCATGATAGCTATGTTTTTATTCTTTTTACGGCTCAAATTTCTAATTAAACGGATTCTTTTTCCATGTTCATTGTAATCACCATGTGAAAAATTTAAACGAGCCACATTCATTCCCGCATCCATTAGTTTTTCTAAAATATCTGGTTTTTCACTTGCGGGTCCTATTGTACATACAATTTTTGTTTTTATCATAGTAAACCTCTTCTTTTATCTTTATTATACTAAATAACTTTTTAAATTACTAGTCTTTTATATCGTTTTCAATAAATTTTTTTTCATATTGTAATTGATATAATTTATAGTAATAACCTTTGTTATGTAATAATTCCTGATGATTTCCTTGTTCAATTAATTCACCATTCTTTATGACAAATATTTTATTAGCATGTTGAATCGTAGATAAACGATGGGCTACAATTATCATAGTTCCTATATTACTCATTTTCTCTAATGAATCTTGTATTAAAACTTCTGTTTCAGTATCTATATTAGCAGTTGCTTCATCAAGAATCATGACACTTGGTTTATATACGATTGTTCGAGCAAAAGATAATAATTGTCTTTGTCCATTAGAAAAGTTATTTCCTCTTTCTTTTACAACTTCGTTATATTTATTAGGTAATTTTTCAATGAATGGTGCTAAATTAACATATTCACTTGCTTTTTTTACCTCTTCCATAGTAATACTTTCATCATTCATTTGAATATTAGAAAATATTGTTCCACTAAATATAAATACATCCTGCAACATTTGACCAATATTTTTACGCAATGAAGTTAATTTGATATGTTTAATATCAATGCCATCAATTAAAATTTGGCCTCTTTGAATATCATAATTTCTAACAATTAAAGAAAGAATTGTACTTTTACCACTACCTGTTGCCCCAACAAATGCTACAGTATCATTAGCATTAATTTTAAAGGAGATGTCTTTTAATACCCATTCATTTGGTATATAACTAAACCAAACATTTTTGAATTCAATATCCCCTTTTATGTGTTCTACGTCTATAGCATCATCACTATCAACAACAGTAGGCTTTTGGTCCATTACTTCAAGTATTCTTTCACTAGCCGCAAATGCACTTTGCAAAACATTAAACTGATCAGCAAGAACTTGAATAGGGTCAAATATTCTTCCTATATATTGTTGAAAAGTAATAATAATAGCATAATTAGTTAATCCATTTGCAATGTTTTGTTTTGAACCAAAATAGACAACCAATAGTAAAGTTGTCATATATAATACATATATAAATGGCCTAAAAATGGAAAATATCCATATTTCTTTTAATGAGCTTTTTCTTAATTCTTTATTTACTTTTTCAAATTCCTTAAACTTTTTATCTTCCTGATTAAAAACTTGAATTATTTTCATACCGCTTAAATTTTCTGATAAATAAGCATTAACTTTACTAACATTGCCTCTTACTTCGCGATATGCTTTTCTTGAATATTTTCTAAATATAAAAGAAGTAACCATTAAAATTGGTGTTAGTGATATAACAAGAAATGCTAACTTATAATTTAAAATAAAAATAGTAACTAAAGTAGATAATATTGTTAATACATTTTTTATTAGCGTAATAATCAAAGATGTATACATTTGATTAATGGCATTGGTATCACTAGTAACTCTTGTCACTAATTTTCCATTAGGGATATTATTTATTTGATCAATTGAATAATTCTCAATAGCTTTAAAAACATCTTCTCTGATATTATACATTACTTGTTGACCCATCTTTGTTAAGACAAGTGACTGAATGTATTGAAATATATAACTACCTACCATTAAAGCAGCATACCCCATAATAATTGCTACAATTAGATTAATATCAAAGTTTTCTTTTCCAAGTTCTGTTAATACTACTTTAGAAATTAAAGGTAGAAATACATTCATGCCTACAACCAAAAACATCAAGCAAAGAGCAATTATAATAGAAGAAATATGATCCTTTAAGTAATACATAAATCTTTTGATAATAACTTTATCTGAATAATTTCTAACTATTTGTCCCTTATTCATTGTCATCACCTATTTCATCTTCTAATCTTTGTAAATGAACCATATTTTGATATTCTTTACAATTCTTTTCTAGCTCTTCATGAGTACCATATCCAATTACTTTACCTTCATCCATAACAATAATTCTATCCATCTTTTTTACTGTAGAAATACGATGGGCAATCAGAATAGTTGTTTTATTTTTTCTTATGTTTTTCAAATTATTAATAATCGTTTCTTCAGTTTTAGTATCTACTGCTGATACTGAATCGTCAAGAATTAAAATTTGTGAATTCTTGAGTAAAGCTCTAGCAATACTTATTCTTTGTTTTTGACCACCTGATACCGTAACTCCTCTTTCGCCAAGAACTGTATCATATCCTTCTTTAAAATCTTTAATATTACTATCGACATCACTATTTATACTAGCTTTGATAACTTCATTTTCATCAACTTCATTGCTTGAAAAACTAATATTATTTTTAATTGTGTCACTAAATAAGAAGTTATCCTGAGGAACATAACTAATAGCATTACGGACATCTTTAACCGGAAGTTTCATTATATCAATGTCGTCAATTAGTATTTCGTTTTCTTTAACATTATATATTCTCATTAACAATTCAACAAGTGTTGTCTTTCCACAACCAGTTCTACCAATTAAACCAATATTGTAACCTTGAGGTATTGTTAAAGAAATGTTTGACAATACTTCTCTATCACTATTTGGATATGTGAAAGATAAATTATTAAACGTAATTTTGCCCTTAATTTGATGATCCTTTATAACATCTTCACTATCTTTAATTTCTTTTTCATAGTTAAATACTTCATTTAATCTCTTTAAAGACGCTTTACCCTGACTATGCAAGTTAATTAAATTAGCAATAGCCATCATTGGCCATATTAACGTATCAAAATAAGCAACAAATGTAGTTAAAGTTCCTACTTCAAATTTTTTATGAAGTATTAAAATACTACCTAAGATATATAATACAATAAAAATTGATCCAATAAATATACCAAACAATAAGTTATTTACTAACATAGATAGTTTCTCAAATTCAATATTTTTATCCATATTTTCTTTATTTATTTTTGAAAATCTTCGCAATTCTTCCGTTTCTTTTAGAAAGGCTTTAATAACACTTAGACCAGAGAAACTTTCTTGACTGAAATCCGATAAATTAGCATAAGCCTGTTGCCTAATTTCATATTTCTTTTCCATGTATTTACCAACAAATAATCCAAGAATTGCTAGTAACACTAAAGGCACCGAAGCAACAAGTGTAAGTTGAACATCCATTCTTAACATTTTCACAAATGATAATATACCTAATACAGTCGCATCTACCATCATTAAAATGCCACTCCCAAATACTTCACGCATAGTTTGGATGTCGTTAGTATATAGTGCCATCACGCTTCCTACTTTATTGTTTTGATAAAAAGTTTGTCCTAATTGTTCACATTTTTTAAACAAATCACGTCTTAAATCAGCTTCTATTCTTGCACCATTTCCAAATATAGTAATACGCCATGTAAATCTTCCAATAAACATTACCGCAATTACAATAATAAATTCTTTAACATATCCATTTAAAAGTTCCATTGTCAGTTTAGACTCTTTAATGTAATCTACGATTTCACCTATGATTTCAGGAATTCTTAATTGAAAGATATCTACAAAAACCAATGCTATTATTCCTAATATGAAAAAGTATGAATACTTTAAATAATATTTATTTATATGCTTTCCGAAAATCACACTTTCCTCCTACTAAATAAAGGCTGTTAATCACAGCCTATTTTCTATTTTTAAATGTAACAAATATACTCAATAACATTGAGCATATAAACATTACTGATGATAAAACTATAGCATAAATTATAGCTTCATTTGTAAACATTAATCTATATCTATAAATTGTTAGTCCATTATCAAATGTATAAGCAAATAAACCATTTATAACATTTGTAAATAACCTAGATAACCCTATTGCGGAAAAACAAATTATTAATGCCATCCCAAGATAAGTTACAAAATGAAGTAGATATATATGCATTGGTCTTACACCTAACATTGACAATCTTGTCATCGTGCCTTTTTCTTTATTTTCTTTTAAATATATAAATCCTAAAGCAATTAATGAAGCCATTCCTAAAAGGAATAGATACATACTACTGATAATCTCTAAAATATAATTACCTGAATTGGTATTATCAAATGTATAATAATCTGAAAATAAATAATAAAGTGATAAGTTTCCAAGATTCTTTTCTATATATGATTCATCTAAAACAATTTTTCTAATCACTGTACTAGTCATATATACAGTTCCAACTTCTTTAACATTACCTAAAGAATCAAATGTAGGTTCCGCAAAGCCAAATGTTACTCCTTCATTTACAAAGTAGTATGTGCCACCTATTTCTTGAAGTTCATAGTTTGGATACAATGATGCTAATCCATCACCATCTACTTCAGCGTATGTTTCTCCTTTTCCATCAACAAACTCAAGATAAGCACTTGGCATATTGTCAATTGGTGATAATGAATATCCTAAATTATATAACTTAACAAACAGTGCTTTAATTTCAGAAACTGTCATTCCTTTTACATCAATTGTCATAGTTCTCGCTTGGCTATATATATTGCTATAAATAGTTTGATACAAATTATTACTAGCATAAAATAATCCATTGCTTGTGTTTTTTGCTAAACCAACTATTTTTGCTTTTGTATATATGTTTCCAAATCCATTATTATATTCTAATGTAATTTCTTGGTTTGCTATTTGCGCAAAACTATTTCTTTGATTTAATAAATTATCAAAAGATAATGTTGGAAATAATTGTCTTGCAAGTTGCAATGTTAAAATAATTTCATTATCTTTTAATTCGTCTTCATCAGTTGATAGAGCTATCAGTCTATTTTCATAGTCGATTGTTAAATTATCTTCATGACCAAACAACTCATATTGTTGATGAGTACCCTTTGAACCTGATTTTTCACGATCATACATTTCAATTGCATTTGTTGAATAATCGTATTCTCCAAGAAAGGCCTGAACATTGCTATTACTTAGTTTAAAGGTTTCATCATTTAAAATTACATTCATTGTACCTGTTTGAAAAATATTATAATAAAAGGCATGGCCAACAGAACTTTGAAGTGGTTCTTGTAAAACCACATAACCAAATGGTTGTGATTTTATTGAATTCATAAATATTGCATATTTATCATTGTCTTGATTTTTGAAATATGATTTATACTTATATTTCATTTGGTCGTAACTATAATCGTAATAATCTAACTGGTGTGTATTAATTACCCCAACAACTTTATAATGAACAGGATCACCAATATAATAATCAGTTGTGCCATTTGTGTATACTCCATAATTATCAAATATCACAAAATCAACATCATATATGTCTTCCATTTTAACTTGATCTATTGATGTATAACCAAACTCTTGATAATTATTGCATAAATACTGCCATGCAACTACATCAGCTATCAATATTTCTTCTTTATTATTAGGATTTGGAAGCTTACTATGAGAATATAATTCATAGTTAATATTTTTATTATATAAATAATAAATATAATCAGTTGTACTTAATTGCTCCCAATAAAAATATCTTCCTCCTCTTGAATAACTCATCGTCTTTTGATTAGATACACCATCAATAAGTAACTTATTATTTAGAGAATCATTAGTACCATATTGTATATTAAAGTCACTTAAAGTATTCTCAATAATTTTAGCATCTACATCATTTAACTTCATATCTCCAGTGTAGACATTTTTAATAGTAAAATAAGGATCTTTAATATTTCCTCGTTTAATAACATTATACTTAGTAACATTATTTTTTATTGATGTAGCAATAGAACGATCAACATTAAAGTTAAAATTAGGTGTACCAAAATTATCATATTCATTCTTTACTTTAATGCCCGCAACAGCAAGATTAGTAACTGTTATAGCAGCCATAAATAATAACATAACAAATAGATTAATGGCTAATCCCTTTTTTAAATGATTAAAAAGAATAGGCATTAAAGCAAACTTTTTAGTCTTTCTTTCTGGTAATTCTCTTGCCTTATTATTTGTTTCATGATATGTAATATCTTCAACTACTTCACCATCAACAAATCGAACCATACGATCAGCATATTGTGTTGCTTTTTTAATATCATGAGTTACTAAAATAACTAATTTATCCTTTGATATGTCTTTAAATAATTGAAATATTTTATGAGCATTTTTAGTATCCAAAGCACTAGTTGGTTCATCCGCAAAAATTATTTTACAGTTTTTTATTAAAGCTCTAGCTATAGCAACTCTTTGCTTTTCCCCACCAGAAAGTGATTTAACTTTTTTATGTTCAAATCCTTTTAATCCTACTTGTTCTAAAGCTTCACTAATACTTGCTTTGTTATTTTGTATATTCATACATAATTTTAAGTTTTCTTCAACTGTTAAAAATTCAAATAAAGAATTTTTTTGAAATACGAAAGCACTTGTGAAGTTTCTATAATCCACTATTTCTTTATAACTTTTTTTCTTTAAATCAGCTCCATCGATCAATACTTTTCCTTTAAAATCCATATCCATAGATCCTAAGATATTTAGTAAAGTCGTTTTTCCACATCCACTTTTTCCCGCAATAATTGTGAGACCCGTTTCACCAAATGTAAGGTTTAAATTGGGGATTATATCTTTTCCCTTACGATAACTCTTTTTAAGATTTTGTATTTCTATCATTTTTATAAATCCTTTATAATTTCAATTGGACTCTTTCTACATATTGAAAGAACCATAATTGTAAGTGAAATAATCATTATTGAATATATTATTAAATCCCATTTAAATATATTCATATTGGAAATATAGAAAAATTCATATTCCAATAATTCTTGCGTAGATGTGTATACTAAATTAGTAACAACTACTGGATACACAACTTTGATAATGACTAACGATATAATTATACCTGTTATAATATACATAATTGTTTCAATCAAATATGGAACAATTATTGGGAATTTACTGATACCAAATGAATATTTAATGCCTATTTTTTTCTTCTCAATATTTAAAGTCATAGAATTGATAATATAAGCAAATACCATCATAATGACAATCATGGTAATTAAAAACTCAATCATTACATATTTGGAACTTGAACATCTTTCCCAAGTCGCTTTAGCATATGCAAATGATGCATTAACCACATTTTCATTTTTTAATACTTCATCATATATAGAACTATCTTTTTCGATTAAAAAACGACATCCAGATTGACGTTCTGCCAATTTTTTGAACATATTTTCTTTTACTACTACTTCTCCATTAACACCATAAATATCAGAGTCGACATCATTTTTATAAACATAAGCTAAATATCCACTAAAACTATATCTGTTTGTTGAAAAACAAATGAATGTAAAAGATTTAACTGATCTAATGTCTTGTTTATCCAAGGTTAAAAAGTCTTCCCACATTGTTTGTGAAGCCATACAATATCTATCTGATACTTCAGAAGAAGTAAATGAATAGTGATCACCATAAACATATCTATATGAATCAGTAGTATTAAATAATTTTACTGCTACATATCCTGTTTTTGAATACATTTGTCCATTCCCATCTTTGGGATAAACATTATATTTAACTTCTTCTACAAAATATTTTCGATGATTCATTATATATTTAACGCCAGAAAATGAAGTATATACAGCATTATATATTGATAAATTTTCTTCAAATGCTAAACGTTCTAAGTCATTACTAAAATCACTACGCAAAAAATCTTTGTAGTTAGTGGAAATAATACCAATGATTTCATAATCTTCCCCACAAATATTTATATAATCACCAACTTCTTTTCTTTCGCCATAATAAAATTCATAACTTGCTTGAATATAATCTGTAATAGCTATTTCTGCTTTATCTGTTACATTTCCAAGCGCAGGATATTCTCCTTCAGTAACTTTTATTTTATTAGTATTATCAACAACGATATTATATATTACCGGTTGATAAAAACTACTTGCATCCATCCATCTTTCCGCAATAGGAATATAGGTTGAATATAGTTCATATAAATTATTTTCATTATATTTTTCTTCAATTTGGAAATATTCTTCTTCAGAATAATAAACACTATATCCACTCTTTTCATTTGATATTTTAACATAGTTACTACCATATTTTTCTTGATAATCATAATAACTAGTGGCAATGTCAAAATATGCATATCCGCATAATATACTACCTATTACAGGAATTAATATTAACATAATAAAGATAGCTAGGCTTCTTGCCAAACTATTTCTAATAAAACCTGTTGTAAATTTTAATTGTTGAGAAAAAGTCACATCAGGTTTTTTAAAATCTGTTGATTTTTCTAATGATGGATCATATATATTAATTGCTTCATTTATTGTTGTATCACTTAATACATGGCCATCTTCAATTGCTATGATTCTATCTCCATATTCATGAGCAGCATCATCATCATGAGTAATTACAACTACAAGCCTATCTTTACTAATATCTTTCAATAAGTCCATTACTATCTTAGTATTTTTTGAATCTAAGTTACCAGTTGGTTCATCTGCTAAAATCATTGCAGAATCCTTAACTAATGCTCTAGCTATAGCAACACGTTGCATTTGTCCTGATGAAATTTCTGTGACTTTAGAATACTTTATATCCTCAATATCAACTTTTTTTATTACTTCATCAATAATTGAATAATCTTTAATATCTAGAAACTCTAAAGGCAATTTAATATTATCGTATACGTTTAAATCTTCTATCAAGTTATAATCTTGAAATATTAATCCTACATATGAATTACGATAACCAAATAATTGTTTTTTATCATCACTAAATAAAGACTTATCCCCAACTATAACATCTCCTGAAGTTGGTCTATCTACTCCAGATAACATATTCATAAGTGTAGATTTTCCGGAACCGCTTACACCTACAATAAAAACCAATCCTTTTTGAGGAAGGTCTAGTGTCATATCATCTAGTGCTTTAACAAGTTCATATTCAGTTTTATAAACCTTTGTTAGATTTTGAATTTTCATTTTAAGTCACCATTTTTATAATATTTATTATTATACCATATACTAATTAAAATTGCAATAAAATAAAAAAAAGTAAGTACTGCTTACTTTTTTATAGCCTTTAATATTAAATAACCACTTGCTTTATTTACTACTTGAACATTTCCAAATACTTCTTCCATTTTATTTTTCATGCTTTCTGCACCTTGTTTTTTTTGAATAACTATATACATCCATCCGTTATGATTTAAATGTTCAAAGCCATCAGTTACTACTCCATGAACTATTTGTTTGCCAGCTCTTATAGGTGGGTTACTAATTATCATATCGTATTGTTCTCTAACATTTTCATATAAATTACTAATCTTAGCTTCAATATCCTCTAAATGATTGATCTCTATATTTTTTTTGGCAAGATTAATTGCTCTTTCATTGACATCAATCATTACAACATGTATCTTTTTATATTTTTTCTTTATACATATGCCTATTGTTCCAATCCCACAACCTACATCTAATAATGATTTAACACTACTTAAATCTTCTAAACTATTTAGTAAAACATTAGTTCCAAAATCCACTCTATTCTTTGAAAAAACTCCATTATCACTAAATAATTTAATGTTTTCATTTAAAAATGTATATGATATTAATCTTTCTTTTGATTCTATTGTATTGTCATTTGTAAAATATTGTCCCATTGTTTTACCTCTTCCTTTATTATATCAAATATTAAAAAGAAAAAAAAGAAAAAAATGCGGAAACCCGCATTTTATTTTACTATTGGATTGATAGTTGTAGTTTTAGTAAATTCCTTACTACTTCCATTAAATGTTACTTTTACTTTATAAGTAACTGGAGTTGGTGTAGTAACAGTTTTTAAAATTTTTCCATTATTGTCTAATAATGTTAAATCATTACTTGCATATTCAAATTTAATATTATTCATATACTTCAGAATAATATATTCATTTGTAACCATTGTTTTAAAATAATCCCATGTATCATTTTCAATCATTACTTGTGGACATAACTTACCAGAGAAATTACGATGTTGTAATACTGCATCTGGTTCAATACCAAATAACATTAATAAGTGGGCAACAAGATTTGCACAATTTCTCATAACTTGGTTATAATCAACATCCTTATTAATACATGTTTCAATACCTATGCTATTTCTATTTCCTCCACAATTAGATATATAAAATCTTCTTGCTGCTTGTGAATAATTAGATGCATATATATTATTCATATAATAGTTTCCATTTTTACCAAGACATGTATAAATACCTGCTGGAGTAATTTCTGTTGCATACTTGCCATTATATTCTGTTGCAGATGAATTATTAATAATTGGAGCCATAATTTTTGACTTAGTTCCATTGATATATAAATAATGATCAGCACCTACTGTAATAATTGGATCTGGTCCTTGGTATTTTACTCCTGTATCATTTAACCCAAATCGTGTGCTACCATCACCTGCATGCCATGCAACTTCATCAAGTGGGACATGTTGATAAATATCTGTATCACCAACTGTAAAGTTCCATGATGTTTGTCTTTCATCATTTGTTGTTTCTAACCTATTCCATTCAGCCGCAGACATGGTTGATCCTGTATCATGAACAGTAATTAAATATGTTCCGGTTTTTTTAATTTTTGTTCTACCCATATTATTCCAAGGAATTAAACCAGTAGTCACTTTTAAATTTTTCACATTTGGATTACTATCTTCGGTATAATATTTAATATTTGTATTGTTTGCATCTGTTGATTCTACAATATCTTTTAATGCTATATCTTGAACATAGAATGGTAAGAATCCTAAATTATTTTTATTATAAAAAGCAGTTTTCATAACATATTGATTTACTTCATCTCTATGCATTCTTTCCACGATAAAATCCATCATTTCACTATCATTATATGTTCTAAATTCTTTTTCCCATGTTCCTGTAGTATCATTGCATGTAATTGTAGCTGTCATCTTTACTACTTTGTTTGGAGAAAATGTTACTAATTTTCCATTATTTGATATTATACTTAAATCATTACTTTGCCATGTGAATGTAACACGACAATTATCATCTGTTGCGGGAAGTGAAAGGTCAGAAAATACTTTATCAACATTTTCATATTTTTGATTCAACCATTTAATTGATTCGTTAATATAATACTCATCCTTTTTTCCTTCAATTGTGATGTTCTTTTCACCTGTAATTTCTATGCCACTGATTTGAATAACATAACTTAAAACTATTTCTACATCATCTTTTCCTTTGTTTAAATACTTACCATCATTTGAGAAAACATCAGGATTACTTGATGTGTAAGTTATATATCCAAATATATTTTCGTTTTTATATGTTATATCTCTTGTTACTAAATCAATATCCTTAAAAACTAAATCAGGAATACGATCTTCAATAATTTTTTTATATGTTTCTTTATCTTCTCTACCTTTAGCAATAACATTATATGTTAAAGTAATATCTTCGTTTAATTCGTCATAAATTACTGTAGCAGTTAGTGTAACTTCTTGATCAAATAAATTTGCTTTGTAAACACCTTTATTAGAAATTGTTGCCTTGTGATTAGTTTCCCATTCGATATAACAATATTTATCTTCTTCAATTACACATTCTTCTGGTAATTCAATAGATTTATCTGTATATTCAGGGATAATTGTTTTTAAATAATTATCTACTTTTTGTGATACTGTTTTTCTTAATTCTTCTTGAGTTGGTTTATTATCATCTGGCTTTTCAGGTGTTGTACAACCAACTAAACTTATACAAAAAATAGCAATAACGAAAATAAAAATTACTTTTAAGAATTTGTTCATATATCCTCCTCTAAATTATAAAAACATTTTCATACTTATATTATACAACATTTATCTTCTTTTTTCAACAAAAAAAGCAGTAGATTAATCTACTACTTTTTGTTAATTAAAATAATTATTTTATTTATTATCTAATTCAATCCCTTTTATCTTTAACATTGCTCTAATCACATCTTCACTAATCTTAATCATACCTGCCTTATTTGGGTGACATGAATCCACAACAAAGTCCTTATAATTATCTTTAGTAAATGTTTGTTCCATTTCAATTAAATTTAAATTATTAGAGCTAGCTTGTTCTCTAATTACCTCATTATATTTGTCTTTATCGCTTTCTGAATATAGTTTCGTTGAAGGAAGTGTCATTACATATATTTCACTTTCATTTGATAAACTTTTAATTTTGTCGATCATTGTTTTATATGATGACTTAAATGTCGATAACGAAACACTAGCACTAGCACAATCATTTGCACCCATATAAATTATTATAACATCTGGTTTAATGTTTCCGTCTAATAATTCTTTTAATCTTGCATCATTTGTAGTACCTGATGATCCTGTACCAGTGGCAACACAACTTCCTGAATATGAATTGTTTTTTAATAGTTGCATGCCTAAATTATTAATTACTCGCATCCACCATGTTTGATTAACATCTCCAAAATCTGCTGTTGGATATGGATAAAAAGCAGCATAACCATCAGGAATATACCCCTTATATGTGGAAATACTATCGCCTAATATTGAAACAGTTTTACCACTAAATGAAAAATCACCTTTTATATAATTTGCTTGAATTGTAGTATCCGATTCAATATCAAAATTTTCAGCACTCCATCCAATAAAACAATATCCTTTGACAATTGGAGGAACTGGATAATCAACTGTCTTTCCTTTTTCCACTTCTTTGACTTCAATATTGTTACCATCTTTATCAATAAAAGTTACTTTAAAAAATTCTTTTTTATTTGCTTCTTCAACTGTTGATATAAACACACCATTAGGTGTTGTTTTAATAACAGCATAACCTATAACAGTTTTATCATCATTATATACAGCTTTTAAAATTGCATACCCAGTACTAACAACTGTAATAGATGACCATTGTGATATTTTAGCAATAGTTTCATCAAGTGAAGTCCATGTCCATTTGGTAACGGATGTACTTGGTACATCTAGTCCTGTAAAATCTGGCTGATAAACATATGTTCCATTTCCACTTGAATGAGGAATCTTTTTAATATTTGTAAACATAAATGTTCCATCATCTGGTAATACTAATTCTTTTTCTTTTTCTACTTCTTTATATTTTGCAATAAATACTTTATTTTCAGCATCTTGTGAAAAGAATGTAACTACTCTATTTCCGTTTTCAAACCAGCCAATGAATTCATATCCTTCTTTTACTGGAGGAGCAGGTAAATTAATGGATGTATCACTATTTATATTATAACTACTAGGTTCTAATTCTAAAACTTTACCTTGTTCGTCTTTATAAGTAAGTGTATATTCAATTATTTCAAATTGTGCATGTACTTCCAAATGGCTTTTAATGTTTGTTAAGTCTTTATCCCATCCTATAAATTTATACCCTTTTTTCTCTACTTGAGGACAAGTTACACTTTCTCCTTCTGTTACAGTTTCTTCTTTAATTAATTCTTCTTGGTTATAAAACTTAATATTATATACTTTTTTAAATACTGCATTTACTTCTAAATCACTTTTTATATTGGTAAAGTCTTTATCCCAACCATCAAAAGTGTATCCTTCTTTTTCTTGTACCTCAGGAGCAGTGGCATCATAGCCATATTTTACAATTTCTTCTTTCACAATTTCATCTAAAGCATAAAATTTAACATTAAATGTTTTTATTTCAAAATTAGGAACATAAATTATTTCTGTTTTTGTTTGTTTAAATATAACCCACTTTGTTAAAGTATACCCTTCTTTTTGAACATTTCTTAATTTTTCAATAGTATTAAAATCTTTGACACTTTCTATCTCATCTTCTGTTGTTTCATAAATTATTTCATCTTCATAAATAAATTGAACTTTTTTAGAATTATTGCACCCTATTAATAAAAATACCAACACTAGCAAAATACATAATTTTATAGTTTTAAATTTCATCTGCGTTTACCTCTTCTTTTTGTTCTTTAGTTTCTATTTCATTAACCACCGTTGTTTGAGATTGGATTATAGGTTGTTTAAATAAAAATGAGCATTCTTTAACTATTTTTTTACCTAACGAACAATGTTTATTCCCTTTGCCATCAGTAATAAAGTTATTACAATTAGAACAGTCAATATCTGGAAGTTCCATTCCATTAAAAGAAATAATTAAATAACCCCTTTCAATCTTTTTTAAATTTTTATGCATATCATTTATTGCTTCCTTTTCTGTTAAATAATATGCTACTTTTTCATTTCCACACACAATTGCCCAAAGAGCCCCACTGCTTACGATTCCCATTGTTGTTTCAACGGGTACAATTTTTGTTTTGCTTTTATTAATTATATAAATCAAGGTTATCCCCTCCTTATAATTATTATAGCATAAAAGGCTTTCAAAATTAATAATTTTCTATTTTTTTTCTTTAAACTCTTCTAAATTAACTATTTAAATAAATGATTTTTTCCTATTAATGTATTCAAAATAAAACTCAGCTTTACTACCCATACCCACATACTAAGAGAGCTTAAGGCTGCTTCAATTACGACCTGACCTGATTCACTTCTTAATATTGGATATAGGTAATAAAACTGAGTTCTATTACTATTATTATAGCATAAAGAATTCATTTTTTCAATATTTATTTTTCATTTCTATCTTTATAATTGTTCTTTATTGTCTTAACTACTTCTTTTCTAAAATCTACTATATTAGTATCGTTTAAAAACTCATCCATTGATTGTTCTTGCCATTTGGCATATAATGTTAAATCACTGGTAATTGGCGTTTTTTTATTATATACTTTAGTGCATTCGGGATCAATACACCACCCTCTAAAGTAATACCCATTTTTTCTAACGCTAGGATAAATATCTATTACTATTCCCTCTTCAACTATATAATCATCTATTTCTTCTTTAGTATTAGTTACAAAATGTATACGATATGTTTTTTCTTCCACTATTTCTAATTTTTGTTGTTTTTTAGGAATAAATTTAATTATCAATATAGCAATTATAATTAATATAATTAAAAATATATACCAATATTTAAAAATTGATAGTAACATAATTTTCTCCTTTTTCTATCTTAATGTTTGAAAAAATGATTGCATTAATTCTTTTATTTGTGTTTCCATAATACCACTGATAACTTCAGGTGTATTGTTAAATTTATAATCAGTAAACAAATGCATCATTGTGTCAACACATCCATACCTTGGTTGAGTAGTTCCATAGACTACCCTTTTAATCCGAGCTTGAATAATCGTTCCCGCACACATAATACATGGTTCAACTGTTACATATAGTGTTGCATCATCTAATATCCATTTATTTAATTTTTTGCAAGCTTTTGATATAGCAATCATTTCCGCATGATATAATACATTTTTTTTAGTATTTCGAAGATTGTGACCTCTAGATATAATTTTATCATTAACTACTAATACAGCACCAACAGGTACTTCGTTTAAATTATATGCAATTTTTGCTTCCTTAAAAGCTTCTTGCATATACTTTTCATCTTTTAACATACTCAGGTTTTCCTATTACAACATGGCAATGTCTACATCTTGCTTCGTATTGTTCTTTTGCCCCAACTAACACAACTGGATCTGTATATTTTGCGGGCTTGCCATCAATTATTCTTTGAGTACGGGTTGCGGGTGCTCCACACACTTGACATATAGCATATAATTTAGTTACATATTCTGCTCGAGCTAATAACTCTGGCATTATACCAAATGGTTCTCCTCTAAAATCGCGATCAAGTCCAGCAAGTATTACTCTAACTCCTTGATCAGCTAAATATTCACATACATCTATTAAATCATGATTTAAAAATTGAACCTCATCGACTGCTATGGCATATGGTAGGGGGCTAGTATATTTCAATATATCTTTTGCTTCTGTTATATTAATTGATTTGATTCTTTCATTATTATGTGAAACAACTTCAGACTCACTATAACGGTTATCAATAGTTGGTTTGAATACTATAACACTTTTTTTTGCATATAAAATTCTTTTTACTCTTCTTAATAATTCTTCTGTTTTGCCTGCATACATATTTCCACTAATAACTTCTATCCAACCATCTTTAAGTTGCAAATCCATATCCAATATACCTCCTATTTATATACTATATTATACTATTTTTTTAATTTTTTTTAAAGAGGTTTTATATGTTTTTTTAAAATTATTTATTTCTTGACATTTGCCTAATTTTATAGTATAATACTATAGTAAAATACTTACTATGATTCATGATGAATCATGGCGGAAGGAGTTAAACATGAAAAAAGGAATTCATCCAAAATATCAAACTGTAACAGTAACTTGTACAGGATGTGGAGCTACTTTTGAAACAGGTTCAACATTAAAAGAAATCCGTGTTGATACATGTTCTAATTGCCATCCATTCTATACAGGACAACAAAAATTTGCTGCTTCAGCTGGTCAAGTTGAAAAATTCAATAAGCGTTTAGAAAAGAAAGCAAAATAATTTGTTTATAAAAGAGACTAGTTAACTAGTCTCTTTTTAATTTTTTATTTAAATTATTAACTGATATATTGCTAATACCTAAAGCCATTGCTTCCACAATTGCTTTTTTATTTTGTTCATTAATATAACAATTTTGATATAATCCTTTATCTATATAGAAATCATTATAAATAGCCGATACTTTTACATAATAAAATTCATCAAAAACTAATATCTCATCCTTTGTTATATATGCCGTCTCGTATATAACAATATTATCATCATTCGTGACAAAAGCATTAAGCACTTTGGTATACTTATAAATTCTATTATCATATATTATTTGTTCATCATTTGAAAGTGCAATGTGTTCTAATGTCTTGTTATTAACTACACATCCTAACAATAATGTTATAAAAAGAACTATTGTTAAAACATTAATTTTAAATGATAGTCTCATTTATTAAGCTATTTTCCTCTTTTCTATTAATTTGTGCCCAGCTAAATCATAATCATAAATAATATCAAACCTTTTATAAAAATTGGCAAAGTAGCATTTAATTTCACTCACATAATTAAAAAATGTTCTTTTAGTAATATTAAACTTATTAATAATTTCTTCTGATTTTATTATATTTCCTCCTAATAGTAAATCATACATATAAAGTATTGCTTGTGATTTTACAACATCCATAGTTGTCTCCTTCCCTATTCGTACATTCACAATAGCTATTGTCTGCATTAATGCAGTGGTATGTCGACAATAACATTATAGTATAAATCATAAAAAAATGATATAAACAAAACATTTAATTACTAAATTAAAACTAAAATTATATCTGTTTTGCTTGAATTTCGTATAATCATATCTTTTTTTGCTATGTTTCCCCAAAAATAACTATCTATTTTAGTATAGCATTATAAAGTGAACATTTTTTGCATTATGAAAAAAATATACATAAAAAGAGATTAAATTCTATTCTAACTTAATCTCTTTTTTTATTAAAACCTATATTCATAAATAATTTGCATATTTTTCAATATATCTTGATTTTTCTTGACATATGCTAGTTTACTCCACTCTACTTCAGTTCCTTCATAATAAATTGTTTTGAGATTACTTAACAAATTATCCTCTTCAATAATTTTTACAGATAACGGAATACATAAAGTATTTAAACTATTACAACTCAACAGACTTCCTTGTTTTACTATTTTTAATTTCTTTGGTAACGACAGTTGCTTTAAAGATGTACAATTTTGAAAAGCATAGCTTTCTATTGTTTCTATACTATTTGGTAAAACAATTGATTCTAAATTATCACTACCATAAAATGCCCTTTCACCAATATATTTAATACTATTACCTAAATATACATTTTTTAAATTAGGACATCCGGAAAAAGCTAATGCTTCTATTTTTATAACACTATCCGGAATTGTAATACTATTTATAACATCAACACCACCAAAATAAGATTCTTTGATTGTATCAATATTATCAACAATGTTAATATTAAACTCATAATGGTAATCGTTTGATAAGTATCTAAACATTGTCAATACATTATCTACATCATTTGCCTTCTTTAATTTTATTGTTTTTAAAGATAATGGAATATTTTTAGTATCATTAAAAAGAGTGACAAAAGGAATGTTAAGGGCGTTAATTGTAATTGTTTCTAATTTATTACAATTAAGTAGAATATTACCTCCATAATCTTTGATGTTATCTCCGAATACAATTTCTTTTAAATTTTCGCAATTTATAAACGCATCATTTTCGATTAACAAAATTTGATCAGAAAGCACTACTTTTTTAACATTTTCACTAGAAATACAATTAGTTCCTATTACTACTATTTTTTTACCATTTAAACTAGATGGAATTATGATTAGATCGTTTACAGATTTAATGCCAATAAGTTTTAACTCATTATTTTCAGTTTCTTCCACTTCATATTCATCAATTGTCTGCAACCAATGAGCACATAAAAAGATATCTAACATATTGATATTTACCATCGGTAAATCAATTAATTGATTTTGAGAATACCATCCCTTAAATATATATCCTTCTTTAACTGGAGTTGGTAAACTTTCAATTGTATCATTTTCCATTATTATTGGTTCAATATATTCCCCACCATTGCTATCGAAAATTATTTTATATTTATTTTCATCATACTTATAAATAACATCAAAATTACTGCCACACCAATGGCTATCCCAATTGATTATATTTTGTTTATTATAAAAAGTTAGAGATGATAAACTATTAAAGCCGTTTTTTTGAACATTCTTTACTACACCATAGATTTCTACCTTTACACCGCTATTATTAAACATATATTGTTCAATGTTTTCAATTTCTTTACATTTTAAAATTATATTACCAAAATTTAATATTAATCTACTTTGCAATGTTAAATAATCACATTCAATGATAGTGTTACTTGCTAAACTTGTTAAATCAATAGTAGCTTTGTATGCTTTTATAGTTATTTCATTACATTCGAAAGCTTCTGGTTCAATTACTAATTCTTTTGCTTTTTCTTTAAAAATTACATGAGAGTAACATTCTTTAAATGCACCAGTTTCAATTGTTAAAAAAGAACTATTAATATATATGTTTCTAATATATGTAGGGCCAACAAAAGTATCTTTCTTAATTATCTTTAAATCGCTTGGCAAATATAAATTAATAGAGACTGACAAATAAGGCATAATTGTAGAATTCCAATTATCAGTATTTTTAATCATTGTGCCTTCATTTATATATACATTTTCAAATGTTGTTGGATAATCCCCTTCAAAAAAATTAAAAAGACAGTTATCAAAATTACCATTAATATGAATAGTTTCCAGATTATAACATCCTTTGAAAATAGATTCTCCATAATGTTCTATATTATTATTTAAATATGCTTCTTTTAAATTTATGCAGTTTTGAAAACAATAATCATCAACTTTTGTGATATACTCACCTAACTTTATATATTCTAAATTACTATTATTGCTAAATACATTACTCGTTACTCTTACAACTTTTTTATTATCAATATAATCGGGTATGATTAATGATTTTACCTTTAAATCTTTTTCTAGTCCTACTATAGCCACTTCTGTATCATTTAAATTTGTAATCGTATATAAATCTTTTGCCTTGATTAGTGATGCATATAATACGATATCATTTTGGTAATTAAATACAAATGGATAACTTATATATTCACCATCTAACATCCACCCATTAAACACTTCATCACTATCATACTCGAATAAGTCTGTAAATTCTTCCCCAACATATGCTGATGTCGTTTTTATAATGTCGCCTATTTCATTTTTGAATATAATATTGTATACGGGAAGTTTTGTGTACTTTGCAACTAACGTAATGTTTTCTTTGACTGTTAAACTTTCTTTATATATTTTATCTTGATATAAAAATCCATCGAACGAATATCCTTTTTTCATAAATTCTGG
This sequence comes from uncultured Bacilli bacterium, assembly GCA_934096585.1. Taxonomy (GTDB): domain Bacteria; phylum Bacillota_I; class Bacilli_A; order ML615J-28; family CAG-698; genus CAKOMG01. Next base: position 75,365 of record CAKOMG010000007.1, read on the forward strand.
TAAAGTTATAATTGTATTATACTGTGCTTTTTCTTGTTTTACCACTTGCCCTTCATTCATAAAAGTTATTGTATATTCATTTATTTTATATATAGCATTACATGTAATGTTAGAGGTAATAATAGATATGTCTTCAGACCATCCCATAAATGTATACCCTTCTTTTATTGGAAGATTTATATCTTTAATTGTTTCTCCGTGTTTAACATATTGTATTTCAATTAATTCACCATTTTCATCTAACAATACTACTTGATACTCATTTAATTTATAAACAGCATGGATAGTTATATCACTTTTAATATTCTTAATTTCAACAACATCCCAAAATCCATTATAGACTTGTTTTACTGGAACTTCTGGAAAATCATAAAGACTACTTCCATACTCTACTTTCATTTCTTTATAGACTTTATCTTCAACTATAAAAGTAATAGTAAAAAATAATCTTTCATATTTTGGCATTAACACCATATCACTTGTAATAATAGTGCTTTCCGTAATTAGCTTATCATTATAATACCATCCCAAGAATTTATACCCTTCTTTTGATGCATCAGGAAATTTGGTAATACGATCATTTTTTGTTTCAACAAAATCATCAAAGCCTTCAAAATTAATTTTAAAATTGTTATTATTACTGTTATCATTAGCAAAATACGCAACTGAAAATATACCAAGTATTATTACAGCAAGTGTTATAAGCAATAATGGTCTAAAATTCTTTTTTGTTTTTATTTCTTCTTTTTTTATAATTTTATTATTACCATAATATAAATCATTAATTGAGATATTAAATAATTTGCTTAAATCAATAATTTGTTCAATAGTTGGAAGTGATACTCCTCTTTCCCAACTAGATATCGTTTGATATTGAATATTTAATTTGCCTGCTAATTCGGATTGTGACATATTATTCAGTTTTCTTAAAATTGTTAAATTTTTTGAAAATTTCAATATATCAAAACGATTAACATTGGCAATAAATTCTTCTTCAGCATCTTTTAATAAGCATAGATTTTCAATACTGATTTTTAATATCCTTGATATATCTTCTAAATAAGATATTTCTGGATATGAAACTCCTCTTTCCCAGTTAGAAATAGCTTGTCCAGATAAACATAGTTCATTTGCTAATGCTTGTTGTGATAAGTTAATTTTTTTTCTACGACTATATATAAATTTTCCAAACTCAATTTTATCCATAATTTTAATCCTTGTAATACTATTATACTAGTTTTTACATTTAATTGCAAATATAAATCTTATTTTTAATAAAACTACAAAAAAATACATCTATAATATTTTAATAAGATGGCTTATAATAAAAAACAGGTTAGTTTAATAAAAACTTACCTGTTTTTTTATTATTTATTATTTTTCATTTTATATATTTCTTCTAATGTCATATTTATTATTTCATCTTGTGCTTTAGTAAAATATTCTAACAAACTTTTTTGGACAATATTTTGATCATCTATTTTCTTTACTTCAAGAGTAATAACATTATTCCATTCTTCTTTAGTTTTAAATTCATGCTTTGATACAAATGCTTCTATTATTTCTTGAATTAATAAATTATGATCAAGCATATCATATGCCTTATTTATCCCTTTCAAAAATTTTTTAATAGATTCTGGTATACAAGTTATTTCATCAAAATCAATATTAGTTTTTAAGTTTCTAACATGTGCTTCTAGTTCATAAGAAATAAGAAAATCATCTAATGAATCTGATATTTGATTATCTTTTTCATCTTCATCATAGATTAAATCCTTATCAGGAAATATTTTATTTTCTAATTCTTGATCAGGAAGATCAACTGTTAATAAATACTTATCATCTGCTTTGACCCATTTTAAATTATCAAGAATATAGTCTAATTTAACTTCTGGGTTAATGGCATTAAGTGGTTGTACTTTCTTCTTTCCTTCACCTGGGAAGCAAATAGTTGACTTATAATTAAATCTATTATAGGGATATACTGAATCAATATCTTTCACAGCTTCAAATTCTTTACATGTATAGAAAGGCTCAAAATATGAATAAAGTAAATTTGACTTATTACTCCTTATATACATATACCCTTCTGGAATCAAGTATAATTTATCTGGTGTAATTAAATTAACAATTTCCAGTGATGGCATTTGTTTGTTAATTTTACTTTGCAAAGATTCAATAGTCCTTTGTCCACATGAAGTTGCAAATCTATTCATTGTTTCATAATCATGAGAACCCATAAAAATTTCTGTACAATTAGCTCTTATAATTTTACCAATATTTGCATCTTTAAATTTGCTATCTAATTGTGCATCACATTGTAAAATCATATGCCAATGCAATCCAAACTTTCTTGATGTTGTTAACATACTAATAAACTCATGTCCTTGTGCAATGTTACAATTAGCAAACTCATCTAGATAACAATGGATTTCACGATTTAGTTTTTTATTTGCTTTTTTCTTTCCTGTTTGGACAACAGTCGTGTATAAATCATTCATTAATAGAGAAACTAATGCATCGCCAACAGTTGTAGTTCCTGATTGTATAACTATAACTGTTGGTTTTTCAATAAATTCTTTAATATCAATTGTATTATTTGAAGATAGTTCATATAAAGTTGTTTGGCCAAAACTATCAAAGTGATTTTCAACTACACCAAAATATGAGTCTCTTGTTCTTTCCGCATTGTTAGTAACTGCCATCATCTTTTGTACAGACATTACTCTACTACCTTTTTTTCTATAATTATTGATTTCTAATATGTCTCTATTTCCAGTTTCCGCTAATTCCTTACGTAACCAATAATGTGATTGAATAATATTATAAATTGTAATATTTTTCTTATCAATCGTTCCCTGCAATAAATCCTCAAATTTATCTAAAATTAATCCATTAGTATATGCCCTTGCACCTATATCCCAAATTGGATCTTTCTCTGATTGAACTGGTTGCATTATTTCTGCAATTTTAGCAATTCTATTGCTTATAATATCATCAATTTCTTTCTTTTCTAAGCAACTTTCCGCAATCGTATGAAAAGGATTATATGTATCTGAACGCAGTGGTTTATCACAATTTAGTATTTTAACATTATATCCTTGCTTGATAAAATGTAAATACATATTTTCAATTATTTCACCATGGATATCAACAATCATAAAGCTTGGCTTATTTTTTGTTTGTGACAATGCTTTAATACTTTGCATTACTAGACGCGTTGTTTTTCCAGCTCCCGTTTCACCTTCAGTATATGTATGATAAATTTTACTTTTTCCTCCATATACTAATTGTTTAGTTTTAGAATCTCTATAACAACATAATGGATACCAATCATTATTTACTTCACTTAATTGGTCATACGTGTAATATGTTAAACCATTTTTTTCTTTGTCAAAACATGAATAAACTAAAGAGTTTGCATAATTTTCTTCAATATGTTTTTTTATAGCTTTAGTTCTCAATTGTTCCATCTTAATCACCGCTTTCAATTACTTGGTCAATGATACCATATTCTTTTGCTTCATAAGCATTTAAATAGTGATCACGATCTGTATCTTGTTCGATTTCTTCAATTGTTTTATTACAAGCTTTAGCAAGTATTTCATTTAATACTTGCTTTGTCTTAATAATATTTTGTGCATATATATCAATATCTGTAGCTTGAGATACATTCACTCCACCTAATGGCTGATGTATCATGATTGTTGAATGAGGAAGAGCGTAACGCATTCCCTTTTTACCACTTGCCAAAATTAAAGCGGCCATTGATGCAGCCATTCCACATACAACAACTTTCACTGGTGCTTTAACATAATTCATTGTATCAATAATGGCGAGTCCAGAAGTCACCTCTCCACCAACTGAATTTATTTCTAAAGTAATGGGAAGCGTGGAATCTAAATAATCTAAGTATTTTAAACTAATGCCTACTTCATAAGCTGCTTTTACATTTATTTCTCCATATAAAAATATAGTTCTTGTATTCTTTAAAAATTCTGCCCCATTTATATCATAATCTATTGTTTTATTCATTATTCCTCCCTAAAATCCAAACTTCTTTTTACCAATTCTTTTTTCTCGAAGCAATAGGATATAGTAGTTTGTCTCTTTATTACATATATTTTCTATTTTTTTATCTTGCGTGTCTTTACTATTAATTGCATAATAAATTTGTGCTAAGTTTAATAATTCATTTTCTTTGTCTCTATTTACATTCATAATACTTAATATTATTTCTGATTTTTGAAGTGCACCTAATGATGAATTATTATAATAGTTTTCTTCTATAATAGGTGATAATGTTTCCTTACTATTTCTTATAATATGATAAACCTCATTCCATACCTTTGCATTTTCTTCATCTTTTAAACTATGATATGCATAGATTAAAGCAAGCATAGAAAATTCATCGCCAGAATACGCTAATGTTTCCCATAAATTAATTGCTTTTAGGTGTGTGGCATCACTATTTAATTCTAGCCAATTACATATAGCATATAACTTGCATGCACCTACTCCCCCTTTTAACATATTTCTTTTTGTTTCTTCCATAATTATATCTAGATCAAATACTCTAACTTCTTCAACTTTTTGTTTTAGAATTCTTTGTGCTTTAATATCTAAAATAATTCTTTCATCATTTGTTAATTCGATATTTTCAAAATCCAAAATATTACAGTCAGTAATATTTTGTAGGGTTGCTGCCTTTTCAAGTAATCTATTGCATTCTTTATCTAAATGATCTTGATTATAAATTTTTAATATCAAGTTTAATACTTTACTTGAAAGTTCTTTGTTTCCTTTACACCATTCAAACATTAATACATTATCCATTGTTTCATAAAATTCTGACATTATTAGTTTATAATCATTGTTTAATAAATTACTCATAAAAACACCACCTTTCTAATTTTTTACCATAAAAAATCGATATTACAAATAAAATAAACAAAATTAATCAATGTTCACAGATATTTAGTAATATCGAATTGGGAATGAGAATTTAAATTTTTTGCTTTTGTATTATATCATAGCAGATATATTATAGTCAATAATATTTTATAAATACCTTAATGTATACTCATCATTTATATATTTATCAATACCTTCCCATAAATCACCATGTGGCAATAATGTAAATATTAGTTTTTCTTTAGTTACGGGGTGTATGATTGAGATTGCATAACAAAACAATGCTAATGATTCATTATTTTTTTGATCATGACTATATTTGTAATCATTGATAATTGGATGATTAATATGATTAAAACTAGCTCTAATTTGATTGTATCTGCCAGTATGTAGATTAACGAGAACAAATGTATCATTATTATCATACCCTAGAACTATATAATCTAATCGTGAATCTTTACCATCATCACAAACAATGGCATAATTATTATCATCTTTTTTGATTTTAATATTTATTGAACTACTTTTTTCAAGAATTCCTCTAACCTTCGCCAAATACAATTTATGAAATTCTTTATTTCTTATATTCTCACTTAATCTTGAAGCTGCCTTACTAGTTTTCGCAAAAACCATAACACCACCAACACGACGGTCAAGGCGATGAACTAGTCCCAAATATACATTGCCTGGCTTATTATATTTAACTTTCAAATAATCTTTGATTATTTCATTCATATCAAAATCATTTGTTATATCTTTTTGGCTTAGTACATCAATGGGCTTTTCCACAACAATTAAGTGATTATCTTCATATAATACATTCAGATTATTAACATAATACTCTTTAGTTTTCATCATATACTTTTTCGATTTTACTTTCTAATTTCTTAATATCTTTTCCATCTTTAACAATATATTGTTTATTATTTAAAGACACAATTAATTCTTCATTATTTACTATTATATAAGAAATAGCTTTAATTTTTCTAACAGTTATAATATTCTTATTGCTCCATACACTAATATCTTCACCCATATTAACAAATACCATAATTAAATTTTGAACTAATTCATTTTCCTTGAATGTTTTGTCCATTTCAATTTGCATGTTTTGATATGTCTTTACAAATACTAAATCGTTATCTATAAAACGAAAATTAATTGCTTCAATATTATATGGTAAGTTTTCTATTGCTTTCATATCATAATGCATAAATGAATCAGTTAATAAAACTAATCGAGGATTGAAACATATATTTTTGGTAACATCAACTCCTAGTGAATCGTTAAATAACATCTTTAGTTCACTTATATGTTCTCTAATATAATCAATATAAAGTAGGCCACTTTTAATTAGTCTTGTATCTTTTCCATATCTTTTTTCAACAATTACAATTCGATATGATTCATCAATACATAAATAATCTATTTTATCTTGAATTTTATTTGTTAAGGCAAAATCACTTTTAACTATTTTTAAGCCTAAGCCTTGATATAAGAACTCTTTAAAATACTTATTTTGTTCTTCAAGTGTTAGTTTATTAGTTTTTAATAGTTTATTTTTATTTAAATTTATAATTTTAATATCCATTTATATCACCTTGTCATAAAAATATTATATCATTTTTTATTTTTTTTTACAATATTTAAATATTAGGAAATTTAAAAGTCTCATAACAATATGAGACTTAGATGTTATATTTAAAATATTTAATATTTTTTTCTTTTACAAAATTTATTAATTCTTGATAATTATTGTCTTCTAAATTTTCTTTCATAACTATAATTGCACTAACTTTAGATATATAAAAATATATGTATTCTTTCGTTTCATCCACTTCTTTTACTAAATTCCATTTATAAACATATATTTTGTTTTCTAAATGTTGTTCAATTCTTTCATCAGTAAATATAATATCCTGTGGAAGTCTTTTAAATCTCGCATTTGCAGTTTTTTTTGCGGCTCTTCTTGCTTGAACAGGGAATAAAAGAAACATTGTTATTGATGCAATTATAACTAATAATCCAAAGAAATATTTTTTAAATACAAATGCTATTAATACTCCAAGAATTAAAAATAATAATGATATACCATAATAAATCCAACGCATCCTATCTTTACGTTTTAAATGAAAAGTAAAGAAATCTGTCATTGTTTGTTCATTATAACTAAACACAGTTTTAATTGTTTTCATTATTATCTTCTTTTTGTTCTTCAGAATTATCTTGATTATCCTTAGGTTCTTCTGTTATTTGAATATCTTGATAATATTTAGGTGTTGCTTCATGAACAAATTCTTGTGGAATTGGTTTTTTATATAGTTGTTTTTCATATTTTTTAAATGGTTTTGTTTGAATCTTTTCTTTGATAATGTCCATTAAATCTTCGTATGTTCCGTTTACTACTTTGCTTGCATCCATTTCCACAATAATTGGCATTTTGCCAGAAAATAAAACTATATATCCTGGGATTTCTTCAATATTTGTAATTTGATACCATTCATATTCATATTTATCATTTGGATGAGATAATGGGATAATAATTACTTTGTCTTCTCTAACAATTATATTTTGTTCATTATATTCTTTCTTTCCACCAAAATGTCTAAGGATAGCTTTATCGACTTGTTCTTCGAATTTAAATGATTGAATAATAATGTATATTGCAAATAAAACGCATATACCACCTAATATTAATCTTGATGTAATGTTAATTTCTTCTGTTGCATTTTGTTTTTCAATAATAGCATTAACAATTACAAATCCCGATAGTAATAGTGAAATTATTCCTAAAACTAAGTATTTGATTACTCCTTTTCTTTTAACAACAGTATTATACATTGTGAATGCTTTTAGTGTTTTATAATCATAGCATAAATATGTTGTGGCTTGTTTTCCTGTGTATTCTTCTTTTGTTTCTTGTTCTGTAGTTTCTTGTGGGTTTGTTTCCTCGCTAACTACTTCAACTTCGTTTTCTAAAGTTTCTTGATCTTGAACATTTTGTTTATTTTGATCTTCCATTTTTAAATCTCCTTTTATTATAAAGTTATTATAACATACTTTTCTTAAAAATAAAATAATTATTTATATTTATATTTTCTTTTGATATAATAATAACATACATATTATATGAGGAGGATGATTATGAAAATTTTTATTAGTGCCGATATTGAAGGGGTAAATGGAATAGTAAATTGGAGAGAAACAGAACCAGACTATCCAGAATATGATTATTTTAAACGCCAAATGACAGAGGAAGTTAAGAGGGCATGCATAGGAGCAAAAAAAGCTGGTGCCACTGAAATTTTAGTTAAAGATGCTCATGATACAGCTCGCAATATTATACCAAGCGAATTACCAGAATACGTTAAAATACATCGTGGATGGCAAGGAGCACCATGCTCAATGATGGCTGGACTTGATAGTTCATATGATGCTGTTATGTTCATTGGCTATCATAGCGCATCAAGATCAAGTGGAAATTCACTATCACACACAATGAATGTGAGTAGACTTTTCCACGTTAAAATAAATGGTAAAATTGCTAGCGAATTTTACATTAATGCTTTATACGCAGCATATTTAAATGTTCCTGTTGCTTTTTTAAGTGGGGATGATCAACTTACAAAAAACGTTAAAGAAGAAAATGAGAACATTGTAACCGTATCAACAAAAGAAGGAGTATATGGGGCTTCTATATCAAGACATCCAAACATAACAAATAAAGAAATTGAGGATAATGTTTATACCGCTTTAACAAAGGATTTAAAAAATAATAAATTAATACTTCCAAGACATTTTGATATTGAAATTCAATATAAAAATCATATAGATGCTTATAATGCTTCGTTCTATCCTGGTTGTAAGTTATTGGGTAGTGATAAAGTTTTATTTAGTTCTGATGATTATTATGAAGTATTAAGAATGTTTAAATTTTGTTTATAATGAATACACATTAAATAACAATATAAACATATTTTATATATAAAACAAAAGGTTCTTACTTTTAAATTAGTAAGAGCCATTTTTATTAATTAGTCTTCTATAAGTAAAACATTAAAATCTATTCTTTCTCGATCATAGCTACACTCAACTAGCTCATGATCATACCATGGAAGAATATAATCTCTATACACTTCTTCAAATAATTTTTTATCTTTTTTACTACGGTTCATAAATTCATTATAATTATAAACTATTAGTAAAAAAGAGGTATAATCCAAGACTAACTCAATGCTTGTCATATTATCGACATGCTAATTTGCATCATATTCTAACCATTCAAGTTTAAAAAATTTAATAGCCAAATTAATATAATCATTCCAATTTTTAATTTTTTTCCGTCTAGTTCCACAATATAAGCATCTTTATATTTCTCTTTATATTTGCTTACCTCATTAATTGATTTTTTTAGTATTTAATTCATTTTATTCACCATACAAATGGATTATTACTTCCCAATCAATGGCATACTCCATATCAATTTTTTTTACAAGTTGTTTAATAACATCATCTTTTTTGTATTCTTCTAATCGAGCTTTTGTAACTTCTTTTTTTTCTTTATTTATATTTATGCTTGGATAATGTTTATCAATATTTTTCAAGTAATCAAACATTTGTTCATCATTTCTAAAATGTAATGTAAAGAATAGATAATCACATTGTTTCAATTCATAAGTATCAAGCATTGTGTCTTCTACCCGATCGCGCATAGGATAATAATCAATTTGAATATAGGGATATCCAAATTTTCTTAAAATGGCATCCATTATGCACATTTCTTCATGAAGATCATTGATGTTAACAAAAAATGTTGGAAGGCTATAATAAAGATAATCTAAAGTTGTTGCTTCTTCAATACTTTTTGCACCATCACTTACAATTTTATTATGCAGATCATTTATAATCAAACCTATCTTTTCACATAATAATTTTTTAAAATCAGAAATAGTATATCCTTGATTTTCGCATTTAAACTGTATTATTTGTTCCCCAATATATCTTAAATACTTATTAAGATCAATATCATCAATGTCTCCGCGTAAAGCTTGGTATGTATCTTCCATTTTTGGGAAATCTATTCCATTAAATATATATTTATTTAGTCCTTCTATAGCTACATTAAATTTATCATTTATATGAGTAATTTCATCTAGTTCTTCAAAACTCATAGTTTTTACCATATCTATAGCTTCTTTTATGGATTTATTATGATATCTAAATAAATAATACATATGGGCAATATGCCCTGCAGGTAAATCTTTATATTCATCTTCATATTTATATAAATACTCCATTAATATCCTCCAACTATATTAAATTTTCAACATCATCTAACGTAGGTATTGCATTCATTACATATTTCTTTTGAACATGAAGACTTGCAATAGTATTAGCAATCCTTGTGGCTTCTATTATTCCCTTTTCTTTAATAAACATTGCAATAGATGCACAAAATACATCTCCTGCTCCTGTTGTATCCACAACTCTAACTTTATGTGATGCAATTTTTTCTATTTTTTCTTTAGTATAAACAATTGCACCCTTATCACCTAATGTAATGATAACATCTTGTTTTCTTGCCTCTATTTCCTTAAAATCAGCGCCAAATATCGCTTGTGCTTCAGTTTCGTTAGGGATTAGTAAGTTGATGTATGGTAACAAACTATTTATATTATACACGGATGGAGCGGGATTAAGTATTGTATATACATTATTGTCATATGCATATTTTAATGCTTCTTTTAATACTTCAAAAGGAATTTCTTCTTGTATTAATAAGATATCACTATTTTTTATTTCATCATAAAATATATCTAAATCCGCTACTGTTAAAGTTGATTTTTCATCTTGATATACTGTTACTTCATTTTCTCCTTGGGCGTTTGTTAAGATAGTGGCAAGTGGAGTTACATCCTTATAGATAAAGAAGGTTTTTACACCTTCTTTTTGCATATATTGTTCGCATTCATGTCCGTCATTATCATCACCAACACACGTTAAATACGATACTTCTGAACCAAGTCTTTTGCAAGCAATTGCTTGATTATATCCTTTTCCTCCTGGTTCAATATGTAATGATTTGGCTTTAACTGTTTCTCCCTTTTTATGAAAGTCGTCAACTTCCATAAAAATGGATTTACCACTTAATCCAATAATTGCAACTTTTGTCATATTTCACCTTAATAGTTCATAAGTTTGTTTAGCTCTTCCAATGTCATATATTTATGGTCAAGTAAAACTGCAATAATTGTTTTATTTTCTTTTCCGGCGAAGTCAACTATTTCACGGCATTTTTCATATCCCCACTTTGGTTGTAAAAGTGCTAAAATACCTGATTCTAATGACATAATATCTTTTACGCCATTTACTTCTAATCCATCTAAACATTCTTCTCGTAATGTTCTAATAGCACGGCGAACAAAGTTCAAGTTTTCAAATAAGCATGCAAATATAATTGGCATATTTGTATTAAATTCCATATCACCAGCTGCGACACTTCTAGAAATAGTTAAGTCATTTCCTTCAACATAGTATACTACTTGAACTAACATTTCTGGTATAACTGGATTTACTTTACCAGGGTTCATAACTGAACCAGCAATAATTTCTGGTAAGGATACACTGTTATAACAACACGACATTAATCTTAAGTCATTGGCATTCTTATGAATATTTAAAGCAAAATTAATAACTGTCTTTGATAATAAAGAAAAACTATTGATGTTTCTTGTGTTATCAACTAAATCCTTAGCTTTATAGAATGGTTCACCAGAAAAATCATTTATATATTTCACAATTTTTAAGCGATATTTAGGATCAGCACTAACTCCAGTTCCGACTAATGTTCCTCCCATATTAATTTCATATAACAAATTCATAGCTTCTTCAATAACATTCATATCTCTTTCAACACTTATGCGTATTGCTTTAAATATTTGCCCAAAGGTTATTAAAACACCATCTTGTAAATGAGTTTTACTTACTGTTACAACATCTCCATATTTACTTTCTAATTCCTTATAACAGTTTGCCAGTTTTTTCATTTCAACTAATAGTTTTTTAGTTAATTTGATGGTAGCAATTTTACCAGCTGTTGGAATTACATCGTTTGTGGATTGAGATAAATTGACATGATCAATGGGATGAACGAAATTATATTCGCCTTTTTCTCCACCTAACATTTCATTAGCACGATTAGCGATGACTTCGTTAGCGTTCATATTAATGCTCGTTCCAGCACCACCTTGAATTAAATCGGTAATAAATTGACCATGTAGTCTTCCATTAATTATTTCATCACAGGCAAGGCATATGGTATCACTTACTTTTTTATCTAATAAGCCAGCATCATAATTAGCTTTTGCGGCAGCTTTTTTAATGATTGCTAAGGCCTTGATCATATGTCTACATATCGGTCTTTTAACAATGTCAAAATTTTCTTTTGATCTTAATGATTGTATTCCATAATAGGCTTCTTTAGGAACTTCCTTTTCGCCTAATTCATCTTTTTCAATTCTTACTTTCATATTTAACCTCTTTTTCTATATATTATCATATTTTATATCTTTTTTAAAGATTTATTTGAATATTATTTAGTTTTTTGAATAAATTGTATTGAGGTAATTATATGAAAGTACAAATAAGAACAAAAGAATATCATAGTAATACAATTAAAATTAGTGGATCTAAAAATAGTGCTTTGCCTATTATTGCGGCAGCTTTATTATGTGATGAAGATGTGACAATTAGAAACATTCCTAATATTAGTGATATCAAAACTTTAATATCTATAATTAAAGGATTAAATTGCGATATCAGTTTTTTAGATAACACTATTTATATTAAAAAAAATGTTTTAAAATATAAAAAATTAAAAGATAAGAATATAACTAAACTTAGAGGTTCTTATTATTTACTTGGAAGTTTAATTGGTTTAAAAAACGATATTAATTTGTCTTGCCTATATCCTGGAGGCTGTAAATTTGGAAAAAGACCTATAAACTATCATTTAAATGCCTTTAAACAAATGAATTTAAAAGTAAAAACAATTGGTAGAAAAATAATAATAAAAGGTAATAAGAAAGTAGTTAATCATCATTTAGAGTATCCATCAATTGGGACAACTATTAATATTATTCTTGCATCTTCTAAAGCTACTGGTAAAACTATTATTTATAATGCCGCTATAGAGCCAGAAGTAATTGATGTGTGTAACTTTATCAATAGTATGGGTGGCAATATTAATGTTAAAGAAAGTAGAGAAATAGAAATTGATGGTGTTAGCTATCTTCATTCCACAAACTATAAAATTATTAGTGATAGAATTGAAGCAGGAACGTTTTTAATTTTAGGCGCCTTACATAAAGGTATCAAAATAACAAATATCGAAACACACATGCTTACGCCAGTTACGGATATATTATATACAGTTGGCTGTAATTTAATCATAAATAAAAAGAGCATCATTTTAAAAAATGATACATCTTTAAAACCTTTTAATTTAGAACTTAATCCATATCCTTCTTTTCCAACCGACTTAGGACCATTAATGTGTGTACTGGCATCTAAAATATCAGGTACTTCAACTATTATTGATAATATATATCCTGATAGATTATCCCATATTCTTGAACTTCAAAAATTAAACATCAATATTAAATCAACAAACAATATTATAAATATCACTGGAATTAATAAAATTAAAAATACTGAAGTTACTGCTCACGACTTAAGATGTGCAGCAGCTTTAATTCTTGCAGCTTCTCTTTCCTCTTCTTTTTCAACAATATATCATATTGAACATCTATTTAGAGGATATGAAGATATCAAACAAAAACTAAATAGCTTGGGCATTGACTTTATAATTGGTATTTAATTTACTTATTAAAATAATTCCAAAAAAGATATTTTTTAATTCCATTCCTTTAGCATCAAACACGATATGATTTGATGCTTTTTTTAATTCTAAATATCTTGGTATAATTTGTAATTTTAATTCTTTTAAAAAGTCTCTTTTTTCTATTTCAGAATCAAATAAAATAACATTGTTTTTACACTTATTTATTTTCGATGTATCAATCATTTCTACGCTTTTAAAATTATATTCTTTTTTATACCATTTCTTTTTAGTCATAAAAATTTCTTCATTTTTAGTTACAATGCCTAATGACTTACTTTCTATTCCCAATGAGTTCATAAAATCTATAGTTTTTTTAATATTAGTGAGTTGAGTTGCTTTATTATCAATCAAAAATACACTTTTATATAATACCCCATAATTAATCAAATGAAAAGTGCATTCAACATTTAAAATACTTTCGATTTGTTTATTAATATTGTCGTATATTATAGCACTAACTAAATTTAATCCTTTATATTCCTTAATTTTTTTAAAAACAATTGCATCATTTTCACAATCTATTATTGTTAATAAATCAGTATTTAAATTTATTTGTTTGCACAACATTTTTAATTCTTTTAAATTGCCAAAAATTATAATATTAACAAGCTTAATCATTGTGGCATTATAGATAGCCTTCAACATATTGGAACTTTTTGGATTAATGACAATTACTTTATTCATTTTTTACACCTCTCATTTATTATATATTAATAAATTAAGGAATATTGTAAAAAAATGGAAACAAAAAAAGTTATTTTGTAACTATTTTAAAAAGTATATATCTTTTTATAAGATTGCACTCAATAATAAAAGATAAGAATAGATCTTATCTACTCTTATCTTTATTTAGTATAAATCATTTTCTTTGATGTTTTAATATTATATTCTTCTTTATACTTCTTTAAATATTCTAATGAATTAGGTTTAGTTAAATCATCATGAGGATTCATAAAATGATTTTGTGTACATATAAAGTCTATTCCTCCATTTACTATTGGAGCTAAATACTTTTCATATACCTCTTCTAAATGTTTTTGTAATGTATCTATTATATATTCTTCAGGTTCAAAATATGATATACGAATATTTGTATACATTGCCCAATCTTCAGAAACTGTATTATTTATATCTGTATCTCTTAATCCTTTAATTATATAACAGAATTCATAATATTGTAAATCACTATAGCTTGAACGATTAATATAAACTACTAAATACATATCATCTCTTTCATATATACATTCAGGACCATAAAACCATTTTCTACTTACATCAAATCCCTTTTCTTCTAAAAAAGCTTTTATATAGTTTATTAATATTTTCTTTTCCATTCCTATATTTTCTTGTTTTCCATATATTCTTTCTTTTGATGTCTTGATTTTATGTTCTTTTTTATATTTCTTTAAATACTCTATTGTTTCTTTTCTTATTCTTTCTTCTTTTGGTTTCATATAATGTTTTTGTTTACATATATATTCTAACCCTTCATTCATGATTGGTTTTAAGTATTTATTATATATTGAATCTAATTCTTCTTGTATTGTTTCTTCTGTATATTTCTCTGATTCAAAGTATCCTATTCTTATTGGTCCATACATTGCATAGTCTTGTAATTTTATATTATTTATATCTATTTTTTTTATTCCTTTGATTATATAATTGTATTCAAAGTATTGTGATTTTGTTGCTGTTGAAGAATTGATAAATACAATTAAATATATATCTTCTCTTTCATATATACATCTTGTTCCTAAATAGCCTTTTATATTTACATTATATCCTTTATCATTTAGATAACTTTTAATATATTTTATTAATCGTTTATTTTCCATTTTAATCCTTCCTTTGTTAATACTTACTTAATATAAATCATTTTCTTTGATGTCTTAATATTATGTTCTTCTTTATACTTCTTTAAATATTCTAATGAATTAGGTCTAATTAAATCATCATGAGGTTTCATAAAATGTTTTTGTGTACATATAAAGTCTATTCCTCCATTTACTATTGGAGCTAAATACTTTTCATATACCTCTTCTAAATGTTTTTGTAATGTATCTATTATATATTCTTCAGGTTCAAAATATGATATACGAATATTTGTATACATTGCCCAATCTTCAGAAACTGTATTATTTATATCTGTATCTCTTAATCCTTTAATTATATAACAGAATTCATAATATTGTAAATCACTATAGCTTGAACGATTAATATAAACTACTAAATACATATCATCTCTTTCATATATACATTCAGGACCATAAAACCATTTTCTACTTACATCAAATCCCTTTTCTTCTAAAAAAGCTTTTATATAGTTTATTAATATTTTCTTTTCCATTCCTATATTTTCTTGTTTTCCATATATTCTTTCTTTTGATGTCTTGATTTTATGTTCTTTTTTATATTTCTTTAAATACTCTATTGTTTCTTTTCTTATTCTTTCTTCTTTTGGTTTCATATAATGTTTTTGTTTACATATATATTCTAACCCTTCATTCATGATTGGTTTTAAGTATTTATTATATATTGAATCTAATTCTTCTTGTATTGTTTCTTCTGTATATTTCTCTGATTCAAAGTATCCTATTCTTATTGGTCCATACATTGCATAGTCTTGTAATTTTATATTATTTATATCTATTTTTTTTATTCCTTTGATTATATAATTGTATTCAAAGTATTGTGATTTTGTTGCTGTTGAAGAATTGATAAATACAATTAAATATATATCTTCTCTTTCATATATACATCTTGTTCCTAAATAGCCTTTTATATTTACATTATATCCTTTATCATTTAGATAACTTTTAATATATTTTATTAATCGTTTATTTTCCATTTTAATCCTTCCTTTGTTAATAGACTATTAATATGAGTTTATTTGTTCCACCAACTAAAGCATCATAGGTTTTTAATTGTTTGATTCCTTTAATTACTGACTTATAATTCATTGGTTTTAGTTCCTTAATTACATGATTTGTTTCATCATAAAAATCCATTTTCTTTCTGGAATTTCCTGCTAAATGCTCTTTTCCTTTACCCTTCATATCAATTTTATAACCATTATGTATATCACGCCCATCTTTCAAACTTGAAATGGTACTACCATCTTTTTTATGTTTAAGTTTATCAATTATTTCCAGTGCTTCTTCTGTAAAATCGTCTCTATTAATCTTTTGCAATTTTATACCTTCTTTTGCGGCCATTTTCTTATATTGTCTAAACAGTCTTCTAGATGCATTATTAAAAAAAGCATTAAAGAACCATACACCACATGTAATTATCATTACAACTGATTCAACTGCTAAAACTTGAGACCAATTTTCATTAATGTAATTTGCAAAACCTCGCCAGAAAGAATCTCCATGACTTTGAGAAATGGAACCTGCTATTATTGATCCACTACCTAAAGCAAATATAATACCTTTCACAAAACCGACCAAGATTTGCCAATTATGAGTAACAGCTGACATAACAGTCGCCGCTATAAAGGCTATTATTCCTAAAACAACTCCTGTCACTTTACCGCTTCTGTTTCGCCAGAACCTACTCCAACATGACAATTCAGGTGGATCATATTCCAAATTAATACTTGCTTCTATTGTATTTTCATTATACACTATATTAATTGGATTTGCAACATCCAAAGTATATAAGTTTAAACTATATAATGTATAATACCCCTCTAAAATAGACTCAATATTTTCTGAAGAAATATATTGAATAGTTTCAGGAGAATAAAATCTTTTATTAATATAATACATATTAATATCAGAATCATAATATTGTGACTTCCACCTAATTGGGTTTATTGCACCTATACCATCATTACTATCATAATCAATTGTAACATTTCCCCAGGCATCATAACTATATCTTGCAACTTCTGTGGAATTAGAAACAATAGATATTACATTTCCTGTAGAATCTTTAATATAATAAAATATATTACGTAATCCATTGCGATAATATAATACAAAGCCTATCATCTCATCTTTATCATATAAATACTCAATGGTATGAGTAGTTGTATTTTCAACTAACAATTTATTACTATCATATATGTATTTATGATAAAATGATCCTTTGTCTTTGCTTACTAATAATCCATTATTATTATATTTATATAAAATGTCATTTGTTCCACTAGAAAATTTCTTTAATAATTTTGCTCTTTCCCAAGTCAAAATATTACCATTATAATTTGTACAATTACCAATATTATCATAAGCAAATGATTTATTTAAACTACTGTTTTGATCACATTTAATTGCTACTAAACGTCCATTTTGATATTTATGATAAATTACACCTTCAGCTTTTTCAATAAATGAAATTGTTCCATCACTATTATAATGATAATTGATTTGTTCATTGGAACTTTGATTTCTTTCGCAAATCAATCTATTTCCTTTATCATAAACATAAGACTTATTATAAGTATCAATATTGTTACCATCAATTTTTAGAGTTTGTCCACTTATTAATCCTCTAAAATTATAAGAGTAATTAAATTCATATTTACTATTATTATCATTTGGTTTATTTAACTCATAAATAACTTTATTTTTATTATAGCTGCCTGGCTTATATTCAAAACTATTAATAATGCTATTTAATGGTATTGAATCATTAATTCGTTTCTTTTGCTTTATTCTTCCTAAAGCATCATATTCATATTCGCTACTTAATGTTTCGCTTTCACATTGAATATTTTTATAATTCAAATAAACATCTTTTGAATCAACTGTTTTTCTAATTCTTGGGCTAATAAATTTAACAGAATCTTGTGCTACATCAGTGCCATGAACTTTTAAATATGGTGTATTAAATTGATATGTTGTTGCTGTATCAGTTGGTTTAGTAACCTCTAAAATTATTTCATTTTCTTTTTTAATTTTATAACTTGATAATTTATCATATTCATTATATTCAAATAAATGGGTGGCATTATCAAAAGGATCAAATATTTCTGTTATTTCAGCATCACCAAATTGTAAAACAATAGAACAAGGAGATATAACTCTCCTTGTTCTATTCTAAAATATTTGTTGTGATATAATCAATACCATAATCAATAAATCTTATTGCTTCATCAGAATCATTTATTGTCCACGCATTAACTTCTAAACCATACTTATGAAAATCATCAATGATTTGTTTTGTTAAAAAGGTGTAGTCAATATCAAGAGACATATTATACTTTACACAATTTTCTAAAACAGCTTTACTATATCCACTAACTAAATATTGCATTTTAATTGTTCTATCAACTTGCCTTACTTTAACTAAATTAGTTAACGAAAAAGAAATAATAATACACTTATCTTTATAGTTTCGAAGATTAATATGATTTAGAATAATTGAAATATCATCATCTGAAAATTCATCCTTTAATTCAATTACACAATACTTATTATATTTTTTCATACAATCTAAATAATCTTCAAATAGTGGAATTGTTAAAAAAGGTTTTTTGATATTATCAAAATTATCAATTAAGTGAATGTTTGATATTTCTTCATATGTTAAAGTATTAATATTTGCATCTATTCCACTTACTCTCTTAACATTGCTATCATGGCAAACTACATACTTTCCATCTTTAGTTTTGTGAATGTCACATTCAACCCCATAATAACTCCTAGCTCCAGCACTAACAAATGCACACATAGTGTTTTCTTTTTCTAATCCTGACAAACCGCGATGAGCAATAAACTTTGTTTGATATTTATTGATAATTTTTAATGTATCTAAATACTTCAAATTTATCACTTCTATTCTAAATTTTTCTTCATATCCGCAAATGATTGAGCAATTTTAAATCCGGCATGTAAATAAATATATCTTGCTGGATTATCAAGACCAGTAAAGAATGTCATATATTGAGCTCCATTTAATTTTGAATAATAACATAAATAACAGAATAATGCTTTACCAAGACCTGCACCTCTAATATCTGGATCTACAATAATTCCATCAAAGTGTCCTCTACCACTTGCTTCATTCCACATAGCTCCAGTCCAACCAACCATTCTTCCATTTTCACTAGCTACTAAGAAAGGTTTTGGTTCAGGTTTCTTTAAATTACTTCTAATAGCATTTGCAAATCCCGCATTATCAATTTTATTACAAAATTCTTCAACACCATAATGCTTTTTAGGATCATATACTTCTACAGTTAAACCACGTTCTTTATTTTCTTCCATCTTTTTTACAACACTCTTTGGTAATTCATACTCAGCAAGTGGTAAATGGAATCCTTCATGAATGCTATTAACAAAATAATTATGGTGATATAAGAACAAATACATATCTGAATTAATTCTAATAGCAGGTGTACCTGGATGTTCGTGATGATCAGTATGTGGAATATACCAAGGCCAGTTAATTGGTGATAAAAATACAAGTCTTGAAGAATTCCTTCCATTATCTTTAATAAATTTTTCACATAATTCAAGTAATTTAGATCCAATTCCTTGACGACGATATGCACGTTTTACAATAAATGTATGAATGTATCCAGATGCATTAGCATTACCTTCATCTATTTTTCTAACTAGTGCACTACCAAAACCTACTACTTTATCATTATCTAAAGCTACAAATGTTCCTTCTTTTTGAAAATTAGGGTTTTTAAATAAATGATTAGAAAATTCTTCAAATGACATCATTTTATAAAAGTCTTCTTCAGCTCTAAATTCCACAAATAAATCGTATACTTGACCCTCATACTTTTCTTCAAATGTTTTAAATTCCATAATTAGCAGTTCCTTTCTTTTTTATATAATTCATCAACAACGAGTGCCCATTTAACACATTGTTTTGGATTGTCAATTGGATAAAAATAATACAAATCATTTTCATAATAAAACTCAAACTCTTCATTACATGAAAATGCAAGTGCTCTTAATTGTTTAATTGACAAATGAATACTAACTTCCTCATCTATTACTCCCTTAAAAGTAATCCCTTCATTAGTTAAAGTACATACACCTGTACCTATTCTATCTTCTTTTTTATTTGTCATATTCATTTTTTTAACTTTTACTTTAGTTTCAAGTTTATAGTTATTATCTAGTAATGGCTTTTCATATTCAGCCATCCATTGATACCATTCATGTATGTCTTTTAATTTACAACTATTTTCTTTAAAACTATAATGTTCATCTAATTCAAATGTCTCATTACAATGCATACAATGAATAGTATTTTGATTTGTTTCTATTGTATATTCATGATAACATTTAGGACAACGATATAA
Source organism: uncultured Bacilli bacterium (assembly GCA_934096585.1). Taxonomy (GTDB): domain Bacteria; phylum Bacillota_I; class Bacilli_A; order ML615J-28; family CAG-698; genus CAKOMG01. The sequence continues at coordinate 96,454 of CAKOMG010000007.1, forward strand.
TACATTTTCTAATCCTTCAGCTTTATGTTTTTCTTTATATATTAAATTATTATCTCGTGCATACTTAAAATCATTAATCTTAATTTTTTCATTTATGCGCTCATCAATTGCTTGAACAGTTAATTCTTTTAATTCATCTGTTGTTATCACATCAACTACTTCAACTTTGATTTTTCCAATATTCCTTTTCTTTTTCCATTTAGGATTAGATAAGTATGCACCATGAACATTACATAATACTACGGGAACATTTAATTTCTTCATTAAATTACCTGTAGATTCAGTAATATCATAACTAGTACCATCTATTGATAATCTTCCTTCTGGAAGCATATTTATTGAATAATCATTTTTAATAGAATTCATCGCTTTTTTAATTGTTTCAATATCTGGATTAAATAATTTTTTAGGAATAACACCAAGACGTTTAAAGACAAAACGAAACATTTTATTTCTAAAATAATACCTATTACATACGATAGATAAATGTTCTGGTAATGCCAATTTTGCATAATACCAATAGTCATAATGTGATGCATGATTTCCAATTAAAACAAAAGGACCCTCAATGCCTTCTAACTTTTCATTATCAAATGTAACTTTAGCTTTAGTTTTAATTTTTATACCTATTAATTTCATCAAATTATCATAAAGTGATGAATAAGGATTTCCTCCTTCATTTTTAAAATACATTTTATTAATTATAAACATTGCTATTGTAAATAAAATAATCATTACAACTATTACACATAAAATTAATAACCACAATGGTATATTTTTTCCAGCACACCACAATAATACTTTACCTAATAATATTCCGGATAATATATCAGGAAGTACTCCTGTTACACATGTTAAAATATAACGTCTATATGATATTTTTTTTGAAGCACCAAAATAACAAATTGATCCAATTGGAATAACAGGCATAACAAATAATATATACATTAATGTTTGAACACCTTTACTTTTATTCTTCTGAGCAAGTTTAGCAATACGACCTTCATTTTTTGTAAATACCGAACCATCAAATTTTAAAATGTTAACTAAAATATAAATAACAGTTGCCCCAACAAATACCCCAAGATCACATAGTAATATGGCCATCCATGGGCTGAAGCTAATACCTGCACCTATTTGAATGAATTCTGCTGAAAAGAAAACAGCAATCATTTGTAAAGCTTCTATTCCTACGATTCTTAAATGTCCTAAAAATGTTTGGCTATCTATTATTTTATCTATTGCTTCTTTATCATTATTTTTAGCAGCCACAATTATTTCATATATAACATTTCTGAAATAAGAATATAATAAGGCAATAATAGTAATAGCAATAATGGTAAATATTATTTTAAATATTATTTTTTTCTTTTTCATTATTCACCTCGAAATATATTTTATTATACCATAGTATTCAAAACAAAACAAGCAAATAATTATCTGATTATAAAATAAAAAAAAGGATTCCAGATAGAACCCAACAATTGCAAATTTAGATGTGCCTAATTAATAGGTACTTATCTAAACTAATATATATATTCTAATAGACAATGTCTATTAAGTTTCAAACAAAATGGCAGGGCTTAGTGGATTTGAACCACTGAGTGTCAGAGTCAAAGTCTGATGCCTTACCGCTTGGCTAAAGCCCTAAAAAAATGGTGGGAAGAGATGGATTCGAACCATCGAACTCGTAGAGAGTGGATTTACAGTCCACCGCGTTTAGCCACTTCGCTATCTTCCCATTTGTAATTGCTTTATTATTATATACTATTTTTTGAATAAAGTCAATTACTTTTTTGATTTTTTTTATTTTTCTTTTTGAACAAAGCAATTAATTCTATTGGCAAAATTATTTGTTTTATTTTTCCCTTATATTTTTTTATATATAATATTCTTTTTTTATATCGGCCTTTAAATATATATGAATAAATAAAATAACCGATTATAAAAAAGAAAAAAATATAAACTGGCAAATATCCATCACTAATTCTATCAACACTAATGACACATATGATGGTTACCACTAGCCAACACAATACTTGAAATATATAATTAATTATTTTATTTTTATAGAAAAACAAATTTATTGTATCAAACATTATTCCAATAAACATTCCAACGATTATAAAATATATAATCATTAATAATTGGTCTTTAAAACTATAAATCATTTAAACAACTTAGCCATAAAGCTTGTTTCTTTCTTTTGCTTAGCTTTATCTTTGTATTCTATTTTATCAATTTTTCCTTGAATGTTCATTTTTCCTTTTTCAACATCATAATATTTCATATCTAATTCTTTTCCTTCAATCACCATTTTTCCATTCTTGGTTTCGATATCAAATAAGACATCATTAAAATTATTTACTTTTGTAACATTTGTAATCGTAAGATCATGACGATTATATAAAGTTATTTCTTGATTTGTTTCCATTATATTACACCTCAAGAAATTATATTCTAAATTAGTCTATTTAATAACTTTTTTATGTTTATATTTTTTATTAATAGTTATATTAATTATAAAAATATCGATATGAAAGTAAACACAATTACAATGAAGTTAACTACAATTAAAGCAAAAATCCATTTATTTCGACTTCTTGCTTCTTGATTCATATGAGAAAAATTTCTAATATTAAACCCTATCAACACGACCCAATACAAGCAAATAAAAATTCTTGTTAGTATTGTTATCATATATTTTTATATAATAATTCATCACGCTTAACATTTTGAATTATATTCCTTTCTTTTATGACATATATTTTTGTATATGTGATCTTTGAGCATTTATTCTTATGCTTTTTCTTTCTGTATATTAAATAACTATTTAAAATATCAATTGTTTTAAAAATTAATTGCTTCCATATGTTTAAATAAATCAAACTAATTGTAAAATGCATATCAAACCTCCATTAGTCATTATAACATATAATTCTATTATTCGCAAGATTAGATATATATTATAATTTTTATATATTACTACTTTTTTTTTTACTAATTTTATGATATAATATTCAAAAAGGAGTGAAAAACATGGCTCAAGAAGTTACATTAAATGATCAAGAACTTGTGCGCCGTAAGAAGATGGAAGATTTACGTGCTATGGGTATTGACCCATTTGGTCACAAGTTTGTAAGAACTGATTATTCAAAAGATTTAAAAGAAAAATATTCAGGATATGAAAAAGAAGCACTTCATGAAATGCACATTCCAACAACTGTTGCTGGTAGGATAATGTCAAAAAGAAGCAAAGGTAAAACTGGTTTTATGCATATTCAAGATCGTTATGGATTAATCCAAATATATGTAAGACAAGATGCTTTAACACCTGAAGAATTTGAACTATTTAATAAAGGAGATATTGGTGATATCGTTGGTATTAGTGGTGAAGTAATGCTTACTAACACTGGCGAAATCACAGTAAAAGCTTTGAAGTATACACACCTTACAAAAGCTTTAAAACCTCTTCCAGAAAAATTCCATGGATTACAAGATCGTGAAGAAGCACGTCGTAAAAGATATGTTGACTTAATCATGAATGAAGATGCAAGAAGAGTTGCTTATATGCGCCCTCAAATTATTCGTGGAATTCAAAACTATTTAGATTCAAGAGGATATATTGAAGTTGAAACGCCAGTATTGAATCCAATTCTTGGCGGAGCATCTGCTAGACCTTTCGTTACTCATCACAATGCATTAGATATGGATTTCTATTTACGTATTGCAACAGAACTTTATTTAAAGCGTTTAATTGTTGGTGGAATGGAAGCTGTATATGAAATTGGAAGATTATTTAGAAACGAAGGAATGGATGCAACTCATAATCCTGAATTTACTACTGTTGAAGCATACCTTGCTTATGGTGATTTATCAGACATGATGGATTTAGTTGAAGGCTTATTTGTAACCTTAGCTGAAAAAATTGTTGGTAAAACAGATTTCGTATTTAATGGTCATGAAGTATCATTAAAAGCACCATTTAAACGCGTACATATGGTTGATGCAATTAAAGAACAAACAGGAATTGATTTCTTTAAAATAACAGATGTTAATGAAGCTATGAAACTTGCTCAAGAACATCATATTGATGTCCCAAAACATGAACAATCTGTTGGTCATATCATTAACTTATTCTTTGAAGAATACGTAGAAAAGACATTAATTCAACCAACAATTCTATATGGACATCCCGTAGAAATCAGCCCTTTAACAAAAAAGAATCCTGAAGATCCAAGATTTACTGATCGTTTTGAATTATTTATTGGAGAAAAAGAATTTGCAAATGCATATACTGAATTAAATGATCCTATCGATCAAAAAGAAAGATTTGAAGAACAACTTAGAGAAAAAGATTTAGGAAATGATGAAGCTAACGAAATGGATAACGACTTTATTGAAGCATTAGAATATGGTATGCCTCCAACAGGTGGTATCGGTATTGGTGTTGATAGATTAGTTATGTTATTAAGTGAAACAGATACAATTCGTGATGTTCTTCTATTTCCTCATATGAGAAAAGCAAAATAAAAGTCAAAGCTATAAGCTTTGGCTTTTTTATATTATATGTAATTCTTCCGCAATTCTATCGTATACTTCAGGCACTGTTAAATGATGTGTTTTCGATTCAAATGTGGATAAGATGCGAGCATCATATTCGTTAATTTTATCTTGAGTAAATGGATCTTTAGAAATCAATATGTCATCAATTTCTTTTTGAATGTTACTAATTTCATTATTAGTTTCTTCATTTAAATCGCCTTGTTCTAAAAGTGTTGTTTTAAGTTCATTTAAATATAAAGTATAGTTGATCAATTCTTCATAGTCTAAAAACTTATGAAGATTATCATCGAAGTATTTCGTTAAATAAATTTCAACTTCACCAATTGTACTAAATAAATATTTATATCCTTCTTCAAAAATAACATCATAATCTTCATTCAATTCGGATTCATCAAGATTACTAATATAATCAAGCGTAATAATTACATTAATAATTCGATGCATAATTAAGGAATTATGATGATATAAGTGATGCAAAAATTCTTGTTTCTTTGCAAACCAATTTTTATAATCATTTATCATTTTTCTTTTCCTGTTTTTTCTTTAATTTTTCTTGTCTTTTTATAGCATCATATTCTGCTTTTACTTGACCATATCTTTTATATAGTGGTCTTCCTTTTTTATCTTTTCTTAAATTTGCTAGAGCCATCTTTCTAAATAATTCTACACTACCTTCTATAATATCATCTTTAACAATAAAAATTCCATTTTCATTTGTTAAGTAGATGTAGAAATACTTATCGGTTTCACAAAGCATTTCTATATCATTCCATCCGAATACTGATTTACCTTCAATAATATTATTACTTCTAGAAAACTTCATCTTCGTTACTTCAATTTTATCTGTTGATTTTTTTCTTTCTTCTGTTTCGTTTTTGATAACATTATTTATTCTTGTTATAATCATAATTGGCGTAAATGATAAAGAAATTGCAAACATAATCCAAGAAAAAATAGCTGCAGACATATTAGCTTTTACTGAAAAATCTTTATTAATAGTATTTGATATTGCAAGTATTAGCATAATTAATGACAATACCCCAACAAATATCACTGTACCTGTTCTATGAAATAAATGAAACATATAAAACTCTTTATGTTGTTTTCTACTATATTTTGTTTGTGCGACTACTCTATCCATAATATACCTCTTTTTAAATATATACTATATTGTATCATAATTATAAAAATTTGTGAAGAATATTTTTACTTTCAATTGAATTTATGATATACTATTTTTAGATATATTTAAGAAAGATGGTGAATCATAATGGATTATTTAATTAAAGCTTTAGTTTTAAATAATGAAGCAAGAGTATATCTACTTACTAATAAAGATACTGTTAATACAGCAATTATAAAACATGATTTATGGCCTGGTGCTACTTCTGTTTTAGGAAAAGTATTATCACTTGGAGAGTTAATGGGCAGTATGTTAAAAGGTGATGAAGCATTAACTATTAAAATTAATGGTGGTGGGGCTTTAGGAAATATTATTGTTGACGGAAACGCAAAAGGTGAAGTAAGAGGATATGTTGATAAACCTCATGTCAGTATTGTTAATAATAAGGGTGGTATGAATGATTATTATGCTATAGGAACAAGTGGTATGATTGATGTAATTAAAGATTTAAAAATGAAAGATCTTTTTACATCTAGTGTTGAAAATACCGGTAATATTGCCAATGACTTTACCTATTACTTTTTTGAAAGCGAACAAACAAGATCTGTTGTTTCACTTGCTATGTTAATTGATGTTGATAATACATGCAAGTTAAGTGGCGGCATGATTATTCAATTGTTACCAAATGCTAGTGAAAATACTATTTCTACTATTGAAGAAGTAATTGCAAAGTATCCTTCTTTTAATGACTTATTAGAACACTACACGTTAGAAGATATCCTGCCTTTATTATTTCCTAATAACTATGAAATATTAGAAAAAATGAGTGTTGGTTTTAAATGTTCATGTTCTAAAGAAAGTTTTAAAAGAGCACTTATTACCCTTGGCAAAAAAGAATTAGAAGATATTATTTCTGAGGATCATAAAATTGAAACTGTATGCCACTATTGTGGAGAAAAATATACATTTACTGAAGATGATATTAAAGAACTAATTAAGGAGATGAAATAATGAATAAAGAATATATTTTAAATTTTACAAAAAATGTTCTAGCAATAGATAGTCCTAGCGGATTTACTAAAAATGTCACAAAATTTTTGGAAAATGAAGCAACACGTTTAGGCTACATATGTGAATATAACCGTAAAGGTAATTTGATTGTAACTGTGAAAGGAGCTACTAATAAAGTGATTGGTTTAACATCACATGTTGATACACTAGGTTTAATGGTTAGATCTATTAATAATGATGGTACACTTCGAATTACGACAGTTGGTGGGCCTCTTCTTCCAACTTATGATGGTGAATATTGTAAAATATATACGCGTGATAACAAAGTGTATACAGGTACAGTATTATCTGATGCACCTGCTGCACATGTCTATAAAGATGCAAGAACAATGCCAAGAGACGATGAACATATGCATATTAGGCTTGATGAAATTGTGAAAAATAAAGATGATGTAAAAAAATTAGGCATTGAAAATGGTGATTATGTGGCTATCGATCCTAAAACTATTATTACTGACAATGGTTTTATAAAATCTAGATTCTTAGATGACAAAATGAGTACAGGTATTTTATTTGGGTTATTAGAACATTTAAGTACTAATAATATAACTCCAATAAATACTTTAAAACTTATGTTTTCAACATTTGAAGAAGTGGGACTAGGTAGTAGTAGTATATTTGAATGTGATGAATTCATAGCAGTTGATATGGGTTGCATTGGTCTTGACTTAAGTTGTACAGAATATGATGTATCAATATGTGCTAAAGATAGTGGGGGACCATATGATTATGACATTACAAATAAATTTATAGAAATTGCTAAAAAATTAGATTTAAATTATGCGGTTGATATTTACCCTTATTATTCATCTGATGCAACTGCAGCATTAAAAGGTGGAAATAATATTAAAGCTGGTTTAATCGGCCCTGGCATTTGCGCAAGTCATGGCATGGAAAGAACACATTATTCAGCAGTTTTAAATACTTTGAAATTGTTAATTGAATATATAAAATAAATAATAAATTTAATTAATAAAAGGCGTTAATTCCAAAACGGAAAGAACGTCTTTTTTATAATATAAATTTATACTATATTTACACCTATTATAATCGTTATTCTTTTATTCAATTTATAATTTGCGGTAACTGTTACAAGGCCTAATCCTGATTTATGAATTACTCCATATTCACTAATATAAGCACCATTTAGCGGTTCTTCTTCAGGAACTGTTAACACTAAATCATAATATTTAATCCATGGATACGGAGAGTTTTCATCATCTAATTCTAATTGATATATTTCATCACTTGAATAATTTAATATTTTGTTTTGTATAATTATAATAGGGCCTTGATTTGTATCTTTAGTTATTCTTAAAGACTTGCCAAAAATTATCGAATAGTCATTATTATATATGGCATATATAAAAATATCACTATCTATAATAACTTTCTTTGCTAGCACTGTTCCATATGTTGATACACTTGCAATGTTATCATTGCTTGAATACCATTTATATTGAATTCTAGAAAACGAAGGAACTTCATTGTGTTCACCAACAAAATATAAATGTCTAGTAAATCCTTCTGTAATTATATTCCCATTATATTCACCATTATTATACCTAACTTCACTGCCATAAGTATATCCATTTCCTAGATCACAACTAATTATATTTGAATTATAATGATTAATTATTCTTTTTAGATTGATTTGAATTGGTATTTCACTTTTGTCATTATAATAAGCAAGGAAATAATTACCAGGTTCTAGAACTATTTCTGTGTTTATTGATTTACAATCTTTATTAAATTGTTTATAAAGCTTGCCATCAATACTATATTGATTGTTTTTTAAAACTATACCAAATAAAATAATATTTATACTATAGTTTATTTCATAATTAATGTTTCCTTCAATTTTTGCAACAATCGGAACTTTAGTTTGAAATCTTTGAGCATATTCATAAGCAGTTGAATTAAAAATATTATCTACAAACTCTTCTGACATTCTGTTTTCAATATCAATGTTTTTATTTTCAACAAATTCAATTATAATCTCTATACTTTGATAATTATTATCAGGAAGTTCAATTCTTACACAATATGTTTCTTCCGTTAAGTATATATACATATAATTTAAATTATCTTTGTTTTCTGCTTTTTCTCTATTACCAAAAACATTATATTTATATTCTTCTAATTCATTGTCGCTATTATATATTGTCATTGCACCTTCAGATAATGTAATTCTTTGATCATTTTTAAAAACATTTAATGATAATTTATAATATCAAGTTCCATTACTTTTATAATATGTTTCAATATAATAATTATCACTCATCTCTTTATGCGAATGACAAGGTAAAAAATTTGATCCTTCTATTAATTCATATTTTAAATCATAAATTTTGGATGATGTGATTGTAAGTATAAATGGTATATTCTGATTACTAGCTGTAACTAGGTTATTTGATGAAACTCTTAAGTAATATGTTCCACTATTTTTAAAATTAAAAAAATAACTGTATTTCCCCTCTCCTCTAGTATTGACAATCAACTGATTAAAATCATGATCAAATAAAAATACACAAATTTCTCTATCAATATCGATGTCAACATCAAAGTAAAATGTTGAATCGCATGTTATGTTCATTTCTATTAATACATCTTTACCATCCTTTAAATGAAAGTCAGTTTGCATATTATTTGCCTTGCAGTTTACAACTACATATGGTTTGGTATATATCATAAATTTAATATTTGAGTTATAACTTTTGACTCCAAATATTGCTTTGTTAAAAGAAAAAAGCTCTGATTTCCAGTGTAATCCATTTGAAGGAATATATTTATATCGCAATATAGCAGAATTCCCTGGTTTATGGTACCATGCATTAGTTTTTTTATCATAACGCATAAAATGATAATCCTCATCTTTAACTCTTAAACATATCAACTCTTGATTATCGTAAATCAATTCAGGAATTGAATCTTGAATTATGACATTTGTCATACCAATATTTTCTAAATCTTCCTTTACATATATAGCAAGTTCCTCTTCGGACATACCATTATGAAATACACCTTCTTGGTGTCCAGAAAACTGGCCAGGAGCATATTTCCCATTAGATGTATATTGTGTATTATCTTCAAATCTATTAATTACAAATGCATAACAATTATAATTTTGATAATTAGAATTTCATAGAGTGACTGGAACACTTTCTTCTAGTTTATTAATTTCTGCTTGTATATTTTCATCATCCCAACTAACAGTATCCGCTTTTACGCTATTATTGAAACTTAAATTATTAAATATTGTTACTAAAAATATTATAAATATTCCTATTTTTAAATGTTTCTTTTTATTCATTTTGTTGCCTCTCAATTATTTCTTTTACTTGCTCAATTGTTACATTTTGTCTTTTGCCTTTAACCTCAGGAAATATAGCTGACTGCATTATTTTAGCTTTATATTTATAATTATTTGTTTTTTTTGACATTCTAACAACTACATATCCATATATATCTTCTTCATCAAAAATAATAATATCAATATCACATGCGTCAAATTTTTCTCCACCAGTGCCCCAAAGGAACCAATTAGTTGCAAATTCGTCTCCTTTTGTAATATATTTATCTGTCTTTCCATATATACACCCATGTTCAGTAGTAACATGTATTTTAGTCATTTTTTCATATTTAATAATTATGGGTAATTGTCCTGAAGATAAACGATTATAATAATCTAAATCAAATTCTATTAAGTTTTTTTTATCTTTTATAACTATATCATTATACTTTCTTGTACAACCTGTTAAAGAAAATATAAAAAATATAATTAAAATTATTAAAACTTTATGCATCTTTTTCATTTGACAGTGGAACCTTCCTCTCTTTTTCAATTATTTCTTTTACCTGTTCTATTGTTACATTTTGTCTTTTGCCTTTAACTTTAGGAAATATAGCTGAAGTTTCAATAATCAAATGCACTGCATCATCATATGGCTTCGTTGGTCCTTCTACTCTTATAACTCCATATCCTAAAATACCTAATTCATCCGAAAATATTATATCTATATATTGAATAGGTAAGTCGTATAATACAAATCGAACGGCAAAACAATTTGTTTCAACAACAATTAATTCATTTTCTTCTACATTACCATGTTCAATGTCAATAAACAGAATAATAAACGTTGTTTTTCCATATACATTTATTTTGCTTACACCTTCATATTTGATAGAGATGTTTAATGATTTATCCCTAGAAGTCCAGAATAAATAATCATCCTCTAATTCTATTAAGTCCTTTTTATCTTTTATAACTATATCATTATACTTTCTTGTACAGCCTGTTAAGCATAGTATTAATAATACAATTATAATTGTTAATCCTTTATATAGTTTTTTCATTTTGTTTTCCTCTTACTTTAAATATATGCTTTTACCAGTAGTTTATGGCTGTTGAAAAAATTATAAGTATTAAAATAATTAAGGATGAAATTACACAAGAAATTATAGATAATATTAATCCTATTTTACTTTCTTTTTCATTACCACTATTTATGCTTTTCTTTCCTAATATTATTCCAACAATACCTAATACTAAAGAAATTGGAAAAAACCCACATAACAACAAAATAACTAATGAAACTATGCCTAAAATATATGCTGTATGACTTTGTGATGATAAATCACTTTTTTCTATCTCCTTTTTAAATTCTGTTGCTTTTTTATCTTGATACATTCTTGCTCCACATGATTCACAAAAATCAGACTTATGTTCATTTATGTGATGACATATTGGACACACGTTCTCATCATTTCTTTCAACATGGTCAAGATTACTTCCACAATATATACAATACTTATTGGTATCATCATTTACTCTATGACAATTAGGACAAATTCTTTTTTCTTTTTCAATTTTTGTTCCACATATAGTACAAAATTGCACTCCATCTTCTAATTGACTATGACAATTAGGGCATGTTTTCTTTACTTTAAAATCATACTCTTTTAATAATTCATATACTTTATGAATAGGAAGACCCATGACATTATAATAATCTCCAACTATACCTTTGATATACTTTGAAAAAATACCTTGTATTGCATAAGCACCAGCTTTATCATAAGGTTCTTTACTAGATATATAATCTTCTATTTCTTCATTAGTCATAGGAGCAATTTCTACTTCCGTCTTTTCAACAAAACTTTCATTTTTAAAAACACTTTGAATGTATACAGCTGTATAAACATCATGCTTTCTTCCTTGTAACATGTTAATCATTCTTCTCGCATCTTCTTTATCTTTTGGTTTTCCTAAAATTTGCGTATCTACAACAACAATAGTATCAGCACTTAAAACAACTACATCAGGTGTACTATACTTACTAAAAATATCTAACCCTTTCTTCTTTGCAATTGCAAGTACCTTGTCCTCTGGTATCATTTCACTTACTTCTTCACTAACATCGCTAACATTAATTTGAAACGGAATGCCTGCTTGCGTTAATAATTCTCTCCTACGTGGTGATCTTGATGCTAAAACTAAAAACATATTGTTTAATCTCCTTTATAAAACTAGTATATCATATAAATTATTTAAAAGTCAAAATAAAAAGTGAATTAACAACTTTGTTAACTCACTTATTTTCTTGATAAAATCATTTCAACTGTTTTAATTAATTGTTCTCTTTCTTCTAAAGATGGAAATTTACCTGTTGCAAGTTCCATAGCCCATACAATTGCACCAGTTGCAGGTGGAACCATCAAAACTTTAGTTTTACATTCTTTATGAGCATAATGATTTATTTTTTCTTTAAATTCTTCAACAAGTATTGGACAACTACCTTTAACATATACACTACCAGCAAGTACAATTTCAGGATGTTCTCCCAAATTTAATCTAACAACTGCACCTGCAGCACTTCTTGCTAAATGATCTGCCATCTCTTTTAATAAATTAATTGCTACTATATCACCTTTAGATGCTTCTTCAAAACAAGCAATTGTTAAAACATTGTAATCTACTTTACCAGTTAAATATTTTAAAGCAATATCTTCCATCAAATATTCATGATCTTTATTATCTAAAAGTTCTAAAACAATCGGCGTTAATGAAGTTTTGTCACCATGTCTCATAACTTCATCAAATGCTTTTCTAACAACTTTTCTGGATAAATGCTTGCCACCTGCTTCATCGCCTGTAATTTCGCCAATTCCACCGACTTGAATGCATTTGCCATCTTTATCAATTCCTGATACACTTGTTCCTGTTCCATTAATTGAACAAACACCATATCCATTTGATGTACCAACTTTTATTCCTAGTGCTGAATCATTCACTATTTTGAAATTTTTGAATCCTAATCTTTCAACAATTTGTTCTAATTTTTTTTGTTGATAAGGAAGGTCATCACCGGCAAGTCCAAAAACACTTGCAGTGATATCACTTGGTTTTAGATTATGCTTAGGTAAAAAGTCATCAAATACTTCTTTCATAATACGATAGCTTCCTTCAAAACTATCCTTTAATCCTTCATGACTACAAGTACCACCACGATACATATCAATAAAATTTCCATTTACATCAAATAGATAATAATCAGTTTTAGTATTGCCTCCATCGACTCCTAAAATATATTTCATATAATTACCTATTGATCTTGATTTTCTTTTAAATATTTTGAAAATTGTGGTAAATACTTTTTATGTGCTTCTAATAATTCATGGAAACAATCCCATGCTTTTTGATGATCAAATACTAATGGATTAATCATTAATGCACGCATAGCTTCATCAATGCTACCAGTGATAGCAGCTTTAACAGCATGTTTTTCATAAGCTTTCATCATATGCATAACTTCTTCAATATGTTCGTTATGATAATTAGTCATAATTGGAGTAGCTCCATCTTTACCAATAATAGCATTGATTTCAACTGCATCATTATATCCCATAAATGGTATAGCGCCTTTGTTTAAAATATTAACAACATGAACTTCTTTTTTATCGTTATATATTGCATCAACTAAATTAATAGCAGCTTCACTATATCTAGCTCCACCACGTTTACTTAATAATTCTGGTTTAACGTGTAATTCTTGATGTGAATATAATTCAAGTAATTGTTCTTCAATTTCAAGGCATATTTCACCACGACATTTTTCAGCATGTAAACAATGTTCTAATTTAGCATCACGGTGATAATAATATTCTAGGTAACATGTTGGAATAGCACCAACTGTTTGAATTAATTCTCTACTGAATCCTCCAGTTGGAATATTTTTCATAGTAGCACTATTTAATCCCACTTTCATAGCATCACTTAAATAATCTTTGCCGTCTTGTTCAATTTTTGTGACCCAAGCTAAATGATTTAAACCTAAATATTGAACATATGCATTTGGTAATTCCAATTGTTTTCTAATACTATCAATTGTATTAATTGGAACATTGCATAATCCCATCATTTTGATTGGCGAATTATTTAATACTGCTTCCGCAATCATACCACTTGGATTACTAAAATTAATTAACCAAGCATCTGGACATAATTCTTCCATTCTCTTTGTAATCTTTAAAATTTCAGGAATAGTTCTCATTCCTTTAAAGAATCCACCTATGCCATTTGTCTCTTGACCTATCATTCCATATTTAAGTGGAATTTTTTCATCAAGAATTCTTGCTGGTAACTTACCAACTCTAATTTGTGCAAGAACAAAACTAGCTCCTTTTAATGCTTCATCTAGATTATCAGTTAATACAACTTTTGTATCCATGCCCGCTGCTTTAATCATTCTTTGACATAAGCCACCAACTATTGTTCTTTTTCTTTCATCAATATCCATTAAATATAATTCACTTAGTGGAATTGAATCTTTTTTATTAATTAATCCTTCAATTAATTCAGGTGTATAAGTTGAACCTGAACCTATAATTGCAATTTTAATGCCTTTCATATTACGCTCCCTATTCATTTTCTACAATCTTCAAGATTTCATACATATCTAAAGCATCCTCTTTTTTTGTGGATGGGAGGATGCTTTTAACTTGTACTTCCATTGTTTTTTTATAATAATTAATTGTAATAACATCGCCTACTTTAATATCTGTTGATGGTTTTGCAATTTTACCATTTACATATATTTTATCGCTTGAACTAGCTTCATGGGCTACTGTTCGTCTTTTAATTATTCTCGAAACTTTCAAATACTTATCTAATCTCATTACTTATTTTCACCATTATTATTAGTTTGAGATTCATTTTTAACTTTTTCCATTGCTTCTAGTTGTTTACGATAGATATCTTGTAACTCTTGTTCTTTTTCTTTAGCAATACGTTCAGCTTCTTCTTTGGCTTTTTTCTTTTCCCACCATTCAAGGCGTCCTGTATTAACAAGTTCATAAATATCTTCTTTTGTTAATGTTTCAATCTCCATTAAATGTTTAGCAATTAAATGAACTAAATCACTATTGTCTGTTAACACTTGTTTAGCTTTTTGATAACATTCATCAATAATATTTCTTACTTCATTATCAATTTCTAATGCAACTTGGTCAGAGAAGTTTTTATCTTTCATATAATCTCTACCTAAAAATACTGATCCTGATTCTTTTTCATATTGAACAGGTCCTAATTTACTCATTCCATATTCAGTAACCATTGCTCTTGCAATAGCTGTTGCTTTTTGGAAGTCATTATGTGCACCTGTTGAAATATCTCCAATAAACAATTCTTCTGATACACGTCCACCAAGTAATCCTGTGATTGTATCAAGTAGTTGAGATTTAGTTTGCAAGAATGATTCCTTATCTGGAGTCATCATAGCATAACCACCAGCTTGACCACGTGGGACAATTGTAACTTTTTGAACTGTTTCAGCGTTATCTAATTTCACACCGATAATTGCATGTCCTGATTCATGATAAGAAACTGATTTCTTTTCTTCATCACTATATTTACGACTACGTTTAGCAGGTCCCATCATAACTCTATCAATAGCTTCATCGATATCATAAATTTTGATTTCTTTTCTGTTTTCTCTAGCAGCAAGTAATGCAGCTTCATTAAGTAAGTTTTCAAGATCAGCACCACTAAATCCAGGTGTTCTTCTTGAAATATCATCTAAATTAATTTTAGGTGATAATTTTTTATTTCTAGCATGAACTTTTAAAATTTCAACACGAGCTTTGACATCAGGATTACTCATTGTAATTTGACGGTCAAATCTTCCAGGTCTTAGTAAAGCAGGGTCAAGAACATCAGGACGATTTGTTGCGGCCATAATAATTATACCTGAATTATCTCCAAATCCATCCATTTCAACAAGTAATTGGTTAAGAGTTTGTTCACGTTCATCGTGTCCTCCTCCAAGTCCTGCACCTCTTTGACGACCTACAGCATCAATTTCATCGATAAAAACGATACATGGAGCATTTTGTTTAGCCGTTTTAAACATGTCACGAACACGGCTAGCACCAACACCAACAAACATTTCCACAAAATCAGAACCTGAAATTGAATAGAATGGAACCTTAGCTTCACCAGCTACGGCTCTAGCCATTAATGTTTTACCTGTTCCTGGAGGGCCTACTAATAAAATTCCCTTTGGAATTCTTGCTCCTATTTCATAATACTTTTGAGGATTCTTTAAGAAATCAATGATTTCTTCCATTTCTTCCTTCTCTTCATCTGCTCCAGCAATATCTTTAAAAGTAGTTGTTGCCTTACGGTTTAATTTAGCTCTACTCTTTGCAAAATCAAATGCTTGCTTATTACTTCCACCCGCATTTTTCATCATAAAAATTAAAACAGCAATTAAACCTATTGGTAAAATGACAACTGTTAAAATGCTAACCCAATCTACAACTACAAGTTTTTTAAATTCTAAATCAAATGTTTTACCCGTAGTAGCTAGTTGCTCTTGCATTTTTTCTTTTAAATAACTAATTACTTCATCATCCACAATAATTTGGAAAGTAACATCTATAGATTTTCCACTTTCATCCACTTTTTGATACTTTCCGTCAATAGCATAAAGTTTGCTATTGCCTCCACTTCCAACTGGTGTTGCTACAATTGTTTTGACATCACCATTTTCAACTCTTTCAACTAAATCCTTGTATGTAAATTGTTCTGGTCTATTTGTAGTATTAAATATTACTAAAATAACACCGATGACTAAGGCTACAAGGATAAGTACGACAAACAAATCCTTTTTATTAAAATCTTTTCTTTCAGATTTCATAAATCCTCCTTATTTATTTTTCATAAACTGATCTTTTTAAAACACCTATATATGGTAAATTGCGATAAAACTCATTATAATCTAAACCAAAACCAACAACAAACTTTTTAGGAATATTAAAGCCAACATATTTAGGTTTAAAATCATCTATTAATCTTCCTTCTTTTTTGTCTAGTAATGTTACAACTTCCATCGACTTAGGATTTCTTTTTAAATATTCTTTTTTGATTTCACTTAAAGTAAGTCCAGTATCCACAATGTCTTCCACAAATAATACATCTCTATCTTTAATATCTGATAAAATGTCTCTTCTAATAATTACTTTTCCAGTTGAATGTGTACCATCATAACTTGATGCATCAAGAAAATCAATTTCTAAATGTTCATCAATATGTTTGATTAATTCAGCCATAAATGGCACTGCACCACGTAATAACCCAATAATAATTGGTTTTTTACCAGCATAATCCATTGCAATTTGTTTACCCAATTGTTCACATCTCTCAACAATTTGATCATTTGTTACTAAAATTTCTTCGATGTCATTAATTAAATTCATTTGTTTTCTCCTTTAAAATAAATAGTATATTATTATTTTTACTGCAGAGAACTTTAGAACTTTTTCTTAGATTGAAAATTGTTAATACTTCTTCATCTTTAGTTAATAGCAAAAAATTGTCACGTAGACTAAGAGGAATTTTTTCATCAATAAGCAAATCCTTTACTTTTTTGGTTCCGTTTCCTACTGTAATTTTGTCTCCATTCCTTCTATTCCTTAAAATAAATGGAAACATAGAACTATTATACCATAATACATTCGAATTGATAAGTATATTTTTATTTTTTTTAACATCTTCATCTGTAAATGGTACTACTTCTAACATATATTTATCATTTATATCATAGATTCCTATATCATTGATAGTAATAAATATATCTTGCTTTTTTTGTTTTGACTCTTTTTCTTGAATTATTAATTCATTATATTCCTTTGTAACAATAAATGTATTAAATTCAATTTTGATATTTGGTCTATTAGAATTTACTATTTTAATAATTTCATTGACTTGTGTCAAACTCAAATAATACTTCTTTAATAATTCAAATAATATTTCTTTTTGCATAAATTCCTTTGTTAGTTCGTTTGTTTTGATGTTCTTGAAGGAATCTAAATCTAGACATATGTTTTTATTATTCGATTTTTTTACAAAATTATCAATATAATCATCTCTTTGTTTTTGAATAAGTATTGAACTATTGTTAATACGCTCTTTAAATAATAAAAATGATTGTATAAAATTATTATTTTCTTCAAATAGAACAGGAATAATATCATGTCTTATTCTATTTCTTGCATAATGATTTGTTTCATTACTAGAATCTTCAAAATAAGTAATATTATTATCTTGTGCATATTTATATATATCTTCTTTTAATACTTTTAATAATGGTCTAAGTATTGTTATACCTTTATAATTAGTTATTTCCCTCATCCCCGCATAACTAGCAAGTGACGAACCTCTAATCATATGCATAATGGAAGTTTCAATGTCATCTTTTAAATGATGAGCAAGAAAAATATATTTACTATTATATTTTTCCATCGTCTCTTTAAAAAACTCTATTCTTAAATTTCGTGCTTCACTTTGAAAATTTTTGTTTTTAAACCTATCATTGGTGAAATGTTTCACTTCAACAGTCAATTTATGATTCATCCCGTATTCTTTAATATACTTTTCTTCCTCATTGGATTGTTCTCTTTGACCATGATTAACATGACAAATGACAATATTAAATAAGAGTTCATCTTTTAAAGATTCCAATAAGTGTAAAAGAACGCTAGAATCAACACCACAAGACACGGCTACGCATATAGTCTTCCCTTTTAAATCTATTTGATTTGTTTTTAAAAATTCTCTTACAATATGTTCCATATCTTCTTCCCTTTTAACATATTATACTACTTTAATTATTATTTTTCAAATAATATCATAATTATCTTATATTAAACTTAAATTATAAAAAAGTGGATAGTTAGCATTTAACCTAACTATCCATATATATCTATTTTCTAATTTTACTACTCTTATGTTGTTGATTTAAAACATTTGAAGTGAAATTATTAACTAATTCTTTGTTTTTATAATCTCTTTTTAAACCAAAATTAATGAGTTGATCAATTAATTGATCAAAATATATTCCTTTTTCTTCAAATAAATAATAACTTAAAGCACCAGGAATAGTGTTTATTTCATTTACATATAATTTTTGATTTAAATTGTCATATAAAAAATCAATTCTGGCAATACTTTCATTACGCAATGACTTACTTGTTTCTTTTGTTAAATCATATATTTCGTTTCTCAACTCTTCTGTTATTTCAGCCGGTAAAATGTGTGAAATTTCATCCGTTTCATACTTATCTTTGAAGGAAAAAATCTCATTATTTACCTTGACTTCTTCGATACTTGAAGTAATGCCATTAAAAATTGCACAATTAAACTCCCTAAAGTCTTCTAAACATTGCTCTAATATTACCATTTTATCAAATTTAAAAGCATAATTTAGAGCTTTTTTTAATTCTTGTTTATCATTTACTTTTTTGATACCAATACTTGACCCTAAATTACTAGGTTTTATGATTATTGGATACCCAAATTTTTCAAGATCATCATACCATTCATCTTGTATATTTAAATACCCTTCATAATCTAAATATTTAAATGGCAAAACATTTATACCATCATATGTTAATATTTTTTTCATTGTTACCTTATCTTGGCCAATACTTGCACCAAGCACAGAATTCGATGAATAAGGGATACCGAGTGTATCCAAATACCCTGCTAGCTCTCCACTTTCCGTATTTTTCCCATGGAAAGTGCAAATTACAAAATCAATTGGTTTTCTTTTTGAAAATTTGCCTCTTTTTTTGGCTCCTAATCGATTTATGGATACTTCGTCCAATAACTTTATCTCTTCTTTGCTTTTTTCAAAATACTCAAAATTTGGGGTTATGTAAAATTTTTTATCTTTTGAATAATATATTAACATTATCTTATATTTTTTCTTGTCTATAGCACTAAATACTTGCTTAGCGGTAATAATTGATATGTCATGTTCAACACTTGGTCCTCCAAACATTATAGCTATATTCATATTACTCTTTATTCCTCCTTTTTATATCTAAGTAATAGTAATCCGTTAAATCATTTTCTATTAATAATATTCCTTTCTTATTTTTAGCTTGATTAAAGCCAGAAGTAAAGGATTTAACTACTATATAATTATTAAAATTGTTTTTTTGAAACTCTTCTTCAAAATACTCTGTATTTTTGTTATTAACCAGATAACAAAAATCACATTTTTTACATATTTCACTAGCAATATTCCTATTAATTTCTGCTTGCATTATTCCACCTTCTACTATTCCTGGAGTTATAATCATTTTTGTTCCTTGATATTTAGATAATATTTCTAAAGCATTAATAAAACCAATATAATTGGAATTATAACTATCATTTAAAATTATTAAATCATCTATAACTTTGATTTCTAATCGACTCTCATAGTTTTTTAATTCTTCAATATATTTTTTTATTTTAAAATTAGGTATTTTAAAGTATTTTAATACTATTATAACTACTAAAAGATTATTAATATTGTGTCTTCCAATTAATTCTGAATTAATTTCTAAATCTTTTACATTAAACTTTAATCCATTTTTTTTAATTTCAATATTTTCAGGATAAAAATCATTCGTATGTTTCATTCCAAATGTATATATGGGGTTATTATGAGGATTAATTAGATTGTCTATAATCAGTTTATTATCCCCATTCACTATTATTAATCCGTTATCACACATATTTTTAATGATTTCCATTTTTTCATTTACTAATGTGTCCATTGTTTTAAATGTTTCTAGATGTTGGGGAAGAATTTCTGAAATAATACTTATGTTTGGCTTAAAGTATTTAGTTATTTTTTTTATATCTTTCTTATGTGAAGCTCCCATTTCTAAAATAAAAACAGTATTATAACTATTTAATTTTTGATTAATTGTCATGGATAATCCATTTAAAGTGTTATAAGATTTGTCGCTCTTAAATGCGATTATTTCTTTATTTAGTGTATTATAAAGATAATTCTTTATACTTGTCTTTCCACATGAACCAGTTATACCGATAATAAATGGTTTATATTTTTTAATTTTCTTTTTTGCTTTGTTATAATAATATTGATTAATCACCTTGGTTATATTTGTTTCTATATAAAATAAAAGCATTAAATATAAGGGATATATTAATAATATAATTGTAATAATAAAGATATTATATTTATTTATAATAATAAATAAGCAAAATAAAGAATTAATAATAATTAGTCTTAAGATACGTTTAGTTAGTTTAATCATTTTTTGTTTATGATATTCTATAATTAAACATATTAATATAAAGCTAATTACTACTTGTATTACTAAATGATTATTTAAAAGTATTAAAAAAATTATAATAATAAAATATGGTCTTTTAAAATAGTATTTAAATATAAGTCTTTTAAATAAACGAAAGTGATAATGATCTTCTTGATAATATTTCAATATATTAAAAAAATATAGATTATTAAAGATGATAAATAAAAGTATTAATAAAATATTAATCATCTAAAACCTCATTAACTACTCTAATAAATTTCTTTTCTTCTGTAAGAAAAGGAAAATGACTAGAATGATAAAATTGAATTAATCTTGCATTTTTAAATATATTGTAAAACGTATATGCATCATTTATTTTGGTTTCCGTATCATTTATTCCCCAAAGAATTAAAGTTTTTGTTGGGGAATGGCAATATTTTTTTAAATCTACTTTTATTACTTTGTTCATTGTTTGCTTCATAACTCCGGAAAGGATTTTATAATCACTGCTTCCACTTTCATTTATTAATTTATTATATTTATCTTTGTTGAAAAACTTATATATATGTTTTTTTATTTTATATTTAAATATTTTTATTTTTAGCTGGAAAGAGTTATGCTTAATACCTGCACTATCAACAAGGATTAAAGCTCTAATGTCATAATAATAATTATATTTAATTGCGACTCTTCCCCCAAATGAATGGCCTAATATATAATAGTTTTTTAGATTTAAATACTTTATTACTTGATTTACTTGACTTACATAATCTTCTAATGATAAAGGCGTAATTACTTTATCACTTTTACCAAATCCTAAAAAATCAATAACTACAACAAAATAATTTAATTTGTTTATGAGATTATTAAATATAGAACTATCTACTCCCCACCCGTGTAATATTACTAATGGTTGCATATTTTTATCATTATAAGTTTCATAATACGAATTATAACTATTATTTTTGATTTTTACTTTGCAAAACATAAAAAAGCCTCTCATAAAAATATATGAAAGGCTAATTATTTAATTACTGTTATTTATATTATTTTATTTTTATTAATAATAAAATGCCAAAGCAAATATAGTATTATTATTAATACGACAATTAAAATACTTGCAATGATATAATTTTTAATTAGGAATATTAATATTAGTGTAATAATAAATAATAATAGACTAAAAATAAATACTTTTTTATTTTGAAAGTTTCTTTTAATTAAAAGAATTAATAATCCAATAAACCACGATATTATATATATAAATGTTATATATCTAATTCTCATGTTTAACTGGTGATTTAAAATATATATAAATAATGAGTTTAAAGTTAGTATTATTATGGATAATATTAAAATATAAAGCAAATCTTTTAATAAGGCTACTTCTATTTCTTTTCTTGTAATACCAAATCCTAATTTAACAACATCAATTGAATCATTCTCACCAACCCATAATATAGCAAGTATCAGTGAAAACATAATTAAGTAAGTTGTTTTAATGGCGTTTTGATATAACAAAATATCCATTAAAACTAATAGTAATAATAAAAAAATAGAATATTTAATTTTCTGTTTCATACTTATCACCATTAATGATGTTATCAATGTTTATAAATTTTGCTTTTTCTAATTTTCCAAGTGTATTTAATTTTTTAATTGTTTCTAAAGATATTTTATTATCTAATATACAAAGAGTACTTTTGTTACTTTTATATATTATGTTATTTGTAAGATCTAGTTCATTTATAATTCTTTCTTCTATCTTTTTAACAATATATATAATTGAATCATCTTGTAAATAAAATACTTTTTTAAATCCTAGTACTATCATAAGGTCACTAATATTTTTATAATTAGTTAGATTTGTACTAAATATTAAATTGTTCATATTTTTTATTTCTTCTTTAACGTTATTAAGATGCTGTTCATTTGTTATGTTTTCAAGGGGAGTAAATAATAAATGATATCGATATATTGATAAGGCTAAAGTTATATCACTTAATGCTATTCCTTCTTTAGTAAAAGTATAATCATTATTTAGTTCTCCACAACTTCTAATTTGTAACTTTTTGACTAATGAAGCAAATTTATTAGTATCAATAATAATATTATAACTGTTTTCCATAGTTTCTTGAACGTTTCTTGCAAGTAAAGTGTTTAAGTATTTAGTATTACAATCTATATATATTCTATTTTCAAAATATGCTTTATTGTCATATACATCATTGCCATTATATTTGATGCCTTCACTTTTATTTATCCCCGCAATTTCAAGAGCAAGTTTCTTCAAAACATTACTATTAGGTGAATATATTATTGTATTTTGATTTTGATCGATATTGATATTTATGTTGTATTGTAAAAACTGATAATTATTTAATTCTATCATATTTATACCTCTACATATATTATACAAGAGAATAATAAAAAAAGAAAGAGATATATGTTTAATAATTTTTAGATATTAAAGATATATTATATAGATTAATCATTCTATTAACATATTTTACCATTTACAAAGATAAAATTGATATTTGTAATAAAACTATTATAAAAATAAAAAGTAAGCCTACTCATAGAGTAAACCTACCTAGTTTTGCTTGTGAAAGTAATTTGCTATTATTTATTCTTTTTATTTTCTTTTATAAATTTTCTTAGTTGTTTCAGCTCTTTCTTTTCCTCTTTAGTGAATTTAAACTCATTGTAATCAACAATTTCCCACCAAATACTAATGACAAGAAAGTACAGTATACTAATACCTAAAATGCATATCATTATGGTTATAAGTATTTCTTTAGGGACAGCATTCGTAATAAATCTATTAAAAAATATATCAATAAATAATAAGATTAAACTTAGGATCGATAATAGTAGAAATACATAAAATGGAACGACTTTAAAATAATTGCAAGGATTGTTTTCTTGATCTTTAAATTTAATAATTTTTCTAAATATTGAATTATCCTTAACTCTATATTTATATTTCAATTTTGTTGATATTGGTCTTCTAGTGTCAAGACACATAGCAAATGATATTAATAAAATTGACCCTGTAGTTCCAACTAAATATACCAATTCCATATTGTTTCTTCTAGAATCCTCAATCAATTTTTCCTAACAAATAACTAACTCCATAAGTTGCTGCTGTTGTACCCCAAATTGTTATTACACTTTTTGTAAAGTTTTGAGAAATAGAATTTGCAAGAGCATTGGCAACTCTACCACCCCATACGTTCAGCACTTTTTGATAACCTGAACCTGCACCATATTTATCAAATGCAGTTAAAATTGCCTTCACTCCAGTTCTTCCTGTATCATCAAGATTGCTTCCGATCGATTTAAAGTGTTGAGCTCCTCTTACACTAGCTAAGCCGCCCAATGCTCCTAAACCAGTTGCAATTAATGCACCAGGCCAACTAAAATCATCGTGAAATACTGCCGAATCTAGTGTGTATTGTGCTAATCCCATTCCGGCTCTAGCTGCAATGGATCCTATCAAACCAATACCTGTATACGCCAATGTTGTTGATGCAACTGCAAATAATCCATCAACAACAACTTGCCAATAATTAATTTGATTCCATCCATAAGTCAATCCTTGACTTACAACACTCGCACCAGCTCCTACAATAAATGAACATGCCAATAATCCAATTACTAAAATTGCCATATTCCCACTAGGATCATAATACATAACTGGATTATTATAACAATAACTATATAAGTTTATTCCACCTA
>CAKOMG010000008.1 GCA_934096585.1 uncultured Bacilli bacterium
GATAGTTTATTTAAATTTGGTGCAAGAGATGAAAATATTGTCCTTCCAAGATAATTACTTGTTTCAGATACATCACTATCACATTTAAATCTTAAACTAATTGTTCCTTCTTTTTTGTTAGCTTTTTTAAACCTTTATTACCCCTCAATAAATAAGCCAAATTTTTACCCAAAAAAGTTTCAAAAAAGTTAAAAATTTTTATTGAATTGTTTTCATAGTTGTATTAAAAAATAGAGATTCTTTCGAATCTCTATATTATTATACATTTAATATCTGAAATTTTCAAACTAATTTTTATTATCCTTCATATTTATCAATTGATTTCTTCCTATTTAAAAGAATCTTCTTTCCAGGATTGATTTGTTTTATTATCAAATAACATGATAATGAAATACTAATTCCCCCAACAATATCTATAAAATAATGTTGTTTTGTAAATACAGTTGATAGACAAATTAGTATAACCATTACACCAGAATATATTTTAAATCCCTTCGCAATTTCTGGTTGCTTTCTAATCCCTAAATAACAATATAAACTAATCAAACAATGATAACTAGGGAATAAATTAAAGGCTAGATCACCACCATCATTACCATAAATCATTGCTAATAACTTAGAAAATATATCTGTACCTAAACCATCGATAATCCCTTCTTCACTTCTTGACATATATGTTGGGAAGAAAATAAATATTAAAAATCCAATTAAATAGGCACTTAATAATCCGATTAAATAATTAATAAAATTCTTTTTACTAGTGAGAGATACTGCAATAGGACCACAAATCCAAAATACATATGAAAATATGTAAGGTATAACAAACACTGGAATCACCTTAATTAAATCATCAATGGCATCAATTTTTGGACAAACTGGCGTAAAATTAAGTGCTACTGAAATTACATTGGCAAGTCTATAAAGTCCATATTGTAATCCGAATAATACTATTCCCGCAACCCATCCATACCAAGGGATACTTTTTATCTTATTTATTATTGTTTTCATTTTTTATTCCTTTTAATATTTTATAAATTGTGAATTATATAGTTTCGCATAAAAACCATTTAGCTTTAACAACTCTTCATGATTACCTTGTTCAATAATATTTCCTTCATTCATTACAAGAATTATATCAGCTTCTTGGATTGTGGAAATACGATGGGCAACAATAAATGTTGTTTTACCTTTCATGATGGTGTTAAATGCTTCTTGAATTTTGATCTCAGTTCTTGTGTCAATTGATGAAGTAGCTTCATCCAAAATAAGCATTGAAGGTGAACATAACATAATACGAGCAATACATAATAATTGCTTTTCACCAACCGATAAATTGCCTTCATCACTTATAATTGTATCATAACCATTAGGTAACTTTTTAATAAAATTATGAGCATTAGCTTTTTTTGATGCTTCAATTATTTCTTCCATTGTTGCGTCTTTTTTACCAAAAGCTATATTATCACGAACACTTGCTGTTTTAATCCATGTATCTTGTAAAACCATACCATAATTAACTCTTAATGAATGTCTTGTAATGTCTCTAAGATCATTGCCATCTACTAAAATAGAACCTTTATTAACATCATAAAATCTCATAAGTAAATTAATTAATGTTGTTTTACCACAACCAGTTGGACCAACTATTGCAACTCTTTCTCCTGGTTTTACTTTTAAATTGAAGTTTTGAATTAACTTTTGATGTTCAGTATAAGCAAAATAAACATTATTAATATCTACTTTTCCAGTTAAACTAGTTTCCAATTTTACTTCTTTTCCTGTTACTATTTCACTTGCTTCATCTAATAAATTAAATACTCTTCTAATACATGCAAATGCATTTTGAAGTTCAGTTATTACTGAAGATATTTCATTAAATGGTTTTGTATATTGGTTGGCATAACTTAAGAAACTTGTTAATGAACCAACTGTTAAAGTAAGAGAACCAACAGGTGAAATTACAAATATTGCTCCAAATAAAGCAACTAAAGCATAAACAACAGAATTTACAAATCTTGTTGAAGGATTAGTAAGTGAAGAATAAAAAATAGCTTTTAATGAACATTTTTCTAATTTATCATTGATTTCATCAAATTTAATATTATTATCTTCTTCATGAGAATATGCTTCAACAACTTTTAAATTACCTATCATTTCGTTAATAAATCCTGTTTGTTTAGCTCTTATTTCTGATTGTTCCTTAAATAGTTTATAAGTTCTAGAAGCAATAAATTTAGCTACAAAAAGTGATAAAGGAGTAACAACTACAACAACTAAGCCAATAATCCAGTTATAGTACATCATAATAGCAATGGTACCTATAATTGTTGCTACACCGGTAAATAATTGAGTAAAGCCTAGTAATAATCCATCTGAAAATGTTTCAACATCATTTATTATTATACTTACTGTTTCACCATTTGCATGTGAATCTAAATACTTTAATGGCAAAACTTGTAATTTTTCAAAGCACTCATTTCTTAACCTTTTAGAAATTCGATATGTCATTTTATTATTTAATGTCATCATGATCCATTGTAACACGCCAGTTGCTACTACTACTATTACAACTTGCATCATAATTGATTTGATATTTTCAATATTAACATTATTTATATCTATGATTTCATCAATTGCTTTACCAAACAAAATAGGAACATAAATAGTTAACATTACAGTAACAATTGATAAAATAAATGTAACAATTAATGTAATAATATCTTTTTTAAGATACTTTAAAACACGACATAGGGTATTATTTTTCATTAGTTATTACCCCCTTTTTTGAATTGTGAATAATATATTTCTTGATATACTTGACAATTCTTAAGTAAATTATCATGCGTATCAAATCCCATCATTTTGCCATCATCTAATACTAATATTTTATCCGCATTTTGAATTGAGGCTGTACGTTGAGAAACGATAAATACTGTTGGATGATAATCTAGTGATTTAATAGATTTTCTTAAAGCAGCATCTGTTGCATAATCAAGAGCACTTGATGAATCATCAAGAATTAGAATTTCTGGTTTTCTAACTAATGCTCTTGCAATTGATAATCTTTGTCTTTGTCCGCCACTAAAGTTTCTACCACTTTGTTCAACAAAGCTATTAATTCCTTTTTCTTTTTTATTGATGATATCCATACTTTGGCTTATTTCACAAGCCTTTAATATTTCTTCATCAGTTGCGTCTTTTTTTCCCCATTTAATATTTTCTTTAATGGTTCCTTCAAATAATACTGCTTTTTGCATTACAATACCAACTCTACTTCTTAACTCTTCAACATCATAACTTGTAATGTCTTTACCATTCAATATTACTTGTCCACAAGTTGCTTCATAGAATCTTGGAATTAAATGAACTATCGAACTTTTTCCACTACCAGTTGAACCAATTATACCAATTGTTTCTCCTTTTTTAACACTAAAATTAATGTCTTCTAGTGATGGTTCACTTGCTCCTTTATATGTTAATGTTACATGATTATATTCAATATAATTGTCATTAATTTTTTTATCATCAGTAATATTTACTGTTGTATCAATATCTATTACTTTTTCGATTCGTTTTGCACATGCAATAGCTTTGGCAATAGTAATTATTAAATTTGCAAGCTTAATTAATTCAATTAATATTTGTGACATATAATTATATAATGCAATAACTTGTCCTTGTGTTAAATCGCCAATATCAACTTTTAATCCCCCTAAATAAATTAATAAAACTATCGCAATATTAATGATTATATAAGTTAAGGGATTCATTAAATTAGAAATATTTGATGCATTGTTTTGACTTCTTTCTAATTTTTTTGTTTTTAATTTATAATTCTTGATTTCATCACTTTCCATAGTGAATGCTCTTACAACTCTTGTACCTGCAAGATTTTCTCTTGTATCACCTAATACATTATCCAAGTCTTCTTGCGTATGTTTATGTAATGGCATAGTGATAAAAATAATTCCAAATATTACAATAGACAAAACGGGAATTGCAATCCAATAAATATATGAGATATTTGGCGCAAGAACTGTACCCATAATTGCGGCTCCAAACACAACAAATGGAGATCTAAGCAATAATCTTAAGCTTAAATTTATTCCTGTTTGAACTTGATTTACATCACTTGTCATTCTCGTGATCATGCTTGATGTTCCAAGATTATCAATTTCCGAAAAACTTAGTGATTGTAATTTTTTAAATAAATCACTACGCAGTTTCGAAGAAAAACCGACAGCACATTTTGCGGAAAAGAATTGTCCTAAAATAGAAAATCCTAGCCCAACAAATCCACATAACACCATTATTATAACCATTCTAATAATATATCCTTTATCTGAATTAGCAATTCCATGATCAATAATATTTGATACAAGTATTGGAATTAATAATTCTAAAGAAGCTTCTAATAGTTTACATAATGGTGCCAGAATTGCTTCTTTTTTATATACTTTAAAATAAGACATTACTTTTTTCATGTTAACCTCACTATATGTACCACTAATATAACATTATACCACAATTATAAACAAATAGCAAAATAAAAAAGTTCAGAACTAAAAAGAGTTCTGAACTTAAGTTTTACATTTCAATTGTGTTTATATCATCAAGCAATTTCTTTTTTGCTTCTTTTACTTTATGACTAAATACTAATGTTGAAACGATATCTGAAACACCATCAATTATTAAACAACATCCCGCAAAAATCATAACAGTATCAAACTTACCAAACATCACAATTGTACCTAAAACTATAGATAAAAGTGAAAGAAGCAATAAACCAAACCATCCACTTACATGAGCTTTAGCACAATAGATACTATCTATCATTGATGTAGCTCCATCAACAATAATATAAATACCAAATATAATTGTTAATATTGAAGCTACAACTTCAGGATTGACTAAGCATAAAACTCCAGATAGTAATAATGCAATACCAAGAATCAATAAGTGTCCACCAACAATGAATCCATAAGCAATGAATCCCATAATAGACATTACCCCACCAACAATTAACATGATACCACATACTAAACATAATACGTTAGATGAATCTTCTGGTAATGCTACAAATAGTATACCAATTACAATAGCTATAATAGCAGATACAATTCTATCTACTTTAATTTTTTGAAACATTTTTTTAATTTCATTCATATGTTTATCTCCTTTATTTATAGTTATATTTTACTACTTATTTAAAATAAATCAATAAACAGATTTAGATGTTTGTCTATTATTTAATGTTTTTTTAACTTTACAATTTCCATAATAATTACAATTATAAAAGCAAGACCAACTGCTATTAATAATTCTACTATAGTTAATGATGCAAATTTAAATATACTATTTATTCCAGGAACAAATACCACAACAAATTGTAGTACAAAACCAATAACAAAAGCAAAATTCATAAATTTATTCTTATAACTATATTTACTAAAAATAGAATGGTTGCTCTTAACATTATAAGCATGAAATAGTTGTGTTGAAGATAACGTGATAAAAGCCATTGTTTGACCTATACCAGTACTCTTAAATACAAATTCTCCAATTAAAAAACTTGTTAATGTTAACATACCAATAATAAATCCCTCAATAAATATTTTTAAACCTAATTTATTGGCAAAGAAACTTTCTTGTTTTTTTCTTGGAAGTTTGTTCATCACATCATTTTCCACTTCTTCCATTCCTATTCCAAATGCAGGTAGGGAATCTGTTATTAAATTAATCCATAATAAATGAATTGGAAGTAATGGAGTACCAATATCATAACTGAACATTACCGCAAGAAGTGACGCAATAAATATTGTTATTACTTCACCAATATTACTTGATAATAAATATTTAACACATTTTTGAATATTGTTATATATTCCTCTTCCTTCTTTAACAGCTGCTATAATTGTAGAGTAATTGTCATCAGTTAGAATTAAATCAGCAGCTTCTTTCGATACATCTGTACCTGTGATACCCATAGCACAACCAATATCGGCTTTTTTAAGAGCTGGTGCATCATTAACACCATCACCAGTCATCGCAACGATAGCATCTTTCTTTTGCCATGCTTCAACTATTCGAACTTTATCGCGTGGAGATACTCTAGCATACACTGAATATTTTTCAATAGAATTATCTAGTTCTTCATCAGTTAATTGATTTAATTCTTCACTTGTAATAGCTAGGTCATCATCTCTTAAAATTCCCAATTCTTTCGCAATAGCTTTTGCGGTTATGATATAATCACCTGTAATCATTACTGTTCTGATGCCTGCATTTTGAGCAATTTTAATTGCATCTTTAACTTCTAATCTTGCGGGATCAATCATACCAACTAATCCTATGAATGTTAAATCTTGTTCTAACTCTTGAATATTTGGAAGTTCTTTAAACTTTTTTATTCCAAGCGCTAATACACGTAATGCGGAATTGGCCATTTCAGAATTTGCAACTATACCTTTATTAA
This sequence comes from uncultured Bacilli bacterium, assembly GCA_934096585.1. Classification (GTDB taxonomy): domain Bacteria; phylum Bacillota_I; class Bacilli_A; order ML615J-28; family CAG-698; genus CAKOMG01. The sequence continues at coordinate 6,476 of CAKOMG010000008.1, forward strand.
TTAAATCACTATTATTAGAAATAGCAAATAATCTATCAGGTGCACCCTTAGTAATAGCGATATATTCATTATCTACTTTTATTACTGTAGTCATTAGTTTTCTATCACTATCAAATGGAATGTCTACTAGTCTCACTATTTTTCCTATTTTATTTCCACACACCATATTGATATCTAAAAGTGCTAATTCTGTAGGATCACCAATTCTTTGAATTACACCATTATTATTTGAAATGCTTGCGTCGCAACAAATACCAAAATACTTAATCATTTCTTTTTCGTCTTCTGTTAAATTGTCAACATCAGTTATTCCATTTTTAAATATTTTTACAACTGTCATCTTATTTTGTGTTAATGTTCCCGTTTTATCACTGCATACAACATTACAAGATCCTAATGTTTCAACTGCTGGTAGCTTTTTTACGATTGCATTTTGCTTACTCATTTTACTAACACCAATTGACAATACAATTGTAACAACTGTCGCAAGACCTTCTGGAATTGCGGCTACAGCTAAAGCAATAGCAGTTTTAAAACATTCAATCCATTCAACACTTAAATCTTTACCCTGTTTATATATGGCTACCATTTCAAGAATAAACACAATTATGCAAACTACTAATGCTAAAATTCCTATTAGTTTTCCAACTTGAGCCAATTTATCTTGTAATGGCGTTTTTTGGCTTGTTGTATCGTTTAACATTCCCGCAATTTTTCCAACTTCTGTATTCATCCCAACGTTGGTAACAAGAGCTTTTGCTTTACCATTGGTAACACAAGTAGATGAGAATAACATAGATGTAGCATCACCAATTTGTTTATAATCACTTAATTCATTATTATCTTTATCAACAGGAACTGATTCACCAGTTAATACGGCTTCATCAACTTTTAAATTTGAGCACTCTATAATTCTTCCATCAGCACTAATACTATCTCCTGCTTCAACATACATTATATCTCCAACAACAACTTCATTAGAGGGAATACTAATTAAACTATTGTTTCTAAATACTTTGGTATTAGGTGAAGACATACTTCTTAAAGCATCTAAACTTTTTTCTGCCTTATTTTCTTGATATACTCCAAGAATAGCATTTACAATGACAACCACAAATATAATTAAGCTATCAACCCATTCACTTGGATCAATAATAATTGATATAATTGCGGAAATTAATAATATAATTATTAACGCATCTTTAAATTGTAATAAAAACTTAACGATTATACTTTGTTTTTTCTTTGATTCTAATTCGTTCGTTCCGTATTGTTTTCTATTTAACAATACTTGTTTATCATTTAAGCCTCCATTTAAATTTGTTTTGAACTCTTGTTCTAATTCTTTTAAATTCATTTTTTTCTCCTTTAAGCATGAAAAAAGACCTCTAAACATTGTTTAAAGGTCTTGCTAATCATTTACTGACTCTAAAGCCGGATGTGTAAATCGTGGTGACGACTTTAGAAATTAATAGTATTAGTATTAATTAAGCTACTCTCCTTTTAAGGACTTTTTATAAAAATATTTTATCATAATAATATTATATTGTCAAGTTTTGATTTTTATCCATATAATTTATTTTTAAAATACAAATAGCATCCTTCTTCATGTGAATTAATAACGCCAATTGCTTGTAAGTATGAATAAATTATAGTGCTCCCAACAAACTTCATTCCTCTTTTAAATAAATCTTTAGATATTGCATCCGATAAATCAGAAGTTGTTTTATGAAGTTCATAATATATTTCATTATTAGTAAAGATACTTAGATAATTATAAAAAGTTTTGAATTCCTTTACAATGTTTTTAAAAATAATAGCATTATTTATACTTGCTTTTATTTTTGCTTTATTCCTAATTATCTCTTTATTATTAATTAATTCATTAATTTTTTCTTCATCATATTTAACTACTTTTTCAATATTAAAATTATCAAAAGCTTTTCTAAAGGCTTCTCTTTTATTTAAAACACACTCCCATGATAAACCAGCTTGAAATGATTCCAAAATTAGCATTTCAAATAAATATTGATCATCTGTTTGTAATTTTCCCCATTCGTTATCGTGATATGCGATATATAAAGGATTTTTTAAATTACACCACTTACATCGATTCATAGTTTATTACCCTTCTTAGGAATATAAAACTTACTTATATCAATGTGTTCTAGTTTTAATAATCCTTGTTTTTTATTAATGCCTCCACCATATCCAACTAAATTATTATTTCTTCCCACCACTCTATGACAAGGAATAATTATACAAATCGGATTCCAGCCTACAGCTCTTCCAACTGCTCGATTAGACATTTTTTTTATCCCTTTTTCTTTTGCAATTTGTTCTCCTATTGATCCATAAGTTTCTACTTTACCATAAGGGATTTTTAATAATAAGTTAATGACACTTTGTCTAAAAGGAGTAATATTATTAATTTTATATTTAGGAGTAAACGAAGGTTCTATACCACTAAAGTAAATATCAAGCCATTTGATTACTTCATCAAATATAGGCAAATATTTATCCCCATAATTACCTTTATGTTTTGTTTCATCATTTGATTTTTCAAACCATAATCCTGTTAAATATTCGCCATCGCTAGTCATAATTAAATTATCAAGATTTGATTTATATACTTTTTTATATTCCATAAGATTCATCCTATCTATTACTTATATAAGCACTTAATAATTTATCTTAATTAATCATATAAATTTTTATCTAACTCTTCTTCAACGTATTTGAATTTTTTAACTTTAGGGTTTTTAATTATTTTACCTCTAAATATTACCATACTTGGTTTTCTTAAATTACTTAAATCATCAAGAGGGTTTTTATCAACAATCAATAAATCACAAGACTTATTAACTTCTATACTTCCTGTTACTTTATCAATACCTGCAATAATTGCATTTTGCAAAGTGGCATGGTATATTGCTTCTTTATTGTCCGCTTTAACATACTTACTAAAATAAGCAAGTTCTCTCCAAGTATTATAGTGAGTTACAAATGGACATGCTGTATCAGTACCAAGCCCTACCATAATATTATTTTCAATACAAGATTTAGAAGCTGACACAATGCCTTCAAACACTATATTACCATTATATTGAGTAAGTTCAGTAGCGCGTGTTACGCTTCTATCAAATTTAGCAAGAGGAATTGCGGGGGAGATAGTTGTTATTAAAGACGCATTTCTTTCTTTAAATAATTTGATAATATCATCATCTAATTTAGCTCCATGCTCAATTGTATCAACACCATTTTCTAAAGCAAGCTTTACCCCAAGTGGTGATTCAACATGGGCTGCAACTTTATACCCTAATTCATGCGCTCTCTTACTTGCAGCATTAATTATTTCAGGGCTCATTTTTAATTCACCTGGCTCCCCTTTTTTCTTAGCATCTAATACTCCACCAGTAATCATTAATTTGATTAAGTCTGGTTTTGTTTCACTGATTTTATCAATATACTTAATAGCACTATCTACATCTGTTGCTTCATACGCTAAAACACCAGCCATATGTCCGTTAGGAACAGATAAAGCCATGTTAGAAGCTAAAATTCTTGGTCCTTTAAGCTTTCCTTTATTTATATTATCGCGTATTTTTGAATCAATATTTGATAAACCACCTACAGTTCTAATAGTAGTAACCCCACTTAATAATTCGGTCTTGGCAAAATTAGCACATAGTTTATAAACTATATATCTTGTGAATTTATGAGATAATAACTTATTTACACTTTCTTTATTTTGTTTGCTTGTATCTTTTGGCATACCAGATCCAGGCAAATGAACATGCATATTAATTAGTCCGGGTAAAACATATTTATGTTTTAAGTCAATTATTTTAATACCCTCTATCTTTTCATTCGTTATATTCTCGATTTTTCCATCTTTCACGATTATTGAATAACCAGTTAATGGTTCCATATCTTTTTTACCATTCAATATTATACAATTTGTTAATGCATATTTCATAATGATCCTCCTATATTATTTTTTCATAAGCTATACGTTCACTACCATCATTAATAAATATTATTCCGCGTTCGCTAAATCCTTCTTTTATAAGTATGTTTCTCATAATACTATTTTTATAATAAGTATCTACTCTTATATGATTACATTTGGTAAATGAGAATTCAATAATTTGCTTCATTATACCATGCATAATACCATCACTAGCAACGCGATGAATCGTTAAATAAGGTAAGTTTGACATCCAACTACCATCTTTAATTATTTTGTAAGTGGGATCATCTCCCATTATTAAAGAAAATACGCCATGAATACTATCTTGTTCTATAACATATAATTGTTTATACTTTATGTCATTATAAACTAATTCTTTAGATGGATAATTTCCTTGCCATTGTACAAAGTTTTTATTTTCTCTTAAAAATTGTTTTGCTTTTTGATATATCTTTAAAATAATTTCTACATCATTTTCATTTGCTAGTCTAATCATTTTATTCCTCTTTTATGTTTATTAAATAAATATCAATAGTTATTATAACATAATTATATTATAAAATAAATAATAATTATAAGAGGATTGAATTAATTTCAATCCTCATTATAGTTTATTTAAGCCAATTATTAATTGCATTATCCGTACTTAATGATAAAAAATTTTTAAATATCTAATCCTTTTATATTAAGTTTAAATCATTTAGTTTACCTTACGATTATTGAAATACTACTATCATTCAACGAACAAAAAGGAATAATTTTTGACTACCAAAATCACAACTTTCAAACAATGTATATATGATCTTTTACATTAATCATCACATTATAAGTTATCCAATATATATTTCATCAAATACCTTCTAATTTTTGGTAGTGCATTAAATTCGGATTTTGCGGAAGCATTATTGATAAGATTTTATTAACATCTTCTTCTACTTTTTAAATAAAAGTTTGACTATTTTTACACAACTTCTTTGTATTATTTGTGCAAGAAAAATAACCAATAATTGATACAACAATAACTATAGCTTTATTATCTTCTTTTTCTAGTTTTTTTGAATGAATAATTAAAAAATACTTTTATTACCAAATATGTACTCTTTTATTTACTGGCAAATACATCTTATCAGTCTTTTTGACATTAAATGTTTCATACCATTCGTCAAAGTTTCTTGGTTGCATATTAGCTCTTAATATCGCAGGTCCATGAACATCAACGGCAAGCAATAATTGTAAAAATTCAGTTTTAGCCTTCATACACCATATACGTCCCCAATTCATGAAATATTCTTCATAAGACTTTTCTTTCATTTTAGACATAATATCTAATGTAACAGCCATACCACCATTATCCGCAATGTTTTCACTTACGGTAAAAGCACCATTTACTTTACCCCATGGTAATTCAATTTGATCAAATTCTTTAATCATAGCTTTAGTTTTGTTATTAAAGCGTTTATTATCTTCTTTAGTCCACCAATTATTTAAGTTACCAAGTTCATCACATTTAGCCCCATTATTATCAAACGCATGGCTTATTTCATGACCAATTACAGCACCAATTCCACCTAAGTTTTCGCTTTTTGTTTGTTTAATTGAATAGAATGGAGCTTGCAAAATGGCAGCTGGGAAAGTGATATCGTTTAATGATGGATTGTAACATGCATTAACCATATGTCCTGGCATTACCCACTTATCTCTATTTACTTCTGTATATAATAAACTTAATTTATGTTTTGTTCTAATTTGAGATAAGCTTGCGCAAATATCATAAAGTGATAAGTTTTCATCAAATACTAAAGTATCATAATAAGGATCTACTTTATCAGGATATCCCATTTTAACACGCATTGTTGATAACTTAAGAATTGCTTTTTCTTTTGTTAATGGTTCTAGGAAATCATTCTTTTTAATTCTTTCTTTATATGTATCGATTATTTCCATTACAATATTTGTAATGTCTTTTTTAGCTTCCTCACCAAAGTAAGTTTCTCCATAATATAATCCCATAGGCTCAGAATAATAACTAGATGTTAAGTTATAAGCAAATTTTGATACGTTTGACATACTTGCAATTCCAGATAATGCTCTTTTATAAGAGCCCCCGATTTCTCTTAATTCTTCGCTTAATACAGAGCATGATCCAATTAATTCAGTTACATATGCCCAGTGTTTATAAAGATAGAAACTTTCTTCATTAAATACTTCTTTAAATCCTTTGAAGTATCTTGGTTCGTTTACAATAATTACTTCTGGAAGAGTACCAAATAAATCTGTTAATAATTTCTTGAACTTTATAGGTTTTACCATTGAACATACTTTAGATAGTTTCATAGGATTATACATCTTTGTATATTCACTCCACTCTTCACTTGTTTTAACTAATTTTGCAAGACGTTCATCGAATTCTAATGTATCATTAATATAAGTATTAATTTCTTCTTCAGTTAGTTTTGTTTTGCTTAAAACAGCTTTTGCCATATTAGTCCATAAAGAAATTAACATCTTTTTCTTTTCTTCATTTTCTTCTTTATAATATGTTGCATCTGGTAAAATTACAGATGGGCCAGCAATATTCAAACAATAGTGACTTGTATCTTTCATATTTTCTTCTACACTCATTGTAAATGGAAGTGGAAAATTCTTTAATACAAATTCGCTTAAATGTTTATTCAAATTATTAACACTATTTAACTTTTCAATTACTTTTATACTTTTTAAAGCTGGTTTAATGCCATCTTTTTTTCTTCTTTTTATATCCTTAACAGCACTATAAAGTTTAACTGCCCATTTCATATGTTCAGTTAGATAGTTTTGTTCTTTTTCCATCTTATCTAAATCATCAATCATTTGTTTTTCAACTTCATCATTTAAAACATTAAATCCGCCAGTTGATGGTTTATCATCCGGAATAACAGCTTTTTCTAACCATTCACCATTAACGTAATTATATAAATCATCTTGTATTCTAACTTTTTCCATTTTTATACCTCTTTTCATTTTTATTCTCTTTTATGATGTTTATAAATTCATAAAAAAGTTCTTTAGGCAAAATACCTTTTGTTAAGGAGAGAACTTCCTCCTCTTTAATTTCATTTAGATTAAAATCATGAATAATTTGCATGAAAGAAAATGAAGAATAAATCCATTTTCCTGTTTTAAATTGAAAATTAGAAATAAAGTCTACTTCTTTACAATAAGCAATTAAAGTTTCAGTTTCCTTTTCATAATAATACTTTAATTCATTCATTATTTTTTCCAACTTTCTTGGTTTATTCATAATTAAATAAATGATATCATAAAACTCATTAAATTGCAATAAAGATGTTAAAAAGAAAGCTAACTTAATATTTTAAAATTTCTTTTTATTTGATAATTATCCTTAATATTTTATAGTTATTTATTCTAATGTTTTAATTTGTTTTTTCTTTATTGCCTCATTAAAAGCCATAAAAGTATAGTATATTGATGATTATGATATTTCCCTTTTGTTATTACATATTTTATATTGGGATTATTTACTTTATCTTTTAGTAGCTTTATTGATAAAGCATAAGGAACCATATTATCTAGTTCATCATGAATAACTAGAACTTTAGCTTTACAATTTTGTAAAGCTTCTATAGCTGATGAATTATAAAGGCTTGGATTTTTCTTTTTTGTAAAAACTTATCTATTGTTAATAAATATTTTGGATAATTATCCTATGTTATACTTTCAAGACTTCTATATTCTCTATCTTCTATATTGGATTTGTAATTCAAGATATAATGGCAACTGCAAAAGAATGCTAATTCATGATGAATAAATGGCTGAAGCAACTGCATTGTCATTTGAATATTTATATAGTATTTATAGTAATTTAACGATTAGTAGTAGTATAGCGATTTAATACTAAATATATTATTACCTTAAGGTACCTCTTTTATTATTTATAAAAAAGAGATAATAAAACCTATAATAATTGTATTTTTAGCCCGCTATGTAAAGAAAAATACCTTTGTGACACGTGACTGGCGTGGCAGATGCGACACTTAGGTATGATATGCATATTTTATAAAATAAAAATATTTTAAAACAATTTTGATACAATGCATCAAAATTAATTTGACTTGATGCTTTATGGGGTGCTTTTATTATCAAATAATAGTTATTTGCACCCTATTAAAAATTTTTCCAACAATATTTTTTCATAAATTCTAATATTTCACCATTATCTCTATCTTCATAATAGGCAACTAACAATTTTTTAAATTCTGGAACTTTATTTTCTGGGATCACTAATAATCCTTCACCATTTGAAATTAAAAAATGATTTGCAAAAATTACCGAAGCATCTACTTTAGCATTTGAATATTTATATAGTCTATATAAAGATGAAATTTTAACCGATTTAAATGTAATTGCATCTAAAATAATAACAACTAAATCCAAACAAAAAGAATTTAGTAATAATTTTTCTTCTATCTATTCCTTAAATAAGGATGTTATAGATTATTTTACTAAATTCTTAATTAGAAAAATATATGTATTTGATAATGATTATCTTCTTTATGAATTATAGATGATACTTTATATCGTTATGAATTAGGTACTTGGTCAATAAAAGAAAATAGAAAGATTAATCGCAAGCGTACAGAATTTAAAAATAAAGATTATTGGAAAAAGAAACCTGATGAAAATTAATTATTCAATTATGGGTATAACAAACTGTGCAATTTTGTATTTTCAGATAAAACTGTTCAGTTTATTTAATTATCATTTATGAAATTATATTCTTCAGCTGGTATCGTTTCTAATTGAACTGATTCAATTCTTTTCATTTTTTTTCTTAAGAATTTTTTTTCTTCAATTATACTAACCACATAACTTGCAACCATTCCAAATCCAAACATCAGAATAATTGTTGTCATGGTAAATGTTACAGTTTCAGTTTTATAAAGAATGTACCACACGCCATAATAAATAAAGTTGATAATACATGTGTTGATGAAGTTATATTTTGTTTTACCAAGACCTACGAATATGTTATCTGGAATCTGCTGGAAGGCATAAGGAATATAAAATGGAAATGCAATTATTACGATTTGGAAGATTCTCTCATAATTTTCTAGTCTTTCAATGTTTCTAAAGAATGGAGTCCATAATGGAATTGTAACACACCACAAAATAACGATAAATGAAGTGATGAAATAATAATTCGACTGTTTAAGTTCAAAATAACCATCTTTACAATCTTTCCTTATTACTTCTGCCATTGCATTAACTGGAATCAATAACCAGCCCCATATGAAGTTGTTTGAAACCCAATAATTACCTGACTCAGATACTAGGTTTACCATTTTTACAATCATTAATGCATAAACAATATTTGCTATGAATTGTTGAACACCAGAGAAAGCACCAATTCTTGCCCAATCTTTGGTAATAACTAGATCTTCTTTCTTAAACCAGCATACATTCATAGCATTTTGTTTGAATAGAATGAATAATCCAACTGCAGCTAATATAATGTTTATGGCAATGTTACTGATAGCAACACCAACTACACCAAACTGAGGGATAAGAATAAAGTCACTAATAATTGTTACTACTACTTTTGCAGCTAAGAAAATATAAACATTTTTACTCTTTCCTAAAACTACAAATACGACATTTACAAAGCTGACAGTTATTCCAACCATGAATGCGATAGTTGATGTAGTTAGATAAGCGTTCACAAGTGCCAAATCAGTTTCATTAGGATTCATATAAGAAATTAAATGAGCCGAATAAATCAAAACAACAATAGAAAACACTGTGTATAACGCAAATGCAATAATCATTGTTTTAAATGTTGCTTGCGGAAATCTATCTTTATCACGCTTTAGAATCACATTAAGTATTGAATATAGAGGAATAATCAAGAATGCTTGAATGGTTTCATCAATTAAATCAAACCACTCTATCTGGCCAATAACATCTATCCCACTAGTAGATACATGAGTTGAGATTACAAAAGTTTCTACTGTTTGAATAATTGCAGGAACTAGCGCTAAACAAATTAATGATACAAATAATTTCCAATCGAAAAGTTTTAATAACTTAAATTTATTTTTTAGCATTAGCATACTCCCTTTCAATCATGTTTTCATAATATTTAAGAGGATTAGAATCCTTTAAATTAACTATATCTCTAAGTTGCTCGGTACCTGCTTCATCAATAAATTCTAAATAATCATTGTAAGAAAATAATTTCCAATTATTTAAGATGGGAATACTTGTTTCACCACCAAAATTATAAAACTGGTATTTATCATAAATACTATCATCTATTTCAATAGCTTTTCCTTCAATCGCACCAAACATTTCTTTATCCCACCAACCATGTGAAGTTTTATAACTATAAAGTTTATGTGCTCCTGAATTAATCATTGTTTTAAAGTAAGGTATTTGTTCTATCTCATCAACTGTCCTATCTCGTTCTACTATTTTTTTAGACTTACCCAAAAATATAGCAGTATGATCCTCTTCAACTTCTTCTTTAATATGGAGATTAGCATAAAGAATAGAATCTTTTTCTATTTGTGAAAATGATGATAGCATATATTCTAATGCTTTTAGACTTCTACTATTACAAATTTCATCTGATTTATAATCGTATGTGAAATTATATAATTTGGTTAATTCCCACATATATGAATCTTTATCCAAATCCTTAATCTTCTCAATAATCTCAACAATAAATTCTTTTTCTTCTTTATCCTGAGCAAAAGCTAGATGTCTAGGACCATATTTAACATATGCATAATAATTAATATCAAATTCAAAATATTGTTTTATAAATTTAAATTCTTCAAGTTCATTAGCGCTTAATTCTTCTTTTGCCCATTTTGGAATAAGCTTATAGAATCTATTTTTCACCATATTGCAGTGATCAAATAAATTTTTAAGATTATCTACATTCTTTGTATTAATATCTTCTTCTATTTCAAAATTCGACAAATCATAATTACGTCTCCAATAATCATCATTACTTTCACTATTTAGTTGTCCATAATATAATTCTGAAAATGACACATTATATAATTTAGATAGTTCATATAAATGTTCTGTTGTTATATCATATCCATTTTCCCATTTACTTACAGCTGCTTTACTAACCCCAAGTAAGTTGGCTATTTTTTGAATTGTATAATTATAATCATTTCTTAATTTTTTTAATAATGTTGCGGTTTGAAAATCACTCATTTTCTATAACCTCCATTTTGAAATACTTTTCTTTTATTTCGCTCATACTTAAATTATCGATTTCATCTAATAATTCACTTGTTATTTTTTTATCTCTTCCCTTTAAAAACTCAGCATAATCAAGTTCAGTTTTCCAGTATTCTATATAATCTCTAATTGATGCTTCATCGTTTCCACCGATAATATCGTATTTATGAATAATATATTCTTTATCGCCAGATTCAAGCATCTCCTTTAATTTAGAGATTTCCTTAAGTCCTTCTTCAATTTTTCTTTCTTTTTCTTTAAATTCATAGAACCAATAATCTATTTGAGAACGAACTTTTAAGTCTGCCATCCAATATTTCTTTTCCCTATTAGTATCAACTTTTTCTTTTTCAGCAATCTTTAAATAAATATCATCAGATATCCCATCATTATTTATAAACCAATTATAGATATCATCAATATCATCATATGAATGGTCTGAATTATCATTTCCATTTAATTGCATTTTTAAGTTGAAATAATAATCCTTTAAAAATCTATTTTTAGAATTATTATCAATTTTATAGGTTTTTGCTTTGCCACCATTTTCTCCATTAGGCACTTGAACCTCTAATGGCTTTAAGCATTGATTATATAATTCTTCTAGTCTATCAATGATTCGTTTATTTTCGTTATATCCCTTTTTAATACTTAAAAAGCATTTGTTGATATATGCTCCTCGTTTAATAAGTTCTTTTATTTCTGATTTACGAATCTTTTCAAGATTGTATTCGCCCTTGTTTTCTTCATATCTCTTCAAGAATTCAGCTCCATAACCACTTGGATTTTCATCAAAAGGTTCTATATTTTGAAACAATGCAAGAAGCATATCTTTTTGCCAATCTTCAATATCTTTAAATCTATCTTGAAGAATTTTCACGAATTGCAGTTCATGAACATCAAGTCTAAATGTGAACATTATTATGTTACGTTCAGAATATAGTTTTTGTAATTCCCAATATTGCTCATCCTTTTTCATGTTTCTAATTTCAACAAGCAATTCAGAAATGGCATCTTTAAATATTAAATAATTATCGTTTATTTCTAATTTTGACTTGTTTTTAGCATATTCCGATAATAAATAGAAATGATTAAATAAGAATCTAAATTCATCTTCTTCATTTGCTGTGAAATCTCTATCAATTCTAGTTAGAACAAATTCTTTAAATCTACCAGTAATAAGCTTTATTTGTTCATTTCTTATTTGGTATAAATTTGTTTTGCCATCAAACTTCATTCCCCAATGTTCGTCACAAATGAAATATCTTTCTTTATAATCTACTATATCTTTATCTTCTGCATCTAAGATCTCATCGATAGTTCTATCATATATTTCAGCTAAGATTTCTAAATTTTCAGGGGTTGGTAAAGAACTCCCCTTCTCCCATTCAGCAATAGCATTATTTGATATTTCAGAGTTGTATTCACTCATAAATACGTTAGCTAAATCATATTGGGTGAAGCTCTTCCCATCATTTCTCTTCTTTTGAGTTCTAAGTTTTTTTAGATATTCACCTATTCTTTTTTTATTCATCATATACTCCACCTCGTATAATCTTTTTGGATTCTTTATCCATTATTTCATATTTGATTCTTTGTTTTGTTTTAAGTTTTTTATCTTTTTTAATCTTAGTAATTCTTTCTTCAGGATATAAATCTTCCTGTTTTATGCAATTATATAATCTCTGGTCTGTTGAATTGTGGACATTGAAGTACATATCAGCTGCCATTATTTTTATTCCTTCGATATATTCATCGTAAACGATAGAAACAACCTCTCTAATAGAATCTTTATGATTGTGTTTTACTCTAGGTTTATATCTAACTATATATGCAGCTTCTTTGCCAGATGATGCTTTAACATAAAACCATTTAGTAATGTATCTATATCTTCCAACATGACCACACTTGGCTAATACTTTATAATATTCAGTTTTCATGGCTCCTCCTTTATTTACAACTACATTATCTCACATAACAGTTTATTAAAGAATCAGCCATGGATTAATTTATTAATTAACAAAATTAATTATGTTAACTTTTACTTTATTATACCACAAAATAGGATAAAAAAATAGCCCTTAGCAATATTTTACTAAAGGTCATTCAATCTATTTATTCAATTTTGCTTTTATAGATTTTACTCGTTCTAATTTTTAATCTAATTATTTTCTTTTTATCGATATGGTTTTATATAAATCAGTCAACCAAGATGCGAAAAGCAATTCATATTTATGCATTGTCTTATCCTAACGAAATGAAACTCTACTATTCTCTCATTTTTATAATCTTTCTTGTAAAATTGCATATTAAATGAGTGAATCAATAAAATATTTCCTCATTATAGTGTTTTACTACCAAAAATTATTGCTTTTAATGCTCAAGTTATTATTATTTATACTTACACCAATAATTTAATGATTAGTAGTATAACGATTTAATACTAAATATATTATTAACTTAAGGTACCTCTATTATTATTTATAAAAAGAGAGAATAAAACCTATAATAATTATATTTTTAGCCCCTATATAAAGAAAAATAGCCGATATTTTGATATCGGCTATACTTAACTCTTATGTCAAAGTAGAAATGTTTTAATACAATTTTAGCACCCTACCTTGTAATCGTGTACAATTTTAGCACCCCTATTTTTACTTATTATTTCCTTTCAATTTACAACTGCCGTTTGCAATAATATCTAGCACTTTGGCCTTGTTTGGTATTTTCCTAATCATACTTTCTTCAGAAGTTTGTTTTAACAAGAATTTAAAGTATTCCATAGTTATCATTGAATCACTCAAAGGATTATGTGCATCGTGTTTTACTCCTAGCAAAACAGCTGCATCTCCCAGATTTGTAGGATACTTATTTCCTTCTTTAATAAAAACTTCCAGATCATAGTAGGTTCCGGTTATTGGCTGGAACCCATTTATTTTAAGCTGATCGTTGAAAGCAACATAATCATCCTTACCAAAGCAAACAACTTTATTATAGCTTAACAATGGAATCATAAAGTTTGCTACATCACTAAAGTTATCATAAACTATGCTTTCACCTTTAAGTCGTTCAACCTTACTTTTCGGAGAATGCCTATGCGAAACATCAATGGATGAATCAATTATTATATCCTTATTAATAATATTAAACGACTCATCTGTAAGAACATAAGCTTGCATATAGATTTTAGTGTTTCTAATTCTTTCAGTATCCCAAAACAGATAATTCATTTTAAATAACCACTGTATGTCTGCCACTGTAGTTTGGTGCAGATAATGTAAATTGAATTAGATCTGTAGCAACTATTAAATTGCCATTACCATCGAATTGAGAAAGTTTGAAATAATACTTGCCATATGCTAAGCCTTGAACGGATTTAAACATCATATTGGCATCCATTTCATTCTTCATAATTAATTGTTGATTATCAATAAATAATTCAAACAAAATCTTCTTTACATCTTTAGAAGCATTTTGCCAATATACATTAACTAAAGAATCACCAGTTTTGTAGATAACTGACATTTTAGCTAACAATTCACTTCTATTTTGAGCAGCGACTTTTTGATAATATGCTTCTTTGTTAGCTTCTACATATTCAATTGAAATATCAATAGGTTCTACGATTCCATTCTTGTATTCAAACCTAATCTTCTTAACTTTGTCATCAAAATCTAAATTGACAACATATAAAACATATCCTCTCTCAAAAGGTCTTTGATAGTAATCTGGAGATACTAGAACCTTTTTATTCTTTTCTGTTACTAATTCAGCATCAATCCACTTATTACCTTTGTAGAATGAAATCTTTTCAAGCCCACTTCCATTAGGGTTGTTTAATACTACGAATTGATATTTTGTTAAGTTAATATCTTCTTCTTGTTGTAAAATCAGTTTTTTCTTTTCTGTATCAATTTTAGCAGTATAACTCTTATCAGAGCCTACAACACTAATACAATAACCAGAATTTTTTGAATTACTAAATACTAATTCTTCATATTTATTCATAGCGCACCTCCTACTTATCTATCTCTTCAACAATTGAAATGCATTTTTTCAAATCTTCAGTTGTGAAATTAACTGTACTCTTTTCTGCATGAACTAAATTATTTCGTTTCATTCTTAATTTACTTAAATATTCTGTCCATGTTCTATGAATCTCATTAAGTTCTGTTTGTCTATAATACTCATCCATTTGGCTTTGATAGCTATTATCTTCGTCATCCCAAGGCATATAAGTTGCAACTTCCTTTAATGGTCCAGCAAAGAATGTATCAAGCATAGTATAAAGATCGCCAGAGTACCCATATCTGTATTTCAAAATTGATTCAAGTTTAATACAAAGTTTTATAATAGCAACTTCGTCATTTCCTTTTGATATTTGTTCTAAAAGAAATGCTGAAGTTATTTCATTCTTTAAGCGTTCGTATTCTTGCTCATTCTCTTTTTTTACTCTTATATGAGTAATTTTACTTTCAATATTTTCTACCCATTGATTAAATACATTTTCCTTATATTTATTAAAGAACTTAATTGCATCTTTAACATTTAATGGAATATCATCAGGATTATCTAGTTTAATTAAACCATAAGTATATTCGATTGTACTGGATTTTACCCACTTATCTCCCATTTTATAAACCGTTTCGCTACGACGAGAAAAGCCATTATAGGAATCTTTAACTTCTGTTTCGCTATAAACAAATGTGTTTTTTGCAACGGAAGCAATGTTTTCAAGATTACCTTGCATCAAAGCAGCTATTAAATCTTTTATTTCATAGTCAACAGCAACCTGGAATAACTTACTCAAGTTCTTTTCATTCAAGCATTTATAAGTTAATTCAATAAAATTAATTGGATTCTCATTAATGATTTCTTTATAAAGATTCTTATATTGCTTAAGCAAAGCTTCTAAATATGCTTCTTTATCTTCTTCTTTTGATGGTCCTTTTACTGTTACTGTATCTGAATTAAGTAATGAATTATAGTTTAAAATGTAGTTATTTGAAAACTCAAACACTAGTGTATCTTTTAATCTGACTTCAGGAGATGTTTTCATCTTTTGAAGTTCAATTGTCTTAGTTTTTATAGTTTCCTTCCCTATCAAGCTATTAATTGCATTTGCTTGTTCTAGTAAATCAAATTGTCCTTCTTCTAAAAGAATGTCTAATGTCTTCTTGTTTATTGCCATTACCTGAACATATTGTTCAGTTGAATATGTTCCTCTAGGAGTATTGAATTTAATGTGATAATTATTCCCATCATCATAGCGAATATTTTTTCTATCATTATATTCATCCATAGCTGGTTTATTAATTGAATCAGCAACATCAAGTATGAACTTTACCCATTTCCATTTTTTAGCTGCTGCAAAAGCATCTAAAAATTTTGGATACATGTCTTGCCAATTACCATATCTATGCCTTGATTCATTATTCATTCCATCTGAAACGCTTCTACCTTTTAATGTCCTACAATGAGTAGTTAAGACAAATTTTCTAGTTTCCTCGCTAACTCTTTCATCATTAGCAAATGCATCAAGCATTTCTTTATTCCATTCGTTGTTGTCAGCAAAACCAATGTCATTGAATTCAAAGACATTTAGCTTATCTAATCTGTTTGAAATTAGACATAAGAACAATATCTCAGTCACATAATCATTAGAACGATGTCTACCGCCGTAATAATAATTAATCTTTCCACTATCTACTAAGAAAGTAAAAACATTAACTAATTGATTCTTATATAGATCTGTAAAAGACAAATCGTTTACTTTTTCTAAATAAGCAGGATCATCAGTTTCAATAAGCATTTCTTTTGGAGTTTTGATTATTACTTCTTTTTTAGGTTCTACACCAGTTAGTAAATAATCAATTGTTACATTGAATATTTGTGCTAATACAGGTAAGAAAGCAATATCAGGCTTTCCGTCATTTTGTTCCCATTTACTAACTGCACGATCAGTAACATTCAATTTTTCACCTAACTCTGCTTGAGTCAAGCCAAGTTCTTTTCTTTTTAATTTAATTCTATCACCAATAGTAGCCATAGTTGCACCTCCTAAGTACACCATTATTCTACCATAAGTTGATATTTTTGTCTATAAAACGATAGTATACTCTTCGTTGAGTGGAATTTTTCTTTTTTTTAGCAAAAATAACTCAACTCTACGAAAAGTTGAAATGACCTCACAGCAACAAAAAAACACCAAAGCTAGGAGAATGCTCTGGCATGTCTTGGTTAAATTATTACTTCTTTTCCGTTTTTAAATTTAAATGTAATTGTTTTATCTTGGTGAACTATTGCCTCCTGAATCATTAGATTCCATAAGTCAACCGAGAACTTGTCTATGATGTTTTCTTTGACTTCAATTGTTTTAATAAAAGCTTCAAGAACATCTTTTTTATTTATCATTGCTGTTTTTTCTTCTGTGAGACTTTCAACCTTATTTTTAGCTTTTTCAAACTTATCTACAAGCTCATTATAATGCTTTTCATAGTCATCTTGAGACTGCTGCTTTTTAGCATTATCATGAATTAGGTTTTCAACCAATAATTCAGTCTCGTCCATTTCGGTGTTAAGTTTCTGAATCTTGTCATCTAAATCTGAAGTATCAGTTAATAATTCAATAATGGATCTTGTATCATCAATTAAGATTTGTTTGTTACTCATTACTTGATTATAGGCTTCAACAAATCTTTTATTTACATCTTCTGGATCTAACTTTGGCGAGTGGCATTTCTACAGGGCTGACTTTCTACTTGGCAGATAGGGCAAAATTCCCTTTATGTAAAGAAAAAAGGTCTGACACTTTTCGTATCAAACCTATACATTCAAATGGTGGACTAGCGGGGAATTGAACCCCGGTCTTAACTACAATCCATTATATTTTCTACATGTTTATCTCTTTTTCTTTAGTTCGGCTATTATTATGTAAAGAGCAAGCTAATAATATCTATCCTCTGTATTTCAACTATTAAGCCGAAGCAAACTTAATAATCAACCTGCAGTATCTGAAATCCGCCAAGATGCCCTGAAGGTCGGCTTCTTATTGGATGCTTTCTATTAAGCAGCGAAAGCTAAAGTTCTATTATCGTTTCCGATTATTTTTTATCTCGATGTTTTAACGTGCATTACCACGACATGCTAACATAACTTCATACAGCCAATCGAATCCAAAACTAGCCCATTAAGTATATTAATACCATTGATATCACTAAAAGTGATACAACAAGACCTAAAATTCCAAAGATAAATCCTAATTTAGAAAAAGGTATTAAACTAGATTTTGCTGGCTTCTTACTTAAATGAATTGCTAACGCACTCAAAACAAATACGGGTATAACAAGACCAACAACACTAAATACAAATGAAAGAATTGGATAATCAATTAAATCAAATTTGTTTTGTTCTGAAACTTGTGGATCTTTTTTCTCATCATATAATTTGCTATCTTTTTCTCCCTGAACAAAATTATAACCACATTCATCACATACTTCCACATTTTCATTAAATACTTTACCACATCTCTTGCACTTCATACTAATAACTTCCTTTATATTTTTTCTGTAAATCTTTTTTAATATCTTTTTCTTTTATGTCTTCTCTCTTATCGTAAAGCTTCTTACCTTTACATAAACCTATTTTAATTTTTGCAAGTCCCTTATCAATATATACTTCAAGAGGTATAATAGTTAAACCTTCTAGCTTTACTTTACTAAATAACTTTATTATTTCTTTTTTATGAAGTAATAACTTTCTATCTCTTGTTTCTTTATGATTAAATATATTACCTTTTTCATATGGAGAAATATGCATACCAATTATAAACATCTCTTGATTTTTAATTTCACAATATGCATCCTGAATTGATACTTTAGTGTTACGTATTGATTTAATTTCAGTCCCATATAAGACAATTCCAGCTTCATATGTTTCTAAAATAAAGTATTCATGATTTGCCTTTTTATTTCTTGCGATGACGCGCATTTCTTCTTTTCTCATGCTTATTCCTAAACTCTCTACTATATTTTATCATATTATTGTTATTTTTTAAAGGGATAATAAAATCTATTTCTTTTTTATTTTTACTTGCTTTATCAACTATAACTTTTACTTTATCACCTAGTCGATATATTTTTTTAGTTCTTTTACCAACTAATGCCATTAAATTTTCTTGATATTCATAATAATCATCTTTTAATGTTCCTACTCTTACTAGTCCTTCAATAGTATTAGGAAGTGTTACAAACATTCCAAAGTTAGTTACTGATGAAATTGTTCCCATGAATTCTTCGCCAATATGCATTTCCATATATTCAGCCATCTTCATATCATCAACTTCATATTCACATTCTATAGCATCACGTTCTTTTTGCGATGAATGTAAAGCAATATTTTCTAATGCACTGATATTTTTAGTTTGGTCTTCCACACTAACTTCTCCATTAAACAAATATTTACGAAGTAATCTATGTACAATTAAATCAGGGTATCTTCTGATTGGCGATGTAAAATGTGTATAACAAACACTAGCAAGACCATAATGACCTATATTATGAATATCATATTTTGCTTTTGCCATCATTCTAAGAAGCATTGTTGAAAGGGCATAATCTTTTTCATTTACTTCATTTAATAACTTTTGCAAAATCTTTGGTGTAATTTTTTCGTTTTTCTTAACTTGCATTGAGTATTTAGTATTTTTTAAAATGCGATTAAATCTCTTAAGTTTATCTTGATTTGGATTATCATGAATACGATAAATAAATGGAAGTTCTAGACTATTTATACATGATGCTACTGTTTCATTAGCTATTAACATAAATTCTTCAATTAACTTTTCAGCATCATATCTTTCACGTAATTTAATATCTATTGGCTTTCCTTTTTCATCAACTATAATCTTAGCTTCTGGAATATCAAAATTCAAACTACCTCTTTTAACCCTCATATTATTTAAAATATGTGCAAGCTCATTCATAGTATGAATATCATTAACAATATCATTATATTCTTGTGATACTATTTCATCACCTTCAATAATTTTATTGACGTTTGTATATGTCATTCGATGTTTAGTTTCGATAACGGCTTCTTTAATTTCAAAGTCTGTAACCACACCTTGTTTATTGATTGTCATAATACAGGCAATAACAAGTTTTGGTGTTTTTTCATTTAGTGAACATAAATCATTAGATAGTTTGTGGGGTAACATTGGTATAACCCTATCAACAAGATATACACTAGTTCCTCTACTAAATGCTTCATCATCTAATGCACTATTTTCTCTTACGAAAAAACTAACATCCGCAATATATACTCCAAGTTCATATGTATCATCATTATTTTTAACTATACTAATAGCATCATCTAAATCTTTGGCATCTTCACCATCGACTGTAATAATGGTTCTATTTATTTTATCTCTTTTTTTAATTTCTTCATTAAACCATTCATTATTATATTGATTAACTACATATTTTAAGTTATCCAAAACTTTTAGATCAAATTCTTGATAAAAATCATATTTTGCGGCTATAGCTTTAATGTCTATACCTACATCATTTATATTGCCTAATACCTCAACAACATGAGCCTTAACAAATTCTTCATTTATAAAATCATCAATTTTAATTTTAACAACATCATCAACAACACTAAGTCCATAATCAGTAATGTCAAAATAAATATTAATTTTAGAATCTATTGGAACAAACATCTTTTTATAATATTTTAAATTAATAGTTCCAACAACATATTGTAAATCTCTCTTTATTACTTTAACTATTTCTGCTTCATCACTTTCTTCATTGTTCACATCCGTAATTCTGAATATAACACCATCTTTATTTAAAGCACCATTAGTTTTGTTTTTTGGAACAAAAAATTCATTTGTAAAATCATAACTTTTAATAAAGCCATACCCTTTTTCTTTTACTTCGATTGTTCCCGTATAAAGCCCAAATGTTTTTAATAAACCATATCTTTTCTTTTTAGTTACATGAATTAAAAATTCATCTTTTAATTCATCTAATGCTTTTTGTAAATCTTCATGATTTACATCTTTTAGTTCCTTTTCTAATTCTTCAATAGTATAAGGAGCTAATGAAGATGTTTCAAAAAGTTCAATTATCTGTTTTTTTAAGTCTTCCATTTTTAACTCCTTTCCTTAAAAAAATAGGCCTTTTCAGGCCTATTATTCTTAATTATCCTCTTTTCATAAAAGCACATACCATTGATAGCACGAATAAAAGAATTGATAAAATTGTTGTGATTCTTGAAATCCAAACTTCAATTCCTATTTTCTTTCTATCAGAAAATAATGCTGATTTTTCTCCAGAGAATGCTGAAGTAGCATCTTCTTTTGATTCTTGTAAGATTATAATTAAAATTAAAAAGCATGAAACTATAAATAATAACCAATCCCAAACAGTCATAATTAACCTCCGTAATATCTTGTACTAATTAATATACATTTTAACATTATTATTATATCACATTATTACTTAGAAATCAAGAGTTTTTTTAATCAAGTAAGGCAAGTTTCAAAACTTCATCAGCATTAGAAACAGGTATTATCTCTAAATATTCTAATACTGTTTGTGGAATATCTTCAATGTCTTTCACATTTTCACTTGGTATCAAAATTTTCTTCAAACCACTTCTATGTGCTGCTATACTTTTTTCTCGCAAGCCACCTATTGGCAAAACTCTTCCTCTTAATGTTATTTCTCCAGTCATTCCTAAAGTATGATCAACTTTATGCTTTGTGAAAATCGATGCAATTGCGGTTGTTAGTGCAACCCCTGCTGATGGACCATCTTTTGGTACAGCACCTTCCGGTACATGGATATGAATGTCATTATGAATAAATAATTCAGGATCAATATTTAATTTCTCCGCATTACTCTTGACATAACTTAAAGCTGCTTGTCCACTTTCTTTCATTACATCCCCTAACTTACCCGTTAAAATTAATCTTCCTTCACCTTTGTATAAAGTAGCTTCAATTGGTAATGTATCGCCACCATATTGTGTATAAGCAAGTCCTGTAACAATTCCTACTTGATCTTCTTCATCAAGTTTATTATATGTAAATCTTGGTTTTCCTAACCATAAAGTTATATTATTTTGATCGATGATAATGTGCTTTTTGTTATTCATCAATATTTCTTTAATAGCTTTTCTAATTAATGTTCCAATATATCTTTCAAGTTCACGCACGCCGGCTTCTCTTGTATATTCTCTTATTATCATCCATAACGCTTCATCTGTTAATTCAAAATCACATTTCGAAAGTCCATGTATTTCTAATTGTTTATCTATCAAATGTCTTTTAGCAATTTCAAATTTTTCATATTCAGTATAACTTGATAATTCTACTATTTCCATTCTGTCTCTTAAAGCAGGTGGAATATTTTCTAAATAGTTGGCAGTAGCAATAAAGAATACTTTACTTAAATCATATGGCTCTTCTAAATAATTATCACTAAAGAATTTATTTTGTTCAGAATCTAATACTTCAAGTAATGCACTTGCTGGATCGCCACGATAATCACTTGTCAATTTATCAACTTCATCAAGTAAGAATACAGGATTAATTGTTCCTGCTCTTTTCATACCATTTAAAATTCTACCTGGTAGTGCTCCTAAATATGTTCTACGATGTCCTCTAATTTCACTTTCATCTTTGACACCACCTAAGCTTTGTTTAACAAATTGCTTGTTCATTGCAGTGGCAATAGATCTTGCAAGAGAAGTTTTTCCAACTCCTGGAGGACCAACAAGGCAAAGAATAGCTTGTGGTGTTTTTTTAGTCATGATGCAAACAGCTAAATATTCAAGAACACGATCTTTCACTTTATCTAATCCATAATGATCTTTATCAAGTTGTTCTTTAGCTTTTTTAATGTCGTTACAATCAGTGCTTGCTTTTGACCAAGGCAAACTTATAATGAAATCAAGATAAGTTCTAGAAATACCACTTTCTCCACTCGTTGCTCCTAATGAACTATATCTAGCAAGTTCTTGTAATGCCTTATCTTCCATTGATTTAGGCATTTTGGCTTCCTTTATTTTCTTGCGTAATTCATCTATTTCACTTTCTTTTTTAGCTTTATCACCAAGTTCTTCTTGTATTGCTTTCATTTTTTCACGCAAATAAAATTCTTTTTGGCTTTCACTAATTGAAGTTTTTACTTTAGCTTCTATTTCATCTTCTACTGCTTGTACAACTTTTTCATGTCTTAAATCTTGCAAAATTAAAATCATTCTTTCTGTTATATCAGTAGTATTTAAATATTTTAATTTTTTGTCATAATCAAGCGATAAGTTAAAAGCAAATAAGTCAGTCATAGTATCTGGAGTAATTCCCTCTGCAACTCTAGATATAATATCAGCTCTTCCTTTAAACATACTTTGCGTTTGTTCATCTAGTTCTTTAACTATTAATCTGACACAAGCAAGTTCTTTATTCATGTCAGATGATTCACTTGGCTTTTCTATTATTTTGACCATATTAAAAGGATTTCTACTAATGAATGTTAAAATTTGGCAACGAACTAATGTTCTAACTACAAGTCTCTTAACACCATTTTGTTCATTAATAACTACAATTCTTCCTAATACAGCAATTTCATTAAAATCCTCTTCTTTAACAGGAATTTTATTAAAACTTTTAGAAGCTAGTAATACAACATATTTTTCCGGTGTTGCAATAGCTTCATTAATAGCTAATTGATTAGCATCTTTCCCGATATCAATTTTTATATCATTATTTGGAAGAGGTACAAGTCCTCTACAAAATATAGCGGGAAATATATCTGTTTTTAAATCTAATGATCCCATCTTTTACTCCTTTCTATAAGTCTTTTTTCAATACAATAATCATATAATACATACATCAACGAACGATTTTCAAAAAAGTCATCAAATGTTCCAACAATTTCTTGTCCTGTTGTTATACATAATAAATCATATTCTCTATATAAATCATCCATATAATTAGTCATATCAATCAAGTGCTGTGCAAAAATAATTGATGTAATAAATTTAATTGAAATATCTTTTTTTTCGTCAATAGTTAAACTGTTCATTGCTTCTTCATCTGTTTGATAATTTGTGTCTTTAAAATGGTTGATTACATATTTATCAAAGTGAAAATCATTAACTAGAAAAAAAGCTTCTAAAACTTTACCAACACCGAAATTAATAGAAAAAGTAAATGAATAAATATCTTTAATTTTTTGTACTGCATCTTTAACGGTTGTGCACTCTAATATTTTTATTTTTGATACTACTTCATCTGTTATGTCGCTAACTTTTTTTTCCATTATACTTTTGATTGTTATCGTACACTCATCTTCATTTTTATCTATAATTCTATAGGTTCCAATTCCTTTACCATAGATGTCTTGATTATTTATTGCATACTTATTACAAAAGCGATCAACATCAAAAGCTTGATTATTAATTTTAATATTGACATTTTCAAAATCAATTGTTATTTCACTAAAAGAAGTCACAACACTACTTGGAACTAATGTATATTCATTTTCTGTAATTAGCATTTCCGTAAGTATCATACCGACATCTTCATTAGTTACTCGATACCTTGGAACCATTATTTTGGGAACACGCAATTGATAATCATTATTAATAGCACAGAAAGATGTGGCAAACACAACTGATTTATCATCCAATAAATTTCCAATAATGGAAATATCAATATCTGAACAAATGGCAAGTCCATTTTCTAACATATGTTCACCAACATACGATGATACACTAGAATAAGCATATTTAGTTATTTCATCAATATGTTTTAAATAAAACTCTTGTGTCTTAATCTCTTTATATACATTTTGAAAATCTTTAAAAGTTGCTATATTATTTTTAAATGCATCGCCTTCAGCGTTATTTTTATATTCTCTTGCAACTTCTTGTTTAGCATCTTCAATTAGAATCTTTTTTTCAAAATTAGTGAATGAAACATATGACTGAAAATAATAATGACTTATACGTTTATCAGAAAATTCCATTTATTTTCTCCTTGTAAATAAAGACAGCCATAATTAGGCTGTCTTCTTAGTAATTTCGCATATTGGTTTTCCTTTATTAATTACGACATCCTTTGTAATAATACATCTATCTAAATTCTTGTATTCAGGAATTGTAAACATAATTTCAAGCATTATATTTTCTATAATTGCTCTTAAGCCCCTTGCCCCTGTTTTTTCTTTAAATGCTGTTTGAGCAATTGCTTCTATTGCCTCATCATCAAATATTAAATCAACACCATCCATTTTAAACATTGTTTGATATTGTTTGATAATAGCATTTTTAGGTTCTTTAAGTATTCGAACTAATTCAGGAATACCTAAAGGATTTAAGGCTGCAAGAACTGGAAGTCTGCCGACTAATTCGGGAATAATTCCAAATTTTTGAATATCAGTATGAGTAATATTTTTATAACACTCTTCATCATCTAGTTTGATAGTATTTGAAGAAGAAAATCCTATTACTTTCTTTCCTAATCTACTACGTACTACATCAGTAATTCCTTCAAATGAACCCCCACAAATAAATAATACATTTGTTGTGTCAAACTGAATGAATTCTTGTTGAGGATGCTTGCGACCACCACCAGGAGGAACATTAGCAACTGTACCTTCTAAGATTTTTAGAAGAGCTTGTTGAACACCTTCACCGCTAACATCTCTAGTTATAGAAACATTATCACCTTTGCGACCTAATTTATCAATTTCATCAATATATATAATTCCTTTTTGAGCTAATTCAATATCGAAGTCTGCAGCTTGTATTAGTCTTAGTAATACATTTTCAACATCTTCACCAACATATCCGGCTTGCGTTAATGTTGTTGCATCGGCAATAGCAAAAGGCACATTAAGAATTTTTGCTAAAGACTTAGCTAAAAGTGTTTTTCCACTTCCTGTTGATCCAACTAATAAAATATTACTTTTTTCTATTTCTATACTACTTTCATTATAAAGATTATTTTGTACTCTTTTATAATGATTATAAACTGCGACACTTAGTACTTTTTTTGCATATGCTTGGCCAACTACATTTTCACTTAACTTATCGTATATTTCTTGTGGAGTTAAATCTAGAGTAAATTCTTTTTGAGGAGCTATTTCATCATTTTGTGATTCTTGTTCTACTTCTTTAGAAGAATATAACATTTGATAACAAATACCAATACATGCATCACATATATAACAATTATCACCTTGAATTAAACGTCTATCTTCACTTCCCGGTAACCCGCAAAATGAACATACTGCTTGGTTTTCTTCGTTAGCCATATTATGCTCCTTTCCTTTTTTTACTTAACTATTGCTGATGACTTAATTAACTCTGTTACTTTTTGTAATTGAATATAAGGAGTTAAAGCTTCTTTTGAATATCTCTTTTCTGCATCTTCAACTGTTCCTTTAATTTCTTCAGCAATTACTTTTAATTCGTTTTTATAATCTTTAGCTGTTACTTTTATTTTTTCAACTTTTGCAATTTCTAAACATACAATTCTATGTTTTACAGCCATTTCAGCACTTGGTCTAATTGTCTTTTTGTATGTTTCAATGTCTTCAACACCTGAATACTTCAATAATAATTCTGGTGTAATTCCATACATCTTAGCTTGTGCTTCAATTTGTTTCATATCTCTTTCTACTTCTTCATCAACTAATCCTGAAGGGATTTCAACTTTTGCATTTGATAATACAATGTTAAATAAATCATCAATGAATTTATTGTCACTAGCTTCAGTCTTATCCTTTAAAATTATGTCTTTAACGAATGCTTTATATTGATCAACGGTTGTAACATCTTTAATTTCTAATTCATCTTTTACAAAATCATCAGTTAATTCAGGTGTAACACGTTTTTTAATTTCATGTAAAACTACTTTAAAATCTGCTAATTTTCCAGCTAATTCTTTAGCGTGATAATCTTCAGGGAAAGTAACTTTAACTATTCTTTCTTCATCAATATTCATACCTACCATTTGATCTTCAAAGCCAGGAATGAATTGACCACTACCAATTTCAAGTGAATAGTTATCAGCTTTACCACCATCAAATAATACACCATCAATTGATCCTTCAAAATCAAATACAGCAGTTTCACCTTTTTCAAGTGGTTGTCCTTCAACTGTTTCTAATTCTGCATGTTGTTTTAAAACACGATCAATGTATTCATTTATATCATTATCAGTTACTTCAACTTTTTCTTTTTCTACTTCAATTTCTTTATATTGACCTAATTCAACTGTTGGCCATACTTCAACTTCAATTGTGAATACAAGTTTTTTGCCTTTAGCAACTTTAGTAAAATCTACATCTAATTCAGGATAGTTTACAACATGTAATTTTGATTTTGTTAAGTATTCAACATACGCTTTGTTTGCTAAAATACTGATTGCTTCTTCATATAAGCTTTCAACACCAAATCTTTTTTCATACATTGCTCTTGGTAATTTTCCTTTTCTAAATCCAGGTACATCTATATCTTTGACTTTCTTTTCAAATGCTTGATCTAATCCAGCATCAAACTCATTTGCATCTAATGTAAAAGTTAATTTTACTTTACAACTTGATAATTGCTCTTTCTTTACTTTCATACTTTTTATCTCCTTATTATGTTTTTAATTCTATTTATTATACATTATTTATTCTTAAAAATCAAGTTATTTAATTAAATACAATCACTATCATCATAAATGATTTTAATTACATTACCAAATAAATCGATCACATCAACATCTGCTCCATCTTCCATCAATATATTTACAAAATCAAAGAACCTCATAAATATATAATCTTTATCAACATTAACAATAAATGATTCATTTATTAATTCATTTAAAAAATTTATTAATAAACAACATGGTCCAAAAGTATAAAAATCAAGTGCATCCATACCAAGTATGTTACCATAATTGGCACCATCTTCACAAAAGTAAAATTGAATACTTGGATCATTAAATAATTTACTTTTTTTAATGAGTGTCCTTGTATAAAGTAAATCATCAGTAGCAATCAAACTGGCAAATCCATAAAAATACCAATCATAATTTTCATATCCTTTATTACGTAAGTGTTCAATTAAGGGAATGATTTTATCAAATGTTTTACTAAAAAATAGCGAATCGACTAAATATGTTATAGTATCTTGATTTATCGTCATTATAACATCTATTTTTTCAAGAATCTTATCATACATTTTTGCAATGTTTGAATAACTATTAGCATCATATAGTTGCGTAACTTCATTTATTATTAAAATTTCTTCTTTTGGGAATTTAATCATATTAATTCAACCTTTGTAATTATAGTATATCACACTAATCTTAATTTTAGTTATAAAAAAGATAATTATTTTAAATAATTATCTTCAATAGTTTTATCTTTGTTCATAATCATCTAAATCATTTGGAAATGTAACTGTTACAGCTTCATATTTATAATTTGCTACATAAGTTATTTCATTGTCATCATAATATAATACTTTTTGAAGTTTATCTTTATATATTACTAGGTTAACAGTTCCAACACCATCTTCAGTAGTGAACTCAATTATATTAACATCATGTTCATCAGTTCCTGCTTTTTTAAATGTTTCTTTTGTAAAAGTGAACATTGAAGGTAAAGAACCAATCACTGATGAAGTTAATGAATCTAAATTTGATCCATCACTTTCAAATTCTATACGATATTTTTTTCCATTGTTATTAATATATGCATTGTTTTCTTTTACATACATTGCAAATTCTAAATTACCAACTAGCTCTACTGATGCTTCAACTTTATCAGTAACATTTATTTTGGTAAGACCTGTGTATTCTACATCATCATCAAATGATCCTTTTAGTTGTTGTGAATAGGAATAACTTTTTGTTTCTTTTAATGCTTTTAAAGCAGTATCTAATAAAGCCTTAGCGTCTTCATAAGATTTATTTTCTTTATATGTGTAATTATATCTTAATCCATAATGGCTTTCATCATATGTATCTTTTTTTTCTGGTGTTTTTGGTGTACACGCAACTAGCATAATTGTTAAAAAGAACACTAGTATAACTGATGGAATACTTTTAATTAATGTTTTCATTTTGTTCCTCCGCTCTATTTATATTATATCATATATTTGTTTTTTTCGCAAATACTAATTATTTACTCTTTGATTTTTTCCTACTTATTATGCTGGATCAACACGTTTCCAATTAGGGTCTATAACTTTTTTTATCTTCTTTTCTTCTTTTTCCCAGTAATTATAAACGTCCATTCTTGTCAATTCAGCATAAACAGTTGTTGAAGAAGAGACTGTTTTAACCTTCATAGACTCTTTATTTTCGTCTAAATGCCAACCTTCAAACTTGTATCCAGCAACTTTAATTGTTGGTAAAACAAGTTCATTTTCAAATTCAATTTCCTTTGAAAAGTCAGATAATATAATGCCTGGAATATGATTTAAACAATATTTTACTCTAAATGATTGCCACCAATAAACTGTATCATCGTCTAGACAGAATAATTTTGCCGTATCTACAAGTGCTGCCCAACTAGAAACAAACATATTATCACACTTATTGTATGGATCAAATACTGTACATCCTTCATCGTTTCGCCAATAAGCAAAGAAACTTACTAAGAAAATCACAAAATCTTTTAGGATATTATTGTGATATAAGTATCCTAGATATGTTGAAGTGGGTTGATTTTCAATATTATAATCACCATTTGGTGTAGCATAATATTTGTGAAAACCAAATCCTAATCCATAGCAACTATCTTTTCCATCTGCATACCAATCACACGCAAAATCTAAAAATTCTTCTTTTGAATGAATATTTTTACTTTCTAAATCTTCTTTACCATTATGGTTCAAAATAAAATCATAAAAACCGCCCATAAATTCATTATATAAAGCTTTTTTACTTACATATAAATCCTTATTAATTTCGTGATCAATAAACTTTAAAACTACTTTTTTACTCATTTGTTTCTCCTTATTTAAATAATTCTGTAGACATATACCTTTCACCTGTATCTGGAAAAATAGTAATTATATTTTTTGCTATTCCTCTTTTTCCTATTTTAATTGCACCTGCTAAATTAGCACCAGATGAAATTCCTACTAATAGCCCTTCTTCTTTTGCAATCTTTTTTCCCCATTCTACTGCCTCTTCATCTTCAATTGTTATTATTTCATCTATATAACTTAAATCTAAAATACTTGGTTTAAACCCTGCACCTATTCCTTGAATCTTATGAGTTCCTGAATAATGCTTTGTTAAAAAGGGAGATGATGCTGGTTCAATACCAAAAATTTTTATATTTGGATTTTTTAATTTTAAATATTTTGCTATTCCTGTAATAGTTCCGCCTGTACCAATGCCAATAATCACAGCATCAATATTGCCATTCATATCTTCATATATTTCTTTTCCTGTTATTAAGTGTGCTCTAACAGATGCCTCATTATCAAATTGTCCTAATATAATAGAATCAGAAATACTTTCTTTTAATTCCTTTGCTTTTTTTATGGCACCTTGCATTCCTTCTTCTTTTTTTGTTAACACTAAGTTTGATCCATATATAGTCATTAATTTTTGTCTTTCTATAGACATGTTTTCAGGCATAACAATTATTACATTGTATCCCAAATAAGAAGCTATTGCAGATATTCCAATCCCTGTATTTCCAGATGTTGGTTCAATAATTGTTGAAGTTTTTTTTAACTTTCCTGAATCAATAGCTTCCATAATCATTTGTTTCGCGACACGATCTTTAATTGATCCAGCTGGATTATTTTTTTCTATTTTAGCAAAAATATTAAAATTTAATTGTTCATTCTTTATTATATTGTTCAATTTGATAGTAGGTGTATTTCCAATCAAATCTAGAATGGACTCTTTATAAGCCAATTTAATTACCTCACTAGTTTATTATATCATATTATTACTTTTAAAGAAAGAAAATTATTAGAAATATTTTATTAAATTATTTGCTTGATAAAATAAACTATGTTATAATGAATCAAAAAAATTTTTAAATGGTTTTGCAAACTACAAACATTTTTAAATATGTTTATAAATGCATTATTTTAAAGAAAGTAAAAAGTGGAATTTAAAAATAAAGTAATTATTGTAATATGAACTAGTAGCGAAATAGTTTTATTTGATATTTTCATTTTAAATGATATAATCACAGTATTAATACTTTAAGCATAATATAAAATAAGAAAGGATAAATATGATTTATAAAAAAGATGCATGTGAATTAATTTATTTATTACAAAATAAATTGTATCCAAATAAGTTTGAAAATAGTGGCATAATCCCTGATGCCACAATTATTAAAAGACTGGATTATGTTTTAACCAATCTTGATGTAACTAATATTGATTCTTCTTATTTTATATCTAAACTAGAAGATGTTAAAGAAAAATTAGAAAAAGATTTGAAAGCTACATATGATAATGATCCCGCCGCAAAATCTATTGAAGAAATTATTATCTCTTATCCAGGATTTTATGCTACTATGATTTATCGTCTTGCCCATGAATTTTATTTAGCAAATATTCCATTATTGCCTAGACTAATGACTGAAGTTGCTCATTCAAAAACAGGTATTGATATTCATCCTGGAGCCACTATTGGGGAATATTTCTTTATTGACCATGGTACTGGAATTGTCATTGGAGAGACAACAATAATAGGCAACAATGTGAGAATCTATCAAGGAGTTACCCTTGGAGCTTTATCGCTTGAGCATCCGAGTGAATTACGAAACATAAAAAGACACCCAACAATCAAAGATAATGTTATAATTTACGCTGGAGCTTCTATACTTGGTGGAAATACAGTGATTGGAACTAACGTAACAATTGGTTCAAATGTCTTTATAACTAACTCTATAACAGACAATACAATCGTTAGATTTAAAGATACAAATTATTCAATAAAGAAAAAGCAAGACTAATCTTGCTTTTTTTATAATAAAAAAAACTCCTATTAGGAGTATATATTTTTCTTAAATGTGTAAGATAACCAATGTTAATGCAATGAACCATCTATGAATAATAATGCACCATCCAACACCGCATGTTTAAGTAATACACTATCGTGACGGGTGCGACAAACTTGGATTAGGTATGTACAATCAATACAAAAAAAGATGCTATATCTATTCGATACAACATCTGGATTCTCTCAAAGCAGAAGGTTTTCTCTCAAATTTGATGTTGAAATGAGTAAAAGTTATAGTTTTATTATGTAGAATGAATTCTTTCCTGATCCACCTTTTTCAAGCTTTCCTTCTTCTACCATCTTAGCTAGAATTTTTTCAATTGAACTTAGAGATAACAATGGACACAATTCAGCAATATTTGATTTTGTTACTTTGCCCAGTTTCATGTCTAGTGCTTTTTTAATGGTATCATATGCACTAAGCTTTTTAGTCACCATCTCAACTCTATTTTTAAAATCATCATAAGACATTGATATTATGCTTAATAAATAACTTACAAATGGTGTCGGATCATCTTTTTTGTCATGCCAACCAATTTGTGAATTATATAATGCATCATAATATAAATCTTTGAGCTTAGAGATTTTTAATTCAAGTGATACATATTTACCAACATAATATCCCGAACGATATAATAAAAGCGTTGTAAGTAATCTAGACATTCTTCCGTTTCCATCATTGAATGGATGAATGCATAAAAAATCATGAATAAAAATTGGAATTAAAATTAATGGGGTAACTTCTCTTTTTTCGATAGTTTTATTATATTCATCACAAAGTGCTTGTATAGCCATTGGAGTTTCAAATGGAGATATTGGTGTAAAGAAAGTAAAAGAGTTACCTTTTTCATCAGTAGCACTTATATAATTTTGAACATTCTTAAATTTACCGCCATATGACACTTCATCATTTTTACTACATAATATTTGATGTAATTGCAATATGTAATCTGGTTAATGGGATGTATTCAAAACTTTCATAAATTGCATTTAGAGCATCTCTATATCCAGCTATTTCTTTTTCACTTCTATTTTTAGGAGTTGTTTTTTTATTAAAAATCTTTTTTAATCTTGTATCAGTAGTTCTTATCCCTTCAATAGCATTACTTGCTTCAGTACTTTGAATCTTAGCAAGCTCAACTAACTTATTTAATTCTTCAGGTTTTTGAGCAAGATAAAATTCCTGCCTACCTTTTGCTTCATGAATATGGGCAATCTTATTGATAATTGATGAATCCCATACTTTATTTTTTAAATTAGAATAATCAAACTGTCTCATAATCTTAACTCCTTTCTCGTAAATTATATACTAAAATGAGAGAATAATTATTCTTAAACAACTTGACAATTAGCCCTTTTAGAGTGATAAATAGAAAGTTTATTAAGTTTCAAGCATTCATTGATGAAATTAAAAACACAAATACACTTAATCTAAAATTTAAAGATAGACTCTTTAATTTAACCATTCTCAATATCAAAGTGCATAAAGAAAACAATCTCGAATTCAATTTCAAAGATGGCTCGATAATTAATATTGAACTCTAGTTTTAATAGCTGAAGTTTTTTATTGTCACGTGGGGGTATATGTAAAAATTGATATTATCTCCTATAAGCATTCCTATATATAGAATGAAGTAGTTTAGCGATTAATAATATAACGATTAAATTTTATATATACTACTATCCATAAGGACATATGAGGCTAAATCTATTAAAAATAGGTCTACTATCTATAATTATTGTTGTTTTACCCCTATATAAAGAAAAAATAGCTAATACTTTCGTATCAGCTATAGTTAACTCTAATGGCCTCCCAGAAAGGATTCGAACCTTCGACACACGGCTTAGAAGGCCGTTGCTCTATCCAGCTGAGCTACTGGGAGATGTTAACTATTATGATCAATATCACAACAGCAACAATATTTTACCACAATCTATTAAATTTTGCAACCTTTTTTTCAAATTACTTTATATATTTTTCCAAACAATAAAAACTATCTATAACAACATTAGCTTTCTTTTTAACTTCTTCATGAGCATGAGACATAACAAAACTATTAGGGAATGATTCAAATAGCGGCACATCATTACCAGAGTCACCAATTACAGCAACTTCTTCTTTGTCTATTCCTAATTCTTGAATCAATTTTTCTAATGCTCTTGCTTTATTAATTCCTTTATTCATGAATTCAATTGATTCAGTAGACCACATTACTTCGAAGGAATCTTTCAAGTCTTCACCAAACTTTTTTGATGCAATTCTAGCTTTTTCTGTTGCTTTTTTACCTAATCCATAAATTGCCATTACTTTATAGATTCTTGCATTTTCGTTTTCAATCATTTGTTTAAATCTTTTTTTTCCAAACTTACACTTACCAGTATAACCAAATTGAAAGAATAATACAATCCTATAAAATACTCTCAAAAAACTAGATAAGCTATTATGTACGACTATCATATTATCTTTGTCTGTCATAAAAATCCATGTTAATATTTCTTTATTTTTGCAATTTTCTAAATAAAAATCATATACTTTTTTATGATCCATTGGTGAATCAAATATTAATTCATCACCTTTATAAATAACAGATCCATTACAAGCAATCATATCAATATCATTTTTAATTCTTTTTTTGACTCTATTCGAAATGAAATAATTTCTTCCTGAAACTAAAACAACTTCATTTCCTTGATTAATATAATCAATCATAAATTTTCTATTTTTTTTAGTTAATAATTTAAATTTTCTTTTTGGATAAAAAAGAGTTCCATCTAAATCAGTTGCTATTAATTTAATCATTTTTGTCACCTATGCTTATTATTCTATTTTATCATTTTTATCCCCTTTTTTCAACAATTTTTTTAATAAGTTAAATAAGTTTTAAGAATTTATTTTTTTCATATAATTATATGAGGATTTAACATGTTATTTATTATTATCATCTTTATAAGCTTAATTTTTAATTATAATAATACTATGAATAGTATTTATGATTCACTTGAAGTATGGCTATTTAATGTCTATCCATCTCTTTTCTTATTATATATAATATCTTATTATTTTATTCACAATAAATTGTTTAATAAAATATCATTAATCTTAAAACCATTCATTTCTTTTGAATATAATAAAAGTTATGCCATTATGTGTACAGGTTTCTTTTTAGGTAATCCTGGCACTATTACTTTAGCTTATAATGCTTTTTCGAATAATCACATATCACTTAACGATTATAAAAAATTAGTTTACTTATCCATATTTATGAATCCTTTGTTTATTTTATCTTTTTTTAATAAAATTATTTTTGTTATTTATTTTATTTCTTCTTTTTTTACATTATTTATCTTTGATAAATTCATGCCTTTAAAAAAAAGAAATGTAGATAGCGAAAATGCTAACTACACTTATAAAGTTTTTTTAAATTCAATCAATTCAATTATTAATGTATTACTAGTTGTTGCTTGTATTTCAGTTTTATGTAATGTTTTGAAAACTTCCATTGCTTTTTTATTATATACGGTAAATTTAAATTTTGATTTACCTCTTAGTTTTTTAGAGATAGGAACAGGATTAAAATATTTAACTAATAAAAATATGTTATATGCTTCTATTTTTCTAATTTCCTTTCAAGGGTTATGTATTATAATACAAAGTTTTAGTTTAATTAAAAACCTAAATATTTCCTTTTTTAAATACTTACTTTTAAGAATACTCGAATCTATTACTACTACTTTAATTTTCTTTTTGATATATAGTTGCTTCAGCAGTTCCACGAATGAATTGTTTAATCATTTTTAAATCTTTGCTTATTTCAACGTTTCCTTTAATATAATGACATACAACAATACTACCTTCATTTAAAAAATCATTATCAACTAGGTACTTAATCAAATCGTTTGTTATATTCATTCTATAGGGTGGATCTAAAAATACAAGATCAAACTTTTTTCCTTGTAATCTTTTTAGTGCTTGTCTATAATCCATATTTAAAATTGTAACCTTATCTTCTTCATGCAGTGCTTTTACATTTGTTTCAATTATTTTTGTAGCCTCTTTACTAAGTTCACTTATATATGAATGTTTCGCACCTCTACTTATTGCTTCAAGCGATAATGCACCACTTCCACCAAATATATCTAAAACTTCTATCGGTTCTAAATATGGGCCTATCGTATTAAATATTGACTCTTTCATTACATCCATCATTGGTCGTGTATTGTTTCCTTCTAATGTAACTAATTTTCTACTTTTGTGCCTGCCAGCAATAATTCTCATTATAATTTCCTTTCGTTTTTTTGTATAATATTTAATAAATGATACATAATAATATTGTAGCATAGTTGATTGTAAAAAGCAATTAAAAATGTTACATCATACTTCTCCTCTCCCTTTCACATATATCAAATAAAAAGTGAATTTATTAATTCGCTTTTTATTTTTAATTTAAAATAGTTGTCTTATTTATAAATAAAACAACTTTATTATATTATAATCTAAAATATGGTATAGATGAAAAATAAATACCTGAATAATGTTTTTTATAAGTGGTAACGCCATCATATTCTTGCATTGTAATTAAATCTAAATACTTATCACCAACTTTTATTGATGGAACTAAAGCAGAACTAATTATAGTTTTAATTAGGTATCCTCTTGTGTCGCTTGGAATATTGGCAGTCTTGAAATGACTTTTATAATTTCTAATAGATTGTCCTGATTCATCTGTTTCATAGATCATTTGCCCATTTATTACATCTACAACTCTAACCCATGGACCTGTTTCCATACTTTTAATATATAAACTATGTAAATAATACTTTTCTTCATCCATTATTTCTATATAAAAGAAATCATTATTTGAAAAGTCAACAACAAAATATTGTAACTTATCATCATTGTTATATAATGGCCTTAATTCATATGTTTCATCATCATCTAGATATTTTCTTTCAATTATTTTTCTAACATTATTAATATGCTCTTCATCAGTATAATATTTTGCTTTTTCACATCCTGATAAGGCAATAACAATAAAAAATATGCATAATAACAAAACTACTTTTTTCATAATTATCCTCATCCTCTTCTTTATAAATTAAACATTGCTTTTGGAGTAAATATTATACCATAAGTATGACGTTTATAAGGAATATCCGTATACTCTTGCATTGTAATTAAATCTAAATATTTATCGCCAACCTTTATTGATGGAACTAATGCAGTACTAATTGTAGTTTTAATTAGATATCCTCTTGTTTCACTTGGAATATTGGCAGCTTTGAAATGATTTTTGTAATTGTAAACATAGTGTCCTTCTGAATCTTTTTCAAATATCATATGTCCATTTACTACATCTACTACTCTAGACCATGGACACTCACCTACGCTTTGCATATATAACTTATGTTGTAAGAAATTTTCTTGTTCCATAATTTTTACATAAATGAAATCATTATTTGAAAAGTCAACAACAAAATATTGTAACTTATCATCATTGTTATATAATGGTCTTAATTCATATGTTTCGCCATCTTTTAAATATTTTTCTTCAATTATTTTTCTAACATTATTAGTATGCTCTTCATCAGTATAATATTTTGCTTTTTTACATCCTGATAAAGCAATCACGATAAAAATTAAACATAATAACCCTATTATTCTTTTCATAATCTTCTCCTTTTCTTTCATTAGAATTTTTAACCTTTTATTATATTATTATATCAATATTATTTTTTTTAATTACTCCTAAATTAAATGACTTAATATTAAATAAATTTTCATACTTTTCCTTCTCTTGTATTATCAGTATATCATAAAAGTAGACTATTGTATATAAAAATTTTAAATAAATAAAGTTGACTTATTAATTATAAATAAGCCAACTTTATTTTTATTCTGTAATTGTTAAATGAATTTTTAAAAAAATTCTTCTATTTAGTTTATAATTACCCATAATTAATGCTTCACCTGGACCAGATGAACTCACCATATTATGATGCTCCATGTCTACTGTAATGTCATCTATTGGTTCTATATCCCACACATAATAAGATATATATGGATATGGGCTATTTGAAAAATTCAATTCTAAAGTATATAATCCATTTTCACTTGAATATGAATAAGTCATATAACTTTCTATTATAATTTCATCTGTTTTAGTTTCTTTTAATATTGTTAAATCTTTTTTATATACAATAGATGGATCTTCTTTATTAACTGCATATATCGTTACGGATGAATCATTATTTACTGGCATTGCTAATACAGTTCCATATCCTGATACTTTAGCTATATTATCATCACTTGAATACCAATCATATTCAAGTCTTGACATAGGATCATTTTCACGATCTTTAACCATTAAATACAAGTTTCTTGTAAAACCTTCTGTAATTGTACTTCCTTTTAATGAACCATTATTAAAAATAACTTCGCTTCCCAATTGGAATCCCTGTTTGTAAGCAGGATCAGTAACCAAGGTTCCTGATATATTTTGTTCTTGATCAACAAGTCGTTTTAATTCCAATTTAATAGTTACATTATTTCTATTATTTAAATAACCAATATAATATGTTCCAGCATCTAAACACTTATAAAGAACACGATTTTTATCAGAATTATTAATATAAGTCATTGTATTTTTAACAACACAATAATATTCCTCATCACACCCTGGATCATGGTGCTTTTCTAAAATATATAAACTAATTAAATCAGTAAAGTTTCCGCTTATATTAATTTGTAGTTCAAATTTTGAGCGATGACTAATTGTAACTTCTTTGAAGTAACTATATAAAGTTTTATTACTAAACAATTCATTAGTAGTGGTGTTTGTTAATGATGATGCATAGTTAATATTATCAGACTCTACCTTTTCAATAGTAATTAATACAGGATCATAATCATTTGATGATAATTCAATATCAACATAATAACTAGTGTTTGCAAAGTATACATACATTTCATTTTCATTTGTAAATGATGAAGATAAATTGTTTTTATCACTAAGTCCTATTCTATTTACCATCTCTTTTTTTCTATAATCATTATATATTTTTATACTTCCATCTTGATATGATGCATTAACACCAGCATCTAATTTTATTTTATAAAATCCAAAACTATCATTGATAAAAACAAAGCATGCATGATTTTTATCATAAATAGTATTATGTAAATAAGATTTTATATTTGTTGTTCCTTCTTGCAATTCTACTCTATTAGCTCCCCATCTTAGAGTTATATTCATTTCGATTTGACCACCAGATGTATCACCACTAAATGATATTGATATATAATATGTATTTCGAGAAAAATAATAATTATATATATTATAATTAATATCTATAAAATTCATATTACGATCATAAAGATTTATTAATACATCTTCTGAAGAAGTAGCAAGTATTTTATATGCTTTTGCACAATTAACATTTAGTTTATATAATTTATTATATCCAGCATTTAATGTTAAATTTTGACTAATATTATGTTCGCAATCAATTAATAATTCATCAATATTTTCTGATGGTTTAATTATGTGCTTATAAGAATCCCAACTATAACCATTAACATAGTCAACTATTTTATTAGTTGGAACTATTATTTCAAGATCATCTGCACATTCATCAAATCCGTATAAACCTAAATCTGGAATATTATTTTTTGATTTTAATACTTCAATTCTTGATAAATTAGTACATCCATAAAACGCTTCTTTTCCTATGTATTCTATAAGACTAGGTATTATAATATTTGTAAAGCTTGAACAATTTTTAAATGCAGAAACTCCTATTCTCGTTAAATTATCTGGTAATGTAACATTTTCTAAATTTGTGCATCCTTCAAAGGCATTGTTACCTATATTGGTAACTGTATTTGGAATTGTAATACTTGTAAGGTTTGTGCAATTTTTAAAGGCACTTTTGCCTATATTGGTAACTGTATTTGGAATTGTAACATTAGTAAGACGCGTACACCCTTCAAAAGTATTATCATTAATACTATTAATTGTATTTGGTATAATTACACTTGTAAGGTTCACACAATCTTTAAATGCAGAATCTCCAATTGAAGTTAATTTTTTTTGCATTATTACTGTTTTTAAACTCGTACATCCTTCAAAAGAGCTTGTTCCTATATGTATTATGTTATTCGGCAAGTGTACAGCAAGAATTTTTGTACATCCTTTAAATGCGTTATCTCCTATATATTTAAGATTTGATGGCAATTGTAGCGATACTAAAGAAGAGCAATTTTCAAAAGCATTTGACCCAATTGTTGTAAGATTCATTGGGAAATTTATGTTAACAATATTAGTGCAATTTTTAAATGCATTGTTGCCAATAGCTGTAATGGCAATATCATTAATATATGAAGGAATATTTACTCTATTTGGCAATGAAAAGTTTACTCCTATTATTGTTGATCCATCAGAGCTTAATTCATATAAGTCTTTTAGATCCGTACAATAACAAGCACATTTCACAATTCTATATTTATTATCAATAATTTCACCGGTATCTTTAAAATTATGTTCATGATCAACTGACATTCTAATTTGAAAACCAATGCAACTTGCTGGATACCATACATGAGCTGTTTCACTTTCCCCTCCATTATGTACAATAAACCCTTCTTCTCCGTTATAAGTTGCATATCCATAAGCAACTACAACATGAAAATTACTAGCTTGTGTTCCTATCGGATTACAACCTAATATTATAGGTTTTCCATTGTTAATATCTTCTTTTGCTTTGTTACTATTAAAAAATCCAGGCTTAATTTTAACAGTATCTTTCGATAATTTTGAATAACTTTTTATAAATTCTAATGCTCCATCCGCAACTAAATTTATTGCTTGACCTAAACCATAAGCACCTGAAAACGAATTTAAATCCATTAATTCTTCATAAAATCCTACTTCTGTACCAATACTAAATTTACCATAGCCTGTACCAACAGTTGTATTAATTTTAGGATTATCAACTACATTACGATAATCATCATTTAAATATCTTAAATTATTACCTCCAAGTTTAGGAATTAATCGTCCATCAGAATAATAATTGTGATAACCCATAAGCATTTGCATAGCAACAGTTGTACATGTTCCAGCTTCATTATCGCTTCCATCATTTGCAGCATGATACGGATTTACTTTAAAATAATTGGCATTTTCAATATATTTTATATTTTCAAAGTTTTTAATGCCTATGGTGTCAATTATTTTATATATTATCTCTTCATCATCAGAAACATTAGAGTATATCTCAGTTTCATTAGTAACATCTACAGCCGCATTTGTTATTGGAATATTTATTATAGTAATTAATATCAATAAAATTATAATTATTGTAATTTTGTTTAAATTCAAATGTTTCATAATAAGTTCCCTTCATATTTTATAATTTATATTTTGCTATAGGTGCAAAATAAATACCTGAATAATGTTGTTTATAAGTAGAAACGCCATCATATTCTTGCATTGTAATTAAATCTAAATAATTATCACCAACTTTTATTGATGGAACTAAAGCAGAACTAATTATAGTTTTAATTAGATATCCTCTTGTGTCACTTGGTATATTGGCAACTTTAAAATGACTATTATAGTATAGAACAGGATTTCCTGATTCATCTGTTTCACCTATCATTTGCCCATTTACAACATCTACTACTTTAAACCATGAGCCTCTTCTTGTATTTTTAATATATAAACTATGTAAATAATACTTTTCTTCATCCATTATTTCTATATAAAAGAAATCATTATTAGAAAAGTCAACAACAAAATATTGTAACTTATCATCATTGTTATATAATGGTCTTAATTCATATGTTTCGCCATCTTTTAAATATTTTTCTTCAATTATTTTTCTAACATTATTAGTATGCTCTTCATCAGTATAATATTTTGCTTTTTTACATCCTGATGAAGCAATCACGATAAAAATTAAACATAATAACCCTATTATTCGTTTCATAATCTTCTCCTTTTCTTTCATTAGATTTTTTAACCTTTTATTATAATATTATATCAATATTATTTCTTTTAATTACTCCAAAATTAAGTGACTTAATATTAAATAAATTTTCATACTTTTCCTTCTCTTGTACTATCAGTATATCATATATATATATTCTTGTATACTATAAATTTTTATAAATTTTTTTAGTCTTGTCGAAATTTGTCGAAAAAGGTATGAAATGTATTCTTTTTTAAAAATGAATATGTTTATTTACAAAAATTAAAAATTCGATTTTTTGTTAATTTAAGTGACAAATTCCTACTTTTATTTTATATTTTTTTAATTTTGTTTTTTAAAATCCTTTATAAAAAAAGCTAATAAAGTATAAATACCTTACTAGCTCTATTGTTTATAATTTTGTTTTTTCCATCTCTTCATTGATAAATTGATTTTTATATAAATTATAATATTCTTTTTGTAACTTCAATAATTCCTTATGATTTCCTTGTTCAATAATTTCACCATCTTTAATAACTAAAATTAAATCCGCATTTTGAATCGTTGAAAGACGATGAGCGACAATGAAAGATGTTCTTCCTTTTAACATTTTATTAATTACATTTTGAATTAAAACTTCTGTTTCTGTATCTATTGAAGATGTAGCTTCATCAAGAATCAAAATGCGTGGATTAGCAATTAATGCTCTAGCAAATGAAATTAATTGTCTTTGTCCTTGTGATAATTTTGATCCACCTTCGCCAACATTTGTTTCGTATTTATTTTCAAAATCATTAATAAATCCATCAGCACTTACTGCTTTTGCAGCTGCTATACATTCTTCATCTGTGGCATCTAATCTACCATACCTAATGTTTTCCATAATAGTTCCATTAAATAGATGTGGTGTTTGTAATACATAACCTAAATTTTCATGTAACCAGCCAATTGAGCGTTCTTTATAATTTTTTCCATCAATTAAAATTTCTCCACTTGTTGGTTCATAGAATCTACAAATCAAATTCACAATTGTACTTTTTCCACTTCCTGTTGCACCAACTAATGCTACACTAGTTCCTGCTTTAATATGTAAATTAAAGTCTTTAAGTACTGGTTCATTAGGAATATATGAAAAATTAACGTGATTAAAATCAATATCTCCAACTAAAGGCTCCCAGTTTTCTCTTTTTGGCTCTGTAATAGTTCCATACTGTTTAACTACTTCATCAGTATCTTTAATTTCTGGTTCTGTTTCAATCAGAGAAATTATTCTTTCCGCAGATGCTTGTGCTTGTTGAAGCTCTGCAAGAATTCTTGCTATTTGCATAATTGGATCAAAGAACATTGTTGTGTAGTTGATAAACAAATACAATACAGAAACTGTAATAGTTAATGTTCCAAATTCACCTAACACAAATCCTGCACCTACTCTTAATGTTATAGCAACACCAACATAACCAAGTACTAGAATTAAAGGCCAAAATATAGATGATCTTATTACTGCTTTAATAGAATTCTTTTTCATATCAGAACATAACTCTTTAAACTCTTTTGCTTTTGTATCTTCCAAAACTAATGTTTTAGTTGTTTTAGTTCCTAATATTCCTTCATTATAAGCGCCAGTTATTTTTGAATTTATCTTTCTTACATTTCTATAGGCTTTTAAAATTGATTTTCTAAAGTACATACAAATTAAAAATAGTAATGGAGTAAGAATTGTAATAATTAAAGCAAGTGGCCAGAATATAACATATAAAACTATTAATATTCCTGTCATCGTTCCAATACCCCAAATAAAATCAACCATTCCCCATGATATAATTTCTGCTAACTTTCTTGAATCACTTGTTAAACGTGCCA
The DNA here is from genome assembly GCA_934096585.1 of uncultured Bacilli bacterium. Lineage (GTDB taxonomy): Bacteria > Bacillota_I > Bacilli_A > ML615J-28 > CAG-698 > CAKOMG01. Next base: position 50,593 of record CAKOMG010000008.1, read on the forward strand.
TAATCCAACCAGCAGCTGTTTTATCATAATAACTAAATGGAAGTTCTTGTAATTTCAAGAATGCTTCTGTACGAAGTTCATCAGCAACTTCTACTTCAACTATTCCTGCCATATTGATGAAAGTATAAATAACACCCATATAAAGTAATGCTAATAATATATATATTCCAATATAAAGCCATGTTTTTTCAAATTGAGGGTTTTCTGAAAAGAAAACATCAATTACCTTTGAATTGACAATTGGAGTAACAATATCTAATGTAGCTAGTATTATTACTGAAATAATCATTATAATAATATTCTTTTTTCTTTTAAATACTTTATGTAATATTTTCTTCCAAACACCAGCACTAAATTTTTCTTCTTGTAACTCTTCTTGATATTCTTCCATATCTTCCATTATTCATTCACCTCCTTATCAACCATTTTCAAGAACTCACTTTCAAGTGCTCCTTGAATATCCCATAAGGATTTATATAAACCTGGTTTATGAGCTAACTCTTCATGTGTACCAATTTCTGATACTTTACCTTTTTCTAAAACTATAATTTTATCTGCTTCTTTTGCAGTTGTAATACGATGAGTGATAATAATAGATGTCATTTTTTCATCTCTTTGTTTTAAGGCATTACGAATTTGTAAATCTGTTTTTGTATCTAATGCACTTAAACTATCGTCAAATATTATTATTGGTTTGTTTAATACTAGCATTCTAGCAATAGCAATACGTTGCTTTTGCCCACCTGATAGTGTTGCTCCCTTTTCACCAACTAATGTATTATAGCCTTTATCAAAAGATAAAATATCTTTATGAATAGCAGCTGTTTCTGCAGCTTGATAAATTGAATCTTCGTTTGAATTTGGTGTTGCAATACTTATATTTTCATATATTGTTTTTGCATATAAAAATGGATCTTGCAAGATTATACCTATATTTTCTCTTACATAATGTTTTTCAATATCTTTTAGTTCAACACCATCAATGGTTATACTACCTTTATCATAATCAAGCATTCTTACTAACATATTAACGATTGTTGACTTACCACTACCAGTTTTACCGACAATAGCTATTGTTTCACCTGACTTAATTTCAAAACTAACATCATCTAATAAGTGTTTATCCGTATCATCAAATTTAAATGAAACATGATCAAATTTGATGTTTCCTGTTATAACTGGTTTTAATGTTCCGTTATTTTGGTATTCATCCGGTTTTGCAAGTATTTCATCAACTCTTCCTGCTGCTACTGTCGCTTTACCAAAATCGCCAATTATTCTTCCTAAACTTCTAATTGGATATACAAGCATAGCAATATATTCAATACATACTACTATATCACCTGTTGATAATCCGGTTTTAGCAAGATATATGCAGTATCCAATTGTTGCGGCATATTGAAGTAAAGTCATTCCATCACTAAATCCCCAATACATCGCCATTGCATGATTTAATTTAAAACTTTCAGTTTTAAATTTTTTACTTTTCTTATTAAATTTATCTATTTCATATTTTTCTCTAGCAAATGCTTTAACAACACGTACACCATTAACACTTTCTTGAAGTGCTATTGTCATATCAGATTCATATTCTTCTACTTCTTCAAACTTCTTTTTAACATATCTAAAGTAAATAAAGCTTGTTGAAACAGTAATTGGTAATACACATAATGTAATAAACATAATATTTATATTAATGTTTGCCATTTGCAATGCACCTGCAACAAATGATGCAAAAATATACAAAATTTCTGGCAATTGTGTACTTATGAAACTTTTGATTGTGTCAATATCCGATGTACATCTTTGAATTAAATCTCCTGTATCTACGGAGCTATGATATGAGTATGATAAATTCTGAATATGATTATAAAGTTTGGTACGCATATCATATGCTATTCCTTCAGCAAACATTCCTTTTAATGTTCCGTTTAAGAACATTAATGCTCCTCGAATCAATTGATAAATTACAAGCACTACACCAACTGCTAATACACTTTCTAAACCTTCAAATGAAGCAAAGAAATTAATTAAAAATTGGGGTAAAGTATTTGAAGCATCAGGGTTGGGTTCAAGAACATAATCAAATACATATTTTATAAATTGAGGAACATAGGAATATGTAACTGGGACTACGATTGTTATAATCATAATCATAATAAGTAAGACCAAATGTGGTTTTGCCCATTTAAATAATTTGGACAAACTACTTTTGGATTTTTTTCTTTCCATATTCTACCTCCTAACTAAATGCATAAGCATTTAGACGATTATATCATATAAAGTATTTAAAAGCAAGAAGTAATTGTTTACCTCTTGCACTTAACACATTCTTTGAGTAATATTACTGATATAATTAATATTGTAACTATCATTATATCTTTAATTTTATCTATTACCATTATTATATAATCAATGTTATTTGCGAATGCATATCCTAATATAATAAGAAAAGAATTATAAATAAAAATGCCAATAAATGAATAAATAAAAAACTTTAGAAATTTTTGTTTATTTATTCCTGATACTAAGGAAATATAAATTCTAACTATTGGAATAAACCTTCCAATTAAAACTGATATGTTTTGATGTTTTTCATAATAATCAAATGCCTTTAAAATCTTTTTTGATTTTATGTTTTCTTTTTTAATTCTCTTTCCTATTATATATAATATTATAGATGCAATGAATGATATGCAATTTATAATAACAATATTCCATAGGCTAAAATGATAATCATTTAAATAGCAACCAAATAATGGCATTATTATTTCACAAGGAATTGGAATTCCTAAAAATGTAAAAAAGGTGACAATATAAAAAAATAAAAAACCATACTTTTCAATTAATATATTCATAATTAATTATATGTATGGTTTTTATTTTTATTATTAAATTATTTTATATACAAACCTTGGACCTTCTAATCCATTTATACCAAGTGGAATAAATCCACATTTTTCAAGCACTCTTTGAGAAGCCTTATTATTTGGATCTGTTTCAGCTTCAATTCTTTTAGCGCCTTCTTTTAATGCCCATTCAATAATTTTATTTACTGCTTCGGTTCCATATCCTTTGTTTTGATATTTACTGGTAATTCCATATCCTACTTCAACTGTTTTATCATCCGAAATTCCTTTAAAACATAAGTCCCCAATAGTAGTTCCATTTTTTAATTTAATATTCCAAGCTATATACCATTGTTGTAATGCAGGATATTTAGTAGCACCATCTAACATTTCTTTATATGCTTTTTTTAATTCTTTATCTTTTGTTTTTAAGATTAAATTTTTCATTTCTTGGATTGTTAAAGGATATATTATTAGTCTTTTTGTTTCAAGTAATATATTTAATTCACGTTTATGAAATTTGATTATTTCTTCTTTTAGTGAAATCTTTGTTATTTCATAACCATAATTGATTAATTCGTATTTATATTTTAAAAATAAATGATCAATTTTGTTATCCGTTATATTTTGTATATCTTTAAAAGATAATGTATAATCCTCTTGATTATTGTTTTTAAAATATTCAAAAAGTTTATTATATTTACTCATTTTTTTTACCCTACACTATTTTATCATATTTTAAATTATTTTAAAAGTATAAAATACACTTCCTAAGAAGTGTATTCATTAAAGATATTCAGCATACCTAGCAAACCTGTAATAACCGTATTCAGCAATAAATCCAGCTATAGTTTTATTAGAATTCTTTTTGCTAGCTTTCATTTATTATATCATTAATCCGGTAAAATGTAAAGTAAAGGCTGTACAGTTTATACGACATGTACAAAAAATACACTTCCTACGAAGTGTATTCCTATATCATATTTATCCCCAAATAACTTTAGTTCCACCATTCCAATCTCTATTCCAAGTTTGTGGACGTCTAGATAATTCACATGTTATTGTTAAATTACTGCACCCAATAAATGCATCGTTACCAATTGATTCAACATTTTTAGAAATTGTAAGTTTTGATAAAGATGTGCAATTTGCAAATGCATAACTTCCAATTTTTGAAAGATTAGTAGGTAATGTAAAATCTTCTAATTTTTCACAATTATAAAATGCATATCTTGTAATTTCTTTTACATTTTCCATACCATGTACAACTTTTAAGTTTTTGGCTTTATAAAAGCATGAACCTTCTATAATTGTAATATTACTATTTAATGTTACTTCTTCTAAATATTTATTGTTTTCAAAAGCAAAATAACCTAAACTTTGAACAGTACTTGGTAACTCATATTTTTTATTATTTAAACTAGACGGATAACAAACTAATTCTGTCATATCAATATTATAAAGAACATTATCTTTACTAATATAACTTTTATTATTTTTATCAACAGTAATTTTCTTTAAGTTAACACAATTAGAAAATACATACCATCCCATTACTTCAATATTTTTACCAATGTAAATTGATTCCATTTGGCTATTTTCTAATGCGGAAGTATCAAGTTCAGTAACTGGTAAACCATTATATTCATCAGGAATTTTACGATTATAATAATCATCTTCAAATCCAACAATAGCATAGCTTTTGCCATCGTTAATTAAATTATAAATAAAGCCTTCTTCACTGTATTGTGTATTAGTTGTACAACCAACTAATAAAAACATTACAAACAATATTAATATTATTTCAATTTTTTTCATTTTTTTACTTGAATATTACACTTATTCCATCCGGAATAACTGTCACTAATTTATCCTTTCCAACTATATTATATGCCTTTTCTAATGCTTCATCAATTGTATAAGCATGTTTTATATGCATATCTGTAATGATTTTAGGATCACATTTATCAGTAACAATTATAACAGTAGCTTTGCATAAAATTCTTGCTAATATCTGTGCTTCCCATTGATCAAATTCTGTATTTTCTGGAGCTACATCATTTAATTTTTGATAAGCATCATGAGCATCTTTACTATCTGCAAGCAAATGATAAAAGAAATCTCCACCTGTTCCATCAGCGCATGAAGAACAAATAATGATAACTCCACCCTCATTTACACATGCTTCACCTGCAGTCATACCTTTAACAGTTTGATAAATGTTTTGGTCAAGTGGATAGCCACCATTTGTTGTGATGACAATATCAGAATGAATTGGTTCCACTTGTGCAATTTCTTTAACTAAATTACATCCATGTGCATGGGCATCTTCTAGATCTCCCGCGAATGCTTTTATTATTTTTTTCTCTCCATTTATTACTACATTTAAAATAAATTGTAAATTAACTTGTTTAGCCGCAAAAAGCATATCTCTATGAATTGGATTATCCTTTAAGTTACCAGCTCTAGAATATTTTGATGCAATAAATCTAGCATTGTGATTCCATAATACCGTTTTTTTAGAAGCAATACCTGGTAATACTGATTTTCTTCCTCCGGAAAATCCCGCAAAGAAATGAGGTTCAATAAAGCCTTCACTCATTAGAAAATCACATTCATCCACAAGCTTATTTACCCATAATTCTCCACCTGATGGTAAAATACCTTTAAAAGTCATTTCTTTATCATCATAGGCATTATGGATAACAATTTCTTCTTCAGTAACTATTTTTTCACCATACTTATTAACTAACTCTTCATGAGTTGTTGGTCTATGCATACCTGTTGCAATAAGTATTGTAATTTTGATATCTTTATTATATTTTCTTATTTCTTCTAATATTATAGGCATTGTAATATGACTTGGAACAGGTCTAGTATGATCACTCGATATAACTACAACATGTTTCTTATCTTTACAAAGAACAGATAAAGATAGAGAATTAATTGGATTTTCTAAAGCATCTCTTACTAATTCTTGTTCTGTTTTATCAACCTTATAGCTTTCAGTTTTAGAAACAAGTACACCCGCAATTTTTTCTTCTTCTATGTTTAAATCGATATGTCCTTTATAAAAAGGTAATTTAATATTTTTCATTTTTTACATCCTTTTTAAAATATAAGAGTGTGCAGAAATTGCACACTCTTTTTTATTAGATTCTAGCAATTCCTTGTTCACGAGCAACTCTTCCAACTTCTTTTGCAACTACTGAACATACACGTTTATCAAATGGAGATGGAATAATATAATCTTCATTTAATTCTTCAGGTGTTACAAGTGAAGCAATTGCACGGCTTGCTGCCATCTTCATTTCTTCAGTTATATTCTTAGCTCTTACGTCTAATGCACCTCTAAAGATACCAGGGAATACTAATACATTATTAATTTGGTTAGGGAAATCACTTCTACCAGTAGCAACAACTCTTGCACCACCTTGTTTGGCAAGATCAGGCATAATTTCTGGAGTTGGATTTGCCATAGCAAAGATGATAGGATCTTTAGCCATTGTTTGAACCATTTCAGGAGTAACAAGATTTGGAGCAGAAACACCAACAAATACATCTTTATCTTTGATAATTTCTTTTAGTGGTCCTCTTTGCTTATTTTTATTTGTTACTTCAGCCATAGCTTTTTGAGCAGGATTCATCCATTCTTCACCTGGTGCTAATGCTCCTTGTTTATCAACAAGTACTACATCGCCAACACCAAATTGTAACATTAATTTACAAATTGAAATACCAGCAGAACCAGCACCATTGATAACAACACGTGCATCTTCCATTTTCTTTCCAACTACTTTTAAAGCATTGATTAAACCAGCACATACAACGATTGCTGTACCATGTTGATCATCATGAAATACTGGAATATCTAGTTCTTCTTTTAATCTTCTTTCAACTTCAAAACATCTTGGAGCAGAAATATCTTCTAGATTGATACCACCAAATGATGGTGCAATTCTTTTTACAGTTTCTACGATTTCATCTACATCTTTAGTATCTAAACAAATAGGAAATGCATCAACATTTGCAAACTCTTTGAATAAAATTGATTTACCTTCCATAACTGGCATAGCAGCAAGTGGTCCAATATCTCCTAGTCCTAATACAGCAGTTCCATCACTTACTACAGCAACTAAATTTCCTTTAGCAGTGTATTTATAAACATCATCTGGATTTGCATGAATTTTTCTACAAGGTTCAGCAACACCTGGAGTGTATGCTAAAGACAACTCTTCTTTATTTGTAACTGGTACTTTTGATATAACTTCTACTTTACCATGATTCTTTTCATGAAGTTCTAGACTTCTTTCATATACTGTTTTTTCAGCCATTTTGATTACCTCTTCCTAATATGCACTCTTAAATTTATTGTTTCCTTCTACATCGAAGTCACCAAAATATTTTTTATAATCCATACCTAAATATTTAGCCATGTCAATCATTTCTCTTACAGTGTTTTCATTTACAGGAATGCCTTCTTTTTTAACTCTTTCGATTGAAAGCATTTCTTTTTCACCATGTGTATAAATTCTTTCAGCTCCATTAGCTTTTGGACTTTCACGTAATTCTTCTAAATATTCACTGAAATGTTTTTTGATTGCTTCAGCGTCCCCGAAGAATGCTGGATTGATTGCCATAAATCCATGGCAAATTCCTGAGAATCCATTTTGCATTGTATGTGCAGATGTTACACCTTGTGATAAAATTGAAGAGAATAATTCGCAAAGCATACCATATCCATATCCTTTATGTCCACCTAATAATTCAGTGTCTCCTCCTAGTGGAACAATACCACCACCTTCATGAGCTTTAATGTTTCCTAATACTTCTGTTGCATTATTAGATGAAACACCATCTTTATTTACTGCCCATCCAGTTGGAATTGGTTCACCTTTCTTATTATATATTTCAAGTTTTCCACGAGTTACAACAGTAGTTGATGCATCAAAAAAGAATGGGTAAGGTTCAGCTGGTGCACAACATGCAATTGGGTTAGAACCTAACATTGCTTTTTTACCAAATGTTGGGACCATAATAGCTTCTGAGTTTGTGCAAGAGAATCCAATTAATCCTTGATCCATTGCCATTCTTGCATAGTATCCAGCAATACCATAGTGATTTGAGTTTTTAACTGTTACAATACCAACTCCACTTTTCTTAGCTTTTTCAATTGCCATTTCCATAGCTTTGTGTCCTAATAATTGACCCATACCTGAATGACCATCAATTACAGCACTAATTGGTGTTTCAAATACTACTTCTGGTTTTGCATCAATTTTGATTAAACCACTTTCAATTCCTTTATGATATCTAACTAAACGTTGCATACCATGTGATTCAATTCCAAAGTCATCAGACATTAAAAGAACGTCTGTAATGATTCTACTTTCATCATTTGTAAATCCAAACTTTTGGAATGCCTCCATACAAAACTTGTCTAATAAATCATGTGAATAATTAATATAAGCCATAAATCTAATTTCCTTTCTATATATTAATTTATAATTCTATTATATCATTTATTTAATACATTAGCAAACATATTTTTAATTTTATTTAATGTTAGTTTATAGTTAGATTATTTTATTGTAATCGAGTTCTATAAGTATTCTTATTTTATAATTATATATAAAATTATATATCATATATAAAATTATATATCATATATAATAAGAAATATTATTTAAAATTTATAATTGATCACACCCTTAACAAATCAGAACAAGACATTGAAGAAAATGAAATACTACTAGATTCAATCATGTTTAGAATAATTCAAATATCAGAAAATAATAATCATCTATCATTAGATTTCAAATCTAAACACCCCACTATACCTTGGGCTTCTATTAAAGGCATGCGCAATAAAAGCGTTCATGAATATGGTGTTATAAACATTACTATTATTTATGACACAATTACTAAGTATTAAATAACATTTAAAAAAACATCAAGAATTCAACTTGATGTTTTTATTTTACCAGCCATTCTCCAATATCAATTATTCTAATTCCTTCATATAAATACTCAGGATGTTTTGTTCTAGCAATTAATATTTTAGGATATGCATCTTTTATCTTTAATAAAGAACTAACCTCTCTATTAAATGTACTTTCATTTTCAATATTATCTGATACTTGAATATATATCTTTTCATCTCGCTTCATACATACAAAATCTATTTCTGATTTATAAAGCACACCCACATAAACTTCATATCCTCTTCTAAGAAGCTCAATAGCAACAATGTTTTCATACATTCTTCCATAGTTCATATCTTTAATTCCTAGAACTGATGTTTTTAAACTAACATCACATAAATAATACTTTTCTGATGATGATAAGTACTTTTTCCCCTTTATATCGTACCTATTAACTTTATAAAATAAAAATGCCTGACATAAACCACCTATATATGAGCCTATTGTTTTATCATTAACTTTCATATCATTTTTATTAATAATATCACTAATATTTTTAATTGATGTTAGATTTGAAATATTGTCCATTAAGAATGATGTTACTTTAGTTAGAACATTTTTATTTCTTATTTTTTTTCTTTCTATTAAATCTCTTTCAATTATTGTTTGATAAACAGAATTGATATAATCTTTACGGGCTTTTTCTGTTTGATATAAATATGATCCACTAAATCCTCCCATTTCAATAAATTGATTAAAATTAGAAATAGCATCATTTAATTCAAAATACTCTAAATATTCTTTATAAGAGAATGGAAATACCTTCAATTCTATTGTTCTACCTGTAAATAGCGTAGCCAAATTACTTGATAATAAAAAAGCATTTGATCCTGTAATATAAATATCATATTTATTTTGTGAGTGTAAACTATTTATCGTTTTTTCAAAGTTTTTACACATTTGTACTTCATCAATGATTAAATAATTATTTTTACTTTCATCATAATTAGAAATAACATAATTATTTAATTCATGATATTCATGTAGTTTTTCAAATTCTAAATTATTAAAATCTATATAAATGATATTTGCTTTTTCATCACTGTTCATTATATATTCTTTAAATGAAGTAATTAACATAGACTTACCCGATCGTCTTATTCCTGTTATTACTTTAATATCTTGAGTTCCTTTATAATCTATTAATTCTTGTAAATAATCTCTTTTAATAATTTTCATAATTCATCCTTTGCTTTAATTATATCATAATTAATTTTCAAAATCAAGATTTCTATTTCGAAATTTTGATTTTTTTTCATTTTCTCGAAATAGAATTATCAGATTATTTCGAAATTTTGATTTTTTTTCATTTTCTCGAAATATAATTATTATTTTATTTCGAATTTTTAAATTTTGATTATTTGCATTTTTTATTTTTTTACAGTCTTTTTCATAATCCATTAAACCATGAATTGTAAAGGCAAATGACATTGCATCCATTTCTAAGTTTTTAAAATTTAATACTTTTTTTGTTCTAGCTCCTTAAAAATATATTTTGTCATATTGATCATTTTTTCTGTTTCAACAATCATTATTTTTGCAGCTTCACTTGAAGTTGTGCGTTCAGAGTAAATAATGGAATAGAACATTAACATACTTTCTTCGCTTGTAAGTGCAATATAATTATTAACTAATGTTGTTAAGATAAGAAACGGATCATTACCTTCTAGTTTTGGCATTTCCGTATGAGTCTTTTGTTTCGCTTGGCTCCTTAAATAATTATACATTTCATTATTTAATTGTTCTTTTGAACTAAAATGATTATAAAGTGATGGTTTTTTTATTCCTACTTCTTTCGCAATCATACTCATTGATACAGCTTTTAATCCATATACTGATGCTAAACGAAGTGTTGCATTAATTATTTCTTCTTTTCTATTATTCATTTTTTCTCCTATTCTACCATTTGGTAGTATTTTTATCATTTTTATTAAAATATTGCAAAAAAAATACGGATAAAATATCCGTATTATTTCGCATATTGATAATTGTATTCGTATTCATTAGTTTCTGTATTTAAAACAGCACGAACAATTATATTTTTAACTTCTTTTCCTTCTTTAACTTGAATCTTAATAAACTTGTTTTGTCCTTCTTTATGTTCTTTAAATCTATAACTTCTTTTAAAACCATTTTTAGATTCTTTAACTTCAATTGATAATTTACCATCTTCTTCTTCAAGTTCAAAAGATACTGTTTCTACTTTCTTGCCATTTGCAACTATTTCATATTTAAATTCATGCTCATATTCATTTTGTTCTTGTTCAAATTCTTCTTTTACAACAATATAATTATCCTTATCTTGAATAATTTTAAAATATGATTCATTTTCTACTTCATCTTTATCTTGTTCTTTTTCAATTTTTCCTTCTAATTGATAAACAACATCATTTGAAATACAAATACCTGTTACACTGTACTCTTCTTCAACTTCATCACTTTCATCTTTGTCTTCATCTTTGTCTTCATCTTCTTCTTTAATTAATTCTTGATTATAATATAAATCATAAGATGCTTCGTTTCCTTGCAAGTCTTTTGTTGTGATACGAATATAATTTGCATATTCTGGTTTATCAGATTCTTTTACTTCCGTTTTCATGCCACCATCTGTAGCTATAAATTCTTCCATTAAGTTTAAATATTTTTGAACTTCTTCTTGTTCCGTAACTTCAACTGCGTCTTCTGATTGACTCATTTTTTGTACTCTACTAAATTGTTCTTTTGCTTCAAGTAGTTTAATTGATGATAAAGTTTGATAAGAAATATTGCCTTCCACTTTATCCAAAGCACTACTGCTTTCTTGTTTAACACATCCTGTACCAATCACTAATAGTGATACTAACATTACAACAACTAACAAAAACTTTTTCATAATTTTTCCTCCTAGTATTTGTTTATTTACAACTAATAAACAAACAAGATGTTAATTTTATTGGTAAAATTTTAAAAAATTTTAAATTTTTTTTCTATTTGTTCATTAATAAAATAATAAATGATATATTGATCCTGTTCACTAACTTTTATATTACCTTTATAATTATCTAAATCTACTTTTAAAGTAATTTTATCCTTTTTTTGTTTGGCTTTAATTTTACCATTTGTATCTTTGTTTTCTATTTCTATGACTACTTCTATTTCTGTTCCGTCTATTTCGTATGATAATTGATATTTAGAAACTAATTTATTATTTACAAATTCCATATAAACATATTCATATTCATCTTCTTCTTTTTCTTGTTGAATGACAAAATACTTATCATTAGTCAAAATAACTTTAATTTCAGTTTCTATTTCATCACTTTCTATTTCTGTTTTGCCAATAATTTGATATTGAATATTATTTATAATCATAATACCTTCTAAATCATATACTTCTTCTTCATCATCATGCTCTTTTAGCGTTTTATTGAAATATAATGTATATTGAAGAGATATATTACTATTAAGTATTGGCTTAATTTCCATTTGATATGCATACCCTGGTTTAGATGAAGGAGCAATTGTATAATCAACTTTACTTTTTGTTAACATTTGTCTTATTGTTAAAAAGTGATAATGAATATCTTTACTCACTTCATTCACATTTTGCGTGCTCAATTTCCTTAATGATAAATTAGATATATTATTTATACCACTTGTATATATATGATTTGCGGCTGCCATTAATTCAAAAGCATAGGATTCATCAACAGTAGAAGCAATAATTGGTTTATCAGGATTATTTATAGAAGGGCTTGATACTGAAACTACCCCAACAATTATTAAAATTAAAAATGTTAAAGCGCTAAGTCCAAGTTTAAAGAACCCTTTAAAGCTTTTCTTTTCTTGATGTACATATTTATATTTAATTTGTTGTTTTCTATCAATAACTTCGATGTTATTAACTTCTTCTTTTAAATTAGTGATAAACTCTTCATATTTACTCATTTTATTCACCTACCTTTTCTTTCATCTTTTTTACTGCTTTGTTATAAAGCCATGTAATTGTTCCTAAAGGTTTTTTCATTATTTTCGCTATTTCTTTATGTTTTAAATCATCAATAACATGCATAATAAATACATCTAATTCCTTACCCTCTAGAGTTTGATAAACTAAATCTAATAGTTTATTATCTTCTGTTTCATTAACATAAGTATCTTCGTATAAAGAAAAATCATGAAATTCTTCTTTTTTATGTTTGTTATAATAATTAATTGCTAAGTTTCTTGCAATTGTTACAATAAAGGCAACAACATTAGTATTTTCTTTATATTTATGAATATTATTTAAAAATCTTAAATACGTATCTTGCATTATATCTTCTGTAGTCATTTTGTTTTTTACAACTGAAAGAATGGTTACATATACTTGATTTTTTGTTAGATCATAAAATTCATCAAACATATCTAAATTGTCATTTTTTAATTGTTTAACAATTTCTTGCATTAATAAGCTATCATTTCTATTCATGTTATATCTCCACTTAATAAACAAATATTATTTTACTTTTATTGGTTTATTTTATCATATTTTTGAAACTTTTAAAATATTTTATTTATTTTTTTAAGATATTAATTTTTATGTTATGATTAAATAAATTATAGGAGGCTTAAAAAATGAATAATGAACCAAAAACATATGGCTATGTTCGCGTTTCAACACTTACACAAAAAATAGATCGACAAATGAACGAACTATATAACCTTGGAATTGATAAAAAATACATTTATATTGATAAACAAAGTGGCAAAGATTTTAATCGCCCTAATTATCAGAAATTAAAAAAGAAATTAAAAAAAGATGATTTATTAATTATTAAATCAATTGATAGGTTAGGTCGTAACTATGAAATGATTATTGAAGAGTGGGCATGTATAACAAAAATTATTAAAGCTAATATTTTTGTTATTGATTTTCCTTTACTAGATACTAGGAGTGAAACTAACTTAATTGGTAAGTTTGTAAGTGATATTTTTTTACAGGTATTATCGTTTGTGGCGGAAAATGAAAGACAAAATATAAAACAAAGGCAAATGGAAGGCATCCGTATTGCTAAGCTTAAGGGTACACACATGGGACGCCCTAAAATAATACTTCCCGATAACTTTATTGATGCTGTTAACGAGATATCAAAAAATAATCAATCATATAAAGTGGGTGCAAAGCTAACAGGAATGAAAGATGGAACCTTTTATAAATATATGAAAATATATTTAGCAAACAATTAATATCTTATATGTTTAAAATAAGTAATATCTTACATATTTTTAAACAAGTAAGATAACGAGTAAGATAACGAGTAAGATGTTGATTTTGTTCTTTACAACCAGTTAATAGTTTAGAAAAAATACCAAGTTTAAGAAAGATATCAAAAATTAAAAGTATTCATTCATCTATTGAAATTGAACATAATAGTTTAACTTTTGATTAAGTTACTAACATTATTAATGAAAAAAATACTAGATTCACAAGACTATATTATAACTATTAAAAATGCTATTGAAGCCGGGTTATTATTAATGACTGAACCTGATAAACCAACTTCTAAAAATCAAAGATATTATAAAAATATTAACATATAAACTATATTTTTAAGATTTTACTTGAAATTATTATCAATTTAGTATATTATATATTATATATCTATAGAAAGGGTTAGGATTATAATTATGGAAATGATTTCAGCAATCGATCTACGTGCTGGTCATGCATTCGAATATAATGGAAGTGTATGGCAAGTATTAGAACAAGACTTCATGAAACCAGGAAAAGGTAATGCCGTAATGCGTGTTAAGATGAAGGATTTAAAGAGTGGTTCTATTGTACAAACTACTTTAAACCCAAATAACAAGTATCGTAAATGCATTATTGATAAAAAAGATATGTTATTCTCTTATGTGGATGGAGATTCATATGTATTCATGGATAATGAAGATTACACAACAATTGAAGTACCTGCAGAAAACTTAAAATGGATGAAAAACTTCATCGTTCCAGGTGAATCTAATTGTGTTGTATCAATGTGTGAAGGTGATATCTTAGGAGTCGCAACAAAAGAAGAAAAAGTTGCTTTAACAGTTAGTGAAGCAGAACCAGCAGTCAAAGGTAACACTTCTCAAACTGCAAGAAAGAAAGTAACTTTAGAAACAGGATTCCAAGTTGAAGTTCCTTTGTTCATTGAAGAAGGCGATAAAGTTATCGTTAATGTGACAGATGGATCTTACTGTTCTAGAGCTTAATAATAAAAAAAGAACTCACGATGAGTTCTTTTTTTATTTATTTTATAGTTTTTTAAATTAGTTTTTAATTTGATAATAATTATAAAACTTTTTTATAATTCTTTCATTAATAAAAAGTCTTTAATTTTTTATATGTTTAATTATACTATTTTATTTAAAGTATTGTCAACAAAACTGTTCAGTTTGTAACTTGTTCTTATCATTTGATATTAATAAGTTGTTGACTTTTATATTGATTAATGTTAAAATAAATATGAGGATAAAGAAAAATGAACTACAATATTAAATCTGATTTATTATTAATAAGAGAACTATTTCAACTTACTCAAGAAGAATTAGCTAATAAATTACAAGTTGAACCTTTAAGAATTGCTAGAATAGAATTAGGAAAATCTTACCCTAGAGAAGAATTTATTGATAAATTCTATAATTTTTGCTTTAAAAGTAAATTAAACCTAAATAAACAAAAAGAAATGTTTTATAAAGAAGAAATGAAAGAAAACCATATTCTTTTAACTCATGCATCAAAATATGGTATAGAAGGAGCTTTATCTCTTGATAAGAGTAAAGACAATAATGATTTTGGAAAAGGATTCTATTGTGGAAATTCTTACGATAATTCAGTATCATTTGTTTGTAAATTTCCATCTGCAAGTATTTATTTTATTGATTTTGATTTTAAAGGTTTAATAAAAAAAGAATTTAAAGTTGATACAGAATGGATGATGGCTATTGCTTATTTTAGAGGTAAATTAGAAAACTATAAAAATCATAAAATTATTAAAAATATTATCAATTCTTTAAAAGCAGTTGATTATATTATCGCTCCAATTGCGGATAACAGAATGTTTGAAATTATTGATACATTTATTAATGGTGAAATCACAGATGAACAATGCAAACATTGCTTAGCCGCCACTAATCTTGGTATGCAATATATTTTTATTTCCAATAAATCTCTTGAACATATTCATATACTTGAAAAATGTTTTATATCAAGTGTTGAAAAAGAGCATTATCAAAAAGAGCAAATTAATTATTTAATAACAGGAAATAATAAAACTAAACTAGCTAGAATACAATATAAAGGGCAAGGAAAATACTTAGAGGAAATACTAATATGAAAGAAATGGATAAAGATGGTTTATTATTATGCCAAATGCAAGCAAATATATTTGTTATGTCTTTACAATATACTGAATCTAGTTCAGAAATATTTATTCGTAGATTTATGAATTCGAATATAGCTAAAGAATTCGATTCATCTTCTATACTAAATGATTCCATTAATGAATTAGGTATTTTAAAATCTATTGAAAACGAATATGGAAAAACATCATATGGAAAGAAAAAGTATAGTGAAGATGCTTTATATTGGATTGGATATTTGTATCGCTATATGTCATATATTTATGATATATCTTCAAAACAAGCATACAAAATCATAAAGGAAAAGGAATTAAATCTATTATTCTACTCTTATCATACTTTAGATTGTAAAAAAGCAATTGACTTAATACTTGAATCCAAAAATGTTAATTTGAATGCTGATAATAGAAATAAAGTGCTTCTTGATTTAATTAAAAAACATTCATATGAAGAAAACATAAAATTAATAGCTAATTCTAATGTTCTTTTAATTGAATACAAAGATGAAATCGTTGGAAAAGTGAATCTAAACAAACAAACTGATAGTATATATTTAACTGACATACAAACAAAAATTGAAAATAATCAATTCAAACATGTTTTAATCAATAAAATTTTTGAATATATTGATAATCAAGATATCATAAAACAATTAAATGTTAAAGTAAATAAAAATGATATCGATAGTATTAAACTATATAAAAAAAATAAATTCTCATATTTTTATGAAACTGATGATTATTGTTATTACTATAGGAAAAAGGAGGCATAAAGCCTCCTTTTTTAGTTTACAATTTGCCTCTTTTTATATTTGTTTGCTTTTTTCCCAAGTTCTCAAATGAACAGGAAAGCAAATTATAATCTATCTTACCCTATTAAATTCTAAAGTTAATAAATGGACAGGAGAGTAAGATATGTTGCGCCATACTTTAAACATACTTTTATTATAAATTTTTTTGTTATAAACTTCAATACTTAAATATTATGTTTTTAAATTTTCACTTCTTGTTAATTTAATAACCTTTTTGCCAAAAACACTATAAGTGAAATCATCAAAATATATATTAGTTAGTGTTGCAGTAAAATCTTGCATTTTTTCATTTATTTTTTGTGCTTCATCAACATCTGTATTTTTATGATAAACAACTCCTAAAATATAAAGACATGAATTTTCATTTAATTTTTGTTTTATAACATATGCACTTTGTATTTGATCAAATTCTTTTACTTTTTCTTTTATTTTATTTATTGTTTCACTATCTAAATCATGTTTTTCATATGTATTGATTTTATGCTTTTCTTGATAAAGATTGATTGTTTCTAATTCTTCTAATTTATCAGATGATTTAGTTCTATAGTCTTCTATTAAATCTGTTCTTCCATTATTATTTATATACATTCCTTTTATATTATTAAGTACTTCATAATAACTAATATTTAGTTTTAAACATTCATCTATATCTTTTAAGCATTCTTCCATATTTAATCCATATTCTATTATGCATTTAAAGTAAAGTGCATTTTCATTCTTTTCTTTTTCGAGTATTTTACTATAATATACTAATGCTTCTTTTAATCCTTTTACATTTAAAACACTATATGAAAACTTTAATTTATCGCTTAGATCAAGTGTATCAAAGTCTTTATTTATAAGCTCTTCATATGTTTTAACAAGTGTTAGATAATAATTATGTTCATCAGTCCAAACAGTAGTATAAGATAGATTTTCGTTTTGATTTATTTGCTTTTTAATTTCTTCTACTTCTTTTTTTAACTCTTCACTTTGATTATTTTCAAAGTTAATATCAAAATGATCGACACCTAAATCTTTCATTCTTTCTTTAAATGATGGATGAGTATCATATTTTCTTTCTAAGGCGTTATTTAAAAAATAATCATACATTTCTTTATTTTCTAAATAATTTTTTATTTTAGCATTCAAATAATATCCTACTATATCTTCAGGCAGTTTCTTTTCCTTATATATATTAATGTTATTTCTAAAATCATCTTGAAATATAATGAGCATTGATTTTGCTAGTGCATTTATATATATTTGTTTATCACCAAACTCAAGTATCGCTTTATCCGCATTTTTCTCTCTATCAAGCCTGATAAATAACATAAACATTTCTATTTTTTCATTTAACTTGAAATCTTCAAATAATATCAACTTATGAAAAGATGGCATATACATTTTTTTTAAAATATCAGTACTAATTTTAAGATCGCCATTTTTTACATGCGCCATTTCATGAATTAATGCATTTTCAAGTTCTATATCACTTAGTATTGATAATACGTATATTCCAATTGTTAAGTATATTTCATTATTAAAATATCGTATATTAATATCAAAATTTGGTTCAAATATTAATTTTACTTCCTCTTCAATATTAAAATAGCTTTTACATTTGTTTACGATTTTTTCTAAATATTCATATTTTTTATTCTTATGTTCTATTTTTGGAAAATATTTACTAATTATTGAATATATTATATCTATTGGAAGGAAAAGTAATACTATAAACGTAATCATTTCTTTAACTTCTAATGTTTTAATAGAACACCCTAAAGTAATAAAAAATATATATTCTATTATTAATATAATAATTAGTTTTATTGTTCTTCTTTTTAGTTTTTTATTTATTTCTTGATATTTAGCATCAAAGTCTTTTGTTTCTTCTTTATATTTATTAAGCTTTTCTATTCTATCTTTTACTTTTATATTTTCTTGTTTCTTTTTTTCTTTATCTGTTTTTATAGATAAAATTATAAAAACAAAGATTAAAAATACTAGATAAAGAGCAAATACCATTTCAAAGTTTATAAATTCTTTTAATTTTGATTGTCCTATTAAATATCCTAAGAATACACATATACTAGAAATAATAAGTGATATAAGTATAGATATAAGTAGTGGTTTAATAACTTGTTGTTTCATATTTACCTCTTTTCTTATGTTGTAATATTAATAATATTATACAATAACTAAAATATTTTTGCAAACATAAAAAATTTTGAGTTTCCATCTTTTTTTCTAAAACTATTAATAGTAATTATTTTTGATATAATTTTTACTATACAATTTAATAAAAATATGTATGTTTGTATAACATTTAAAACAATTTAATAGTGATTAATATTATTAAGTATATTTTTTTATATTTGCTACAGATTTTAAAAAATGGGAAAACTTAAAGAAAAAAACTACTAGATAACTAGTAGCCCTTTTTATGCAACTTAATGCCGTGCTCACAAAATTAATTGTGATCTAGTAAAAACGGTCCCCCGCTATACTACCTTCAATTCATAACACTATTATATCATACTATAAAATAAATAGCAAATTTTAAATGTTTATTTTTTGATTAATTTACCAATTATCAATTATTTAGTACTTAAATTTATACTTTTTTGATAAAAATACTTCTATTTTCTTATAAAGGTTTACCTTTATAAACGCATTTTATAGCAAGAAAATAACACTTGCTATACTAGGAGGAATCTATATGAGAAGACTTAGAATACAATACTCTATATTTATCATATTAGCATTTTTATCTATTATGAGTGTAGGTTTTGCTTCTTGGGTAACAGCAAATGATAGTTCTTTTGAAATCAATGGCTCTATCATAGTTGATGATGTAAGAAGTAATAATGAATACTTAGAATGCGATGAAACACAAATTGAAGTATTTGAATTTTTTAAAACCGGATTCGTAAGTAACGATGGAGAGATAATAGATACAGGAGAAATTTATATTCCTTTTACAGTAAAAGTAAATAATTGTAGAGATGAATTTAAAAATAGTTCAAAGTTGGAAATTGTATTGAACTTTACAACAACCAATATGAATTTATTTGTTAATGATCCATTAAATATGAGTATAGTATTAAAAAATAATAATGATGAAATTATTAAAACTATTGCTTCAACCAAAGATGGATTATTATCGTTTGAAATAAGTGGTTTACAGACTATTTCAAATAATATAGATTATAAATTATATTATCAATTTACAAAAAATGAAATTGAAAAAACATTTAAAGATGATGTCTATCCAGAATTATTAAAAGATGGATTTACATTTCAGTTAAATGCTAAAATAACGGGAAGTGATTAATATGAAAAATATCCGTCAAACAAGAATATTTTTAATTTCAATTTTAGTAATATCAATTGCAACTGTTATAGGATTTTCTACATGGTTAATATCTGATAGTATTAATATAAAACCTAGTCCTGGAATAGATAAAGTAATAACTAGATATTTGTCAGGAAATGAAGGAACATATGATGGAAATGTATTATTGCCATCAAGTGAAGCGATTGGTTTAGTTAATAATGGACGAAATACAGATTTACAATATAAGTATAAAAAAGCAAATTCAACAGATGATTATATTAATTGTGAAGATAGTAATCAATCTGTAGGGCCAATTGATGCTGGAGATTATTTAATTGAAGTAACATATATAATTAATGAAACCGAATCAGAAACAATTTCAAATATAAAGTTTACAATTAATCCTTTAGATATTGAAAATTGCGATGACATATTTATTGAATTCACGGAACATTCAGATAATAAATTTATATATACTGGTAATGAAATCAGACCTGATGATTTACAAGTAAAGTATAAGCAAAGAATATTAGCGTTTGATAATGATTATACTGTGAATTATTTAAATAATATAAATGTTAGTACTGAGGCTATAGTTCAAGTCATAGGACAAGGTAATTTTAAAGGAACTAAACAATTATATTTTGAAATTACTGATAAACCACAAATTATATATTTAAAAGCAATAAATGGAATTAATCAAACTGTAACATACAATGGAACACAACAAAAACCAGAAATAGTTGCTTATGCTGATGAAAACTATACACAAGTATTAGAAGATGTAACTTTAACGTATAATAATGTTCCTACTAATGCAAGAGAAACAGCATACATTGTCAGAGTTACAGCGTCAAAAGAAAATTATGAAAGTACTTATATAGACATTTATCTAACAATTGAGCAAAAAGAGCTTGAATTAGAATGGCATAAATCAGAATACACATATACAGGATTATCTCAAGGGCCTGCATGTATAGCAACAAATTTAATAGATGGTGATAATTGTAATATTTTTTCAACAAAAGAGATAAATGCGGGAGATTATGTTGCTTCTATTATAAGCGTTAGTAATTCGAATTATAAATTACCGACAAATAATTTAACTTGCAATTTTATTATTAATAAAGCTAATTATAAATGCAAAACAATTGGTAAATTAAATTTTGATGGTGATTATTATATTGAAGGTAATCAATTAAACGTTAGTGGTTATGTATTAACAGATATTTTCGGAAATGAAATTAGTTGTGCTCAAGAAGCAGACATATCGCAAACTAAGTTTACTGATGGAAATAGTGAAACTGTTAATGCTAATGTTAGTATTATATGTTCAGCCATAACTAAAGATTCTAATTACAATGATTATATTACCTCTACATCAGTAGTTGTATATGCAGTAGCAACAATAGGAAGTAAATACTATGGTACTGTAGAAAGAGCATTAACAAACGCAGTAAGTGGAAATGAAGTATATTTAATTCCTAATAGAAATCCTACTCTTAGAGAAAACGCTGAAGTTAAAAGTAATGTAACTCTATATTTAGTTTATCAAGCAGGTAAATTTTTAGATAATAGACAAAATTCTGTTGCGAATATTTTTGCTGAATCGCAAGAAACTAAATATTTGCAAAACACTTTAACAATTGAAAAAAGTATTGTTCTAATTAATAATGGAACAATCAAAATAGATGGTATTACTGGAAATGCTGGTGCGATATATGCAGGACAAACATCTGGGTTTTATACACAAATAGTTATGAACGAATCATCTTCCATCAAAAATACTGGAGTAATTTACTGTTTAGGTTTTATTAAAGAATCATATAATGAAAATAATAGCATTATTTATATACAAAGTGGAACGCTAACTGCCCCATTAGTTTTTTACGATTTTAAAGGTGGATCTGTATCAAACTATTTAAATGGGAAAAAAGTTTTTCCTATGAAAGTATTTGATATGCCTAATATTAGACCATTAATTAGAATAACTCAAGGGGCTAAATATGAAGCTATAACTGATATTTATATGAATAATAAACATTTTAATCAACAAGATTTATATGTTATAGGAACTTCTTCGGATAGTAATGCTCTATTAAAAATGACTTCTGGATATATAGATTTAAAATATAATACTACAGGAACCCCAACAATTAATTCAGGATATCATGATTTTAATATATATGGAAATTGTGAGACTGGAAAATTAAAAGTCAACTTAGCTGGTACAGATGTAAGTACGGAAAATTTTTATTGCCCTATGTCATGGAAATTTAAAATCAAAATTTATAATAGCATGACAATAAAATCAAAATTTGAGTTTTTACCAGGATCATCTTTAATAATAAATAAAAATGCTACTTTGCAAATTGATAAAGATTGCTGTTTTTATCAATCATATAAAGATAAAGGTGGTCAAACTCCACTATATCCAAATATAAATAATGCAGCATTATTGAAAATTAATGGAGTCTGTAAGATTAATGCTAATTTTTGTGGACGAATTGTTACTGAAGTATCTGGAGCTCAACTATACGTTTCAAATAACAATTTGACAGGAATTACTGATGGAAGTGCTACAGCAAAATATGGCGGTTTTTCAGGTGATATGGTTTATGCCCAATGTGGAGATGTAACTTTAAATAATGCAACATTATATGCTTATGGATGTTTTGAAAATAGCACAGATTTTTCACAAAAATTTAGTAGTAATGCGTATTATCTATCAAATGGCGATTATTGGAGCAATCAAGTATCAAGTGGTGAATTTAATGTTATTTACCACTATAAAGATTTAGATGGAAATGATCAATCTCAAACAATAACTTATAATATATTCTCTGGAATCACCCCTACTATACCTTTAATATCTGACCCTATTAGAAGATATTATAATTTTGATGGTTGGTTTACTGACGAATCTTACTCATATAGTTATGACACTATTAATGTTTCCGCAAATGGTACTTATAATATTTATGCAAAATATTCACCGATTGAATACACATTAATTTATGAGGATTTGAGTGATAATATTAAATTAGATAATGTTACATTTACTTATGAAAATTATCAAAATATTATTATTGCAAATGAATTAATAGATGGAAAGACATTTATAGGATGGTATATTACTAAAGATTGGACTGATTCTGACATTGCTATACCAGCAGGAAGCACAGGACAAGCAATTTTAAGATTAATTGAACAAATGTATAATAATAATATTAATGCCTTAACTTTATATGGAAAATATGATATTATGCATAAAATTCAGTTTAATATCGGTTTAGAAGAATTTGATTTCGATGATGAATATGTTAGTGATGGTGGAACAATCTCTAAAATTAATGCTTATTCAAATGCGTTAAGATCTCTTGAAAGCAATGATACTCAAAAAATGTACTTTGTTGAATGGATTGATAGTGATAATAATGTAATTACATCAAATACCATTATTACAAAAGATATGATTTTAAACGCGAAATTACAAACAAAAGCTCACACAATTACTTTCACTGGTGGTAATGAAGATGATATTCGTTATTCTAATACTACAGATTCATATATCATTCCTATCGAGGCTATTAAATCACCAACCGGTAGTAAAGATAAAGGTGATACTGAAGTAGAATATAATTTTGTTAATTGGCTTTGTGAAAATGATGGAACAAATTACAATAAGGGTGACTCTATTGCTATAAATAGTAATTTAACATTCACAGCGAAATTTACAGAATCGACTTATTGCTATATATCAGCGAGCACTACTTCTGAAACTATCACAAAAATAACGATAGGCAATGAAGAAATATCTCAAAGCGGAGGATATTGGAAAGTATTACAAAATTCATCAATTACTGTAACAGTAACCCATAAGAATACAGGTAATGGATCTTCACAATCATTTAGTTATGATGATGGTTCAACGCATAACTTAACTGGTAATACTAATGGCGTTTATAATTTTACTATAACTAAAAACACTGAAATTACTGCTTCTTCATCTGATGGATGTATAATAGAAGGAACTTTGATAACATTAGCAGATGGAACAAAGAAAAAAATTGAAGAACTACAATTTGGCGATTTATTGCTTACATGGGATTTCTTTACTGGAAGTTTCGATGTTAAACCTTTAATTGCATTAGAAAAAACAACTAGAAGAAATTTCGAAGTATTAAATATTTATTTAGATAATGGTTATAAAATCCAAGTCATAAGTGCACAATCTTTCTTCGATATGAACCTAAGAGAATACTTTGAAATTAATTTAACTAATTATGAAAGTGCAATAGGCAAACGCATTATGATTGTTGATGATGATAAGATTTCTTCTTCTAAGATTAGTACTATTCAAATAGAAGAGATTGAAACAGTAGCTTATGAATTAATTACAGCTGAAGATTTTAACTTTGTAGCAAATGATATTTTGACTATAGAACCATTTATATTCTGGGTTAACACATTCAAAATTGATGAAAACTATCGATATAATATTGATCAATTTAACAAAGATGTAGAAAAATATGGATTATATGAATATGAAGAATGGTCAGATTATTTAACAAAAGAAGAATTTGAAGCATTTAATGGAAAATACTTCAAAGTTGCTGTAGGTAAAGGATTAATTACAAAAGAATACATTTTAAAAGCTTTATCTATTTATAAAAATAGTTATAAACATTAAAATTTCTTCTTATTAATTAATGTAAACACATTTAAAAAAGTACGATTTCGTAAATGAGTCGTACTTTTTTGTTATTTGATTTAAAAGCAGTAGTTTCATAATAAAAGCAAGTTATTTTATATAACTTTTGCAAGTTTTATAAATATAATTTAATAATCGTTTTTATATAAAATCTATAGCATTGTTTTTTTCTTTAAAAAAATAATAATAAAATTATTAAAAAATAAATTTGAAAATATATCATATAATTAAATAAAAAGTAAAGTAGATTTAATAATTTTTATACCCACTATAAAAATTATAAAAAATTAAAAGGAAAAGTAGAAAAATAAAGTAAGCTAAAATTTTCAAAAAATCATAAACAATTAAAAATTTAATCATTTTTATTAAAATTTATAAAAAACTAAAAATTGTCAAAAAGTAAGAATTAAAAGTATAATTTGCTTAAAAAAGAAAATGGAAAATAATGTCAAATTATTATTTCGTATTTCCCCTTAAATTTTAGCCATAATCTACTTTTATTTTTTTTACTGCTCATTTTACATTGAACATTTTAACCAAATTATAACGCAAATTTCCGTTTTTTGAAAATTCTTAAATTTTTCAATAAATAATCAAAAAATTGATAAAAATTTAAGAAAAATCAATGATATAGGGGTATGAATTAAAAAGTTGATAAATCATTAAAACGCGGAATTGATAAAGAATTGAAAAAGGGCGTTTTTTAACTAAAAATTTATTCTTTTTTATCAAATTAATAAAACCATATATTTGTTTAATAATTAAGTGAAAAATGAACATAAAAATATTGATAATTGCCTATTTTAAGCCATTTATTAAATCATATTTTTTATATAAATTTATGCTAACAAAAAGAATTTATATGAACAAAAATAATAAAGGCGCTTTTTTCAATTTAATGATAAAAACGCCTTTAAATTATCTGTTTTTTACTATTTATTTTTTAATTTCATTCTTTTCCAGCGTTATATCAGCATATTTAGGAATATAAATATCAACTGAAACGACCCTTAATACTTTTATAGATGTAGCAGTAAAACTATGAGCTTCCTTAGAAACAACAGATGAATTGGTAGCATTAATTGATCCACTAGATATAATATTAACAATTCCTCCAAATGATGTAGCAAAAATTTTACCACTACAATTTAAAATTGCATCATCTTTTTTTGGGTAAGGTTGACTACCTAAATCGCCTTGTTCTACTGTTGTTCCATTAGGATATAAAGATTCACTTTTATAAACAGCAATTTCTTTAGCATTAAGTGTTACACCTTCATTTATAGTTAGTGATGAACCAGGTAATAATTTAAAACTTTGAGATGATGTATTTACAGTTGCAGTATTACCATTTTCATAACTGTTCAAATTAATAATAAAGTAAAAAGGAACAGGTAAGAACACATTTTTTGATGAGACATTGATTTTTACATGAGCCGTAATACCCCATTTACTTTTTTTAATGGCAAAATATACATCAATGCTTCCAAGTTCCCATGAACCAAAGGTATTTATTGAACATTTTTGTTTCTCTGTATTGAAAAAGCCTGTTAAACTTGCACCATTACTTAATTTAATTAAGCCATCACTAGAAATAATTTTCATATCAGCAGCATTGTGCTCACCATCAGCAAATAAAGCTGCTTTGCCTACTAGTTTTGCACCATAATCAAATTTGAAATTAACATTTATAAAGCCATCTAAATACCATCTATTAAAAACATAACATACAGGTTTACCTTCACCTGTGGTTTTTCCACTCATACTTACGGAACTATTAACAACACTTTCAACTTCACTTTTATCTTTGCCTGCCATACCTGCAAATCTTGAACCGCCCCTATGTTCTACAATTACATAAGGCATATTAACTATTGCTGTCGAACTATTTATTATAGATATATCATTTGAATTGTTTCCAGATATATAACCATAACAATTAATTGTTGAATTATTGATTATTTTTGAAGAATTTAATAATTGAATTTCTGTATACTCTTGAGTTGCATTTCCATTTAGTAATTTTCCACCGCCTCCACTATTTTGGACAGCCCCTATTGTTAAAGTGCCATTATTAGTTAATGTTGAATTATTTATTATTTGAATAAATTGTTTTCTGTTGTCTGTTTTTGTATAGGCTATACTTGTTGAATCATTTACATAACTGTGACTAGTAGTTCCACTGTATGGTAAACATAGTTCAACATTACTCTTTATCGTACAAGATTCTCTGATATAAGGGTTTCTATCAATAATACAATAAATCACTCCTGAAGAAACAGAAGATAAAGCTAACTCTATTCTACTATAATATGTTGATCCATTATAACATACTGCTTTAACAGTTGTTGAAACCTTTATAACTAAAGAATTATAGTTTTGTGAATAAGAAGTAGGAATAAATGTTAATTCAATATCTGTAGCCTGAAGTGTTTCACTACTTCCTGATATATTATATTGTGTTGTATCATATGACCATGTTCCGATAATTGTTCCATCATTTCCTACACCATTTACAGTTCCTTTGTTAGCACCATCAATTTCTGCTTGATAACTACCAACAAATTCTTTTAATTTAGGTTCAGTTTCAAGTGTTAAATTAGCTTTATTTATAGTAAATGTTTTATTTTCTTTTACACAATCATAATTACTAGAACTGTTCCCTTTTAATCCAGTAATACTAAGTTTATATAAACCTGCATTTACATATCCACTTAGTATATCTGTTTGAAGCGATACATCATCGCCATCATACACTGAGCCTTCTTTGATGGATGCAGATGGTGTATAAGCATAATCATGACCTTGATACACTGCATCACTTGGTATATTCCATTCAATATCTAACATTTTTTTATTTATTTGTAGATTAAATGAAGTTTCTGCTTTTTTAAATCCTTCCATAGTAACAGAAATTGTAACTTTATAAGAACCAGCATTAACTGCAAAATTATCAATTAAGTCTATTCCAGCGGTTTGTGGTTGAAATTTATAATTAATATTGCTTTTGTCAATAGCTATGCTTTCGCCATTACTAGTAAAAGTAATGTCTTCAACTGGCACTATGAATTTTTCTTTATCATATATTTTTTCATAATTAGTTTTTGATAATGTAATTACTAAATCTGAAACAATAGTAAATTGTTCAGATAAAGTGCCTATATAATTACCCTGCCCAGCAAGAGTCATAGTAGCAATACCCCGATTAGTATTATTTAAATAACTGATTGTATAATCATTAGAAGTAAGAGTTAATACTTCATTATCTTCTATATCTACAGTAACACTTTCTATTTCTGGTTCCACTGCTGTACCAATATATGATAATTCATATTCTTTGAGTATTAGTAAGCCATTGCTGATGTCTCTTCTTTGAATAGTATGATTAAATTCAACAAATATATCACTAGAAGTAGTGTCAATTACTTTAACAATATATTCACCCGCATTTATTGGCGCTCCATCAGTGTAGTCTTCAGAACTTGATTTATTCTTGTGCATTATTTTGCAATCAATTAAATTGTTCTTTTTTATGGCTTCTTTACCACTATAAATGCTTGTTTCTGTTTTTAAATAATAATTAACAACATCTTCAAAACTATATGTTGGTGTACTGTCAACGCTTGTTGTTATAAACCATGTTGCTAATCCAATTAATGTTATTAATGGTAATAATAATATTAACATTAATGATGTAATAGATAAATTCTTTTTTTTCATCTTATTCACCATTACCTGTTATTTTTGCACTATATGTAAATTTACTATTCTTTAAACTATTATAAATAGTTGCAAAACTATCTAAATTATTTGTTATAGTAAATGATATAGTGATAGTTTTAGTATCTTGTGCTAAATCTTTAATTTCTATTTTTGATATACATTCATTCCCATTCACTGCTATATCATTACTTATTAATGAATCATCAGACACTTTAATTGTTACTGGAAGATTTGTTGGATCATTAAAGAAGTTAAAACTATTATCACTATAAGTTGTTGTAAAGTATAAATTTAAAGATGTAGCATCTTTAAATGTTTCTTTACATTTTTTTATATCTATTGTAAGTTCTATACTCATAGTTCCTGTTTGACTGATACTTCCTTCATTTGTTACAAAACCTGTTTTATAGAATTTTAGTTTTGTTGGAGAAACATTTGTAATATATTCATTACTTTCAATGACATCATCTACTTGAATTGATCCTTCAATTGAAGATATTGGTGAATCAGTTGTTGTTACCCAAGAAGCAAAACCTACACTCATAATAGATAAAAATGCTAATATGATAAATATAGAGTATTGTATTCTAAGTCTTCTCATATAGATTCCTCCTAGTATAGCAAGTGTTATTTTCTTGCTATAAAATGCGTTTATAAAGGTAAACCTTTATAAATAGGGAAAATGAAAAAATCTTTCAAACGTTTTCACTTTTTTTCATAGAAGTTTGCATTTTTTTACACTATATGTTATAATATATATATAGTTTATAAAGGTTTGGGTTAGTGAAAGGAGGGTTTAAATGAAAAGATTAAGAACTCAATATTTTGTTCTTACTATATTAGCAGCACTATCTATAGTTAGCGTTGGTTTTGCTTCTTGGGTAACTGCTAATGACACTACCTTTTCTTTTAACGGTTCTATTGTTGTAGATGATATACAAGATAATAATAACTATATAACTTGTAATAACTTAAAGATATTTAAATATTTCAAAACAGGTTTTGTTGATGAAAACAACAAAATTGTTAATAATGGTTCTATTTCTTTTGATTTAGTTATAAACAATAAAAATTGTAAAGCTAAATTCACTGATTCAACAGATCTTGAAATTAGTTTACAGTTAGAATCTAATAATTTAAATTTATTCCATAGTGATATTATATCTATGGAAGTAAAAAAAGATAATGAAACTCAAAACCCATTATTCAGTTTTGATCAAACCCTTTGTGTATTACCTATTACAATAACAAACTTTAAACAAGAGAAAGATACAATAACATTAAAAATCGAATATTTATTCACTATTACTAATTTAGATGAATTTAGTAATACAGTTTATCCAATATTACTAACTAATGATTTTAATTTTGTATTAAGTGCAAAATTAACAGGAAGTGTAGGTGAGTAGTATTGATTGAATTTAAGAAAATCAAAGTATTTTTGATTATGGTTCTAATAATACCAATACTTGTACTAATTGGTTTTAGTACCTGGATAATAACTAATAAATTAATTATTAAACCAGATATCGAAGTAAATAAGGTATTAACAGAATATCTAAACTCACAAGAAGGAACATACAATGGAAATGTCCTTCTACCAAATAGTAAAGTAATAGGTATTGTTAATAATGGTAGAAACACTGAATTAACATATTATTATAAGCAAAATACAGATGATAATTATATTGAGTGTGTTGATAGTAATACTTCAATTGGTCCTATTAATGCCGGTGAATATTTAATTAAGGTAAAATATATAGTTAATGATACTATTTATACAATAGATAATATTGCTTTTAAAATTAATAAAGCAATCTATGATATGAGTAATATTACCTTTAATAATACTAGTAAAGTATATAATCGTGAGAATCAAATTATAGAATGTAATGGAACTCTGCCAAAAGGTGTAACTGTGACATATACAGGTTTTGGAAAAAATGTTGGAGAATATCCTATTACAGCTTCATTTTCAGGTGATACTAGAAACTATGAAGCTATACCTGATAAAACAGCTACATTAACTATTACTCCAAAAGATATAAGTGAATGTAGAATATACTTTAGTAATGTTGATATAACAACGGAAAATAATGGCTTTATCTTTTTAAGTGAAAGAACACTTAGTTATATTCAATCTGGTTTAACTATAAAAGATAATGAAGATATATTAAATGAATCTAGTGAGTATACAATTGATTGGAACAATTGTGGAGTACTTCCTGGTAGTACTAATACAGCAAACATTAGTGGTACAGGTAACTATACTGGTACATCTACTATAACTTACAAAATAGAACAACCAGAATTAATTGTTGTTGCCTCATTAGAAGGCCAAATTGATTCAGCAACATACGATGGAAATATACATTATCCAAGTGTAAAAGTTATAACTAAATATAGTTCTACACCTTTAACTGATTATACATTATCATATGATATGGAACCTATTAATGCTGGTCAATATAACGTTAAAGTAACAGCATCAAAATCTGGATATTTAGATGGATCTAGTTCAGTTTCAATTGTTATTTATCCAGCAAGCATTAAAGATGCTGTAGTTAATGTTAGTTCACATTCTGATAATCCTAATTTCTTTGTTTATAATAATGGTAATGAAATTAGACCATCAGTAGAATCGGTAGTTTTAAATGGAAAAACATTAACAGTTAATACTGAATATAATGTATCTAGTTATTCAAGCAATAGAAATGCATGTACAAATGCTGCAATAGTTACTGTTAAAGGAACAGGTAACTATACAGGTGAAGCTTCAGGATCATTTTCAATTCTAAAAGCAACTCCTATTGTTACTCTTCCAACATTCATAAAAAATACTATAATTGAAGGTGAAAAGCCAACTATTAAGTCACAAGGAGTAGCTAAACATAATAATGTAAATGTTAGCGGAACTTTCACTTCTTCAAACATTAATAATATTACATTTACTGTAGGAACAAATCCTACTAGTGAATTTGGTATTAATTATTCATTTATACCGAGTGATACAAATAATTATAACACTATTAGTGATGCTGGTAGTGTAACTGTTACAGTATATGGTGTTGGATATAATAGTTCTAATAAAAACTATTATGGTACTATAGAAAAAGGGTTAAGTGCTGCTGCTTCTGGTCAAACTTTATGGGTAGTAACAAAGATATATGAAAATAGTGGTTTTTATCCAACTATTAAATCAAATTGTGCAGTAGGTAGTGGAATTACTTTAGCACTTACATATAAAGATGGTGATTATTCGACTGGATATAAAATATATAATAATGGTGATTCTTATGTATCAAATCCTGATGGAAATGCTATTGGAGCATGCTTGAAAGTAAACAACACTGCTACTATTACAATTAATGGTACACTTCTTGTGGGTGGTTATATGGATGTTAATTCAATTACTCAAGCAAGAGCTTCTTTAATGAATAATGGGATTATTAATTTTGAAAGCGGAAGTATTGTCAAAGCATATGGAAATATTAAAGGGATTGGAAATATCTACGCAAAAAGTGGTTCTACTATTTATGATGCCTTTAGAATTTATGACTTCCCTGGAGCAAGATATGCAGCCGGTATGTATTATAAAACTAAGAAACCTCTAGCAAGTGATACTTATAATAATATTATGCCATTTAATTGCTATTCACTACATAATATTTCCTGTCCTATTAATATTTATTATAATTGCAATTATTTTGCAAGATATCAATTAAATGTTTCAAATACTATCTATGCAGATGATATTAAAATGTTTGGTTCTAATGGCTTTTTCAATCTTACAACTGATAATGAAGGTTCATTAGACAAAGGATACATCAGAAGAACCATTGAAGATACTACAAAAAGCACAAATATAAATTCCTCTTTTTCAACTTCTAATCAAGATCTTACTCAAAGAGAGGTATATGAAATTTATTCAAACATTATAGACAATGAAATACATGTTTCTTTAAAAATTTTAACTGTATCAGTAAATATTAATACTTCTACTGACTTGGCTATGCCAATTGGATTGATGAAGTTAATTATTAAGAATGGATATACTGTCACTTTTTCAAAAAACTCATATAAATTCTTACCTGGTTCTTTGTTACAAATTGATGAGGGAGGCAAATTGCTTCTTAATAATGCAACGAATACTATTTTTTATGATGAATATTATGATAATTTTACTTCAACAAACCAAGGTGGAACCTCTACTAATCATGCTTCTTTTTCATATCATATACAACATAAAGCTCTATATAATGTTAGTAATGATATTTACACAGTAAAAGAAAATTATATTTCAAAAATAATTGTAAATGGTACCTTAGAAGTTCAAGGTGGATTTGGTGGTCTTATTGAAACAAATTCAACAAATGGTAAAATTATTTTTAATTCAAATAACGCAACAATTAATAGATTAATAAGCATCAAAGAATTAGCTAACTCTGAAGTTTTGAATATAAATCATGGAGTTGTATATCAAGACACTCAATATTCAAGACTTAAAATGTACAATGGCGAAAGCATTAATAGTGGTTATAGTACTGTTGCTGCTGGAACATATTATTCTATTCAAGATAATTATGGTAATTATGGATGGCGTACAGATAAATTAAATATTAGTTATGATTTAAATGGAGGATCTGGCATTACTCCTGATCCTATTCTAAACATACCTGTTTCAACGGGAGGTTATACTATTCAATCTACAGACATACCATCTGATGTTTTCACTAGAGAGTATTATGAATTTATTGGTTGGGCTCTTGATGGTCATGGAAATTCTATGATCATTCCAAATGAAACAATTATTTATGCAAGTTCTGTATTTTATGCAATATGGAATCCTATCCCATACTCTATTACATATCATAACGTTTATTATAATAATTGTGGAAGTGGAGACAATTTAGATATTAATCCGAACCCAAGTGAATTAACTATAGAAAGTGCTTTTAATTTGGGCAATCCAACAAATGGAAATTACTTATTTGATGGTTGGTATACTGATCCATCTTGTAATAGCGAGTATCGTATTACTAGTATTCAAAACATGCATAATGATTTAATCTTATATGCTCATTGGTTCCCAGAAGGAACTAAAACAATTACTATTAAGTATAATATTAATGTACATTCAGATGTTACTGATTTAATTCCTGATATGCCCGATGAAACAATTCCTCTTGTCAATAATCAAACGTCTTGGCAACCTATGGACCTTAAAGCAATAGCTAACAATAATAACACAATACAATATTACTTTGAAGGATGGTATTTTGAAGATGGTACTGATTATAGTCCAGAAGAATTATCAAGTAGAATTCAAGAAGATAATACTATTACTACAGTAACATTAAAAATATATGTTAAAGCTAAACTTAAAGTAACATATGTGGATGTTGAAGGCTTTGAGTACATTAGTAAACCTGATGATTATTATATTATTCCAGGATCCACAATTACTTTAGCAAGTGGTTCTGCTCAAACTATCACAGATGATGCAAAAGGAGAAAAAAAGATTTATACTTTTTCAACATATTCAATTACTGGAATGACAGGACAATTTGATCTTGGATCTTCTGTTCAAATCAATAGTGCTACTGATAATATAGTTACTATAAAACCTATTTTAACAACAAAATCATTATATAAAATTAGCTATTCAGATAGTAAAAAAATTGTAAGCAGTATAACTTATGATGGTACTAATGTAACTGATGGTATGTATGTTGAAATAGGCAAAGTGTTAATCGTAAAACTTAAAAATGTAGGAAAAACAGATACTGCTAATTCTTTAACTATAACAAACGGCAGCATCCTTGAAGCAACATTTACTCAAGCGAAAACATGGTTTGGATCTGGTAACCCTAAAGAATTCACTTATACATGGTCATCCTTTAAGGGCACTTTGATTATTTCAAGTTAATTAAAAAATTCATAAAAGGACAAACCTTTCTTAGGTTTGCCCTTTTTCTTATCCATTATTCCTCTAATAAATCCTCTATCCTACATCCTAATACTTTAGATAATCTAAATAATATATCTACTTGTGCTTTATTTATATCATTCTTCCTTTGTTCATACATTTGAATATTTCGAATTGATACTTCTGCTGCTTTTGCTAATTCACTTTGAGATAAACCCGCAATACTTCTAAATTTTTTTAAATTCGTTACTTCCACTTTTTTATTTACATATTCATCTGCAACACTATAAAACTTTGTTATATCAGCTTCATGTAATGGGTTATATAAACCAATTATTTTATCAACCGGAAATCTTTTATTGATAGTTTCAAATGATATACATTTATAGTTTTGATAATATGCAAGTACATAACCTGTCCAGTAATATTTATTGCGATCAAAAAAAGGTTTAATGTTTTTTAACTTTTCTCTTTCTTTAGATTCTTCAATAATTATATACAATAACTCTTCTGCTGATAAACCAACTAAATACTTAGGATTACCTCTTTCTATTTCTTTTGCAACTTTTGAACAAACAAATCTATTCCAAAAATTAATTATATCTATTCCACAATTATTAACATATGTTAACATTGTGCCTAAGTTATCAGCAACACTTTCAACGTATAGCTCATTATAAGATCTAATTGACATCTTTTCCACCTCTTCTAATAATATCCATTATAAACAAATCATTAGAATCAATCTTTTTAGTATTATTGGTATAATATTTTCTTGCTGTTTCATCTCTTTTCATTCTTTTATCATAATACTCCACTGGATTAACAGTATCAAAGCCCAAATATTTTATATTATCAAAAGCATCTTTTGATTTTAAAACTATTTGTATTCCAAGTTCACCTAAATACATGGCTTCTTCAAGTTGTTTGATTGAAATAACATTATTTATAAAATCTTTCGCAAAACTAAAGTATGAATCATCAGCGCGATATCCAATAATGATATCATAATTATCTACATCTATATAATAATTGTTGATTAAAAATTCTTTTGCTTCCCCTCCAACAACTGTGTTAATAGAAAAAGATCTAAATTTTAGTAATATTGCCATCCAATTTAAAATACTATATTTAGTTAAATATAATACCTTATATTTACTTTCATCTATTTCATATTTATTGGCATAACAATTAGCCTCAAAATCTGTACATGCCCATTCTTTGGCAAGTTCTAAACTTTCTGTACAATAAAATCCTAAGCCATAGTCATTATAAATATTACCTTTTTTAAATATTGGTTTTTCAATTATATTTTTTGATCCATGATAAATAATCATTTTATATACCTTTCCTTTATTATATTATATCATTATAATGATATAGTGTCAAATACATATTATAATTATATTACATTTTACAAATATTATTTATAAAAAATGACAAGCATTTAACTTGCCATTAATTTAAATTTTTTAATATAAATAATAAAACTATGCTTCTAGTAATTTATATCTTTCTCTATATTGATTATACTTGCTCCAACTTAAATGATGATCATTCATTAATCTACCTAAACAAATATATGGTTTCACATTGTTTTCTTTCGCTAAAGAGAATATAGATTTTAAATCATATTTATTTTCTAAAACAAACTTTTCATAACTTTCTTTTGAAATTAAATAATTTGCAGCACATTCATTAGCACGCTTTTCTATTATATCTTGTGTATCACTATAATCTATATAAATATTTTTAATATTACCATTAATAATGTGAGCAATCTCATGAAATAGTGAAAACCAAAATATATCCGCATAGCCACCTCGTATTGTCATATATAAAGATAAACCATCTCTACTGTTTTTTCTAATATATCCTTGTACTGGAGCACCAGAAAAACTTTTCATCAAATAAAAACTTATTCCGCATTTTGCAAATACTTTACGAAGTTCTGGAATAATATAATCCGTATCTAAAAACATAATATTTTTAATATCACTAATGGATTTTTTTAATAAATCAATATTAAAAACAATATCTTCACTATGTTCACTGTTTTCATCAATTAATTCACACAAATGTTCCCAAGCATATAAAACATAGTCATCAACGCTAATGCTTTTATTAATTCTATATGCACCAGTATGAGTCAGTTTAGGTATCTGGAGCATTAAAGATCTCTTATTCTACTTCAATTACACTTGCAATACATTACTCTTATTCCAAAAAAGGAAAAAGGGAAAATGATTGTTCTTCTGCAAACTACATTTCCTATAACGGAACAAAGGTTGGTAGTAAAGCAGGCGGAAGTTATAAACTATTTAGTGACGGCTTTTATGCATTACAAGATCAAAACGATACTTATACACCTTCAACTGCAGATGTTGCAATTGAAATTTATTCTACGCCAGCATAATATTTCATAAAAGGACAAGCCTATTTCTTAGGTCTGTCCTTTTTCTTCTTTATTATAATAAAAAAAGAGAGTCCAGCACTAGTTGCTTTTCTCTCATAAAAATTAAAATTATTTTTTTTCTATTTTCGGCTAAAAATAGACAAACCACATTTCGAATCACTAGTTGATTCATTAATATTGTATGCTAATTTTATCATAAATATTATGCAATGTCAACATTTTTTTAAAATTTTTGTTAATACTTTTTCAACTTAAATATAATTCTTGATATTGTGCTAATGCATAATCATCTGTCATATAAGATATATATTTTGCAATTTCTTTTAATAAGATATTACCGATTAGAAATTGATAATATTCTGTTTTAATGTTATTATTGTTCAATTTCATTTCTTTAATTAAATCTCTAAATTTTTTATTTTCATCATCATTACGTTTACAAAGATTTGCATATTCGTTTTTGATTTTATTTATAACTTTGTCATCCAATAATTCTGGATTATTGTAATATGCTTTAAATAACTGACGAATAATATATTTAGATTTACCATCAGACTTTCTTATAGCAATATTTTTTAAAGAATACTTCTTTTTAATAAATTTAATATATTCTATTTTAAAATATGTAGATTTATTATCAAAATTAATATAATTATCTCTACTTATATACTTACTATAATTTGAAATATTTAAATCATTTGTATTTTTTTCAAAGTAAAAATATAATTTTTGACATTCTTTTAACATTTTTATCTTTTCTTCATAGATTTTATCTTTAAATTCCACTCTTACTTTTTGTTCAAAAGTATTAATTACATCATCAATAAAACCATTTTTAATAGCTTTTAAGATTTTATTATTCATACTACGCATGCTACTTTCATCTTTATCTTCACATTTTATATTCAATATATTTGATAATTTCAACATTTTATTATATCTTAAAGTGTCATCTAAATCAGAATACAATTGCGCTATTTCATCAGCTATAGCAATAATTTGGCCTTCCAAAGACAATGAGAAATTATTTATATAAGAATTTTGATTAGAAAAATACTTTTTATATAGTTCCGTGTTTTTTAAAACTAGTTTCAACCAATTCAATTCTGACACATCTACTCTAGCTAGTTTATTATCATAAGTAACATCAGTATGCTGTAATACTCCATCTAAAATTTTCCAATATGTAACATTATTTTGTATTAAAAGTTCTACAGAATTGACATTATGCTTAAAAAATGAAGTTTTTTTAATCCATTCTTTATAAAACAAACCGTCATTTGATTCTAATTGTGTTTTAAAATCATTATCGTATATAAGGCCTCCTAAACTATCATCTCTTTTTAAAATTGATTGAATCGTTCTTTCTCCAACATGCCCGAATGGAGTATGACCAATGTCATGAGCTAATCCAATTGCTTCAATTAATTCTGTAGAAATAAAGTTTGCATCGCTTAATTCAAAAAGTCTTAATAATACATTATTTGCTTTTCTGGCAATATCTTTAGCAATAGTCACAACTTCTAAAGTATGTGTCATTCTATTTCTATAATGATCGTCCATAGATACTGAATACAATTGAGTCTTACTTTTTAATCTTCTTATTTCTTTTGAAAAGACAATTTGCTCCAAACTGTGATTAATAATGTTAAGTTCATCATCATTATATATTAAATTCATTTTTTACCTCATTTCTAAATCTTTTTATTAGTAATTTAATCATCTTTATTGTATCATTATTTTTTCAAAAAAATCAACATTTACATATAAATTTTGTGGTTTTTTATAAATTTTTCAAATTTTAAATAATCATTTTATAAAAAATTGTTTTTTTATAAATTTTATTTTTCTAATAAATCTTCTATCATTTATTCATACATTTGAATATTATGAATTTCTACTCCTGCTTATTTTGATAATTCACTTTATGATAATTCAGAAATAATTCTATACTTTTATATTCATTTTATCTCTTTTGTCTATAAATTTGATAATATGTAATTATTCAAATCCTAATAATTCTTTATCATAATTAGCTTGTAAATTAATCCAAAAAATTGCATCCATTCCTAAAGCATATTCTAATTTTTTCGCAAAGTTTATAGAAATATTCTTTTTTCCACTTATAACATTACTTATATGCTTTTCACTACATCCACACCTAATAGCTAAATCCTTTGGACTCATATTTTTTTCGTCTAGAACTTCAGCTATCGTTTCTCCTGGATGAATAATGAAATCACGGGATAATCCATTTATTTTTTGTACCATGATATTTACAACTCCTTTTGTTAAGTAGCTTATTATAACATTTATAACTCTTAATTACAATAAGCATTTTAATTATAAAGTATCATAAAAAAATGACAAGTATTTAACTTGTCATTTATTTTTACTCTAATTCCCAAATTGCATATAACGTTAAATTTGAAAGAATAGGTGTAATATCAGTAAATGGACCAGATGAAGGAGTTACAATCTTATTTCTATACCAACCCATAAACTTATATCCAGGTCTAGTTGGAATAGGAATTGCTCCCCAATTATTGTCTTCAAAGTATGTATTTCTTCTAACAGGATATACCTTATAACTTCCTGCTGGCATACTGGCTTTTACTTCACTATCTGCATCATTAAGTTCAAATGTAATATTATAATAATTATTATCATCTTCAAAACTAACAACACTTACCCATACACCATTTTCTTTAGTGTAAATAACTTTATGAGCATGATCAAAGTAATAATCACCATTACTACCTAAATCAAA
The DNA here is from genome assembly GCA_934096585.1 of uncultured Bacilli bacterium. Taxonomy (GTDB): domain Bacteria; phylum Bacillota_I; class Bacilli_A; order ML615J-28; family CAG-698; genus CAKOMG01. Next base: position 90,476 of record CAKOMG010000008.1, read on the forward strand.
TGAAGGAACAGATGCCCCACTAAACCACTTGTTTGGTTCAGCTGGTTTATTAAATACTAACCTTTCACTTGTTCCATCACTATAATTTACAGTTAAAACATATAACCCTTCTTCTTCTGAAGCCATCATTGAGCTAATACCTAATCCTTTTTCAGGTGCAGGAATTGTTATAACAACATCTTCAGATTTTGAAAAGTGGAAAGAAATAGTTGTTGATTTATCATCATTAACTACAACATCATAACCAGTCATACCATTTCCTTCATCACCCTTTTCACCCTTTGGTAAAAGAATTGGATCAGATGTAGTATTGTTACTATAACTTACAACCATATATGTATTGTTATCTTCTTCATTCACAAACGTAGAAACACCAATAATTGATATACCATGAGGTACAGTAAATGTCACTGGATCCTTTTTATCATCTGTATATGTAATTGTAAGAATTGTTGAAGAGGAATCTTCACTCTCAGTTGTAACAATAGATTTAATACCAACACCATCAATTCCTTGTGGAATATAAAAGACATCAGGTGCTCTTGTTTCATCAGAATATGTGATTGTAATTTTTGTTCTTCCATCACTTTCCACTTCGTTAGTGATAGAAACAATCTCAAGTGCTTCATCACCATTAAAAAATGTACAACCTGTAAGCACAAAAACAAATAATAGTAAGAACACAAATAATAGCTTTTTAAATTTCATGTTCTATTTACCTCCTTTGGCATTTTCAATTAACTCCGATACTTGAGGTGTCTTCCCATATAAATAACCATTACCCTTCATACATACAAACTTGAAAGGTTCATAACCAGTTACAACAGTAACTGATTTTAACATCATATTTTGAAGCATACCAACAGTATCTGTTCTCTTTGGTAAATTAAGATATGTATCAAGTAAATCAAGTTTTAATTCATTTCCTAAATTTGATTTACCATCTAAATTATTAATAGTGACAGTTGATAAATTCAATCCTCCACCATAATAAGCAATAGGAACATTGATATATGATCCCGTTGATGCCGTATATAAACATCCAGCTTTAGCAGCATCAGTTGTTAAATACTTTTTAATTGGGAATATTTTGTCAATATTAATTATTCCTGAGTAATCAGGATCAACACTCGCCGCAAATGATGAAATATTTTCTTTAATAAGTCCCGTAATGTCAAGTTCTTCTGTCTTTTTATAGTCATAAAACTTAGTACTACCAGTTATATCAACACTAACAGGATATGATACACCTGACAAGTTAGTAAATTTATACTCACCTAAACTTGTACCATCACTAGTTTGAAGCATTGCTAAAATCTTAGAAATAGATGAAGGAATATTAGAGTATAAGAATGGTCCATTAAACTGTGATTCAAGTGCAATACATGCAATACCACTCTTATAAAACAATGTATCTTTAATTGTAATGCTTCCCTTAATAATATTTACATCATTTTTATCATTAAAGGCATTTTGCATTGAAAGAAGTGCTTCTTTCATTTTAGCTACATCTGTATATTCCGTCATCAAATACTTATTTAAAATATCATCGCCAACTCCTTCTTGTTTAAAGAACTCTTTAACAAGGCTAGTTGTAATATTTCCATCACTATCAATAAAATTTTTAACATCATTTTCTTTAATCTTTACATATTCATTGCTACCAACTTCAACTAAAAAGTTTCTTGAATTTGATAACATCGAGTTTTCTAATGTAAAGTTTAAAGAAGAAAAACATCTAAGAACATTTTTGCCATTTTGAAGACGTGAATTAATAACTTTGTTATTTTTTCCATTTACTTCAACAACAGTTCCTGTATATTCAAGATTGGATACCATATTTCCAAAATCGCAGTTCTTTAAATTGATATCATTAACCGTAATATTATCGCCATCCACATATAACCCCACATTATCTTGGCCATATGCCACAATTAAAGGCATATTATTAGGATCACCAAGAGCATAAAATGGAAGTGGGCCACGGAATAAATCCTTATCCCCAAGATATGGAACCTTTACAATAGTTCCATCACTACTTGTAACATCCATTGTTTTTGATGGGAATGTTAAATTATGCATATTAATTGTATAACCGTTTCCATAAAAATCTTTTTGTACATGTAGTCCAACATTGATTTGGTCACTCAAATAATTAGTTCCATTTTTATCTTTAACTGTTTTGTTCCATTGATCAATATAATTTTTATTATATGTTGTAGTAAAATGATATACTTCATTTTTAAAACTAAATTCTTTTGAATAATCATCATAATTACCAAATAAAGTAACGTTTGTGGAATCTTTTAAAGTTTCATAGTTATCTAAAGATTCAAAAGACTTTCTTAAAACCACAACTTCTCCAGTATTTGATCTATTTGTACAATTTAGTAAATCATCATATGTATAACAATTTACCCCCTCAACAATCTTAAAGCTATAAGATATTGGTTTTGCAATCTCATCACTAACACAACCGACAGTAAATGATGCATCTCCTGTATCTTTTAAATATACCTTTTGTTCATTAAGGTCTATTTCAAGATTTGAGGTAGTAAATTTCACTTCTACTTGACTTTTAAGTGATTCAGGAATAACTAAGACATCTAGATCTATCTTCGCTCTAACCTTAGATTTTCCGTCCAAATCATATAACCCATAATAAATATCATCATCGATATTATTTTGGCTAGATGCAATATGTGGTTGCACAAGAATTACACTCTTATCGTATATAATTCCTGTCATTTTTTTAAACACATTTCCTTTTTGATTACTACAAGTAATCACTACTTCACCAGGAATTAAAGCTTTTAAATAAAAGCTATTATTGTTATTTATTAATTCAGCATGTACCTCTGTATCACTCTTATCTTTGTTTTCTATAGTCCACACTAAATTATTACCTTCTCCAACAGGGCTATTTTTAGGATTAAGTCCAACAGCAGTTAAAGCATATGTATTATCTTGAACTTTAAATGCTTCAATATCTTTATAATTCCATCTAATTGCTATTATGTCGTTTTCAACAAGGTTGAATGTGGAATTGATGGTTACAACTCCAAGTAAAGCAATAATAAAAGGAATTAAAAGTAGTATTATTAAATTCTTTTTTTTCATCTAATTCACCACATCAAGCTCTAAAAACATATCATTAACGTTACGTTTTAGATATATAACTAGAGGAATTAAACATCCCATATATATTACAAATACAATTAAGTATGCAAGTAATATATGAAGATTTAAATATGAAGATAAAATCACTATAACAAACATTAGTAATGATAAAAAATATAACATAGCTGTAGATAAAAAACTAGATCTCGCTTTATGATGGCGAATTGATAGTTCTTCTATTAAAGCTATTAAATTATAAATAACTAACATTATTAAAGTAAATATACTTCCAATTATAAATGTTTTAAAACTAATAACTCCACTTATTAGTAATACTAAGTTGGATATAACCATTGCAATTGTTGATAAAACAAGTGGTATTAATACTTTTACAACTATTTGATGTATTGTACTAATGGGTATTGTTTTAACAATTTTAATTGTTTTAGTTTCCATTTGAATATAATTAGATGCGCCTTGTGATATGATTAAACTAAATAGCATCATCACAAGTATTGTTAAGGCATCTAGGAATGTTGGGACCATGGATATATAATACGCAAAGACCCCACTTCTAAATATTGTTGTTAAGGCTTTAAGAACTAAATAGGCAAGTAATGGCTCAACAATTAACAAACTTGTAAATGTAGTCATATATGAAGAGTTCTTAACAAACATAATAAGTTCTTTTTTTATTAATGCTTGGTTAACTGTTTTAACTTTGTAAGGATATGGTTTTACTTTTACATTTATTGTTAAAGATATATTTCTTACATAGTTAAATGCAAATATCGAAACACTTAAGCCAAGAATAAATATTCCACCACCAATTCCAAGATAAGGGAATAAGTAACGCATCTTCCCTTCAACAAATACTTCAGTTAAGAAGTTTATTGGTACTTGGTATTTTTGTAAATTAATTATTTTGTTAATTGAATCTGTTGTAAATAAACTATTAATATTTCCTCCCGCAACAATCTTAATAAATAAATTTAATACTTTAGAGTATAACAATGTAACTCCAAGCATTAGGATTGTTGAGGCAATAAAACGCAATACATAGTGTTTATGCAAATATTTCTTTAGTAACCAAAATGGATATACAAGTAAAAGGGCAACTCCACCAATAAAGAAGAATGTTATTACTGGATAAAATAATCCAAGATAATAAAACTTTATTGTTTTTGCACCAATAATTCCATAAGACACAAAGATTGGGTATGTAAATATTAAACTCGTAAAATAGTGAGTTAAAAACATAAAGAATAATTTGGATAAAATTATATCTGTATTTCCAATCGGTCTTGTGGATAATTGTTCAATATCCTTTTCGTTAAAAAATAATTTATTGGCATTAAGTAAGTTAGAAACTATCAAAAGTAAAGAAATGATAAACAAGAATAAACTCGTAAAAGCATTTTGTGCTTGATGAAAAGTTCCTATCTTCTTTAGTATCGTTGTAAACAAGAATACTTCTATTGCTACAAATGATCCTATAAATAATATCGATATTAATAATGATATTATTCTATTTGATAATTTCTTCTCACTATGGAATAACAACTTAAAATCTTTAACAAGTAAGGTTAACATCTTTAACCTCCATAGGTATCAATAAAAATTTTAGATAGTTGAAGTCTCTTATTTGGATTTTTATTTAAGTCAAATAATTCCTGTACAACGCCATCATTAATAATAGCTACGCGGTCACAAATCTTTGATACTAGTTCAATATTATGGCTTGTTACAAATACGGTATTGCCATGATTTGCATACTCTCTCATCATTTTTTTAAGTTCTTCAACTGCCATTATATCTAATCCAACTGTTGGTTCATCTAGAATCCATATTTTTGGACTATATAATAAACTTCCAACTAAACATAATTTTTGTTTCATACCATGTGAATAATCAGATATTGGATTAGATAATTCATCTATCTTTAACATAAGTCTATTGCATAAATATTCAGTATTTTTCTTAAATTCACCTTCACTAATTTGATAAATACTAGCAATAAATTCTAAGTATTCATATCCAGTCATTTCTTCATAACACGCTGGTTCACTAGCTACATAGCCAAATGAATATTTTGCTTCAATTGGATTTTTAGTAATATCAAAATCATTTATAAAAATATTTCCTTTATCAAATTTTTTTGATCCGATAATGCAATCAATTGTTGTTGACTTACCAATACCATTGCGTCCAATAAAGCCAAATAATTCGCCACTATATACTTCTAAATTTAAGCCTTTTAATACTTCTTTTTTGCCATAAGACTTATATAAATTTTCTACTTTAATTGAAGGGATAATTATCTCTTCTTGAATTTTTTCTTCCACCCTACAACCTCCTTATCTTTTTAAACCATATTGTATTTTTATCTTTGAATAAGTAACTAGAATTACAAGAAGTACATATATATAAATTTTTCTTATTTTCAATTTCTTTACTTTTACATACTGGGCAGTATGTAGTATATACTTCTTTCTTTCCTGTGTAAGTTTTTATACTTTCACTTATGATATAGTCTATTAATTCTTGTTCTAATTTGGGATTATGAAATACAAGATGATTGTTATCTAGACTTTCAATATTGTATATTTTTAATAAATAATTAAAATCACCATCTAAATTTAAATCTTTTGTTTCTTCATTTAAATCAATATAAATATTAGTTATTGATTTTATATTTTTATATTCTACTGTATATTTAATATAATCATCTTTAATATTAATATTAATTTTAAAATCATTTGCATTAAAATATACATCACTTAAATCTTTAGTTTCTTCATCAAGAACAAATTTTCTTTCTTTAAAGTTTTGGATTATTAATACTAAATAGTATTTCTTTAAGTCATTTAATAATGCTTCATAGTCTGTATATTGTATAAACTTTTTATAGAACTTAAAGCAATAGTTATATAAACGATCTTTTGTAAGAATGTTTGTTGGGGTAATGACATGTCCCCTTAAACTTTCCTTTGATACTTCTTTATAAAAGTATGTTCCTTTGATATAGCGAAGTCTTCTATTAAGTTTTTTCGCATATTGGATTAATTCTTCTATAGTTTTATCTTCTCTTAATTCCTGTGTACCATCGATTGATGGAATTAATGATTCATACATATCTAAAAATGTGTTTACTTCAATATCAATTAAATCGATAAGCATACCAATAAAAATATTTTCGTATATTTTTATATCATCTGTATATTGAAAATGATGCACATATTCAGGGACCATTTCATACTCTTTTTCTTTCCAAAGTGATGGTTCTTTATAACACATTTGAAAGGCTTCATTAGAAATGTGCCCTGCAATATCGCTTCTTAAAATTATATCTTCTGTTTTATTTGATATATGTGGTTTTGCAATAATTGATGTTATTGCATCAAGAACAAATGAAACATCATCGAAGAATTCATTATTCTTTTCACTATATAATTCTTGTAATGATTCAAGTTTTATTTTGTTTATGTTTTTATAAAAAGATATAATGTTTTCTGACTTGTTTTGATATTCATTTATGATATTTGTTATATCTTTAAGTCTTCTTTCTTCGATGATTCTCATAATTACAACCTTCTTAAAATACTATTTATTGTTTGTTCACTACGTTTTAGAACATTAGCTCCATAAGTTTTATTAATTAATGTTAATAATTCTTTTAAAGCTACTTTTACATAATCTTCAAATCTTCCTTCTATTTTACTAATTACTTTACGAGAAAGTAAGAAGTCTAAGGCATCTTCTTTTTTACCACCACATGATACAAATATTGGAACTATTTCTTCTATTTGTGTTAAGATACGGTTACCAAATGTAATATCAAATTCATCTTTAATGAATGATGTAATTTTTGTAAACTTTTCAAAGTCTTTATCAGTCATCTTAAAGCTTTCATTTGCTTTAGCATTATTATATAATTCTTGTAATTTTGAATTACTTAAATTAACTGGACTAGCATCTCCTTCAACTAGGAAGGCATCATTTCTATCTTCAAAATCAATTGTTATAGCACGGTCATATACTTTATCAGTAATTGTGAATGTTGAATCGTCCTTGTTTGCTGTACCAACAAAATAAGAATTGTTAGGGATTTGAATTAATCCGTTATCTAATTTTGCGGGTGGGATGAATCCGTATGGAAGTTGCATAACTCTAATCTTCCATTCATCTTCTGGATATTCAAGAACAGATAAGAAATCCGCAAAGTAATATTCAACACGTGAAATGTTCATTTCATCTAATACGAAGATATGAATCATATCAGGATTATAGTTTGCATGATATAATGTTGTTAAGAAATCTGTTTCCGAATAACTTTTTGAGAAGTCACTAAAGTATCCAATTAGATTTGTTTTGTCTCTCCATGTTGCTTGAACTGGAATGAATAAACAATTAGCTTTAATGAATTTTGCAAAGTATCTTGGTAAACTTGATTTACCTGTACCTGACAAACCTTCAAGAATTGTGAAGTGACTTGTTCCAAATCCACTTATAAAGAATCTGATGGTATCAATATCAAAGTATAATTTTTCTGTTTGTGCTAGATAATTTCTAAATCTTTCACATAATTCATTTAGTGTTATGTTGTCTGTTTCGACCTTTTCAATTACATATCCACTATATTCTTCATCCATTGTTGATAAAGCAGGGAATACTTTTGATCTGTCATCAAGTGTTTCCGCTTGACGAGTGATTGATTGTGCTTCTCCGCCTCCACTAACAACTCCAGTTCCTATACCACTAGCATTAACTGACATATTATCTGGTGTATCAAAGTTAGCAGTTACATCTGTATTATCTTCTTCATCATCAAATTCAGGTAACTCTTTTTGATCAACTGATTTAAATGGTTTGTCAACTAATATAAAGTTAACAACGAACATTAGTACTCCACCAATTAATGCAAATAAGAATACGTAAATGCATGTTGCAAGTAAGATACTTTGCCAAACAAATAATAATACATTTCCTAAGTTTTCTTTTGTCATTGGACTTTGGATTAATAATCCAACACCTAGTGATAATACTAAACAAGTAAGTAGTGATAATACATATGTTATTATCATTTTTAAGCTAAATACTTTTTTGTTGTTAACTTTAGCGTATTGTTTTTCGTATAAAAATACGCCAACAAATACACTAATGTATATAGCTACTAGTATTAAACATACATAACCTGATATTCCACATTCTATTGACTTAAAGTTTAAAGCATTTCCAAGTAAAGCAATTGGATTCTTTTTACTTGCAAATGAGTGGCTTCCTTCTAAGCATAATCCTGTAAATAAAAGGATAAATGAATAAAAGAATGCAAGTGATAATTTAATTAAATTTTTTCTTGTAAAATATGGTTTAATCATTTTTGTTTTCTTCCCTTTCAATGATGATTTCACTTGAAGTAATTTCTGTATCTTGTGTTACTTCTTTTATTAATACATCATTTGATTTATTTAAATAATTGTTATCTGTAATTTCGTTTTTTTCAATGAATCCTTCTTCGTTAAAGGTATATGCATATCCTTTATAAAAGATTGTTTCACTGTATTCTGCTTTTAAAGCATTTTTTCCAAAGTCATCTGAATAATCAATTGCTTCTTCTAATATTCTTGCACGATTTTCTTGTACACGATTAATTTTATTCGTAATGGAATCAATCATAAACATACAGTATATAAGTGAAAGAATCGTGATGATACCAGCATAAGATTGTAAGAACATTATAAACATTCCTATTCCTTCAAGTTTATTTCCTGTGTATTTTCCGATTACATCTTTAAATTCAGGATGATACTTGTCGGTTGCATTATTGGCGTCACCACGAGTTTCATAATTTTGACTATTTATTTTAATTATTCTATGTATAACATTTATTTCTTCATCATTACGATATGCGATAACATCATATAGTGATAGTTCACTGGGATCATTCACTTTTTGTAAAATGATTATATCATATTTTTGAAATTGATTATTTAAATTATTTGAAAAAAGATATGTGTTTTCTTCATTTTGTTTACTCATTGATCCTGAGGCTACTACCATAATTGCATGGTTTCCTATCATTGTGGTATTGCCTGAAAATCTATTAATCAATGCGAAAATAAATAATGGTACTACAATTGCAAGTAATAAATAGAAGAAGATATTTTTGATTATTCTAAATATCTTCCTTTTTTTCTTTACATGCGTTTGTTTTTCATAAACCATTTCATCAATGATTTCAATATCTTTTTTTCCTGTTTTAATTTCACCTATTTGAGCAGTTGCATAAGATTTATACAAAATTGTAAATATTGCTGCGAAACTAAACACTCCAACAAACGTAACGATTAAAGAAATAATTTCAGTTGTTGTCATAGATTACTTTAATCTGCTTTTGCTTCAATTATTATTGTAAATTTAGGAGCTTCGGCATTTTTGTGATTTTCAATCACGTCCGCTCTATTAGCACCTGGTGCTATTAACTCGTTATAATATCCATACACACATGCTCTTAAATTTTCTAAATTTGTTTTTACAATAGCAAGATCCACTGTTTTGCCTGTTTCATCTTCATCATAATATCTTCCAGGATTCATTCCTTTAAATGTTTCTCCCCATGCAATTGTAATTGTTTCTTTTAAATGATATGGGTTCTCGCTATTAACATCATATCCAGTAATTACCTTACCTGCTATGTAATCTGTAGGTAGTACTAAGTATCCCAACTCAACTGCTTTTTGAATTCCTTCAGGAACCACAAATTTAACAGTTAAAGTCTTCAAATATTTTAATGGTGAAATATCAGCTTCTACTATAACAGTTCTAATATCATCTAATATTCCATCTCCACGAACACGACCACTATTATCATTTTTTTCTGGTTCAAATGTTAATGATGGAACAGATAATGTTGGTGTGGTAATTGTTAGACTACTATCAACAACTTGACCAACAGTAATATTTCCATCTTTATCTTTACTTGCATTTGCTGACATAATCCAAGCAGCGAAACCTGTTGAGATTAATGCTATTGAAGCAAAGATTAATACTCCAAATAAAATGATTTTTCTCTTATAAGAGTTCCTTGTTAATTTAACCATGATTTATTTATTCCTCTATTATTTATTAGATACTGTAATTGTTAATTTATATGAAGCATTTTTGATTTTTTCAACTTCCTTCATATACTTTGCTGCATAATCGCCCCATGTTTGTGGTTCTGTTTCTGCTAAGCCTGTTGCGCCATCAATGTCTTTTCCTTTAAAATAGTCGCAAGGATTATTCCCACCAAATTTTTCTCCCCAAGTTAATTTAATTGTTATAGTATATTCTCCTACTTTATCAGTAACTGGTTCTGCTGTAACTGTTGGTAATGCTCCTACTACCTTAGCATCTGATGCTGTTTTATAAGTTTCAGATGTTTCAGTTAAGTCGACAGTTATTGTTTTAGGTGTTATAGCTTTACCATCTGCTGTAACCTTAACATTATATACAACTGTTAAATTTTCTGTTAGATCTCCATTATTGTAAAACCAATGATTAGAATTATTACTGTCATTTTTTCCAAATGTTAAATCAGGTTTTGAACCTTCAGCTAATGAAACTTCTAACGATAGTCTTTGATCTGTAACTGTATCAACAGTAATATTTCCTGTCTGTTCTTTATTTGCATCAACACTAATTACCCATGATGCAAAACCAACACTTACTAATGCAAGAGCTGCTAGTAAGCATAATACTAATGTCATTGTTTTTCTTTTCATTTTTCCATAATCTCCTTTTTAAAAAAACTATTAACATTTTTATTATATTTAAAATGTTTAAGAAATATGAATGATCATATTTATACTTATATTATACACCTGTTTCAAAAAAATGTCAAATTAAGGTGAAAAACGTTTGCACATCTTGTCTATTTTCATAAAAAAATAAATTATATTATCATTAAATTTAAAAACAAATACTAACAATTACCCATCAAAAAAAGTAATAAGCTAATACTTATTACTCCTTTGTCATATACATATCAATAAATTCCTGTGAAAGTTCTTTAATAACATATGTCCTTTCCACATTTCTATCCTCATGATGAATATTTAATTTTATTTCATTTGTTGCTGAATACTTTGTTACTTGTACAATATCTTCTTTTTTTAGTTTCACATCACCAAATAAACCCCTAAGATATAATATACCATCTTCTTCAACTAATACATTCTTACATATAAATAATCTTGTTGTTGCATAAGCCATCATTAAAGTAATAATACTAAACACAACAATAATCCAAGTAAATGCATATTTCTTATCTTGGATCTTTGATATAATCATAAGTATTGTTCCCGCAAGAAAGAAGATTGTAGCACCAAGTGATATAAATTCATTACCACCAGTTGATTGCTTAATAAGTGTTTTTTTCATAACTATTCCTCTAAAATTATTTTCATTTATAAACATTTATTTCCTACTAGAAATACACATTTATATATCTTTCTAGTAACATAAAGAATTAAAAGATTAATAATAACAACAATTTCTATAATAAAAAATATATCAACCATTTATAATTATTAATATCTTTCTTTATAATTAATACTATTATAAATAAAGTATATCATATATTGATTAAAAAAAAAAGTACTTTGAGTACTTTTCTTTTTTATTTGTTATGTAAAGTAATAACCGTGCCTAGCTAACAAACATTAAATAGTATAGTTTTATAAGTATTATAAATAGCCATAAATTATAACTACTTTTTTTACCATTAATTCTTTAAATATAAAAATTAAAGAAAACCAATTATATGCTATTTTTTAATTATTATTACTATAAACTACTTCGTTACCACTTAACTCGCAATAAGTATTAGATAAATCATCTTCATTTTTTATTGGTGCAGGATCATTTGAACAACCAACAAGAAACATAGTTAAAACTAAAATCACAAAAACACTTAAAATTTTTTTAATCATTATTAACTCCTTTTTTATTATGAACTTTACTACTCTATTTTTCCATAAAATATTTTAAATTATCAAAACTTGAAGTAAGTTCATTATTTTCTATTTTTTTTACTATTTCTATTACTTTATCATTAATAGGGGTTAAAACATTATATTCTTTTCCTTTACTTTTAACAACCCCATTTATAGCTTCGATTTCACATTTTTTGCCTTTTTCTAAATCTTGTAACATACTCGCTTTAATTGATGCATGCTTTTTAATTGCGGCAGGAATAATCAAAAATACAAACTTCTTTTTTAATGGATTATGATAATCCATTAATTTACCAACATTCTTTCCTTGAATAGGTTCTAATTTTATTCCTTGTGCCTTAGCAACATCAATACATTCTTTAATTAACATTTGCGCATATAATCTTGATTTTTTATTTTTGGCTACTTCACCAAATGTACAACCAAGAACTGTACTCATACCACTAAACGCAGAATTAACAAGTAACTTTGACCAACGTGTACCAATAAAGTTGTTATCTATTTCTGTAGGTCCCATTAATTCTAGTACTTCTTTTACCATTTCTAGTTTATCTTTATTTTTATCACTAAATGTTCCCAAAGAAAAAGTTAAATTATTAGGATCAGATGTCAATTCACTAACACCTGGTGCTTTAAGGGTAGCTCCCCAAGCAACTGTACATCCCATTACTTTTTCTTCTCCCAAAATACTTGATAATAAATATTCAGGTAACCCATTTTGTAATGTAACTACTACTCCATTATCTGTTAAATGTGATTTTAAAAATGTTGCTACATTTTTATTATCTTGTTGTTTAGTAAGTAAAAAGATAATATCATATTTATCTTTCATTTCATCTACTGTTAATGCATGAACCTTTTGAACAAAATTCACTGTTCCTATTACTTTAGCTCCATCTTGATTTAATGCATGTACATGTTCAACATTTCTATTAATTAAATCAACATTTACATTACTCTTGGCAATATATGCTCCAAGTATAGTTCCAAGTGATCCCGCTCCATATATAGCTATTTTTAAATTATTCATTTTAATCCTCCAATATTACTTCTTATCTATTATATATAACTTAGATAAGACCATAATTTATTATATCATTTATTGCTATTTTAATCAATAAAAATGAGTGTTATTTAAATAACATATGATTAATCTATGAAAATGTCTTAATAGTTATTCTAGGAAAATGTCTTAATACAAAGGGGTTAAAGGGGGAATGTGTCCCCCCTAGATAATAAATAAATATATAAAAAACCTTTTAAATTATTAGATTAAAAAAAGAAAAGTGATTTTATTCACTTTTCTTATAATTCAATCCATAATACTGGTGCTATTCCATATACTAGGCTACTAATTCTTGCTACAGAGAATCGATTAAACGAATAATATCCCATAGAACTATTATATGCATATATAAACATATGTCTTTCATCATAATGTGTTCTAAATAAATAATGAGATCTATCATAATAATCTGTTCTATTATATTGAATCTCTCCACCTATTGCTTTATAATAATCCGCATATTGAACGAAGTTGTCGTTCAATGTACTTCCCGTATTTTGGAATCTATATGATGTTTTAAATTCTTCAACCGATAATAAATATATTTTGTCACTTGTTTCACAATATTAATTCTCTTACTTTTATTATTCTATCACTTACAGACCAAATTATAGATACATCCATTAAGATGTCTATTATTAATATAAATGCACAGTATTATTTGCTAGCTTAATCATCTTTTTTTGAATTATGATAATTATATTCATATTTATCCAAGTTATATCCTTTTATCGATTGGTATTTTACATTATGTTCATTGTCGATTACCTTAAAACTAATTGAATCTTTTAGTATTTCTTCTAAATAATTATACTCACTATACTTACCAATTGATGCTAATACTAGTGCATTTCTAAAATATTTTGCATGCTTATCAATGAACTCTCTATTCACTTTAAATCCTATCTTCTTTAAGAAATAATATAAAAATAAAGTTACAACTCTTGTATTTCCTTCTCTAAAAGAATGTACTTGCCATATCGCCGATATAATTTTAACCCCTTTACAAATCATTTCATTTTTCGACAACTGTTCCCAATTTGTTAAATCAATATCTTTTTGTATTTCATTTAAGTCAAAATCTATTTTTTTATAATCTGAATAAGTTACTGATAATCCATTTAATATCGGTTCGGTTTTATAAATATTTATTACTCTTTTTTCTCCTGCCCATTCGTATACATTTTCAAATAAAAATTTGTGAATTAGAAATATATCATTAGTATTGTTAATTTTAATATTTGATTTTAATAACTTAATAATACCTAAATTAACCATTGTGCTCTCATAATCATCTAATTTATTTTGTTCTTTAATATTTGCAACATTTTTTAAAACATTTGTATCATCATATACATATGGGTCTTTACTCATTTATAAAACTCCTTTTTATTGCAAATACTGCCGTTTCATAATCAATTTGTCCACTAGAGTATAAGTTTAAAATATTTTTATTTTTTTCACTTACTTTTCCATTTCCAGCGGTAGATTCTATAATCAAAGCAAGATTAGTATATTCTTCATCAGCTTTCTTAGTTGTATTATTTTTAGGTAACTCTATTTCGAAAGGAAAGCCACCTCTTAATATAACTTGATTTAAAAACATTGATATAGCATAAGATGTATTAACACCTAATCTTTTAAAAATATTTTCTGATTGAATTTTTACCTCGGGTTCTATTCTAATATGGATTAATTCTGTTTTATTTATTGATTTATTCATAATTAACACCTCGTGTTATATTGTATCACATTTGATATACATTATGCAAGCTTTTTACGTAAAAAATAAGTTTTTTTATAAAGTACTTAATACAATTAATTTGGCTATACAATCTTATAACCATATACATTAGTTTAATTTTTTTATATATTTAGAAATACTGGGCAAGTCTCTAAACTCGGTCTGCAACTAGCAAGCATTTTTTATTAACTAATTAATTTTCATAATTATCTCAACGATTAAATCGTTAAAAGGTTAGAAACCTTAAAAAGTAGGGATCAAAAGTTAAATTGTTGTCTAATCGTTAAAAAGTTAAGCGTGATCTGATATAATTGCACTAATTTTACCCTGTTCAACTAATGATATTACTTCTCTATTGTATAACAATAGTCTTGTTTATGGTATACGTAGAAATTTTAATCCTATAAAAATAAAAAAATCTTAATACTTTAAATTGTATCAAGATTAATTAACTATAATGGTGACCTGTACGAGGTTCGAACTCGTGTATGTAAGCTTGAGAGGCTTATGTGTTAAACCGCTTCACCAACAGGCCATATACAATATTATACCACTTTTAATTAAAGATTTCAATAGTAAAAAAAAGACAATACACAGTACTGTCTTTTTTATTTTCATTATTTTGTTGGTCCTGCTTTTACCAAAGCTTTACCAGCTGGGTTACCTTCGTATTTAACAAAGTTCTTAATGAATCTTCCAGCTAAATCTTTAGCTTTTTCTTCCCAAACTGTTGGATCTTGATATGTATCACGAGGATCTAAGATTTTTGGATCAACACCTGGTAATGATGTTGGTACTTCAAAGTTGAAATAAGGAATTTTCTTAGTTTCAGCTTTTAAGATATCTCCATTTAAGATAGCATCAATAATACCACGAGTATCACGAATAGAGATACGTTTACCAGTTCCATTCCAACCAGTATTAACTAAATAAGCCTTAGCTCCACTCTTTTCCATTTTCTTAACTAATTCTTCAGCGTATTTTGTTGGATGAAGTTCAAGGAATGCTTGACCAAAGCATGCTGAGAATGTTGGTGTAGGTTCAGTAATTCCACGTTCTGTACCAGCAAGTTTTGCTGTAAAACCTGATAAGAAGTAATATTGAGTTTGTTCAGGTGTAAGAATTGATACTGGAGGTAATACTCCAAATGCATCAGCACTTAAGAAGATAACATTCTTAGCAGCTGGAGCACTAGATACTGGACGTACAATATTTTTAATATGATCGATTGGGTAAGATACACGTGTATTTTCTGTTACACTCTTATCTGCGAAATCAATTTTTCCATTTTTATCTAATGTTACATTTTCAAGTAATGCATTACGTTTAATTGCATTATAAATGTCAGGTTCAGAATCTTTATCTAAGTTGATAACTTTAGCATAGCATCCACCTTCAAAGTTGAATACTCCATTATCATCCCATCCGTGTTCATCATCACCGATTAATAAACGTTTTGGATCTGTTGATAAAGTTGTTTTACCAGTTCCTGATAATCCAAAGAAGATAGCTGTGTTTTTACCTTCCATATCTGTATTTGCTGAGCAGTGCATTGAAGCAATACCTTTTAGTGGAAGATAATAGTTCATCATTGAGAACATACCTTTCTTCATTTCACCACCATACCATGTATTAACGATTACTTGTTCACGGCTTGTGATATTGAACATTACACATGTTTCAGAATTTAATCCTAATTCTTTATAATTTTCAACTTTTGCTTTTGATGCATTATAAACGATAAAATCAGGTTCAAAGTTTGCTAATTCTTCTTCAGTTGGTTTGATAAACATATTTCTAATGAAATGTGCTTGCCATGCAACTTCAACGATGAAACGAACTGCCATACGAGTGTCTTTATTTGCACCACAGAATGCATCAACAACGAATAATCTTTTGTTAGATAATTCTTTTAATGCGATATCTTTAACTGCTTTCCAAGCTTCTTGTGATGCTTTATGGTTATCGTTTTTATATTCATCAGATGTCCACCATACAGTGTCTTTTGAATTTTCATCAACAACAATGAATTTATCCTTAGGAGAACGACCTGTATAAATACCAGTCATTACATTAACTGCACCTAATTCACTTACTTGTCCTTTTTCATAGCCTTCTAATGTAGGTTTTGTTTCTTCTTCAAAAAGCATTTCATAAGATGGATTATAAACAATTTCTTTAACGTCATGAATTCCATATTTTGCTAAATCAAGTTTTTTCATTTTTTCCTCCTGTAAACTTAAATTATTTTACATATATATTTTATCATTTTTTTTATTTTTTTTCAATTAATGTATATATAATTTTTAAAATAACGCTTTCAAACTATTCAATATTTAATATTTCTTTAAAGTGTCTATTTTTATTATTAATACCTTTTATTTTGAAATTTTAGCCTTGAAATTTTGTTTATATTCGCTTTTTATAAATATTTTGTTAAGTTATATTATTCATTATTTTTCTTATTTAAAGCTATTTCTTCTTCTATTCTTTTAGAAACATTTTTAACGTCTGCTAATCCTTTAATTTTATATCTACTATTATTTGTATAAATAAATAGTTTACCATGACGTAATGGAAAATATTTATGTTGCATAGTTTTATATCTTACGCTTGTTATTTCATCTAAACAAATATCTAAATTGTGATAAATTAAGTGTCCGTCACTAATATACATTTTGTAATTTCTTTTTTTGAATTCGAGTATTATATATATTATTAACTATACTTCTAAAAATAATAATATAAAAAAAATATAAAAAGTAAATTTATCTATTTGATTTGTTTTATGATAAAAAATAACTCCAAGTAAAATGCGGATGGCTATAAGTACAAATATAATAGTTGACTGTATTAGATAGTATTTTGTTCTTTTTCCTATTTCTGTCATATTTTGTCCTTCCTTAAATTTAATTATATTATATCAAAACAATATAAAAAATAAAATAAAAGAATTAAGAAAAAACTCAATTCTTTTAATTTTAATCTCTACTTTTAATTATTGATATTGGTTTAATACTTATTAAATACAATAAATATAATATCGATACCATAACTGTAATTCCAAATAATAAAGCAAGACCATTCATATAATATAAATTATTGAATCTAACGATATCTCCAATAAAAGCTTTATAGTATAATTTACTCTTTAATGCGGACTTTAATACTTTATTATTAATATTTATTAATACTGAATAAAAGGTTCCATATAAAGATGCTGTTACCATAAAGAACATTGCAATTTGACCTAAAAAGTTTCCGGTAACTAATAGATTAGATGTACCTAAAGATTTTAATAATCCAATATTATATTTTTGACTGCGGACTATAAAAAACACATATACAACTAATAAAATAACTACTAGTAATAAACATACATCTGTTATTACTCTAAAAACTGAAGAGAATGATGCAATAGCTTCTGTAACTTTTAGGATGGCATCATATGACATATCAAATGGTACTAAACGAGATTTTGATAGTTTTTGCATGTTTTCTTTTACATCTTCAATATTATCCATATATGTTGCATAGACTATTAAATTCATGCTATGATATTTTCTATAAACATTTTCGCTAACAATAATATGCCCAACACTATATGTATTTAATAAATCTTTATTACTTTCCTTTATTTTTATTGTCACATTTTCATTAAAGAATATCTGATTATAATTAATTTGAGATGATGTCGATGTGAGATTGATTGCACCTAGGTTTTCTAAGCTGTTTGTTAGAGCTTCAATTGTTAGGGCTTCACCAAATACTGCTTTTAAAGTTGCGGATGTCATCAATACTTCATTATCATTTAGTTTAGATGAGTATCCAACAGTTTTTGTCCCTAATGAATATTTAGTGTCTTTTGATTTAATGGTTACATTTCTAAAATACATACTATTATTTGAAAGCAATTCGCTATCATAAGCTGTCTTAAAATCGGGATCAAATGAATAAGCATAGGAAGCAGCACTGTATAAATAATTTAATTCGTTTTTACATTTTTGATCCATTAATATATCATTAACGCTACTTACATTATTCTTCATGAATAGCTCTCTAATATTTTTAGTATTCTCTTTATAATTTGTCTTAATAACACCATTAATGTATGCTTGTTTTGTTGCACCATCTTCAGATAATTTTAGATAACCCAAAACTTCCGCGTAGTTATGGTTATTTATAGGTTTCCAATAGTAATATGAATCAGCTAAATAGTCAGTTATATAAATTCCAAAAGGTTCTTCTTTTTTGGCTTTTGCTAAAAATTCTATTTTTTCCGTTTGTAAAATTTTGTTCACAAAACTTTCACTAGCCACTACTAATCCTCTAGATTCTTGAGCATAGAATTTATAGAACAGACTAGGTTTTATATGGTTATCATATTTTAAATATTCAGTACCTGCAATATGAATTGAATAATTATATATTTTATATATATTACCAGTATAGTTTTCTTGCAATAATTTCATATCATTATCAGTTATAGCTTTAACACTATCAAAACTAAAATTGCCGTTTTCTGTTACTCCTGTTTTTTGAACAACTAAAGCACTAGAATGAGTTGTGTCTAAATTTTCTAATATAAAGTCATCATTATTAAAATTTTTAAATGATGCACATACAGAATATAGTGCTAACATTAATGATGCTAAAATTACAAATATTGTTGTTATATACCATTTTTTAGAGAATAGTTTGGATATGGTTTTTGAACATTCTCCTTTTTTTCTTTTTAGTTTATATTTATTTGGTTCATCATTTACATAATTTGTTTCTTCAAATTGGGAATATCTTGAAGTTATACCTTCAATTTCTTTATTCTGAATTAATTCATTAATTTTATTAATTTCATTAGAATCTGTGTATAGTGAAGGTGGTATAGAATATAACTTTTGTGACTTTCCTTCATTATAAATAGTTTCATCATTTGTTATTATGCCATCATTTAAACTAATAATTCGATCACCATATAAATAAGCGGAATCAATATTATGAGTAACAACTATTATTAAAGCATTCTTACTTGCTTTTTTTAATACCTTTAATACTTTTTCACTAGATATCATATCTAGATTTCCCGTTGGTTCATCACAAAATACGACATTTGGTTTTTTAATTAAAGCTCTAGCTAGAGCTATTCTTTGTTTTTCTCCACCACTTAATTCTTTTGCAAGTTTATTGCCATATTTTTTTAAACCAACTAGTTCTAGTAAATTATTAATTTCTCTTTTACATTCGCTTTCATTTTTTAGAGTTCCAAGAGCAATATTATCTTTAACACTAAGTTCCTCTATTAAGCAATAATCTTGAAAAACAAACCCGAATTCATATGCATGAAGTTTATCGAATTTTTTAGTATTTTTCTTTTTATATGTAAAGTCATTATAATATATTTCACCACTTGTAAAAGAGTCAAGACCAGATAGGATATTTAGTAATGTTGATTTGCCACTGCCAGACTTTCCAATAATAAATACTAAACCCTTTGATGGTAGTGTCAATGAAATACTATGTAATGCTTCTTTTTTTATTTTCCCTCTTTTGTATGTTTTAGTTACATTGATTAATTTAAACATAAATTACGCCTCTTTTTTTACAAGTTGATCTTTATTAAAGTATAACATAATTTTTTAAAAATCAAAATATTTTTATTAATATTTTTATAAAAAAATAATCAATAGTAATCTTGATTATTTTCTTATGTCTTGTAATTTTTGTTTAAGTGCTTCGTAGCCAACTTCATAATCATCAATATCTTTAACTGTTTTTTCCATTGGGCATATATCTGTTCCCTTTCTGTTAATGATATTATCAACTAATTGATTATAGCTACATTCAATATTGTGTTTTATTAAATATTTTTTTGCATCTTTTGACATAATAGTTCCATATACTGCTTTTATTTTGGCCTTTCTAAACAACATTGCGGCTGCTTTTCCAATTACAATATCGGCTGCACTAAAGTCCTCTAGATTAATGTTTTCTCCAATAAATTTCATCATTGGTGAAATGCCTCTTCCATCATCTATAATAACTTCTTCTTGTTTTACTAAAACAATGGAATGACCACTTAACAATTGTTTTGCTTTTTCTAAATCATTCATTTTTATTTTTCTTTAATAATTAACTTTTTTAATATTATTACAATAATAGGAACAATAATAATTTGAAGTGTAAGGCCATATACACAGTTTTTCATTTGATTAACTATCATTTCCATTGAAAAATTGACAACATTATGGAATAATAATTCAAGTCCAAAATATACACTTCTCCCAACAATTATACTTGCAAATACACTGGCAAAAACCCATAATCCATTTTCACCTATTTTCTTTGAGAATAATCCAGAAATTGCCCCATATATAGCAAGTTCAATCATCATAAATGGAAGCATTGTGAACTGAGGCATTGGGTTACCCGCAATACTTGTAATTATGAAACTTGTTAGTGGTGATAATACTCCTATTAAAAGCCCCCATTTAACACCTAATAAACATCCGCCAATTAATACAGGTAAATACATTGGAAGCCACTTCATTCCGCCTTTCGCCCCAACAAAAATATGGAATATTTGCGGTAATACAACAGATAGAATAATTATTCCCATTGATATTATTGTCTTATAAGTTATTTTGTTTTTTTCAGATACATTTTTTATTGTCAATGCTTTTTCAATCATTTTTTAATCCTCCATTTTCTTACATTCTTTTAATAATTCTATGACATTTAAATGTTAAAAACATACAGATTCACATTGACTGCATTTAATGCAATCTAATGTTTTTTATGTTTTTAGTTGTTTATGTTTCTTGTTAGTTTGTAAATAAACTTTTCTTCTTACTCATCTTGAAGATGCTTTCTTATATAGTTTTTAATACTAGTCATTCTTTTTTCATTATGAATATATCAATTACTGATACATCCTTACGTTAACAACTAATAACCTTTTCCTTTATAAAGTATATTTAGGTAATAGCTTTTTGTAAAATATTTAATAAATGGATTTACTTATTTAATCAACATTATAAGCAATCCGCTTTTATTCATTATTTGCTCCTTTCTTTATCTAAATTTTTTATAATTAATTCAGAATCAATTTCATTATTTGTAAAACATCGTAAGTTTAAGGCACCATAAAACATGCTTATTACTTCTTATTGATATTTATCATTATATAAGGAAGTAATATAACTTAAAGCAATTTTTAATTTTTTAAATAAGTTTTGCTCTTATATCCCTAAATAAAATTACCAAATGAATTAGTTATTTTTTTCAATAATTTTTTTTTAATTTCTTAACTAGATAAATTATCAAATCCTTTTTCACTGATTAAAGCGACTGCACAATCAATAATTTTATCATTATTAATTGTAATTTTGCTTTTCTAACTTATTATGTTTCATAATTATATTATAACATTTAATTGACTAGCAATCAATACTTATTTTATTTTAAAATAGTCAAAGAAAAAACGAGCAACTAATGCTCGGCTTTTTCAAGTGTATTCATTAATATTACAAGACGAGAATTAAATGAAGGCATAACAAATTCATATTTACATTCATAATCTTCATAACTTTCTTGTATTATTGTTAATAATTTTCCATTGAGTTTTACATCAATGCGCGGTCCAGATAAGAATTTAGTTGTAACTGTAACTTTTTCTCCTGCTTTATAATAATGCTTTAATGGTTTAGTAAGTAATTCAAAATTATCCTTAACATCTAATCTATAAATATTATCATCAGTATTAGATAACGTTAAAACGGAATTGTTTGCGGGCATTATAAATTTTATTGTGTTTGATGTATCTAATTTTCCAATTAGTTTACCATTTAAAAACGCATATAGTCTTGGATATAACACCTCTTTTATAGGGTAATACTCCATACTTGCCATTTTTACTTCTACTACTTCTCCTGCTTCATATTCATCTTTTAATTTTTCTACCATAAAGGGCGTTAAAGATTCTACTATTAATTTATATTTATTATAATCCCTAAAAATATAAGCATTTATAGCTTTAATATCTTTTTCTAAACATCTTATAATATAATAACTTTCATCATATTTTGCATATAGTTTATCCATATATGTTATTTCTATAACTTCAGTATCATTATGTAAAAGCATCATCCATCGCAATGAAGTTTTTGGTAATGTCTCAATACTTTCAAGCTTAGAATTCATTATGTTATTATAAAATGGTTGCTCTTTCAATTCTTCAATTTTTATATCTGCAGTTCGTAATGCTGAAAAGGATGCTACTGACACATAATTTATTTCTTTACCTTTAATCAATTTGTTTAAAGTATACTCATTGCATCCAACTAAACAAAATAAAAGTAGTACCATACATGTTAATATATATACTTTTTTCATAACTAATTTATCCTTTCGTATAATAATACGAAATTATTAGTCTTATTTACACATCAAAATTAATGAAGGCATTTTTTTACTATTGTATTTTGTGAAGTTATATATTCAATTTCAAAACCATTATTTAAAAATAAGTTTATTGCTGTATTATCATTGGCTAAACAATCATATAAGCAATTAATATTATTACTTTTTGCAATCTCGCACAATAAATCTAATCCCAATTTGCCATAACCATTATTTCTATATTTATATTCAATTATTATGCTACAAATGTATTTATTATTATCTAAGTGATAACTAATTTCTCCTATATATTCATTACGTTCATTAATTAAATAAGCATAAAAATGATCCTTAGTATTTATCCATTTACTATACCAAAAGTCCCATCTATCCTCATTAAAATTAATTGTACCTCCAAAATCATGATTATATGTCATTGTTTGTTCATCATTAAGTAAATGTTTACGATACCATAAATCTTCTTGTTTTGGAATATAAGCTGTCACTTTTTTCATACGTCACCTTTGATTATATTAGTTGTATAAAAACTAACCTATTCATTAATTTTCTTTTTTTTAAAAAAGAAAAAAACGAGTGAATATAAATATTACTCGTTTAATTTTCAAATGGTGACCTTTACGGGATTCGAACCCGTGTGTGCATGCGTGAAAGGCATGTGAGTTAAACCGCTTCTCCAAAAGGCCACATGGCGCCTCAACTAGGACTTGAACCTAGGACCCCCTGATTAACAGTCAGGTGCTCTAACCAACTGAGCTACTGAGGCATTAATAGAAAGATAGCTTGGCAACGACCTACTTTTGCGGGGTAAAAACCCAACTATCATCAGCGTAATAGTGCTTAACT
>CAKOMG010000009.1 GCA_934096585.1 uncultured Bacilli bacterium
TATTTGTTTTAAATATTTGTTTATATAATTCTCCTACTATATAACAGATAACACTTATTATACTTACACTTTTCAAATCATTTTCATCCTCCTTTTTGTTTTTGTAAATTAATTTACACGTACATTATAACAAATTGGTATTTTCAAATTCGCAAGGTAGTTGCGGATAAAATGAGCTCAAAATGAAGGATTTTCTTAAAAAAGTGAGGTTTTTTAATAAAAATAGTGAAAAACCGTTAAAAAAAATCGCAACCATGTTGCGAATTATTTTTTTTATGGAATCATAAATTTCACATTTAATACTCTTAATTTTTCATTTATTATTTCAATATCTTCCCTATACCACCTATTAAGTATTAATTCAATTACCATTTGACTATATAATGATTTATCTAAATATGTTAATCCTGTTTTATTCATAATTATTTTAGATACAGCTGGATGTAAAGAAAAACCAACACATATAGCTAGGACTGTTTCAATTTTATCTGGTTTATTTTTTCCCAGTAAATAGTTTCTAATAGTAGATTCACTTATTTTCATTTTATTTGCCAGTTGTGCATTTGATCTAAATCCATAATGTTTTTTTAAAATATAAAAAGCTTTACTAAAAGTGCAAGTTTCATCTTTTAATTTTTTAATTAAATAGATGGTTTCATTAATTTCTTCCGTAA
This sequence comes from uncultured Bacilli bacterium, assembly GCA_934096585.1. Classification (GTDB taxonomy): domain Bacteria; phylum Bacillota_I; class Bacilli_A; order ML615J-28; family CAG-698; genus CAKOMG01. Next base: position 675 of record CAKOMG010000009.1, read on the forward strand.
CTATCGCCATTTCTTGTACGAGTTTTTGATTGTTTAAATAATACATATATTACTTCTCTTTCTGGCATAATTTTCTAATATTTTTTTGCCATTAATATATACGTAAAAAATGTCAAAAACTGGGAAAACTTTTTGAGTTTTTTCTAAAACCTCTATTTTTTTTAAGGTTATTTTAAGAAATGACACAAAAAAAGGGCACTAAGTTTTAAACCTTAGTACCTCTTTTTTTAACACTTGTTTCATTAATTATGATCGTAATGTAATATTCATTTTATATTGTAAATCTTTTAATATTCTTTTTATCTTTGCATTAATAACATCATCAGTTAAAGGATCATTAGATGAAAATACTAATTTGATTGTTAAAGACTTTTCATCATTATTAATTTTATCCCCTTCATATAAATCAAATACATAAGCGTTTGTTAACAACTGTTTATCACTCTTTAAAATACAATCAATAACATCTTTTGCATTAACATCCTTTTTCATAACTAATGCTATATCTCTTTCAACACTTGGAAGTTTCATAATTGGAATATATCTATTAATAACTTCTTGTTCATTTAAGATTTCATCAATTAATAATTCAAATACATATACATTATCTAAATCATTTTCGTGAGCATATTTTGGATGAAGTGCACCAACATATCCTATATGTTTACCATTCCACATGATTGCGGCAGTTCGATTTGGATGCATTTCATTACATTCTTTTTCTTCTTTCACAAAATCAAATTTTGTATTTAAGCATCTAGCTAATTCCTCTAATACTCCTTTGACTAAATAGAAATCCACATTTTCTTTTTCACCTTTCCATAAAGTACTAGAATACTCATTAGCCATTGCTCCTGCAAGCACCATTTTCTCATATTTATTACTTACATCACTAATATCGCCTGTCTTATAATATACTTTTCCAATTTCAAAAATATTAATATCTTTATTCTTTCTTGAGAAATTATATTTAACAACATCCAAAATTGATGGAAGTAAACTTTTCCTTAACATTTTTCTTTCTTCAGTTAAAGGCATTAATAATTCAATGTTCTCACTTTTATCCTCATGATTAATTGTAAATAACTTATTAGCATTTTCACTAACTAGTGAATATGTCACAACATCATCAAGTCCCATTGATAATAAAGTATTACGAATTAATCTCGTTTTACGTTGATGTAAAGTTAATGATCCTTGTGCATCATCTACAGGATGAGTAAGTGGAAGACGATCATAACCATATATTCTTCCTACTTCTTCAATTAAATCCTCTTTAATTGTAATATCTGGTCTTCTATTTGGAACATATACTTTAAATCCAGGTTTAACAATAAAGCCTAATGATTCTAAAATATCCTTAATTTCATTATCTTCAATATTTGTACCTAATAAGCCATTAACATCTTCTTTGGTAAGATCAATTTCTTTATCTTCAACATGTTTAATACCACTAAATCCCGGCTCATTAACTATCTCTGCATCACATAATTCTTTAAATAAATAGCAAGCATAATCAAGGGCAAGTTTTGTACGATTTATATCAACTCCACGTTCATATCTTTGGCTTGATTCGCTATGTAATGATAGTCTTGCAGCTGTTTTTCTAATAGTAAGTGGATCAAATACTGCAGCCTCTAACATAATGTTTTTAGTTTCATCCGTTACTTCACTTTCTAAGCCGCCCATAACACCGCCTAAGCATAAAGATTTAGTTCCATCTGTTATAACGATATCATTTTTTGTTAATATGCGTTTTTGATTATCCAAAGTTATGAATTCTTCGTTTTCTTTCGCATGCTTAACAACAATTCTATTTCCAACCTTGTCTAAATCAAATGCATGAAGTGGCTGGCCAAAAAGCGCTAGGATGTAGTTTGTGATGTCCACACAATTGTTTATCGGGCGAATTCCAAAAGCGATTAGACGGGAAATTAGCCACCTTGGTGACGGTTTTAAATTGACGTTTCTAATTACTTGTCCATAATAAGATAAACAGTTTGGCGTTTCTAACTCAATTTCTATAGTTTTAGTGTTTTTATCCATAGTTCTTTCAATTTCAAACACTAATGGTTTAAGTGGTCTTTTAAACACAGCACTCATCTCATAGGCTACTCCAAGCATGCTTAACATATCTCCTCTGTTTGGAGTAAGGCCTAATTCAATTACTGGGTCTTTTAAATTTAAAGCAAGGCTTGCATCCATTCCGACAGTAACTTTATCTTCGAAATAATAGATTCCATTACTGAATTTTTCTGGAACATATTTCTTTTCAATGCCTAATTCTTGTAATGAACATACCATGCCTCGAGATTCATAGCCTCTAATTTTAGATTTTTTGATTGTACCACCATCTAAAACGCATCCTTCTTTAGCTATTATAACATATTGCCCCGCTTCTACATTTGGAGCACCACACACAATATTTAGAACTTCATCTTTCACATCAACTGTAAGCAAATTTAAATGATCACTATCTGGATGGGTTTCTTTTGTTAAGACATGTCCGATAACAATATTACTTGCATGAACCATTTTATCAACATTTTCTACTTCAATAGAGTATAAACTTACGGTATTTACAATTTCTTCAAGTGATAAACCTGTTAAATCAACAAGTTCATTTAACCATTCTAATTTTACACGCATAATATTGCCTCCTAAAATTGCTTTAAGAAACGGATATCGTTAGTATAGAAGTTTCTAATATCATCTATTCCGTATCTTAACATTGCTATTCTTTCAACTCCAACACCAAATGCAAAGCCTTGGTATTTATTTGTATCATATCCTGCCATTTTTAAAACATTTGGATGTACCATACCAGCACCTAAAACTTCAATCCATCCACTACCTTTACAAAGTGAACATCCTTTTCCTCCACATTTGAAACATTGAACATCAACTTCAACACTTGGCTCAGTAAATGGGAAGAATGATGGACGAAATCTAACAGCTAATTTGTCGCCAAATACTTTTGATGCTATTGTTGTTAAAGTTCCTTTTAAATCAGCCATTGTAACATTTTCGCCTACTACTAAGCCTTCACATTGCATAAATTGATGAGAATGAGTAGCATCATCATTATCTCTTCTATATACTTTTCCTGGGCAAATGATTTTAAATGGTTGTCCTTTCTTTTCTAACAAAGTATGAGCTTGTACTGGGGATGTATGAGTTCTTAATAAAATTGTATCATTTATGTAAAAAGAATCTTGCATTTCTCTTGCGGGATGTCCTTTTGGCAAATTTAACATTTCAAAGTTATATAAATCTTCTTCAACTTCTGGTCCTTCCGCAATCTCATAACCCATGCCAATAAATACATCTTCTATTTCTTCTACTACTTTATGTAGTGGATGTAAATAACCTGTATGTATTTTTTTGCCTGGTAATGTTACATCAATTGTTTCTTTCTTTAGTTTTTCATTAATTAAAGCATCAGCTAATTTTTTTCTTCTTTCTTCAATTAAATTTTCAACTTTTGTTTTAAATTCATTACTTTTTCTTCCTAATTCCTTTTTTGCTTCGATACTTAAGTCTTTCATTTGAGCCATTATATTTTGTAATTTACTTTTTTTACCCAAATATAATGCTTTTAATTCATTTAGATTATGCTCTGTATCAGCTTGTTCAATTGAAGACATCGCTTCTTCTTCTAATTTTTTTAAATCATCATTCATATTTTTTCTCCTTTTATTAAAAAAATCCTTAAGAAACAAATATTTGCTTCTTAAGGACGAATATATCCGCGGTACCACCTTAATTCTTATATAGTAACTATATAAGCTCTCATTTATCTTTTAACGCAAGAATTACGGACTGTATTAAAGCCTTTCCTAAGATGAATTCATATATGTTTATTTAAAAGCTCTCACCATTTGCTTTTTTCTCTTTAAAATAAAGCTATATATTACTACTTCTTAATCAACAAGTTAAAAATATTATATCATCTTTTATTTTGTTTTTCAAGTTTTTTTAAAAAAAGGAACAAGTTTCCTTGCCCCTTTTTTCTATTCTAATGCTTAAACCTTAGAATAAAGTGTTTTGATTGTTTTGATTTTGGAAGAAATTTTCTTGATTATCAAATGTTTGGTTATTAAACATTTGGTTGCCACAGCATCCTTCTTCTTGATAATCAGTGTTTTCACAACAAATTGGTTTTGTAATACATTGGTGACGTTTAATTACGTGATTGCATATTTGCGTAACGTCTTCCATGATGTGAGGTTGATTTATGATTTGATATCTATGAACGACATTTACATGTCTTGTTACGATTGGTGGTAGATTAACAACATTGCCATTTGTGAAGTTTTGATTCATTAATTATACACCTCCTTTTGTTATTATTATATTAAAAGTTCATTAATTTGTTTGTGTTATTACACATTTCAACAAATTTCATATTTGACATAATGATATAATTATTGTATTATTTATATATCAAAAGGAGATGAAGTTATGTATTATGCACCTGTTGTCATTGAAAGAACAGCTCAAGGCGAACGTTCTTATGACATATATTCACGTTTATTAAAAGATCGTATTATTATGTTAAGTGGAGAAATTAATGATGATCTTGCTAATTCTGTTGTTGCTCAACTTTTGTTTCTTGCAGCTGAAAATAGTGATGAAGATATAAAACTATATATTAATTCACCTGGAGGAAGTATTACTGCTGGTATGGCTATATATGATACAATGAACTTAATTAAACCTGATGTTTCCACAATCTGTATTGGTATGGCTGCATCTATGGCTGCTTTCTTACTTGCAAGTGGCACTAAAGGAAAAAGATTTGCTCTTCCAAATAGCGAAATTATGATTCATCAACCATTAGGAGGAGCTAGTGGTCAAGCAACAGAAATTCAAATTGCGGCTAAGCACATATTAAGAATTAAAGATCGTATGAACAAAATTCTTGCGCAAATGACTAATCAACCAATTGAAAAAATAGCTATTGATACAGAAAGAGATAATTATATGTTTAGTGAAGAAGCTAAAGAATATGGACTTATTGATGGCATATTAAAAAAGTAGTGTTAATCACTACTTTTTGTCATTATAATCAAAGTCAAAATCATAAGTTTCTTCTTTCTGGGAAGCTTCATCTAATATTTCCATTTCATGCTTTATCTTACTCATTTCAACATCAAGATTGTATGCTATTCTACTAGCTTCAATAAGTCTTACTTTTAAGTTTTCTGGAATATTTCGATAATATTTATATTTTAAAGAATGTTCAATCGATGCCCAAAGGTGCATGGCTAAAGTTCTGATTTGAAATTCAATGTTAATTGGAATCTGTCCATCAATAGTTTCTGCATTGTATTTAGCAATTACATGTAAAGATCTGTATCCTGATGGCTTAGGATTCTCTATATAATCCTTAATCCAAAAAATTTCTATATCTTTACGTGCTTTCAACAAATCTAATATTTCATATACTTCTTGAATATATTTACATTTCAACCTAATTCCACCAATATCGGATAAATTACGAATTTCACTAAAATCAAGATTCATTCTCTTTAATTTAGCGACGATGCTTTCTGGTGTTTTAACTCTTCCTCTCACACTTTCTATTGGGCAGTGTTTACCAGCAAGTTCATACTCTTTTTTTATTGAATCAAATTTTAAAACAAAACCTTCTACAGCTAATTCATATGGTTGCAAAAATTGTCCCCAATTGAAGTCTTTTTCATTCATTACTTTAGTACCTCTTAACAGATTATATTATAACATATTTGTTTTCTTTTTTTAAGAAAAAAATAAAATTTCTTAATTTTACATTAATTGACAATATTCTTTTTGTATTTATTTTATAAAAAAGATAAAAATACTATTGCATTTTTCTTAAATATATGTATAATAGTATATGCTAAAGATTTTAAAAGGAGTTAATTATGCAAAAAGAAACAGATGTAGAATTTAAAAGTTTATTAACTGAAGCAGAATACCAAAAATTATTGGGCTATTTCAAAAATGCAAAAAGTGACTTTCAAACAAACCACTATTTCGATACTAAAAGATTCTCATTAAAAGCACTTAACGCTTCGCTTAGAGTACGTGAAAGAGATAATCTTGAATTAACTTTAAAACGCAAAAAGGGATACAATACAGATATCAAAAGTGTAGAAATATCAAAAAAAGAATTTGAAGATTTAAAAGAAACAGGTATCGTAAAAGCAGGAAGTATTGCGGATGATTTACAATCATTAATTAAAGATCAAAAAGTAGTTAATTTTTTAAGTCTTTCTACACTTAGACACTATGTTCCTTATGGAAGTGGTATTTTAAATATTGATAAGAGTAATTATTTAGGTATCTGTGATTATGAAATTGAATATACAAGCAAATCATATCACCAAGGAAAATTAGATTTTATTCAAATCATTTCTGAATTTGGTATTCAATATAAAAAATCTGAAAAGAAAATCAAAAGAGCATTTAATGCATTAAAAGTTATGGAATAAAAAAATCCCAACAAGGGATTTTTTATTTTACAATGTATTTAATAATATTTGAATTAATAATAATATGAAAATATGAATCATTAAACCAAACCATAATACTTTATGCAATTCCACAGAATTATCAATTTCTATTTTATCGTTTTTATTCGTAGCTTTGGCTTTCTTTTTGCTAATATCATTTGAACTACTATTTATAACAAATAATAGCAATAAACTTATAACAATCTGAATTATCAATGAAATGTCATTATTTTTTAAAAAAATTGATAATAATAACGCAATAACATTTAGAGTAGCTATACATATAAAATATATAGTTTTAAATTTAGAAAAATTCTTAATCTTTATCATATATAACCTCATAAGAAATTGTTGAAGTTGAATATATATTTTTAATATTTGTATCAAAATTATGATGTATTTCTTTTTTGTTTATATATATTGTATCAATATCATGTAACTTTAAATTATTAATTAAATCTGTATCAATACTTAAGCTGACATATGCATTTAACATCTCAAGTAAAATCGCTACACATGTTTTATTGTTGCTTAAACATATCATATTAGACGTTACTGCTTTATCTAATCCATCATTTAAATCAATATACCAGGTTCTTCTCGTTCCATCTTTATATTCATAGAACCTACTTTCGTCTTTTGCATTTACTTTATAATTTCTTAGATAAACTATGCTTGTTGGTCCCTTATATGTGTACGAAAAGGCATTATAAACAATATCCTCTTTATCACGCACATTCATATTATACTCCATATTTCTAGAATCTAAGTTTCTAGTATAGCCATCATAACTAGAAATATTTCCTGTTGTAAAATTATTTTTAATTAATGTATCACTAACATAATCAATTATACTAGCATTTTTTATAAATTCTAAACTAATAAATGTATTCTCTTCTATTTCTTTCATAAAAGTTTGATATTCAACACTAACGTTTAACTTTACTTTATTATTTTCTAACAATTCTAAATTAATATGATGTTCATTATTTGTATAATATAATATGGATTTAAAATAAGTTTTCATTTCCTCATTTTTATATGCATCAAATTTTATAGCATTGCTATCTGAATCAGCATAAAACATATTAGAGTATTGATTAAAAATTAAACTTTGATATATATATCTAGTATTATTTAAATTTTTAAGACTTTCATATAAAACACTATCAACTTCTATTTCTTCATTAATATGTTTGTTTATATAATATATGTTTTTTAAAGTTTGATATTCATTTACTTCATCTAATAGTTGATATATTTTAATTAAAGATTCAGTATATATTTTTGATACCTGATTTTTTTCACTTGTTAAAGAAATATTTTTAGTGCCTAGTTCATACTGAAATACAAAATCTCCACTATTATTGTTTTCATCGTATGTTACTTCAATAGTTGTCCATCCTGCTTTTGTACCAAATTGCCTTGATAAAGTGATACCAATAAATACTCCCGCAATAATTATAAACACAACTATTAATATGATTCGCAATTTTACATGTTTATCATCTAATTCTACTTTTGTGACAGGTTTTGGATATCGTTTAGTAGCATTATCTCTTACTTCTCTTTTCATAAAAACTCCTTTAAAAAGACTTAGCATAAGCTAAGTCTTTTATCTTTAGCTTGCAGCTATAAGTAATAATACCATAAATATTACTACAATTGCAAGTATAAATATTAATCCTACGATTGAAGCCTTCTTTAAAATGCGATAATTATTAATATAATTATGTTTTTTAAAGATTATAGCCATTATTAAACCAATAATTGGTAATACAAAACCAAGTAGAGCATACCATTTATTTCCAGTATCATGGATTGGATGATCTAAAATTTCTTGATTAATTGGTTCGTCTTCTTTTATTATTTCTTGTTCAGTTCCATCACCTATTGTAATAGATTTTATAGGTTCATTTTGTTCCCTGATTTTTTTATATGTCTCAATTTCAGATTTAGATCCATATATATAGTGATTGTGTCCAATATTTACCATCTCTGGTTTTTCAACAGAATAATCATGAATAGAAGGATCATATGTAAATAAAATCTTATGTTTTTCAAGTTTTGGATCTGGAATTGGTATAGCCGAAATTAATGATTTAGTATAAGGATGTAGTGGATAATTAAACAATTCATCAGAATCTGCTATTTCAACTATATCTCCTTTATAAATAACAGCTATACGATCAGATATATATCTTACTATTGATAAATCATGAGCAATAAACAAATATGTAACTTGTCTTTCTTCTTGGAACTTTTTAAGCAAGTTTAAAACCTGTGCTCTAATGGATACATCAAGAGCAGATATTGGTTCATCAGCTACAACTAATTCTGGTTCCATAATCATAGCTCTAGCAAGACCAATTCTTTGACGTTGACCTCCACTAAATTCATGTGGATATCTTGTTAGATGCTCTGGAAGTAAACCAACTTCCTTGATCATTGTTTCTACTTTTGCAACACGTTCTGCTTCATTATTGAATAGATGGAAATTGTATAAACCTTCTGAAACAATATAATCAACAGTTGCACGCTCATTCAATGAAGATGCTGGATCTTGGAAAACCATTTGTATATTTCTAATTACTTCGCGGTCTAGGCTATGAGGGATATTTCCTGAAATTTTAACTCCTTTATAAAGAATCTCCCCACTTGCACATGGGTTAACTCTAATAACAGCACGGCCTATTGTCGTTTTTCCACTTCCTGATTCCCCAACGAGTGAAAATGTTTCTCCTTTGTAAATATCAAAAGATGCATTTTTAACTGCTTTAACTGCATGATCACCTTTACCAAACGTTATATCAACGTTCTTTAAAGACAATAATATTTCTCTTCCGTTTTCATCAAGTGGACCATGTTCTGGAAAATGATGAGAAGCACTAGGAGTTTTGTGTTTTTTAATTTTTTCTTCCATAAAATACCTCCTAAATATTAAATGCCTTCATTAGTTTTTCATGAATATCTTGAATAGTTTCAGGTTTTTCAACTTTCGGTGAACGTGGATCAAGTAACCATGTTTTAGCATAATGCGTATCTGTAACTTTGAACACTGGCGAATCCATTAATGTATCTATTTTTAAACAATATGGATTACGCGGTGCAAATGGGTCCCCTATAATCTTATTATAAAGTGATGGTGGTGTTCCTGTTATTGAATATAACTTTTGATTTTTTGATGCAAGTTGTGGAAGAGATGAAAGTAAAGCCCATGTATATGGATGACGAGGGTCATAAAATACTTCTTCTACAGTTCCAACTTCTACTATTTGACCTGCATAAATAACTGCAACACGTTCAGCAATATTTGCAACAACGCCTAAGTCATGAGTAATAAATACAATTGTGTAATTAAATTCTTTTTGTAAATCTTTAATAAGTTTTAAAATTTGTGCTTGAATAGTAACATCAAGTGCTGTAGTTGGTTCATCACAAACTAAAATTTTAGGTTGGCATGATAAAGCAATTGCAATAACTATTCTTTGTCTCATTCCTCCAGAATATTGGAATGGATAATCATCATATCTATTTTCCGCATTTGGAATGCCTACTTTTTGCATTAGTTCAATCGCTCTTGCTCTTGCTTCAACTTCAGAGCATTTTTGATGTTTCATAATAATTGAAGAAATTTGTTTACCGATTGTAATAATAGGGTTTAAAGAAGACATAGGATCTTGAAATACTGTAGCAACTTTTGTACCACGAATTTGTTGCCAATCTTTTGTGTACTTAATCTTTGCAAGATTTAGTACACATGTTCCATGTAATGTTGTTTCATTTTCATCCAAATACTTAACTCTAAATACAACTGTATCAAATACTTTATTTCTTGTTTCTTCATCATTTAAATCTGTATTAAAACGCATGGCTTGTTTAAATGCCCTAATTAGTTTATTAACTAAACTCATTCTTTTTAGAAGTTCATATCTACCAACTGATAAATATATTTCTTTAGCAATAATCAAATTTCTTTGCTTTGTTTCTTCACTAATTTCTTGATCAATTGCTTTGGCATATTCTTCTTTTAAAGCATCCATTCTCTTTTTGTAATCTTCTAAGTATTCCACATTTTTTAATATTTTTTTACGATGGTTCTTAATTAATTCTTTTTTCTTTTCTTCAAGTTCTTTAATTTTTTGAGCATATTCTTTAATTAAGACTGAAGACTTTAAAATTTTATCTTTTTCATGTTTTGGATCAAATGTTTGTTTTAAATTGAATTCTTCAGTTTTTTGATAATTTAAATCCTTAATTTGTTCTTCAAATTGATCAAACTCTTCACTTGATAAAGTCATTTTCATTTCTTTTTCTTTTTTAAGTTCTAATATTTGTTTATAAATATCTGATCCAAATTCCAACTTTGAAAAATCATTTAATTTATTCCATGTATTATCAACTATTTTTTTTGCAACTTTAGAATATGAAACAACTGTATCAGATAATTCTTCATCATTATATATGATATCTCCACTGCTAATATATCCATTTTCATCAAGCATTCCCGCAAATGTTTTAACAAATACACTTTTACCACTACCAGATTCACCAACAATAGCAATTGATTCATTTTCAAAGATATCTAACGATACGCCTCTAATAGCAGTTAGAATTCTACCTCTTACTCTAAATTGAACATGCAAATCTTTAATTGATAATAATACTTTTCTATCTTCCATGTTCCACCTCTACATATGTGTTCTTGGATCACTAGCATCACCTAGGTTTTGTCCAACAACATATAATACTACTGTAATAATTGATGATATAGCAACAGGACTCCAGAATTCAAATCCCCATCCTGGTGTAAGCATTGCCGATTGTGCTTCACTAATCATTTTACCTAAAGAAGCATCAGCTAATCCCATTCCAATATAAGACAAGAATACCTCAGAAGAAATATATGATGGTATTTCTGTTGCCAGTAATGTAACAATAATTGATGTTAAGAATGGTAAAATATTTTTCATTGTAAGTCTAAATATTGGTGTACCTAAGCATCTAGAAGCAAGGTTGTATTCACGATCACGAATAATTATAACTTGAGTTCTAATGAAATATGCAATACCTAACCAGCCAGTAATTGTTAATGCAAATACCATTGTCCAAAAACTTGCGGAAAAGATTAATACTAAAACTGAAATTAATAAAATATAAGGTACATTTCCAATTGTGTTATATATTTCTTGCATAACTATATCAACTTTTTTAGAAAATCCCCATATAGCTCCAACAATGACACCAACAGTCATATTTATTAATCCGCATATTAAAGCCAGTGTCACTGAAATACGTGATCCAAACCATACGGCATCAAATGTTGATTCACCCTTAGCGCCTGTTCCTAAAATCCATTTGATACTAAAACCAAATTTTGATATTGCATCCCCAGGTCCTAAATGTTTTGATCCTTCTACTAATAAATTTTCCATTGCATCATATTTAAATACTGTTGGGTACACATAAGTAAACAATAAAATTATTCCTAATAAACTCAATATTATAATATTGATTTTCTTTTTAAAAAAAACTCTAAAAACTGATTTCCAATATGAATAACGAGGTGCAGTAATTTTTTCAGCATTGATTAAATTGATATCATATCTAGAAAAAAGTTCTTCATTAGACATATTAAATTCAGATAAATCAACTAATTTTTCTTCCATAATTACCTTCCTTTCGATGAGAATGAAATTCTAGGATCAACCATAGCCATTAAAATATCACCAAGTATAATTGATACAACTGATAAAATAGCATAGAACAATGTAACTCCTACAATTACTCCATTATCATAATAACTGATTGCTTTTGTTAAAACATTACCAACACCAGGAACTACATATACACTTTCTGTAATGATAGCTCCAGTTAGTGAGAAAATGATGCTTCCAGGAATTCCATGAATAAGTGGAATAGCCGCATTTTTAAATATATGTTTAGTGAAAATTTCCGATTCAGATAGTCCACCTGAACGAGCAAATTTTACATAATCAGAATTCATTTGATCAATCATATATCTTCTTAACCATTTCATTAAACTTGCAATTGATGGAAGTGCTAACGAAACAATTGGTAAGATATATTGTTTCCATTGATTTGATTTTATAGTAGCCGTTGTTTCAAATGTTGTAGGCAAATTAAACGCTCTGCTACCAATTGCTTTAAACATAAAAATATAAGCAAGAGATGGTACAGCTATAATAAATACTATATATATTGTACCTAATTTATCAGCAAATTTATCTTTCTTTCTTGCCATTAAAATTCCTAGTGGAACCCCTAATAAATATGCCATTATAACAGATAAAATGCCAATTATAAATGAATATCCCATTCTTGATTTACCTTGTTTATATGAAGAACAATTTGTATAATCATCAAGAAATTTTGTTTGTAACTCTTGACTTGTAGCAAGAGAACCAGGAATATAAGTTGCCGAATGTAAATCATCAGACCCTGTTAATTGTAGACCAGTTGGATAAGTAATTAAAGTAGATATATTAGCTCCTTGTGTTTTGGTCATAGTACTAAAAATATCCTGACCACGGTTAACTGAGTATGAAGTTCCCAAATTGATAGTAACTAAATTTTGATGAATAAATGGAAATTTATTATCGAAATATAATAAATATTTATGTTTAGTACCATTACCTATGATTGCTGGAGAAAACTTTTTTCCTCCATAAACAGGGTCATGTAATGTGAATTTTATACCCGTATTTTCAATCGTAGCTGTAGATGATGGATCGCTATCAATTTGTTTTTGAGCATAATGAATATTATCAATTTGAATTAATCCGCTAAAGTATTTCCACAGACGAGTAATCAATGGTACATTTTTATATGCAAATAATTTTTCTTCTCCGCCCTTTGCATACACATTTGCTCTTTGTAATTTTGCATTTAAACGTACAATTGTGTACCCTTTTGACTCATAATATTCAGTATACTTTGCAATATATTTTTTTGCAATTTCCGTATCATTTTCAGGTTTTTTTCCGAATTTGATTGCTTCTGCACGAGTTTCTTCATTTATTTCACCAGATTTTGCTAAACTATTAATATAATCAGCGTATGGGACATAGTCTAAATATCCATAGTTTTGCCATCTTTGATACATGTAAACTTCTCTGGCATTATTAGCATAATTTGTAATTGTTGAATCACGTGCAAAAATAGCTTCTCTATCCATTAGAGAATAAATAAGTAACATTACAAGTGCTACAACAATTATGACTGAAACCAGTCCGTGCAATAATCTTTTTAATAAATATTTTAACATAAAGCAATTCTCCTTTTATGAAAAGTAAGAGGATGAAAAAATCATCCTCTTATTATTTGATTTTTCATTTACTTTCTAGTAAACACCAATACACTTAGTCATATAACCAGCATATAATGGTAACATTGTATCTAGATAAGATTGAGGATCTCCATAGTCTGGACCCCAACCAGATACATCGTAGATATCATAGTTAGCTTCATAGCCATAACTTGTTCTATAGCCAGCATATAACCATTGAGCTTGTGTAGTACAGCTAATTAAATTAATTTTAACTTTACCACCTAATACCTTATTAACTGATTGTGCAAATGCACTTTCTCTATTTAGATATACTGATGAACCAGTAAATGTAGGAACATCAATAACAATTGGATTAGCCACAGAAACTACTACACCTTGAGCTTCTAATTCTTTAATAGCTTTTTCTAAGAATGCAACTGCATATTCAGGTTTATACCAACCATCATATCCATCACTTGATCCAGCACCATCATCAGCTTTTGGATCATAAGCAACCATAGGCATCTTATCAGCATCTAATTGAGCTTGAACAATAACACCATAGTTAGTTCCTTTTGCAAATTTAGTATCTACACCATTGATTTTTACTGTTACTTCTTCTTCTAATGAAACGAATGTACCAGGAGTATAACTATTTCTTAATGAAGTTAGTTTTAATTCTTCACCAGTAGTTTGTGCATTATAAGCAGCTCTATCTAATGATAAGCATAATGCTAAACGGAAGTAAACATTGTTTAATGCTTTCTTTGCTTCTTCTTGTTGTTTTGCATTCTTTGTAGTTTTTGCAGATGTACCATCATTTACGTTTGCATAAGCAGCACGATTCATATTAATGAATGCACTGAATGTAGTTGCATCTGTTGCAGAAACATATCCGTATAATTCAAAATATGATTTATCTTGACCTGCAGGTTTTTCTAATTTTGCAGACTCTAAAGCAGCAGCATTTAATCCAGCACCAGCAAGAACATTGCTCTTAGCATCTTCATATGCTTTTTTAGCATCTGTACCATCATTAAATTTCATTGTTAATGTTTTAATTGAGATGTTTGCTGCATTCCAATAAGTTGGATTAGCTACATATTTAATTGTACTTGATGCAGTATGTTCTTGAACTAAATATGGTCCACAATAAGCGATATGTTCACTATCAACACCATAAGTATAAGTTTCAGCAGATGGATCAAATTGAGCTCCGAATTTACCACCTTGAGATTGATAATAAGTTCTAGACATTGGAGCGAATACACCATATCCTAACATTGTCATAAAGTATGAAGTAGGTTTAACTAATGTATATTGAACTTCATATTTACTAACAGCTTTAACACCAACTTGTGCGAAATCATTAACAACACCATTAATGTATTCATCAGCATTAGCAATAACGCCTTGTGTTAAATATTCAAGTCCGCCTTTGCTATCCATCATATGTTGCATACCAGCAACAAAGTCATCAGCAACAACTTCAGCAACTTCTTGGCCTTGGTAGTTAACCCACTTAACGCCTTCACGAAGTTTAAATGTATAAACAGTTCCGTCAGCTGAAACAGTGTAAGATTCAGCTAATGCAGGTTTTAATTCATTTTCTTGATCATATTCATATAATCCATCATAAGTATGAACTATCTTTTCACTATCTTCACTTGAAGATGTATTAAGAACGTCCCATGTTACAGGTTCTTCTGTATAAGCCATATTATATACATCAGATAATACATAGCCTTTTCCAGTTAAGAATTCTTTAGCCCATGCATAATATGTTCCTGTTCCTTTAACAGCAGAAAATTTTGCTTTCATTTCAGCTCTATCTTCAGCAGTAATAAATTTGTCAGTAACTAAAACATTGTGTAATCTTTCCATATCGTTACCCCATAAAACAGAAGATGCTGTATAAGGTGCAACTCTTGAGATAGCATAATTACCACCACGACTTGACAATGGTAAGAATGTACCAGATTCTAATAGCTTAGCCTCAGCTATAGCCATTAA
Organism: uncultured Bacilli bacterium; assembly: GCA_934096585.1. GTDB lineage: Bacteria > Bacillota_I > Bacilli_A > ML615J-28 > CAG-698 > CAKOMG01. The sequence continues at coordinate 16,479 of CAKOMG010000009.1, forward strand.
TGCTTGTCTCTTAGATACATTTGTTTCCTTTAGTGCTTCACTATAGTAAACATAAAATTGACCTAAGTTAGCATTGTATATTTCAGTAGACTCCTTTGTATACTCATCAGCATCAGCATCAGCTTTTGCTGCGCCATCTTTTCCAATAACAACATCTGGAACTTCAACTTTAGGTCCATCAGGTGTAACAGGTCCGTTAGGATTGTTTGGTTTACAGCCAACTAATACAAAGACTGCTAAAATTACTAATAAAAACATTGTTAATTTTCTCATAGTAAATTTCATATATATATCCTCCTTTTTCTATGATAGTATTATTATATTATATTCATTATCACGTGTCAACTTAATTTTTTAATATTTTTAATGTAAACGTTTTGTAAAACGCAAAAGTGGCGATATGTCCGCTAATGACGGACATATCAAACGCTTACATTTTATTTTTTGCTTTATATTAAAATTATATCTTTTTATACTAATAAAAACACTAAAATTTTATTTCTAGTGTTTTTATTTTATCCTTATATTATAATATTATACTTTTAATTATGTTTTAATAAATAGTAATTCTTTTTTCCTCTTCTAATAACAGTAGTTTCTTTTCCAAATGCTTTTTCTTTTGTAATAACAAAATTTATATCTTTAACAATATCCCCATTAATTGATACAGCACCATTATTTACAAACTCTCTTGCTTCTCGTTTTGATTGGGCAGCATGTACTAACACTAGTGCATCAACAATATTGATATTTTCATTTGTTTCTTCTTGTTTTAGACCTTTAAAACATGCTTTGATGTCATCATATGATAGTTCTTTGATATTGCCTTTAAATAAAGCTTCACTGATTGCTACTGCGTGTTCATATTCTTCTACTCCATGTAAGTCAGTTATTACTGCTTGAGCTAAAGCTTTATGTGGAAGGCGTAGATGAGGTTCTTTTTGTAATGATTCTTCTAATGAATCAATTTCTTCTTTTGCTAAAAATGTTAATTTTTTTAAATAATCAATTACTTTACTATCTTCAGAATTTATTAAAAATTGGTATAATTCATATGAAGAAGTTTTATTCTTGTCAAGCCATATTGCCCCACCTTCACTTTTACCAAATTTGGTTCCATCAGATTTAGTAATTAAAGGCATTGTAAATCCATATGCTTCTTTTCCAATTTTTTTTCTAATTAATTCAATTCCTGCTGTAATGTTACCCCATTGGTCTTGTCCTGCAACTTGCAATGTACAATTTCTATGTTCATATAAATAATAGAAATCCATAGCTTGCATAATCATATAACTAAATTCCGTAAAAGTAATTCCCGAATCTAGTCTTCTTTTAATAATATCTTTTGCAAGCATATAACTAACATTAAAGTATTTTCCATAATCCCTTAAGAAATCAATAAAATTGATATCTTTATACCAATCATTATTATTAACGACCTCAAATCCAAATAACTTTATGGCTTGCTCCTTTAAACAATTAAAATTATGCTCTACTTGCTCTTTTGTAATCATTGGTCTTTCAGCACTTGGTTTAGGATCGCCAATTAATCCCGTTCCTCCCCCAACTAACAATATTGGATGATGTCCTGCATTAGCAAGTCTTTTTGAAATTAAAAATGATGAATAATGGCCTATGTGTAAGCTATCGCCAGTTGGATCAGTTCCTATATAAAATGTCATTCCACCATTATTTAATTTTTCTTTTAACTCTTCACTACTAATATCATTTATTAATCCTCTATAAACTAAATCTTCATATAATGTCATTTTCTTTTCTCCTTTAAAAATAATAAAAGTCCTTAAACAATAATTGTCTAAGGACGAAATATTTCGCGGTACCACCTTAGTTCATATGTAAACCATATGCACTTTTATTAGATTGTTGAACTCTATAGTGTATTTTTATTTTATTACTTGCATAATTTTCATCAACCATTATGTTTCTTTATTACCATAATAAAATATACTTCTCTACTTCATCGTTCTTTATTTTGTTGAATCACGCCATACAAATTTATAATCGACTACTAAATTTTGTGGTTTTGTTTCTTCTCCATCTTTCATTAAGTCAGTTAACTCTTTCATTGATGCACTACCAATTTCATAAATTGGCGTATCAACACAACTTAATTTTGGATATGATAACTCAGCATATTTTGTATTTTGGAATCCTATTACTTGGAATTGATCAGGTACTTTGATTCCTTTCTTTTGAGCAACATTCATAAAACTAATAGCAATTGAATCGCGAACTACTAATGCCACTTCTGGAACTTTCTTGTCTAAATATGCATCAAAATCTTTTTCATTAGTATGAATATCTCCGGTAGTAGCAAATATTTCAGGTTGCAATCCTGCTTCTTTCATTGCTCTTTCATATCCTCTTTGTTTTAATTCATTTACTAAATATGATGTATGTGTTGTAACGAAGACAATTTTTTTATTGCCACGATCAATCATTTGCTTTGTGATGTCGTATCCACATTTTTCATTATCAATTGTTACACTTCCAAATTCGCTCTTATCAGAAACGCCATTAACAAATACAACTGGTACTGGTGTATATTTTATAAGTTCATACACTTCTTTGCTTAATTCGTCATTCATTAATATAATTCCATCAACACTTGATGCAATTACATTGCCCCAAACATCTTTTTCGTTTTCAGAATCATCATTAACAAATAGTCTAATCATGTAACCATACTTTTTAGCGCTATCTTGTACTCCTTGAATCATCTCTGAAATAGATGCTCTAGTTAATGTTGGGACTACAATAGCAACAGTAGTTGATTTTCTACTAGCAAGTCCTCTTGCATTAGCGTTAGGTTTGTAACCTTTGTCTTTGATGATTTTAAGTACTCTTTCCCTTGTTGCTGGCTTGACTTTTTCAGGATGGTTAAGCACACGTGAAACTGTTGCAAGGCTTACTCCAGCTGATCCAGCTATGTCATAAATTTTAGTTTGATCCATAAAATCACCTTCCTTCTACTTATTTTAGCATATTATAAAATTTTATTCAAGTCTTTTATGAAAATTATTTTATTCGTTTTCATTTTTTTGTTTTTTATCAAACTGTAAAATATTTTGTGATGTATGTCTTTTAATATTATAATCTAAATCCCAATAACTATGTTTATATTTCTTTCGTGTATAATTATATGTTACACTTATTCTTGGGGCCTTTAAAATAATTTTATATGTTAAACCTATACTATGATTTTGCATATTGTTTGGATTAAATTCTTGAATATAACGCATTGTTTGTTCTTTAAATCTTTTCCATTTTAATAGTCTAACTGGATATATTGTATTATTATATTCTAAATAAACAAATCCTTTTTTATCTTCTTGATACTTTACTTGATAGGCTATTTCTCCATCTTCATATGAAATGTATTCAAAATAATTAATATTATCAATATTTAACTTTTTATGATTTTTTTCATTAGTCTCTAATCTTTTCAGATATTTCTTTAGCCTTTTAATGAATTCATTAATATCAAAGCGACTTTTAACACATGTTGAAACATATTTTACATATATAGCATCAATTATTTGTAATGTTTTTCTTTCGCTTTGTATATATGAATTAATTTTTTGTTTAAGGCATAAAACTTCTTCATTTGTTTGTAATATTTGTATTAATTTTTCATTAATCATTTTATTCATCTAATTTGATTAAATAGGCATTATCATAATGAAGTTTAATTAACAATTTATTAATTATTCTTTTTATTTTCATTTCATTTTTTTCTATTTCTTTTGCAAGTTTTAATTGATTTCTTGCTCTTTCTAAATTGTGTTCTGGTCTACTTTTATCAATCCTAAAATAATGATCTCCTTCTATATAGTCCATCAAGAAACGCATGGCACATTCGATCGTTATTATTCTAAATCCTTGATAAAACAACAAAACTTCAAGTGGAGTAATCGGTTTATAACAATTAACATTATCTCTTGGTTTTAATTCTTCTAGAAATCCTTCAGTAAATGCTTCAACAAGTTTTAAATTTACTCCTACTTTCTTTAAATCAGTTTCATCTTCTTTTGCATACGATGCACCAAATCTTAAAGCATCTCCATAATCATATAATAGCGATCCTTTCATAACAGTATCTAAATCGATTATTGTTAAAAACTTGCCCGTATTTTGATCAAGCATAATATTATTTTTATTTTCTATAACTAAAGTGTCTTTAAAGATTAACAATAAAATTATTGCTTCAACTAAAACAAAGATTGTATTGTTACGATAAAATAAAGATGTGCCTACTGATAGTGAGTAATGACTAACAATTAGTTCCAATACTATTTTTGATACAAATATAGTAAGTATAGTTGTAATTAATGATATAACTAATTTCCACTTTTTAAAAGAAATATTAAGTTTTTTTATTGTCCCCCCAATAATGTATAAACTTATGAATTGTATAATACTATACCCATGTGTACTATCTAGTTCTTTAAAAAAAACAGCAAATATTGGCAATATAAAAAATAAGCAAATAATAATTAAATTCAATAATATTAACTGTTTAGTTTTTAGCCTTGTTATTAAAATGTTAATAAAAGGCATAAATAACAATAGCACAACATAGCAAGTAAAAAACCAATAAGTTGAATTAAATACAGGAAATATAGATAATTTAATATTGTAAAAACTTAAATTATTTGGATCAATAATAATAAAAATAATGAACAATAAAACAGAATAAAAATAAACTCTACCCCATAATTTTAATATTCTTTGAGTTTTAAAATTTTTGTTAATCATCAAAAACCCCGTCATTAAAATAAAACAATTTACTGCACATACTGTAAATGATTGTATTAACCAACTGAATATCCATTTAAAACCTAAAAATTCAAATGGAGAATTGAATGGAGTATGTGCAAACAAATGGCCAATTACAATAAATAGCATTAAAATTATTCTTAATAAATCAAAACCAAAAATGTATTTTTTCATAATTCTCTCTATTCTATAAAATAAAAAATTTATATGCGCATAAATCACCACGAGTACAAGCAAGTATCAATACAAGTAATGATATACCTATAATAATTTCTTCATATTTTTTCGAAGAATACTCTTTCAAATTAAAACAAATCAAAGGCATTGTTAAAATAGAAACAAATGTGATAGTTCTATGAAAGATAGAATATTGATAACAAAAAACAAGTGCAACAATAAAAAACATAGAAACAAAAATAAAAATATTAAAATAAGTGTTTTTATCTATTATTTTATAATTCATTAATTTTCTATTTTTTAAGAAAAATATTAATGAATATCCTATTGTGAGACACTGTAACTCAGCAATTATATATTCCCATATATAACTATAATGGTCTTCAAATAAATATGATTTAGCCTTCTCGATAGCTTCTTTTATATAGTTTTTTCCATATATTATTGTGAATGCACAAACTATAATAACAATACAAGTATTCAATATTTTAACACTTTTCTTTTGCTCACGTTTAAATAAAGAAAGAATTAATTTCATTAGAAATAAAATCAAGATATAAGGATGAATCAAGCAAGTAATTAACTCAATTAAATAAATTATAATTGTTTTAGTTAAATTAATTTTATGATTAGTTAATTCATAGTATAAACATCTAGCAAAAATGGCAGCTGCCATAAGAGTTCTAACGCCTGAAATGACTTCAAGAAATTTTCCCATTGCCATAAATGCCAACATTGCTATTGCAATTTGTTTTGATTCAATATTAAAATTTTTTTGTAGAGATTTCAGTATTGAAAATACATTCGAATAGAATATAAAACATGTCATCATTGGTAAAAAGCCATCTAATCCCGTACATCGACATATATAAATATAAATATACGCAACCGGCACATTTGATTTAAAAGCTATTTGCGTAATGAAATCGTTGAATTTCATATTTGGCCAATTTTTTGATATTTCAAGTAAACGATATAAATCAGTTGTTTTTTCAGGAATAAAAATAAAAGCCATAATTGATAATATTATTACATAAATGTTTAGTAAGCCAGCCGTTTTTTTTCTAGAACAACTATATCTAATTCCGTAATAAAAGATAAATAGGGTACAAGCATATATCATAACACCTATCAAACGTTCTATAACCATTTTATCTTGAATGAAAGAATAGATTGTCATAGTAATTCTTCTCCATAACCTATGATTTTTTTATAAGATTCAACAGTCTCCTCAGATATTTGTTTCCATTCAAAATTGTTTAATATCATTTTGACAGCATTGTTTCCTTTCATAATTAATTTATCTTTTTCTTCTAACACTAGAATTATATTTTTTGCAATAGCATTAACATTTGTTTCACATGCCCATCCTGAATTGCTATTTTGAATATCATCATATAAATTTGTTCCTTTTGTAACAAGACAAGGCACACCATATGCTAATGCTTCTAAAATACCAACAGGCATTCCTTCTGTTCTTGAAGTTTGAATAAATACATCAGTTGCTAAAAGAATGTCTTCTTTTTCTTTTCCGTAAACAGGATAATGAGTTTTTATTAAATGTGTAACATTGTAATGTTTAATTAATTTATTTAATTTTTTGCATCTACCTAAAATATCAGGACCATATATGTCAAATACACAATTTTTAGCTACTAAATAATCTTTAATACTTGATACAGATTTAATTAATAAATCCAAACCTTTTGTATATTGTTCAAGTCTGCCTATATAAGTAAATTGAATTTTATTTGTACTAAAACAATCTTTTTTAATATTTGGTATATAAACACCATTTTTACCAATAATTTTCGAAACACTAAAATGAGTATTCATCATTTCTTGTTTTGATAAGCATTGTAGTGCTGCGGCTTTATTTATAAAACTATTAAACAATAATATATTAGCGATTTTCTTTTTAATGAATTTCTTTTTTTGTGCAATTTTTGTCAAATCTCCGTGAGGTAAAATTATATATGTAATTTTTCTTTTCACTAGATCCTTATATATTGCCAAATATTCTTTAATATATGTCTGATGAAATACAACTAAATCAGGATGATTATAAGGATTAGGTAAAGTCAGCAAACTATTATTTTTTAAATAAAATTGTTTTTTTATAGATGGTATATTATAACCTTTAATATTTATAAAACATACGTCAGCAAAATAAGTTTGATTTTTTACATGTTCAGGAACTACATAAGATACTCCGTCACATTGATTTTCTACTATTGACGCAATGTGCACAATAACCATAATTTACCACCCTTTTTTTATTAAATTTACTATGCTACAAATTAGATAGTAAATTTTTATATTTTTCTATTACCAAAAGAATTTCATCTGATACTGGTCCATCCACAACCAATACAATCTCAGCTGGCTTTATTGATTGATCTATAGATATACTTTTTAACGCTTTATCAAACCATTCAGGATTATCTTTTACATAAACGCTCATAGCAACTGAAAATTTTGGAAATTCTTCATTGTTAATAATATTATTTTTTTTATGTTTAGATTGAGAAAAATTATTTTTTTTTCTTATAATTCTAAAAAAAGTACTTCTTAATCGTTTTGTCATAACTATTTCTACTATAAATCTAATAAAAGTATTTATAATATACCTTGGAAAACTAATTATATGGTTTTTAAACATATATTTTTGAATTTGTTTTTCGCTTTTGTAATACGTATTACCCCCACGTCTATTAGCCATATCAAATCCTGCACGAACATTCACTACAACATTTGGTAAATTTTCAAAAATGTAATTATGCTGCATCATACGAATCCACAAATAATAATCTTCATTGTATGGAAAATCAATATATCCTCCACTATTTAAGACAGCACTTCGCTTAAATATAACGGATACGTGATTCATTGGGCATCTTTTTTTCATATTTTTTTTTATAGAAACATCATTTGTTTTAACTTCTCTGTATCCTATAATATTGTCTTCTGTTCCTATAAACTCAGATATATAACCTCCAACCACATCTAAATTATTATTTTCCATAAATAATTTAATTTGCTCTTCAAACCTGTTAGGTAAAGATATGTCATCGCTATCCATCCTAGCTATTAGTTCATAACTTGCATTATGAATGGCTAAATTTAAAGCATTTCCTAAGCCTCTATTTTCAGGCAAATAAATTACATTAAATATAATTTTTTCTTTCACATTAATTAACCACTTTTTCTATTTTTTTAATTTTATTTATATATGATTCTTTTGTAATTTTACTATTTTCTAATAACCAATCTCCATAATCAATATCAGATACTGTACCTTCACGTGCAATATCACTGCGCTTAAAAACTTTAAATATAGTTTTAAATATAATTGTTATATCATTCATAAGAGTAATTTTTTTACAATACTCTAAATCATATTTAAATTTTTGTTCCCATGTAATATTATTTCTACCATTTACTTGAGCAAGTCCTGTTAAACCAGGTCTAACATTATGACGGGTCCTAATTTCATCATTCATAAAAACAAGATCTTTTATTAATTGTGGCCTTGGTCCTACAATACTCATATTTCCAACCAATATATTTAATAATTCTGGAAGTTCATCTAAACTTGTACTTCTTAAAATTTTGCCATATTTATTAAGTCTTTGATCATCCGAAAGCAAATTACCATTTTTATCTTTTTTATTACTCATTGAACGAAATTTAATAAGTTTAAAAATTATTTCGTTGCCATCTTTTCCTTTTTTTCCAGGTCTAAGCTGAGTAAAGAAAGGATTACCTCTCATTGCTATAGCACCTGTAATAGTAAGAATTATTAAAAGTGGTGATAATACTATAATTGCTAAAAAGGATAATACAAAATCATAAAATCTTTTAAAAAATTGTTTATAAAATATTGATGATAATAATAACCATATAAATATGCTAATTATTACTATTAATAACACAATATACCATGGCATTATTCAAAACATCCTTTGATGACTTCAATAATAATATCTTGTTCTTCCTTTGTCATCTTATTATCGCTAGGCAAACAACATCCTCTTTCAAATATATCAAGTCCTATGTCTTTTGCACTACCTTCAATATATGCATTAGTCTTACATCTAATAGAACCGTTTTGTCCTATGCATTCATGCATTCTATACATTGGTTGCATATGCATAGGCTTCCATATTGGTCTTCCTTCAGCATTTATACTAGATATAGATTCTAATATTTCTGTTGGACAAGTTTTACCTTTTTCTTTAATGTATAAAGCTTTTGAATCATCTCTAACAGTTTTACACATATATTCTTTATCAATTATTAATGCACTCAACCAGTAATTAGGCTCACTATTATCAAGTATCGGATTCATTTTGATTGGATAGTCTTTTAGCCCTTCTTTATAACGTTCATATATAGCTTTCTTTTGACTAATATGTTCCTCTAAATGTGGATATTGTCCTCTTATTACTCCGGCAACTACATTGCTCATTCTATAGTTATATCCAACTTCTTCATGTTGATACCAAGGAGCATTTTCTCTTGATTGAGTAGACCATTTTCTTGCTTTATTAGCATCATCTAAATCATTTGTTAGTAAACATCCTCCAGCAGATCCTGTAATAATTTTATTGCCATTATAACTAATAGCCGAATAATCACCGAAAGATCCACATTGTTGTCCATTTAATGTGGCTCCCATTGCTTCAGCAGCATCTTCAATTAATAGTGCTCCATGTTTATGGGCTATATCTCTAATCATATCTACTTTTCCTGGGAAACCATATAGTTCTGCATAAATAACTAATTTTACTTCCGGATATAATTCAAATGCTTTTTCTAATGCTACTGGATCCATATTCCATGATGATTCTTCAGTATCAATAAACATTGGTGTTCCACCTTCATATACAACAGAATTTAAAGTTGCTGCAAAAGTCATATCTGAGCAAAATACTTTTTTTCCTTCTAAAGCACCATGACTAATAGATGGTTTTCCATATAGCTTTTCACCTGCTAGTTTAGCACATAAATGTAATGCAGCAGTACAACATGAAAGTCCAACTGCATACTTCATTCCTGCTTTATTTGCCGCTATTTTTTCTACTTCATTAATATTTTCACCTACTGTACTCATCCAATTAGTGTTATAAGCCTCAGTCATATATTTAAGCTCTTCTCCATGCATTGTTGGTGTAGACAGCCATACTTTCTTTTTAAATGGTTTAATATTTTTTTTATTAGTATACATGATTACTCCTCTATTTTCTTTTTTCCCAATTCCATTGATCCTTACACATATCTTCTAAAGTTCTAGTTGCTTTAAAATTCATTTCTTTAAAAGCTTTTGAAGGATCAGAATAAGATATAGCTATATCTCCTTCTCTCCTTTGAACAATTTTATATTTAATTTTTATACCTGTTGCTTTTTCAAACGCATTTACTACATCTAAAACTGAATATCCTTTTCCAGTTCCTAAGTTATAAATTTTTAATCCTGGATTTGACTTCACAGTTTTAATTGCACATAAATGCCCATGTGCTAAATCACAAATATGAATATAATCTCTCACTCCAGTTCCGTCAATGGTATCATAATCATTTCCAAATATTCTTAAATATTCCAATTTGCCCGACGCTACTTGAGTAATATAAGGTAGTAAATTATTTGGTATTCCATTAGGACTTTCACCAATTAAACCACTTGGATGTGCACCGATAGGATTAAAGTATCTAAGGATAATAATATTCCATTTATTATCACTTTTGTATAAATCTTTTAAAATATCTTCGATCATTACTTTAGTTCTGCCATAAGGACAATTAACTTTACCTGTTTCCAATTCCTCAGTAACAGGAACAATCTTACTATCTCCATATACTGTTGCACTAGATGAGAACACCAAGTCTTTAACATTATAATTATTCATTACTTCAAGAAGCGTAATCATTGAACCAAGATTATTATCATAATATTCAAGAGGCATTTGATTGCTTTCCCCAACTGATTTTAAACCCGCAAAATGAATAACACTATTAATCTCATTTTCTTGAAATATCTTATTTAAAAGTTCTTTATCTCTTACATCGCCGATATATAATTTAAAATTTTTATTAGTAATTTGTTTAATTCTTCCAACTATAGATTCTTGGGAATTACATAAATTATCGATAATTATTACTTCATAATTATTATTTAATAATTCAACACATGTATGACTACCGATATAGCCAAGTCCACCAGTTATTAAAATACTCACTATTCCTCCTCAAAGAATTCAATAATTAATTCTTCTTTTATACCTTGATCTAGTAATTTTTCTTTGACTACTTTACTATTTGCATATGTTGAAACAAGAATTGCATCATAAGTATAGTTTTCTAATTCTTGTAACGAAACAATGTTTTTATTAACCAGTGTATTACCTTGTTTATTAACATCATCATCAATTAAAACAGGAACATTTAATTTAATACTTTGATCCACATTTAAAATTGATAATAAAATTTCACACACTTCTCCGGCTCCATAGAATATAACATTTTTAAATCCTTTAGATACAAGCTTATTTAAAAATACTTTACATCCATCTTTTGCTTCATTAAATACTTCTAATGCAGATTCTAAATAATCCATATTTAGATATTTTCTTCTCATTTCACCTTTTGGCATAATCATGTATTCAACATTTTTAATAGATAGATAATTTCTTTTTAATAAACCTTTTTCTTCAAATTCATCTATATATGTGTTAATTGCAGCTGAAGACACACCAGCATATATAGCCAAATCCCTTTGGGTTACATGTGAGTCTTTTGCTACAAGAGTTAATATGATATATTCCTTGTATAAAGGAGTTGTCTTAAAAAATTGTCCAAACTTCATATGTTTCACCATTAACTAATTTTATTATAACATTTTATTATCTTTTAAGCAATAACTTTTGTTAACTTACTTAACAACAGATAAAAAAATAATCAATTTAATATATAAAATTAATTGATTATTTCCTATAAGAATATACAACCACATATTTAATATGAATCTCATTTTTATTAGAAAAACATAATCATATAAATAGGTAAATAAATAATGTTATCTTTTTCAAAAATTTCACGTTCATTTGATAACACAAATCCTTTTTTTACATTATAATCTTTATTTAAAAGAAACTTATCTATTGCACTATGAACAGTATAATCTTTTCCTGATTTTATTTCTAATGGAAGAACTGACATATTATCATAATCATCGATCAAAAAATCAACTTCTCCATTAGCTTTATTATCATAATAAAACAAATTATGGCCATGAGCTTTTAATTCACTTGCAACAACCGATTCATAAACAGTACCTAAGTTAATGCTTTTTTCATCATTTAGTACTGCTTTAATATTATTTTTATACAAGATATTTGTTAAAAGCCCTACATCATTAAGATATAGTTTTAATAAATTTTTACCACATGACTCAATAAGTGGAAATACTGGTGTGGATAATGCTTTTACTTCTAATGCAATTCCAGAATTGATTAAATAATCAAATTCATCTTGATAATTGGAAAATCTTTTACCTTTTATATTTTCGATATTTTGAACTACAATTCTTTTCTTTTTGTTTTCTAAACTTGAAGGAATCAAATCATAAACCCGCTTAATCTTTAATTTGTGCTCTTTATCATATTTACTTGCATCATCACCATAATAATCAAAAATATCCCTTTGAATTTTACGCACTTCAACAATATTTCTTTTGTCTATAAAACTATTGATGGCATCAGGAAACCCACCAATAAGTAAATATTTTTTAAATAAATCTAATACTTTGTTATGAGTATTAAGTTCTAAACTTTCTAATTTTTCAAATTTAAGTTTTAAAGAATTTATTGCATATTCATTAAAACCATTAGCAAGCAAAAATTCTTCAAAATCAAGTGGGTACATATGAACAACATCAATACTTCCAATTGGAATAGATGATGTTTTAGCAAGTGTAACTCCTAATAAAGAGCCACTGCAAATATAAGTAAATTTATCATCCTGCTTTAAAAATTTTAACATTGTAAGAAATTGTGGGTACTGTTGAATCTCATCAATAAAAACTAATGTATTATCCTTTTTTTTCATTTTCTCACCTGCAACCATACTTAATTGCAAATAAAAATCTTCTTTGTTATTAATATTTTCAAATAGCTTTTCACCAATACTATCTTCAATGAAGTTAATTTCAATATAGTTAGCAAATTTGTCCTTCAATAGTTCACTACCAACATATCTAATAATAAAAGATTTTCCTATTTGTCTTGCACCATCAATAATCATAATTTTATTAGAACCATTTTGTAAATAATCTATAATTTTTTGTTCAATTTTTCTGTGTAACATAATAAATATAACTCCTCTATATTATTATTTTACACTTTTCCTATAAAAAATGCAATCTTTTTTTACACTTTTCCTATAATTTTAGATACTAAAATATACACTTTTCCTATAAAATTAACCTCATAACACAAAAAAATAGTACAGAAAGTTACTATAACTTATCTATACTATTATTTAATTTAAATAATTATTTACTATAATTCATCATTAATAATATCAATCCAATTACTATCATTACTTTCTAAATTTTTGGCATGATATAAATAATTACTACTTGGGATTACATTATCATCATTTGATATATTTCTTAAATTTCTTTTCATTTTAGAATAATTTGCTCTATTGATAGCATCACACACTGCCGTTCTTTGTTCTTCTCTAGCTCTATATACGCCATCAAATGATACATACTTTTTTAAAAATATACTATTAATACTTTTCTCTTGCGTCACTAACTTTATATTAGTAAAATGTAAAAGTATAAGTTGCATAATACAAGGAGATGAAAAGCAAATTAAATCTAATGGATTATTAATCCCATGAAACATTTTGATTTTTTCTTTTATAATATTATAATCCTTATTAGGTTTTTGATCGGTATCAATGAATACCATCACAAAATCATAGTAAGCACTATTATACTCATATTGATATAAAGAAAATACATTACCATTACCCTTCGCATTTCTTAGTGTAAAGATATAATTTTGTGAAAAAACATTTAAAGTAATTAGTTTAGTTAAATAATCAAATTCCTCATAGCCCTCACATATTATACATATTCTTTTAATCATTTTTATCACTATATATATCTATTAGTGATTCGATCAAATTAGGCGAAGGAAGAGCACTAAAGAATCCCTTCTTATATTTTTCCATTAAATCTTCTTTATTAGAATTCTCTTTAATTGTATCAAGAGAAAATAATTTTGGTGATACTTCATCTTTACTAGTAAACCATATTTGTTCTTTTCTGAATATATGTTTAATATCTAAAAGCGTAATATCATGAGTAGAGAAAATAAATTGTGCACTTGTATTTAAATCATTATTAAACATTGAAACAATTGAACGAGTTAATTTAAAATGTAAACTACTATCAAGTTCATCAATTATTAATATCTTTTTATTTTCTATTGCTTCAATGATGTAGCTTGCTAATGCTTCTATCTTTTTTGTTCCGGTTGAATCAAACAATAAACTTGGCATTTTTTTACCTTTGTATATTGATACTAATCGATATCTATCTACTAACTTTACAGCCTGTAATGGTAATTCATCAATTTGTTTGTTAGTATTAATATCTGATAAAACATCATTATCATATATGAACCCATCCATATATAAATCTGCATTCTTTACAAATTCAGATATCTTCTTTCTTTTTTCATCTGATGATTTTAATAACTCAATTGTATAATCAAGTGGTATATTGACCATTGATATTACTTCAATTTTTTGTGCAAATGTTATTAAAACATTTTTTATTTCTTTCTTATATATGTCACAATCACTATCGTCAATGGCGTTTACAATCATTTTACTTCTTAAGGCATATCTCATTCGTTGTTCGAAGTTTTTATCAATACAATAAAACTTATTATTTATAATATCTTTTTCTAATACTATATTTTCTTCAACAACAATCTTTTCATATACATATTCATTTGAATTTGCATTATACTTGAAATAATATGAATAACATTTGCCATTATCTATAAACGATACTTTTATTTCAACTATTTCTTCATCTGTAAAGACATTCTTTTCAAACCCTGTATTATTCTTATCTAAGCATAAAATTTCCTCTTTAATACGTTCTATAATTTTGATTAGACAACTTTTACCCGTGTTATTAGGGCCATATATAGCTGCAGATTTTAAAACATGATAATTATTTAAATCAAAAACATTTGTATTAAATTTTGGGGAATTAGTATTTGCTTTCATTGAAAATTCTACTGGTTCATTAAAAGCTAAACAATTTTTAACATATAAACTATATAACATATTATTTTTCTCCTACAATTATTATATATTAATATTATTTGTTATGCAATATTTAAGTTTTAATTTTTTCATTCTACTTTAACTTTTTTATTGACTTTTTTAAAAAAACTCCAGTATAGTATTAATCAAGAAATGATAATTTGTCATTAGCTTTCCACATTCAAACAGAATTAAATTTTGATTTTTTATCATTAATAGCAATAAAACATATTTCTATATACTTTTTAATATATTATTTCAATACTATCTATTCAATTTTTTTCAAATTCTTTGGATTTTTTCGAATAGAATTTAGTAAAATATCAAGCCTTTAATTATGATTAATGATATATTATTGAAAATTAAAATTTAAAGTCAAGCTTTAAAAACCAAGGAATTAATCCCTGGTTTTATTTACAAATATTCTTTCAACATTAGAATATAATTCATCGACCTTTTGGCAAATATATACTTCCATAGCTTCATCAAAATATATATTTTTGTTTAAAACTGTTTCTATAGAATGTAAATCTTTATGAAGTTGATTTGCCCATTCTTTCGATCTATCATCTGCTAAAGTTTTAGATTGTAAAATCTTATTCTTTTCAATTTGATTTTGAAGTGTCAGAACCTTAACCATTCTATGATTATCATCAAAATCACTACTATCTACTTCTTTTCGTAATTCTTCTACGCCTTTGCTAATGATATTAATCTTTTCGCCAATTTCATCTTTATTTTCTAGTGCTACATAGTAATCATATAGCAATACATTATATTTTAGACCAAACATCATTTTACCATATGTTTCTTTTAATGATGGAGTTGAATTATAATAATCAACAACATCTTTCTCACTAATTAGTGCTATCGCTTCAAGCAACTTTTCTTTCACAAACTTATCTTTTTTAGAACGATATGTATAATATGTAGTTCCGATGTGTCTTAGAGCACGAGCTTTAAGCAAAACATATTTATAATATTCCGGGGTATTTTTTTCTAAGGAATTAAGTTTATAATTGATTAAATCAATACCACTTTGAATACTGGCAAATCCTTTTTTATTGTCGCCTAATAATATATGTGTCCAACCAATTAAATCAACATATGCATGAACAGTTTCATCGATGTTATTGCTACATTTTACAACATATTTACCTAACTTTATTCTTAATGAATGTTGTTCTAATTGCAATAATATTCTTTCTAAATCATGTATTGTAGCGTATAAAACATTATACACTTGAATAGTCTGTGATTGATTAGATTCTTTTACTACTTTATCATATGGCTTATTAACTTTAATCATTTCACTTGTAACATATTTATTATTCTTTTTTACAAAGTTTTCAATTAAAGTTTGTTTTTCTTGGTCTAAGTTGACCCTCTTTTGTTTTTTGACTGAACCTTTATTTTCAAAGTAATCAAGTACTCTTTTATTTTTCTTTTGTAGTCTCTTAAGATCTGAGATATTGACTTCTTTTTGCATTTGCTTCTTATTTGCTTTTACTAAGTTCCATAGATATTGTGTATACTTTTTAGTTTTAACAACAACAGCTGTATTACTTAAATTTTTATTACTTTTTGTTTTGGTTAAAATAATATTAATTATTACAATTACTAAGATTACACCAATAATTGGATATATAACTAATGCATTTGTATCACTTTTAAACATCGCAAGTAAAACTGTAATTGACAAACTTACAATATTCAACCAATTAATTTTTTTCTCTTCCATACTACCTATACTCCTCAATTAGCTTTACTATGTCTATTTTTCTATTCTGATCTAATTCTTTAAATTTATAATCTTTTAATTCTTTATTTGCATCACAAACAATAAAAGGCATTCCTACATAATCTAACATTTTTAAATCGTTCATACTATCACCAGCACCAATTGATAAACGATAATATTTATTTAATCTTGCTGATATTATTTTAACTGTGTTTCCTTTATGTTGGTCAAGTCTCAAAATTTCATATGAATGTGGAGCTGTACGCATACAAGTGAGATGAGGTAAATCATTAATCATCTCTTTCACAAGTTTTTCCTTTTCTGTTTCACCTTCATATATAAATAGTAATATTTTAATTACATCTTTATATCTAACATCGCTATCTATTCTATAATGTTCATTATATTTTTCCATACTGGCTTGATTATACGGTTTGAGTTTTCTAATACCATATGCTCCATCAACATAATAATAAATAAAATCTAAAGATGTTTTATTTATTCGCTTAAATAACTCTTCACTTACTTCACCAATACCATTTATCATCTCAAAACTACCATTTTTTACTAATACAGATCCATTAATACATGATGCATAATTAGATTCTAAATTACATGCACTAACTACATCCATTATTGATTCATAGGCTTTTCCTGTAGATAATATAATTCTATTTTTGTCAGGAAATGTATCCATAAATTGTTGTTTTTCTTTGCTTAATACACCATGTATGGTAATAGTATTATCAACATCAAAAAAATATAATGGTTTTTGATCTTTGAATATTGCTTCTATAAATGCATCATTGATTTCATAATATTTTTTTGTTTGTTCATTAGATAATTCATTATTTTTAATGTATGTTTCTAAAGAAACTATATCACCATTATCCATAACATGACTTTCAAAATAATCTTGATAATTAATATTTAAATTAGGATAATATTTTTTAAATTCCTCTATTTCTTTTGCTATCACTTTTCTTTTTACATTTGTCATATAATCACCATTAATTATATTATACTTTATTTTTTTATTTTTTTCAATTATTATTTAACTAAAGGTTCTATTTCTTGATTATATATTTCTATAGTTAAAGTATTTAAATCATTACTATAAATTTTATCAACTGCTATGTTTAATGCTTGATATCTTTTTTCTATTTTTTTATTCTTTATCACATAATTATAAACATTTACTAAATAATAAATATAAATCATAATTAAACTAATAATTAGAATTATTAAAAAAGTATAAAATAATATTTTACTTACTAACATGTGTGTTAAAATAACACCAAATATAGAGGCTATAAATAATATAAATATTGGAAATAGCATTAAAAGAAATGTCACTATTAGACTAGTATAACATTCTTTACTTGCTAGTTTTCTATTCAATATTTCTTGTTGTCTATACAATTGCTTTCTCTTTATATTACACTCCTTAATTTTATTATTAATTAGCATTATATCCTTAATATATTTATTATCTAATGTAATTTTCAAACGAAATCTTTCACAATAACTATTAAAACAACTATTAATAAATTTTAGTGTCAATACATTTGACCATTTTGTTTTCATCATCAACTCATAATTACTTCCATAAATTTTTTTATTCATATTTTCTTTCATACCTTATTCCTTTGCATTATTATTATAAGATATAAAAAAAGAAAAAAATGTCAAAAAATAAAAAACTAAGATTATTTCTTAGCTTTCCTTTTGTTAATTTTGCCTTTTAAAAAGTCATTAATATCTAAATCAAACAATTCACATATTTTCATTATATTCTCGATTGTTGGAGTAGCTTTATCTTTCTCCCATTTGTATATAGCTTGCCTTGATAAACCTAGTTTCATTGCTAATTCTTCTTGTGTAACACCAAAGTTTTTTCGTAACAATTCGATATTCTTGCCTAAATTCATTGCTCTCATTCCTCACACATATTTATTATAACACATTTTTCAAAACAAATAAAGAACTTTAGTTTACATTTTCAATTTTTTTATTTTTTATCAAATATGTTTTACTGATATTTTTATAAATTTTTTAAAATTTTCTTTAAATTGTTATATATATCTCCAGCACCCATAAAAATAATTACCTGGTACTTTTTTTTAAGTATTTTCATAATCGTTTTCTCATTATATGCTTCTAACTCTTTGAATATATTATTTACTATTTGTTCTTTAATAGGGTCATATTCTTCACGCGACAAAAAAGTATTTACTAAATATGCTTTTTTATTTTTAAACACAGCAATAAATTCTTCACTCAAAAAGAGAGTGCGAGAATATGTATGTGGTTGAAAAACTATTGTAATATTATAATCGGGATATTTTTGTTTTACTGCTTGATATGTACTTTCTATTTCGGTTGGATGATGAGCGTAATCATCAATAATTATATTATTGTGAATACAATACTCTTCACATCTTCTCAATGGTAAATTAAAAGTATTTACTCGTTTTTTTATCAATTCTATATCTAATACATCATGAGTTAAATAAAAAATAGTAAAAGTAGCTAAAAAATTATAAACCATATGTATACCAAAGAAAGGAACTGTTATAATGTAATTATTTTGTTCAACCTCAATATTTAATATAAACCCATTTCTATCAGCTGAAATAATTTTACCTTTTACAAAACTATCGTTATATATACCATATGTTATTTTATTTTTATGTTTAATTTCACTGGCTTTTGAATCATTATTTACAATTATACATTTTGCTTTTTGACTTGTATTTTGAAAAGCATTAAATACTTCCTCCCAACTATTATAGAAATCTGGATGATCATACTCAATATTATTAATAATTAAATAATCATAATCATATTTGATAAAATGGTACTTATACTCACATGCTTCAATTAAAAAATAATTATAGTTTTTTGTTCCATTACCACTACCATCGCCAATAATGTAACTAATATTATCTTCTTTAAAAAAATGGGCAATTAATTTAGATGTTGTTGTCTTGCCATGAGTACCTGATACTCCTATTTTTATACCTTTTGTATATTCATTAATAAAATCAGAGTAATACATATACTTATAATTGTTTTTAATGATCTCTTCTACTTCTTCATTATTTTGCTCATTATATGCATAACTAATAATAAAAAAGGCGTTTTTATTGTTTTTTACATTTTTTCTATCAAAAGTATAAATCTTAAACTCTTTTAATTTTTGTTCTGTAAAAAAATGTGTAGCATAATCACTGCCTACTACACTTTCATTTTGACTTTTTAAAAAATTTGCTAAGGCACACATGCCTGTGCCTTTTATACCAACTAAATAATATTTCATAAAAAACCACCATTATATAATATGCATTATTTGAAATATTATGTAATAAATGTATTATTTTTTACTAACAAAAAACTAACTAGCCAAAATATAAAATGAAGTTTTAAAGCAAAATAAAAAAGCCGAAAACTCGGCTTTTAATTTGATTATCGACGTTCTTTAATACGAGCAGCTTTTGCTGATAATGTTCTAATATAGTTAAGTTTAGCACGACGAACTTTACCTCTACGAGTAACTTCTATTTTAGCAACAACTGGTGCATGAACTGGGAAAGTTCTTTCAACACCTACACCATAACTGTTCTTACGTACTGTGAAAGTTTCACTAATACCTCCACCACGTCTTTTAATTACTAATCCTTCAAATACTTGAAGACGTTCTTTGTCACCTTCCTTGATTCTTACGTATACTTTTACAGTATCTCCAGGACGGAATTCAGGAACATCATTTTTCATGTATTCCTTAGTAATTTGATCAATTAATTGTTGACTCATTGTATCCACACTCCTTATCTTCCAATGCTCATTCCTATCACGACAATAGTAGCGGAGCACTGTGCTTTGGCTAAAAATTTAACCTACATTATTATATCATAAATATTTAAAAATTGCAAGCACTATTTCTTTTTCTTAATTTTTAAATCTTTAACTTTTTCGTATTCCATTATACCTTTTTTTATTTCTTCTATGTATAATGTATCTAATTCATCTTTTTCATATATATCTAATAAATCTGGTCTATTTAGATATGTGTTTTTTAATGATTCAAATTTGCGATATTTTCTAATTTCTTCATGATTTCCATTTACTAACACTGCTGGAACATCATAGCCATCATACGTCACAGGTTTTGTATATTGAGGATATTCTAATAACCCAGTTACAAAACTTTCATCTTCAATTGATGAATGAGTAATAGCATTAGGAATAAGTCTAATAATACTATCAATTATAGCAAGCGATGCTACTTCTCCACCTGTCAATATATAATCTCCAATTGATATTTCTTCATCTACGTAATTTAACACTCTATGATCAATACCCTCATAGTGCCCACAAATAATTATTATATGTTCTTTTTTGCTTAATTCTTTTGCCTTATTTTGAGTATAGTGAGTTCCTTGAGCACTTGTAATAATTTTATAAGCTTTATCATAATATGGAATACTTTTTAAACAATCTACAACTGGTTGACACATTACTAACATTCCAGCACCACCCCCATAAATTGTATCATCTACTTTTTTATGCTTATTCTTTGTGTACTCTCTAAAGTCATGAATATTAATAACTACTAATCCTTTATCTATTGTTCTCTTTATAATTGATGAATTAAGTATACCTGTAAACATTTCTGGAAAAATTGTTAAAATATCAATTATCATAATAACCCTTCTATTTCGTTAATCACAATTTTCTTTTCACTTAGATTTATTTCTTTAATGAATTCTTTAACATAGGGGATTAATGATGTTTTTTCTTGTCCTTTTATTTCAAGTAATAATCCTTGAGGAACTTCTATAATGTCATTAACAACTCCTCTATTAATATTATTAGAATCAAATACATCTAAACCAATTATATCTTCATAATAATATTCTCCATCCTTTAGTTCCTTACGATCATGATTAACATATATTTCTTTATTAACTAAATCTAATACATCATTAATATTAGTAAATGAATTAACAGTAATTAAAGTAAAGCCTTTATGATTGCGTACGCTATTAATTGTAATTGGATATTCTTTTTCAACATATAATACATTTCCAACTTTAAAGCGATCAAAACTAGTATCACTTTTCACTTTTAATTCTCCTTTGATGCCATGTGTACCTATTATTTTTCCTACTAAATACATATCATTCTAAAGCCTTTCTTTTTATTAATGCATTTTTAATTGCTTTAATTGGATGTAATCCACACGCCCTTAATGAATTTAAAATTGCGATTAATGACACGCCAACATCCGCAAATACTCCTTCACTCATTTTTGTATATTCAGGAATAACTGTTGCCATTAATAAAACTATTCCTTTAACAATTAAAGCAAAAATAATATTTTGCTTAATGATGTTTACTGTTTTTTTAGCCAATTTAATGGCAGAAATAACCTGTAGTAAATCATCTTGCATTAATACTATATCTGCAACTTCTATTGCGGCATCACTGCCAAAACCTCCCATAGCTATACCAACATCTGCGCAACTAAGTACTGGTGCATCATTCATCCCATCACCAACAAAAGCAACTGTTTGTTTTCCATATCTTTTCTTTAATTTTCTAATTCTTTTCACTTTATCAATAGGTGTCATATTTGCATATACTTTTTCTATACCTAAATCATATGCCACGTCCTTAGCGATTTCTTCTGTATCACCAGTAATCATAGCTACATTAATACCCATTTGTTTCAATGAATCTATTGCTTTTTTGCTTTCTTCTCTTAATTCATCTATTAATATAATATTTCCAACATATTGTTTATCAACTATTACATATGCTACTAACCCATTTGTTTTTATATTGTTAATATGCATACCTAATTCTTTAGTGAATTCATAGTTTCCAACCGCAATTTCTTTATCATCAAGTTTTATAACTGTCCCTTTTTTAGATGGAGATGGAAGATATGTAATTTTATCGAAATTAATATTTTCTCTTCCAAATTTATTAATTATGCTTTTAGCAACAGGATGAATTGATCCTGTTTCCGCATACGCTGCATAACGAAGCAATTCCTCACTTGTGATATTTTTAGGGTTAATTTCATTCACAATAAAATTTCCTTTTGTTAAGGTACCTGTTTTATCAAAAACAACAAGTCCTACTTTACTTAAATTTTCAAGATAATTGCTACCCTTAACTAGTATTCCTTGTTTGCTTGCTCCACCAATACCCCCAAAAAAGCCTAATGGAACAGAAATAACTAATGCACAAGGACAAGAGATAACTAATAATATCATTCCTGGATATATAGAATCGTGAAGATATTTTTGCAAACTTGGTGCATTTGTTTGAAAAAAAGCCAGATTTAAAGCTATAATTACTGCGGCTATAATGCATACGCATGGCGTATAGTATTTTGCAAACTTTGTAACAAACGCTTCACTTTTTGCTTTTTTTATACTTGCATTTGAGACCATATCTACTATCTTTGAGACCATTGAATCATCATATGATTTTGTTACTCTAATTTTTAGATAGCCATTTACATTAATAGTTCCGCTAATTACTTCATCATTGACCTTTTTTTCTATATACTTGCTTTCACCAGTTAATGCAGCTGCATCAAGCGATGCCTCTCCTTCTATAACAATTCCATCAAGTGGTATTCGTTCGCCAGGCTTAACAACAATGATATCACCTATAACTATTTCAGCTGGATCTACATTAACCTCAGTATCATTTACTATCATTGTAGCATGTTCTGGTTTAATGTTTATTAAAGAATTAATTGACTTTCTAGAGCTGTTAACTGCATATTCTTGTAATATTTCACCTATCTTATAAAAAATCATTACCATACATGCTTCCGTAAATGAACCAATTATAAATGCCATTATGGTTGCTATACTCATTAAAAATTTTTCATCAAATACATGACCAGATTTAATATTTCTAATTGCACCAATTAATACGTCAAAGCCCAGTAATATATAACTAATTCCATACAGTATTACTAATAATAAGTGTTCTTTTACTTTTAAATTTGTTAAATCATCTGGATTAAAAGTTTCATCACATATATGCTTAAAAACAATATAATGTAGAATTAAAGTAATAAATACAATTGAAGCCCCTACTATAAACAATATTTTATTTACCTTTTTAATTGGTTCTTCTTTTTTGATCACATTACTTTTTTTGACAACTGGATTGATATTGTTATCTACTTGTGACGTTATCTTTTTAACTTCATCCACCAAATTATTAACTAATTTTTCATCTGTAGTCTCAATTATAAATCTTGTGGTCGCAAAGTCTACAATAATATTTTCGTTATTTAAAGTTTTTTTAGCAATGCGTTCGACTTTTGCGGCACAATTAGCGCAATCCAAATTTTCAAGAAAAATAATTTTTCTATACACCTCTTCATTTTGAACTACTTTTAGTTCAATATTAGGAATATATTTTTTTATTATATCAATTGATTCTAATACATTTTCCTCAAACGTATCATCTATACCTACGAAATAAAAATAGAATTTATCCTTATATAGTTCTATTTTAAAATTTGATCTTTGATTTATTTCTTGTACAATATCATCAAAAATATTTATTGTTGGAACATTATCAAATTCATATTTTCTTTTCATTTCCTATTCCTCCTTTGCATGTAAAAAAGTTTGTTTAACAATTTCTTTTATATGTGTATCTTGTAAAGAATAGTAAATATACTTTCCTAATCTTTCACTTTTGACTATTTTGGATTCTTTCAATAATTTTAATTGGTGAGAAACACATGATTGACTAACTTCTGTTGCACTAACTATAGCAGATACTGTTTTCTTATCTTCTATAATCGAGGCAATAATTGTTAACCTGGTTTCATCCGCAAGTGCTTTAAATATTATTACACTCTTTTCTATATATTTTTCCATGTTGCCCCCCTTTATTATATAATATGTATAAATATTGCAAATATGAATAGATATACATATGAACGATTATTCATATTATATAATAAAACCATATCTTAGTCAATAAAAAAGAGTTTTAATAACTCTTTGTTATTAAAACTCTTATTTTTCGTTAATTGACAATTCGATTAAATCACCATTTCTAGCAGCACATGCATGAACTATTGTTCTGATAGAATTTGCAATTCTTCCTTTACGTCCTATTACTCTACCTAAATCATCACTATCTACTAAAACTTGAATGTTGTAATGTGTACCTTCTTGGGCAGTGATTTCAACAACAACATCCTCAGGTTTTAAAACTAGTGGTTTAATCAAATCACTAATGAATAATTCATAATTCATATTATTCACCTATTACTTTAATGATTCAAATTTCTGATTAATTCCTAATTTAGTAAACAATGATTTTACTGTATCAGTTGGTTGAGCACCATTCTTTAACCATTTCAAAGCTTTTTCTTCATCAATCTTTAATTGATCACCTTCAATTTTTGATGTTGGGTGATATGTACCAATTATTTCGATAAAGCGACCATCACGTGGGTTGTGAGAATCTGTAGCAACTACACGATAAAAAGGAGCTTTGTTTTTTCCGTATCTTTGTAATCTTAATTTTACCATAATTATACCTCCTATAATAAATACTATATTAGTATATCATATTTTTATGGCTCTGTCAAGTTTTTTTTCTTGACAGGGCAAAATTAATTTGCATAATAAATAAGGCAGTCATCAAATCATGACCGCCTATTTAATTATTTATTTTTTATATGTGCTTGGGCAGCTGCAAGTCTAGCAATTGGAACTCTAAACGGAGAACATGATACATAGTCTAATCCGATTTTATCGAAAAATTCGACACTACTAGGTTCTCCACCATGTTCGCCACATACACCTATGTGAAGATTTTTATTACTATTTCTTCCAAGTGTTGTGGCCATAGAAATTAATTTACCTACACCCTTTTGATCAACCTTTGCAAATGGATCAAATTCATAGATTCGATGTTCATAATAGTCTTTTAAGAAATTTCCAGCATCATCTCTACTAAACCCAAATGTCATTTGTGTTAGATCATTTGTTCCAAAACTGAAGAAGTCAGCTTCTTTAGCAAGTTCATCAGCAAGTAATGCTGCTCGAGGAATTTCTATCATCGTACCTATTTTATAATCGACATGTATATTATTTTCTTTTAAAACTTTTTCTGCTGTCTCAATAATTATCTTTTTTACATACTTCAGCTCTTCAACTTCACCAACAAGTGGAATCATAATTTCAGGAACTACAGAAAAATCAGGATTTTTCTTTTTTATATTACACCATGCTTGAATTATTGCCGTTGTTTGCATTTTTGGAAGTTCAGGATACGATACAGCAAGACGACATCCACGATGTCCCATCATTGGGTTAAATTCATGCAAACTAACAATTTTTGCTTCCAATTTTTCTTTTGGCATATTCATTTCTTTTGCCAAAGCTATTATATCATTTTCTTCAGTTGGTAAAAATTCATGTAGCGGTGGATCTAGATATCTCACTGTTACTGGATATCCTTCCATTGCTTCGTATAGTGCTTCAAAATCTGATTGTTGCATTGGAAGAATTTTATCCAAAGCTTTACTTCTTTGCTCCGTTGTATCACTAACAATCATTTCGCGCATTGCTTTAATTCTATTTTCATCAAAGAACATATGTTCTGTTCTACATAACCCTATTCCTTCAGCACCAAATAATTTTGCCTGTTTTGCATCTTTTGGTGTATCCGCATTTGTTCTAACTTGTAATCTTTTAATTTCATTACACCAATTCATAATCACTTCAAAATTACCACTTATTTCAGCTGGGACAGTTTTAATAGCTTCTCCATATATAAGACCTGTAGAACCATCTATGGCTATTTTATCACCTTCATGAAAAGTTTGTCCACCTAATGCAAACCATTTTTCTTCTTCATTAATAATCATTTCTTTACAACCAGAGACACAACATTTTCCCATACCTCTAGCAACAACTGCTGCATGCGAAGTCATTCCACCTCTTGCTGTTAGAAATCCTTCAGATATATGCATTCCTTCTATATCTTCTGGAGAAGTTTCTAACCTAACTAAAACAACTTTTTTTCCATTGTTAACTCGTAATATAGCTTCTTCAACAGAAAATACTACTTCACCACTTGCTGCTCCAGGAGAAGCTGGCAAACCAGATCCTATAGCTTTTGCTTTTTGTAATAATTCCTTATCAAATTGAGGGTGTAGTAAAACATCTAGTTGTGCAGGCTCTATTTGCATTAAGGCTTCTTCTTTAGAAATCATACCTTCATTATACATATCTATTGCAATTTGTAATGCAGCTGTAGCTGTCCTTTTTCCATTTCTTGTTTGCAATAAATATAATTTGCCATTTTCAATTGTAAATTCAATATCTTGCATATTTTTAAAATGTTTTTCTAATGTTTGTGCTAGAGAAACAAATTGTTGATATGCTTCTGGCATTTTTTCTTTTAATGTTGAAATAGGTTCTGGAGTTCTAACACCTGCTACTACATCTTCACCTTGAGCATTAATTAAGTATTCGCCATATAATTTATTTTCTCCATTTGCGGGATTACGAGTAAAGGCCACGCCTGTTCCTGATGTTTCACTCATATTTCCATATACCATTGATTGCACATTAACTGCTGTTCCCCAAGATGATGGAATTCCATTTAATTTACGATAATACTGAGCACGCGGATTCTCCCATGATCTAAATACAGCATTTATTGCACCTAGCAACTGAATAATCGGCTCTTGTGGAAAATCTTCACATAATTCTTCTTTATAAAATTTTTTAAATTTTAAAATCATTTCTTTAAAATCAGAAGCAGTAAATTCAATATCAAATTTGATGTTACGTTCTTCTTTCATTCCATCAATTATTGTTTCGAATCTTTTCTTTTCTAGACCCATTACAACATCAGAATACATTTGAATGAATCTACGATATGAGTCATACGCAAATCTTTCATTATTAGATTTTTTTGCAATTCCTTCAACAACTTTATCATTTAATCCTAGATTTAAAATAGTGTCCATCATTCCAGGCATTGATGCTCTAGCCCCTGATCTAACCGATACTAATAATGGATTATTAGGATCACCAAATTTTTTATCTAATTGTTTCTCTAATTTTCCTAATGCTTCAAGTATTTCATTATTAATATTGCTTGATAATTTTTCATTATGATCATAATAATAAGTACATGCCTCAGTTGTAATAGTGAATCCGGGCGGGATAGGTAATCCTAATTTTACCATTTGGCCAAGATTTGCTCCTTTGCCTCCGCATAAATTTCTCATTGTTTCATCTGTTTCATTAAACATATAAACATATTTCTTTTCTACCATAATAATTAATCTCCCTTCTAACAGTTTCACTGTTATTATAATAGGTATTCTTATTATAGCATAGTGATATATAAAATGCAAACCTTTTCTATTCTTTAGATTTAAAATAATTTATCATTTTTGAAGCAAAATTAATTTGCTTTTTTATTTTTTCTAGTTTATCATATGTTGTTATTTTTAGATCTTGTTGTACTTTCTTTTCAAATATAGAGTAATTTGTTGGATTTTGTTCTAAATAATAATACCATTTGGGATGATATCTCAAATACTCTAAATAAGCACTATTTGCATATAATTTTTCTAATATATCCTCTCTCATCTAATCCCACCAATCACTATAGATGCTTGTGGCAGCAGGGACTGTGGGGGTTTTAGTTCCACTAAATGTTTGCGCAATTTGAATTACTTTCTGCACTGTATTTAATGTTTTATTAACTGAATCAGGATTAATCTTTTGAACATAATTCATAATACTTTTAATACTATCCATATTTACCATATTACTTTGGTTTTCTTCTTTAATTTCTTCTTTTTTTTCTTGCTTTTCATACTTTTTCCAATTTTCATCTTGCTCACCAAATAATGTCCATTCTTCATATACATTTTGCCATGTCATTTTATTTGCTCGGACATCTTCTTTTAATAATGGGTGTTTACTAACGAATTCTCTAAATTCATCCATTTTTGAATTCATACTATCCCTCCTACCTTATTATATTAATACTGGGGGAAAAATGTTAACAAAAAAAGAAAGATTTTCATCTTTCATTTTTTTAGAAAGAAAGATTTTCATCTTTCATTTTTTAGTTCTACTAATTCCTCTAATGTTAAACATCTATATTCCCCTAGTTTTAATCTGTCATCTAACTTAATATTTCCATATGCTACTCTTTTTAAGTATATTACTTTATTATTTAATTTTTCAAACATCCTTTTAATTTGGTGAAACTTACCTTCGCATATACTGACAATACATTCATTATCACTTAATATTTTCATTTTAGCTTTCTTTGTTACAAATAATTTATCATTACCATCAAGAATTTCAAGACCATTACAAAACAATTCACAATCATTAGCTGATAATTTACTTAATGTTTTTACATAATATTCTTTATATACTTCATGATTTGGATTTGCAATTTTGTGAGATAGTTGACCATCATTTGTTAAAATAAGTAATCCCTCAGTATCTTTATCTAGACGTCCGATTGGAAATATTTCTTTGATATGCATTATATTTTGATCCAAAATATCAATAACTGTTTTATCCTTTTTGTCTCTTACAGCACACACTACGCCCTGTGGCTTATTTAGCATTATATATATAAACTCTTTATAATCAATCAATTGATCATTAACTTTAACAATATCTTTATTTTCATTAATATGAAAATCCTTTTTTAATACTTGTTGTCCATTTACATATACATGTTGTTTTTTAATAATTATTGAGGCATCGCTTCTAGAAATATTTAATGCCTTTGTTAAAAAGTTATCTAGTCTCATGTAACACTTACTCCTTAAGTTTCATATCATATAATGAAAGGAAGATATGAATGTTTAGAAAAAATAATAATATTGACCCTAGATATATGGACTACCAAACAGGTATTCCTAATATGTATCAAGGTCTTGAAGCCAATCGATTAATTTACGAAATCAAAGAAAATAGAAGACGAATAAACAATTTAGCAAAACGTATTACTCGTATTGAATCATATTTAAGAATTAAAGATACCTCTGAATTTGGATATATTGAAGAAAATAGTAATCCTAATGATTTTTCATTTTAATTAATAATGTCTTTCATGACTTGATATATTGAAACTCCACTTTTTTTTAATAACATTTTATCATATTGTTTTTCTAATGATTTGTTATTTAAGATTGAGCGGTATTCATTATATTTTGATATAAGCAATTCTTTATTAATTTTTTTTCTTTTTGTTTCTTCAACTAAATGCATAAAGCTAATAATCTTAATTATTTCTTCAGCACTAAACATATCATAATCTATCATATAATCATTAATTATTTCTTTACTTTTATTTTTCATACATAACCACCTTATTACAAAATATTATAACATATTTATTGAAAAAGTCAAAAAGAAATTAATGGGTATTCTCCCAATCCAAGTATATAGTACTTTCATATATTAAAGTGAAAGGAGGAACAATAATGTACGGTTACAATACTTGTGGATATAACAACACAGGAAACGGAAGCGGTTATGCTTTAATTCTTGTATTATTTATTCTTTTAGCTATTATCGGATCAGCATGGTATGCAGCTAGATAATTTACTTGAAATTATTTTAAATTAGTAGTATAATTGTTATAGATTTACATAATAGGAGGTATTATGTTAAACTATAATTCCATTATCAAAGAAGATAATTTAGATTTACGTAAACAAAGTGAAAATGTTAAAATTCCTCTTTCAACAGAAGATACAAACTTAATTCTTGATTTGCATGAATATTTAATTAATGGCTATGATGAAAAACTTGCTAAAAAATATAATATTAGACCAGGAGTTGGCATTGCTGCCCCCCAAGTTGACGTCCTAAAAAAAATGTTTGTTATAGTGGCTTATGATGAACATGATGAGCTTCATGAATATGGCGTTATAAATCCCAAAATAGTCAGTCAATCAGAAGAACTAACTTACCTTAAATATGGGGAGGGTTGCTTATCAGTTGACCGTGAAGTTAAAGGGCTCGTGCATAGACCAAAACGTATAACTGTTGAATTCGACTCTTTCGATTTTGACAACGAAATTACTATTCATACCAAAATGAGATTAAAGGGATATATTGCAGTGGTATTCCAACATGAATATGATCACTTATTTGGAAAACTATTTATTGATCATATTAATAAAGAAAATCCATTCTTTGTTCCATCAAATTCTTCGCCAGTACATTTTGACTTTGAAGATGAAGAAAAATAAAAACAGGATAATTAAATCCTGTTTTTTTATTTTATACTTTATTATTTTTATTTTTTAGTGTATAATATTAATAGTTACAAATGAAAGGAGAAATCGTGATAAATCAAAATAATATTAAAGTTTTTGCTTTAGGTGGTTTGGGTGAAGTTGGAAAAAACATGTATGTCATAGAACAAAATAATGAAATTTTAATTGTTGATTCGGGCATTCTTTTTCCAGATGATAATTATGGAGTTGCAACTATTATACCTGACTACACTTATTTAAAACAAAACGAAAATAAAATTCAAGGCCTTTTTATCACTCATGGTCATGAAGACCATATTGGTGGTATTCCTTTTTTACTAAGTCAAGTTAAAATACCAAAAGTATATGCTTGTGGTCTTGCTGTTGGATTAATCAAAAATAAAATGTCCGAATTTGCCAGAACTAGTATTAACCTTGAAGAATATAATGACAATTCTATTTATAAGTTTAATAATTTTACAGTATCTTTTTTTAGAACAAATCATAGTATTCCTGATTCTTATGGAATCGCAATTAAAACTATATATGGTTATATTTTACATACAGGTGATTTTAAATTTGACTTTACGCCAATCGGTGCTCAAACAGATTATGCGAAAATAACAAAATTTAGTGAATATGGAGTTTCTTTATTATTAAGTGATAGTACAAATGCTTTAGTAAATAACTTTACACAGTCTGAAAAGAAAGTTAGTAAAAGTATTTTAAATATTTTATCACAAATTAAAGGACGCGTAATCATTGCGACTTTTGCATCAAATGTATATCGTGTTCAACAAATCGTTGAAGCAAGTATCAAATGTAATAGAAAAATTATAGTATTTGGTCGAAGCATGGAAAAAACTATAAATGTAGGTCAACAACTTAAATATATAAAAGCTCCTGCGGGAACATTTATTAGTGTTAAAGACTTGCCTATGTATCCGCCTAATCGAATTACAATCTTAAGTACAGGTACTCAAGGAGAACCCTTAGCTGCCTTAAGTAGAATTGCTCTAGGCACCCATAAACATATTAAAGTAATTCCAAATGATACAATTATATTCTCAAGCTCTGCTATTCCAGGAAATCAAGAAGGCATTAATAAAACTATTAATCTCTTATATCACGCAGGTGCTAATGTTATAATAAATAGTCCTTTAACTGACACCCATACTTCTGGTCACGCATCTAGTTCTGAATTACAGCTTATGTTATGTCTAGCTCGCCCTAAATATTTTATGCCTATTCATGGTGAATATATTATGCAAAAGCGCCATATTGAATTAGCTATTGAAACAGGTCTAAAAAAAGAGAATTGCTTTATTCTAGGAAATGGAGATGTCTTACTTCTTAATAATAACAAAGCCGAAATTAAAGGCAATGTTGTATCAGGGGATGTATTCATTGATAACAATAACAATATCATTGATAATAATATCATTAAAGAGAGAAAGCTAATGTCAGATGAAGGAGTTGTAAGTATAATATTTGTTATTAAACATACTCGTTTAATTAGCAATCCAAAGATTTTATCTAGAGGTTTTATATATATGAATTCCTCTCAAGAATTAATATCTGCTTTAGAAACAAAAGCTACTAATGTATTTAAATTATTTTGTTCAACACATAAAGTATTCAATTCATCATCATTTAAAAAATTCATGACTAATGAAATGATTAATTTTATATATCAAAAAACAGAAAAAAAGCCTTTAGTTGTTCCTATTGTTATGAAGGCTGAAAAATAAAAAACATATCTCTTTGATATGTTTTTATTTTTTATTAATTTCATCTTTAAATAAATGAAATATTCTCCTTTCAATTATTGCATCTTCTAATGCATCATGTATTTGATCCTCCTCTTCAACTTTAGTCATTTCTTGATAAGTTGAGAAAAGTCCTTTTTCTTGCTTATAACAGTAATAGTTTTTAATAATTTGCATTAAATTCATATATCTATTACGAATATCAAGAGGATGCAGATGATTAATTTTAAATGAATTTTCCATCGTTAAAATATCATTTTTACCCCAAGCAATAATTTTTGGATCATACTCTTTAATTATTTTTTGAAGTAATTGATAAAATTCAATATACGAACACGCATCATCAAAATCTTCAATACTCCTAGACAAAAATAATAATGTTTTAACATTTAACGCTCTTTTGTTCAGTGGCATAACGAGAGATGAATCCTGTAAAATGACTTTTCCTTCTGCATCTTCTAAAACTATCCCATATTGTACTATTTCACTTGCACCTTTAACTAAAGGTGAAACTAAGGAAAATTCTAAATCTATAAATAGTCGATTTTGTGGTTGATTAATTAAATTTCTAACTCCTTCTTGAATAATTGAAATATCATAATATACTTCGTTACCTCTTCTAGTTGGTAATACTATTTTTATAAAATGATCTATTTCTCTACATCTATGACTACTATGAACATTATAAGTATTATCAACATCTAAAAACACATATGGTTTTTGAAATAAATATGATTTAAAATCTTTCATATTTTTATTAGTCATATGAAAATATTCAAGACGGGATTGCATTTCAATAGAAATTATTCTCTCTTTTTTTAATACTTCATGTACTTTACCATAAACTTTCATATTCTATTCCTTTTTTATTCTCTTATAATAGTATATCACAAATCTTTAGATAATTGAAATTATTTTTAATTTATTTTTATGATTTGTAACTTTATTAATTCTAAGATTGCTGATGTTCTATTAGTAACTCCTAATTTTTGAATTACATTAGATATATGATTTCGAACTGTTTTTTCACTTATATGCAATTTTCGGGCAATATCATTTGTTTCAATATTTTGAACTAATAATTGAAATATTTGAGTTTCACGCGGCGTTAATAAATGTGTGGTCATATCCATTCCTCCCGCTTTAATATATGCTCACATTATGACATTTGTCACTATTTTATTAACAACTTTAATACTTCATTAATTTGTTCATTATTTAAGCTAAGTTTTTTTAGTTCTTCTTCAAAATTTGGTTCTTTTAATAGTTTCAAAATTTGTTCTTTTTTCTTTTTTCCAATTCCTTTTATATTATCTAAGCCTGAACTAAATAAATTTTTGCTGTGAGTTGTATGAAAATACGTTATTGCATATCTATGTACTTCATCTTGAATTTGTGTCATCAACTTAAATAAAAAACTATTTTTATCTATATTTAGTAATTTGTTATTGTAAAAAATGTTACTGGTTCTATGCTTATCATCTTTTACTAACCCTATTACAGGAATTGATACATTAATATCATGTAAAGCTTTTAAACAACTATTAACTTGAATTTGACCACCATCCATAATAATTAAATCAGGAAACTTCTCTATTTTACTATATCTACGTGTAACAACTTCATACATTGTTGCTGCATCATTGGCACCAATAACTGTTTTAATTGCATATTTTCTATATAAATTTTTGTTGGGCTTTCCGTCAACAAAACATACCATTGCACTTACAGGACTATCACCATTAATATTAGAATTATCAAACGCTTCAATAACATGTATGTTTGGTATTTGCAATAATGTAGACAACTCATCCATCACTTTTGTTGTTTTGTTGTATTCTATTTCCTTTTTCTTCATCAAAACGTCAATTTTTTCTTTAGCATTATCTTTAACTAAATCAATCAATTGTTTATATTGACCTTTTTTAGGTATAATCACTTTTTTATTTAATGCTTCTGATAATAATTCTTCTTCACCTTCCATAATATAAATATTTTTGGGTAAAGGATTGTTTTGAATTAAATAAAATTGCATAATAAATTCTTGAAATTGTTCTTTTGCATCTGTTAAATCATATAGGTATCCATTTCTTTCTATAATCTTCCCTTGTCGCATATGAAATACTTGAATTGATATATATTTGTCATCAGAATAATACGCAAATGCATCAAACTCATTATGGAATCCTTCCATTTTTTGTTTTTCGCTAATTATCTTTAAAGAATTTATTAATTCTCTATAATATATGGCTTTTTCATAATCCAATTTTACTGATGCTTCCATCATTAATACTTCTAATGACTTAATCTCATCTTTAGCATTACCTTTTAATATATTAGTTATTTTTTTCTCTATATTATTATATAAAGATTGATCGATTTTTTTAATGCATGGTCCCAAGCATTGACCAATATGGTAATATAAACACTCTTTTTTAGGAATTATTCTACATTTTCTTAATGGATAAATACGGTTCAGTAATTCAACTATATCTTTAGCTGCTTTTGAATTAGGATATGGACCATATACTTTCCCTTTTATTTTTTTTATTTCCCTAGCATATAGTAATCTTGGATTTGGTTCTTTGGTTAAACAAATATATGGATATGATTTATCATCTGTTAACATTATATTATATTTAGGACTATATTTTTTAATTAGATTAATTTCCAATATAAAAGCTTCTATTTCTGATGAAGTTATTATATATTCAAAATGATCAATTTGAGATACTAATTTTGTTGTCTTAGCATCATGACTACCAACAAAATAACTATGCATTCTATTATATAAATTTTTAGCCTTACCCACATATATAATTGTTCCATCTTTATCAAAATACTGATAGCATCCTGGTTTTTTAGGAATTAATTTTAATTGTTCTTTTAAATCCATTATTCATATCCTCTTCATTATTATTAATTTTATCATTTTTTTTATACTTTGACAATAATTGATTTAAAAAATAGTTATTAACTTTTTTGGTTAATAACTATTGATTTTTTTATTTATCCTTTTAATCCTCTTGATTGGCGATCCATATCTTCAATTACTATATCATAAATCTCACCTAAAGTTGAACAATACTTAATGACTTCCCAAGGCTCATTTGTGTGAAAATGAATTTTAATTAGTTCATCATCACCTACAGCTAATAAGCAGTCGCCATCAAAATTATTAGTAATGTAATCATTTATTTCGTCTTCATCTAGTCCTTTTCCCTCAATAAGTAATTGTGTATCATACTTATATTGTAACATTTTCTTCTCCTTTTCTATTAATATTATACCACAATATTAAATAAAATGCAAAAAAACCTATACAAAATTATTATATTTAGTATAGGTTTTTATCAATTATTTTTTCAGGCTATTAAGAATAGCTTCAATTTTATTCCCTTGCTCATAAGATTCATCATACTTAAAACGTAAGTCAGGAGTCTTTTTAACTTCTAATTTTTTGCTTAAAATTGTTCTAATAAATCCTTTTGCTTCATTTAATGCTTCAATACTGGCATTAATTTGATTTTCATTTCCAAATACTGTATAAAATACAGTTGCTATAGATAAATCATTAGTAATATTTACATTTGTAATTGTTACAAATTTAATACGTTCATCTTTAATATCTTGAAATATAATATTACTAATTTCTCTTTCTAGAATTTTTTCCATTCTTTCTTTTTTGAAAGCCATAATAATTCCTTTCCTAATTATTTAACTTCTTCCATAACATACGCTTCGACAATGTCCCCAACTTTGATGTCATTATAATTTTCAATAGTTAGACCACATTCAAATCCTGCTTTAACTTCTTTTACATCATCTTTTCCACGACGTAATGATGAAAGTTTTCCAGTGTAAATAATTATACTATCTCTTATAATTCTGACTCCACAATTTCTTTCAATATATCCATTTAAAACATAACTTCCACCTATTGTACCAATTTTTGATACTTTGAATAGTTGTCTTATTTCTACATTTCCTGTTATTTTTTCTTCATAAACTGGATCAAGCATACCTTTCATAGCTGCTTCAATATCTTCAAGTAATTTATAAATAATATTATATTGTCTTACCTCAATATTTTTTTCTTTTGCCAAATCAATAATTTTTTGATTTGGACGAATATTGAATGCAACAATAATTGAATTTGAAGCAACTGCTAAAGAAATATCTGTTTCAGTAACAGCTCCTACAGCAGCACGAACGATAGAAATTTTAACTCCTTCAACTGACACCTTTTCAATCGATCCTTTTAACGCTTCAATTGATCCTTGAACATCAGCTTTAATAATTAAATTTAATTCCTTTGATGTATCATCCATATTATTAAATAAAGATGCTAATGAAACTGGAGAACTACTATTCTGTTCTTTATTGAATGTTCTTGCCATTCTTTCTTCAGCTACTAATCTCGCTGTTTTTTCATCTTCAAATACCATAAATCTGTCACCAGCATTTGGAACATCAACTAATCCTGTAATTTCCACAGCTTTTGATGGTCCAGCAACTTTTAATTTTGCCTTACTTTCATCCTCCATTGCACGAATTTTGCCCCATGTATTTCCAACAACAACTGGATCTCCAATTTTTATTGATCCATTTTTAACGAGCAATGTAGCAACAGGACCTCTTCCTTTATCAAGTTTAGCCTCCAATACTGTACCTATTCCTAATCTATTTGGATTAGCTTTATATTCGTTCATTTCTGAAACTAAAATAATCATTTCTAATAATTCTTCTACGCCTTGTCCAGATTTCGCTGAGATAGGTACAAAAATTGTTTTTCCGCCCCATTCTTCAGCCAACAAATCATATTTTGCTAATTCTTCTTTTACTCTTTCAGGATTAGCACTTGGTTTATCCATCTTATTTATAGCCACAATAATAGGAACATTGGCAACTTTAGCATGTTCAATTGCTTCAATTGTTTGAGGCATTACGCCATCATCAGCAGCAACTACTAAAACAACAATATCTGTAATATTTGCCCCCCTAGCACGCATTTCTGTAAATGCAGCATGACCTGGAGTATCTATAAATGTGATTTTTTTACCATCTTTTTCAACTTGATAAGCACCAATATGTTGAGTAATTCCTCCTGCTTCACCTGAAGCAACATGAGAATCTCTAATTTTGTCTAGTAAAGTTGTCTTTCCATGGTCAACATGTCCCATAATTGTTACAATAGCTGGTCTTTCAACTAGGTCTTCAGGGTTATCTTCAAAATTCATTTCTTCAAATTTAGTAATATCTGTAATAATTTCATCCTTTAAAACATATCCTGCATCTTCTGCAATCAATTCAGCTACATCTTTTTCAACTGTTTCACTTGCACTAACCATATATCCAAGCATAACTAGTTTCTTTACTACCTCTCCAATTGACATTTTTAACCCATCAGCAATAGATGCTACTGTCATACCATCACGATAATACAATATTTTTTCACCTATTTGCTTTTCTTGAGGTACATTTGCCTTACGATTGTTAGTAGATTTTGCTTTATTTTTCTTTACATTCTTAATACGGGTATGTTGAGGCTTGTCATCTTCAAAATCTATATACTTGTCATCATATACTCTGCTTAGTTCCAGCTCTTCTTCAACAACAGGCTTATTTTTAATATTTGTTTGTTCTTGTGGTTTGACTTCCTTTTTTTCTTCTTTTGCAGGTTTTGCATTAGATTTAGGTTTAGTATCAACCTTTTTTTGCTTGTCCTTGTTGTCTATTACATTTTCTTTGCGATTTTCGGCCTTATTTTTGCCCTCTGATTGATTTTCTGATTTTATTGTTCTAGTTGTTTGTGTTTCTTGTTCAATCGATTTCTTGGCTTTTATTGGCTTTATATCTTTTTTATAAAGCTTACTTAACTTTTTAATTACATCATTAGGAATTTCAGTATCTAAATCGGCTTCTATACCAACATTATCTAGTTGAGCGATCAATTTGTCTTTTTCAACATTTAATATCTCAATTATTTCTTTTACCTTCATTTTCCACTCCTCCTATAGCCTTTTTTATTAATTTATAAAATCCTGTATCTGTTACAGCGATTATTTTTCTTGTTTTGCCAATACTATGGCTAATTTGCTCTTCATTTAACAATGAATTTAACTCAATATTGTAAAAAAAACATTTTTTATTAAACTTATCAAACGTATTTTCTGATGAATCATTGGCAATAAATACAATTTTTGCTTGTTTTTTTCTTATTGCATCTAAAACTATGTCTTCTCCTGATACTAGACATCCCGCTTTAGTAGCCAAACCTAATAAATTTAATAATTGTTGATTCATTTGTCACCTAATAGTTTCATTAATTCATTGTATATTTCATCACTTACTTTTACTTCTAACTCTTTATCTAATAATTTTTTGTTTTTTGCTATTGTAATAGCTTTTTCACTTTTAGATAAATATGCTCCATGACCGTTTTGTTTTCCTTTTAAGTCAATTATAACGTTTCCTTCAGGAGTTCTTACTATTCTAAACATTTCATTTTTAGGAAAAGACTCCTTTAGAGCAACACATAATCGCATTGGGATCTTTTTATTAGACATAATATTACCTCCTAGCAATTAACGTTGTATTTGAAATCAATACCTTCAAGATATGCTTCTGATAGTTTCTTTATATCAATTCTCCAACCTATTGCAAATGCGGCTAATTTAACATTTTGACCACCTTTACCTATTGCTAGTGAAAATTGATCATCATTAACTATTGCTAGAGCCTTCTTTTCTTGTTCATCAATTACTACACTTACCACTTTTGCTGGTGTCATTGCTTGTGCAATTAAGTCAACTGGGTTATCTTTCCATTCAAAGATATCAATCTTTTCACCATTTAATATTTGATTGATTGCTTTTATTCTTGCTCCGCCATTGCCTACGCATGCGCCTTTAGGGTCCAAATCACCATTTACTGACATAACTCCAATTTTTGTTCTACTTCCTGCTTCTCTAGCAATACCCATAATTTCGATTAATCCACTAGATATTTCAGGTATATACATTTCAAATAACTTTTTAACCATTTCTTTACTACTTCTCGATATATAAATTCTTGGTCCTTTAGTTGTTTTTTCAACTTTTGCTAAATAAACTTTCTTTTCTTCGTTAATATTAAAAGTTTCATTTGGCAATGCATCTTTATATCCCATTGTTGCATCCATTCCTTTTCCTAAATAGAATGTAATAAATTTATCATTTACTGCTACAACTTTTGCTGTTATAATTTCGCCAACTTTATCATTAAAGAAATCAAATGCTTCTTCTCTTTCTAATCCTTTTAATTCACCTAAAAGATTTTGTCTAAACATAGATGCTGC
The DNA here is from genome assembly GCA_934096585.1 of uncultured Bacilli bacterium. Classification (GTDB taxonomy): domain Bacteria; phylum Bacillota_I; class Bacilli_A; order ML615J-28; family CAG-698; genus CAKOMG01. The sequence continues at coordinate 56,975 of CAKOMG010000009.1, forward strand.
TTTTCTCTTGAATTTAGCTAAATCTATTTCTTCCTTAATTTCTTGACCAATTTTTGCTTTTGGTTTAATTTTTAATGCTTCTTCTAATGTAATTTGTCCTCTTGGACCTTCGGGATCAACTTCTTCAACTACATAATAGTAATTAAAAAATCTAATTTTTTTCTTTTCTAAATCTGCATCAAGTTTGATTGTTCCTTTATAGGGAACATCAGTATTCTTACATGCAACTTGCATTGCTACTTCGACTTTAGCTAATACTTTTTCAATATCAAGACTTCTTTCTTCTGCGATTGCTTCTAATGAATCATAAAAACCTTTGCTTATCATATCTTACTTCCTCCTAAAATTTTATTGCCAGTCTTATGAATTTTATATTTTCTTTATTTATGCTAATTTTTTTAATTTGTCCTTTATTATTATATTCAATTTCTAAAATATTATTTGCATAGTTCCTCAAGTATCCATATAAATCTTTAATTTTACTTTTTAAAGTTAAATTAATATGCTCTTTTAGTTCAATGTAAACATACTCACCAATACTTTTAGATATATCTTCTTCAGTTTCTAATTCTCTTTCAATACCTGGAGATGATACTTCCAACATATAATCTTCTTCAATTGAATCAATTATATCTAATCTATTGCTTATAGCTTCATTTAAATCAGTAGATTGATCTATAGTTAATCCTTTTTCTGCATCCGCAATTATTCTAAGGATTAATGTTCCATATTCATTAACCCAATTAACACTACAAATTGTTAAATTTAATTTGTCTGCTTCTTCAATTGCAATTTTTTTTAGTTCTGCTAGACTTATTTTCATTTTATCTAATTAGCTCCTTAAAGAATATTTAAAGGAGTGAGATTTAATCTCACTCCTATTTATAGTTATATTATATCATATTTTTTTAAAATAGTAAAGAACTATTTATTTTGTTTTAACACTTGACATATGGTTTTTTGTAATTCTTGTCCTTTATTTTCACCATACTCCCAACACATTACACCAGCTAAATTATTATTTTTTGCATATTCTACTTTTAATTTAACTGAATTATTATCATCATATGTTATAAAATCATGGTATAGGTAATTATTTTCCATATCATAATATTTTACTTCCATATATGGAGCCATATTTTGATTATCCCAATATGTAACATATCTATTTGGATTATTGGCTTTAATATAGCCGTTAATAGTATCAAACGGAACAGTTTGCCTATTTCCACAACTTTCACCTAATACACCATCACCATGAATTCTAAATTTTTTTCCATAAAAAGCAATGCCTGCAGTTAATTGTTCAGATCTAGCACCATTAGCAATATATGTATTAATTGTATTTATTGTCCCTATATATGACGTATGATGACTTGTCACATAAGATGAATTCATATCATATGTCATTAAGTGAATGTAATCCATATATTTTGCAATTTTTTGAACATCATATCTTCTAATTAATCCAGAATTTGAACTAGATGATGGTAATGCTCCGCTTACTATGTAATCTTCGTTTTTTGATTTTACTTGTTTATTTATTTCTTGCATCAATAATGTATAATTTTCACGATCAACATTTGTTGGACGATATGAACCAGGATATTCCCAGTCTATATCAATCCCATCAAAATGATATTTTTCTATGGCATCACTAATTGACTTAGCCAATTTTATTCTTCCTTCTTCAGTACTAGCCGCATCACTAAACGCTTTGGTTTCTTGGCCATATCCAGTAATACATATGCAAACTCTGATTTTGCTATCTCTTCTTAAAGATAATATATCTCTAATATTTCCTAATGACAAAATATCTACTTCACCATTTCTTATATCAGCAAAACACAAATTTACTACATCTATAGTTTCTAAATCACTTTTTGTATAACTTCCATTAAATGACGTTGAATACATATATGTAAACACATTATTACCGGTTAATTTTTCAAATTGTATTGGTTTAACAATAATATTTTTTTTAATTTCATATGTTTTGTTTCGATATCTAAATATACATTTAAGGCTTACATTACAATTTTCTCTTCCATTAATGACTACACCGTTTGTGAAAATAGTTTGTGGGTCACTAGAAATCCATTTTAATTCAATTTCTTCATCATTAACTAATGCTGTTTTTTGTAATTGCAAATTATTTAAAGTTGAAGAAGGAAGAGAATCTAGCAATGTTTTTTTTAAATCATCAATACTTTTTTTAATTAATTGATTTTCTTTTATTAATTCTTTAACATGTTTATAATTATCTAATATAACATTGTAATTAACAATATGTTTTTTGTATTGTTCTTCTAAACTATTGTATTTTTGAATAATAATCTCTAGTTCTTCAAGATTATCAATGGTCGCCGGTTCATATTCATAATCACTAATAGCTTTATTAATGATATTTACATCTTCTGGTATAGTAATAACTGGGCGTTCATTAATACACCCAGCTAAAGATGCAAATATTAATAATGTAATTAATATAAGCAATTTTTTCATTATTTCTTTATTACCGAATTAATAGCTCCAACTAAATCATTAGTGGTTCTATCTTCTTCTCCTAATTCCCAGAACATCATTCCACCAAGCTGATTATCTAAAACATATTGTGCTTTCAATTTCACTGATTCAACATCATCATATGTGATGAAATATTTACTTCCATTTGCATCAGTAATGCATAGATATGGTGCTTGTGCCACACTATCCCATTCTCTGACGATATTATCACTCGTATCTAGTTTTGATAAGTAAGTAGCTTTTATGCTTCTATAAGTAATTGTTGTTGCTCCTTCACCGCATCTAACTCCTAAAAATTTTGTTGCTGTATCAGGAAGTTTATAAATTTTACCATAAAATGCTGCTCCAATAACAAGTTTTGATTTAGGTACACCAGCGTTATAATATGCATTTACAGTTGAAATAACTGATGTGCCACCACTTAAAGAAGTTAAATGTGATGTTGTATCTAATGCATTTAAATCATACGTCATAAGATGCATATAATCAACATAGTTTTGTGTTACTTTAACGTTATAATGTGAATGGCCATTTCCTCCATATACTGCTGTTGTAACTAAATAATCTCTACTTATTTTCTTTAATTCAGTATATAGTAATTGCATAAATATAGTATAGTTTGCTACCTCTGTACTGCCTTCAGGATACTCCCAGTCAATATCCACACCATCAAAATGATATTCTTTTACAGCATTAACGAATGATTTGACTAGTTTAGTTCTGCCAGTAGATGAAGCAGTAAACTTTTTGAATCCTTGTTTATCTTGAACAGAGAATAATACTCTAGTTCCATTTTTTCTTTCATCTAATACTGTAGAGTAATTTAATCCTAAAACTGAAATGTTTCCATCATTTGTTATATCAGCAAATGACAAATTAATAATGTCTATTGTTTTTGATTCAATATCTTTTAATTTTGATTGGTTTTGATAAAAATATCCAAAAACAGGTGTTTGTGGCAACTTTTCATAAGGTAAAAATGGAATTTTAATTGATCTACTAAATTGTCTAGATATATTTGCGGATCTAATGTTTGCTGTTAAAGTTACGCCGACATTATTGACTCTTGGTCTAGTTACTTTTCCTGTGTTACTAATTGTTGCCGGATCAGATGTAGTCCAAGAAACATATACATCAATATTATCATCAAATTTAAATATTGTCTTTAATTCAAAATCGTCTTCATAATATTTTGCTATTGTTTCATCTAATTGATTATAAACATCATCTACAGCTTGTTGCCTTTTTGCTTGTTCTTCTGCTTTAGCATCTTGTTCATCTTGATATGCTTTTAATAATATTTCTAATTCTTCTAGTTTTTTATAATTTGTAATTTTTGCTTTTTCTTGATCATTTAGTGCATCATATAATGTTCTAATTCTAATGATTTCATTTCTTGTTGCCTCATCACTCATTTTAATCGTAGCAATATCTTCATAAATGATATCTAAAGAATCATAGACTTCTGAGACTTTAGCTTCATCAATTTGAATTGGATCGTCAATAGGTGGTTTATTTTCTTTACAACCACACATTAATAACATAAACAAAAACACTACTATAATTTTTTTCATACATCCTCCTAATTATTTAAATAATACATCACTATAGAACCTGCAACAGCAACATTTAAAGATTCAAGTTGCTCAGAAATTCTAATTTTTACATTTACATCGGTCAAATCTAAAATGTCTTTACGAACACCTTTTGCCTCATTTCCCAAGACTATTGCATATTTAGATAAATTTGAAATTTCTTTCAAATCAACACTAGATTGCAAAGATGTCCCTACAATTGTCACCTGTTGTTCTTTTAATCTTTTTATTACACTAGGTAAATCAGAGTAAAGTATATTAGCATTAAATATAGCACCTTGAGTTGATCTCATAACTTTTTCATTATAAATATCTACTGAATCATTACTGAGTATTATTGTATCAATGCCAAAACCTATGCTTGATCTGATTAGAGTTCCTAAATTACCTGGATCACTAACATTATCCAACAACAAATAATGATTACCTATAATATCCGCACTTTCTTTCATTTTGCAAACTCCAATGATTCCTTGTGGTGTCATTGTTGAAGAAAGCTTTTTTATTATATCTTTTGTTACAAAATAACTCCCTACATTAATTTTAACACTATTATCAGTTGTAAAAATTGTTTTTAAAAATTGTTTTTTATATGCTTCTTCTACTAAATGGTATCCTTCAACAATGAATTCTTGTCTTTTATACCTTTCTTTTTTATCTTTTAATTTACAAACTTTTTTTATTAATTCGTTATTTAATGATTGTATCTCTTTCATTTTTCACCTAAGAATATAATTTAATGCTCATATATATTATCATACCAATACTCATTAAACCTTGTATTATCCAAAAAATATCAAATACTCTTTTATCATTTTTATTTTTTACTAAATTATTATGGACAATCCATGTAATAAGATTAAGTAATAATGGAAATGCAAAAATTATAAGGAAAATGATTACTTTATATATAAAATCTTCAGAACTTAATCCTAAATTTGCATCATTAATTAATGCTATAATTTTATCCGCAAATTCTAGCCATAATTGTCCAGTTAAAATTGGCAATGAAAGAATAATAGTTATTACACCATATATGATTATCCATATAGAAACTTGTTCTAAAATAGATTGGTCTTTTTTTGCTTCTTTTTTTAATAATAATTTTCTTTTTTTTAATAAAGATTTATATTCATTTTTTAAATTAATATAGTCATCATATAATTCTTCATTTTCCGATGCAAAATATTCTTGTTCTTTTTGATCAATTAATATTTCTAATTCTTGAATTCTTAATTCAATAGCATCTATTTCATTAGTTTCAATTGTTTTATTATTTGACTCTTCTATTATTTCATCTAGATTAACATTGATATTATTATCATCATTTTGATTTGGATTTTCCATTGTGATACTCCTTTTATTATCTAAAGTATATCACAACTACTATAAAATTACCATAAAAAATTTATTGTTTTTTTAAATGGCAAAAAACCGCAATAATAAAAAGCGCTTATTTGAAAGCACTTATTTAAAATTAATTATTTTTTTTTGAATTTTCTTTAGCTATTTTAACTAATCTCTTAGTAATTTCGCCTCCAACTTGTCCATTTTGACGAGCAGTTGAATTGGCACCTAATTCTACGCCAAATTCACCAGCAATTTCGTATTTCATTTGATCAACTACACCTTGTTTGTTTGTTTTTCTTGTTTTTGCTCTTGCAGTTGTAGCAGTTTGTGTAGTTGAAGTAGTAGATTTTGATCTACTATTTTTACTAGCAGTATTGCTAGAAGATGAACGACTCATTATTTCACCTCCAGTCAATAAATATTATTAACTAGATATTTAAATTTTATTACAATATTTTTTTCCAAATTTTAGATATCAAATTTATCATCATTAAATGAAAAAACATTTATATGATGGTTTTTGGAAATCGTATATTTTTTAATATTGTTAAAAGCTTCATCAATTAGTTGATTTAAGTCACATTTGTTTTCTTCATTAATTATTAACTCCAAATTTGGTTTAATAATTGGATGTTCTGGTACAAAGACTGTACAGCAATCTTCATATGGCTTAATTGATATATCATATGTACCTATTTTTTTTGAAATTGTAATTATTTCTTCTTTATCATATGTTGCTAATGGTCGAATAATAGGTAAATTAGTTACATCATTGACTACTCTCATGCTTTCTAACGTTTGTGATGCTACTTGTCCAATACTTTCACCATTAATGATACACTGAAAGTTGCCTTCTCTTACTAATTTGTCTGCAATTTTATACATAGCTCTTCGCATTAGAGTTACTAAATATATTTGATTTGCTTTTTCATGAATTCTTGTTTGAATGTTTGTAAATGGTACTACATAGATGTCTATCTCTTCAGGCATTTGATATATTGAAAGTTGCTCTAATAAATCAAAAACTTTTTGTAACGCCAAATCAGATGTATATGGTGGTGACGCATAGTGTATTGCACTAATCTTGATTCCCTTTTTCATTGATAAAAAACTAGCAACCGGAGAATCAATTCCACCACTCATCATTACCAATCCATTTCCAGCAATTCCACTTGGGTATCCTCCTAATCCTTTAATTTCATTGGTATATATATATACTCCTTCATTTCTAAAATCGATATGTAATGTTAAATCAGGATTATGTACATCAACACTCATTCCTTCAATATTTGGAAGTACATATTTAGCTACATTTTGAGAAATTTCAATTGAAGTCATAGGAAATGATTTATTGCCTCGATGCGTATCTACTTTAAATGTAAATTTTTCCTTTGTTCTTTCGTTATTTATTAGATCAATACTTGTAGAAGCAATGTCTTGAATTATTGTTTCATTGTCTTTAAATTTAACTCTTTTACATAAACTATATGAATACAATCCTGGAATAGTATTTAATTCTTTAATTATATCATTACTATTTTCTCCATTTAAATATATATAAAATCTATAATCTGTGTTGAAAAATTTTGCTTTTTCAAACTTTGCACATTTTTTCTTAATATTTAAATTTATTTGATTTAAAAATTTTTTATAATTTTTCTTTTTTAAAGTCATTTCCCCATATCTTATCAAAATCATATCATACATTTTATTCACCTATATATTTTTTTATTATATTTAAAAATTGATCTAACTCTTTATATGTTGTTAATATTGATAAACTAATTCTAATTGATGAAGTAGCATATTCGATTGAGTTAGTCATAGCATAAATTGTTTTTTCTGGTTTTTTTAATTTAGAAGAACAAGCAGAACCTGTAGAAACATAGATATCATTTTGTTCTAAATAATGTACTATAGTTTCTCCATTATTGTTTGGAATTGATATATTAATTATGTAATGCGAAATATTAGTTTTTGGAGTATTTATATGAATTTTTTTAACCTGTTCTAATTTGCTATATAAATAATTAAATTTGTTTTCTATGTCTTTATGATTCTTTTCTACTTCTGGATAATATTTTTTAAATGCCTTTGTTGTAGCAACTATTAATGATAAATCAAAAGTTCCGGGTTTTATTCCATATTGTACATTAGATCCATGCAAATAGTGTGATAAACTTAAATCCTTTTTATAAAGCAAACCACCAATTCCTTTTGGTCCATATATCTTATGAGTGCTGAACGTGAATAAATCAACCTCGTTAAAATCAAATTTTGGTTTGATTTTGCATATTCCTTGCACTGCGTCTACATGTAATTTTGCTCTTTTATATTTTTTTAACATTTCAATTACTTTTTCAATAGGTTGTATTGTTCCAACTATATTATTAACCCACATAATCGAAACTAATATTGTATTATTATCAATATTTTTTTCTAGTTGTTCTAAATTAATTATTCCTTTTTCATCAACATCTAAATAAATAACTTCAAATTTTTTCTCTAAAGACTTCATAACTTCATACACTGATGGGTGTTCAATTTTTGTTGTTATTATTTTCCCCGTTGTATATTTATTTACTATACCATATATTCCTAAGTTATTAGCTTCTGTTGCATTACTTGTATATACAATATTATAGTCTTTTAAACCAAGAATATCTTTTACTTGTGTAGATGCTTTTTCATACATGTAATTACTTTCTTGACCCAATTTATGCAGCGAAGATGTATTTGCGAAAAAATTATGTGTGGTTTTAATGTATGTTTCTAATACTTCTTCATCAACTGGCGTTGTTGATGTGTAATCTAAATATATCATTTTTATACCTCTTATATACATTATACACTATTTTTGCTAATAATAAAACAATTTACTTGTTTTTTTAACATTTTTATTATAAAATATTAATTATAGAAAGGGTGGCTATTATGAAACATATATCTTATAATACTCATGGCACATGTGCAAGAATTATTAATTTTGATTTAGATGACAATAACGTTATTCATAATGTAACATTTATTGGAGGATGTAATGGTAATCTAAAAGCAATTAGCAAATTAATTGAAGGACAAAATGCAATTGATGTTGCAAATCTTCTAAAAGGAAATCTATGTGGAAACAGAAACACTAGTTGTGCAGATCAATTAAGCAACGCTATATTAGATGCCCTTAAATAAACCGTTAATAATGCACATTAAAAGAGGCTCCTATTGGAACCTCTTTTTTACTATTATCTATTCAACAAATTCAATAATTGCCATTGGTGCTGCATCACCTCTACGAGGTCCTGTCTTTAATACTCTTGTATATCCACCTGGGCGATCTTTGAATTTAGGAGCGATATCAGAAAATAGTTTTTGGATAGCATATTGTTCTTTAGTTTCGCCATCTTCTTTAACTTCAGTAGCAAATTCAAAACGGATTAATTTAGCAGCTTGTCTTCTTGCAGCTAAATCGCCTTTTTTAGCTAATGTTACCATCTTATCTGCTAATCTTTGAAGTTCTTTAGCTTTATAAAGGGTAGTCTCAATTTTTTCATTAATGATTAAATCAGTAATTAAATCTCTCATTAATGCTTTACGTTGAGCTGAATTACGACCCAATTTACGGTATCCCATTGTGATTGTCCTCCTTGTACTTATTCTTGGTCATCATCATCTGAAGAATCTAAAATGACATTTGAATAATCATAATCATCGTCTTCTTCAATATCTTTATCATCGTCATCAAAATCATAAGAATGCTTTAATTCAAAACCATTTTCACGTAATTTTTGCATAACTTCTTTTAATGATTTGCGTCCTAGATTTCTAACACGCATCATTTCTTCTTCTGTCTTTTGAGCCAATTCGCCAACTGTATTAATTCCAGCTCTCTTTAAACAATTATAAGAACGAACAGATAAATCTAAATCTTCAATTTTCTTTTCTTTAGTTTTATTAACTGTTGGTGCTTCTGGTTCATGCATAAAATCATTTTGAGCAATAATTTCATTCAAATGACTTAATACTGTGAAATGATTTACTAAAAATTGTGAAGCTAAACTTACTGCGTCACTTGGAGAAATACTATTATTACTCCATACTTCTAATTCTAATTTTTCAAAATCAACGTTATCGCCAACTCTTGTTTTTTCAACAGAATACATACATTTTGTTATTGGAGTATAAATAGAATCAATAGCTATTTTTTCTATTTCTTTATTTCCACTTTTATCTAAACAAAATACTTTATTTTCATCAGCGCATACATAACCTATACCACGACGCACATAAAATGTTCCTCTAAATAAACCGCCTTTTGAAACAGTACAAATTTTAGCATCTTTATTAACAACTTCTAATTGATCTGCTAAAGCTGTGGGATCTGATATAATCAAATCTCCTGCTGTTACAACTCTTTGTCCTTTATCTGGGCCTTTAACGTCAACTGAGATTACATACATTTTTTCTGGTTCACCAGTTGTATCAGCAAATAAAACATCTTCATTAATTTTGAAAACTATATTTTTTAGATTTAAAATAATTTCTGTAACGTCTTCTGAAACACCTGGCATAGCCATAAATTCGTGAGCAACTCCATCTACCTTCATTGCAACCATTGCAACGCCTGGCATTGATGATAGAAGTACTCTTCTTATTGCATTACCTAATGTTAATCCGTATCCTCTTTCTAATGGGGTAACTACAAATTTCCCATAATTAGAATTTTCTTCTTCGACTTTAATTTGAGGTTTTATAAATTCAAATTTACGCATTTAAGCCTCCTTTAATTTGAATTACTATCCACGTGGCTTTTTAGGTGGACGGCATCCATTGTGTGGAATTGGAGTTACATCTTTAATTGATGTAATTTCAAGACCAGCAACTTGTAATGATCTAATAGCAGCTTCACGACCTGGTCCAGGTCCTTTAACTTCTACTTCAATTTTTAACATACCTGCATCTAATGCAGCTTTTGCGGCAGCTTCACTTGCTTGTTGTGCAGCAAATGGAGTTGATTTCTTACTTCCTTTGAAACCTAATGCACCAGCACTAGACCAAGAAACTGCGTTTCCTTCAGGATCACAAATAGTAACAATTGTATTATTAAATGTTGAATGAATATGTGCTACACCAGTAGGTATATTCTTTCTAACTTTACGTTTTTTAACTACACGTGCCATTATTCATTATCCTCCTATTTCTTCTTGTTAGCTACAGTTTTTGATGGACCTTTACGAGTACGTGCATTACACTTAGTATTTTGTCCTCTTACTGGTAATCCACGACGATGGCGGATTCCTCTATAGCATCCTATTTCCATTAATCTCTTAATATTCATTGCAACTTCTCTACGTAAGTCACCTTCAACTTTGTATGCGGCAACTTCACGACGGATTACTGTTAATTCTTCTTCTGTTAAATCTTTAACGCGTTTATTTTCATCAATTCCAGCGTCTTTTAATATTTTTTGTGCAGTTGGTTTTCCAATTCCAAAAATGTAAGTTAATGAAATAACTACACGTTTGTCACGTGGAATATCAACACCAGATATACGTGCCATTTATTTCCTCCTAATTAGCCTTGTCTTTGCTTGTGTTTTGGATTTTTACAAATTACCATAACTCTGCCATTTCTTTTTATTACTTTACATTGATCGCAAATTGGTTTTACCGATGGTCTAACCTTCATTTTATTTTCCTCCTTAAATTACTTATGTCGATAAGTAATACGGCCACGTGTTAAATCATATGGTGATAATTCAACAGTTACTTTATCACCTGGTAAAATGGTAATGAAATTCATTCGGATTTTACCAGAAACGTGCGCCATAATTAGATGTCCATTGTCCAATGCAACTCTAAATTGTGCATTTGGCAATGCTTCTTTAACTGTTCCTTTTAATTCTATTACATCGCTTTTAGACATTATCTTCTCCCTTTTCCTTTGTCAAAATTTCATATCCATCATCTGTTATAACAATTGTGTTCTCATAATGAGCACTATCACTGCCATCAACTGTCACAGTAGTCCAATCATCATTTAAAATTTTTACTTTATAATTATGAGCTGTAACCATTGGTTCAATTGCTAAAGTCATTCCTTTTCTAAGCAATGGTCCCATTCCAGCAGCCCCATAATTAGGTATTGATGGATCTTCATGTAATTCAGTACCAACACCATGACCTGTAAAATCTCTAACTACACCAAAGCCTTGGCTTTCAACATAAGTTTGAATTGCATGTGAGATATCTGACAAACGATTGTTTGGTTTGGCATATTTCATACCTTCATAGAAAGATTGACGAGTTACATCAATTAATCGTTGTCTTTCTTCACTAATTTTTCCTACAGCATGTGTTCTCGCACAATCTCCATGGTAGCCTTTATAAATGGCTCCAATGTCAATAGAAATAATATCACCATTTTTTAGCTTGATGTTACTTTTAGGGATTCCATGAATAACTACGTTATTAATGGAAGCACATATTGTTCCTGGAAATCCTCCATACCCTTTAAAAGAGGGTGTTGCGCCATTATCCCTAATAGTCTTCTCAGCAATCTTATCAAGTTCTAATGTTGAAACTCCTGGAGCAATTGCTTCTTGCACTTTTTTATGTGCTAATGCTACAATTCTCCCTGCTTCACGCATAAGTTCTATTTCTCGATTACTTTTAATAACAATCATTTACTTTACTCCAAGAGATGATTTTATATTATTGAAGATAACATCAATATCGCCTACACCATCAATTGTCTTTACAATTCCATATGAATCATAATATTCCAATAATGGTTTTGTTTGATTTGCATATACATTTAAACGGTTTTTAACTGTTTCTTCTGTATCATCTTTTCTTTGAACAAGTTTTTCTCCACATACATCACAAATACCATCTACTTTTGGTTTCAAATTTGTAATATGGTAACCTGCTTTGCATTTTGGGCATACTCTTCGTCCAACGATTCTATCTACTAAAACATTATCATCAACAGCAATATTAATAACTGCATCTAAATTTAAATTTAAATCTTTTAAAATTTCATCTAATGCTTTAGCTTGAGGAATAGTTCTTGGAAAGCCATCAAGTAAAAACCCTTTTTGGCAATCCTTATTTGATAATCTTTCTCTAACTAATCCGATTGTAACACTATCTGGAACTAATTCTCCATTATCAATATATCTTTTTGCTTCTACACCTAATGGAGTTTCGTTTTTAATAGCTTCTCTAAACATATCGCCTGTAGAAATATGAGGAATATTTAAAGTATTTTTAATTAACGCAGCTTGAGTTCCTTTTCCAGCTCCTGGAGGACCCATAATTATTAATTTCATATCTTTTTCTCCTACTCAATAAATCCACGATATTGTTTTTCTTGTTTTGTTTGTTTTAATTGTTTCCATGTTTCAATAGCAACACCAACAACGATAATTAAACTTGTTCCACCAATTTGTGCAGATGATGGCAAATTAAATATCACTGTCATAACAATTGGAAGTATTGCAACTATTGATAAATATGTAGCACCTAAAACAGTAATTTTGAATAGTACTCTAGAAATATATCCTGTAGTTTCTTCACCAGGTCTTACACCAGGAACATATGCATTTTGCTTTTGTAGATTATCTGCCATTTGTTCTGGATTAAGTTGTAAGAATGAATAGAAGAATGAGAATATTACTATTAAAATAATGTATACTGCTAACCCAATAGCATTAATTGATACGTTTGTTACTCCATCAACAGTATTTGAAGATGTAGTACTAAATATTTGCATTAGCCAGTATCCAGCTGTTCCTTTTGAAGTGCTCATTCCAGTTAAACTAATAATTGTTGTTGGTAAACTTAATAAAGTTGAAGCAAAAATTACTGGTATAACTGATGCTGAATTTAATTTAATTGGAATATTGCTATCGCTCTTTCCTTGGAATGAAGCGGCAGCAGGTCTATTAGCATATTGGATAGGAATTTTTCGTTCAGCACCTTCCATAAATACAATAAACACAATAATTAAAATTAATATAACAACCACTGCTACAAATACCCAAATATTTCTTGTTGCTTCAGTTGTAATTAGTTGTTTAATTAGATCGCTAAACATTTGAGGGAATGTTGCTAAAATACCAGCAACGATTAATATTGAAGAACCATTTCCTAGTCCGTGTGCAGTTATTAACTCAGCAAGCCATAAGCAGAATGCAGTTCCTGCTGTAGCAACAATTGCTAAATAAATATACAACAAAGCTGGATAACTACTTACAAAGTCTAAATCGGCTAAGAAATATGCACCATTATAATTAATATTTATACCAATTACTAATGTTAAAGATTGAACAAATGCTAAACCTAATGCAATATATCTTGTATATTGATTTAACTTTTTTCTTCCTTCTTCGCCTTCTTCAGCTAATTCCTTAAATCTAGGAACTATATCCATTTGAAGTAACTGTATAACGATAGACGCTGTAATATATGGGCTGATACCTAAACATAATATTGAAAAATTGCTTAAGGCCCCTCCGCTAAATACATCTAAAAATCCAAAATTCAAATCTGTTGTTGACTTAAAAATTATATCAGGATTAATAAATGGTAATGTAACAAATGCTCCTAATCTATATACAATTAATAATCCAAATGTTACAAGCAACATAATAATTATCTTTTTTGCAGTTGAAGATGTCTTAGATGTTGCCATATTAAATTACCTCGATTGTTCCACCTGCAGCAGTTATAGCAGCTTCTGCAGTTTTAGAGAACTTGTGAGCTTTTACAGTTAATTTAACATTCAATTTTCCGTTTCCTAAAACTTTTAAGCCATCATAAACTTTTTTAACTAAACCTTTTTCTTGTAAAGTTTCAATTGTTACAACAGATCCAGCTTCGAAAACGTTAAGATCTTCAACATTAACAACTGCATATTCTTTACGATTTACATTAGTAAATCCTCTTTTTGGTAATCTCTTGAATAATGGTGTTTGTCCTCCTTCAAATCCTGGACGAACTCCTCCACCACTACGAGCATTTTGACCTTTATGTCCACGACCTGATGTTTTACCATGTCCTGAACCAGTACCACGACCAACTCTTTTTCTTGAATGTCTTGCTCCTTCAACAGGCTTTAATTCATTTAGTTTCATTTGGTCCTCCTATTCTACTACTTCAACAAGATGTTGAACAGTTGCAATCATTCCGCGAACTGCTTCATTATCTGCTTTAGTAACTATTTGATTAATTTTTGTTAATCCCAATGCTTTTAAAGTTTTGCACTGATTTGGTTTACGTCCATATGGACTTTTAACTAATTTTATTTTAATCATTTTTTCCATATCATTAACCTACTATTTCCTCAGCTTTTTTGCCTCTTATTTCAGCTACTTGTTCAGCAGTTCTTAATGCAGCTAGCCCTTCAATAGTAGCTCTAACAATGTTAATTGGAGTACTTGATCCTAATGATTTAGAAACTATATCTTGGATTCCTGCCAATTCAACAACTGCACGAACAGGTCCACCGGCAATTACGCCAGTTCCATCTGGTGCAGGTCTTAAGAACACTCTTCCTGCTCCATATATACCAGTAATTTCATGAGGAATTGTTGTATCAACAATTGGTACATTTATTAAATGTTTTTTTGCATCTTCAGTTGCCTTTTTGATTGCATCTGGAACTTCTATTGCTTTACCAGTTCCAAGTCCAACGCGTCCTTTTTTATCACCAACAACTACTATTGCACTAAAGCGATATCTTCTACCACCTTTTACAACTTTTGTTACATGGTTAACAGAAACTACACGTTCTTCAAACTCTTTTTCAACAACTACAAGATTTTCTTTTTTAGTTTGTTTCTTTTCTTTTGCTTGACTCATGATAACCTCCTAGAATTTTAAGCCAGCTTCACGAGCTGCTTCAGCTAATGCTTTAACTCTTCCATGATATAAGTAACCACCGCGGTCAAATACAACATTTTCAATATTTTTCTCTAAAGCTCTTTTTGCAATTAAAGCTCCAACTTGTTTTGCAGCTTCAACATTTGAACCATTAGCTAATTTTAATTCTTTATCAATGCTTGATGCAGCAACTAATGTTACTTTTTCAACATCATCAATTACTTGTGCATAAATATTTGTGTTAGATCTAAAAACAGCCAAACGTGGAGTACTTGATGTACCACTAATATTCTTACGAATACGTAAATGACGTTTTTGTCTAGATTCATTACGAGATTTTTTAGTAACCATTTTAATACTCCTTTCTACTTAGCTTTCTTTCCTTCTTTACGGCGAACAACTTCATCGCTATAACGAATACCTTTACCTTTATATGGTTCTGGTTTACGAACTTTTCTAACATTTGCAGCAAATTCGCCAACAAGTTGCTTATCAATTCCTTCAATTTTGATTTCTGTTTGAGAAGGGCATATTACTTTTAATCCTTCTGGAATAGCCATTTCTACTAAATGTGAATAACCAGCAGCGATAACTAATGTGTTACCTTTTAATGATGCTCTATATCCAACACCTTCAATAGTTAATGATTTTGTAAAACCTTCAGAAACACCAACTACCATATTATGAACTAATGCTCTTGTTGTTCCGTGTAATGCTCTTGTTAAAATTTCATCATTTGGTCTAGTGAATTTAACATCATGTTCTTCAACAATAATTTTGATAATAGGATTAAATTGATGACTTAATTCACCTTTAGGACCTTTAACAACAACTAAATTATTTTCATCAACTGTAACAGATACACCTGCAGCTAATTGAACTATTTTATTTCCAATACGTGACATATATACCTCCTACCAAATATACGCAATAACTTCGCCGCCAAGATGTTTTTGACGTGCTTCTCTATCAGTCATTACTCCATTTGATGTTGATACTACTGCAATACCTAAACCATTTAATACTTTTGGCATTTCAGTAGATTTTGCATATACACGTAAACCAGGTTTAGAAATACGTGTAATACCTTTAATTACTCTTTCTTTTTTATCAGTATACTTTAAAGTTACTTTAATTGTTCCTTGTTTTCCATCTTCAACAAATTCAGCATCTTCAATGTAACCTTCTTCTTTAATTACTTTCAAAATTTCTAATTTAATTTTTGACGCTGGAACTAACACAGTTAAATGCTTCATTTGATTAGCATTACGAATACGTGTAAGCATATCAGCAATTGGATCAGTCATTACCATAATTAGTTCTCCTTTCTACCAACTAGCCTTTTTAACGCCAGGTATTTGTCCTTTGTTAGCTAGTTCTCTAAAACAAAGACGGCATAATTTAAATTTACGATAAACAGCATGAGGTCTACCACAGCGTTCACAACGAGTATATTCCCTAACTTCAAACTTAGGTTTACGATGACATCTAATTTTTAATGATGTTTTTGCCATATTATTCCTCCTACTACTTTCTGAAAGGCATGCCAAGTAATGTTAATAACTCGCGCCCTTCCTTATCAGTTTTTGCTGTTGTAACAATAACAATATCCATTCCCCTGATTTTAAATACTTTATCATAATTGATTTCAGGGAAAATTAATTGCTCTTTAATTCCTAATGTATAGTTTCCGCGTCCATCAAAAGAGTCCTTTGACAATCCTCTGAAGTCACGAACACGTGGTAATGAAATAGAAACTAATTTATCATAGAATTGATACATTTTTTCACCACGTAACGTTACTTTACATCCAATTGCAACGCCTTCACGAAGCTTAAAAGCTGCAATTGATTTCTTAGCTTTTGTAATAATTGGTTTTTGACCAGTAATTTGTGTTAAGTCTTCAACAGCTGCATCTAATGCTTTTGCATTTGACATAGCATCACCAACACCCATATTAATAACAATCTTGTCAAGCTTTGGAACTTGCATAACTGATTTATATTTAAATGTTTCAATTAAAGCAGGTTTTACTTGATTTAAATATTTTTCTTGTACACGATTCATGAGTGCCTCCTACTTGTCTAAGACAACTCCAGATTTCTTAGCATATCTTACTTTTTTGTCGCCTTCCATTTTGTATCCAACTCTTGTTGGTACTTTATCTTGTGGGTCAACAATCATAACTTTACATGCTGCGATTGGAGCTTCTTTCTTACTAATTCCACCATCAGGATTTGATTGTGATGGTCTATTGTGATGAGTCACAATATTAACACCTTCAACTACTACACGATTACTTTTTGGTAACACTTGTAGTACAGTGCCTTGTTTATTTTTCCAACTTCCGCTGATTACTACAACGGTATCGCCTTTTTTAAGATTCATTTTAGATCCTCCTAACTAAAGAACTTCTGGAGCTAAAGAGATAATCTTCATAAAATCATTGTCACGCAACTCACGAGCTACAGGACCGAAAATACGAGTTCCTTTTGGTGTTTTATCATCTTTAATAATAACTGCTGCGTTATCATCAAATTTGATATATGAACCATCTTCTCTTCTTAATCCGCTTTTTGTTCTTACGATTACTGCTTTAACTACATCGCCTTTTTTAACTGTACCACCAGGAATAGCACTCTTAACAGTAGCAACAATTATATCGCCGACATTTGCATATCTATGTCTAGTTCCGCCTAAAACCTTAATAGTTAAGATTTCTCTTGCACCAGAGTTATCAGCAACATTTAATCTAGATTCTTGTTGTATCACGATTAATTACCTCCTATAGTACTACTGCTTTTTCAACAATAGAAACTAAGCGGAATCTTTTAGTTTTTGATAATGGTCTTGTCTCCATTATTTTAACTGTATCTCCTACTTTTGCCTCATTGTTTTCATCATGAGCAGTTAATTTTTTAGTATAAATTACACGTTTTCCATATAATGGATGTTTACGATATGTAACAATTTCAACTTTTATAGTCTTGTCTTCTTTGTCAGAAGAAACTTTGCCTATATATACTTTACGAGAATTTCTTTCCATAATTGCCTCCTATTTAAGAGCATTAGCACGTTCAGTAAGAATAGTCTTCATACGAGCGATTTGCTTTTTATTCTTTTTGATTTGTGCAGTATTTTCTAACTTACCAACTGCTGCTTGAAAACGCAAATTAAATAATTCTTGTTTCAACTCTTCAATATTTTTTTCAATAGTGGCAACATCCATCTCTCTAATTTTTTCTGATTCTGATTTTTTAACAACTTTAACTTCTTTTTTAGTTCTAGCCATAATTATTCACCACTATTCTCTTTCTTAATAATTTTTGTTGGGATAGGTAATTTATGAGAAGCAAGTCTTAATGCTTCGCGAGCAACTTCTTCACTAACTCCACCAATTTCAAACATAATTGTTCCGCGTTTTACAACAGCAACATATCCTTCTGGAGTACCTTTTCCTCCTCCCATACGAACTGCCAATGGTTTTTTAGTTTGTGGCATATGAGGGAATATTCTAATCCATACTTGTCCTTCACGTTTCATATAACGAGTCATAGCAATACGTGATGCTTCAATTTGTGATTGTGTTAGCCATCTTCCTTCTAAAGCCATTAAACCATATTCACCAAAATTTAATTCTTTTGCACCCTTAGCTTTTCCTTCATAGCTAACGCGATGAGGTCTACGGTATTTGGTTCTTTTAGGCATTAACATAATTATTTAGCCTCCTTTTTTGCAGGTAAAATTTCACCTTTGCAAATCCAAACTTTTACTCCTAGCTTTCCATATGTTGTATTAGCTTCAGCTAATGCATAATCTACATCCGCTCTTAATGTATGTAGTGGAACAGTACCTTCAGAATAACCTTCAGCACGCGCCATTTCGGCACCGCCTAAACGACCTGAAATTTTTGTTTTAATTCCTTTTGCTCCAGCTTTCATAGTTTGTTGGATTGCCTTCTTTTGTACACGTCTAAATGATGCTCTGTTTTCAAGATCTTCAGCTATCTTTCTTGCAACTAATGTAGCATCTAAATCAGGATTTTTAATTTCCATAACACTTAAAAATACTGATTTGCCTGTAATTTTTTCTAATCTCTTAACCATTTCTTGTTTTACAGCACCTTCACGTCCAATTACAACACCAGGTTTTGCTGTGTAAACAGTAATCATAATTTTTGATTTTACTCTTTCAATTGTAACTCTAGACACTTGTGCCTTTTTATAGAATTGATTAATCTCGTTACGAATTTTTAAATCTTCATGTAATAATTCAGGTACTTCTAATTTATTAGCATACCATCTTGAATCCCAATCACGGATAACGCCTAAACGTAAACCTATTGGGCTAACTTTTTGTCCCATATTGAGATCCTCCTTAATTTCTTTCTGCAACAACTACTACGATGTTGCTTGTTCTTTTTAATAAAGTGCTTGCGCTACCTTTAGCTTTTGGTAAGTATCTTTTCATAGTAATACCTTCATTAGCATAAGTTTCTTTAATATATAAATTATCTTTATTCATTTCGTAATTATGTTCGGCATTAGCAACTGCAGATTTTAATACTTTAGCTATTGCATCGCTTGCACCATTAGGTGTTAAGTATAAAATTGAGAATGCCTCACCAATATTTTTTCCTCTAATTAAATCAAGAACTAATCTAACTTTTCTTGCTGATATTCTAACTGTTTTAGCTTCAGCTCTAGCTGTTTTTACATTTTCCATTAATTAGCTCCTCCTACTTTGAATCCTTTTTATCTTTTCCGTGTCCGCGGAAATTTCTTGTAGGTGCAAACTCACCTAATTTATGGCCTACCATATCTTCTGTAACATATACAGGAACATGATTTTTTCCATTATATACTCCGATAGTATGTCCGATAAATTCAGGGAAAATAGTTGATCTTCTTGACCATGTTTGAACTACTTTTTTGCTATTTGATTCATTTAATTCAACAATCTTTTTCATCAAATGATCATCACAAAATGGTCCTTTTTTCAATGAACGTGCCATATTTTACCTCCTAATTTCCGTTACGACGACGAACGATTAATTCTGTCGATTTTTTCTTTTTGTTACGTGTCTTCTTACCTAAAGCAACTTTACCCCAAGGAGTTAAAGGAGCTTTTCTACCAACTGGTGCTCTACCTTCACCACCACCATGTGGGTGATCGTTAGGGTTCATAACAGATCCTCTAACAGTAGGTCTAATACCCATATGACGAGTTCTACCAGCTTTACCAATATTAACATTCATGTAATCAGCATTGCCAACTTCACCTATTGTTGCACGACAAACTCCTAATACTTTTCTTACTTCACCACTTGCCAAACGAATTAAAACGTATTTACCTTCACGTCCTAAAATTTGTGCGCTTGCTCCAGCACTTCTAACTAGTTGTGCTCCAGCACCTGGATGTAATTCAATATTATGAATTGTTGTACCAACAGGGATATTTTCTAATGGTAATGCATTACCAACTTTAATATCAGCTTTTGGTCCAGAATAAATTTGAGTTCCTACTGTAATTCCTTTTGGTGCGATTATATATCTTTTTTCACCATCAGCATATACAACTAAAGCAATATTTGCACTTCTATTAGGATCATATTCAATAGTTCTTACTGTTGCTGGAATGTCATCTTTGTTTCTTAAAAAGTCAATTACACGATATTTTCTTTTTTCACATCCGCCCTTATGACGAACTGTAATTCTTCCTAAATTGTTACGGCCGCCTCTTCCTTTAACAGGTTGTAACAAGCTTTTTTCAGGAGTGTCACAAGTGATTTCGTCTTTATAAACTAATACAGTCATATTACGACGACCATTTGTGGTTGGTTTATAACTTTTAATAGCCATTATCTATTTCCTCCTATATTTCAAATGCGTCAATCTTATTTCCTTCAGCTAGTGTAACAACTGCTTTTTGCACTGCTGGACGCAAACCTTCATATTTTCCAACACGACGTGATTTTCTTCTTGTGTTGATCATGTTAACGGCAGTTACTTTTACATTAAATAATTCTTCAACTGCTTTTTCTACTTCAACTTTGTTAGATCCTTGTTTTACTTCAAAAGTATATTTTCTTTCATCAATAAGTTTCATAGACTTTTCAGTAATTAAAGGACGAACAATTATTTCATAATTAGGTTTCATTATTTCAAATCCTCCTCATATGCTTCTAATGCATCTAATGTCATTACATACATATCTCCATTTATTAAGTCTAATACACTTAAATGTTGTTTTGTTTGAACATATACATTAGGAATATTTCTACTTGCTAATACTAATGTTGGGTTATCTTCTTTTGTAATCACAATAATCTTTTTAGCATCAGCATTAACAGCTTTTAAAAATTCTACACAATTTTTTGTTTTAAAATCTGCTAATTCAATTTTATCTACAACAATTAAATTATTGTTTTGATATCTATTTGTTAATAAATTTCTTAAAGCTGCTTTTACAACTTTTTTATTAACTCTTACAGCATAACTTCTTGGAGTAGGTCCAAACACAACTCCGCCACCTCTCCATTGAGCAGCTCTAATAGATCCTTGTCTTGCACGTCCAGTACCTTTTTGTCTCCAAGGTTTTCTACCACCACCACTAACTTCAGTGCGGTTTTTAGTATCATGAGTACCTTGGCGTAATGATGCACGTTGTGCATAAACAACATCATATACTACTTGCATATTTGCTTCTGTCGCAAATACTGTTTCGCTTAACTCTATAGTTTTAACATTTTCACCAGTTTGGCTTAATACTGCAATACTAGGCATGATTATTCTCCTTTCTTCAATGCTTCAGGATTAACACTAGGATTATTAGCTTTTACACCATTTGTAATTACCACAAATGATTTATTTGCTCCTGGCACGCTACCCTTAATTAAAATTACATTTTTTTCTAAATCGACTTTTACTACTTCTAAATTTTGAATTGTAACTGTTTCGCCACCAAGACGTCCAGCCATCTTTTTTCCTTTTTTAACTCTAGCAGCATCGATGCTACCCATTGAACCTATACCACGATGATATCCTGATCCATGAGCCATTGGTCCACGAGAGAAATTATGACGCTTGATTGCACCTGCATAACCTTTTCCTTTAGAAGTTCCAGTTACATCAACAATTTCTCCTTCAACAAATATATTTCCTTTAACTTCTTGACCTACTTCAAACGCCATCATTTCCTCACCAGCGATTTCTTTTACGAAGCGCTTAGGATTTGTGTTAGCTTTTTTAGCATGTCCTTCTTCAGGCTTAGTGACATTCTTTTTGTCAGCATAGCCTAATTGCACTGCTTGATAACCATCAGTTTCAGCAGTTTTCTTTTGTAATACAACATTTGGTGTTACTTCAACAACTGTAACAGGAATTAAAGTGCCATCTGTTGCAAAAATTTGAGTCATTCCGACTTTTTTACCTAAGATTCCCTTGGCCATAAGTTTTCCTCCTTTTTTAACTTATTATTTTAAAATGATATCTACACCAGCAGGTATTTCCAAATGAACTAATGTATCCATAGTTTTTGGAGTTGTTGAAACGATATCAATTAATCTCTTATGTGTTCTTCTTTCAAATTGTTCACGACTATCTTTATGTTTGTGTGGTGAACGAATAATTGTAAACACTTCTTTTTCAGTTGGAAGTGGAATAGGTCCTGAAACAACAGCTCCAGTTTTTTTCGCAGCTTCAACAATTTTAATTGCAGATTCATCTAATAATCTGTGATCATAAGAAATTAGTTTGATTCTTAATGATTTCTTTGCCATTTTTTGGTCCTCCTTTTTGCATCTTGTGCTTTAGGCTCATCATAAATTACCTGACTACGCATAATAGGCAACTCAACCGTGTGTGTCAGCAACCTTACGAATCTTCGCCCCTAAAAAGCCTTTTATATTATATCACTTTTGTTTAAATAATGCAATAGTTTTTTTATTAAATTTCAAAACAGGCCCTGCATAGGACCTGTTTATATTTTGTTGCTATCTAATTATTTCCTATATTTAATTTTAACAAACATTTTTGAATATATTTCATTTATTTTAAAATTTTTAAAATCAAACTTTGAAGCTTTTAAAAGCAATCTTTCATAAGTATCACAAGCATTTGATATCATTTTATAAGTATTAATTTTCATATGTGACCTATAACAATAAAACTCCTTTTTAAAGGAGTTATTGATTAGAATATATATGCCGCACCACAAATTACTAATAAAATAAATAATACTAATATAAATGCATAATTTGCCATGCCGCCTTTATTTCCATCGCATATTGGAGTGCATGTATTGCAGCATGTATTTCCATTAATATTTGTCATAGCACACCCTCCTTTCAATATATAGTATGCTTTAAAATTTTTTTTGACATTACATTCAAATTTTTTTAATCTAAACATATAATGAAAATGAGGTTGTATAATGGAAAAATTAAACGATTATATTAACAAAGGCCAAATTCAATCTTTTGTAAAATGGATTTATGATTTATCTCCCTTAGAACTCATTTCTATAGGTTGTGTCATTTCCATAATGATTTGCGAATGCACAACCGTAAATGAACAAAATGTGTTGGGAAATTTTTTAGAAATGGTTGGTCAAATTTTATTAACAGCCAACGCACAAGCTACAACTGTAAATCCAACTCATATAAGTGCCTCTATAGTACAATTAGATGAACTTAAAGCTGAAATTTATAAAATTTTAAATAGTAAAATTACCAAACAACACTATAATCGTAACTAATGATCATTAATAATAAATAATATACATATAAAATTAATAAATTGCCAAGTATTAGCCAAACATGTTGTTTTATAGTCGTTATTTGTTTTGAAAAAATAAGAACAATTATTGTCAAAACTACAAATAAGATTACTATTGTAAAAAACATAGGCCAAGCTATTTTATCTATAGTTTGAATAAATCGAACCATAGATAAAAGCATTAGAGTCATTGAGCCATATGTGTTAATTTTAATTTCATTAAAGTAGCAATTAGTTTTAGCAATTTTAATTTCATATGCTGATAATAATAATGGCATAACGAATATGCATATTAAAAACACATAAAATGTTATATTATATATTTTATTATTTTTTGGTAATATAATTGATACTAATAATATCAAAATATTAACAGCCCAACTAGTTATAAGTATACTTTTATTTTTCATAAGTTTCTCCTAAAAATTTTCTTTTGATTGTATTTTTTGCATTGTCATTGTTTCTGGATTTATAAAGCAAATTTTGCTAGCATGAAGTTTTAAACCATTGTGCATATCAAGAGAATAAAGTTTATCACCTATAATTGGATGACCTACACTATTTAAGTGTACTCTAATTTGATGCTTTCTGCCACCAATAATATTTATACTTATTTTACTTATGCCATTTTTATACCATATTGTTTTATATTTCGTAATAGCGCTTTTTCCTTTTGCATAAACAATTTGTAAATTACTATGCCTATCTTTCCCTAATGGTTTATTTATAATACCCTCGCAAGGATTTAAAACACCATTAATTAAAGCAACATACTCTTTTTTAACCTCTCTATTTTCGAAAGCATATGCTAAGTAAGCTAAAGATAATGAATTTTTTGCGAACAACACTATTCCCGTTGTTTCATAATCTAATCGATGTACAGTTTGGCAAAATTTATTTTTTTTATGCTTTATGAGATAATTATATACTGCGTTTTGTAGCGTTTCATTTGTGTTGCCATCAGTATGAACTAAAATATTAGCCGGTTTATTAATAGCAATAATATATTCATCTTCGTACAATATCTCAATAGACATTTGAAATGGTACTATATTCATCTCTATGTCTTCTAAAATCACATTATCATCTTGATTAATTATATACGATAAATCAACTAAAGAGTGGTTGACACTTATACGACCATTACTGGCAAAATGTTTTATGTTGTTTTTGCCTATTTTATAAGTTTGTAACATATCTTCTATACTTTTATTAGCAAAGAATTTGCTATTAATCTTTACTTTTCCCATATTATCACCTTTCCTTATTATAGCATTTTTTATAAATTATTCCTATATTTTTTAATTAAATATTTATTTTTTCTAAATAATATGTTATGATTTGATTATATAATAATTTTAGAAAGGATAATTATGTTAAAAAAAATCAAGTATGTTATAATTTGTTTATTAATTTGTTTTACATTTGTGTTAACTGGTTGCAATAGTGCTAGAAGAGAAAAAAATTTCCAATTGCTTTGTGAATTTGTTTCTACAATTGAAATTCCTGAATTCACTAGCGAAGATTTGCAATTATATGGTTCCTATACATATAAAGATAAAACAATATATGCAATTTGGAATTCTCATAATCAAACAGTGATGACTAATTGTGGCCACATAATAAGACAAGATGAATACACGGAAGTTATAATTGATGTTCATTTTTATCTAGATGATGTAGCTTATTCAAAAGAATACGTTGTTGGCATAACAGAATTAGACGACGAACAAATTAGTGCCAAAATTTTGAACTGTGTTAAAATTCCTTCTTTAGTATCCGATAATATTTCTCTACCAAAATCAATCAAGTATAACAACAAGGATTATTCAATCTCATGGAAAAGCTCTGACACTAATATTATGAGCAATGATGGCACTATAAGGAGAAGTGAAATTGACCGTTATGTCACTTTAACTTGTTCATTAAAATACAATAAAGTTGTTTATAAAAAACCATTTGAAATAAAAATTGAGGCGTTTGATACATCTGCTATGTATACATACCTAAATAATTTAAAACTCCAAAATAAGTATGATGAAAATATTGATCTGCCAGTATCATACAACGATGGCACATACACTTATAACTTAGTTTGGGTAAGTTCGGATTTAGCGCATCTATCTAACAATGGTATTATTCATAAAGGATTAGAGGACAAACAAGTCACTCTTGTTGTTAGTATGATAATTGATGATATTTCAATACAAAAAAGTTTTACTGTCATTATCTCCAAAGCTGATAATACAACTATTTTTAATACTATTATTGATTCTATTAAAATACCAACTATAATACACTCATCTATAAATATCCCAACAAAATTTAATGACGATATTGAAGGAACCTGGACTTCAAGCGATAATTCAATTTTAACTAATTTTGGTAAACTAATTTTTACAGGTCAAGATATTAAATCAATTACTTTAAAACTAAATATTTCTTTAGGAGGAGAAATAATGACACACGAATTTAACACTATAATAATGAACCAAAAGCATTTTCGTATGCTTAGTGATTTTTCAAATGGGTCATTAGAAAATTTATACATTGATAATTTTGGAAGATTACAACTAAAAGAAAATTGTATATCCGGAACATTCATTAGTGAAAATTTCGATTCAGATTATTTTACTGATGCTGTTGCAACATGGTGTTCAACTTCATCACTTAACGGAACATGTGAACTTTTTGTCAGACTTAAAGTAGATAACACATGGAGCGATTATATTTCATATGGAGAATGGGGACAAGGCTTGATTAATAAATGTATTGCCCAATCAAATTCTTTAATTAAATTATCAGATGATGAAATCATCGTTATTAATAACAAAAAAGCAAGCGGATTTAGTTATAAAGTAATCATAAAAAGAAAATCAACAAATGACATTTCCCCTATTCTATCAAGAATTACATTGGCTCTAAACTTAGACACTCCAAAATATACTATTTCCTCTTCTCTTTTGAATGACAAAGTATATTATGATGTACCTGCATTATATCAACATGATGTACCAACAATTGGTAATATAATATGCAGTGCAACTTCATCAACTATGCTTTTAAAATTTAAAGGTCACAATTTTTCTCACTTAGATAATTTAGAACATAGATATATTGCAAAAATAGTAAAGGATTATGGCAATAATATATATGGGAATTGGGTTTATAATTGTGTTGGAATGAGTTCTTTCAATGAAGTTGCTTATGTGAAAAGATATGTATCCACAAATGAATTTTTATATGAATTACAGACTATTGGACCAATGGCAGCTTCTATTAAAGGAAAAGTAAATTATGTTACTCAAAATTCAAATGAAGTTGGCTCTTATACAACTAATGGGCACCTTATTGTTGTTACTGGATTTGAAAGGAATAACGATTCCGTGTTTATTTACATAAATGATCCAAATGTAAAAAACGTCAAAATAAAAATGACATTGGATAGTTTTTTGTCCGTATGGAGAAATATATCATATGTAATTGAATAATTCAATACATTTTAATTACTTATTTATATATTAAAAGGCGGTATTTAATAATGTCCGCCTTTTTTTTCATCCACTTTGCTTAATATTTGAACAATCTTATTTACTACTGCTACAATGATTATTGAAATAATTACTATACAATAAACTTTATTCATTTCATTATTACTATAATACATCCGTATGGATGCTCCTAATGTATAATTGGATGGAGAAATATATTCAGTCATAAGCATAACCTTAAACCCTAACCCTAAAGTCTGAACAAAAGTTGTTTTTATATATGACATTGTGATTGGTATTTGTATATGCATAATAGAACCCAAAGATTTGTAATCTGTTAATGTTTTTAAATCATCAAGCATATCACTATCAATTGTTCTAAATGCGTTTAATATTCCTTCGTACATTATAGGAATACTCACTAAAAGTGTTGCAACAATTGATGTATATTTCATATTTAAAAGCATAAAAATTAGAATAATAATTGTTATTAGAGGCATTGTTTTTATAAGCGCCATTATCGGTTCTAAAATATGCTCAAATTTTGTGCTTTTATAGCTGTATATTGCTAAAAAAGTACTAATTATTAACGAAATTGACATAATAAAAAATATTTTAAATATACTTATTAATATTGTAATGTATAATTTACTATTAAATAATATTTCAAACATTCCTTTTAAAACTGATGATATTTTTGGAACTACTAGCTCATTTTTAATAAAATAAGCCAAGAAAAACCATATAAATATAATTATTGCTATTCCAAAAAAATTAAAGATCTTTTTGCTCATTTTCTATAAATGAAATCATGAGGAATTTCATAACCTATCATATTCAAATACTGATTAATCTCAATTCGATAATTTGTGGCCTTTCTATATCTTATATTAGAATTTTTTACACATTCTGTCAGAACTTTTTCTCCTATATTAGCAAAGTAATCATTTTTCTTCACAAGCTTTTTTGCATATGAATTGGGATTTTCATACATTTCATTTAAATTTTGTTTAATTTGAACTAGAACTTCCGTAATTCTATCCTGTTTGTTTTCATTTGCATTTGCAAAAACAGCAACTTGAATAATGGGTGCCTCAACATAATCTTGAAGGTTTAACGAATTAAATAATAAGTTTTGATTGAATCTCATAATTGTTAAGATAGGCTCTGCAGATAATGCAAAATCATATTTTTTACTTGCAAAAAACGGCATAACTTCGTTAACTGTATTCATATACTCAATTTCTTTTTGCACATTTTGTGATTTCAATGCTGCTTGCAAAGCCAAATCAGGAGTATTCCCTTGTCCAAATGCTAATAATGGTTTTTCTGTTTGAGTTATATCGCGCAGTGTTAAGAGATTAAAATTTGATTGCGATATAATATACAAATTGTTTAGGCCTATTATTGAATCCACAGTATATTTACTTTGTTTTGCATTATATAACTGTACTCCAAGATTAAATGGTGCTACAATTATATCATAATCGTTGGCCACAAAAGCCGCTTTTAATGCCGCACTTCCAGAAACTCTATCTATTTTTATTTTCATTTTGCCCTCTAATCCTCCCATAGCAATATATGGCATTCCTTCTGGAACAATCACTCGAATTTCTTTTTTTATACATCCTGTTGAAGTCATTAATAAAATAATTAAAAATAGTAATATACAATTATTAATCTTTTTAAATGTTTTTTTCATCATTATCTCCTTTTAAAATTTTTAAATCTTTACCCTATGATTATAACATTTTTTTATATCTTTATTTGTAACAAATGTTACAAATATGTTGATTTATATATCTTTTTATTGTATATTATTAATGGAGGTTTGAATTATTTAATAATAATGAATATTAAAATGAAAGAAATAATTAATAAAATCTATTCTTACGAACAATATTATGACAAAGATACTATTGTCAAATCAACTCAAGATATATGCGAATATATTGGTTATTTAGTTGAAGGATCTTTAAAAATAATTGACTATTGCATTGATGGAAAAGAGAAAATAATTAAATGCATTGATGCTAATAGTTTTTTTGGAAATAATTTAATATATTCAAATATGAGCACCTATCCTGGTTATATAATTGCATCATCATATCTTCATATTCAATTTATAAAAAAAGAAATATTTGAAAATGAATTGAAAAAAAATAAAGAATTTATGATTAAATATTTAAACTACATTTCCAAAGAAATAATTTATATGCAAAATATGTTAAAGATATATTCGCATACTTCCTCTAAAGAAAAATTGATGTCTTTTTTTAAATATAGATGCAAATTAAACAATTCAAATTTTTTTAATTATCAATCTCATAGTGAATTAGCACAATCGTTAAATATGCCGAGACCATCATTTTCAAGATCATTATATGCTTTAGAAAAAGAGAATTTGATTAAATGCGTAAAAAAGAGAATTTATATTTTATTTTAAAAAAACACTACAATGAAGTAGTGTTCTTTTTAAATAAAATAATCTGCTCTTTTAATTTATGGCGGAGGAAGAGGGATTCGAACCCCCGCGGCTGTTACACCCTTTCGGTTTTCAAGACCGACCCCTTCAGCCAGGCTTGGGTATTCCTCCACAATGGTGGCTCAGGGCGGAATTGAACCGCCGACACGAGGATTTTCAGTCCTCTGCTCTACCTACTGAGCTACCGAGCCATTCTCATAATTATTAAGTTTTTTAAATTAATGGCGGTCTCGACGGGACTTGAACCCGCGATCTCCAGTGTGACAGACTGGCATGTTAACCACTACACCACGAGACCATGGTTGCGGAAATAGGACTCGAACCTACGACCTCCGGGTTATGAGCCCGACGAGCTACCAACTGCTCTATTCCGCGATGTAAATTAAACTATTGGTGGACCCGGCAGGACTCGAACCTGCGACCAACCGGTTATGAGCCGGTAGCTCTGACCAACTGAGCTACGGGTCCAAAAATGGTAGCGGCGGTAGGACTTGAACCTACGACCTTCCGGGTATGAACCGGACGCTATAGCCAACTAAGCTACACCGCCAGATTGTCATTTAACTAGTAATTATTAAAAATGGTGGATCCTAACGGGATCGAACCGTCGACCTCCTGCGTGCAAAACAGGCGCTCTCCCAGCTGAGCTAAGGACCCACATAAGTTGATTTGATTAATTGGTGCCTAAGGCGGGAATCGAACCCGCACGGTATTGCTACCACAGGATTTTAAGTCCTGCGCGTCTACCTATTCCGCCACTCAGGCATAACTAGAATGGTGTCTCCGAGGCGATTCGAACGCCCGACCCACTGATTAAAAGTCAGTTGCTCTACCGTCTGAGCTACGGAGACAAATGGTGCCGACTGCAGGAATTGAACCCGCAACCTACTGATTACAAGTCAGTTGCTCTACCAATTGAGCTAAGTCGGCATAATGGTGGAGATTGTAGGGCTCGAACCTACGACCCCCTGCTTGTAAGGCAGATGCTCTCCCAACTGAGCTAAACCTCCATTATAGCAAAAATAGAAAGATAGCTTGGCAACGACCTACTTTTGCGGGGTAAAAACCCAACTATCATCAGCGTAATAGTGCTTAACT
>CAKOMG010000010.1 GCA_934096585.1 uncultured Bacilli bacterium
AACTGATACATTTATAGTATATAGTATTACCATATATAAAGATATATTAACAAATGAAGAATATAACCAAACATATAAATTGTACTATAATACATATTATAGAGATACTTATCATGATCAAATACAAAAGATTGTTGATTCAAAAGGTGATTATTTGTTTCTAAATTATAAAAATTTTGAGAATCTAAATAATTTTTATTTTGATCGTAATACTTATTTTGATAGTCAGCCTTTGCTTTATGAAGATGATGTGCCATATGTTATTTTTAATGATAAAGAATTGAATTCTTATTTTAATGATTTGAAAGATGATATAACTAAAGTTGATTTAATTTATAGATCTTCTAAGGGAACACAAAACATAACGCAATCTAGAGTTACATTGAATCAATTTTGTAATGTATTAAATAAAAAATTAATTGATGAAAGTGAAACAATGGCAGAAATGATTAAGGAAAAATTTTTTGATGATAATACATCATTGGAAGAAATTAAAAAAGAGATAGACAAAATGATAAATCAAAGAAAAAATAAATATAATAGAAAAAGATATAGATGTATTTGAAAGAAGTTATAGACAAAATCATATAACAGTAGGCTTTACAAGACTAATATATCCAAATTATAATTATGGAATATCACCATCAAGACTTGATTATGATTGGTATGCAAGTAATGAAAATATTGCCACTGTTACAAAATATGGAACAGTATTAGGAAGAAGTGTAGGAACTGTTAAGATAATGGCAGTATTAAAAGAAGATCCGAGTAAAGTATTTATAAAAGAGTTTAATATAATAGAAGATACAGGAACTTCACGAGTTATAATTAATAGTGAATATAAAGTTAAATATAATACATTAGTAAATAATACATTCCATTTACAAATAGAAAAAGTATTATGTCCATATCCATTAGTAAATAGTTATACATGGAATTATTATTATGATTGTCATAATAGTTCAATAAATGCAAGTATGAATAAGTATGGAGATATAACAGTTAATAAAAAAGGATGTTTTATACTAGAAGGAGAATATAAAACTAATACAAACTATATAATTGAAATTCATATTATAATTGAATGATGTATAGACTAGCTTTTTTGCTAGTCTATTTTTAAAATTATTAATTAAATATTATAATTCTATATATTTTACAAATAATAGAAATAAATGGAGTTATTATGAACAAAATAGAAGAAGAATTAAAAAATAAATTTAAGAATGATGATACATTTTGTTGCTACGATATTAAAGAAAACAATGGAATTATAATAAAACTATATTATTTATTAGGATTAGTTGATAATGATAAGATTGGTGAAATAGTTTTAAAGCAAATTGAAAGATATAAAGTTACAAATAATTATTTGTCAGTTACAGAAGCAAATAATTATAATATAGAAGCAGTAGTAGAAAAAATAATAAATGGTGAAGTTATTGTATTTGATTATAAAGATAATATAATCAAAGCAATAGATGTAAAAAAACATTTTTTAAGGTCAGTTTCTGAACCAGACAATGAAAAAATAGTCAAAGGACCCAAAGAAGGTTTTATTGAAAATGTTATAACAAATATCAATTTAATAAGAACTAGAATAAGAAGTAATTCATTAAAATTTGAATTCGTTCAAGAGCAAAATCCGAAAGTTGTAGTAGCATATTTAGATGATAAGGTAGATAAAAAAATATTAAATAATGTTAAAAGTAAACTAAACAGAATGATTTTAGAAAATAATAATATTAATAATATAAAGGAACTATTGAAAGAACAAAAATATAATTTGTTTAATACAGTAGGAGATACAGGAAGAGTAGACATTTGTACGTATAAATTATTAGAAGGAAAAATGATTATTTTATTAGATGGATCGCCTCTTGTATTATATTTACCTTATTTATTTGATGAGAACTTTCAAACTATTGATGACTATTATTTAAGCTATTCTTTTGCATCATTAAATAGAACATTAAGATTTCTAAGTTTTATTATATCAATATTACTTCCGGGATTATATGTAGCTTTATTAAAGTTTCATCAAGAATTAATGCCTGTCGAATTAACTTTAAGTATTGCAGCATCAAGAAAAGGCGTGCCTTTTTCGACTTTTTTTGAATGCACATTATTATTAACAGCATTTGAAATATTAAGAGAAGCAGGAACTAAAATATCCTCATTGCTTGGCTCTTCACTTAGTATTGTTGGGGGGCTTGTTATTGGACAAGCCACAGTAGAAGCGAGAATGATCAGTACAAGTGTTGTTATAATTGTAGCTATGAGTTCAATAACCACTTTAATTAATTCCAAATTAAGTGGTCCAATTATAATAATGCGTTATATGATTTTATTTATGGGGGCACTAATTGGAATGTATGGTATTTTAATTTGTAGTTTGTTTTTTAGTATGATGCTTGTTAAAATGAAATCATTTGGAAATTATTATATTAGTGATATTTTTCCTTTTAGTTTCAAAAAATATAGAAAGACTTATATGAGGTTGCCAAATGAAAAATAAATATATAATAATCATTTTATTTTTTGCAATATTTTTAACAGGTTGTTCAACAATTGAAATTGAAGAATATGCAATAATTGCGGGTATTGGCATCGATTATAGAGAAAATAAGTACATTGTTACATATGAAATATATAAAGATGACCAAGGGGATGTTACAAGTATTTCATCAATAACAACAACAGGTGAAGGAAAAGATGTAGGTGGAGCCATCATTTCAACAGAAGCCAAAATAGAACAAAAATCATATTTAAATCACTGTCGAATAATTATTTTAAGTGAATCAATTATCGATAAACAACTTAACGATGTTATAAGTTTTTTGATACATGACCCACGTATGAGATCATTAGAGTATATTGTTATAAGCAAAG
Organism: uncultured Bacilli bacterium; assembly: GCA_934096585.1. Lineage (GTDB taxonomy): Bacteria > Bacillota_I > Bacilli_A > ML615J-28 > CAG-698 > CAKOMG01. Next base: position 2,893 of record CAKOMG010000010.1, read on the forward strand.
ATTTAACTCCTAAGGAAATACTTGAAAAACCCAAAAAGGAACAAGTATTATCATTACAAATTTATAAGGACATTCAAAAGGATAAAGGTACAGCAGGAATATATAGTGAATGCCGTTTTGTATCAATTGTGAACGCAATAGAAAATAAAAGAAGAACAGTTGTCATTCCAACAATCACTTATGATGATATGATCATATTTAATGGAGCAAAACTCTTTAATGATTGTACTTTAAAAAAAGAAATAGATAAAAATGAAGTTTTATACATTCAATTATTAGATAATATATTACAAGAAGGTTTAACAGAGGTTAAAGAAAAATCAATATTTATTAAGTCATTTCGTTGTAATAAAAAGTATAAAAAAAACATTATGAATATAACATTGTATTTTTCTTTACTGGCTTATGATAATATTAATTACGATTTATCTAATATATATGATCAAGAACAATTAATAAATGATTTTAATAAAGAAATAAAAGAAAAAATAATGAATATTTTAAAAGAATATCAAACAAATCAAATAGATCCTTTTGGTATATTAGATTATATTTATTATTTTCATCCATTTAGTTATAAAAAGCAAAACGATATATTTGATTTTTATAAAAAATTAGAATTTCAAATTAATGTGAATACTCATATTATTACTACTGGGTTCACAGAAGAAAGCATGGAGTAATTATGTATTGTATATGTGCTTTAATCATTTCTATAATAGAATTAATACCTTTACTAAAAAATAAAAATCAAAAACTATTTATTATATACGTTTTTGTTTTATTAATATGCGCTGTTTTATTTTTTTTAAGGAATTATATTCCAAGCATTGCTTCAACTATTTTAAAATTAGTAGGTGATAAAAATGGATAATGTTAAAATGAGACATGTTTTATCTTTAGGTATATTATATTCATTAGGGACATCGTTAATATATATAGGATCAAGGGGATATCATGCTTGGCAAGCATCAATTTGTGCCTTTATTTTATGTATACCTCTTTATTTTGTGTATTTGAAACTTTTAAAAAAATATCCAGGAAAAAATTTTTTTGAAGTAATTAGTAATGCATTTGGGAAACTTATTGCAACAGTGTTGATTGTGTTATACATTATATTTCTATGGTATAAAGCGGGTCGCATTGTATTTGCTTATACTGATCTTGTTATAACAACAAATAAATTAGCCTTTAGGTATAAAGAATTTTTATTATTACTAAACTTAATACTTATGGGTTATATTTTAAAAAGTGGATTAAATAGTATTACCAGATTTGCCCAAGTATCATTTGTAATTGTGACAATATTAACAATTGCATTATTTATAGTAGGCTTAGGTAATATGGAAATTTTAAATATTTTCCCAATTTATCCAATCAATACAAATGATTTTTTCTATAATTTATTAGTTTACTTTGTTCAGCCTTTTGTGGAGATAACAGTATTTTATAATGTAATATGTAAAATTAAAGAGTATAAAGTTCAAAAAAAAGTATTTATATTAATGCCCTTTATTTCATTGGTTTTTATTGTAATAATCATAATCCAAACCATTTGTATTTTAGGAGAGGATTATACTTTAATTTTAAATTATCCATATTACTCATGTATTTCCGCAATCAATGTAATGAAATTAGTTGCAAGATTAGAAACTATTAGCATTATTACATTTTATATATGTTCTTCCATAAAACTTGCAGTTCTAGTTTATTCAATGGAACTTGGTGTAAGTGAATTGTTTAATAGAAAAAGTAATGATAAAAAGTATTATTATGGATTACTATTCATGTCAACAGCTTTATCATTTTTATTATACAATAATGTTGGTGAATTAAAGAATATGACAGTATATTATTGTATGGTAGCATTTATAATGATGGTCATTTATCCATTTTTAATTTTAATATTTGGTAAAAAATAAAGCATACCTCTTTAGAAAATTGAAAAAATGTGGTATAATATATAAGTTAAAGGGAGAATAAGAATATGAAGGATATTAAACAAAAAATTTATGAATTAACAGAAAAATTAAATAAGTATAGAAAAGAATATTATGAATTGGATGCTCCAACTATTTCAGATTTTGAGTATGATAGTTTAATCCACAATCTTGAGGAATTAGAAAAACAATATCCAGAGTATGCTTTACCTAATTCTCCAACAAAACAAGTAGGATATAATGTTGAAACACCATTTGAAAAAGTAGTATTTAAAAAGCCAATGCTTTCATTTGGAGATATTTTTAATTATGAAGAAGTAAAAGAATTTGTTAATAGAATAAATAATATGGGCTTTTCCCCAACATTTGTATGTGAATTAAAAATAGATGGTATTGCTTCATCAATAACTTATAATAAAGGCTTTCTAACACTTGGCTCAACAAGAGGAAATGGTAGTGTCGGTGAAAATATTACAGAAAATGTAAAAACAATTGAATCTTTACCAAAAGTACTTGCAAAAGATTTAGATGTAGAAGTACGTGGTGAAGTATATATGAAAAGAAGCGTATTAAAATATTTGAATGAAGAAAGAAAACGTCAAGGATTAGAGGAATTCAAAAATTGTAGAAATGCAGCTGGAGGATCTTTAAGACAATTAGACGCTAATGTAACAAAAACTAGACAACTAGATACTTTTGATTATACACTTGTTCATCCTGAAAACTTTAGTGTAACCAATCAAGTTGATGCTTTAAAATTTATGAAAGAATGTGGATTTGAAGTAAATCCTAATTATAAATTATGTCACAATGTAAATGATATTATCGATTATTTAGAGTATTGGAAAGAAAAAAGAAAAGATTTGGATTATGATACTGATGGTGTAGTTATCAAAGTTAATGAATTTGACTTGCAAGAAAAAATTGGGTATACAGTTAAGGCTCCAAAATGGGGTATTGCCTTTAAATTTCCTGCAGAAGAAGTAGAAACAGAATTATTAGATATTGTTTACACAGTTGGTAGAACAGGAAATATTACACCAAATGCAGTATTAGAACCTGTGTTTATCTCTGGATCTCTTGTACAAAGAGCAACACTTAATAATGAAGATTTTTGTATAAATAAAGATATAAGAATCGGTGATTATGTTGTTGTAAGAAAAGCAGGGGAAATAATTCCTGAAGTAGTAAGTGTAAATCTTGAACGAAGAAGACAAAATTTAAAACCTTTTAAAATGATTGAAAAATGTCCTATTTGCGGAAAAGAGTTATCAAGAAAAAATGGAGAAAGCAGTCACTTTTGTTTAAATGAAAAATGTGATGGAAGAATAATGGCCACATTAATTTATTTTGCTTCTAGACCTTGTATGGACATTGAAGGCTTAGGTGAAAAAATGGTTGAGGATTTATATGAATTAAACTATATAAAGAAAATAACAGATATTTATTATTTAAAAAATTATTATAATGATTTGATAAAACTAGATGGATATGGAGAAAAAAGTATCCAGACATTATTAGATAGTATTGAAAAATCAAAACAAAACTCATTAGATCGAGTTATAACATCACTTGGAATTAGGTTTGTTGGAAGCAAAGTTTCTAGAATACTTGCCAATGAATTTGGATCTTTATCCGCATTACAAAATGCTAGTTTTGAAGATTTAAGCAATATTAGAGACATTGGACCATCTATCGCAGCAAGTGTTGTTAGTTTTATGAAGGCTAATAATGATTTGATTGAAGAATTAAAGGCATTAGGCATTAATCCAGTTACAGAAAAAGTAAATAAAGAAGGATTATTATATAGTGGTAAAGCGATAGTTTTAACGGGTAAGTTGGAATCTTTAACAAGAGAAGAAGCAAGTAAACTAATCGAAGATTTAGGTGGTATTGCTACATCCTCAGTAAGTAAAAAGACATATATGGTTGTTGCTGGCAGTGATGCTGGCAGTAAACTAACTAAAGCACAAGCACTAGGGATTAAAGTAATAAATGAACAAGAGTTTTTAAAAGAGGTAGAAAATGCAAAAGTACATTGATATTAAAGGGGCAAGAGAAAATAATTTAAAAAATATTGATTTAAAAATACCCAAAGATAAATTAATAGTAATGACAGGATTATCAGGCTCTGGCAAAACATCTTTAGCTTTTGATACTATTTATGCGGAAGGTCAAAGAAGATATGTGGAAAGCCTATCAGCTTATGCTAGACAGTTTTTAGGAAATGTTAATAAACCGGATGTCGATTCCATCGAAGGTTTGTCGCCCGCTATTTCAATTGATCAAAAAACAACAAATAAGAATCCACGTTCTACTGTTGGTACAGTAACTGAAATATATGATTATTTTCGTTTGTTATATGCACGAATTGGAAAAGCATATTGTCCCGAACATGGTGTTGAAATTGAGTCACAAACCATAACTCAAATGACAGATAAAATACTAAGTTATGATGTTGATAGCCGTGTTATTATTATGGCTCCTGTTGTTGTTAGAGCAAAAGGTAGACATGAAAAAACATTAGAATTACTTAGAAAAGATGGTTATGCACGTGTAAGAGTTGATGGTGAAATGCATGATTTAGATGAGGAAATGGAATTAGATAAAAATATTAAGCATACCATTGAAGTAGTTATTGATAGAATCAAAGTAAGAGATGACGTTAGGAGTAGGCTATATAATTCTTTAGAGACTGCTTTAAAATTAAGTGATGGAAAAGTGCTAGTAGCAGTTAATGATAAAGAAATCATTTTTAGTGAACATTTAGCTTGTCCATATTGTGATTTTTCAATTCCAAAATTAGAACCATCATTATTCTCATTTAATGCTCCATTTGGTGCTTGTGATGAGTGTAAGGGATTAGGATTTCTCCAACAAATTTCTCTTGACTTATTAGTTCCAGATGACTCTAAAACTATTAGAGAAGGGGCAATTAGATATTTAAAAAACATTATAGACACGGAAAATATCGAATGGCAAACTTTTGAAATATTAATGAAACATTATAATATTTCGTTAGATAAACCTTTTGCTTCTTTAACAGAATTCGAAAAAGATATAATTTTACATGGATCAAAAGAACCTATTTCATATTCGATTACATCAAGGGGAATGAATACCTTTAATAAATATCAATATATAGAAGGTATAGCTGACTTAATTGAAAGAAGATATCGAGAAACTACATCTTCATTTTCTAGAGATTATTATAATTCATTTCTTGCAGATATTGAATGTCCAAAGTGTCATGGCAAAAAGTTATCAGAAAGAGCGTTAAGTGTTAAAGTTGGTGGCTTAAATATTATCGAACTCACTGATTTAACAGTTGTGGAAATAAGAGATTTTCTTAATAATCTAAAATTAACAAAAACAGAAGAACAAATTGCCACCTTACTTTTAAAAGAAATTAAATCAAGATTAGATTTTTTAGTTAATGTAGGACTAGATTATTTAACTTTATCACGTGCTGCATCAACTTTATCAGGTGGTGAAAGTCAAAGAATAAGACTTGCAACCCAAATTGGATCTCATTTAACAGGTGTATTATATGTACTTGATGAACCTTCAATTGGATTACATCCACGCGATAATCAAAAGCTAATTACAACAATGAAAGAAATGCGTGATTTAGGAAATACATTAATTGTTGTTGAACATGATGAAGAAATCATGAAGCAGGCTGATTATCTTGTAGATATTGGTCCAAAAGCTGGAGTTCATGGTGGACAAGTAATGGCTGCTGGTACACCTGAAGAAGTAATGAAAGTTGACAACAGTATTACTGGACAATATCTTTCAAAGAAAAAATTCATTCCTATTCCACTAGAAAGACGAAAGGGGAATGGTCTTAGTCTATTAATTAAAAATGCAACAGAGAACAATTTACAAGGCTTAAATGTTGAAATACCACTTGGCAAATTCGTTCTTGTTACTGGTGTTAGTGGCTCTGGTAAATCAACACTAGTAAATGAAATACTAGTAAAGACATTGCAAAAGAAAATCAACAGATCAAAAATTATTCCTGGCCAATGCGATAGTATTGAAGGAATTGAAAATATTGATAAAATCATTCAAATTGACCAATCACCAATTGGAAGAACTCCAAGAAGTAACCCTGCAACATATACTGGTGTCTTTGATGCTATTAGGGATTTGTTTGCGGAAACTAATGAAGCAAAAGAAAGAGGATATAATAAGGGAAGATTTTCATTTAATGTTAAGGGCGGAAGATGTGAAAAATGTTGGGGCGATGGTGTAATTAGAATTGAAATGCATTTCTTACCAGACGTTTATATTCCATGTGAAGAATGTCATGGAACAAGATACAATAGTGAAACATTAGAGGTAAAGTATAAAGGGAAAAATATTGCAGAAGTACTGGATATGACTATTGAAGAAGCATGTACTTTCTTTGAAAATCAACCATCAATTAAAAATAGACTTGTTACTTTAAATGAAGTTGGACTTGGCTATGTTAAACTTGGTCAAAGTTCTACAACATTATCAGGAGGAGAAGCTCAAAGAGTGAAACTTGCTAGTGAATTATATAAAAAAATAACCTCAAAAACATTATTTGTATTAGATGAACCTACTACAGGTTTACATACTGATGATGTAAGTCGATTACTAAAGGTATTAAATTATATGGTGGATCAAGGAGCTACTGTTCTAGTAATAGAACATAATTTAGATGTTATAAAGCAAGCTGATTATATAATTGATTTAGGCCCTGAAGGAGGGTTCAAAGGGGGCCAAATTGTTGCAATGGGTACACCTGAAGAAGTAAGTAAAGTTAAAGAAAGCTACACAGGACAATTCTTAAATAAAATATTAAATGAAAATTAAAAGGCATTTTTATGCCTTTTTATTATTAATTTAAAAATATATTTTTTGTTTAAAAATAGTAATATTAGCAAAAAATAAAAATATTAATGAAAAAAGAAAGAATGTGTGGTATAATATGATTAGTAAGTTAAAAGACAATTATGTTTATATTATTATTTACTTTTTGTCAGGTGGTTTATTTTTTTATTTGATGAAAAGTATTTTAACACATATTGATCTTTTTTATGATTACACACTTTATTTATTATTGTTTTTATACTTACTTTTAGGTATATTTTATATAATAAATAAAAAAGTTTGTATAATTATTTATTTTTTAATGTTAATAATAATTTTATTTTTTAGAAGAGAATCTCAAGGAATAAATTTTCAATTATATTTTAAAAAATGGATGCCTTTACTTTTTAAAAATAAAACTATTTTCATTAATATAATAGGAAATGTTATAATTTACATTCCACTGGGGATTATTTTATATAAAAAAATATATTACGGATCTTTAATAATTGTAATACTCGAATGTTTACAATACTTGCTTTCACGTGGTATATTTGATATAATGGATATTATTCTCAATTTTATTGGAATGATCATAGGAATGATAGGAGTATTATTATGCCAAAAGATAAAAAAGAAAAAGAGTCAAAACGAGATGAAGAAATTCGTAAAGCGAATGAAGAAATAGAAGACTTAATTGAATCAATTAAGGACCAAATGGGAGCAGATATTAAAGTAATAAAAGTAAAGGTTCCAAAGCCATCTCCATTACAATTTTTAATTGATTTATTAATAGGATTGTTAATTAATAGTTTATTAATAGTTGGGACAAGTGGTTATTTTGATTATTTGAGTTATTCAACAATTTGGAATTTATTGTTATTTGTATTGTATTTTACTTTAATTGAAAAAATATCAAGTGCAATAATGTTAGGATGTTTTCCGTCTTTAATTATAAAAACAATGGGATTTGCTAATTTTATTCCTATTGGAGTTACATTAATTGTAACATTAGTATTTCCAATATTCGTCCAAATAGAAAATATAGGGTTAGCAATTATTATTTTTGTTATTATTTTAGTTGTGAGAATGTTTTTAAAATCATTCTTTTTAGAAAAACAAATTAAAAAGAAAATGCGAGGAATTAAGAAATGATAGATAGAATTACAATAAAAAATGTAGTAGATAATTTAAAATTAGAAGTATTAAGTGGTGAAGAGTATTTAGATCGTGAAGTAACACGTTCAACAAGTTCAAGGCCAGGAGTAGAAATATATTCAGATTATTTTGAATTTTATGAATCTACAAGAATTCAGGTAATAGGAACAAAAGAATTAAATTTATTTTATATGATTAATGATGAGCAAAAGAAAGTGCGTGTCAACAAATTATTTGCTTATAATCCACCTGCATTTATTTTTACAGCTCATGTATCTTTAGTGCCTGATGAGTTCTACGAAGCATCAAAAGAATTCAAAATTCCTATTCTTAAATCAAAATTACGCACAACACCTTTAATTGGTGCCCTTAGTAATTACCTAAGTGATTTACTTGCAGAGAAAAAAACAATGCATGGTGTCATGCTTGAAATAGATGGCGTTGGTGTTTTGTTAATGGGAAAGAGCTTTATTGGTAAAAGTGAAACAGCTCTTGAATTAATTAAAAGAGGGCATGCCTTGATTAGCGATGATAGTGTTGAACTTGCGAGACATGATGATGGTGAAATTGTAGCTTCAGCTCCCAAACTTACAGAAAGATTAATGGAGCTTAGAGGTATAGGATTAATTGATGTTGTCGATTTATTTGGTGTTCAAGCTTATAGAAACAAGAAGTCGGTAAGTTTAGTAATAGAACTTGTAAAATATGAAGAAGGAATGAAAATAGATAGATTAGGTTTAGATCAAAAGAAGCAAATGCTATTTGATATTGAAGTTCCAAAGGTAGAAATATATGTTATGCCTGGTAGAAATACAGCAACACTTGTTGAAGTGGCTACAATGAATTGGAAACTAAAAAGCATTGGTAAAGATACTGCTAGAGAATTTGTTGATAAACTAGATGCTATTGTTAATAAAAAATAATATGTCATTTTCACAAGATGTAAAAAAAGAGATTGCTAATGTTGAAGTAGATATTAATAGTTTAAAAGCGGAATTATATGGATTTTTAAAATTAAAAGGCGAACTTGTAATTAGAAATCAAAAACTAGTATGTACATTTAAAACGAATTCTCTAGCAATTGTTAGAAGAATTACGAGTAGTATAAAAAAATTATATCAGTCTTCGGTTAGTGTTCTAGAAAAAAAAAGAAAGAATCTTGATCAAAGAAATATTTATTATATTTCCTTAGATGATAATTCTAAAAGCATTTTAGTTGATTTAACAATTTTGGATGATGACTTTAATTATATTGATGATGTAAATAAAAATTATGAACCTACTTCCGTTATTCGAGGAATGTTTTTAGCTAAAGGCTCAATTAATGATCCTAAATCATCTAGATACCACTTTGAGATAAGTTGTAATCTTGATGAAGAAGCTGATTATATTTGTAAGGCTGTAAAAAAATATGGAATAATTGCAAAAGTAACAAAGCGTAAAGAATATTATGTCGTTTATATTAAAAAAGCAGAACATATAGGTGATATTCTTAAAGTGATGGGAGTTGTTAACAATTTATTTGATTTTGAAAACGAAAGAATTAAAAGAGATTTAAATAATGTTGTTAATAGAATGATTAATTGTGATATGGCCAATGGTGATAAAATGCAACAAGCAGCTAAAAGACAACTCGATGCTATTAACTTTATTGAAGAAACAAAAGGATTTGAGAGTTTGTCAATAAGATTAATGGAAGCAGTGACATTGAGAATCAATAATCCTGAAGGTTCTTTGCAAGATTTAAGTGATGAATCAGAAGAAATTATAGGTAGATATATCAGTAAATCAGGTCTAAATCATTGCTTTAGGGATTTAGAAAGTTATGCTAAAGCATTAAAAAATTTAGAATAAAAAAAGTGTTGATTAACTTCAACACTTTTTTAGTATTTATGTTCTTCATCAAAAAAGAATGATATACAAATTAAACCACATATTCCAACAATGGTATAAATGATTCGTGATATAACTGGTGTTAGTCCATCAAATATTGAACCAACAATATTAAAATTAAATAAACCTACAGTTAACCAATTTATACAGCCAATTATTGCTAATACTAATGCTATTTTTTTAATTATATGCATATGGTCCTCCTTTTTAATTATTATTTGTAAAAAAAATCAAAATTATTCATTAAAATTAGTTTTTTATCATATCTTTTAATGATATAAGGAGAAAGAAATGAAAAGAATATTTTTATTAGTTTTAGTTTTTGCGATGTCATTGATGTTATTTGGTTGTAAAGAAAAAAGCAATTCTTCAACAAGTTTTATGCAAAAGTTAAGTGATACTGAAGGATATAAAGTAGAAGGAGTTTTAGAAGCTTTTTTTGAAAATGGAAGAAGACAAAATGAATTTTGTGTTTATTATAAAAAGCCAGATAATATCAAGGTTGTTTTGAAAAGTGTTGAGAATAATGATAAACAAATAATTTTAAAGAAAAGTGAAGATGTTTATGTTTTAGTTCCTTCAGTTAATAAAAGTTTTAAAATCAAGAGTTCTTGGCCAACAAACGCAAGTTATCCATATTTACTTCAGTCTTTAGCAAAAGATATTGCCAATGATAAAGACTTGATTACTAGTGAAACAGATACAACTTACACTATTCAAACTAAGATTAAAATGCATGCAGATGCAGATGCTGTTAATCAAAAAATTATTTTTTCTAAAGAAACATCACTTCCAACAGAAGTATTAATTTATGAAGCTGATGGAGATTTGTTTACCCGCTGTGTATTTACAAATATTGATTTGAATTATAAACCTAATGATGAAGAATTTGATATTGATAAAAGTATGACAAGTGCTTATTTAACATTTGGTGAAAATGGATTAGAGTTTAAAAATCGTTCTTTTGATTTACCAACATATTGTCCTGAGGGTTTAACATTAAAAGCAAATGAAAATGTCAAAAAGGGAACTGATGCAAGAAGTGTAATGTTATTTTCTGGAGAAAAGAATTTAACAATTGTGCAAGAGTTAGTAAATTATAATAAAACAATGAAAACTTGTGCTGAAACAGGAGAGTTAGTAATGGTTATGGATACTGTAGGAATAATGAATACAAATTCTATTAAATTTGTATTTGAAGGAATCGAGTATACTGTTGCATCAAATACATTGGCAAAGAGTGAATTATTAAATGTTTCATCATCATATATGCAAGCAAGTAATAAATAAAAAAAAGGCTTGATTATCAAGCCTTTTTTGTGGTATAATATATATGTTAATAAGAGGATGAACTATTATGACAAAAGAAAATAAAAATAAGGTATTAATATTTTGGTCTTTAATTTTAGTTATTACATTTATATTTGTTGTATTATTTATTATTAGAGTTATAGACACAAGATTATTTGAATCATATGATGATATTGAAAAAGCAAAATTGAATTTAGTAGTTGATATTACTTCTGAAGAAGGAGAATATTTTGTATATGTATATTCAGCTAAAAAAGATGATAATGGTAAATTAGTTGATACAGCAAGTAGTGATGTTAATAAAGCTGTTGATGTTTTGCCAACTGTTCTAAATTATTTCAATTATGTTAGAAGAAATGAAAGAGGAAAAAAGAATGATTCTGATTTCCAAAAGATTTATGGATATAATGTTAAAAATAATGCCAAGGATTCTAATTTAGATGCTGATCATTTAGATGTTAAATTATCACAACTTCCAATGCTTGTAAAAATTAAAGGTGGCAATGGTGTTGTCGATAAATATATAACAGCAAACGATATTGAAAAGACGTTAAATGAAATTATGACAAAATAACAAAATATGCTTTTAATAATATTATTCTTGACAAATCAATAGTTTTATAGTATTATATAAAAGCGTCAATTGGAGTAGTACTCAAGAGGCTGAAGAGGTGCCCCTGCTAAGGGTATAGACTGGGAAACTGGTGCAAGGGTTCAAATCCCTTCTACTCCGCCATTAAAAATTACCTATAAGTTACGTAATTTGTAGTCTAAATAAAATGCATCTGAGTAAGATGCATTTTTTATATGAAAATTTTAGATTAATAATATTTGTATATATTGCAAATACAATTAATATAGTGTATAATGAAAATATAGTAGAAGCACACTTAAATAAATTCAAAGAAAAATATTTAGATAATTATATAGGAGGAGAAACTTATGAAAAAATGTCATACTGAAATAATGAAAGAAATTAAAAAATTGGAAGAAGTCAAAGAAACACTGTTAAATGAAGAGTCTGATAATTGTATTGTAACATACTTACAAAAAGAAACACCAATTAATACTGGTTATGATTATAATCTTACTAATATTAAAATTGAAGAGTGTGATACAGAGATTTTGAGATTAAAGTCACTTTTAACGAAAGCTAATGTTGAAACAAATGTTGAAGGTTTTGAAATGACTATAAGTGAAGCTTTAGTTTATTTAGCACAGTTAAATGAAAAACTAAAAAGATTAAGTTATTTAGTAAATTTAAAACCATTGAAACGATCAACAGGTTATGATTCAGTGCCAGAGTTTACAAAAATTGTATTCGATCGTGAAAAGGTGTTAAAAGATTATGAAGAAGTTAGAAATCTAATTCCTAAATTGCAAATGGCAATTGATAGAACTAATTTAAATCATATGATAGAGTGTTAAAGAAATTCCTATTGTTAATTATTTTTTTGATATAATATGGTTTAAGCAGATATTGATTATATGTCTTATGCTATTATATGACTACTATGTTAATGTTAGGTTATTTTCAAATTGCATTTTTTATTAACAATAAAAACTTTCACTTCAAAAAGTTAGGTTATTATGAAGTAGTAGAGGTACTAGCAATAGTATCTCTATTTTAAGTTAACTTTAATTGCTTTACATGAAAATTAAATGTATAATATATATGAGGTGTTATGTATGAATGATCAAATTATAGTAGAGGAACAAAATAAAAAAATTGGTTTTATAGAATATATCAAAAAAAAAATTAAAACTAATAAAATATTTACAAATGTTATTTGATCATGCGCATCAGGGAAAATTAGAAAAAGTGTTTATTCCTGAAGTAATAAAATAAAAAACATTTGAAAAAATTTTTAAAAAATGGTATAATCAAACAGTCGAGTAGCAATAAAAATGCGTAAATCCAGATTTCGGATTACGCATTTTTTGTTTTTTAGGAGGTATTATGAATAATCAAAATTTATTAGGAACACAAAAAATAGGAAAGTTGATGATGAAATTTTCCCTTCCTTGTGTTATATCGCTTTTAGTTGGAGCGCTATATAACATTGTCGATCAAATATTCATTGCTAATGCAACATACTTAGGATCATTTGGTAATGCAGCAAACACAGTTGTATTTCCGCTTACTATTGTCGCTTTAGCGATTGCGGTAATGATTGGTGACGGATGTTGCAGTTATGTAAGTATTCATATAGGAATGAATGAAGAAGAAAAAGCATCAAAAAGTATTGGAAACAGCATTTTAATAATGTTAATTTCAAGTATAGTTTTAATGTTTAGTTATTTATTATTTTGTGATCAATTATTAAAACTATTTGGAGGGAATGTGAATAATGAAACATTTGTTTTTGCAAAGGAGTATTTTCTAATAATAGCTATTGGTATTCCTTTTTATATGTTTGGTCAAGGTATTAATCCCATTATTAGATCAGATGGAAATCCAAGATTTGCCATGGTATCAATAATGATAGGTGCAATCATTAATATGATTTTAGATCCTATTTTCATATTTATCTGCAAATGGGGTATGAAAGGAGCAGCAATTGCCACAGTTATTGGTCAAATCATTACTGCTTTAGTTACATTGTGGTATTTATTTCATATGAAAGGTTTTAAGTTAATTAAAAAAGATTATAAGTTAGATTTTAAAATTATAAAACAAACTTTAGTACTGGGAATTTGTAGTTTTTTTGCCCAAATATCGTTAGTTTTTTCTCTTGCTGCAACAAACAATATGTTAAAGAAATATGGTAGTTTTGATCCGATTTTTGGGTTAAATGAATATTCACAAATCCCAATGGCTATTGTTGGAGTAGTATATAAAGTATATCAAATCGCCATTTCAATTGCAATTGGTATGGCTGCAGGATGTATTCCAATAATTGGATATAATATAGGCGCAAAGCAGTACAAAAGAGTCAAAGAATTATTATCAAAATTAATAATTTATGAAAGTTTAGTGGGACTGGTTGCTTTATCAATCGTTGAAATAATACCTAAAGGTCTATTGTCATTATTTGGTGCGTCAAACGAAAGTATATACTATGTTGAATTTGGAATCAAAACTTTCAGAATATATTTGAGTATGATAATATTTGCATGTATAAATAAAGCAACATTTATATTTTTACAAGCAATGGGCAAAGCATTCTCTTCAACAGTTCTTTCAATGATTAGAGAAATTATTTTAGGAGTAGGTTTAGTTTTGTTGTTGCCAATTTGGTTACAGTTAGATGGAGTATTATTGTCAATGCCACTAGCAGATATATTAACTTTTATTATTTCCTTTATTATTATTTTAAAAACTTATAATGAGTTAAATAATTAAGAAAAAAATACCATTCCTTTTAACTAAGGAATGTTTTTTCTTATTTAAGAAATACTATTAAAAAAGGAGTAAATTATGAAAAAATTTATAACATTTTGTTTTACATTTATAATTATAATATTTTTAATTGGTTGTAATAAAGATGATAAAGAAGATAATGGTTATGATTATGATGCTATTCCCGATACAATGGAATCTTCATCTTATGAAATAGCATTTATCACAGATATAGGGCAATTAAAAGATAAATCTTTTAATCAAGGAACTTGGGAAGGTTTAAAAAGATATGCTTATGAACATAATAAAGCATATAAATATTACCAACCTGCTAATGGATCACAAACAACTGACGATGATAGATATGATGCCATGAAAGCAGCTGCTAGTGGCGGTGCAAAAATTATAGTTTGTGCAGGCTATATGCAAGGAAATGCTTTAAAAAAAGCAGCAGCAGAATTTACAGATGTCAAATTTATATTTATTGATGGATGGACAATTGATCTTGATAATGTTACTGCAGTCATATATAAAGAAGAACAATCAGGGTATTTAGCTGGTTATGCAGCAGTAATGGAAGGATATACAAAACTTGGCTTTGCGGGTGGAGGAGGTGGAACTAATCCAGCTTGTCAAAGATTTGGATATGGTTATTTACAAGGAGCAAATGATGCTGCAAGATTAAAAGAAACAAATATCAGCATGAAATACTCATGGCTATATGGATCATCTTTTTCAGATTCACCAGAACTGCAAACAATGTTAGAAGGATGGTATACAACGGGAACAGAAGTTGTATTTGCATGTGGAGGCTCAATGTGTAAAAGTGCATTTGCAGCTGCAGCCGCAAACAACAAAAAAGTAATAGGAGTTGATGTCGATCAATCAAATGAAAGTAACACTGTAATTACCTCAGCAACAAAAGGACTTCGCGAAGGAACGATGTATGCCATTGGAAAATATTATGAAAATAAATGGACTGAACTTGCAAACCAAACAGTTAATTTAGGTGTAGAATTAGATGCTGTTGGACTTCCAACAACAAATTGGAAATTTAAAAATTTTACGATTGAAGAATACCAAACTCTTTTTAATAAAATAAAAGAAAACGAAATAAAAATCGATAATAATCCAACAGATGCAGAAACTAAAGAATATAGTAATATAACAATAGATTATATTAAATAAGAGAAGAGGATTATTTTTTATAATCCTCTTTATCAAAAGGAAGGATAATATATGGAAAATTATATTATAGAAATGCAAAATATAACAAAGACGTTTCCCGGAATAATAGCTAATGACAATATAACTTTAAAACTAAGAAAGGGTGAGATTCACGCTTTACTTGGAGAAAATGGTGCTGGCAAATCAACATTAATGAGTATATTGTTTGGCCTATATAAACAAGATTCAGGAATAATAAAAAAAGATGGAATAGAGGTAAAAATTAATGATCCCAATGATGCAAATAAATTAGGAATAGGAATGGTGCATCAACACTTTAAATTAATCGACGTTTTTACAGTATTAGATAATATAATACTAGGATATGAAACAACAAAATTTGGTTTTTTATTAAAAAAAGAAGCAAAAGAAAAAGTAGAAAAATTAAAGAATCAATATGGATTTAATCTTAACCTAGATCAAAAAATAGAAGATATTACCATAGGGATGCAACAAAAAGTAGAAATACTAAAGATGTTATATCGAGATAATGATATTTTAATTTTTGATGAACCAACTGCAGTCTTAACCCCACAAGAAATTACAGAATTATTATCAATAATGAGAAAATTAACAGAAAGTGGCAAATCAATTCTTTTCATAACACATAAGCTTAATGAAATATTTGCGGTTGCAGATACAGTAACAGTATTAAGAAAGGGGCGAAGCATTAAAACCTTAAATATTAGTGAAACAACTAAAGAAGAATTATCAGAAATGATGGTAGGACGAAAAATTGATTTTCATATTGAAAAAACAGAAATTAAACCAGAAGATGCGGTGCTATTTTTGGATGGAATATCTTTAAAATCTAAGTATAAAAAAGGTAAAAATATTTTAAATAATATTTCTTTTATCGTTAGAAGTAAAGAAATTGTTTGTATAGCGGGAATTGATGGAAATGGGCAAAAAGAATTAATTAACTGTATTACAGGTTTAGATACTTGCAGTGATGGAAATATATATTTTAAAAATTATGATATTACAAGACTCAATATAAAAAAAAGAAATGAGTATGGGATAGCACATATTCCTGAAGATAGACAAAAGCATGGATTAATTTTAGATTTTACTCTTGAAAATAATCTAATTTTAGAAAAATTTAATAAAGTGCCATTTCAAAAAAAGGGAATAATAAACAAAGCACAAATCCGCCAATATGCCAATGAAATGATTAAGAAGTATGATATTAGGAGCAGTAATGGTGCCACAACAATAGTTAGAAATATGAGTGGTGGTAATCAACAAAAACTAATCATTGCTAGAGAATTAGACCGAAAACCTGAATTATTAATCGCATGTCAACCGACAAGAGGATTAGATATAGGAGCTATTGAATTCATTCATAAGCAGATAATAAATGAACGTGATAATGGTGCTGCTATTTTATTAGTATCTTATGAATTAGATGAAGTAATGGAGTTAGCAGATCGCATTATTGTGATTTATGAAGGAGAAATTGTCGGGGAATTTGATCCTAAAAAAGTAAATGTAAATGAATTAGGACTTTATATGTCAGGGGCAAAAAGAAAAGATAATATAAATATATACGAGGAGGATAAACAATGAGAATACATTTATTATTATCCATAATATTAATATTACTAATTATAATTCTTTCTTATACTATATATATGCTTAAAAAACAAAAAGAAAATTTTTGGTTAAGTAAACTATGGAAAAAAGAAAATACTAAAACTATAGTATCATCGCTTATATGTATTGTGGGGGGATTAATTGTGGGATGCATTATTTTACTATTGTTTGGTGGAAAAAATGTTGGTGGATTAAATATATCTTGGACTTCCACAAAAGATGCTATTCAATTATTATTTTTTGGAGTTTTAAGCAAAGGCAAAGATGCTAACAACCATTTAATATTTGGTTGGAATGGAATGAATTTGGGTAATATGTTATTTAAAACAATACCTTTATTATTATGTGGATTATCAGTAGCTGTAGCTTTTAAGACTGGTTTATTTAATATAGGAACCCCTGGGCAATATTTAATGGGGTCTGCAGCTACTTTAATTGTAGCTTTATCAATTCCTTCAACAGTTGTTCCAACATTTATTATTTGGATTCTTGCATTTTTTGCAGGAATACTATTTGGAGCATTATGGGGTGCAATTCCCGGTGCATTCAAAGCACTATTAAATATTAATGAAGTTATAACTTGTATAATGACTAATTGGATAGCTGCAAATATTGTTACATTTATCTTTGATAAAAATAAAGGAATGTTTAAACATTTGTTAGATCCAAGTGGAACAAAGAATTATGCTTATGTTTATAAAACTACTCATAATAATGTTTCAACAATCAAATTAGGATTAGATAAAATATTTGTTGGTTCGCAAGTAAATGCAGGGATAATAATTGCTATAGTAATTGCAATTATCATTTACATAATATTAAATAAAACAACATTTGGTTATAGCTTAAAAGCATGTGGAAGTAATAAAAATGCGGCTAAATATGCGGGAATAAATGAAAAAGTGAATATAATAATATCAATGGCTATTGCAGGAGGGCTTGCTGGATGTGGAGCTGCGTTATACTATTTATCAGGAAACACTGAATTTAAATGGGAAACATATCAGTCTTTACCTGAAGTTGCATTTAATGGAATTCCAGTTGCATTGCTTGCTGTAAACTCACCTATTGGTGTCATCTTTAGTTCTTTATTTATGGCAGGACTGGATGTATCAGGAATGCAGATTAAATATTTAACTACATATAATGAATTTATAACTTCAATTATATCCGCTATTATAGTATATTTTAGTGCACTTGCCTTATTTATAAAAACACTTTTTAAAAAAAACAAGAAAAAGAAGGAGCAATAAAAAATGGTTTATTTTCTTCAACAAACAATTTTATTTACCATACCTTTGATGATAGTCGCTTTAGCAGGAGTATTTGCGGAAAGAAGTGGTATTATTAATATAGCTCTAGAAGGTATAATGATATTTGGTGCTTTTATTGGAGTTTTAGTAGTTAGATTATTTTTAAAAATAGGATTTAATCCAGATACAGGGCAAGTATTATTAATTGTTGCTAGCATAATATCATCAATTTGTGGTGGAATATTTGCTCTATTACTTGCCTTTGCATCGATAAATTTGAAAGCAGACCAAACAATAGGAGGAACTGCTTTAAACTTACTTGCTCCAGCTATTGTTTTATTTTTAATTGTGATCATTTCTCAACAAAACTCTTTAGACATTAATTCAAAATACAATTCTGCGGAACTATTTATGCTTTTTCAACAAGATTTTGGAATAAATGAAAATAAGAACTTAGGTGTTATAGGAAATGTTTTATTCAATAAAGTTTATCCTACAACTTATTATGCTATAATTATATACTTTATTTTATCTGTAATTTTATATAAAACTAAATTAGGATTAGAACTTAGGTCATGCGGAGAAAATCCGCAAGCTGCCAATTCTTTAGGAATAAATGTCAATAAAATGCGTTATATAGGGACTATTATATCTGGTTGCCTTGCTGGTTTTGGAGGCTTTATTTATGCTCTTACTGCTGCTGGATGTTCGTCAACTGGCGCAGTAGCAGGAATGGGATTTTTAGCATTAGCTGTAATGATCTTTGGTAATTGGAAACCTCTTAATATTCTATTTGCTAGCTTATTATTCGGATCTCTTAAGTGTATTTCAGTAGGATATCAATATATAGATATAAATAATGATGGAATATATGCTTTGAAAAATCTTGGAATTAGCTCACATATTTATCGAATTTTACCATATATTATTACTCTAATTGTTCTAGCTTTTACATCAAAAAAATCACGTGCACCAAAAGCTGAAGGAATTCCATTTGATAAATCATTAAGATAATAGGAAATAATTAATTAATAATTATTATTAAAAAATAAAAAAATGTATAAAAATACAAAAAAGCAAAACAATATAAACATGGAGGTAAAATATGACAGGCAAAGAATTGATGTATGTTGATGATGCTTTAGGGCATCTAACACATTTTAAAACACTTTGTGATGATTATACAAAAAAGATTAAAGATCCATCTTTAAAAACTTTTGTAAAAGATTTATCAAAGCAAACTGAAACAATGAAAATGAGATTAATGAATATCTTAGGAGGAAACGAATCTAATGAATGATAAAACTTTAATGGAAGATTTATTAAATAATTCAAAAGGAGCATGTTCACTTTATATGCATGGAACTATTGAATCAGCAACACCTAAAGTGTTAGATACTTTTTTTGAAACTCTATCAGATGCTCTAAATATTCAAGGAGACATTTATAAAGAAATGGAAGATAGAGGTTGGTATACAAAAGAAAATACAACTAAAGCAAAAATAAAACAAGTAAAGAATAAATATGAAGAATAGGATATAATTCTATTCTTTTTTTAAAATTTATGATATAATTATGTATAAGGTGAACATTATGATATTTCAAATTTTAGCAAGCTTATTAATTTTCACATTTTATATAATTTATTTTTTAAAACTCTTTTCATTAAAGAAAAAAGGAATTCCAGTAAACAATTTAGGAAAAAAAGAAAAAAAGACAAAGAAAATTATACAAATAGAAATTACATTAAAGATATTTACAATACTAATGTTTTTAGTAGAAGTATTTAGTATTATAATAGATGATAATTGGTATTATATATATGAATCTCCCGTTTTAAAAATCATAGGTTTAATATTGATTTTGTTAGGCGATGTTATTTTTTTCTTAAGCGTGTACTATATGAAAACAAGCTGGCGTGTTGGTATAGATGAAACAAGAAATGACAAATTAATAACAAATGGTATTTATAGAATATCAAGAAATCCTGCTTTTCTTGGATTTGATTTAACTTATCTTGGATTAGCCTTAGTATTTCCTAATCCAATTATGATTATATTTACGATAATATTAATCTGGCTTTTTGATGATCAAATCATGATAGAAGAAGAATATTTAGAAAGAAAATATAAAGAAGAATACTTAGAGTATAAGAAAAAAACAAAAAGATATTTTTTATTCTTTTAAAAAGGAAAAACGTTTTTTTACTTATAGATAAATAAAATACAAAAAAAATATTGCATTATTACCTTAAAAGTGATATTATATTATCTGTTTAGAATTACTAAACTTAAAGTTTACAATAATTAATAAACATAATTATTAAACTTTGAGTTTTTTATTTTGAAAACAAGGGGATTAATTATGAAAATAGGATTAAAAATTAAAGAACTTCGAACCTTAAGAGGACTCACCCAGTTAGAATTAGCATCACGTTGTGAATTAACGAAAGGTTACATATCGCAACTTGAAAATGATTTAACGGAGCCATCTATTTCTACACTAGAAGATATTCTATTAGCATTAGGCACAAATTTTAAAGAATTTTTTAGTGATACAAATGATGAAAAAATTGTCTTTTCAACGGATGATTATTTTGAAAAAGATGTAGAAGGTATAATAACTAAATGGTTAGTTGTGAATAGTCAAAAAAATGAAATGGAACCAATTTTTGTACAAATTGATAAAGGAAAAGAAACTGAGAAAGATTTGCCCCATGATGGCGAAGAATTTGGTTATGTGCTTGAAGGAACAATAGAGCTTGTGATTGGTAATAAAATATATAAGTGTAAAAAAGGGGAAACATTTTATTTTATTTCTAACAAAACTCATTACATCAAAAATATCGGCACTATTACCGCAAAACTAATTTGGGTTTCAAGCCCACCTAATTTTTAATTATTGGAGAAAAAAATGGATAAAAAAATTATAGAATTAATTAATGTAAATAAAGAATTTGATGGTATTAAAGTAGTTGATAATGTAAATCTATATATTCAAAAAGGGGAATTTGTAACTATACTTGGTCCTTCAGGATGTGGTAAAACAACAACGCTAAGAATGATTGCTGGATTTGAAACTGTAAGTAGTGGTGAAATATTACTAAATGGTGTTGATATTGCAAATATTCCTCCTTACCAAAGACCAATTAATACAGTGTTTCAAAGATATGCATTATTTCCTCATTTAGATGTTTATGATAATGTTGCATTTGGATTAAAATTGAAAAAAGTTCCTATTGAAGGAAAGGTAGATAAAAAAGGAAGACAAGTATATCGCCATTTAACTAAACAGGAAATAGATGAGAAAATTAGTCATGCTTTAAAAATTGTAGATTTAGAAGAATTTGAATGGCGTGATATTCAAACTTTATCAGGAGGACAACAACAACGTGTTGCCATCGCTCGTGCAATTGTTAATGAACCAGAAATATTATTACTTGATGAACCTCTAGGTGCACTAGATTTAAAAATGCGAAAGGATATGCAAATTGAATTAAAAGAAATGCATAAAAAGTTAGGTATTACTTTTATTTATGTAACGCATGATCAAGAAGAAGCTTTAACAATGTCTGATACAATAGTTGTTATGAAAGATGGTGTTATTCAACAAATTGGTTCACCCAAACAAATATATGATGAACCTAAAAATGCTTTTGTAGCTGACTTTATTGGTGAAAGTAATATATATAGCGGCACTATTATTGATGACAACCATGTGGCATTTTTAGGCCATAGATTTGAATGTGTGGATAAGTTTCCTAAAAATGAAAAAGTTGATGTAGTAATTAGACCAGAAGACATATTCTTGATGGAAGAAGGCAAAGGAATGGTTGATGGAATGCTTGTTAGTAAGATATTTAAAGGTGTCCATTATGAATATGTTATGATGGTTGGAAAAAGTGAAGTAGTAATTCAAGATACACAAGATCATGAAATTAATCAAAAAATGAGTATTTTTATTAAACCATTTGATATCCAAATAATGCATAAGGAATTTACAGTTAATGAATATGATGGATATATTGATAAATATAATAATGTTGTATTTGCTAATGGTAAATTTGAATGTGATGTACGTCAATTAATCCCAGATACAACATTGGATGAAGAAGGATACTTAGTTGCAAGTGATGGTACTAAATATGATTTATATGATGCTGATGTAAAAGTAAGAGTAGATCTAAAAGCAATTGAAATTGTTGATAATGATGAAGATGGTATAGTTGCTGGTGAAATTGTTTCTATAATTTACAAAGGTGATCACTATCAAGTTATAATTAGAACTGATGATGATGAAGACTTCGTTGTTGATACTGAATGGAGTTGGAATGAATTAGACAAAGTGTCAGTAAAAATTAGACCAGAAGATATTCATATGAAATTAGTTAAAGAGGCTAAAAATTATGTCAAAGATTAGGTTTAAAAGAAAATATTTGGCAATACCTTATTTCTTATTTTTGGTATTATTTGTTTTGGTACCTTTAATGTTGATTATTTATTATGCCTTAAGTAATGAGGATGGAACTGTATCATTAAATAACTTAGTAAAGTTTTTCTCTAATAAAAACAAAATTGGACTTTTGGCAATTAGCTTTTTAATTGGAGCTCTCAATACAGCTTTGTGTTTACTTATAGGTTATCCAGTTGCAATGATTCTTGCAAAAAGTACAAAAGGTCAAAATAAAATATCAATAATGGTTTTATTATTTATTATGCCAATGTGGATTAATTTTGTGCTTAGAACGGCTGCAACAAGAGATCTATTGTATTGGGTCGGATTAGATGGTGGAAATCATCCGTATATAGCAACAATGATTGGTATGGTATATAACTATTTGCCATTCACCATTCTACCACTTTATACAACAATGATAAAAATGGATAAAAGTTTAATAGATGCGTCATATGATTTAGGCGCTAATCCAGTTCAAACATTTTTTAAAACGCAAATACCATTAACGATGCCAGGAATAATTAGTGGAGCTATGATGGTTTTTATGCCAACAATGTCAAGCTTCGTTATTAGTGACGTTATGGGCGAAAGAAAAATCCAATTAATTGGTAATACAATTCAATTTAACTTTGATCAAATGCGTTGGCATGAAGGAAGCTTTATTGCGTTTATAATGCTTGTCATTATTGGTATTAGTATGCTTTTGACTCGAAATGTGAAAAAAGAAGAAAATGCTAGAGGTGGATTATGGTAAAAAAGATTATTGGAAAATCATATTTAGCCTTAATATTACTTTTAATGTATGCTCCAATTTTATTGTTAGTTGTGTTTAGTTTTACAAACTCTACTCTTGTTGGAACATGGAATGGCTTTAGCTTAGAATTATATAAGCAAATGTTTAAAAATGAAGAAATAATGGAAGCATTAAAAAACACTATTATTATTGCGGTTGTATCTTCATTGTGTTCAACATTATTGGGTACAATTGGAGCTATTGGTATTTTTTATAGTAAAGATAGAGCTAAAAAAGTAATTAATGGATTAAATCAAATTCCTGTCATGAATGCAGAAATTGTAACAGCAATTTCTTTAACAATATTATTTGTAGCTTTGGGAATAGAATTTAATTTTGTCACATTATTAATTGGTCATATGGTTATAACAATTCCATTTGTTGTACTAAGTGTTTTACCAAAGCTTCAACAATTAGATCCGAATACTTATGAAGCAGCACTTGATTTAGGAGCTAGTCCTAAAAAAGCATTATGGAGTGTAATTATTCCTGAAATTATGCCAGGAATAATATCAGGATTTTTGCTTTGCATCACTTTATCTCTTGATGATTATATCATTACAGCATTTACAAGAAATAATTCTTTTTCTACTTTATCAACATATATATATGGGGTTACTGCCAAAAGAGGAGCTTTACCAGCAACTCTTCGTGCTTTATCAACATTAATAACAGTAGTAATGTTAATTGTTTTAATAATCATAAATGTTAGAAGTAAAAAGAATAATGTTAAAGTTAAGAGAGGAGTTAGAATAAAATAATGAAAAAAATAATAATGATTTTAATTGCTTTTACTTTAATGCTTTCTCTTTATGGATGTTCATCTAATAATGAAGAACTAATATTAAGAATTTATAATTGTCAGGATTATATTGATGAAGGTTTAGATGATAATGGTCAAAAAGTTAGCAATTCAGTAATGGAAGATTGGCAAGAATGGTATTACAATCAATATGGAACAAAAGTTAGAGTAGTTTATGATACTTTTGAAACTAATGAATCAATGATGAACACTTTAAAGACTGGTAAAACAACTTATGATTTAGTTTGCCCATCTGATTATACAATACAAAAAATGATTAGATTAAATATGATTGATGAGTTTGATTATGAATTAAAAGATGCAAAAGGTAATTTGATTATGACGAATTATGAATATATTGCTCCTTATATAAGAAATCTTTTTAAACAAAAAGATTGGGAAAGATATTCAATTCCTTATATGTGGGGAACATTAGGTTTTATTTATAATCCTGAAGTAATTGATGCTAAGGATATTGAACATTGGTCAATATTATGGAATGCTAAGTATAAAAACATGGCTAGTGCAAAGGATTCTGTTCGTGACACTTATGTTGTTGGTGTAATGTATGTTTACTATGATGAATTAATGGAATTAAAGAATAAATATGAAACAAATGTTATTTCCCGTGATGAATATAATTTAAAAGTTTCAGAAATTATGAATAGATGTGATACAGATACAATAAAAAAAGTTGAATATGCATTACAAACAATGAAAAAAAATCTTTATGGATTTGAAGTAGATAGTGGAAAGAGTGATATCGTAACAGGCAAAATTGCTATTAACTTTGCCTGGAGTGGAGATGCTGTTTTTTCTATTGATGTTGCGGAAGAAGAAAATGATGTTAGATTAAACTATGTTGTTCCAACTGAAGGTAGCAATGTATGGTTTGATGGTTGGGTAATGCCAAAAGGAGCTAACAAAGAATTAGCACAGAGTTTTATTAATTATTTATGTGATCCAAAAATTGCAGTTAGAAATATGAATGTTATTGGATATACTTCATGTGTTGCCGGTGATAGTATTGTTGATTTAATTGATGATTGGTATGGCGCTACATTACCAGAATTTAATGATGAAACTTCTACTTGGTGGTATGATGAAGTTGATTTGAATATTAATGATAGTGCATTAGAAGTAAAAGTTATAGAAAATGAAATATATTTAGGAACGCAAAAGGTTATTGATATTTTATCAAATATTAAAGATAAAGAAGGAAATCCTTATTCGGATAGTTATTTATGCACATATTATGAAGTCGATTTAACATATTTCTTTGAAGGGTCGGTAAGTGAAGAATATTTAAATGAAGATGGAAAAATTATTGTAGCCGTTGAAGAAAGAGGAAGACAATTTGATACACAGTATCCAGATTTTGAAACTATAACAAGATGTGCTATTATGGAAGATTTTGGCGATAGTAATGATGCAGTTTTGGAAATGTGGGAAAATGTAAAAATAGGTGATATTCCTCTTTATATTACATTTATTGCTCTTATTTTAATTGTGTTATTTATAGCTGCAATTAATGCTAAATACTTTATAAAAAAATATCAAAAAACTGCAAGAAAAAAATCGTAAAATTAAAGGCGTCAATTATTGACGTCTTTTTTAAAAGTTCTTTATATTAAATATGATTGTATTTAAAACTGTAAAATGATATAATATTAAGTAAAGAGGAGATATTTTATGTTAGAAGTTAGAAATTTAGTTAAAGTATATAATGGCAATAGAGTAGTTGACAACGTTTCTTTTCAAATTAATGATGGAAAAATATTTGGATTTGTTGGGCCAAACGGGGCGGGTAAAACAACGACTATAAAAGCAATAATGGGATTAATTACTTTTGATAGTGGTAGTATAACATTCAATAATTTAGATATTAAAAATAATCCAATCGAATTTAAAAAAGAAGTAGTGTATATTCCAGATAATCCGGATTTATATGATTCATTAACGGGAATTCAGTTCTTAAATTTTATAGCAGATATGTATGATATTTCTACTAGTGATAGAAATCGTGATATTATAAAATATAGTGAAATGTTTTTATTAAAAGATTCATTAGGAAACCTTATTTCAACATATTCACATGGTATGAAACAAAAGTTAGCACTTATCTCTGCTTTTATCCGCCATCCTAAATTATTGATTTTAGATGAACCATTTGTTGGACTAGATCCGGAAGCAACATTAAAGGTGAGAGAACAAATGAAGGAAATATGTAATCAAGGAGGTTCAGTATTCTTTTCTACTCATGTATTAGAAGTTGCTCAAAAAATATGTGATAATGTTGCAATTATTTCTAAAGGAAAGATTAAGGCATGGGGAACAATGGAAGATGTAATTGGTGATCAATCATTGGAAGAAGTATTCTTCGAGTTAGCCGCAAACAGAGGATCACAAAATGAATAAACTATTGAAATTATTAAAGATTGATATGTTACAATCTTTCTCATTAAATAAATTAAATCGTAAACATAATAAAAAGAATTATAAGCAAATAGGATCGTTGATATTGATTGGGGTTTCTGGATTGTTTTTGTTCTTTGCGTCTATGTTTTATATGTTTATGATGGGATATGCATTAAAAAGTATTAATCATATAGAAGCAATATTGTATATAGGAATATCATGTGGTTCGGTATTTTGTTTCATGTATTCTTTTTTTAAATCAAGTGGGTTTTTATATGAAACAAAAGATTTTGAATTATTAATGGCATTACCTATTAAAACTAAATATATTGTTACATCAAAATTGTTGAGTTTGCTCTTAATTAATTATTTATTATTTGGATTATTTTATATACCATCTATAGTTGCTTACATTGTTTTAACTACAGCTAATGCTTTAGTAATAATTGAAGGTATAATTGTATTTATGACAGGGCCATTATTGATTATGTCTGTGTGTGGTTTTGTGTCTTTTGTCATTAACGTTTTTTTGAGAAAGTTTAAATATAAAAATTATGTTATGTCTATCTTGTATTTTGTGTTATTCATTGCTTTGTTTGTTTTATATATGATGTTTGTTAATAAAATTGGTGGCAATGATGATGTAGATATAAACGAAATGGCTAATATGATTTTAAATATTGCCTTGAAAATGAAAAACGTTTATCCAATGTCAGGTTTTGTAGTTAAAGGATTTGAAGGAAATATTCTATATTTTCTTTTGTTTGTTGCTATTATGATTATTCCATTTGTTATATTAGTTATATTTGTAAGTAAAACATTCTTAGTATGCAATATGAATGCAAAGAGTATTGCTTATAAATCTACTTATAAGTTATCTAATAGTAAAACACCAAATAAAATTAAAGCTTTACTTAAAAAAGAAACAAAACGATTTTTCTCTTCCACAAATATAATGTTAAATCTTGGAATAGGACCGATTATGTCAACTTTATTAGTTGTTATGAATGTGATGATGAATTCTTATGGATCTACGGAAGAAATGAAATCTGTTTCAACAATATTAATAATTATGTTGTCTGGTTTAGCTTTTGGTATGATGCCAAGTACGTCTTCCTCAATTAATCTTGAGGGAAAAACATTTTGGATTTTAAAGTCAACACCCGTTAAAACAAAAGATGTTTTTATGGCTAAATCTCTATTTTATGTGTTATTATGTTTACCATTTGCTATTATCAATACTGGATTATACGTATTTATAAATGGCTTTAATGCATTGAATACGATATTAATGCTAGTTGATCAAGTAGTAATAATAATAATCTTTGCTTTTGAAGGATTGTTTATTAATATACTAGCACCAAAATTAGATTGGGATAATGAAGTTAGAGCAATTAAACAAACTGGGGCACCTGTTATTTCAATGCTTTTTGGTTTTTTAATTGATGGCTTATTATTTATAATTCCATTTATTTTAGAAATATATTTTGGGCTTGGTTTAATTGGTGTATTAGTTATGGGAATACTAATTTTAACTATTGTAAGCATTTTGTTATTTACAGTAGGAAAGAGTAAGTATGAAAGAATACAGGTTTAATAAAAGCTAGAAGAAGACCTTCTAGCTTTTTATATTAAGGATTAAAAAAATTTTTGAATATAAAAAAACTTGATATAAAATACCAAGTTTAATTTTTTAATATGGGGCGACTGACGCGATTCGAACGCGCGAATGCCGGAGCCACAATCCGGAGTGTTAGGCCTCTTCACCACAATCGCCATATTATTCTGGCAGGGGTAGTAAGATTCGAACTCACATCTACGGTTTTGGAGACCGCTGCTCTACCATTGAACTATACCCCTATAATGCTATATTATTATATCAAATTTTTTTATATAATTCAAGACATTTTTAAATTTTTTTATTTATTTGTAAACAACTATTGTTTATAAAACAGTGTTATTTTTTGATTTCAAAAATTTATTGAATTATTATGTGAATAGTGTTATAATCTAACTAGAATAATATTTATATAAAATGGGAACTATAAAAAAGGTTCTCATTAATTTTAGAAAGGATGAAAAAATGTTAAAGGAAAAAGATTTTGAAATATACGAAGCAATAGAAAAAGAAAAAGATCGCCAAGAACATAATATTGAACTAATAGCATCAGAAAATTTTGTATCTAAAGAAGTACTTGAAGCTCAAGGATCAATTTTAACAAATAAATATGCGGAAGGTTATCCTGGAAAAAGATATTATGGAGGTTGTAAGTTTGTTGATGTTGTAGAAACATTAGCAATAGAACGTGCAAAAAAATTATTCAATGCTAAATATGTTAACGTGCAACCTCATTCAGGATCACAAGCTAATATGGCAGCTTATCGTGCCATTTTAAATAATAAAGACAAAGTGCTAGGTATGGCACTTGATCAAGGTGGACATTTAACACATGGTAGTAGTTTAAGTTTTTCTGGAGTAGACTATGAATTCATTCCTTATTATTTAAATAAAGAAACAGAAGCAATTGATTATGATGCTTTAGAAGAATTAGCTTTAAAGGAAAAACCAAAACTAATTGTTGGTGGTGCTAGTGCGTATCCTTTAACAATTGATTTCAAAAGATATAGAGAGATAGCAGATAAAGTTGGAGCATACTTAATGATTGATATGGCTCACATTGCGGGGTTAGTTGCTGCAGGACTTCATCCAAATCCAATGGAATATGCGGATATTGTAACAACAACAACACATAAAACGTTACGTGGTCCAAGAGGAGGTATGATTTTAACAAATAATGAAGAACTAGCAAAAAAAATTGATAAAGCAGTGTTCCCTGGCATTCAAGGGGGCCCATTAATGCATGTTATTGCTGCTAAAGCAGTTTGTTTCAGGGAAGCTATGCAGGATGATTTTAAAGAATATCAAAAACAAATAATTAAAAACTGTAATGTCTTAGGAAACGAACTAGTAAAGTTAGGTTACATTTTAGTTGCACATAAAACAGAAAATCATTTATTAATTGTTAATGTAAAAAAATCAATTGGTTTAACAGGTAAAGTTGGAGAAAAAATTTTAGATAAAGTAAATATCACTTGTAACAAAAATACTGTACCATTTGATGAAGAAAAGCCATTTATAACAAGTGGATTAAGGATAGGGACAGCTAGTGTAACAACTAGAGGAATGAAAGAACCAGAAATGATAGAAATAGCTCATTTAATTGATAGGGCATTAAAAAATAAAGATAATGAGGAAGAATTATTAAAGATTAAAGAAGAAGTTTTAACATTAACAAACAGATTCCCATTATACAAATAATGAAAGGATAATTTATGGATAAAAAATTATTAGAAAATATTATACATTGTATTTCGCCATCAGGCCGTGAAGAAATGTTACAAAAGCTATTATATAGTCATTATAAAAACGTATTTGACGAATTCATAGTTAGAGAACAAGGATCATTAATTGGAGTTCTTAATAAGGATGCACAATTTAAAATAATGTTAGCAGGTCATGCTGATGAAATTAGTTTGATTGTTACAGGACATAATAATGATGGAACGTTAGAAGTCGAAAGTAATGGAGGCATCCGTGCAAGACTTTATGTGGGAACAAAAGTTCAAATTCTAACACCAAAAAATATATACAAAGGTGTTGTTGGAACAAATTCTAGTATTGATAAAAATCCTGATTTAAAAGCCAGCGATTTGTTTGTGGATATGGGATGTACAACTAAAGAAGAAATTAGTAAGCTTGTTCCTAAGGGTTCATATATTGTTCATGATACAGAAATGATTGAACTTCAAAACAATCGTTTAGCTGCAAGAGCGTTTGATGATAGAATAGGTGTTTATATTATTTTTGAAGCTGCAAAAAGAGCAAAAGAAAAAGGTGTAAATGTTGGCGTATATGTTTCCGCAACAACAGGTGAAGAAACAACAGGCCGAGGGGCGTATGAATGTTCTAGTTATGTTAATCCAAATGTTTGTGTAGCAGTTGATGTAACTTATGCTAATGATTATAAGGGATCTAATGAAGCAGGAGATGTAGAAATAGGTAAAGGTGGAGTAATTTGTGAAGGCTCAATACCAAATTCAAAATTAAATCAACTACTTGCCCAATGTGCTAAGGACTTAAACTTGCCTATTCAGTATGAAGTTTTTGCTGGAAGAACAGGTACAGATGCTGATACTATGTTAAAAACAAAAAATGGAATTGTGCAAACTTTATTCTCTATTCCTTTACGTTATATGCATTCTCCAATTGAACTGCTTAGTATTGATGATGTAGATTCAATGGTGGATATTTTATCAGAATTTTTAGTTAGATTAAATAAGGATTATTCACTAAATCCTTATGATTTGTAGATAGGTGCTGGGATAGCTCAGTAGGTAGAGCAACGTACCCGTAATACGTAGGTCAGGAGTTCGATTCTCCTTTCCAGCACCATTTTATGTACTATAATTTATTAAGATGACTAAGATTGTATAATCTTAGTTTTTATTTTTTAAAAAAATTAAATTTGCAAATCAGCAAAAAAGTAATATTGCTTAATATTGTTTAAAATACTAAATAAAAAAATTTTCAAATGTTATAAGAATTTGACTAAAGTTATTTTAAAAAAATATTAATGAAAAATATAATAGTTTTTACAACAAAATAGTTGTATTTTTAAAATAAATGTTGTATAATAATAGTGGGTGATGTTATGGATGCAAACAAAACGGATTTGGAAAAAGATTTAAGGAAAGAAATAATTAATCAGTTAGTTGATTTTAGAAAACAAAAAAAATTGACACAAAAAGATATTGCGGAAAAGTTAGGCGTTACGCAGCAACAGGTTGCTAAAATTGAAAAATTAAGTAATAGCCCAACGCTAACTGTGATTACAAAGTATGCTCAGGCTCTAGATTTGAAATTTGATATAAAAATCTACGATGATAAAAAGTAAAGTTCTTTTTTTAAAAAAATATAATAAACTAAAAAGAGGTGATTTTAATGGATGAAAAAAAGAATATTGAAGTAGAAGTAATAAATGAAGAAAAAACAGAAGATAAAAAAGAAGAAAAAAAAGAGAATGTTTTTTCAAAATTTTGGAATAAAACAAAGAAAGTGGTTAATGATTCTTTGCTAGAAATGAAAATTGAATCCAAATTCAAAGGTGATAATGATTCATTCAGTATTTATGGTAAAGGAGATTTAGTTCCATTAATTGTTTATGGTCATTTAAAAGATGGTAAAGTTATAGCATATGGCAAAATTGAAACAGAAGTAAACAATATTTTAGTTGACAATAATGAAAAAGCGTATTATGTTAATAGCTTAATTGATGGTACTGTTGATATTACAGTAGATGGAACTACATACACACGTCCTGCTACTATTATTGTATTAGATAGTGATGTTCAAGAAGTAGATGTTATTAAAGCAGGTAAAAAATATTATTTACAAAAAAAATAAAAAAACAATATAAGGAGGAAAAAAGATGATTGTTTTAAATGTAATGGTTACAGTCGGAGTTATTGTTGCCGCAATTTTAGTTTTTGTTTTATTGTTCTTATGTCTTTTTTACGTAAAAGCACCACCAGACACAGCACTAATAATTACTGGCCCTTTTAAACAAAGAGTTTTAATTGGTAAAGCTGGAATTCGTTTCCCTGGTTTAGAAAGAGTTGATAGAATCCCATTAAGCTTAATTCAAGTAGATATTAAAACAGCTAGTGCTGTTCCAACAAGAGAATTTATTAATATTTTTGTGGATGGGGTTGCAAATATTAAAATTGATTCTGATCCAACTTCATTAGAAAAAGCTTCACAAATATTCCTTCAACAAGACTTAGATGGAATTAGAAATATTGCTAAAGAAGTTTTAGAAGGTAATATGCGTGAAATCATTGGACAAATGAGATTAGAAGAACTAGTTCACAATCGTGATTTATTTGCTGAAAAGGTTAAAGAAAATGCAATGCAAGATATGGGTAGAATGGGGCTTCAAATAATTAATCTTACTATTCAAAATTTTATTGATAACAATAAGGTTATTGAAAATCTAGGTGTTGATAACATTGCTCAAATCAGTAAAAATGCAAGTATAGCTAGAGCACAAGCAGAACGTGACGTTCAGATTGCTCAATCTGAAGCTAATGAGGCTGCAAATAAAGCTCGCGTTGATGCAGAAAGATTAATTGTTGAGCAAAATACAAATCTTTCATTACGTCAATCAGAATTAAAAAGTCAATCAGATACAGCTAAAGCTACTGCTGATGCTGCTTATGCAATTGAAGAGCAAAAACGTTTAGAAGAAATCAATGTTGCAAAAGTTAATGCTGATATTGCAAAACGTGAACGTGAAGTTGAATTAGGTCAAAAAGAAGTAGAATTACAAGAAAGACAACTTGAAGCAAACGTTAAAAAGACTGCTGAAGCTAATAAATATGCAGCTGAACAAAATGCTCAAGCTGAATTATTTAAACGTCAAAAAGCTGCTGAAGCCGAAAAATATGAGCAAGAACAGAGTGCTGCTGCATTAAGAGCTAAAGCTGAAGCAAATAGATTTGCAGCTGAACAAGAGGCTGCCGGTATATTAGCAAAAGGTCAAGCTGAAGCAGAAGCAATAGAAAAGAAAGCAGAAGCTATGAAAAAAATGGGTGAAGCTTCAGTTCTTGAGTTGATTTTGAATTCTAATGTATTACCTGATATTGTTAAAGCATATTCAGAACCTTTGGCAGAAGCTTATGGTAGAATTGATTCTATAACAATGTATGGCGAAGGTAATACAGCAAAACTTGCTGAAGAAATTGGTAAAAATGGATCACAATTATTTGAAGGTTTAGAAAAAACATTAGGAGTAGATATCAAATCAATAATTGCCGGATATTTGGGTGCAAAAGTGTTAGACAAAAAAGATAAAAAACCAGAAGAAAACAAATAATTAAGTAAAACTCATGCTAAGCATGAGTTTTATCTTTTCTTTTTTTAAAAATAATGATATAATATAAATATGGTGATAATATGTTAGTAAACTTAAACAATGATGATGTTTTAGAGTTTAAAAGATTAAACGAAATAATGAAATACAATACAATGTTTTTAAACATTGTATCAAATTATATAAATTTTCATGATATAGAAATTAATGATAAACTTATAAAGAGATTTAAAAAAGAAGTAAATGTCAATAATAAAGAAGCGTTTTACCATTTATTTTATAGTTTTTTTATTGATGAATTAAAAGAAAAAGATAAAGAAGTAATGGATAGTTATTTAAGAAAATCACTAACATGTTTAAAAATTAATGATTATTTTAATAACCATTATAATTTAAGAATCAATGCAACTAATAAAAAATATAAAAATTGGGCATTTAAAAATGATAGTTTTAAGTCATTTCAAGGATTTATTTTTGGCGAAACACAAGTAGATGAAATAAATTATTTTTTAGAAACGCCATCTTTTGGTTTTTTTGAAAAACAATATTCTTATTTAGCAGTCTTAGAAAATAATAGAGAGTGGATGACTATTACTCCTAATGAGATTAATACAATGAAAGAGCCAATCGAAAAAGCTTTTGGCAATGTTTTGACTATAGGTTTAGGCTTGGGATATTTTGCTTATATGACATCATTAAAAGAAAATGTAAATAAAGTTACAATCATTGAAAAAGATAGTAATGTAATAGAATTATTTAAAGAAACTATCTTACCATCCTTTGAATTTAAAGAAAAAATTGAAATTATAAATGAAGATGCCTTTACATTTCTTCAACATAACAATTTACATGAATATAATTATGTTTTTGTTGATATTTGGCATGATGTTTCTGATGGTTTATTTTTATATTTAGATTTTAAGGCTATAGAAGATGAGTACCAAGTTTCATTTAATTATTGGATTGAAAATGAGATATTATTATTGCTTAGAAAAATTATTTTAAGACTAATTAATGAGAGTTATTTGCAAATAGATTCTTTAAATGTTGATACTTCTAATAAACAATTAGATGAAGTATATAAAAGAATATACAATTTATTAAATAATATTCAAATTACAAGTTACTATGATATTTACAAATTGCTTAAAAAAGATAATTTACAAATACTTGCAAAATATATAAATAGAAGGTAATAAAATGATTTATACATTAACTTTTTCTCCATCAATTGACTACTATTTAACAGTAAATAGGTTTAAAGAAAACTCTATAAACAGGAGTACTATGGAAGAATTTGCCATAGGTGGTAAGGGTATTAATGTTACTAAAGTATTGAAAGAACTTAATGTCAATAGCATTGCAATTGGATTTATTAGTGGTTTTACAGGGGAGTATTTAAAAGAATGTTTAAAAAAAGAAAATGTTGAAAGTTATTTAATTAATGCATCTGGCAGTACAAGAATTAATGTTAAAATACTATCAGAGCATGAAACTGCAATAAATTCTAATAGTTTAATAATTGATAATGAAGCATTAAATATATTATATAAGAAAATAAGTGAAATAAAAGAAGGAGATTATTTAATAATTTCTGGAAGTGTTCCGTCACATATTGATTTAGAAGATATTGTTAAGAAAATAAAGAAACAAGTTAAAGTAATTATAGATGTAGATTATAATATTATTCCATTGTTAAAATATCATCCTTTTTTAATTAAGCCAAATAGAGATGAATTATATAAACTAGTTAATAAGGAAACAAGTGACTTAAATGAAATTATTTTATTTGCCAAAGAACTAAAAAAACAAGGAGCACAAAATGTGATTGTTTCACTAGATAAAGATGGAGCAATAATGATAGATGAACAAAACAATGAATATTATAGAAAAAATAAAAAACTAAATGTTGTTAGTACAGTAGGGGCAGGAGATTCGATGGTTTCTGGATTCATATTTGGTAGTATTCATAATTATAGTATGGAGAAATCTTTCGAATTAGGCATGCATTGTGCTGCAGCTGCTTGCTTAACTAAAGCATTACCTAATAAAATGTTAATAGATAAAATAAAGGAGTCAAAATAATGAATATATGGCATGATATAAATAGTAAAAGAATCACTGAAGAAAGATTTGTGGCTTGTATTGAAATTTCTAAAAATAGTAAAATGAAATATGAATTGGACAAAGAAACAGGAAGACTGATTTTGGATCGTGTTTTGTTTACATCAACCCATTACCCAGCAAATTATGGTTTTATACCTAAAACATACGCAGAAGATAATGATCCTTTAGATGTTCTAGTAATTTGCCAATCAGAAATTATTCCCCTATGTCTTGTTGATTGTATTCCCATTGGTGTTATCAAAATGATAGACAATAATTTTATTGATGAAAAAATTATCGCTGTTGCGGCAAGTGATCCTTCTTATTGCAATTATAAAAATATCAATGAATTGCCTGAACATATTATGGAAGAAATGAGTCATTTCTTTAAAGTTTATAAAGAATTAGAAGGCAAAGCAACTTATGTTATGGATGTTCAGGGACCAGAAGAAGCAAAACAAATAATTAAAAAATCAATAGAAGCATATAAAGAAAAATTTAAAAAATAAAAAAGCGCTGCATCTAATTGGATGCAGTGCTTTCTTTTTTTATTTTTCTTTTTAATAAAATTGCAAAAATAGCAAGTATTTGCACGGGTATTGATAATATATATGTCAACCATATATAACTAAAGTCAATTGTAAGCACCAGACATGTAGGTATTGTCCAAGTTAATATAGATACGGATAAAAACAAATGAAAGTTATTTCCCCATATACTTGAAAATACAATTGCAACAATACTAGATGCTGGAATAGCATAAATAAAAGATAACCATGCTTTATCAATGCTTAACATTTTTAAAATGATAAAACAAAATGTTGATATTAACCAAACTAATAATATAGAAATGATAGTAATTAATGCATGAACACTTTTTTTACTTTTGTGAGTTTGCACTTTGTGTTCACTGATTAAATCATTTAATGTAATGCCATACATTTCTGCAATGCTTGTTAAAATGTATAAGTCTGGTAAACTTTCTCCCCTTTCCCATTTTGATATAGCTTTATCAGAATAGTTTAGTTTTTCAGCAAGTTGAATTTGCGTTAAATTATTTAATTTACGATAATACGTTAAGTTGGAAGAAACGATCTCCCTTAATTGTTCTTCATTAATCATAGAGTAATTATATCATAAAAATAAGTAAATTTCAACAACTCTACTTTTAGTTTATATAAAAATTTCAAAGTAGAAATTTTAAAAATAACAATAGAGAAAAAGGACTAATAGTAGGTTTTAATTATATTATTAAAAATATATAATTAAAAAGTATTTGGAGGTCAATATGAATAAAATAGCAAAAATTATTAGAGTTTTAACAATATCACCTATTATGGCATTGATGATTTGTTTAGTGATTTATTTTGGAGTTGATGATTCTTTTTCGTCGATGTTAATATTTTTAATTACCATTTTTTGCTTAGTAGTTTTTCCAGTATTAGCATATCCATTTGAACAAAAAGTTAATATTGTGAAACGCGTTAATAATACTTTAACACCTCGTGCTGCCGATAGAAAAATGGCAATAATATTTTCTGTTATTTCATATTCGGTAGCATTATTAGTTGTATTTTTAAACCATGAAAGTACTATAGTTAAACAATTAGTATTAACGTATTTTATTTCAGGAGTCTTAATTGCCATCTCATCATTTGCATTTAAATTTGAAGCAAGTGGGCATATGTGTGGGATGGTTGGACCTATGGTGTTTTTAGCAGTAAAAGTTAGTTATTGGTTTTTATTAATATTAATACCACTAGCGTTCGTTGTTTGGAGTTCTTTGAAATTAAAAAGACATACAGTTTTACAATTAATTTTTGGTAGTTTAATGCCTGTAGTTGGCTTTATAATTTCTTTAATTGTTATTTCCTAATAGGAAAAAATTAATTAGATATGAATAATTCTTTCATTTAAACTCACGCATTATCATATAATAAATTGATACAACTTTAAAACAATAAATTTTTATGACACTAAATGATTTTTTCCATAAAAGTAATTGCAATTTTAAAAATTGCACAATTCATAAAAACAGATAAAAAGGTCGATTTTTTATTCATTTTTACTTAAAAACGCCACAAAAATGTATTATTTTGAAAAACATAAAATTTATAAAACGGAAAAAATAGTTTATAAAAAAATGAAAAATATTGAAAAGTTGAAAAAAGTGTGCTATAATATATTAAAGTGGTTGCTTGAAAAAAGCAAAAGACTTAAGTTTATTCAAATTTTGGAATATATGAATAAACTTTTTAAAGAAAATAGAATTCTTTTATTGAAAAATAAAAGAAATAAAGAGGAGGAATGACGATGAAAAAGAATTTATTTGTTTCTATTTTAGTTTATTTAGCATTAGCATTATGCGCTGTCACAATTATTCCTTTCAAAGCAGAGTCAATCGGAAATGTAGAAGCTATAATTAAGTTTGTGGTATTTCCATTAGTAATTGTTGCTATTTCATTAAGTTGCTTATTAATTCGCAAAAATGAAAAGAGCATTAATAAACTTGGAGTATATTCTTCTATATTACCCGTTACAGCATATATCTCTGCCGCATTTGCATATCTAGTATCATTACCATTACGTAATCATAAAATTGGTGCTGATATTGCTCTTAATGATAAATGTTGGATTGGTGTGTTTGTTTGTGCACTAGTTGCTACAATATTATTTGCGGTTATAACGGTTTTTGTACCTACATTTAAAATTTATAAAAAGAATGAAGAAAAGATTCCTTGGCTTGCTGTTTTAATGTATGCATTATTAGTTATTCAATCAATGTTTGCTTATACAATTGTTAAAGAATATATTGGTTTAGACTTCAGTAGTTCTAAGGGATTATCATTAGGATTATCAATAAGTATAGCTGTTGTTTTAGCAGCAATCAATGTTGTAGAATATAATTTAGTAAAACGTAACATTGAAGTAGTTGAACCTAGTGAAGAGGCTGAGAATTATCAAGCGTTTGATGAAGATTATCTTTGGAATATGTACAATTATTCAAAGACTGAACTTGAACAAAGAGGACACGAATTTCATGATGAAGAAAGTCTTCCTGAGATTGTGGAAGTTCCAGTTGAAAAAATAATTGAAAAAGAAGTTCCAGTTGAGAAGATCGTTGAAAGAATTGTGGAAGTTCCAGTTGAGAAAATCGTTGAAAAAGAAGTTCCAGTAGAAAAAGTTGTTGAAAAGATCGTGGAAGTTCCAGTTGAGAAGATCGTTGAAAAAGAAGTTCCAGTTGAAAAGATTGTATATGTTGACAAGATTGTGGAGAAACTTGTTGAACCTGAAAAACCACAAAGACCAAAACCTGTCAAAGAAAAGAAAGCAATTACTCCTGAAGTTTCTGTTCTTGCAAAATATGCAACAGATACATTTGAAGATGTTTCTATTGTTTATGGAAAAGATGAAGAAAACTTCAAGATTATGCGTGGAAAAAAATTAATGATGATTGTTCAAAGAACAAACAACGATTATCGTGTATTCTTCCAACGCAAACCAATTTCTGTTGCTAAGATGATTATTAAATATCCATCTTTAATTGTTAAAGCCAATTCTCCAAAAGGAGAACAATGGTTTAAATTAACGAATAAAGGTGAATTTAGCCAAGAAGATTTATTGTCAATCATTAGATTCTCTTACAAATATATGGCTGATGAAGAAGCAAAAGCAATAGCTAAGAAAGAAAAAGCAAAAGAAAAAGAAAAAGCAAAAAAAGAAGCTATAAAACAAAAAGAAAGAGATAAGGTTGCAGCTGCAAAAGCAAAAGAAAAAGCAAAACAAGATGCAAT
Source organism: uncultured Bacilli bacterium (assembly GCA_934096585.1). Lineage (GTDB taxonomy): Bacteria > Bacillota_I > Bacilli_A > ML615J-28 > CAG-698 > CAKOMG01. The sequence goes on from CAKOMG010000010.1 coordinate 42,759, forward strand.
CAAGGCGAAAGAAAAAGAAAAACAAGACGCAATCAAGGCTAAAGAAAAAGCAAAACAAGATGCAATCAAGGCAAAAGAAAAAGAAAAACAAGATGCAATCAAGGCAAAAGAAAAAGAAAGACAAGATGCAATCAAGGCAAAAGAAAAAGAAAGACAAGCTGCTTTAAAAGCAAAAGAAAAAGAAAAAGCAAAACAAGAAGCTTTAAAACAAAAGGCTAAAGAAGAAGCGGCAAAACAAAAAGAGCTAGAAAAACAAAAAGCTAAAGAAGCTGCTTTAAAAGCAAAAGAAGAAGCCGCAAAACAAAAAGAACTTGAAAAGCAAAAAGCAAAAGAAGAAGCTCTTAAACAAAAAGAGCTAGAAAAACAAGAGGCCAAAGAAGAAAAAGAACAACAAGTATCTAATGATACTCTTAAAGTTAAAGAAGAATCTTCAAAGCCAACAGAAGAATAATTTAAAAAAGTCTCTAATTAGTATTAGAGGCTTTTTTTAGTGTAAATATTAATAATAACATAGTTACTTAGTTAATATAATATTATGTATTAATAAAATAATTTTTCAAAATGGGTAAAAATCGTTAGAATATGCTTGAAATATTAGTCGAAATATAGTATAATATTTTATATAAGAAAAAAAGTTTTTAATAAGCGGGCGTGGCGGAACTGGCAGACGCGCTAGACTTAGGCTCTAGTTCTTTGGAGTGCAGGTTCGATTCCTGTCGCCCGCACCAAAAAATACGCATGAGGATGTTAATTATTAATTACTAATTAATAACCAAAAAGGAGTTCATAAATGAAATATAAAAATTCATTTTTGATTATTTGTTTCTTAGTTTTAATGCTATCCTTTGTATTTGGTTCTTCAAATAAGGTTTATGGGAAAAGTGATGAAATATTTAACGACTATTCAAAAGATTCGTCTACTTTTACTACAACTATTTCAGTAAATGATTTTTTTGAAAAGATATTAAATGAAAAATTATCAGAAGCTGAAAAAAAATACTTAAGTGATAAAGGAATCATTATCGCATTTGAAGATAGAATATCTACTAACTTTGTTACCACTTCAATTAATGATAATGAAATGAAGGTGTATGCTAGTGAATATTCATACATTGATAAAAACAATAGAGAAGTTATTTGGTATCCATGTGAAGTAGAGTTAAATGGCGTTAAAAAACAATTTATTAAAAATAACGATAGTTATGAATGCTTTTTTGATAATTTAAAAGCAACTGATGATACTATTAATATTTTCTATTCATCTAATTTCATTGTTAAAAAAGAAACAATTAACAAAATAATTAATAATGCTTATGATGAAGCTAATTATTATGTTAGTAATAAAATTATTGAAAGCAAAAATAAAGAGTATTTAATTAATAAGCAAGCATATGACAAATATCTAAAAGACTTGGAAGAGTATAATACAAATGTTATTAATTACAATGAGTATTTAACTCTTAAAGAAGAGTGGGATTTAAAAAATAAAAAGTATAATGATTATTTAATTGACTATCAAGAGTATTTGATAGAAAAAGAAAAATATGAAACTTATTTATTAGAGTACAATCAATACGTTAAAGATAAAGAAGTTTATGAAACTTATTTAAATGAATTAGCTGAATATAATCAAAATAAGGAAACTAATCAAGAAGCTTATCAGTCTTATTTAACTGACAAAGCGAAGGTTGATTATCAAGTTAATGCTACTAAATTGATTAAAAGATCTATGACAGAATTAAAAAGAACTATTTATGATGCAGTTATGGGCTCGACAGTTACTCGAGTACTTGAACAAAAAGCAGACTTAATTAAGCTTGAACCAACACTAGAAGATCCAATTAATTATGCAAATGAAGCTACACTTGAATTGCGAAAGTTATTTACTGTTTTAGATCAGTGCGAAACAGATGAACAATACTTTAATTTTTATGTTCAATCATACAATTACTTAAAAAGGTATATGGAACAATTATTAAAGTCAATTGATAAAATGTTTAGAACTCAAGCTGTTAATAAGGCATTTTCAGTTTTAGATAAAGATAATACAAAGAAGTATAAAGAAAAATATGTTATATTAATTGCTCAACTTGCATTATTTTGCAATGTGATTGATGACAAGCCTGTTTATAATTATGAAGCTCAATTACCCAAAAGTTCAAAAGTAGATTTAACAAAAGTAGGAAGTGCAATAATAGATTTTAGTTGGACAGTTGATGGAAAAACAATAAAACAAGTATTAGGTAGTGTAGTTGATGAATTTAATGCGGATAATAATAATGGTTTTCCAAAAATCAAAGTATATCCAACTCCTGTTGAACTTTTAGTTCCTCCAACTGAAGTGAAAGAACCGGTTCAACCAACATTAGTTAAAGAACCTACCCCTCCAATTGAAGTTGCAAATCCTGGATCAGCTCCAAAAAAAGTTGAAATACCTATTAAACCTATAGAAGTTAAGGAACCAACTCCATATGTTGTTCCAGAACTTACTCAAGAATTAATAGATGACTATAACAATAAGCTCTTAGTTAAGCATAAAGAGTTGACATCTGATTATAATTATCAAGCAAAAAGTATGATGTCTAAAAAAATTAGGGATGTCGATAAAGTAATAATTGAATTCTATGATTTAAACCAGAATTTGTTGTTAAAAGAAACAACAGATAAAGGTTCATATATCGTGTATGATGGTGTTATACCAAAAAAAGAACCCAATGAACAATATATTGAATATAAATTTGTTGGATGGCAATATGATGATGGAACATTATTAGATTTAAATAATGTGACAAAAGATGGTTATGTATATCCAGTGTTTGAAGGAGTTTTAAGAACTTTTCAAATAAAATGGATTGTGAATGGAAATGAATCAATCGAAATGTACGAGTATGGATCGATACCTAGTTTTAAAGGCTCTTTAGAAAAAGAAACAAGTAATAGTAAGTATTATATATTTAAATCTTGGTCTAAAGAAATTGATAAAGTATATAGTGATGAGACATATGTTGCCATATTTGATGAATTTTATTTAGTTGAAACAAAAGATGGTTATGCTAATATAAGTAATAATGATTCTGTTTTAACTATCAATGGAATTCAAGATGAAATGTCAGTAAATATTAAAACACTTACTGAACATATGAATCTAGAAAAATATGATTTATTAGTTGAATCTGACATTTATAAATTTACTATCCATAAATTGAATGTGAAAGAATTAATCAAAAAAGAAATAGATATAATAAAACTGAATATTAATACTAATGAAAATAATTATGAATATAGTATAGAATTTATACAAAATGGTGAAGCAATTAATTTGGATTTTGAAGTAGACATAATAATTAAAGGAAACTTTGATGTCGTTCATTCGCAATTATATTGTAAAAAAAATAATGCATTAGAAAAAGTCAGATCCAAAATTGATAATGATAATATTGCATTTAGTATGAATACAGCAATATCATATTATGTTTATTTGGTCTATAGTATTTCTGTTTATACTTCGGATTTTTTAACAATTGGTACTAATAAAAAAGAAGCAATTGTTGGGGAAGAAGTTAATATAGAGTTAGGAACTTTAAAATTAGGAACTAGATTAGATCGGTTATATGTTATGGATGCTGATAGCAATTATTATGATGTAATCAATAATAGTTTTAAGATGCCTAATAGAGATGTATTCGTTGGTGTGAATTGTAGTTATATTAATTATACAATTCGATTTATAGTTGACGGAAAAGTTATTTATCAAAACACATTTAAATATGGCGAGATAGTAACTCCTCCTAGTGATCCAATTAAAGTAAATGATGAAGAATACTCCTATACTTTTAATGGATGGAATACAGAAATTACCAAAGTTTATGAAAATAAAGATTATACTGCAACATTTCAAAAAAATATCATTAAACAAGAAATTATTAAAGAAAGAATAAGTATAATCAAGGTTTTAGAAATAATTTTAATTTCAGTTTGTGCTACAGTTGTTGTAGCAGTAGGATTGTTTATTGTAATAAAAAAACAATCTAAGAAAAATGTTAATAACAAGATTTAAAAAATCTTTTATTAAAATACATGAGATAAAAGAAGAAGAAGAAGGAACATGGTATGAAAAAAGTTTTAATGAAAAGCAAACATGTTGTCTTATTATTGCTTATAACATTATTAACAATTGGATTTGTTGGTGTTACAAGTAATAATAATGTAGTAAATGCAGAGACAAATAATGTAACAGTTGATAAAAGTTATTTTTCTCTAGATTATTCCAATAATGAATTGACACTTTTATTCAGCCCAAGTTTGAATGCTTATGCAAATATTCAAAAAGGTGATTTGACTGAATTAAAGAATGCAATCATTTCTGTTGCAAATGACATTATTTTTACAAAAGATAATGAATCTAAAGTGCAAAGCTTAAGAAAACATGCAATAAGAAAAAGTAATAGCACTATTGGAAGTGAAGTTGATGTTTCACTTGTTGAAAATATCATTAAAGGACAAATTACAGATATAGAAGTTGTAGAAGCTAATTTATTAGATTTTGGAACTTACGATGTATTGTTAAAGTTTTATGTTGATAGATATACAGATGAATACATTAAAAATAATCCTACCGCAACTACTGATGTAGTATTAGATCAAATTGCGGATAGTATTTCCACAGCCGTAAATGAAAAAGTTACAGAAGTTTATGAGCAAGAAGGATTAGGTGAATATGCACCTACAGCTGATGTTGAAGCAAAAATCAAAAATTTAGTGGATAATGTTAAAGATTTGAAAGCAGATAACAAATCAGTTGATATAACTTTAGGAGATGTTGCTGATGTATTTGATGTTATTGGTTATAGTACTGATGTAATAGAAGTTATCAAAACAGTTGATGCAAGTAAAGAAATCAATACTATACTTAAGGAATCAACAGGTGATGAAATTACTGATTTCTTTACTAAAGTAGATATTGATCAATTAATGGAAGTTACTAAAGAAACAAATATTATTGTTAAAGATAACATCAATGAAATAGCTTCTAAAGTAGGAATTGATAATATTGTTAAAATTGCGGATACAGTTGGCGTTGATAAATTAAAAGAATTCGCAAAAACGATTGATATGGACACAAGTGATGTTAATCAAATAATTAAGGATAATTTATCAAACATTAAATTTACAGATTTATTTAAAATTATTAAATCAATCAAAGTAAATAATGATTTAGTATTTGCAAATAAAGAAGTAATTACTGCTGGTATTAAGAAAATTATTACTCAATTGCCAAAATTATCTGAAATTGCTAATTTCACTGATAAAGAGATGAGATTATCATGGGATATTGAAATAGAAACAATCGTTGGAACAAAATCATTTAAATTTACAGTAGGATTTGATGGTGATTGCTCTAAGATTCGTAGACTTGCTGAATTAGCTTCAAGATATATTGCTGTTTATCGCGAAAATGGAGTTTATCATTTTGATGTTACTACACCGGTTAGATTATCGGATTTCTTATTAGCTGCAACACAAACAGCACATATTTCAGATAGTTTAAAACAAAAAGTATTTAGAGCACTATCACTAGAAGTAAATGAAGTTTATGATTTTGTTCAAGAATTGACAATTCAAGATATTATAAACATCTTAAAGAAAGTTGATTATAAGAAAATTGTAAATAAATTAATTGATGCTGATGTTTTGAATAAGTATTTCCACACTACAGCGTTCACTGATGAAAGAATTGATAAGATTATTGATGAATTAATTAAAGTTGGTCAAAAAGCTCAAAAGGTAACTTATGAGGATATTGAAAGAGTAATGACAACAGTTTTAGAAACAAATGTTCTTGAAAATCATGGTAAGATTAAAACTTATATTAACAAAGTATTAAATTTATTTGATAAAATTAATTTTGATAATTTAAGTGTTGAAAGAATTAGAAACTTTGCTGATCCAAATTCTTCTTCAACAAATGAAAAAATATATAGTTATATTGATAAACTTGTAAGATTTGAAGATGAATTTAATAAGTTAAAAGAATATTTAACAAAGATTTATAATAAATTACCTGAAAGATTCAAAAATAAAACATTATTTGATTTCTATAAAGGTGCTGGAGAATTTGCTTATAGTGGAACATTTAGCATAGATAGTATCCTAGAAAAATTTACTACTGAAAAATTTAATGCTAAAGATATTATTTCAATGCTATTTGATTATTTACCTGAAACAATTAGTGTATCATTTGATTTACAAGCTGCAGATATTTATAAAGTTAATTATGTAGTTGGTTCAACTACTAAATCAGGATTTTTACCTGTAGGAGCAAATTTACAATTCTTTGCTCAAACAACAGAATTAAATGGTCATGCAATTACTAAATGGGTTGATGAAGATTCAAATGAATATGCATCTATGCCTGACAAAGATATCACTTTATATGCTGTAACAGAATTTAACGTTAAAGCAAGCAATAATATCAATAAAACTTATGATGGCACTTCATCAATATTGTCTGTTGAAGTAGAAGGATCAGATGATACTTATTATTATCAATGGTACAAAAATGGGGTAAAAATAGAAGGTGCTACTGAGTCTCAATATTTAGTTACAAATGTTAAAGACAGTGGTGAATATTATTGTGCTGTTTCAACAGCTACTGGATACAATGAATCAAGAGTTATTAAGGTAACAATTAATAAAGCAAAAGTTGACGTTTCTAATTTACAATGGAATGTCACTGAAGAAATTGTTTATGATGGTGCTATGCATACAGTTGAATTAATTAATATCCCTTCTTTAGTTACTGTAAGTTATACTGGTAATAAAGGAACAGATGCTAATACTTATACAGCTGTTGCAACATTCACTTTAGTTGATGATGAAAACTATGAATTAGTTAATAACACATTAACATATGTATGGAGTATTACTCCTTTAGAAATTACTTTACCAACATTTATATGGTCAGTAAAATCGGCACAAGTTTATAATGGAAATGCTTATCAAGCATTTATCACAAATTTACCAGAAGGCATTACAGCAGTTTATGAGAATGATAACTTCACTAATGTTGGTGCTTATACAACAAAAGCAATTATCTCTGTAGATAATAATCATAAATTAGCTGAAAATGAGTTCAGTTATTCATGGAGCATTACACCACTTGAAATTAAAGTGAATAATTTAGAATGGTCTATAGCTTCTTCAAATGTTTATAATGGTAATGCATTTATCGCTAGTGTTACTAATTTACCTGAATTTGTTAATGCAACATATCAAAACAATACAGCAACAAATGTTGGTACTTATACAACTACAGTAACATTAACAACAGATGAAAATCATAAGTTAAATAAAGAAGTATTAACTTTTACTTGGAAGATTACACCATGTGAAATTGAATTACCTGAGTTGACTTGGTCAGGCGACGAATTCCAATATTCTGGAGCTGAATTTGAAGTATTAATTCTAAATTTACCAGAAGGTGTTGAGGCAACTTACAAAGACAATAAGAAAGTAAACGCAAGTACTTATACAGCTGTAGCTACGTTATCTGTTGATAGTAACCATAAGATAGCAAAAACAACATTTACTCATACTTGGAAAATTACACCATTAGACGTGGAAATTACAGCTAGTCAATTACAATGGGTAGTTGATGATAGTGTTGTTTATACAGGTAATGAAATTAAGAATGTGATTACTAATTTGGATAGTTATATAACAGCAATGTATTCAAATAATAAAGCTACTAATGTTGGTGAATATACAACAACTGCAGTTTTAAGCGTTGATAGTAATCATAAATTAAGCCAAAGTAAATTTACAAAAACATGGAAAATTACACCAGCTGAAATAGTTGTTTCTGAATTAACATGGAGTGTAAAACCAACTCAAGTATATAATGGAACTGAATT
>CAKOMG010000011.1 GCA_934096585.1 uncultured Bacilli bacterium
ACATTAACTGTTGATAGTAACCATACAATTGCATCTTCAGTTGTTACTTATGAATGGAAGATTACACCAGCTGAAATAGTTGTTTCTGAATTAACATGGAGTGTAAAACCAACTCAAGTATATAATGGAACTGAATTAACAGCAACAATTACTAACTTACCAGAAGGTGTAGAAGTAGAATATCAAAATAACAAAGGAACAGATGCTGGTACATACACAACAACAGCAACATTAACTGTTGATAGTAACCATACAATTGCATCTTCAGTTGTTACTTATGAATGGAAGATTACACCAGCTGAAATTTCTCTTCCTGAATTAACATGGAGTGTAAAACCAACTCAAGTATATAATGGAACTGAATTAACAGCAACAATTACTAACTTACCAGAAGGTGTAGAAGTAGAATATCAAAACAACAAAGGAACAGATGCTGGTACATACACAACAACAGCAACATTAACTGTTGACAGTAACCATACAATTGCATCTTCAGTTGTTACTTATGAATGGAAGATTACACCAGCTGAAATTTCTCTTCCTGAATTAACATGGAGTGTAAAACCAACTCAAGTATATAATGGAACTGAATTAACAGCAACAATTACTAACTTACCAGAAGGTGTAGAAGTAGAATATCAAAACAACAAAGGAACAGATGCTGGTACATACACAACAACAGCAACATTAACTGTTGATAGTAACCATACAATTGCATCTACAGTTGTTACTTATGAATGGAAGATTACACCAAAAACTATTTTCTTAACAAGTGTTACATGGAGTTATAATGAACCATTTATTTATGATGGAAAAGCTCATGAAGTTGTAATTCTTGATTTACCTGCAGGTGTAGAAGCTATTTATCAAGATAATAGTGCAATTAGTGTAGGTACTTATACTGCTAAAGCAACTTTATCAGTAAAGGATAAAAATAGTGAATTAAGTCAATCTGTATTTACTTGTGAGTGGGAAATAAAACTTTCTACAAATCCAACTGATACAAAGAAAGATTTTGCAAGTCAAGATGGTACTATTAAAGTAATAGCTAAGAATGGTGTTCCTTCAGATAACAATTTAAATGTTATTGATAAAACTAATGATTATAAAGATGTCGATTTATCTAAAATATTAGGTAAAAACGAAAAAGGTGAAATCAAAGGCGCTTATGATATTCGCTTTGAAAAAAATGGTACAGAAGTAACAGTTGCAGATGATTTCACAGTAAGAATGTTAATTCCAGAAAAATTACTTAATAAAACAATTAAAGTAATTCATATTGATGATGCTGGAAATGTTACTGATATTCAATTCACTCGTGAAGGTAATTATGTAGTATTCCAAACAACTCATTTCTCAATTTATGCTATAGTTCAAGTTGCTTCTACGCATACTATTCCATGGATTATTTGGGTTATTATAGCATTATTAATAATCTTCATCATTGGATTAGTTGTTGCTATTTTATTAAAACACAATGATCCAGCTACAATTGAAGAAAATGAATTCATTCAAGAAATGAGAGAAGAATTAGTTAATGAAGAAACTAATGATTCAGAAAAAACTAATGATACAATAGATCTAGAAACTGATGAAGAAAGCGATGATATTACTGAAGAAGAAAAAGTAAGCTTTGAAGAAGAAAAACCTGTTGAAATTCCAGAACCAGAGACAGAAAATGATAAATTCGAAGATAGTTACTTTGGTAATTTAATCAATGCTGAAGACGATACAAAAGGATATTATGCAATACTTAAGAAAGAAATCCTATCTTATTGTTTAGAAGATCAAAATATTGAAACAAAAATTTCATGGCATAACGAAACATTTATGATTAATGATGAAATGGTTGCGAGATTCAAGATGAGAAACAATAAGTTATATGTAAGTCTTCCATTAACTGCTAGCGAATATCTTGAAACTTCAGATATTACAGATCCTTCAACAACATTTATATGCTGCATTAAAAATGGTAGAAGATGTAAATATACAAAAGGATTAATATCAATAGTTATGAATAAGTATGGATTAACAAAAAAAGAAAATCATTAATTATTTATAATAATTAATGAACGAAGGGTGTATTAATAATATGCCCTTCTTTTTTAATGCCTATAATTCATACCCTAAAAATACCTTAAAGCATTAGTTTTATAATCTTTTATTAATTTAGTTTTTATGTTATAATGGTTTTATAGAAAAAGTCAGTATTCTATATTTGTATAAAAATAAAATGATATAAATATTATTAGCATTAGAAATGGAGAAAAAATGATTGAAATTAAAAACATTACTAAAATTTATCATCCTAAAAAAGGAGATACTGTAACAGCACTTAATAACGTAAGTTTAAAATTTCCTCAAACAGGACTAGTTTTTGTTCTTGGAAAATCTGGAAGTGGAAAATCAACCCTTTTAAATATTATGGGAGGGTTAGATAATGCAGATAGTGGTGAAATCATTGTCAAAGGAAAGTCGTCTAAAGATTTTTCCATAGAAGATTTTGACAGCTATCGAAACACATATTTGGGATTTATTTTTCAAGAGTATAATATTCTTGAGGATTTTAATGTTGGAGCTAATATTGCGTTGGCACTGAAATTGCAAGGCGAAAAAACAACAAATGAAAAAATTGATGAAATTTTAAATGAAGTTGATCTTGCGGGATTTGCTAAAAGAAAACCAAATGAATTGAGTGGAGGACAAAAACAAAGAGTAGCAATTGCACGTGCATTAGTAAAGAATCCAGAAATTATAATGGCTGATGAACCTACAGGAGCTTTAGATAGCAATACTGGTATTCAAGTTTTCAATACATTGAGAAAGTTGTCTAAAAATAAACTAGTGATTGTTGTGTCTCATGACCGCGAGTTTGCGGAAGAGTATGGAGACAGAGTTATTGAACTTAAAGATGGAGAAGTGATTTCTGACATAGAAAAAAAACATATTGATGCTACTATTGAAAACGAAGGCGTAAAAAATTACAATGATAAATTATTGCATTTTGTTCAAGGCTATCAATTAACAACTGAAGATATTGCTCGAATTAATTCATATTTAAAGCAACATGATGCATTTTTATCGTTAGATGTAAAAATAAATAATGATGTACAAACTGCAGCCCATATTAATGAAGAAGGAAAAATGGATATGTTTGTCCCTACTGATGAAAGTGCAATTCAGATTTCTTCAGAAAAGCCATTTAAACTTATCAAATCACATATGCCGATTAAAGAAAGTTTTAAAATAGGTGTTAGTAGTTTGAAAACAAAACCTATTAGATTAGTTATTACTATTTTGTTGTGCTTTATATGTTTTACTATGTTTGGTATTGTGGATAGTTTTGCCGCATACGATAGCAAAAAAGCCATTGTGAATTCTATTTATGATAGCAACATAAATTATACTACATTTAAAAAAATGGTTAATGTTGATAATTATGAGGATTCATATTTTTTGGAAAAGAATCTTTCTGATTCCGACCTTGTCCAATTACAAAAAGCATTAGGTATCTCTTTTTTACCTGTATTGTCTGAAAAAAACAATAGTTATTTTGGTGGAGGTGCTAGTATTGCCTCAAGTTTTTTAAAAGAAGCAAAAAGCAATGTTTATAATGGCGATATTAATGGTATTGTAGAAATTAATAATTCAATTATTGAAAAACACAATTTAAAGTTAGTTGCAGGACGTATGCCTATTAATCATAATGAAATTGCAATTAGCGATTATGCTTTTGATTGTTTTAAAAAATGGGGTTATTCACACATAAATTTAATGGGTGATGTTGAAGAAAGTAAAAACATTGATGCATCAAATATAACATCTGGTCAAGATTTTATAGCAAAAGAGCCTAATATCCTAATTGAAGGGACTACTTTAAATGGAATTTTTAAGATTGTTGGAATTATAAAAACAGGGTATAATTATTCTAGATATGATGCTCTTGACAAAACAATTAATAAAGATGATGCTCTTGATTATTATGTATTGCAAGATCAATTTACAAGTGAACATGGAAGTTCATTTGCTGGGATGCTTTTTGGTTGTGATAATTTTATAAATTCTTATCTTGAATACAGTGGCGTCGGTGGTGAAATTCCTGGAAAAGCTAGTTTCGAATGCATAGAAATTAATGGCGAGTCTAGTGGAATACATATGGGTAGTAATTATACACATTATTTTACAGCTGATGATTATTCTGATATCGTGTATTTAAGTAACAGTCAAACAACGCTTTTGGATAATGAAATTATGTTAGGAATTAATATAATTATAAAATCCTTAAAAAACATTTATTATAATAATTCAAATATCATTGAAAAATTAGATAATTTAGTAATTGATAAAATGAATGTTGAGGAAATTAAAACTATAATTAAACCTCTCCTTGAAAACATTAAAATTCAAATGAAATGTGGAGGAATTCTTAATCCTTATTTAAATAAAACTCTTACTATAAAAGGATTTTTCTTTGAAAATGAAGATGTTGATGATCAATTTGTTTGTGTATCTCAGTCATTGAGAACTGAAATTAAAAACATTCCAGTTGACAAGTATTCAATGGTAATATCTGGCGAAAAATTATCTAAACGTGATTTAGAAAAAGTTGTGAATTTTTCAATGCAAACTAATAATGGTGTTAAATATTCACTTGTAAATTATGTTGTTTCTGTTGAAACCATGGTTGGTTCACTTATTAAATCTATAGCACAAGTTTTATTATATATTGGTATAGGCATATTCATATTTGCGATTGTTTTGTTTATGACATATATATCAGCATCAGTTACATACAAAAAAAGTGAGATAGGAATATTGCGTGCTGTAGGTGCACGTTCTAGCGATGTTTTTGGTATTTTCTTTAATGAAGCATTAGCCATTGCATTTATAGTATTCTGTTTAGCTGCAATTGGTAGTAGTATTTCAGTTGCTATTACCAATTCCACACTAAGATCTTCCTATGGGTTACCAATAACGTTACTTAGTTATGGCATTCGAGAAATTTGTTTTATCTTTTTTGGTTGCATTATAACTTCACTTTTAGCAAGTTTTATTCCAGTAATAAAAATAGCTCGTAAAAAACCAGTAGATGCAATTAAAAATAGATAGTTAAAAAAGATAACAATAAGTTTAATTATAAAAATAAGTTCCTTTTATAGGGGCTTATTTTTATTAAACTCAAACTATTAAATTCTATTTTAAATATATTATTTTATGTTCGTATCTTAATATTACCATAAAAATAAAAAAAATTTATAAAACACTTGTATTTCGAGAGTAAAAGTAGTATAATATACTATAGTTGCGCGGGCGTGGCGGAACTGGCAGACGCGCTAGACTTAGGCTCTAGTTCTTCGGAGTGCAGGTTCGATTCCTGTCGCCCGCACCAATTGTATTGAAGAGGGATGTACGTTAGTATATTCTTTTTTTTTATAATTGTATAGGAGGTTAAAAAAATGTCAATAAAAATATATACGGATGCTGGATCCAATTTATTTAAAAATATTTTGGAACAAAAAAATCTTGATATTACTGTGTTACCAATGTCTGTAAAGCTTGGAGAAAAAGAGTACAAATGTTATGATGATGATATAAATGTTGAAGAACTTTCTGAAAGCTTTTATAATCAAATGAAAGATGGAGTTTTAACAAAAACATCTCTTACTAATCCTGGACTTTTTATTAAACATATTGAAAAAGAAATAGAAGAAGGAAACCAAGTTATTTATGTTTCTTTGGCAAGTGGTATATCAAGTACCTTTCAGACTTCACAAATGTTTGCGAATGAAATTAATGAAGAACATAAAGAAACATTAGTGAAAGTAATCGATTCTAAAACTGCCAGTTTTGGTGAAGCAATGATTGCAATTTATGCTTATAATCTTGTTTGTGAAGGCTTGAGTTTTGAAGAAGTAGTTTCAAAAACTGAAGATTATGTGAGTAAAGTTAGATCTGAGTTTACAGTTGATAGTATTAAATATTTAGCAAACACAGGAAGAGTATCTAAACTTACAGCAACTATTGCAACTGTATTATCAATTAAACCATTATTATATGGGTCAATGGAAGGTAAAATAGAAGTTACATCTAAATGCCGTGGTAGAAATAATGCTATTAATGCTTTAACTGAACAAGTTATAAAACATATTAAGAATAAAGAACAAACAGTATATATTGCTCATTGTAATGCAATTGATGATGCAAATAAAATTAAAGAAAAGCTTATTGAAGCCGGAATAAAAAATGTAGAAGTTTATTTTTATGATTTAGTAACGGGTGCTCATGTAGGTCCTGGCACATTAGCTGTTTTTTATGAAGGTGATAATAGAACAATTGAGAGAAAAAGTATCGTTAAAGATATCATTAGTAAAATTAAAAGAGAGCCTAATAACTAGGCTCTTTATTTTCGTGACATTTTTTAATAATTGTGGTAAAATAAAGATAATAATAAAATGTAAAGGAGTTAAAATGTATAATACAATAATTATAGGAGCAGGGCCAGCAGGAATTAGTGCTGGAATATATTTAATTAGAGCAGGTGTAAATGTACTTATTATTGAAAACAATACTAGTTCTTTACTTAAAGCCGGGAAAATAGAAAATTATTTTGGCTTTGCTAATTCTATTTCTGGAATAGAATTGTTAAATAATGGTAAACAACAATTTAAAAATCTTGGTGGCACAATTATAAATGATGAAATAGTAACCATTGCTTTTGAAACTAATTTAGAGGTTATAGGAAAAGAAAGATATGAATGCGAAAATTTAATTATTGCAACGGGTGCATCAAGGCTATTACCTCACATCAATGGATTAGAAGAGGGGCCACATGTTTCTTTTTGTGCAGTATGTGATGGCTTTTTTTACAAAGATAAAAATGTGGCTGTGTTAGGTTCAGGTTTATATGCAATTACTGAAGCCACACATTTATCAAATGTAACTGATAAAATAACAATACTTACAAATAATAAACCAATTAGTAATGTTAAGTTTTTAGTAAATAAGGATACAATACATCATGTTGAAAAGGATACAAATCAAATAATTGTACATTTTGAAAACGGAAAAATAGAAAAATATGATGGTATATTTATTGCTGAAGGCGTGGCAGGATCATGTGCTCTTGCTAAAAAAATAGGCGTAAAGTTAGATGGTGATAAAATTGTTGTAAATGAACAAAGAAAAACTAATATTCCAAATATTTATGCAATTGGCGATTGCGTTGATGGACCAAAGCAAATAGCAAAGGCTGTAGACGATGGAATGAAAGCAGCACTGGATATAATTAGAAAGAAGAAGTAATATGGAAGAAAAAACAATGGTTATGAAAATATTGGATGCAAAAAAGATCCAATACAATCATTATTCTTACGTGGCAGATTCCCAAACAACTGGTATAGAAATAGCAAAAATGTTAAACGAAGATCCAAAAAATGTTTTTAAAACATTAGTCACAATTGGCAAAAGTGGTAAAAATTATGTTTTTGTTATCCCAGTAGAAAAAGAATTAGATTTAAAGAAAGCAGCAAAATCTGTAAACGAAAAGTATATTGAAATGATTAAATCTAAAGATTTATTAATGACAACAGGATATATTCATGGTGGTTGTTCACCAATTGGTATGAAAAAAACATTAATCACCTTTTTTGATGAATCGATTAATAAGCTAGACAAAGTAATATTTAGTGGTGGAAAAATAGGATTTCAAGTGGAGTTAAATGTGAAAGATTTGTACAAAGTGGTTAATTATAAAACAGCTGATTTGATTATATAATTTAAAGAAAATTTCCTATAAAAAAAGAATAGATTGCTCTATTCTTCATCATCGTAGTCTTTTTTCTTTGCTAAATAACTTTCGTAAATTAATTTTATTTGTTCAACCATTTCTTGGTTTAATTGATTATTATAAAAGGATGTATTAACATCTAATAAATAATCAATGCTTACATTTAATACTTCTCCTAGTTTTTTAAGTTGAACTAAACTAGGTTCTTGAAATCCGTTCTCAATACGTGAGTAACTTGATTGAGTCATAGGAATTAAATTGGCAACTTCGCCTTGTGTCAATCCTAATCTAGTTCTTGTATCGTATAATCGTTGTGAAAAAATAGACATATTGTTCACCTCTAGTAATATTTTACTATAAATTTTAAAAAAAAGGAAGACTTAAAAATGAAAAAAATAATAATAGCACCTGATTCTTTTAAAGAAACAATGTCAAATATTGAAGTAGCTAATATTATCTATGAATGTTTAAAAGCAAAATACCCAGACTACGAATATAAAGTTATGCCAGTGGCTGATGGTGGTGAGGGCAGTTTAAACGCTATTATGCATCATAATAATTTAAATACTTTTAAAAGCAATAATGCCAATATGGAATTATGTGAAGTAAAATACGGGATTATCAATTCTTTTGGTGTTGTGGAAGTGGCAGAAAATGTTGGGTTTAAATATAAAAGAGATTATTCAAATCCTGGTAATACAACAACATATGGTGTTGGCGAAGTGATTAAAGAAATTTATAAAAGAGGAATTAAAAAAATATATATTTGTTTAGGTGGGACAATAACAAATGATGGTGGTTGTGGAATGGCATCTGCTTTAGGTGTTAAGTTTTATGATGAAAACAATAAAGATTTTATTCCAACTGGCAATACTTTAACAAAAATAAGTAAAATTGATAATTCAAATTATATGAAGCAATATAATGATATTAAACTTATTGGGCTATGTGATGTAATTAATCCATTATATGGAAAAAATGGTGCTAGTTATATTTATGCTCCACAAAAAGGCGCTAATGAACAAGAAGTAGAAGAATTAGATTATGGATTAAGGCATTTAGAACAAGTTGTTTTAAAAGATTTAAAAATAGATGTTGCTAATCATCCTGGAAGTGGAGCGGCAGGTGGTATGGGGTATGCTATTTTGTCTTTTTTGAATGGTAAGTTGCAAAAAGGGATTCAAACTATTTTATCAATAATGGAGTTTAATAAAGAATTAGATAGCGATACAATTATTATTACTGGTGAAGGAAAATTGGATTCCCAAAGCATGCAAGGTAAAGTAATTGATGGAATAATAAAAATTGCAAAAAAAAGAAATGTGCCAGTTATTGTTGTTACAGGAACATATGAAGGAGAGCTAAAAGATTATAATAAGATGGGAATTGATCAAATTATTGTTACTAATCCAGATAATATCCCATTTGAGATTGTAAAACAAAAATGTAAAGAACAATTAAAAGAAGCTATAGATAAATTAAAAATATAAGTTTATACCCAAACTTATATTTTTTATTTTCATATAATAATATGGGTGATAAAAAATGAATTATATTTTAATGGCATTTCTAGCAACATTACTTACTTGGTTTTTAACAATGTTAGGGGCATTAACAGTGTTTTTATTTAAGAAAGTTAATGAAAAAATAATGTCCTTTATGTTTGGGTTTGGTGCAGGAGTGATGGTAGCGGCATCGTTTTTTAGTTTGATTTTACCGGCATTAAATCAATTAAATGATGACAATAATAAATTAGCATGGTTAATAATTGTTCTTGGCTTTTTGACAGGTAGTATTTTTATTTTAATTATTGATTTACTATTGCCTCATTTACATATTAATGCGACTAAAGAAGAAGGAATAAAATCATCATTGAGTAAAAAGATATTACTGATATTAGCTATTACTTTACACAACATTCCAGAAGGGTTGGCTGTTGGGGTAGCATTTGCTTCAGCTTTTCTTGGATTTCCTGGATCTACAGTTGTTTCTGCAACAATGCTAGCAATAGGGATAGGATTACAAAATATACCTGAAGGCATGGCGGTTAGTTTACCACTAAGAAATGAAGGTATGAGTAGAAGTAAAGCATTCTTTTATGGGCAAGCTAGTGGAATTGTTGAACCTATTAGCGGTGTTCTTGGAGCTATTTTAGTTTCTTTTGTGAAAGGTTTATTACCATTTGTTTTGTGTTTTGCCAGTGGTGCAATGATTTACGTTGTTGCAGAAGAATTAATACCATCAGGAAAAACTAGTGAAAATAATAAATTAGGAACTGTTGGAGTGATAATAGGATTTGCTTTAATGATGGCTTTAGACATTGCTCTTAGTTAAAAAAGTATTTGCAATTAAAGAAAAATAGTATATAATATTATACAAGAGGTAATAGTATGAATAATGAATATATAGTTAAAGTGTTTAATAACGTTGTAATAAAGAATAAAGGCGAAGATGAGTATATTCAAGCAGTACAAGAAATGCTTGAATCACTAGAGCCATATATCACATTGCATCCAGAGGTTGAAAAAGAAGGAGTATTAGAAAGAATCGTAGAAAGCGAACGAATTATTACGTTTCGAGTTCCTTGGGTTGATGATTGTGGAAAAGTACAAGTGAATAGAGGATATCGAGTAGAGTTTAATTCCGCAATTGGACCATATAAAGGAGGGCTAAGATTTCATCCGAGTGTTAATTTAAGTATTATGAAGTTTTTAGCATTTGAACAAACATTTAAAAACTCTTTAACTGGTTTAGCAATGGGAGGAGGCAAAGGCGGTAGCGATTTTGATCCTAAAGGCAAAAGTGATAATGAAATCATGCATTTTTGTCAGAGTTTTATGAATGAATTATATCGTTATATAGGACCAAATACTGATGTGCCAGCAGGCGATATAGGTGTAGGAGCAAGAGAAATAGGCTATTTATTTGGACAATATAAAAAGATTAAGAATGAGTTTACTGGTTTTATAACAGGAAAAGGATTAACATATGGTGGATCATTAGCAAGAAAAGAAGCGACAGGATATGGATTATGTTATTACACTAATAAAATGTTACAAAAATTTAATCAAGGAACATTTGAAAATAAAAAAGTTATTATTTCTGGAAGTGGTAATGTAGCATTATATGCATTAGATAAAGCAACGCAATTTAAGGCTAAAGTCATAGCAATGAGTGATTCAAGTGGTTATATTTATGATGAAAATGGAATTAATTTTAACATTTTAAAAGAAATAAAAGAAGAAAAAAAATTAAGAATTAAAGAATATATAAAACTAGTACCTAGTGCTAAATATTATGACAATCCAAAAGAAGTATGGAATATCCCATGTGATATTGCTTTACCATGTGCAACACAAAATGAAATAGACTTAGGTATTGCGAAAAAATTAGTGGAGAATAATGTTATTGCGGTAGCTGAAGGTGCTAATATGCCATGTACATTAAAGGCTACTAAATATTTAATAAATCATAAGGTTTTATATGCACCCGCAAAAGCTGCAAATGCAGGAGGTGTTCTAGTGTCAGGATTAGAAATGGCTCAAAATTCAATGCGTATATCATGGAGCTTTATGGAAGTGGATAATAAGCTAAAAGAACAAATGGAAAAAATATTTGATAATGTTTATGAGACTAGTATTAAATATAGTGATAAATACAATTCAGTAGTAGGTGCAAACATTGCAGGGTTTATTAAAGTGAGTGCAGCAATGAGGGCACAGGGAATATGTTAGAAGAAGAGAAATGCTAATTAATGCATTTCTTTTTTATAACTATAATTCTTAAAAAAAAGGCTTATAATTTGCCTTATATTTGATTTTTACATTTTGTCCGTTTAACTTTATGCGTAAAGAAAAAAAATAATAAAACCTAAATTTTAACAATGCAAGTATAAAACAAAGATTTAAAGAAATAATAATGAATAAACGAAGGAAACTAGATAAATGAATAATAGAATAGAGACTCTAAGTGAATTAAAAACAAAATGGAGACTAGAAAAGTATTCTTCCTTTTTTATCATCTATAGTTTTGTGGGTTGGATTGTTGAAGTGACTTGGATTTTATTTTTTTCTAAAAAATTTGTCAATAGTGGCTTTTTGAATTTGCCATTAATTCCAATTTATGGTTTTGGAGCAGTACTAATAAGCATGATGTTTAAAGAAAAAGATAATATAGTCTTAATTGCGCTTGGTGGAGGATTGATAGCAACAATATTAGAATTAGTGTCTTCGTATTTATTGGAATTCATATTTACAAGAAACTTTTGGTCATATAGTGGTTTTAAATATAATTTTGATGGTAGAATATCATTAATTACAAGTTTATTGTTTTGTATTGGTTCTGTATTAATTGTGAAAATAATTAATCCAATAATAGAAAAAAAGATAAGAAGATATAAGTATAAGGCAAAATTGGAAGTAATAATTATTATAGTTTTGACATTAATTATAATTGATTTTATTTATAATTCATATATAATATTAAAAAAGTAGTGATGGCTACTTTTTTTATATTACATAGAAAAAAAATATTTTTTAACTTGACTAACTTGATAAAAAGTGATATAATTATAAAGCATTACGAAAAGGTCTCGTGGTGTAGTGGTTAACATGCCAGTCTGTCACACTGGAGATCGCGGGTTCAAGTCCCGTCGAGACCGCCATTTTTATAACTTAGATACAAATGCGCCAGTAGCTCAATTGGATAGAGCGTTTGGCTACGGACCAAAAGGCTACGGGTTCAAGTCCTGTCTGGCGCGCCATTTATTTAATAAGTTAATTACGGGAAATAGCTCAGCTTGGTAGAGCGCTTGGTTTGGGACCAAGATGTCGCAGGTTCGAATCCTGTTTTCCCGACCATTGCAGGTATAGTTCAACGGCAGAACGTCAGCCTTCCAAGCTGAATATGCGAGTTCGATTCTCGTTACCTGCTCCATAAGAAGTAATAGGTTTGATACAAACAGTATCAAATCTTTTTTTACAAATATATGTTTTTAAATAAATAAGAATATTAGCGAAGTGCAAAATGTCATTTTTTGATATTAGTTTAAATTTTAATGGTTGCATATTGTTAAAGGCTGATCATATTGGGAAATAAGGATAAATCATAGACAAAATTATATAATAATGATATAATTATAATATATCATTAAAAATGTATGATAAATGAAAGAGGTATAAAATAATAATTGGAGGAAAAAATGACTGTTTTTGATTTTCCTTACTCATGCTTTCCGAAAGAACTTAAAAATGACATTGAAGTAGCCATTATGGCTATTCCTAACAAAACTGTAAATAATGTTTTTTTTGTGACAAAAGACATATTGAGAGAGTATGAATTAACAAGTGGAATAGTATTATTTCCGTATCGTCTATACTTCATAGATGTACGTGATGAAAATATTAAAAGTCTAACTGATAAACAAAAGAAAATTCTTTACTCCTTATATACTCGAAGCAATAATGGACATCTACGTGAAAAATATATAAATAAGCTTCTTCATACAGAGCTTGAAGAGTGGTGTTTGCCATTTATCGTGGGTATCTGTGATGATTATGTGGTAGAAATTTTAGAATTAATTTATAGTACTTTAAGCAAGAGAGCTAACGATGATATTAAGGAGTTTTGCAAACATAATAAAGTTTTCGTTCGTAAGAGTTATTCAAGAATGGTAAGTTATTGGAATGCGTATTATCGCTATAAAGATACATATAGAAAATTTAGTGAATATGTTGGTAAAAAACTTTTTAAGGAATGCTTAGGATTTGATAAGTAAAAAGAAAAAATTGCCTTAATTTAAACACAAGAGAATTATAAATTATTTACTTTTGAAACAAGAATCATTAATGCAAAAATTTTGGTATTTTAAGTCAAAAAAGTATTTTAAAATAAAAGTTTTTGACTTTCAAGTTAAAAATTCTTGACAAAATTGTTTTTTTGAGTATACTATTAAGTAAGAAGAGTAGGAGGTTAATTATGTCTGAACTTATAAATCGTCCGGAGTATTTAAAGCAATTAATACAAAATAAAGATGTTGATTTAGTTAAAATAATTACTGGGATTCGTAGATGCGGTAAGTCATCACTATTAGATTTATTTCATCAACATCTTTCGCATTGTGGAGTGTTAGACGAAAATATTATTCATATGAATTTAGAGTCATTACGCTATCGTAATCTTTCTAATTATCTTAGCTTTTATGACTATGTAAGTGAACGTATTCCTAAAGCAGGAAAAGCCTATTTGATATTTGATGAATTACAAGTAGTAGAACATTGGGAAAAAGCAATTGAATCCTTTAGGATTGATTTTGATGTGGACATTTACATTACAGGTTCAAATGCATATTTATTATCTACAGAATTTTCAACCCTTCTTTCGGGAAGATATGTAGAAATTCGTATGCTACCATTATCTTTTAAAGAGTTTTTGAATTTTTATAATTTTGATGTGACTATTACACTGGAAGAAAAGTTTCAAAAATATTTGCAGTTTGGGGGAATGCCTATTCTAAGAGAATATCAATTTAATGAAGCAAGAAGTAACCAAGCACTTGAAGGAATATATTCTACAGTTGTATTAAGAGATATTTTACAACGCAATAATCAAACTGATCAAATAATGTTAAATAAAATTGTGCTATTTCTTTGTTCAAATATTGGTAATATAACATCACCTAACAGTATAGGTAATGTTTTGTCTAGCGAAGGTGTTATGAATAATGTGAAAGGTAAGAACGTTGCTAGTAAAACAGTTTGTAAATATATAAATATGTTACGCAGTGCATTTGTCTTTTATTCAGTTCATAGATATGATGTAAAAGGAAAACAATTATTGAAAACACTTGAAAAAAATTATATTATTGATATTGGTTTTCGCAATATGTTACTAGGTTATCGCGATGTGGATAGAGGACATATTTTAGAAAATATTGTATTTTTGGAATTGATTAGGAGGGATTATCGTGTATATATTGGTAAGATTGGAGAAACAGAAGTAGACTTTGTTGCTGAAAAACAAAATAAAAAAATCTATATTCAAGTAACGGAAAGCATGCAATCACAAGAAACTAGGGAAAGAGAATTAAGACCCCTTCGTATGATAGCGGATAATTATGAAAAAATCATATTATCAATGGATAGAAATTATATAAATGCATATGATGGTATAAAGTCTTTGAATTTACTTGATTGGTTGTTGTCATGAGATAAAAATTCAGGAAATATCATTTATCAAGACTAGTTCAATCACAAAGAACTAAATAAATATTAGAATTATAAAATAAAAAACAATAATTATATAGATAAAATCTAATAGTTATTGTTTTTATTTTTTAAAAATATTAATTATATTGTTGTATTGACAATGTAATGACAATATGGTATAATTATCTTGTGAGGTGATCATATGAGTTTTATTCAAGTAAGAATTGAAGAAGAACTAAAAGAAGAAGCTATAAAGTTATTTAATGAATTAGGTTTAGATTTGTCTACAGCAATCCGCCTATTTTTAAAAAAAAGCGTAGAAGATAAAAAATTACCTTTTAAATTGAAAGGTAAGGAAAACGATAATTCTAAAGATGTAAAATATAGATTAAAAGCAGATGTACTAGTACCTCTTAGTACTAACCCGTTTGAATTGATGGATGAGTTTATGAGAGTATGTAAAGAAAATGGATGGTATTGCCTTGGTGGTGGTGTTCAATATCCAAACAAAGTATTAACATTATCTAAAAAGGACGAAGGTATTTATTATTATGGGTCTTTGTATCAAACTGAAGTATTAAAAGAAGGATTTGATTTTACCCCATTTAAAGAACTAGCAATTGCTTTTGGAAGCAAGCCTTCACATTTATCTATTAATGAAGGAAAAGTAATTCATGATGGTATTAAATATCCAGTATATTTATATCAAATAGATGAAAAAATAGAAATCGGTAAAGACTTTATTAATCATCCTAATTCAGCATTTGAAGTTGGTATGGAATTTCGTACAAAAAGAGATTTAAAGTTAAAGTTAATTGATGTAATTAATGAGTAATAAAAGGAGGATTAAAAATGAATATAGCAGTATATTTAGGGGCAAATTATGGTAATGAGAGTATATTTGAAGAAAAGCTAAAAGAATTAGGTACATGGATAGGTAATAATAACCATACTCTTGTATATGGAGGATCAAAAAGTGGTTTAATGGGAGTCATAGCCGAAAGCGTATTAACCAATGGTGGTAAAGCTATAGGTGTTGAACCAGAATTCTTTATGTCAAGAGCACTTCAGTATGATGGTTTAACTGAACTAATTGTGACAAAAAATATGTCAGAAAGAAAAAATAAAATGATTGAACTTGCTAAGGCATTTATTACGTTTCCTGGTGGTACAGGAACACTTGAAGAAGTATCAGAAGTTATGTCAAGATTATCTCTTGAAAATCTTAACTCTCCTTGCATTATTTATAATTTAAATGGTTATTACGATAGTTTAAAAACATTATTAGAAGTTATGGTCGAAAAAGGTTTTACAACACAAGAAAGATTAAAAAATGTATATTTTGCAAATAATTTGGAAGAAATTGAAAAGATAATAAATGCTTATATAGAGAATAATATTAATTTATAAATTAAAAATTATTTTGATTATATTGATTTAATATGATATAATAGTTATATATTAAGCTTATGGAGGCAGTAAAATGAAAAAAATTATATTAACAGGTGATCGTCCAACTGGAAAATTACATATAGGACATTATGTTGGGTCATTGAGAAGAAGAGTAGAACTTCAAAATTCTAATCAATATGATGATATTTTAATTATGATTGCGGATGCACAAGCATTAACAGATAATTATGATAATCCATCCAAAGTAAGAGATAACATTATTGAAGTTGCTCTTGATTATTTGTCTTGTGGACTAGATCCGCAAAAATGTCATATTTTTATTCAATCACAAGTAGAAGCATTAACCGAATTAACATTTTACTATTCTAATTTAGTAACTTTATCTACACTTGAACGTAACCCAACAATTAAAAGTGAAATTAAATTACGTAATTTTCAAGAATCGATTCCTGTTGGATTTTTAACTTATCCAATTAGTCAAACTGCAGATATCACAGCATTTAATGCTACAACAGTTCCGGCTGGAGAAGATCAAGCACCTATGCTTGAACAAGCAAGAGAAATTGTTAGAAAGTTTAATTCTATTTATGGAGAAACTCTTGTAGAACCTCAAATTTTATTACCAGATAACAAGAGTTGTTTAAGACTTCCAGGTACTGATGGTAAAGCTAAAATGTCAAAGTCATTAGGTAATTGCATTTACTTATCAGACTCTTTTGAAGAAGTTAATAAAAAAGTAATGTCAATGTTTACTGATCCTAATCATTTAAAAGTAAGTGATCCAGGAACTGTAGAAGGAAATACTGTATTTACATATTTAGATGCTTTTGCAAATGATAGTGATTTTGAAAAATATTTGCCTGAATATAAAAATCTAGATGAGTTAAAAGACCATTATCGCCGTGGCGGATTAGGTGATGTTAAAGTTAAAAGATTTTTAGCGAACGTTTTAAATAACGTGTTAGAACCTATAAGACAAAAAAGAAAAGAACTTGAAGAAAATATCCCTTATGTTTACGAAGTATTAAAAGAAGGATCTAATTATGCAAGACAACTTGCAAATCAAACATTATTAGAAGTTAAAAAAGCAATGAAAATTAATTATTTTGATGATGATCAATTAGTAATTAATTATCAAAAAAAACATAAAATGAATTAGCCATAGATATTTAGTCTATGGTTTTCCTTTTATTGGTGAATAAATTATATTGAAAAAAAATTACATTAATGGTATAATGAAAATGTATAGAAAGGATGAAAAGTATGAAAAAGTATTTAACTTGTTTATTAGTTTTAGTGATGCTTTTATTTACTGGATGTATAAAAAGCTATAAAACAGTAACGTTTGACAGTGATGGTGGAACACCTGTTGAAAGTATAAAAGTTGAAAAAGGAAATACAATCAATGAACCTTCTGCCCCAACAAAAGAAAATTATGAATTTGTAGGATGGTTTTTAGATGGAGAAAAGTTTAATTTTAAAGATACAAAAATTGAAAAGAATATAACTTTAAAAGCAGAATGGCTCAAGAATGAAGTAACATATGAAGTAATATTCAAAGATTATGATGGAACAGAATTAAAGAAAGAAACAGTAAAAGAAGGAAATAGTGCAAGTGCACCTGTTTTGCCAACTAGAGAAGGATATACATTCACAGGATGGGATAAAGACTTTACCAATGTACAAAGTAATTTAGTAATTACAGCACAATATGAAAAGAATGAAGTAACATATGAAGTAATATTCAAAGATTATGATGGAACAGAATTAAAGAAAGAAACAGTAAAAGAAGG
>CAKOMG010000012.1 GCA_934096585.1 uncultured Bacilli bacterium
TCATTCACAAAAGAACAAGTAGATGAAAAAGAAGCAAAAATCATAGAACTTCAAGAATTAGTTTCTAAACAAGAAAATGAATTAAGTGAATCATTCACAAAAGATCAAGTATTATCTAAAGATTCTAAAATTGAAGAGTTACAAGAATTAGTTTCCAAACGTGAAAAAGAATTGCTTGAAATTTCAAAACAACCAGATCAAGAAGAGATTAAAGCACTTGAAGATAAATGTAATCAATATCAAATATTACTTATGAGTGAAAGAGATAGTCATATTCAAGTAGAACAAAAGTTATGTAAAGATCTTGAAACTTATAAACAAGAAATTGTTTCTTTGCAAGCACAAGTTACTAATATGAGCTCAGATTATGGTTTGACTAGACTTCATAAACAAATTGATAGTATTGAAGAATTTATCAATGAAATGAAAAATAATCCTGATAACGGAGTTAATAAAAATGCATATAATGAATATTATGAAAAATTAATAGCAGATTACAAATTAGAAGAAGAAAAATTAATAACTGAAATTAATAGAAGAAATCATATGCTAGAAGTATTAAAACAAGAAAAACTTAAAGTTGTGGAGGTACTAAAGAAAAATAGTAAGAATACATCTACAATTGAAAAGCAGATTGAAGATATATCTAATGTTATTAATTCTAAAGTTGAAGTATTAACAACACCAAAATCTGAAGAAATTGAAACGCAAATATTTAATCAAATTAAAGAAGATTTGTTGAAGTATTGTGAAAATATTAAGTATGAAGCAAGTAAAGAATTAGAAAAGATTAATGAAAAATATGAATCTTCTAAAACAGTTTCTGATTTGGTTAATAATTATAATAATGATTTCGAGAGAATGACAAAAGCATTTGGTAATGAAATATCAAAATTAAATATTGAAAGATCATTAAGTAAGGATGAAAATACTAATAATGCTATTGAAGAAAAAATGTTAATGATTGAAAAACAATATAAAATTAACACTTTAGAGCGTGATCGCAAGTTTAATGAAAGTATTGATAAACTTCGAAAACAAAGTCTTGAAATTGTAAAAGAAGAAATTGTGAATCCATATATTTCTGTAGTTGGAAAAGAATATATTAAGAGTCTAAATCAATATGCGGAAATGAAAAAGAATATCTTAGATAAACTAGAACTTGTTAAAAAGCAATACAATGATGATATTGAAAATATTAAAAATGAAGAAATGGGTATTTTGAAATTTAATGATAATATAAAAGAAAATATTGCTTATTTAAATAGTCAATCTTCATTAACAGATGAAGATAATAATAAAAAGAATGAATTATTAGCACAACTAAAAATTAATGAAGAAAAAATTAATAATTTATATCAATATGGCTATAATGTTTTAAAACAAGAAACTGATGATATTGTTAAGAAGTTAGAAGCTGAATTTGCCACTATCATTGAAGATGAAAACCGTTTAAGAGATTTATATGCTCAACGTGAACAAGAAGCAAAAAATAGATTAGAAATCGAAAAAGCGAAAGAAGATGGCGAAGCACATGAAAAAGCTTTGAAACAATATAATGAATATCGTTATATTGAGGAAGAAGCAGAACGCATTATAGAAAGTGTTCAAGAAAGAAGAGAAAGAATTCATGAACAAAAAATTGTAACCATTGAACCTGAACAAAAAGTTTCATCAACAATTGAACCAGTAAAAAATGTAATTAAAAGTGATATTAATGCTATTGATTATGATAAAATCAAAGAGTTGCAAGAGAATATTAGTTCATTAAATTACAAGTTGAATGAAACTAATGCAAAAATTGAAGAAGCTCAAAAAGCCATTGAACGCTATAAAACATCACAAAAGCAAAGTACTACACATCGTGAAATTAGAAAGTATATGGAATGTGTAAAGGAATATTATGCTTTAAATGATAAAGCAAATGTTGCTAAAGCAGATCTTGTTAAATTAGATGAAAGAACAAATAAAAAAGAGTTTAAAGCAAAAAGAGCTGAAATTAAAAGCTTAGATAATAAAATGATTTATTATGCAAAACAAATTAAAGCTTTAGATAAAAAAGAAGTAGTCAAAAATTACTCTAAAGTTTCAGCTGCAATAAGAGAACTTAATAATAAAGTAACAGCTTACGAGAAAGAAAAAGATAATATTAATTTAGAGATTAATAAATGTCAATTAGAAATTAATTCATTAAAACAAAAAAACTAAGAGGAATAATATGAATATTACCATTACAAAAGAATTGACAACTATTTTATCGAACTTTAACATCTATGCTTTTAGTATGGATGTTAAAGTAGAAAATAGTAAAATTATAGAATCTAAAATTAAAGAATTAGAACAAGATATACCTTTAAAGTATACATTAGAAGACATATTGCAAATACCATCCATTAAAAATGCTAGAGATGGATATAAGAAGCTTGGTAAAGATCCGAGTAGATATCGATTGGCATGTGAGTCGTTATTTCGAAGACTTGTTAAAAATAAAGGATTATATTTTGTGAATAATGTTGTTGATGCAGGGAATGTACTTTCAATTGAACTTGCCAAATCCACTGCTGTTTTAGATTATGATAAATTAAAAGGAAATATAAAAATTAGGATTGGAAAAGAAACGGATATATATTATGGCATAAATAGGGGCTTAATCAATGTGACTAATATACCTTTATATGTTGATGAAGAATCACCTTTTGGCTCTCCAACAAGTGATACAATGCGTACATCCGTTTCAGAAAATACTAAAAAAATTCTTTTGATGGTTATTTGTTTTGATGACATTGATAAAGATAGGATCAAAGAAGTTTCTATAGATATTTTCAAAAAATATGCTTATGCAGATAATATTGAAGAAATCGAAGTTAATAGAGAATAGAGGAGTATTATGGAAGAAATCTCAAATTTTATAAAAACAATAATGGAAGAAGATTTAAAGAGTGGAAAAGTAAAAGAAATAGTAACTAGATTCCCACCAGAACCAAATGCTTATTTACATATTGGTCATGCAAGAGCATTAATCACTAATTTCGAATTAGCAAAAAGTTTTGGCGGTTATACAAATCTTCGCTTTGATGATACTAATCCTGCCAAGGAAGATGAAGAATTTGTTGAAGGAATTAAAAAAGATATTGAATGGTTGGGATATCATCCAAAGAATGTATTTTTTGGATCAGATTATTTTGACAAAACATATGAACTTGCAATCAAGTTAATTCAAAAAGGACTTGCATATGTATGTGATTTGAGTCAACAAGAAATTAGCGAATATCGTGGTTCATTAACTGAACCTGGAAAAAATTCTCCATATCGTAATCGTAGTATTGAAGAAAATTTGCGATTATTTGAAAACATGAAAAATGGTATGTATGAAGAAGGGGAAAAGGTATTGCGCGCAAAAATTGATATGGCTCATCCAAATATTAATATGCGTGATCCTGTATTATATCGTATTATTAAGATAAAACATCATCGTCAAGGTAATAAATGGTGTATTTATCCAATGTATGATTTTGCACATCCTTTGCAAGATTCATTTGAGGGTATTACACATTCATTATGTAGTTTAGAATATGATAACCATCGTATTTTATATGATTGGGTAATTGAAAATACTGAAGTTCCTCATCAACCTCATCAATATGAATTTGGAAGATTAAATATTACTCATACTATTATGAGTAAGAGGTATTTAAAACAACTTGTGGAAAGTGGCAAAGTTATAGGATATGATGATCCTCGTATGCCAACTTTAACAGGTATGCGTAGAAGAGGTATTACACCAGAAGCAATTAAAGCCTTCATTTTATCAACTGGTTTATCAAGAATAAATTCTACTGTTGAAGGAGATATGTTAGATCATTTTGTAAGAGAAGACTTAAAATTAAAAGCTAAGAGAATAATGGCTGTTAAAAATCCATTAAAAATCACAATTACAAATTATGAAGAAGGCAAAGTTGAATATTTAGATGCCATCAATAATCAAGAAAATGAAGAATTAGGTTCTAGAAAAATTAGTTTTTCAAAGCATTTATATATTGAACGTGATGATTTTGCACTTGAAAAACCAAACAGACAATTTAAACGTTTAGCATTAGGCTTAGAAGTTAGATTAATGCACGCTTATTTTATTAAAGCAAACGAAGTAAAATATGATGAAAATAATGAAATTTGTGAAGTGTTATGTACTTATGATGAAAAGACATTAAGTGGAACGGGCTTTAATGAAAGAAAACCAAATGGTACAATAGGATTTGTTGATGCATCTACAGCTATGAAAGCTTCATTTAATTTATTTGAACCTTTAATTTTAGATAGTGAAGATGAGTCTATTAGTTTTCTTGATAGAATTAATCCAACTTCATGGACAAAATGTGAAGGATTCGTTGAAAAAGGAGTTTATAATGTGTTAAATAGATTCCAATTCATTAGAGATGGCTATTATGCAGTTGATAGTGATACTTCTTTAGATAATAGTCAATTAGTGTTTAATCGCATTGTATCTTTAAAATCAACTTTTAATAAATAAAAAAATTATAGGGGGCACATTAGTGATTTCAGATAATAAATTAAATATTAATCAACAAAAAGCGGCATCATTATTTTGCGGTCCCATTATGGTTTTTGCGGGAGCAGGTAGTGGCAAAACACGTACATTAACATATCGTGTAGCTAATATGATTGAAGCTGGAATTCCTGCTTATAATATTCTTGCTATAACATTTACTAATAAAGCTACCAATGAAATGAAAGAAAGATTATATGGTTTAGTTGGGAATGATATTCGTTTTTCAACAATTTCAACTTTTCATTCATTATGCGCAAGAATTTTAAGACAAGAAATTCATATTTTAGGATATAAAACTAATTTTGATATTATTGATGAAGAAGATCAATTAAAAATTGTCACTGATGCAATTAGTGATTTAAATATTGACAAGAAAAAATTTACGCCAAAACAAATGCGTAAAATGATTAATTTCAATAAATGCTTTCAAATGAAACCATCTTCACAGATTGAAATGAATGTTTACAATAAATATGAAGAATTAATGAAAGAACTTAATCTTTTAGATTTTGAGGATTTGTTAATTAAAACTTACGAACTATTTGTTAATTCTCCTGAAACATTAGAAAAATATCGAAATAAATATCAATATATTTTAGTTGATGAATTTCAAGATACTAATTTAATACAATATAAAATTGTTAGAGCATTAGCCCTTAAAACTAGAAATATATTTGTTGTTGGAGATGATGACCAATCAATCTATAGTTTTAGGGGAACTAATTATGAAAATATGCAGCTTTTTAAAAAAGATTTTCCAGAATATCAAATGATTATATTAGATCAAAACTATCGATCTACCCAAACAATATTAGATGGATCAAATCGTCTTATTGCAAATAATGAAAATAGAGAAAATAAAACATTATTTTCTGATATTAAGGGCGCTCCAACAGATGTTGTTATTACTGCTTTACCTGATGAAAAAGCTGAAGTAGATTATGTCATTGGCCAAATTAAAGAAGCGGTTAAACATCAAAACAAAAAATATAGTGATTTTGCTATTCTTTATCGATCTAGTGTAATCAGTAGAAATTTTGAATTAGGTTTAATTAATAATAATTTACCATATAAAATATTTGGTGGAATTAGTTATTTAAGAAGAAAAGAAATTAAAGATGTTATTGCATATTTAAAGCTAATTATTGATAATGATGATGTGATGAGTTTTAAGAGAATAGTTAATGAACCGGCGCGAGGCATTGGTTTAAAAACTGTACAAGATTTATTAGCACTTAAAAAAGAATATCGAATGACTATTTTTGATACTATAGATTCCTATAAGAGCATAAGTCCAAGTAAGTATAAATATTTATCAAACTTTAAAGAGATGATTTTAAATTTAAAGGCAAAGATAAATGAAGTTTCATTAGTTGAATTATTTGAAGAATTAATGACAGTTACTGATTATTTTTCTATTTATGAAGATGATGAGAATGCGGATGAAAGAAAAGAAAACTTAATGGAATTTAAGAGTATTCTTAGTAATATTGATAATGATGGTGAAGTAGCAACAAATACTGAGAAATTAATGTTTGCTTTTGATGAGGCAGTATTATCAGATGATAAGCTTCAAAATCAAAGACAAGATAATGAAGGTATTACATTATCTACTGTTCACTCAGTTAAAGGATTAGAATTTGATACTGTTTTTGTTGTGGCATTTGAAAAAGGTATTTTCCCATCATATTTAAGCACTCAAGAAAATGATGAAGAAGAAGAACGCCGTATTGCTTATGTTGCTGTGACAAGAGCAAAGAATAAATTATATCTTACAACTGCAAACAAGAGATTATTATATGGTAATATTAATCATAATAAGCCATCTAACTTTTTACTTGAATTTGCGGGGGCAAATAAATTTGGTAAGGTAGAAAAAAATGAAGATGAATTTAATATTCGTCAAGTGCCTGTGGAAGAATTAAATGATATTAAAACTAGCGATGATAAAAATTATAAAGTTGGAGATCAAATTATTCATAAGGTATATGGCGAAGGAATAATTGTTTC
This sequence comes from uncultured Bacilli bacterium, assembly GCA_934096585.1. Taxonomy (GTDB): domain Bacteria; phylum Bacillota_I; class Bacilli_A; order ML615J-28; family CAG-698; genus CAKOMG01. Next base: position 6,578 of record CAKOMG010000012.1, read on the forward strand.
TTTAGAAGGAACAATTGGTAAAATTTGTTTTACGGCACAAGGGCAGATTAAAACATTTGATATTATGCATCCTTCAATTAGAAAGAAAATATCATAAAAAATTATTAATATTTTTATAAATATGAAATCAAAACTAGTGGAGTATATTGCTTCACTAGTTTTTGTAATATAAATAAAAATGTAGAAATTTGTTATTAAGATTCAAAAAATAATGAATTTATAGAAATCGTAAATAAATATAGTCAATGAAATTATTTGATTATGTTGTCTACATTTTTCGACAACTGTCTAACTTGCCCTAAAAATCTTTTAAATTTTCTTATATACAAACGTATTCATTTATGATATAATGAAACTATAAAGGAGGGTATTATGAAAATTTATTTAGTGTTAAAGCGTATTATCAAGGAGTAAATAAAATAATAGAAGATTAAATTAATAATAGGAGGTTTTGTGTGAAAAGAAATTTAATTTTTATAATTTTAATTATGATGTTTTTTTGTTTAACAGGGTGTAATAAAGAAAAAGAAATAGATAAAGATTTAGAAGAAGATATTAAAGTTCTTAGTAAGTTTGGTATGGAAGGATCAGAATCTGGAGAAATGGGAGAATATTCTTTAAGTTCAAGCATTTCATTTGTTACTAGATTTCCTGAAGAACAAACTTTTTATACAGGATAAATTGATTATAGTAAAACATATGTTATGTGTGCATATATAGAACCAGAAAAATTAGTATGCCATTATCATCGTTTTACTGTTCCACATTATTTTGATGATGTAACATGGGTTAAATATGAAAAAGAAGAAGATATAAAAGAAACGTATAAAAAGCTTATATTAACTGATACATTTATAGTATATAGTATTACCATATATAAAGATATATTATCAAATAAAGAATATAACCAAACATATAAATTTTATTATAATATATATTACGGAGATCAATTTGCCATTAGACCTGAAATATATAGTTCAAATGGAGAATTTTTAATTCAATTTGAAAAAAATATAGATCAAATAGATCATTGTGAAATACGTGGAATTGATTATGGTGCTGCCATTTTTTATTGGGTAGATTATTTAGATATGAGAGGTTTAACGTTTGATGATGACACTACATATGTAAAAATTAAATATAAATATGTAATAAATAGATATGATTTAAATGATTATATAATAGAAGAATATTCATATGAAAAAGATGGTGAGATAATTAATGAAACTCAATATAAAATAAAATTAGAAGAAATAATTAAAATAGTAGAGAGGGAACTAAATGAAAAGGATAATAAGTAAATTAAATAATAGAAGATGAAATGAATAATAGGAGGTTTAGCGTGAAAAGAAATTTAATTTTTATAATTTTAATTATGATGTTTTTTTGCTTAACAGGATGTAGTGAAGAAAAAGAAATAGATAAAGATTTAGAAGAAGATATTAAAATTCTTAGTAAGTTAAGTATGGAAGAATTAGGATCTGGAGAAAAAGGTGAACAAATTTTGAGCCATTTTATAAATGTTGTTAGACTGCTTCCAGAACACTTTACTTTTTATACAGGAAAAATAGATTATAGTAAAACATATGTATTATGTGCATATATAGAAAAAGAAAAAGCAGTATGCCATTATCATCGTTTTACTGTTCCAAATTATTATGATGATGTAACATGGGTTAAATATGAAAAAGAAGAAGATATAAAAGTAAAACATAAAGGTCTCATATTAACTGATACATTTATAGTATATAGTATTACCATATATAAAGATATATTAACAAATGAAGAATATAAC
>CAKOMG010000013.1 GCA_934096585.1 uncultured Bacilli bacterium
ATCTCTACTGATTAATGATGAAAATTGTTTTCTAAATTCTTCTGCAACTTTATCAAAGTTTGTTGGGGTAACAATAAGTATATAGTTGATTGGCGTTCATCTAATACTGAATTATTCGATCAAGATGGTAAATATCATAAACCTACTGATGATACTAAAATTACAATTACTTATACTGTAAGACTTGAAGATGAGGTTTCAAAAGAATATTCATTTAGTCCAACTGTTGAGGGTGTTTCAGATGCTGAAAAACTTCGTGAATTATCAACTTGGTTAAAAGATGAAGCCATTAAAGATTTATATTTAACTGATGAGATTGCTTTACCAACTAAGTTTGAAAAATATAATATTGATATTAAATGGACTAGTAGTAATAATGACGTTATTTCAAGTGAAGGTGTTGTTAAACACTATGTATTTGAACGTTATGTCACTTTAATTGGATCATATGAACTAGAAAATGGAGCTGGAGGATCTTTAAAATTTGAAGTTATTGTCAGCCCTTTAGATACATCTAAAATGTCAAAAGAACAAATTGTTGAAAACTTTTTAAGTGCAATTGCTGTTACTGAATATAATGGTGTTAAATTTGGTTATGCAGAATGTCCAAATTTAAATCAAAGTTTTGGATCTTTATATTTTTATGAAAACAAAAAACAAGAAGTAGTTGAAATGCTAATTCCTGTTGGAACAAGTAATAGATCACAAATACCTATGGATCCACAACTAGTTGTAATCCACGACACTGCCAACTACAATGCAACTGCCTTAGCAAATGCAAAATATGTACAAAGTGGATATAGTGGTACATCTACAGGATGGCATTATACAGTTGGTAATGATGGAATTTATAGAACTATTCCTGAAAATGAAGTTGGTTACCATGCAAATGGTTCTGGAGATACTCCTCTTACTTGGATTAATACAGGAATTAAAGCAACTGTTAGAAGGCCAATTGTCACTGTTAAGGATGATTATTATATTTACATTAATAATGTTAGAACAAATGTACAAGTTGAAAATCAAAAGCCTGGTGTAAAATTTGCTGATGATGGTGTATTATGTGAAATTCATGACGGATATTATCATGTTGCTAAACCTTGGTGGTGTGGTAGCCATGGATTTAACGCTAACAAAGGTGGAAATGCCAGCGGTATTGGAATTGAAACAGCTGTTAATAGAGGCTCTGATTATAATACTACTATTAGAATTTTGGCAAAACATGTTGCTGATATATTAATTCGTAATAATTTAACAATTAATAGAGTAGTTCAACATAATACAATGTCAGGTAAAAACTGTCCACAAGCTATTAGGGAAGCAAAATTCTGGTATTCATTTAAAGATTTAGTTTCAATGGAAAAATATGCTCAAGAAAACTTTGCAGATTATAACTTTGTTTGGACTTCTAACACTAGTATTATGGATAATACTGGTAAGATTAGTCTTGATTTACAAAATGAACAAAAGTTAAGTTATAGTGTAAAAGTTATTAATAATGGCAAAACATTAGTTGAAAAAACTTACGAGACTAAACTTGGTACTAAATAGAAGACATATAGACAACGATGATTAATTTCATTGTTGTCTTTTTTAGTAAAGCATTTTCTCATAAAAAAGCATTTTATTTATTGAAAAAGCTGACTTATTATGATAAAATAGTAATGTAATTTTTAGGAGGAAGTCATGAAAAATTTAAAAGGTGCATGTATTTTTGGCCAATCAGGTGGTCCTACATCAGTAATTAATGCTAGTGCAGCTGGTGTATTTTTAGAAGCTTTAGAGCATGAAGAAATTACTGATATTTACGGTGCTGAACATGGTATTAGAGGTATTTTAGAAGAAAAATTCTTTGATATGCGTAAAGAAGACGTTCAAGAATTATTATATTTAAAGAACACTCCTTCATCAGCATTAGGATCTGTAAGATATAAATTAAAAGATGTTACAGTAGATGATACTGATTATAAGAGAATTTTAGAAGTATTTAAAAAATATAACATTCGTTATTTCTTCTATAATGGTGGAAATGATTCAATGGATACTTGCAATAAAATCAGCAAATATTTAGAATCAGTTGGATATGAATGTAATGTTATCGGCGTTCCAAAAACAATTGATAATGATTTAGCAACTACTGATCATTGCCCAGGATATGGAAGTGCTGCAAAATATGTTGCTACAACAATGATGGAAGTATATAAAGATATGAATGTATATGATACAGGATTAATCGCTGTTGTAGAAATTATGGGAAGAAATGCGGGATGGTTAACTGCCGCAAGTGAACTTGCAAATATTTATGGTTGTGGACCAGATTTAATTTATGTTCCTGAAGTAGATTTTGATGTCGATAAATTTGTTAGTGATGTTAAGAAAGTTGCTGATAAAAACCATGGTCATGCTTTAGTTGCTGTTTCTGAAGGAATTCATGATAAAAATGGTAAATTAATCGCTGAGTTATTCTCAAATGCTGCTAGAGATTCATTTGGACATGCTCAATTAGGTGGTTTAGCTGCTGTTTTAGGAAATGTATTAAAAGAAAAATTAGGTATTAAAGTAAGACCTATTGAATTTAGTTTAATGCAAAGATGTGCATCACATTGCGCAAGTGGTCGCGATGTAGAAGAAGCATTTAATGCAGGTAGATATGCTGTTAAATATGCAGTTCAAGGTGAAACTGATAAAATGGTTGTATTTGATCGTGTTAAACAAGATTATGAAATTGAATATAAATTATTAGATGTTGCCTTAGCCGCAAACGCTGAAAAGAAAATACCTAGAGAATGGATTAATAAAGAAGGAAATGGAATTAATAAACAATTTGTTGATTATGCATTGCCTTTAATTCAAGGTGAAATTAAATTCCCAACAGAAAATAGTTTACCAAGATTTGCAAGATTAAAGAAAGTTTATGCAAAAAAATAAATTATATAAAAGCATTTATTCAATCGAATAGATGCTTTTTTTTATTTGATAAAAATGACGATAAAAAAATCTCAAAAAAAATAAAAAAATACTTTTTATAACATTTTTTATAAAGATAATAATTATAACTAGTTTATTAATATATAAAAAGAATTATTTTTATGAAATATGAGCAAATTTTTTTGATAAAAATACTTTTTTTAAGTTTTTAGCTGTTTGTGAAAAAAAGACAATTTATATATAATTATAATGTGTGCACAGAAAGGAGTGGAAATGCTTAATAGTTTAATATTGATTGGACGTTTGACTGATAAACCTAAGCTTGTAACTTACGATAATGGCATGAAAGTATGTAATATTACTTTAGCAGTCTTAAAACCATTTAGGAGCTTAGAATCAGGTGAATTTGAAACGGAATTTATCCCAGTTACTTTGTGGTATGGTACTGCAAATTATACAGCATTGTATTGTGATAAAGGAGATACTGTTGCAATTAAAGGCCGAGTTGTAACAAAAGTAATAAAACATGAGGGAGTTAATATTCATACATTAGAAGTAGTTGGAGATAGAGTTATTTTCATCAATTTGAAATCTCATAAAGAAGGATCAATTGAAGATAATAATGCGGAAACAAAAAATGATTAAGTTATGCTTCTTTAATAAAAGATATAATACCCCACCAATATCTTTTTAAATTCTTAATCTAAATAACAATTAAAAAAAGATGGAACCATTAGTTGTTCCATCTGTTTTTATTTGTCATATTTTTCTATTAAAAAACCGAGAATGTAAAAGATATGAATTATTAATGAAGAAACTGAAGAAAATATTGAATGAGAATTATTTCTTATTATACTACTAATAATACCTATGATGATTAAAATTGCCATAAATATCGTATATATCCCCACAAAATTTCGTATTTTTTCTGTTTTATCTAAGTACATTGCAATTCCACCTGCTCCCGCAAGTAATGGAATTAAAAAGGAAAATATAAATAATAAAGTAATAATTATTAGGTTATTAGGAATTTGATTATTTTTAATATTTTGGTGAACTAAATAAATAGAATAAAATGCAAAAAATATAAAAGAAACGCTTGAAATTAATGTAAAATATTTTCCTATTCTTTTTATTTTTCCTTCATTATCCCATTTACAAAATATTTGTGGTGAAGGTTCTTTTTCTAGTGGGATGATTTCTCCTTTTTTATAAAAACTTATACTTGTCACTCTTTTTCTTATTTGTAGTGCAAATATTGTTTGTTCAGAATGCTCAAGAAATAACATTGTAGCTGCTTCCCAAATGAATACCCATGCTATGATATCAATGATTTCACAAACTATTTCATTATTTGTTTCATCTACAATTATATTTTTTTGCTTAACAATTGCCATTAATAGTAGAAGTAGTGTGCCAATTAGAATTAATATTGAAGATATAAGTTCTTTTACTTGTCTTTTTTTTCTAGATGCATATTGCTTTAACTCTAATGTGTCGTTGAATGATTCAATAATATTTTTTGGAGTATAGTTTTCATAATCATTAATTTCAAAATTAATTGCTAGTTTATAACCTTGTTTTGTATTTAAAATTGTTGAATTAATTTTTTGTAGCACTTCATCCTTGAATTGTGGATGCAGAGGATTTCCTATACTTGTGTCTAGAATATCACTTGCTCTATCATAGTGCAAGGAAATATTAATTATTTTTTGTTCTGAGTTTAAATCGTAATATTTTTTTAAAAGTTCATTTTGTCTTGTATTATGTTTTTTCATTATATTCACCTAAAAATATTATAACATTTTTTGTTTTTGTTGACAATAAAAAAAGATGCTTTTTAAGGCATCTTAATATTTATATTTTTTTGATTTGTAAAAAAATTATTGCAACTATAAACATACTTGAAAATGTGCTTTGTAATATGAAGCTTAAATTAATCATAATTATTTCATACAAAAGTCAGCTTATCAACTCTATTTTTATTATTTAAAAATGATGCTATGACACCGAGTTCTTCGATAAATAAAAAAAACCCTAAATGGGTTACATAATCAATTTGGAGCAGGTAACGAGAATCGAACTCGCATCTTCGCCATGGCAAGGCGGTATAATAGCCGTTATACTATACCTGCAAACGTAATAATATTATATCAAATATTTAAATTAAAAGCAAGAGTTTTTTATAAAAAAATTAAATTTTTTTAATTGTTTAGTATTATAAAATATGGTATACTTATATTGGAGTATATTTTATGAAACAATTAGGAATTTTGATTGACATGGGTGATACATTAATTCATAATATTGATTTTAATTTTAAAAGATCTTTAACATTAATGTATGAAAAAAGTTTAAATAAGAATGTAACATTAGATGAGTTTTTAAACTATAGTTTGAAAATAATTAATGATGTTTTTTCTGAAAGGCATTTTATTGAAATAAAGCTAATTGATTTTTTAAAACAATTAATGGAATTATTTGACTTTTCTTATAATATTAGTTTAGATGAATTAGAAATAGATTTTTCAAAAAACCTTTCTATAATTGAAATAGTTGATCATTCTATTGATTTACTTAAATATCTAAAACAAAAGAATTATAAAATTATTGTTTTATCAAATACATGTATGAGTAAAAAAGCTATTATAAATATTTTAAAACCATTTCATGCTTATTTAGATGATGTTATTGTTTCTAGTGATTACTGTGTAAGAAAGCCTCATTTTAGTTTTTTTGATATTGTTATAAAAAGATTAGACCTTAACAAACAAAATATTTGTTTTATTGGTAATGATTATTATTATGATATTTATGGTAGCAATTTATCAGGTATAAAAGCTATATGGTTTAATGAAAAGCATTTAGCACCAGATAGCAAATATCAATGTCAAAATTATATTGAAATTGATAATTATGAAACAATCATTAAAAAGGAATTATTATGAAATTAGAATTTAAAGAAGAAGCGTTAACAATTTTAAAATGTTTGAATGATCATGGATTTGAAGCTTATATTGTTGGTGGAGCAGTTAGAAACAAAATATTAAATATCAAAATTTCTGATTATGATATTACCACTTCGGCAACTCCAGATGAAATGATTAATATTTTTACTTTTGCGAAAATTGTGCCCACTGGTATAAAACATGGTACAATTACAGTGTTTTATAATCATATTCCTTTTGAAGTTACAACATTTAGAATTGATGGGGATTATATTGATAATCGTCATCCTAATGATGTAAAGTTTGTTAATAATCTTGAACTAGATTTGTCTAGGAGAGATTTTACTATCAATGCCATGTGCTATAACAATGAATTAATTGACTTATTTGGTGGTGTGGAAGATTTAAAGAAAAAAATAATACGAACTGTTAACAATCCTATTCAAAGATTCGATGAGGATGCTTTACGCATTTTGAGAGCCTTAAGGTTTGCTTGTCAATTAAAGTTTTCGATTGAATTGGAAACTAAAAAAGCTATTCATTCAGAAAAAAAATTATTGAGGAATATAAGTGCTGAACGTGTAGTTATTGAATTGTTTAACATGTTTAAATATGATAATACTTATGTTTTAAATGAGTTTTTTGATGTTTTTTTAATTATTTTTCCAATGCTTAATGAGTCTGAAAAAGAAGAAGTTATTCGCAAATTTAAGTATTTTAATTCTATAAAAGATGAGAAACAATTATTGAAATTTGCTTATTTAGTTAAAAATATTAAAAATGATGTTTCACTTTATGATTTATATAAAATGTCAAAAAAACAAATCCGCTTGATTAAATTTGTTAATGAGGATTTGAAATTAGATGATGATATCATTGAATGTAAAAAACTATTGAAAAATTATGAATTTAATGATATTATATTCTATACAAATTATCATATTGAAATTGAAGAAGAAAAAGAAAAAATAAAAGAAGCCTTATATAAAGCTTCTTTAGAGTGCCATCGAATTAATATGTTAGCAATTCGTGGCCAAGATTTATCTGATTTAAACATTAAACCTAAATATTACGGAGAAGTATTAAATCATATATTAGATTTGGTTATTGAAGAAAAAATGCCCAACGATCATGATTTAATTATAAAGTACCTCAAAAATTTAAAATGTCTATAGGTAGCTATCCTATAGACACCAATAAAAGATTGAGGGAAATTATACTTCTTTCGAAGT
>CAKOMG010000014.1 GCA_934096585.1 uncultured Bacilli bacterium
AAGAAGAAACATATAACTTTGAAGTTGAAGATAATCATAATTACTTTGTTGGGGAGAGTTTAATATTAGTACATAATGAATGTTCATCTCCTGATGAATCAGAATTCTATAAAATGGCTAATAAAGGACACAGCAAAGGAAGAAGTCAACCAAATAGCATTTCTGAGGGCATAGCTTTTAATGATGCAATGACATATCCAAGTACCGGTACTAAATTGAATATAGAATTAAAAGATCCGCGCTGGAAAAGTAATAAAGGATGGGTAAAAATGCAAAAAGTTTATTATGGAAATTTTAATGGTGTAGAAGGAAATATTACAATTCATTATGTGATGAATTGTAAGTTAAGATTAATTGATGATTTCAAGATACCCTTACGATGAGGATTAAATAGGTGATTTAAATGATTTATAAATTTTTGGAATATTTAAATGGTGAAAATCAATATTTACGTTTAGGAATAACAAACGATAATGAGTATAAACTAATAGTTGATGTGCAAAGTGAAGGATTTGATGGTTATGGATATATTCATTTTAATATAGAATCATTAAACATCATTAATGACCAACTTAATAATTTTAAAGAAAAACAAATAAAAGAGATTAGTGTTTTTGATATTAATAAAATGAGTTGTTTAATAATTGAAAGAAATGATTTATATTTGAATATAAAAGGAAAAATCCATAACAATCATTGTGTACTTAATTTTTGTTTTAATAGAATATCTGAACAAATGATTAATTATACAATCATAGAAAATTTAATAGATGAGTTAAAAAATAAAAAATTAATTAAATAAAGGAGAAATTAAAATGCGAGAATATTTAACATTAATTGTTGAAGAATATACATTATTACAAATTGGCATTGATGATAAAATTCCAATGACACTATGGATAAATGCAAGAAATAAAGGGTTTAGTGGAATAGGAAAAATAGAACTTGATACATTATCTTTTGAAAATTTAAAAAAACAAATACATAATTTTTCTAATAGAGAGGTAAATGATGTTTTAGTAAATGATCTAAATGTAGCTTCATATTATCTTTATTTTAATAGAATAAAAGATAATATTGTGATTAGAGGTAAGATAGGGGATTATGATAATCAAACATTAGAGTTTTATTTTAATAAGGTAGATGAAAACTTAATAAATTATGAAGAAATAATTGCTTTTGTAAATAAAATTAAAAAATTTAAGGATTTTAAATAGTTGATATATGGATAAAAATAATATGCATCATGTTTATGAATTGTTTAGAAAATTAGATAATTATTTTCAATTAGGGATTTATATAGATGATTGGAATAATGCGAGTTTAGTTGTAAATTTTAATGATAATGGATTTAGTAGTTGGGGAGAATTGAGTTTAAATGATTATTCATACAAAAAATTAAAAAATGATTTTTCTAAATTTCTTAAAAATAAAATAAATTTTATAAGAGTTAACGATGATGATTCGAATGAATATTATTTTTCTATTGAAAGAAAAGATAAGTATTTGCATATTGAAGGAATAATGGGAAATTATGTTGACCATTTTATTAAATATTCTTTTTGTTATTTAGAAGATACTATTGAATTATTTAAACTTAATTTTATTTAGTAAATAAGCTTTAATATATAACTCAAAATTTATAATTAAAATGAAAGGAGAATATATGAAAATACTTGTAAGTGATGATTCAGAATTAAGTGATTTAGAATGTCAAATGAAAGGCACAAGAGGAGATGTTGCAATTGAAATATATGGAGTATATTATAGACCGCTTTTTTTGGAATTTACAAATATAAGACAAAGTATTGCTGCACATCATAATCTTAATAATTTAGTAAATTTATTCATAGTTGATGATGTAAGTTTAAAAAACATTATAGAAGTAATAAAGTATAATGTAAAACATAAAAGATATTTAGAGCTTACTCCTGGTACTGAATGGGATATTAAGGATTGGAAGGTGATCTATAGTGAATGATTTAGATATATACAAATATGAAATATATGTAAGTGATGATTCAGAAGAAAAAGATAAATATTATGAAAGCATTGGAGAAAGAGATGATATAATAGTAACACACTATAGAAGATGCTGTAAGTTACATTTTTTAAACTGTGATAGATTAGAATCAAAAATGAAAGAAACAAATTATTTATATATTACCAATTTATATATAGTTGAAAAAGTAAATTTAGAAACAATAAAAAAATCAATTGAAAATGATTTTAAAACTCTAGGGTTTATGTATTTGATTCCCGGAGTTTTTGTTGATACAAGTAAATATAAAAAAATCTATTAAATAGTTTTAAATAAAAAGATTAACAAACAAAAAAAGTCTTATATAGCTAGTCTAAATAGGACTTTTTTTATAATTTAATATATATAACAGAACATTTTTGTACCAAATAAAGGGTATATAAAAGCTAAATATTTAGTTGAAAATGAAGAAGTATTAATATATAATAATAGTTGTGTAGTACTAGTATCAAAAGAAGTAGAAGAATTAGAAAAAGAAGAAGAAACATATAACTTTGAAGTTGAAGATAATCATAATTACTTTGTTGGGGAAAGTTTAATATTAGTACATAATGATTGTTCATCACCTAATGATTTAGATCCTGTACAAGAATGTTCAAAGGGACATATACCAAACATAGATGCACCAGGTCAAAGGCATCATGTTATTGATAAAAATTCTTTTAAAGCATTGCAAGACAAGGGATTGGGAACTGACTTAAATAGAAATCATTATATAGCAAGAGCTAAAACATTAAAAGCTCATTATGGATATGATGATTGGCATAGATGGTTAAATAAAGAAATTATGATGGCAGTTGAAAAAAGCACAAGCCTTGCTTCATTTGAAACAGCACTAAATAAAATATATACAGATCCTGAAACAGTAACAAAGTTTGGTCGTATAATAATAAAATTATAGATAACATCATAAAGAAAG